>NZ_JARZAE010000004.1:7577530-8840452 GCF_029892095.1 Kitasatospora sp. MAP12-44
CGGAGCCCGGTGCGGTGGATGTGGATCTGCTGCTGTGCGGGATCGGGGAGCAGGAGCAGCTGCTGCGGGACGGCCGGGCCGATGTGGCGCTGCTGCACCGGCCCTTCGACTCGACGGCCGGGTTCGACACCGAGGAGCTGTCCACGGAGGGGCAGGTCGTGGTCCTGCCAGCCTGGCACGACCTGGCCGGGCGGTCCGGCGTGCACATGGCAGAGGTCTCCGCCTTGCCCGGGCTGCCGATGCCGCGGTGGCCGTGTGCGGACGGGACGTATCCGGAGGGTGCTGGTCCGAAGGTTCGTGACCACCTGCAGTTGCTCCAGCTGATCTCGCTGGGCCGTGCTGCCATGATCGCGCCGGAGTCGTGCCGAGCTCAGCTCGGGGGTGACCTGGCTGCTGTGCCGGTGCTGGACGCGCCGTCGATCACGACCGTCATCGCCTGGCCGCCGCACAGCCGGTCCGTAGCCGTCGCCGACCTCGTCCGCACTGCGGCGCTTCTCTAACGGGTTCTTCGTCACCGGCTTCGCCTTCACCGGCTACGTCCTGGCCCATCTGCTGGGCTGGGCCGGTGCTGGACCCGATCGCGGGGATGGGGCCGGAGGAAGCATGGGGCCGGCGGCCACTGAGGATCTTCGGCGGGGGCGGCGCTCGTGGAGCACGACGGCGGCCTGGTGTGAGCGGAGGCGCTCGCACCGGGCCGCCGTGATGTCAATCAACTGGCCCTGCCTACAGGCCGGTTATGCATCCATCCGACGTGCGGATGATGGGTTGGAGAGTCTGTTCACCCGAGGTCGAAGACGGCTGTCACCGGGGCGTGGTCGCTCCAGCGCTCGGCGTGGGTGGCGGCCCGCTCGACGTGGGCCGACGTGCATGTGGCCGCGAGGTTCTGACTGGCCATCAGATAGTCGATCCGCTTTCCGGGTCGCAGAGGCTGATGTGTGCGGTGGCGTCAGGAGGTGCGGAGCGCCGTGTCGTCGAGGACGAAGCTGGTCAGCTGTGGGGAGTTGTCCTCGGTCCCGACGAATTTCAGGGTGACGGTCTGGCCGGCCCAGGCGGAGAGGTCGGCTGAGTACTGCTGGTAGCCCTTGTGAGCGTTGGTGTTGGAGTAGGTGGCCACGGTGCTGGTGCCGGTGCGGCCGGCCACCTCGATCTGGAGGGTGTCGGCCGCCTGCTGCGTGCGCTTGGCGGTTTCCACGTGCAGCCAGTACGACAGGGTGGCCTTGTGGCAGCCGGCGGGGATGGTGACGGTCTGCCACAGGTTGTCGGTGGCGGCTTGGCCGTAGCCGTCGAGCCAGGCGTCCCAGGAGCCGGAGTGGCTGGGCTGGGCGGCCGCCTGGTTGTTGATCACTCCGGGGGTGCTCTTCCAGGGGGCTGTGTTGGAGCCGCTCTCGAAGCCCGGGTTGCCGAGCAGTTGGCTTGCGGTGCAGGCGCTGGTGGCGCTGTTGACGGTCCAGGTGAAGGTGCTGCTGCCGCTGGCACCGTTGCGGTCGGTTGCGGTGACGGTAACGTGGGAGGTGCCGGCGGTGGTCGGGGTGCCCGAGATCAGGCCGGTGCTGGAGATCGTCAGTCCGGCGGGCAGGCCGGTGGCGCGGTAGCTCGGCGTCTGGCCGGTTGTGGCGTCCACCGCGGTGATCTGGAGCGAGACCGGAGTGCCGGTGGTGGTGACCTGGCTGCCGGGGTTCGTCACCGTCACTCCGTGGCCCGACGGGGCGGTGCTTCCGCCGCCTGCACCCCCGGTGCCGCCTGTGCCCGTGCTCCCGCCGCCGGGGCCGGCGCCGCCGGTGAAGGCGCTGGTGCCGTTGGGTGTGCCGAGCCCGGTCGGGCCGTCGTAGCCGGGGCCTGCGGTGCACAGGTAGCCGGGGGAGCAGGTTGCGGTGGCGCCGTTGGTGACGTCGTTGAGGGCGGCGGCGTGCGCGTAGGGGTAGGCGGCGGGGGTTGCGCCGGGGGCCGGGGTGCCGGCCAGGGCGTAGACGGCGGCGATGATCGGGGCGGCGACGGAGGTGCCGCCCTCGACGTTCCAGCCGCCGTTGCCGTTGGAGGTGTCGTAGCTGGCGACGCCGGTGGCCGGGTCGGCGACGGCGGCGACGTCCGCGACGGTGCGCTTGGCGCAGCCCTTGTCGCTCTGCCAGGACGGCTTGGGGTCGAAGGCGGAGCAGCCGGAGCCCGCGCCCTCGGAGGGGGAGGTCGACCAGACCGACTCGCTCCAGCCGCGCGCGTTGTTCGCCCGGTTCAGCGCGGTGCCGCCGACGGCGGTCACGTACTGGGACGCGGCCGGGTACTCGACGCCGAAGCCGGAGTCACCGGAGGAGGCGGTGATCGCTACGCCGGGGTGGTTGTAGTACTGGCTGTCCTCGGTGGTCTCACTCGGCGACTCGGGGCCGCCATAGCTGTTGGAGACGTATTTGGCGCCGAGTCGGACGGCCGCGTTGACGGAGGCGCCGAGGTCGGTGTCGTTCGGGGAGTTCGCCTCGACCAGGAGGATGTGGCAGTTCGGGCAGATGGCCGAGACCATGTCGACGTCGAGCGACTCTTCGCCGGTCCAGTCGTTGTTCGCGGGTGCCGGCACGGGCAGTTGGGAGGTCTGGCCGTTCTGGCCGACCTTGCTGAAGCAGCCGTCGGCCGTGGTGCAGGCGGGTAGGCCGAACTGCTTGCGGTAGACGGCGAGGTCGCTGTCGGCGGTGGGGTCGTCGTAGGCGTCGATGATGGCGACCGTCTGACCGCTGCTGCCGGCGGTGGCGGCGGCGGAGGTGAGGTTGTAGGCGGACTGCAGGTCGCTCGGGCCGTAGCCGGGCACGGCCGCGTTGCGGGTGGCGTCAGGTCGGGCCAGTTGCGGCTTGAGGTCGGTACGAACCAGGGCGTTGCAGGAGTAGTGGCCCGGGGAGGCGGGCGGGCAGGACTCGCGGTAGTGCTGGGCGGTGGCCGCGTCGACGTGCACGGACGGCGTGGAGATGACCGCCGCACCGGCCGAGTTGAGCGCGATGGCGCCGCCGGCGAGCAGACCGGCTATCGAGGAGGCGATCCCCGCCACGCGAATCCTGCGCTTGAGAGTGGAGCGCCGGCGGGAGCGCCTGGCCGGGTGCTGCTGAGAGTGCGACAAACTGAGTCTCCTGTCGGACGTGCGGAACGGATTTGGTCGGGCGTCGGTGTGGCGGTGTGTCGGCCGACGACGCGGCATCCTGTTCCGGCAGCGGGGAGAAGTGCGGACGACCTGGATCTGGTGGGTCATCGGGTCTGATGGGCCGATCATAGGGGTGCCGAAACGGTCAAAAGCCGTATAGCAGTCAGCAGTAGGAAGCCCTAAGGAACAGCTAACCCGCGCCTTCGACATCGCGGGCAACCGCTTGCGACCGGCGTCGGCGTGCGACAGGATGCCGGCTCGGGGGCTCCGAGCCGAATTTTGGCGCAGGGCGCTCCGACTAGCAGGTGCGAGGGTGTGGTCGTGCACCGCCAAGCGCGCCCTCGACTCGCAGGCCGGTCAAACCTCCCGGTGCTCCGGATGTCACAAGGGTGGCCGTGTCCGCTGTCGGGTGAACGGCCGACCCCGGCGAGAGGCACTCTCGCCGGGGTCGGTCAACGGGCCCAGGAGCAGATCCCGTCGAGGGCCCGCTCTCATCCCATGGTGAAGAGAAAGCTGTCTGAGTTGTAGTAGTTGGGAAGTTGCACGATGACCGATCCCGCGTGCGGCGGATCGCTGGGCGGCCAGTCCTGCGGGCCGAGCAGGTGCGCGGAGTAGTCGCTCGACGGCACCGGTGGAAGCAGCCACAGTCGGAACGTTCCGGGGCCGGAGCCCGGGGCGAACCTCCATAGCTGTGCTGCCCGGTCGGGGCCGGATCGGCAGGACTGGAGAAGGACCGTGACGACGTTTCCGCCGCCGGTGGTCCCGTCGAGGCAGGTTCCCGTGCCGGTGTTGCGGAGCTGGTACGTGTCCTGGCCGGCCGGCAGGCGCTCCCAGCCCTGGGAGCCGTCGGCCGTGCACGGCTGGAGCAGGAGGGCGAAGGAGGTCGGATCGGCGATGCCTACGCAGAGTCCCGTACTCAGGTTGATGAGCCGGAGACCGACCGGTCCGCTGGGCGACGGTGCGGGGGTGACCGCTGCGGCGGGCAGGGGGGCGTGCGAGGTGGCCGATACCAGGACGGTCGGCACGGCGCCAGCCAGCCTGACTGGCGCCGAGGTGGCCGTCCCGACCGACGTGGACGCCTGGCTCGTGGTCGATACCGAGGGTGCGGCGAAAGGGACGATTGCGGTCTCGGTCGGGGCCGAGTGCGCTCCGGCGGCTTCGACTGTGTCGAGGACGACGGCGGCGACCGCGAGCGCCGCTGTTGCCCCGATGCCGATTGCGACGGAGTACGCCAGAGCACGCCGGCCGCCGGTCCGTGCCTCGCCCGCGCGCTGCCGGAGCGCTCGTGGTCTGCGCGCACGCGTACGCAGTGCGGAAGGAGCTGTGGTGTCCTGCGGCGGCGGAGAGGTCACGGCAGGCGGGTCCGACGACGGCTCGCCCGACCACAGGAGTAGCGCACGAAGGAGGACGGGGCGCTGCCAGGTGTGGATGGCGGTGAGTTCCGTATGGGCAACCGCGCAGCTGTCGCAGCGGCTGAGATGGCGATCGACGTCCTTCGTCTCGCTTTCGGGAGAGCGTCGTACGCCGTCGGCCATCCGGACGGCCAGATGCCGGCAGGACCGGTTGCGAGCCCGTGCAATGTGCGTCTGGAGGTAGGCATCGTGGAGACGGCGTCGGGCGGCTGCCTCGGGACGCGGCTCGATCCTGGCAAGCGGCGTTGCCGACGGGTACGACTGCGGGGAGTCCGACGACGCGGTCACCTCTTCGATGCAGCGCCACAGGTCGGCCTGCTGGGACTGCGGGAGGCTCTGGAAGGCCCGGACCATGAGTGAGTCCGACTCAGCCGCCGCCTGGGCTGAGGGATCCGCAGGATTCGGGTGGGGCAGGGTCGTGAGCCATGCGGTGAAGCCGGCGGACAGGGTCGAGCCATGCTCGGTGCCGGCCCAGCCGGCGGCGGCTCTGCGCGTCGCCGCCAGCAGGTACGGGCGCCAACCTTCCGTGGGTCCGTTCCCGGCGCGGACGGCTGCCAGCGTCCGTGCGAAGGCCTCGTCCGTGAGCCTCTCCGCGGCTTGGTGCTCCTTGCAGCACTGGCGGGCATAGGCAAGAACGGCGGCGCGGTGGCGGCCGGTGATCTCCGCGACCGCGGATCGGTCCCGCGCGTGTCCATCACGGATACGGCATGCGAGTTCGGCGTCCGTGGGTGCTGTGGCCACCGTGTCTGACATCTCTTCTCCTCGCGCATCACCCTGGGGTTACACAGTCGAATGGGCAACACAGAGAGCGGGGTGAGGCGCTTCGGTACACGTGTCGCGGACCAGGCCCCGCGAGTGTGCGCTGCATCGGAAAGATGCCCGTGGGAAATTCCCGCCATGAGTACTGGCTCCGTGCCGGGATCGTCCAGCGCCCTGTCACGTGACTGTCGTTATCTCCTGTGATCAGCACCCTACCCGTCGGTAGAGGATACTGGTCCGGCCGGTCACCTGGAGTCAAGACCCTACCAGTGCGCATTTATGATGAATGACCAGATATCTAGCTGACATATTGTCAGCATGATTATTGCTGCGCTGATTGTGACTGCTTCTGTCTGCAATCGTTGGCATGAACTCGATTTTTATCGAGAGATGATAAGCGACTCTTCCACCACCGGTGCCCGGCCGCCACGCGCCCCGGGCGAGTAGCGTGAAGGCGTGGCCACGGGGGCGCGGCAGCCCGCGCCCGGCTGCTCGTCCGGCAGGGGCTCAGGCCTGCTGGCTGAGGACGGTCTCCGCGGCCCGCCGGTGCCGGCGGCGCCAGCGCCCCCCGAGGGTGCGGCGCGGATCCGAGGCCAGGCCGAGTTCCACCTCCACCCGTGCCCCTCCCAACTCGCTGCGCAGCACCCGCACATGGCCTCGGGTCGATTCCGCGGCACTGCGGGCGATGTCCAGCCCGAGACCGGTGGACCCGCCGGTGCTGACGCCGCGGGACAGCGCGCCTGCCGGGTCCTCGATACCGGGTCCGGCGTCCTCGACCACCAGGACCACACTCTGTGCCGTCCGCTGCACGCTCACCGCGAAGCCGGCCCGCTGGGGCGTGTGCCGGAAGACGTTGCCCACCAAGGCGTCGACGACGGCGGTGAGGTCGTCCTCCCGCAATCGTACGGGCGTCGGTTCGTCGGTCGTCTCGAACGTGCACAGCCGGCCCTGTTGCTCGGCCAGCACCGACCAGAAACCGACCCGGTGTCTGGCCAGGTCGGAAACCTGGCACGCCTCGTTGGACCGCTGACCGGGACGGGCGGCCCCGGCCTCCAGCGGCCCCGAGCCGCGGTCGGCGCTCATCGACCTGGTGGACAGTGGGGTCCGGGCGGCGAGAATGATCGAGTCCAGTTCGGACTCCAGATGGCGGATCGCGGAGGTCATCCGGGGCGCGCCCTGGACCGGGCCGATCCGTTCGGCCGCGAGCTGCAGCGCCGTCAGTGGAGTCCGCAGCCGGTGGGACAGGTCGGCGACCAACTCACGTTCTGTCGCGAGGAGTTGTGTGATGTGGTCGGCCATGCTGTTGAAGGCCAGGCCGGCGGCGTGGAGCTCCGGGGGTCCCGTCGGCTCCACGCGGACATCCAGTTCACCGGCGCCGAGCGCGGCCGAGGCATCGGAGAGCCGGCGGGAGGCGCGCACCACGCGAGCCGCGAGCCGGTCGGCCACCAGGACGGAGCCGAGCACCAGCGACGCGGCCAGCACGGACATGACGATCCAGGCTCTGGTCACCCCACGGCTCAGCTCGGCCTGCGGGACGAACTCCTCGACGACGGCCACCCGGTCCTGGTCCAGGAGTACGGGTTGCAGGTACTCCCATCCGCCGGGGACGTCACCGGTCACGGGCTCCCGATCGCGGACGGCCCGGTCAACCATCGCTGACGTGGCGCGGGCGGTTCCGATGTCCTGGCCGTCCGGCAGATGGATGGCGAGCCCCTTGGTCGTGTCCAACCGGGCGACGACGCGTTCCAGGTCCGTGGGCCGGGCGGAGAGTGCCAGGGCGGGTACCGCCGCCGCGGCCCGCTGTTCGGCGACAACGGTTGCCTGGGTCTGCACCTGGGTGCGCAGTAGCAGGGCGAGGGGGACCAGGAAGGCGACAGCGACCATGGAGGTCGCCACCAGTGCCACCATGGCGAGGGTGGCTCTCATGAGGGCGATACCAGCTTCACGCCGACGCCCCGCACGGTGTGCAGATAGCGGGGCCGGGACGCCCGTTCGCCCAGCTTTCGGCGCAGGCAGGACAGGTGCACGTCGACGGTCTGCTCCTCCACGTACGGTTGGCGCCACACCTCGGCGAGGAGCTGTCGCTTGGAGACGACCCGTCCGGCGTTCCGGGCCAGGAAGGCCAGCAGGTCGAACTCGCGGCGCGTCAGTCCCACTTCCCGGCCGGCGAGATGGACGGTTCGCGCCAGCGGGTCGATCCGCAACTCGCCGGTGACCATAAGGGCATAGCCCGGATCGCGTGCACCGCCCGGCGCACCGACGTCGCCGGGCAGGCTGGTGGCAGTGGCGGAGCGTCGCAGCACGGCTGTCAGGCGGGCGACGAGTTGCCCGCCGGAGAAGGGCTTGACCAGGTAGTCGTCGGCTCCAGCATTGAGCAGTTTGATGATCTCCGACTCGTCGTCGCGGGCGGTGGCCACCACGACCGGGACCTGGGACAGGCCGCGGATCATCCGGAGCGCGTCGGCGCCGTCCAGGTCGGGCAGGCCCAGGTCGAGCACGACCGCGTCCGGCTGCCACTGGGTGATCTCGCGCAGCGCGCCGAAGCCGTCGGGAGAGCTACGCACCAGAATTCCATGGCCGGTCAGGACCTCTATCAGGGAAGTTCGAATCGCGGGGTCGTCTTCGACGACGAGGACGGAGGTCATGGCGCACACCGTAGCGGTCTCCAGTCGGTAGGACCGGCCGACCCGTTCACGGCGGCGTCGGGGTCGCGCCGGTCGTGGCGCTCGCGGCCCCGGGCCGACCGGTCCGGCGTCCGGGAAGCATCGGATGCAAGCTCAGCGGAACCTTAGGGGTTCATGAAGGGATCCTGCTCGTAGCGGTTTCGGCGCTGTGTCACTCATACGATCAGTGATGTCGTCCGGGTGCGTGGGCGGCTCACGCCGGGGCCGGCGTCGCGTGTCGGGCTGCCTGCGCGGCGTACTCGGCCGCCGACGCGGGCCCGGTCGGCTGCCCTGCGGCACCGATGGCCTGGCGGGGTTGCTCGACGGCTGCGCGGACCGGAATCACCACCGGGGTGCTCTTGACCGGGGCGTCCTTGTCGGAGTCGACTTCGCGCCGGGACCGGGTGGCCTCCGGGCGCCTGCTCAGCTGATGGCTCGCCGCCTCGTCGAGGCTGACGGGGCGTTGCAGCGTAGCGGCCAACGTGCTTGCCACGCGGCCTAGTTCAGCGACGTCGCTCCAGTCCAGCTGAAGTACGAGGCGGAGTTCGGCGCCCCCATCAGTGCCGGCCAGGAGCGACGGCTTGGTCAGATCGTTCACGGGATCATCCTCACGGTGTCAGGCGGGCCATGGGAGCACGGCGCCAAAGGCGGGCGGCGCTGTCGGGTGGATTCCGGTGGAGGGCCGGGCTCGGTCCCTCCCGACGGCCGGGTGAGCCCGAGCCTAGGCCGAGCCGATCTCGTGGAGAACCACGGCCCGGAAACTTTCGCCGCCGCTAAGGAGGCCCTCAGGTCCCGCTTCGCCACCGGCTCGGTGCCGTCGATGAGTGGAACCTTATGTGTTGGTTAGGGGCTTTCACGGCATGGGTTTTCAGCCCCGGAGAGCCCGTACATTCGGTGTCGTCGGCGATCCTTTCCGAACCGCGAACGGAATTCTCCCGCGGTTCCGCCGCCCGCACCAGCAGCGACCAGCCAGCCGCCAATCGTGGCCGAGCGCCTCGCCTTATGCCGGGCGTTCCAGGCAGTCGCCCCTCTAACAGAGGAATTCGCATGATTCGAAAGTCAGGCAAACATCACTCGCCGGCCGGGCGTCGCCGGGTGACCAGAGCCAGTCTCGCCGTCGGCGGCATCCTCGCCGTCGGCGCGTCCCTGCTCAGCGTCTCCTTCGCTGACACCGTTCCCGTCGCCCCGCCGAGCCCCCAGGCCAACCCGAACTGCACCCTGGCGGTGCCCGCGGACCCGCTCACCGCTCGCGGCCTGGCCGCTGCCTACACCCTGACTGCCACCGACCCCGCGAAGGGCCCCTGCCGCGAGTCCGATGCCGGCCAGGCGGCGTTCGTCCAGGCCACCGTGCTCGACCCGGCCAGCGGTGCGGTCTCCGTCTACAACCCGCTGGTTGTCGACAGGGGAAGCGAGCCGGCTGTCCGCCCCGTGGTCCCCGCGCTGCCGGCGCACGCGGTGGTCGGCATCTGGTTCAGCTTCAACGGAACCGCCCTCAAGCTGACGGGCCAGACTGCCGCCGGGAAGTGCACGGGGCCGTCCCCGACGCAGCCGCTCGGCCAGTTCGCCTCCTGCAACGCCCCCGCGTTCTTCACGGCAGCCACCTCCGCCCAGCACACGGGAAGGCTCACCGTGCCACGGCTGGGCACCGCCCGTGACGGCGAGCCGTGCCCGACCGTCCGCGACACGGGCTTGGCCGGACACGACCGCACCGGCAACGTCACCACCGAGTACGTGACGACCGCGGACGGCAGGACGGCTCAGAAGACGGCCGACAGCACCGGCAGGCTGCACGGCGGAGGCCTGATCCACGCAGCCGTCGCACCGCTCTGGGCCGGCGACAACTTCCTGCTCGTCCACTTCGAGGACCCGGCGCTCGGCTGCACCCCGTGGACCGTCCCCGACCTCGCCGACCCCGGTAGCAAGGTCACCGCACTCGCCCTCGACGAACTCCAGGCGGCCAACTTCCTGCCCTCGCCCATCGCGCTGGTTCCCGTCAAGAGCCGCACGGGAGCCGAGGGCAACCAGCAGAGCGCGGCCGCGACCGAGCCCTACCCCGCGGGCGGAGAGCCGCCCACGGTCGGCGGTGCCGCGAAGGGCGATCTCAAGGCGTACTGCATGAACCTCGCCACCTTCGGCGCCCAACGCATCATCCTGGACAAGGAGTTCACCGTCAGCGCGCCGTCCCCGCAGGCCGGCCGTAGCCTCTTCGACTTCCTCACCCAGCGCCTGGCCGCTTCGCTCGGCAGCCTCGGCTGCCCGCAAGCGGGTGCCTCGAGTCCCACCGCCATGCCGACCGGCGCCGTGAGTCCCACCGCCATGCCGACCGGTACGCCGAGTCGGACCCCCGTGCCGACCAGCGCCCCGAGTCGGACCGCCGCACCGACCACCGTCCCGATGCCGAGTCCCTCCGCCACGGTCTTCGGTAACCACTGGTAGGCCGACAGGCCACCCGCTCCCAACAGGGCGTCGAACCCGACCGATCAGCTGTCACGACCGGCCCGCCCCGTCCCCCGTGGGCCCTGTCGTCACCGAACCCGACACTCTCCCGAACAGAGGTCCCAGTCATGTCTCTCCCCCAGAAATCGGGTCAACGCCGCTCCCGCGTCCGGCGCCGCCGGATGACCACCCTCAGCCTCTCCTTCGGTGGCGCCCTCGCCGCCGGCGCGGCGCTGCTCGGGGTCTCCTTCGCCGCCGTCACCCCCGGCCCCCCGGCGCAGACCGCCCGCGCTGCGGCCGCGGCGCAGCCCAACCAGAACTGCACGTTGAACGTGCCGGCCAATCCGCTCAGCCCCCAGGGGCTGGCGACGCCGTACACCTTGACGGCCACCGACCCCGCGCAGGGGCCCTGCAACGAGGCCAACCCCAACCAGTCGGTGTTCGTCCAGGCCACGGTGGTCGACAACAACGCCTACACCAGCTCGGTCTCCGTCTACAACCCGCTGGTCATCGACAGCGGAACGCAGCCCGCCGTCGCCCCCGTCGTCCCGAAGATGCCGCTGTCCCCCGTGGTCGGCATCTGGTTCGGCTTCAACGGCGGCACCCTCACCCTGGGCGGTCCGGGCGCCGCACAGTGTGTGGGCGGCACCCCGGGCCAGCCCTTCGGCCAGTTCGCCTACTGCAACGCCCCCGACTTCTTCCAAATCGCCAATGCCGAGGTCGACTTCCAGGCACTGACCGTGCCGCCGCTGGGCACCGGGAAGGACGGCAAGCCGTGCCTGACCACCCGTGACTTCGGCCTGGTCGACCAGGACCAGAGCGACAACGTCACCGCCGAGTACCTGGCCACCGCAGACGGCCGCACCGCGCAGCGCACCGCCGCCAACACCGCCGCGCTGCCGGCCAGTACCGCGCTGCTCAACGGCAGCGACAACCTGCTGCTGACCAACTTCGAGGACCCGGCGCTCGGCTGCACCCCTTGGACCGCCCCCGACCTCGCCGACCCCGGCCACACCACCACCTCGATCGCCCTCAACGAGCTCCAGGCCAACCAGATCCCCGACATCCAGGGCGGGTTCGGTCCCCGTCTCGCCATGGTCCCCCTCAACGACCCGATGGTCCTCGACAACGGCCAGCAGAGCACCACGAAAACCAACCTCTACCGCGAGGGCGTCGACCAGCCCGACATCCAACCCAACGACAACGGCGACCCGACCGACTACTGCACGAACCTCGCCACCTTCGGCGCCCAGCGGATCAACCTCGACCAGCAGTTCACCGCCAACGCCCCCTCCCCGCAGGGCGGCCAGAACCTCTTCGACTTCCTCACCCAGCGCCTCGCCGCCTCCCTCACCAACCTCAACTGCCAGCAGGCCACACCGGCACCGGCCGCCAAGCCGAGCGCGACCGCCAAGCCGAGGAACCACCAGCCCACGCACACCCCCAGCCCAACTCGACCGTGACCCTCGCCCGGCCTTCACGGTGAATCCGTCAGCAGACAGTGCAGGCGCGAGGGTGTCCAGCTTGGTCGTCACAACCGAGCTGGACACCCTCGCGCCGTTCTTCGTGTGGTCGGCCGGGCTACCCGCAGGTCCACAGCTGCAGCGGAGCGCCGTTGTTCGTGTATCCGTTGAGCACATCCAGGCACAGACCGGACGCGGTGTTGACCAGGCTTCCGTCCGACTGAGCCGTCCACTTCTGGCTTTCGGAACCGGTGCATGAGCGGACCATCACCCGAGTACCGGGGTGGACGGTGTCCGAGGTGGGGGACAGGCAGAGTCCGGTGCCCTCAGTGCGCAGTTCCGCAGTGGCAGTGGCGACCCACTGCTGGCTCGGACGGCCGTCGCAGGACCAGATTCCCACACTGTTGTCAGCGCTGTTGACGTTGAGGCAGTGGCCCGACGCCGAGTCGAGCAGCACGGCTGGGACGGGCTGGGCGTCGACGGCTGTCGGTGGCGGCTGACTGCCGGGCATGCTGCCGGCCGGTTGTGTGGACGGCACGGCTGATGGTGTGGCCGACGAGGCAGAGGCCCACGAGGGAGAGGCAGACCCAGTGGGAGCGTCCGGCGGGGGGCTCGCGGCGAAGGATGCCATCGTCGCAGGCAAGGTGAAGTCCGTCTCGGGGGAGGGAGCGTCGGATATGGCGATGGCCGTCCCACCCGGCCCGGTAGCGGCCGGCGCAGTCAGCGCGACGAGTTGGACCGATACCACCGCTGCGATCAGAGCCACAGCGGTCACGCTGGCGACAGCCCACGGAAGCCGCCGAGGGCCCCCGCCTGTCAGTGAGATTCGGCGGCGGGTACCCCCGCCGCGGCTGTCCGCCGTCTCCTCCTCGGTCGGCTCGGTCGGCTCGGGCGCCTCGGTCGCGTGGAAGGCTGCGTCGAACGCGAGAATCGCGGTCTCGAACTCGGACCCGGCCTCATCAGGTGCTCTACGGCCGGCCACATAGGGTGGGACGTACGGCCGTTCACGGGTGTCCATGTCCGCCCGGGCGTCGCCGTGGTGGTCGCAAAGGTGTTCCAACTCCGGTTCTGGCTGGCCGCATTGTGGGCAAAAGTGTGAACCTGTCATGACGCGACTCCTTGTCGTCGGCAATGGAACGCACGGTGCCGATGGACGACATGCCGATGCGTTGATCTGGTGGTTCAGCCCGGGCTGTCGGCCTGGAGGCGGCGAACGACGCGTCCGGAGGACGCGGCGCCCGCCGTGATCGCGTCAACGACCGCTCCACGAGCGGGTGAAGGTCCCTGCCTAGTGCTGCCCCGCGGAAGTTCGTGGAGGGGTGTTGATCAGGGCGTGGGGTCGCCGAGGTAGAAGCCGCAGGCACAGTCCAGGGCTTCTTCCGGCGAGCCGAAGGGGAGCCCAGTGGGAAGGAAGTTGTCCTCGTACTTGCCGCTGCTGGCGAGGTAGAGGGCGAAACCCCAGGTGTGCAGGACGCCGCTGAACCGCAGACGGCACAACGGCTGCGGCTCCTCCTCGTCGGGCAACTCGCCCGCGACATAGGCGAATCCGGTGCGGAAGCGAACCTGGACGCCGCTGAGCTGGGGCCAGCGTTCCCTCGCACGGGCGCTCAGACGCTGGCGCAGGTGGTGCTGCATGGACTCGGGCGGGTTCTTCGGCACGGGGTCCATCCTGCCGGGCGCCGCCCCCACACGCCATGATCATCGCCTTGGCCATGGGGTGCGGAGGGTGCGGTGGGGATGACCGAGGCGGTCATGGTGGAGCTGGACGAGACGGTGCGCGAGCGCCTGATTCGCACGGCGGCCTCGCTGAAGTCGCAAGTCCGGGCGGCGCTGCGGGCCCGGATCGTGCTGGCCGCCGCCGACGGGGGGAGCAATGGGGCCATCGCGCGCGAGCTGGAGGTCAGCGTGAACACGGTGCGCAAATGGCGTGGCCGGTTCGCGGCCGGGGGCATGGAAGGGCTGAAGGACGCCGCGCGGTCGGGCCGACCCAGGATCTATGACTCCCACGTGCGTGTGGCGGTCGTGGCCACGGCCACCAGCGCGCCTGCGCATCCGGAGTCGACCTGGTCGCACCGGGCCATCGCCGCGAAGGTCGCCGGCACCGTCTTCGCCGCGATCTCTCCCTCCCAAGTCGGCCGGATCCTGGCGGATTTGGACCTCAAGCCGCACCGGGTGCGCGGCTGGCTCACCCGCCGCGACACCCCCGACTTCTGGGAGCGCGTCGCCGATATCTGTGACCTGTACCGCAAACCACCCGAAGGCGCGGTGGTGCTCTCCATCGACGAGAAGACCGCGATCGCCGCCCGCTCCCGCCGCCATGCCGGCCGGCCCGCCGCCCCGGGCCGGCCAGCACGCCGCGAGTTCGAGTACCGCCGCCACGGCACCGCGTCCCTGGTCGCCGCTCTGGACGTGTGCACCGGCGAGGTCCTCACTGAGATCATCACCCGCAACGACGCGGTGACCTTCACGGCCTTCCTCGACCAGCTCGACGCCGTCATCGCCCCAGGCCAGGACATCCATGTCGTGCTCGACAACGGGTCCTCCCACACCGCCAAGCACACCAAGAAGTGGCTGGCCGACCACCCGCGCTGGCACGTGCACTGGACCCCGCCGCACGCCTCCTGGCTCAACCAGGTCGAGCTGTTCTTCTCCACCCTGGCCCGCAGAGTCCTCCGGTATGGCGACTTCTCCAGCCGTGACGACCTCATCGACAAGCTGGAGAGCTTCGTGATCAACCACAACACCACTGCCAAGCCGTACCAGTGGACCTACGACGGCACCCCACTCAAGACGGCCTGATCGGTCTGAACACCCCTCCATGAACTTCCGCGGAGCAGCACTAGAGCGGCATGACGCCGGGGCTTGACCAGCGGTCCCGCCGGTTCTTGGAAGCGTGTTCCTTCTGGCGGCGGCTGATCTCGGTGCGGCGTTCGTCGGCGGTGAGTCCGGCCCAGATGGCACCGCCCGCGAGGGTGGGATTGGCGAGCGTCCACGCGAGGCACTCGCCGCGGGTGATGGTGCGACAGTCGCCGCACAGTTGCTTCGCGGTGGCGGTTCGGGCCTCGGCATCCGGGCCTTCGGGCCAGAAGGTCTCGGGGTCGACGTCATCGCGGCGACATGGCTCGTCGCCGAGCAGCTGCGGAAACGGGACCTCGGCTCGATTGAAGAGACGAGCGGAGTCAGCGCTGGTCTCGAAGCGCGGGGCCGGATCGCGTCTCGAGCGGGCGATGGCGGCCGCACCGCCGCGTGGGCGGCTGCCGGCTGTCATGACAGGGCCTTGGGAAGCACGACGGTGAGGAGGCGGTCGTCGCCAGGCCGCGTGCCGACGTCACTGCCGGAGAAGGGCGGGATGCGGGTCGATCGGTCGCGCTGTGGCCCCTCGGCGTCGAGGGTGGACCAGGCCGTGTCCTGGCCGGGCCGGTGCGCGCAGGGGCTGTGGCGGAGCGCTCCGCCCGGGCGGGCGCGGGACCCGCTCCTGCGGGCTGTGAACGTGACACGCATGGTGACGCTCCTTCATCTTCACAGTGGATGTGACGGGCGGGTGGGGCGGCCGAATCTGTCGACCGCCTCGGGGGAGTACCTGACGACGGCGCAGGCGTTCGGCCGCCCGTGACGGCTTGCTGCTGCCGACCTTGACCGCGACCGGGGCCGGCGCGGAGCCGGCGAGACCTTGGCCACCGATCCGTCGTCGATCTCTGTCGCCGGTCTCTCCGACTACCCGCCGATGCTCTTGGCGGGCGCCTGTCGCCGGTGCCGTTCGGGTGGCTCGTCTCCCAGCTGTCCGTGGAGGCCGGCCGCCGGCAGGACGATCTCGAAGCAGCAACCGCCGCTGACGTTGCGTACGCTGGCTCGCCCGGCATGCGCCTCCACGATTCCCCGGACGATCGCCAGGCCCAGCCCGGCCTGGCCGTCCATGGACGAAGCGGCTACCACGTCGGCGGTGTTCACGACATCGGCGGAACGGGACGAGACCGCAGTCCGGGCGCCGCTGCCTCGCCATCCGGGGTCGAACACCCTCCCCAATTCGTGTTCCGGTATGCCGCCGCACTCGTCCGTGACGGAGAGCACCACGTCGTGTGCCTCCCGGTGGGCGGCGACCGCCACGACGCCTTCGGCCGGGGTGTGGCGGATGGCGTTGGTCAGCAGGTTGGCCAACACCCTGGCGATCTCCTGGTCGTCCACGTGGACGGGGGCCGGTTCGACCTGTCCGTCCAGCAGCCGCACGCCGCGCTCGCGGGCCAGGGGGGAGGCGCCGATGATGGCATCGCCGACCAGGTCGTAGACCGAGACCCGGGAGGGTGAGAGGCTCAGCGTGCCGGTCTGCATGCGGGAGAGCTCGAAGAGGTCGTCGACCATGCAGGTGAGGCGGAGCACCTCGGTGCGGATCTGGCCGTAGTAGCGGTGCGGGTCTTCGGCGACACCGTCCTCCAGCGCTTCGGCCATCGCGCGCAGCCCGGCCAGTGGTGCACGCAGGTCGTGCGACAGCCAGGAGATGAGCTCGCGTCGGGACGATTCCAGGGCCTGTTCCCGTTGTCGGGCCTCAGCCGGTCGTGCGCCGTCGGCGCTGGCCTTCGCAGGCTCGCCCTCCATCGGCCGGGCCGGGCTCGCGGGCCGGGCACCGCTGTCGGCCGTCCGGGCTTCGCGTGTCAGCCCGCGGTTGCCGGCTCCCGGTTTCCGGCCCGGTAGTGCGGCGCGGTCGGTGGGGACTGCCTGGCGCGGGGTGGCGTGGTCGAGGCTCACGGTCGTCGTCCGTTCACGGGTCGGGGTCGGGTTCGGGGCGCTGGTCCGAGCGGAATGGGGGCGCCTGCGGTGACGCGTGGCAGGCTGCGCCGCCTCGTCCTGCCCGTTCGGCCGGGCGGTGCCGGTCGCACGGGCATGCACCTCCGGGGTCCGGAAGTCGACAGTCTGCTGAACACCCAAGGCGCCGACGTGCCCTGGAGTTGCGTGGGCTGGTGTGCGGGCCCCGGTTGCGGGGTGGTCGCCGATGCGATCTCCGACGCCACGTCAGACCCGAGTCGGGACACCGCTCGTCCTTCGGGCAGGACGACGCTACGCGTGATGGCGAACCAGGCCGCCTTCCCAGGGGGTTCCGTCCGAAATCCCCAGAGGCCCTGGGAAAGGGCGTGAACGATCCGCAGGCCACGGCCGCTCTCGGCGAGGGCGAGGACGGGGTCGTCGAGCTCCCCGCCCTCGTCAGCGGAAGTGGGACGACCGTCAGCCCCCAGGGACACGGCCGGGTACCGGGGGGCGCTGTCATGGACCTCGACGACGATGGCGGCCTCGGTGAGTATCAGCTTCAGACTGCAGGGAGTAGTGGCGTGACAGTGCGCGTTGGCGGTGAGTTCGCTCGCCATGACCAGGGCGTCCTGGACCGTGTCCGGGGGAACCCCCAGGTCGGTCAGGGCGTCGTGCAGACGCCGCCGGGTCTGGGCCGTGGGGTTCGGCTCGTCAGCGCCCCAGGCATACAGGGTGCGGTGGGAGTAGCCGAGGCGGTGGTCTGTTGACATGCCATGACCTCTCTCTGCGGGGCGGCCTGATCGGTGGCGAGGCCGTCTCCGTGGGCATAGCCGGCGTCACGGCCCGCTGTGCGTCCGGATGTCCCGCGGGGCCGACGCCGCGTTCAGGCCTTCGAACGGCCGGAGCGTGGCGCGGGTGACGGATCGGTCAGGCGGTTGGGTGGGATGGGCCCGTCAGTGTCCGGGGTCCTACTGCGTGCAGCAGGCGGGGGATGAGGTGCTGGGCTTGGCGGGGATCGTCGGTGTCACGGTCACGGTGGGTGTGCCGGTGGGCATCGGGGTGGTGCTGGGTGTGCCGGTGGGCATCGCGGTGGTGCTGGGTGTGCCGGTGGGCATCGCGGCGGTGCTCGTGCTCGGGGTCGGCGTTGGGGGGACTTGCTGGCAGCCGAGGCTGGTGAGCGAGGCAGCGAGGCGCTGGGTGAGGAAGTCAAAGAGGCTCTGATCGGCCGCAGGGGACGCGGCCTTGGCGGTGAACGGCTGGTCGAGGTTGAGGCGTTGGCCTCCCACGGTGGCGAGGTTGGCGCAGTACGCCTTGGGATCGCCGTCGGCGGCCGCGCTGATCGTGGGCTGGTCCACTCCCGAGCGGTAGAGGTCGGCCTTCCGCCGGCTCTGCTTGTTCTTCTCGACCACCATGGGGTCGTTGAGCGGGACCAGGGCGATCGGAGCCGTCTGGAACTTGGCTGCCTGGAGTTCGTCGAGTGCGAGCGAGGTGACCTTGCTGCCGGGGTCGGCGAGATCGGGGGCGGTCCATGGGGTGCAGCCCAGCGCCGGGTCCACGAAGTCGACCAGCAGCAGGTTGTCGCTGCCGTTGAGCAGCGTGGTGGTGTTCCGCATCCTGCGTCCGCCGCCGATGGCCGTGGAGTTCTTCGCGGTCTTCTGGGCGGTCCTGCCCCGTGCCGTGGCCAGGTACTCGGCCGTGACGTTGTCGCTCTGGTCCTGGTCGACGAGGCCGAAGTCGCGGGTGGTCGGGCAGGCCTTGCCGTCGCGGCCGGTCCCCAGGGGCGGGACGGTGAGTTTTCCCGCTCGCTGCGCCGTGGTGGCCGCGGCGAAGAAGGCCGGGGCGTTGCAGTACGCGAACTGGCCGAAGGCCTGCCCGTTCGGCGTGCCGCCGATGCACCTGCCGGCGCGGGTCTGGCCCCGCAGGGAGAGCGTGTCGCCGTTGTATCCGAACCAGATGCCCACCACGGCGTTCGTGGGCAGGGTGGGGAGGACGGGCGCTATGGCCGGGGCGGTTCCCTTGTCGATGACCAAGGGGTTGTAGACGGAGACGGCGCCGGTGGCCGGGTCGAGCACGGTGGCCTGAACGAAAGCCGACTGGTTGGGATTGGACTCGTAGCAGGATCCTTGGGTCGGATTGGTGGCCGTCAACTTGTAGGGCGTGGCCAGGCCTTGGGCCGTGAGTGGATTGGCCGGCACTGTGAGGGAGCAGTTCGGGTTGGGCTGGGCCGTGGGCGTGGTGGCGGCGAAGGACACGCCCAGAAGGGCGGCGCTCGCGGTGAGAACAGCACCGAGGCCGAGGCTGAGTACGACAGCCCGCCGTCGGCCACGGGAACGATGCCTGGTGGACATCCGCGGCGATGTCATGTGGGGTTCCTCCAGTGAGAAGTGATCGGGGCTGATGCCCCTACGGGTGTCCTTCGTCCTGCAACCACCAGGTTCGTTCGACCGTGGACCTGGGATGTCATCAGCGTGTACCCCGATCACCTGGGAAGGACCGCTGGTTGAGCCGTGATCGGGAGGGGAGGACTCGGATCAAGAAGGCGAGTAGGCAGGACAGGAAGCCTGCTGCGATTCCGATGGCGACGAGGTTGATGTGGCGTGGTTCCGGATGGACGGTGAAGATGTGCAGCCAGATCAATCCGAAGGCAACGTAGGCAAGTTGGTGAAACTTCAGCCACCGCCTGTATCCAAGTCGTTGTTGCAGCCACACGGAGCATCCGACCGCGATGGCCAGTTCCGTGCCCAGGATGCCGAGACCGACGGGAACTCGTTGCTGGCCGCCGGTGAACGGGATGAGGAGGTTGGCGGTGTCGATGTCCCACACGGGCTGGTACGCGAAGGTCAAGCCGTGAATGGCTCCGAAGATCAACGCTGAGAGGGCGATAGTCATGTGCGCCCCGTACACCGTGCCGCGGTTGACGTTGCGCTGGAAGTAGCGCATGCGGAGCACGATGCCGAGGACGACTGTGGTCACCATCAGCACATAGGAGATGATCGCGGCCAGTCGAGCGATCTTGTGGACGCCCATGTCGTACGGAATCTGCTTGTCGTAGGCGTCCAAGGGGGAGCCCGGTATGGGAGTCGCGGCCACTGCCGGTTGCATCGCAACCAGTGATATCACCACGGCAAGAAGAACTACCGCCAGTACCGGGAGGACGTTGCCGAATCGTGCGCGGAGGCCGCTCGACAGATTGCCCTCGATATCGACGTGGGGCAGTGTGTCGGAAATCTGGGTCATGGATTTCTGGCTCCGTTGTTTCCTGCGCGTACGCCGAGGTGGGGGAAGTGGTATCGACGCGTCGGCCTTGCTCGCCGACTGGAGCCCAGAACCCGGGACGACCGGGGAGAGTCGGTCCTTCGAGCGGGAGGGCTGGCACTGATCGTAGGGTCACTTCGATACGGGAACGCGGGAATGCAAGAGCCGCTAACCAACCCATAAGGTTGTGCTCACTTCAGCAACCGACGGTTGCCCGGGGCCGCGCGCTGGCGCTGTCGCCGTGAGCCCGCTGCTCGGCGTGCTCACCCGGTGGGCAGACCGCGCCGCAGAGATGCCCGCCACCGTCGGACGGGGATCGGGACGATGCCCAACACGCCCACGGTGCGAGGCTGTTGCGCCGGGAGCGGGTTGCGGCCGGCGAATTGCTGACCGTCTCCAAGTCCGGCGGCCGCCGGCAGCGATGAGAGTGAGGTCGGTGCACCGAGGCGCTGGATATGCGAGAGCGGCCAGGCGATCGCAACCGCTCGGCCCACCACGTTCGCCAGCGGAACGGTCCCGTGGCCGGGGTCGCTCATGTGATAGCGCGAGTCGGCCGACACGTCGCGGTGGTCGCCCATCACCCACAGCCGACCGCTGGGCACGGTTACGTTGAAGGGCCGCTGGGACGGCACATTGCCCGGCGCGAGATAGGACTCGTCCACCGCGACGCCGTTGACGGTGACCCTGCCGCGGCCGTCGCAGCAGGCCACGGTGTCGCCGCCGATCCCGATCACCCGCTTGATCAGATCCTGCTTGTTGTCGGAGGGCAGCAGGCCGACGAAGGAGAAGGCATCCTTCACACCGCGTAGCACTGGTCCGTCGGAGGCGTTCTGCGGACCGGCCTCCAGCCAGCCGCCAGGATCCTTGAACACCACCACGTCACCACGCTGCGGTTGGCTGCCGAGCCACGGAGTGAACTTGTCCACTACGACCCGGTCACCGATGTCGATCGTGTTCTGCATCGAACCGGAAGGAATCACGAACAGCTGTACCAGGAAGGTCTTCAGCAGCAGAGCGATCGCCAGTGCCACCACCGTGATCACCGGCAGCTCACGCATGCGGGATCGGTTCCTTCGGCGTGCCGCGCGCCGTGCAGTCCTGCGCCTCTCCGCACGCCCGCGAACGGCAGGCGACCGGGACGCCATCGTGTACATCTCACCGGAGGGGAAGCCATTGGCACCGAGCCCGCGCCTATCTCTGGTCTCCGTGGCCACGGGCACCCCCTCTCGCGCAGAGCCCGGCCGAGCGCTCCGGGCTGGTCCACCCATTAGGCGGGAAGGCAACCTCCTCGACCTCGGCCGGCATGCCCGACCTGGAGCAGCTGTGTCCCACGTGTCGACCTGACTCCCTCGAACCGAAAAAGAATTCAGCAGAATGACGATCCTTCGACCCACCCGAGTGCGGGGCCCGCATCCGCTGTGGAACCGGCGTCACCGCTGACGCCGGCGATCTTGCCGCCGTCCGGGCCAGGCAGCACGCTGCCTCGCGGCTTGGGGCACTCCGTCTCGCCCCGCGGTCGGTGGCCGGTTGAAGACCTGCCTCTCCTGTGGCTGGCCGGAAAAGGGCGTGGCCCCACCGTCCTGGTGGAGCCACGTCGCGCTGATCCTGTGTCTGCGCCCTGCTTCACGGGTGCGGGCCCGTGCCGGCCCCCGCGGGGTCGCCGGTGGAGGCGGGCCGGCTGGGCTCAGCTCCGTTGTGACGTCGACCTTCGTGGCGTTGTCTGTCGGGGCCGCCGGCGATGGCTGTCAGGCGAGACGGTCAGCCGCCGATGACCAGCTTCCCGTTGTCGACCTTGACCGGGACCGGGGGCAGCGGGGAGGAGGCTGGCCCTTCGGCGACCGAGCCATCGGCGATCTTGAAGGTGCTGCCGTGGCAGGGGCACTTGATGAGTCCGTCGGATACGCTGGAGACGGTGCAGCCCTTGTGGGTACACACGGCGCTGAAGGCCTTGTACTGTCCCGCGGACGCCTGGGTGACGACGACCTTGGCGGCGGGGAAGACCATGCCGCCGCCGACCGGCACGTCCATCGCCTGGCCGAGTACGGTACCGCCGCTGGACATCGACGGATCCGTGGCACCGCTGGACGTGGGAGCGCCGGCGGTGGTACCGGACGCTGAGGAACCCATGGCGGTGGGAGTCGGCGCGCCGTCGGTTCCCGTCGCGGCGGATCCCGTCGACGCGGACGACGAACACCCGCACAGGGCCAGTGCGGCTGCACCGCCGACACCGGCCGTTCCGCAGAGCATGGCACGGCGGGTGGGTGCGGTCTGCTGGGCTTGGGCAGTTGTGCTCTCGGGCATGGAGATCCCTTTCTCGAAGTTGGCGGTCATGAGGAGCACCAAGAGAGTTGCGTCAGGCGAACTGGCGTGAGGGAAGGCGAAGGTGAGCCGTTGGCGCCCTGTCCGGTGGTGAGTCGACCGGCAAGGGTGACGGCGTGGCCAGTAGGTGCTCGTCAGGCGTTCTGGTCGTCCGGCGGTTGCGGCGCGACGCTGCTGCTCCCAGGCGTCGGTGCCTTGCTGGGGGGCATCGGTGGCGCGGCCAGCATGGTCAGGAGGTAGAGGCCCATGGTGGCGACCATCACCGTGGCGATGAAGCGCCAACGGATGTTCTTTCTTGCCGGCAGGCTGAGCAGGTACGGAAGCCGGTCACCGGACTGCCGGGACGAGTTCTGTCTGCGACGGGTTGCTCGGCGGCTCATCGGCGCCTCCTTGTACTCGGAGTCGGGGTCTGCGCAAGTGGGCCGGTGTGGCCGATGCGATCGCGGTAGTCCAGCAGTTGTCGCGGCATGTCGAAGGCCACCGCGGCCACCAGTTGGGTGCCCTGCGGCGTGTCGCGCTTGTAGGCGGCGACGAAGCTCTCGGAGCGGAGCGAGCCCTCGACGATCTCCATCCGCTCTCCCAGCGCGGGCATGCCGACAGCCTGGAGGCGCGTCCCGTGCTGCTCGGACCAGAAGCGCGGGACCGGGGTGAACATCTCGGCTTCTGCGGGTCCTTGGAGCAGGGAGTCGGCAGCGTGTTGTCCCATCTCGACGGCGTGGATCAGGTGTTCCACCCGTCGGGGTGTGGAGTCGAACCTCTCGTTGGGCCACCGGGCCACGTCGCCCGCTGCCACGATGCCGGGTACCGGTCGGCCGGTCAGGTCCACGGCATGGCAGGTGGTGTCGCAGAGCACGCCGTCGGTGACGTCCAGTCCGCTGCCGTGCAGCCATTCGGTGCGTGGCACGCTGCCCAGCCCCAGGACGACGAAGTCGGCGTCGATCACCTCGCCGTCGTCCAGCCGCAGGCGCAGCCCTGAGCCGGTGTCGGTCCACTCGTTGATGGTCGTGCTGAGCCGGACATCGACCCCGGCCCGGGCCTGGATGCGGCCGACCACTTCACCCAGTTTGCCGCCCAGCACCCTGCGCAGGAGCGGGGCGCTGTGGACGACCAGGGTGACGTCCATGCCCTGGTCGCGTGCAGTGCAGGCGAGTTCGCAGCCGACGAAGCCGCCGCCGAGGATCACCACATGGTGGGCTTGGGCGGCGTGCATTGCCTGCTGGATCGCAGCCGCGTCCGCCAGGGTCCGTACGGTGCGGATTCGTTCGCTGAGGACGGGAGCCTGCGGCAGCCGCTTGGCGTCGACGCCGGTGGCGATCACCAAGCCGTCGTAGGGAAGCCGTTCACCGCCCCGGAGCTTCAGGGTCTTCTTCTCGGGGTCCAGCCCGATCATGTGAGTGCCGAGCAGCCAGTGGGCATCGAGGGAGTCGTCGGCTCGGAAGGTGAGATCCTCACTGCCCGACTCACCAGCCAGGAACTGCTTGGACAAAGGTGGTCGGCTGTAGGGCCGGCGCAGTTCCTCGCCGACCAGGACCAGTTCGCCGTCGAAGCCGCGCTCGCGCAGCCTGCTCGCGGCACTGAGCCCGGCCAGACCGCCCCCGGCGACCACGATCCGGCGGTAGCCGTCCCGGCTGGCCGTGGCGCCGCGGGAGCGGCGGGAGCGGCGGGCCGGGGCGGGCGCCGCTCCGCCGCTGATGGCGATGGCCTGCATCGGACAGCAGCGGACCGCCTGCCGCGCCTTGGCCGCGAGGTTCGCCGGTACGTTGCCGGTGTAGTGGAGTGAGCCACCCTCGGAGATGCGGAAGACCTCCGGGGCCTCCTGCTGGCAGATGCCGTAGATGTGGCAGCGGTTGTTGTCCACGCTGACCTTCACCGGCTCGCTCTCGCTGACGAGTTTGGGAAGGAACTCCTCGGGGGCGAACTCCAGCCACGGCACCAGCTCCGCCCCGGATTCCAGCTCCAGCCCGGTCGCGAGCTCCAACCCGGTTTCGAGCTCCAGTTGTTCCGGCGTGAGCCAGACGGCCGGCAGCGCGTCACCCTGGAGTGCTTGCATGTCCTGGACCGGATAGCGCTCCGCCAGGGGCTGGACCGGCGGCTGCACCTGCGGTGAGGTCCACCTCACCAGCTGGGTGGACGCATCGGTGACCAGTGCCACGATCGGGGGCATCGGATACGGGGGCATCGGGCCGAACTCGGAGTATGGCGCGGGCACCTGATAGTCGGCGGGTACGTACGAGACCATCGGGTTGGTGAACGGCACCTGGTAGTCGTGAATAGGCGCCGACAGTTGCGGCGGCGGAAGGTAGACGGGCTGCGTGTCGTACGGCAGACCACTTGTGAGCTGGTGATGCCCGCTCCACCAGGGAGGCCACGCACCGGCCGGGACGGGCGCCGGCCAGCGGGCGTCGGTCGTGCTCTCCGCTACGCCCTGCGGCAGCAGTTGAGCCGCGGCCGGTTCGTATCCCTGCCACATCCCGCTGTGTTCCGGCCTGGACGGGGGCGGCGGTGGCCATTGCTCCTGCGGCTGGGAGCTCTCCCAGAGAGGCTGCTCCGGCGCCTGGAAGGTTTCCTGCAAGGGTCGTTGTTCCTGGTGACGTGGTTCATCCTGCGGCCACCATGCTTCGTTGGACAATTCAGCCGGGATGGTCATACGAGTGGTGTCCAAATCGCTCGGGAAGGACCCCCTGACGAGGCCTTGACGGAGAGGGGCGACCGGATCAGGAAGGCCGGTAGCCACGTTGGGGGTGTCTGTCGAGACCCCGATTGCGACGGAACCTCGGTGGGACACTGTGGCGGCAATGTATTTCCGTTCTGCTGCTCTCTGCGGATGTACCCGGAAGGACCGTGGCACCGGCACACCAACCTTTCCATGCGTGGGTTCCATGGAATCCGGGAAAGTGGGAGAGAGCCGGTCCTCCGAGGCGGAGGAGGACCGGCTGATCCGATCGTAGGGTCATCTTGACGCGGGAACCCGTGAATAGAAGTGCTGCTAATCAACGCATAAGGTTGCGCTGATCCGTCGGGGGAGGTTGATGGTTCACCGGCGTTGGCGAGGACCGGCCGGACACCTGCTCTCCGTCCGAGCGATCCGGCTGGCGCTGACGGACCTTCAGCAACAGGGGGAGTTCCTCGCCGACGCGGCCCACGACCTGCGCATCCCGGAGACCGCGCTGCGTGACGACGCCCATCGGATCGCCGCGCTGGAAGGGACCGTGCGCCTGGCCACCCGGATGGGCGACCTGACCGACGGCACTCGACCTGAGTGCCTCATCCAAATTCCAAATCTCACGCACCACTTCGGACAATGCCGGCTGCCACCTCGGCAAGACGCAGGCGAGAGCTGCGGGACATCCCCTGTCATCCGGGGCGTTGGGCAGGCCGGCAGGCGCAGTCCCGGGCCGGCGCGCGCGGTTTCTCGGGTATCCCGAACCGCAACCCCTGGCCGTCTTGGCCTGGCACGATGCGGGGCCGGGGAGGAGGTGCGGGCGGAAGGCAGGACGCCGGTCTTTCACTGACCCGCCGTCAACTCGGCCATCAGTTGGGTAGCGACCGGCGTTGACCGCAGATCCGCGGCGATCTTCCTCCAGCACAACCGGCGCATCGCGGCCCTGATCACCGTGATCTGCCTGGCCCTGCTGGTCTTCTGCCTGATCGAGCGCCAAGTCCGCCAAGCGCTGGGACCCGACCAGACCCCATGCGCGGGCTCTATCCAGACAACCGCGCCGTCCGCCCCATTGGCCGCATGATCTTCTACCACCTCGCCAGCCTGAAGATCCGGCCCGGCACCACCACCAGCCCACCCATCGTCTGTGCGTTCGCACGAGCGCGGGGCACCCCTGTCGATCCGGTTGGAGAGTCAGTTCCCCTCGGTTTCGAAGGTGCGCAGCAAATCGGCAGCGACGCTCACGGCAATTGTCGCGGGTTCCTTGCCGGTGATGTCAGCCAGCCCGATCGGGGTCTTGATCCGATCGATGGTGGCCTCGTCGTGACCGCCCTCGGTGGCGAGGCGTTTGCGGAACCGCACCCACTTGGCCGCCGACCCGATCAGCCCGATGGAGCCGAGATGGGTTGTCCGCAAGGCGGCGTCGCACAGAGCGGCGTCCTCGGCGTGATCATGGGTCATGATCAGGATGTGGGTGCCGCGCGGCAACTCCGCCAGCACCTCCTCGGGCAGCAGCGGCGTGTGATGCACGTGCACCTTCGCCACCGCGTCTGCCAGCACGTCGAGCCGCTCCTCGGTGAGGATGTCGGAGCGGGTGTCGATCAGATGGAGGTCGAGGTCCTGACGTGCCAGAATGCGCGCCAGTTCCAGCCCGACGTGCCCGATGCCGAAGATCGCCACCGCCCGTACCACTGGCAGCGGTTCAAGCAGCACCGAGACCGTGCCACCGCAGCACTGCACGCCATGCTGGTTGGTCACCTTGTCGTTCAGGGCGAAATCAATCAGCTCCGGCTCCGGCTCCGGCTTGGACACGGCGATCATCTGCCGGGCTCGATCGATCGCGACCGCCTCGACATTGCCGCCACCGATCGAGCCCCACGTCTCGGTCTGCCCCACAACGAGTTTCGCACCGGCGTCGCGCGGGGCATGGCCGCGCACGGTCGCGACGGTCACCAGCACGCCGGACTCGCGGCGTGCTCGCAACCGTGCGACCGCGGCGACCCACGTCATGTCAGGCACCGCTCAACGTATTTGCGTCGGTTCGGATCTTGCCGTTGGCGGCGTGGCCGTCGGTGGCAAACCCGTTGCGGGCGTAACCGTTCCGGGAGGCCTCGCCCTGGCGAGCCGCCTGGATCGCCCAGTACACCGCCTCCGGCGTTGCGGGCGACGCCAACTCGACGCTGACCCCGCTCGGCCCGAACGCGGCGGCGGCCTGCCGCAACGCTTCTCGCACCGAGAACGCCAGCATCAGCGGAGGCTCACCCACCGCTTTGGACCCGTATACCGCGCCCTCTTCGGTGGCGTTCTCCAGAAGCGTGACGTTGAATTCCTCGGGCATCTCCGAAAAGCTCGGCAGCTTGTAGGTGCTCGCGGCCTGGGTCAGCAGCCGGCCGCGGTTCGGCCCGTCACTGGCGTCCCAGCGCAGATCCTCGAGTGTCAGCCAGCCCGCGCCCTGAACGAAGCCACCCTCGACCTGACCGATGTCGATCATCGGGGACAGGCTGTCGCCGACATCGTGCACGATGTCCACCCGCCGGATGCGGTACGCGCCGGTGAAGCCGTCCACCTCCACCTCGGCTGCGGCGGCGCCATGGGAGAAGTACTTGAACGGTGAGCCCCTGAACGTCTTCGCGTCCCAGTGCAGACCCTCGGTTCGGTAGAAACCGGCCGCCGACAACTGAACTCGCTGGAAGTACGCGGTGCGCACCAGGTCGTCCCAGGCCAGCTCCTTGTCGCTGCCCAGGGTGCGCGCGACGCCCTCGACGATGCGCACATCCGAGGCATGCGAACCCAGCTGGGTGGCGGCCACCTGCAGCAGCCGCTCGCGCAACTGCTCGCAGGCGTTCTTCACCGCCGCACCGTTGAGATCCGCCCCGGCACTGGCGGCGGTGGCAGAGGTGTTGGGCACCTTGTCGGTTCGCGTCGGGGCCAGCCGCACCTTGCGCAGCGGGATACCCAGCGTGGTCGCGGCCACCTGCAGCATCTTGGTGTGCAAGCCCTGGCCCATCTCGGTGCCGCCGTGGTTGATGAGGACCGAGCCGTCCTTGTAGATCAGCACCAGCGCGCCGCCCTGGTTGAAGGCGGTGAGGTTGAACGAGATTCCGAACTTGATGCCGGTCATCGCAAGTCCCCGCTTGGTGTTCGGGTGCGCGGCATTGAAGGCAGCGATCTCGCGCTTGCGATCGGCGATGTCGGCGTTGTCCTGAACCTGCTGCCAGACGGTGGAGATGCGTTCGGGCTGAACGACAGGCTGTCCGTACGGCGTTGACTGGCCCTGCCGGTAGAAGTTACGCTCCCGCAACTCCATCGGATCCAGGCCGAGCGGCGGCGCGCACCGGCCCATGATGTCCTCGATCACCAGCATGCCCTGCGGTCCGCCGAAGCCACGGAAGGCGGTGTTGGAGACCTTGTTGGTCTTGGCGATGCGACCGGCGATGCGCGCGTTGGGAATCCAGTAGGTGTTGTCGATGTGGCACAGCGCACGGGCCACCACCGGCTCGGACAGATCCAGGCTCCAGCCGCCATCCGCGGTCAGGGTGGCGTCCAGGGCCTGGACGCGGCCGTCGGCGTCGAAGCCGATCTTCCACGCGGCGTGGAACCCGTGCCTCTTACCGGACATGGTCAGATCCTGCGTCCGGTTGAGCCGCAGCCGAACCGGCCGACCGGTCAGCTTGGCGCCGAGCGCGGCGACGGCCGCGAACCCGTGCGGCTGCATCTCCTTGCCGCCGAAGCCGCCACCCATTCGCAGACACTGCACGGTCACCTCGTGGCTGTGCAGGCCGAGCACGTGGGCGACGATCTCCTGGGTCTCCGAAGGATGCTGGGTGCTGCTCTGGAGGAACACCTGCTCGGCCTCGTCGACATAGGCCAGCGCCGCGTGCGTCTCGAGGTAGAAGTGCTCCTGATCGGAGAACTGGAACTCTCCGGCGAACACGTGCGCGGAGTCAGCGAAGCCGGCGTCGACGTCGCCGGTCAGCATCACGGGCCGAGCGCCGTGAAAGCTGTCGGCCGCGATCGCCTCCTGCAGTGTGATCAGGGAGGGCTGTTCGTCGAGTTCCACCTCGACGGCCGCCGCACCGAGTCGGGCGGCCTCCAGGGTCTCGGCGAGCACCCAGGCGACCGCGTGGCCGTAGAACATGACCTCGTCGGGGAACAGCGGCTCGTCATGCTTCATCCCGGCATCGTTGACGCCGGGCACGTCGGCACCGGTCAGCACGCGGACCACACCGGGCACGGCGAGCGCGGGCTCGGTGCGCAGCGCGGTGATCCTGCCGTGGGCCTTCATGACCTGGACCGGGTAGGCGTGCAGCACGTCCTTGGTGCGATGGACCAGGTCGTCGGTGTAGAGCGCGGTGCCGGTGACGTGCAGGACGGCACTCTCGTGCGGCATCGAGACGCCGACGACAGGCATTTCGGGGCGCTCGGACAAATGGCTCATGACGACACCGCCTCGGTGGTTTGCGCGTGCAGCTTCAGCAGACTCTGGCCGAGCATCGCGGAGCGGTAGTCGGCGCTGGCGCGGTGATCGTTCATCGGCGTGCCCTCGACCTGCAGCACCCGGGCCGCGGCTTCGATGGTCTCCGCCGCCCACGGCTTGCCCTCCAGGGCCGCCTCGGTGGCGAGGGCGCGGATCGGGGTGGCGGCCACGCCGCCCAGGCCGATGCGTGCCTTGCGGACGATCCCGTCCTCGATGTCGAGCGCGAAAGCGACAGCCACGCTGGAGATGTCGTCAAAGCGCCGTTTGGCGATCTTGTGGAAGGCCACGACAGGCGACAGCGGCAGCGGGATGCGCACTGTGCGGATCAGCTCGCCGGGACGGCGCACGCTCTGCCTGTAGCCGGTGAAGTAGTCCGCCAGCGGGACCTCGCGCTCACCGTCGACGTCGGCGAGCACCACCGATGCCTCCAGCGCTAGCAGCGCCGGTGGACTGTCACTGATGGGGGAGCCGGTACCCAGGTTGCCGCCGAGGGTCGCACCGTTGCGGATGAGCCGGGATGCGAACTGCGGGAACAGCTCTGCCAGCAGCGGGACGCCGCCGTCGAGACGGCGTTCGATCTCGGTGAGCGTCAGCGCCGCCCCGATCTCGATGCAGTCGGATTCGACTCGCAGCTCCCGCAATTCGGACAGCCGGTCGATGGCGACCACGCAATCCGCCCGGCGGGAACGGATATTCACCTCCACGCCCCAGTCGGTGGAGCCGGCGACCACCACCGCGTCGGGCCGCTCGCGCAGCAACTGCAGCGTATCGGCAAAGGTGCTTTTTCGTAGGAACGCCCTGTCGTCCTGGGTGTATTCGGTGGCAGCCGGTGCGGGCGGGGACTGCTCGCGACGCTGCGCCAGCGGGTCCTCATCGGTGGGAGTACCGACGGCGAACGCGGCATCGCGAATCGGGCGATACCCGGTGCAGCGGCACAGGTTTCCGCTCAGCGCGTGCAGATCGAAACCGTTCGGACCGTGCTCGGCGTCGGTGCCGTCGGCCGGGTCCGCGTGTGCGCAGCGGTCGGGGCGGTAGTACTCGGCGGCCATGCTGCAGATGAATCCCGGCGTGCAGTAACCGCATTGGGAGCCGCCGCGGACCGCCATCTCCTCCTGCACCGGGTGCAGGGTGGGCGGCATGCCGGCTTCGCCGGTGGTGGCGAGACCTTCGGAGGTAATGATCTCCTGACCGTCGAGCGCCGCGACCGGGACCAGGCAGGCGTTGACCGCCACCCAGTCGGTGGGCTTGCTCACCCCGGGACGGGCTACCAGGACCGAACAGGCGCCGCATTCACCCTCGGCGCAGCCCTCCTTGGTACCGGTGAGGCCACGCTCGCGCAGAAAATCCAGGATTGTGGTGTGGGGCGCAGCCGGTGAAATCGGTGTTGCTTTCCCGTTGACCGTGATCCGCGCCGCTACCATGACAGGCCTTCGTTTCGGTGCGCGATCGGTCGATTCATCATGTTCGCCAATTTCAGGCAGCTTTCTATGCTTCAGACGCGCCCCGCGAGAGGAGCGGGCGCGAAACGGCACGCAACAGCGACGTGCCGGAAGGTGGTGACGGGAAACCTGGAATGTGCCACGGACGGGCACATCAGAACGGCCTGCTCAGCAGCCGTGCGCGATTCGACCCGGAACCCAGACCGTGCAGTGGGCGAGGCGACCAAGATCAGAGCTGGTGTACATCTGCTGGTCGCCTCCTTCCGGTAGTTATGGGTCGACGTCCACCGTAAAATAGTGGCTGGAGTCACAGAGGTCAAGAGGTTGACCTCGCTCGGCCTGCAGCCGACCAGTCACCCTCAAGCTCCTGCCGACCATCGACGCTGAAACGCCGTAAGAGGTCTGTGCTCAGGGGCGGCGATTCGGGCGTCCATCCCAGCGGTGGGTCGTCCAGGCCCGACGGATCAGGCTACGCACCGTGATGAAGGTATCGGCGAGGTCGAAGAAGGCGTCGATGACGGTAGCCCTGCGCTCGTAGCAGCGGGCGAGGCGGTGGAAGGCGTTCTACCAGGCGTGGGTCCGTTCGACGTGCCACCTCTGGCTTGCCTGGATCGGTGCCCTCTTGCCCTCTTGCCCTTGTGCGCGATGCGGCCGTGCAGGCCGCGTGTGTGTTGTCACGGCTGCCGACGCGACCGCCGTGGTTCTGGCGATGCCGTTCCCGCTCGGCCCACGAGCCGTCAGCGGTGGTCACGAATGAACTTGTCAAACGCATTCGGGCGGGAGTCGGACCGTTGACTGAGGATCTTCGGCGGGGGCGGCGCTCGTGGAGCACGACGGCGGCCTGGTGTGGGCGGAGGCGCTCGCACCGGGCCGCCGTGATGTCAATCAACTGGCCCTGCCTACAGGCTGGTTATGCATCCATCCGACGTGCGGATGATGGGTTGGAGAGTCTGTTCACCCGAGGTCGAAGACGGCTGTCACCGGGGCGTGGTCGCTCCAGCGCTCGGCGTGGGTGGCGGCCCGCTCGACGTGGGCCGACGTGCATGTGGCCGCGAGGTTCTGACTGGCCATCAGATAGTCGATCCGCCAGCAGATCGAACCCTTTTATCGGGTCTGTCCAGCCAATGGCTCTGTCCCGTAATCGGTGGTAGCGCTGCGTGGTGGTCACGGGACAAGAGCTCGCGCCTGCGGAGGGACGACCCGCGTAGCCGAAGCGCGGACGGCAAGCGGATGACCGTCAGCTGCAGGTGAGTTGGGGTCGGCCCAGTCAGCGTGGTCGTCTTCGATGGTGGCGCTGCCGCCGTTGGTGACGACGAGTCGGAGCTGCTTGCCGCCGGTGAGGTCGGCGCTCAGGTGCTTGACGGGGGACGTTCCGGTGAGCGGGCCGCTGTCGGCGACGGGACCGGGTCATCCGTGCCACCGGGGCTCGGCAGGGTCCACTGCTGGTCTGCCGTGCCGGCGCAGTCCTTGGCGGTGGTCGTGCCGTCGGCGGTCGCGGTGAGGCAGAGCCCGGACTGGAGGTTCCTGAAAGTCTTCGCGGCAGCGTCGTAGGTCCAGCGCTTGACCGGGTCGGTGACCTTGCCCTCGGCGGCGCTGTCGCCCTGGCAGTCGCCGACCGCGGTGGCGGAGCCCTGAGCGCTGAGGCAGTTGTCGGACCTCAGACGCAGCGTCTGGTCGGCGGCGTACACCCAGGCCTGGTCACCGGCGGTGCTGTTGCAGTCGGACATTGCGGCGTTGCCGTCGCCGGGAGAGCGCAGGCACTTCTGGCCGTTCTCGACCGCGCCCCGCGCGGTGTTGTCGACGGCGGCGCGTTGCACCGTGCCCTGCGCGGTGGTGTCGATCCTGGCGGCCGACCCGCAGGTGTCGTTGATGTGGGTGCCGGAGACCGTGGCGCTGACCGTGCCGCCGTTCGCGGTCGGCACTCCGAACGCGACGGTGGAGGCCGGCTGGTTGTAGCAGTTGGACTGGGAGCTGCTCCACTCGAAGTACTCGGTCCAGTCCATCATCCCGTCGGAGGAGATGCCGGCCGCCGGCCGGTCCTTGTCGGCCTTGATGCTGCCGACGTCGTAGCCGGTGCGGGTGGTGGTGTCGGTGACGGTGGCGGTGAACCAGCCCTGGCCCTGGGGGGCGACCGTGAACTCGTAGGTGTGGCCGGCCGTCCAGTCCACGTGTGCCTGGCAGTGCCGGCCGTCGCCCTCCCCACCGAACGGTTCGCAGGAACTGTCGGGCCCCGGCCTGGAGTCCGTGGCGTCCCACACGGAGAAGAGGAGCGTGCGCTTGTCGCCGCCGTTGCTCTGCATGCCGAAGTAGGCGCCCTGGCCGTTGTCGAATCCGAACTGGTGGCTCCAGAAGATGTTCGCGGTGTAGCCGGGGTCGGTCTGCGGCGTCGTCGTCCAGGTGACGTCGTGCAGGGCGCCGGTTCCGGAGGGAAATCCGTAGTACGTGTACGTGCCCGGGGTGGGGCCGGCGGCGGCGTCGGGGGCGAGCAGGACGACGGATCCTCCCGCCACCGCCAGGGCGGCGGCGAGGCCTATCAGGCGGCGGCGCTTCTGCTGAGGACGACTGGCCACTGTGCACGCTCTTTCCGGGTTGCGGACACCACAGGTGTCCTGCGGGAAGCCCGGGTTGGCCGGGGAAGGCTGTTCCGCAGCGACCCGGGCAGGCATGACCGGGCAGCCGGACCACGAGCTGGGGGCCTCGTGGTCCGGCTGCCGGTGTGTATGTCCGATCACGGACGTGAGAAGCATCCACCGACGCCAGGGCGCGGCGCCTGCGGAGGAATACCTGTCCGGTTACCTGTGTCCGGCCGTACGGTCACTACGGCAGGATGAGACTCCACATCGGATGGACCCGGTTGGTGTCGGCCGTCAGGGCCAGCCGGTTCAGGCCGAAGCCGTCCTCGATGGTCTGCAGCAGGGCGTAGTGGTTGAAGTCGGAGTCGTCCTTGAAGTTGCGGGGGCCGTTCTTGGAGATCACGATCGCCGGGATGTGCCCGCCGCCGTAGTGCCCGCCGGGCCAGTTGGGAGAGATGTCCGGGTCGCCGGCCGGTGTGATCGGGGAGTCGCAGCAGGAGTGGGTGTCCGCGTAGCCTCCGGTGCTGTCGCCGCCGAAGTTGTCGGACTCGTCGGGCACGATGACGATCGCGTTGGTCGAGCCGCTGTTCCAGGCCTGGCTGGCCGTGATCGTGTCGACCGCCTTGTGCACGAAGGTCTCGGCCTTGGACTTGAGCGCGATGTCGTTGGCGTCGTCCTTGGTGTCCGCTGCGGGGCACGGCGATTCGGGGTGCCCCGGGACGGCGGTGTCGACGCCGCCGTGCATGTCGTTGCAGATGTCGGGGCTGATCCAGACGTACCGGGGGATCGTGCCGTTGCGGCCGTTGAGGTCGTCGTTGAGGGACGTGTAGGGCTTGATGTGCTGGCGCCGGGCGCTGTCGTCGCGGACGTCGGTGTAGAGCATGAAGGGGTTGTGCCGGTTGACGTACAGCCCGCCGTTGGCGGTGTTCCCCTGGAAGCCCGTGGACGGCATGGCGTCCATGTAGGCGCCCCACGGCACGTTGTTCGCCTCTAGCTCGTCGACGATGTTGCGATGGTCGACGCGGTTGTCCGGGTCGTCGTTGTTCAGCCACCAGTTGTGGCCGGACGTGGCCGCGATGTAGTTCGGCTCGCTGGGGTGCGTGACGCCGTAGTAGCTGGTCGCCAGGGCGTAGTGGTCGGCCAGCTGGTTGAAGTAGGGGGCGTGCGAGTCTCCGATGATGCTGTCGTAGGAGTGGTTCTCCAGCATGATCACAAAGACGTGGTCCAGCGATGGATTCGCGGCCGCGGACGGTGTGGCCGCCACCACTGACGGCAGGACGGAGCCGATCAGCAGCGTTGCTGCTGCCAGTGCTCTCACTCCGCGGCGCCGACGTCGTTCGCTCATCGGTTCTTCTTTCTGTGCGGTGCCCGGACCGCATTCCCGTACGGCCCGGGGGGTTCCAGATCTCGGCCGGTGCAGCCGAGCGGCCATAGTCTTTCCGTCCTGGGCGCTCCGTTTGACATGTGCGCCGTCATGTCACCCGATCGGATCAGCGCTCGCGTTGGGGTGGGGGCGAGAAAGGTTAGGGGTCGTCCCTCATGTCCGCCCGAGGGGTGAACTGCGTGAATAAGGCCAGCAGAACGAGCGCTACCGCATCCGCTCGGAAAACCCTCACCGAAGGGAATGGAAATGTCGACCAAGAAGTTCCGCATCGCCCTGCTCGCCGCTCTCGCACTCGCGGTGCCGGCCGTGTCGCTGGGCACCGCCACCGGGGCGCAGGCCGCCTCGGCGCCCAGCTACTCGACGTGGCAGCACGACGTGAAGAAGGACATCGCTCCCGCGATCCCGTGGCTGGAGAACCGCGTCGACGAGGGCGGCAGCAAGCTGGCCATCGTGCTCGACATCGACAACACCTCGCTGGAGTCGTACTACCACCCGGGCGACCCCAACGTGCCGGTGCTCAAGGTGGCCCAGTGGGCGGAGGACCACGACATGTACGTGCTGGTCGTCACCGCGCGCACCGACTCGTCGTCAGCCCTGCAGGACATGCAGGACGCCGGTTACCCGGTGGACGGCGTCTGCACCCGCCACCACGGCGAGTCGACGCCGGACGGCAAGGCGCGCTGCCGGAAGGACTTCACCGAGGACGGCTACACCATCACCGCCAACATCGGTAACCGCAACACCGACTTCGAGGGTGGCTACTTCGAGAAGCACTTCAAGCTGCCCGACTACGGGGGCATTCTCGAGTGAGCCTCTGACGCGTCGCTCAGCCGGCGGCGGTAGAGGGGGATCGGCGGATCCCCGAGCCCGCTCGGTCGAATCGACCGAGCGGGCTCTCAGCGCTGCGACCGGGTCGTCCAGGTGGCTATCTGGGTACGCGAGGTGAAGCCCAGCTTGACCAGGACGCGCTGGACGTGGCCCTGCGCGGTTCGGGGTGAGACGACCAGCAGAGCGGCGATCTGCTTGTCCGTCAGCCCCTGCGCGACCAACCGGACGACCTGCTGCTCGCGCCCGGTGAGCGGGGAGGCCGTTGCGGCGCTCCGGCACCCGGGCGCTCGCTCCAGCGCGCGGTCGACGGCCTGTTCGACGGCCAGTGCCCGGCCGGCCTGGACCGAGCGGGTGAAGGCCTCGTCGCCGAGAGCCCGGCGGAGCCGGGCCTCGCAGTCGGTGTGGTGCCGGAGGAGTCGGCCGACTCCCGGGAGCCTGGTGCCGAGTTGCTCCCGGAGCGACTGTGCGGCCCCGAGCAGCTCGGCGGCCTCCGGACCGCGGTCCTGCTGCGCCCGGGTCCAGGCGAGGACCTCCAGGCACTGGGCGACGCCGAGGCGGTTGTGGGTGGGCGGGCCGCAGCGCAGGCTCTCCTGGAGTCGTCGTGCGGCCGCCGCGGTGGCACCGAGCAGGAGCTCCTGGAGGCCGATCAGCCACAGCGCCCAGGAGCGGGCCCACTGCGCCTGCTGCCGCTCGCACAGTTCGAGCCCCTCCTGGCACAGGGCCCTCGCCCGGCTGTCCCCCGCCAGGCAGCAGGCCAGGCCGAGCAGGAAGAGCGCGGACCAGGCGTCGCCGTGGTCGCCGTCGGCCCGGTGACGGGCGAGCGTGTCCTCCAGCAGCTGGACACCGGTGGCCAGGTCGTCGGCGAAGAGGGCGGCCAGACCGGCGAGTTGCTCGGCCTGGGCGCTCGCCCGCGGTTCGTCCAGTTCGGCGGCGAGTGCCCGGCACTCGGTGACCCGGGCGGCCGCGGCCTCGTCCGCGCCGACCAGCAGGGCAAGCCACCCGTCGGCCCGCAGGGCCGCGACCCGGGCCGGACCGGGGGCGGTGTCGGCGGCCAGGGCCCGGGCCAGCCAGAGCCGGTTCTCCTCGAGGTGGTCCGCGCCGAGTTGCGGGCTCCACAGGGCGGCGGCCATCCGCAGGCCGGCCCCCGCCTCGCCCGGCGTGTCCAGGCAGAAGTCCAGGGCCGCGCGCAGGTTGGGTCTCTCCTGGTCCAGGCGGCAGGCCCAGGCCGTCTGTTGGGCGGTGAACCACTCGTGGTCGGCGCGCAGCACCAGGGTCAGGTAGTGGTCGCGGTGCCGTCGGCGCAGGGCCTGGCGCTCGTCCGGCTCGCTGAGGTGGAGGCGGCCGTACTGGCGGATGGTCTCCATCATCCGGTAGCGCACCCGGGCGCCGTGTTCCTCCCGGATCAGGACGGACTTGTCGATCAGGCCGGCCACCAGGTCGAGCACGGCCGCCGGCGGCAGCTGGGCGTCCGGGCACACGGCCTCGGCGGCCTCCAGGTCCATGCTGCCGGCGAACGCGGACAGCCGCGTCCACAGGATCCGCTCCTGCGGGGTGCAGAGGTCGAAGCTCCAGTCGAGGACAGCGCGCAGGGTCTGCTGACGGGCCGGCGCCGCCCGGTTTCCCTGAGTGAGCAGGTCGAAGCGCCGGTCCAGCCGGTCCAGGATCTGCCGGCAGGTCAGGGTTCGCAGACGGGTGGCGGCGAGTTCGACGGCGAGCGGTATGCCCTCCAGCAGGTGGCAGATCAGGGCGGCGGCGTGCGCCTGCGGCTGGGTCGGGGTGAACTCGCCGAGGGCGGCCGCGGCCCGGTCGACGAAGAGCTCCAGCGCTTCGTTGGGCGTGTCGGGTCCGGTCCGGGTCCGATCCGGGTGCGGGGCGGCCAGCGGCGGCACGGGCAGCGGGCATTCGCCGTCGACCCCGAGAGCCTGCCGGCTGGTGACCAGCAGGTGGAGATCGGGCAGCGCGGCCAGCAGGCGGCTGACCAGCAGCGCGCAGGGGTCGAGCAGGTGTTCGCAGTTGTCGAGGAGTAGCAGGAGCCGCCGGCCGTACAGCTGGTCGGCGAGCGCCGCCAGCGGCGGGCCGGCCGCCGCGTGATCGAGATCGAGGCCGGCCAGCGTGGCCTGTTCGAGCAGCTCCGCCCGCTCGACGGCGGCCACGTCCACCCGCCACACCCCGGCCGGGTAGGAGCGCTGGACCTCGGTCGCCAGGCGCAGCGCGAGCCGGGTCTTGCCGATGCCGCCCGGGCCGACCAGGGTCAGCAGCCGGGTCCGGGAGAGCAGGGCGCGCGCGCTCGTGAGTTCGCGGCGGCGGCCGACGAAGCTGGTCGTGTCCGCGGGGAGGTTGCCGGGTCGGCGTCGTGAGTCGTCCATGGGGTCAGACCGGGTGTGGGGGCACGGTCCATCAGTCCAATGATCCGGTGTGCGTGGTCGGGCGGGACGAGGACCATGTTCCCGCTGCCGCTGCCGGTGATCAATCAGGGTGGCCCGCGCTGCGGATACCCGATCTACTCCCACGCCACCTGGGATGACTCTTCGTCTCGCCCTTGACTCGCGTACCGCCACGGGTAGTTCGACGCTGCCGAGGCCCGGCTCGGCGGGAATAGCGTCCGGCCAAGGATGAAGGGAGAAAGCAATGACAGCAATCAACAAGGCCACCGGAACAGCCGTTTCGCTCGTGCTGGCCGGCCTCCTCGTGGTGGCGCCCGGCCTTCCGCCCCTTCGGGCGTCGGCTGCCCCGGTCTGCGCGGACAGCCAGTGCATGGCGCGGGAGAGCGCGCAGTGGCGGGCGAAGAACCCGAAGCTGGCGACCTTCCTGGACGTGTTCAACTGGATCGCCTTCGCGATCAGTATGAGCCCGGCCGGCCCGGTGCGCCCCGCTACGTTCAACAACGCGTTCCGTGGCGTCGGACTGTCCCGCGGAACCCTGCCGTCGGGGATATCGCCGGTCTCGACGACGTTCGCGTCGCTGGAGAGCACCTCGACCCAGGCTTACAGGCAGCTGAGTGTCGCCGTCGACCTCATCGAGGAGACCATCGCCGACCCGGGACTCGACCCGGCCGACGCACAGCACCTCGTCGACCTCGCCCAGCAGCACGACCTCGACCTCGCCGCCGACCTCCAGCAGGTGTACGACGGCACCCGCACGTCCGCTGAGCTGGCGGACTGGATCAACACCGAGGTCCAGTCGGCCGCCGACGGCTTCCTCAACGCGGCCAACGAGGTCTCGAACACCTACGCCGAAGGCGACGTCCCCTCCGACGCCGTGATCCGCTCCTTCGACGGGGTGGGAACGGCGATGACCGCGGGCTCGGCCGCCGAGTCCAACTGGCAGGGCTTCTGGCAGAACCCGGCCGCCGACCTCGGTGCGGACAAGGGCGTGCTCGGTCCGAAGAACGTGGGGATCGCCAAGCTGCTCGATCCGAACTCCGGGAAGATCGGCACCGTGGCCGGCGGCCCGGCCAAGTACCAGCAGATGGTCAAGGACTTCACCGATTCGCTGAAGTCCCCCTCGCGTACCGCGGCCGACGCGATGGCGCGGTTCGACCGGCTCGAGGCGGCGTTCTCCGCGCCGAACCGGCAGGGCGTCACCATGACCTACCTGCCGAAGGCGAACCTCGACGTGGCCCGCGAGACCATCGCGGCCAAGCGCATGTACGAGGCGGGGATCGCGGACCTGCAGCCGGGCGGGACGGTGGCGAGCGGCCTCACGCCCGACTATGTCGCGCTGGACCAGAGCTTCGTCGGCGACTGCGTGCGGATGTCCGGGCCGAAGTCCGCCGACGCGTTCAAGGCCGGAGTCAAGGCCAAGATCGGCGAGAAGTTGAAGGTCTACGCCGCGCGGACCGGGCAGCCGGTCCGGGTGGTGATCGACGCCTCCGACAGCCCCGCCGTCACCGGCGCCTCGCTCGGCGACTTCGCCGACCTGGCGGCGGCCGGGGTGCGGATGGTGTCGCCGCAGGACGCTGCCACCATCAAGGACGTCGTCGTCCTCGGCCCGGGCGGCATGCTGGTGCAGACCGACTCCGCGGGCCGGATCGTCCTCTCGACCCAGCAGTGAGCGCTCGCCGGACCGCCGGATCATCCGGCGGTCCGGCGGCACGCATCGGTCAGTTCGCCTGGAGGTAGGCGGGTGCCAGGGCCGCCTTCGTGAGGAGACGGGCGGCGCCGGTGCCGTCGGCGGGGACGGTCCACAGGTCGGTGCCGTAGTCGCCGGGGAGGGCGTAGACCAGGGTGGAGTCGTCGGACCAGACGGCCTGGTCGTCGAGGTTGCGGTGCTCGGCGGTCGCGGTCTCGGTCATGGTGCGCAGGTCCAGGACGTACAGCCGCCAGGGGGCGTCCGGGGAGGCGCCGGGGACGCGCTTCTTGTAGGCGATCCGGGTGCCGTCGGGAGACAGCGAGGGGCACTCGACGTTCTGGTGCAGGGTGGTCAGGGTGCGGGCGGAGAGCGATCCCTGGACCAGGTAGGTCTGGCCGCCGGTCGCCACGGTGGCGTAGAAGCGGTCGTCGTCGGCGAAGGTGACGCCCCAGACGTTGATGTCGCTCGCCCGGTAGGGGTGGCCGTCCTTGATGATCGTGAACGTCTCCAGGTTGTCGTCGAGCTTCCAGGTGCGGGTGTCCACGATCGAGGTGCGGGTGGAGAAGTCGGTACCCGCGTACGAGTCGCCGCCGACGAAGACCGTCCAGGCGGTGAGCCGGCCGTCGGGGGAGACCCGGGCCCGGGTCGGGATGCCGGCCAGCGGGAAGCGGTGCAGCTCGCGCAGCCGGGCGTCGAGGATGACGGCCTGGTAGCTGTCCCCGAGCGTGCCGTGCTCGGCCTGGAGGCAGGCACCGGTGCCGGAAGCGGCGTAGAAGCGCAGGCACTTGACACCGGAGGCGGTGCGCGGGGCGTCCGGCCGGTCGGCCGGGACGGTGACCAGGTCGTCGCGGTACGGCCCCCAGGTCATGTTGCGGAAGACCAGTTCCCGGCCGCTCGGCGGCCGGAGCGTGAGGCTGCCGCTGCGTACCGCGGGCCCGCCGGCCTGCTGGTGCTCCCGTTGGCCCGCGTTCGCGGAGGCGTTCAGGACGGCGGTGGTGGCGACGCCGCCGAGCAGCAGGACGGCGAACAGCAGCAGGAGTACGCGCCGGGTCATGTCGCTGCCTCCTGGTGGGTGCGGAGGATGCCGAAGGCTACAACTGACGTTGTCGCCAGGGCGGTTGCGGCGAGTGCGAGCGCGGTGTGCCCGCCCCAGGCGCTCCACGCCGCGCCGAAGGCGAGCGAGCAGACGAACCTGGCTGCGCCCTGGCCGGTGCCCACCAGGGCGAGCCCGGCACCCTGGTGTTCGGCCGGGACGGTGCCGGACGCGGCGGCGGCGAGGACGCCGTCGGTGGCCGCGTAGAACGCGCCGTGCAGGGCGAGCACCAGGAGGACCGGCGCGGCGCCGGACAGCGGGCAGAGCAGCAGCCCGTACCCGAGCAGCAGCGCGCCGTGTCCGGCTAGGAACAGCCTGGGTCGGCCGATGCGGTCCGCGAGCGACCCGAACGGCACGGCCAGCAGCAGGAACGCGGCCGAGGTGCCCAGCGGCAGCAGCGGGAACAGGCCCACGGCGAGGCCGGTCCGACGCTGGATCAGGAGGTAGACGAAGGCGTCGCTGACCGTGCTGAGGCCCAGCAGCACCGCGCACAGGGTCAGCCGGCGCAGGGCCGGTACCCGGATCAGCGCGAGGGTCTGGCGCAGTGGCGGCTTCGCGGCGGGGCCGACCGCGCGGCGGGACGGGACGAACAGCAGCAGGACCAGGACGCCGAGCGCCGCCACGCACGCGCTGACGGTGAACACCGCGTGGTAGCCGTCGGTACCGGCGCTCGCGCCGCCCTGCGAACCGTCGGCGGCGGCGAGTACGGCGAACGCGATGAGCGGGCCGAGCAGCGCGCCGACGGTGTCCATGGCGCGGTGCACGCCGAAGGCCCGGCCGCGGTGCTCGGGGGCGGTGGCGAGCGAGATCATCGCGTCCCGGGGTGCGGTGCGCAGGCCCTTGCCGGTGCGCTCGACGGCGAGCACCGCGCCGATCGCCGGCACGCTGCCGGCGAGCAGCAGCAGGGGTTTGCACAGCGCGGACAGGCCGTAGCCGAAGGCGGCCACCGCCTTGTGCCGGCCGCCGCCGCGGTCGGCGAGAGCGCCGCCGAGCAGCTGGACCAGGGCGGTGGCGCCGTTGTTGACGCCGTCCAGCAGGCCGAACCCGAGCGGGGAGAGGCCGAGGCCGGCCACCACGTAGAGCGGCAGCACGGCGGTGATCATTTCGGAGGAGACGTCGGTGATGAGGCTCACCGCCCCGAGCGCCAGAACGGCGCTCGGAACGGCGGCCCTGCTCCCGGTGGTGCCGGGGAGGGAGCGACAACGGTCTGCAAGGTACATAGGCGTCAGTTCCAGATACCGGTGATGTCGGAGGCACCGCCGGAGGCGCCGGCGTGGGTGTTCAGGCCGGCCAGGTCCTCCAGGGTGTGCAGCATGTCGTAGTGGTTGTAGCTGCTGCTGGAGCTCGAACCCGGGGCGACGTGCTGGCCGTAGAGGAGGGTGGGGATCTGGTTGCCGGAGTTGAGGTCGTCCTCGTCGTAGGTGACCACGAGCAGGCTGTTGTGGCTCTTGGCCCACTGCGCGTAGGAGTCCAGGTTGTCCTTCACCCAGCTGTCCCCGGTGCCGACGCTGCAGTCGTGCATGTCGTCGCAGAGGTCGGGGACCACGAAGGAGACCTTCGGCAGCTGCGAGAAGTCGCTCGGGAACTGGTTGAAGGTGTGCTCGGTGTTGGTCGGCACGTTGTTGAAGCCGAACCACGGGGCGTGCTTCTGGGCGTAGTCGCCGCGGCTGCACGTGGTGCTGCCCTGGGACGGCAGGCCCTCGTTGTAACTGCCCCAGCTCTGGCCGGAGTTGAGCAGTTCGGAGGCAAGGTTGGGGGCGCTGGTGAAGCCGGTGTCGACGCAGCTGTCGTCGGTGACGCCCTGGGTGTCGCCGGAGAACAGCGCGTAGTAGTTCGGCTGGCTGGGGTGGGTGATTCCGTACGACTGGGTGAGGGTGGCACCGCCGCTCGCCAGGGAGTTGAGGTACGGGGCGTCGGAGCTGCCGAGGATCTGCCCGTAGGCGTGGTTCTCCATCACGACCACCACCACGTGGTCGGGGGAGGGAAGGGTGTCCGCGTGCGCGGGGACGGAGGACCAGAGCCCGAGAGCTCCGGCCGCCAGCGCGGCGGCACAACCCGCCGCTACCAGCGGGCGGTGGGAGTGCACTGTGGGTGAGGACATGACAAAACCTCCGATGAGCCTTGGGGGTGGGGAGTTGCATCGGTGTTGGGCTTGCCTGAATTCGGACGTCTCGCAGGCGGGTCGGCGGTGCATCGGCACTCGCGGCAGATCCTGCGGAAGGTCGCCGAGTCGGAGTGTGCGGGGTGGTGCGAACCGGAGTCAAGAGAAATCCGCGAGCACTTGTTCCGACCCGATCGGCCGGGCGGCTCATAACTGTATATGGACGGGAATTCAGGGCCTTACTGTTCTTTGCTGAATCATTACCTGCTTCCCGTCCACCTGGATGGCTCCCGTCTGCCATGTTTCGGCCGCGCGTTCCGATTCGCTGGGACGCCTGGCACCAGGAGGACCTCGTGAAGCTCCGTCACCTCGCCGCCGTCGCGGCACTCTCGCTGCTGCCGCTCGGCAGCCCGGTCCTCGCCGGCACCGCGTCGGCCGAACCGACGGTCGCCCTGGCCGGGACCGTCACGCCGGCCACCGCCGGTGCCCAGCGGCAGGGCGCGCTGCCGGCCGGGCAGCAGCTGTCCGTGGCCGTCAGCCTGAAGTTGCGCAACTCCGCCGGGCTGGATCGGTTCATCGCCGAGGTCAGCACCCCCGGCTCCGCCGAGCACGGCCACTACCTCACGCCCGCACAGTTCGCCGCCCGCTACGCCCCCAGCCAGTCCGACGTCCAGCGGGTGCGGGCCTATCTGCGCGGCCAGGGCCTGACGGTGACCGCCGTCAGTGCCAACCGGCAGGTGGTCGACGTCACCGGTGGCGCGGCCCGGATCGACGCGGCGTTCCACACCACCGAAACCAGCTACCTCGACCGGGCCGATCGGCGGACCTTCTACGCCCCCGACAAGGCCGTCTCGTTGCCGGCCGGCGTGGCCTCCGTGGTCTCCGGCATATCCGGCCTCGACAACGTCGCGGTCCACCACCACAGTGCCGTGACGAGGGCCGACGAGAGCGCGAGCGCGGCTCCGACCCCGGGCCTCACCCCGAGCCAGTACGACTCCGCCTACCATCTCGACAAGGTGGGCGGGCACGGCGACGGCCAGACCGTCGCGCTGTTCGAGCTCGCCGGCTACAACCCGGCCAACCTCGCCACCTACGACCAGCAGTACGGCCTGAAGGGCCCGGCCGTCAGCACGGTCTCGCTCGACGGTGCCCACTACGACGGCCCCGCCTGGACTTCGGGCGAGGACGAGGTGGAGATGGACAGCGAGATCATCCGCGGCGTCGCACCCCAGGCCACCCAGGTGGTCTACGAAGCACCCAACAGTGACCAGGGCGAGATCGACATCTACAACCGGATCGTCTCCGACGGCCGGGCGACGGTCATCTCCAACTCCTGGGGCGAGTGCGAGGACGTAGAGGCCGACGCCCACCTCGACGCCGTCAACGACATCTTCAAGGAGGCGGCCGCGCAGGGCATCAGCACCTTCAGCGCCACGGGTGACTACGGCTACCAGGACTGCTACAGCCCGGACGACCCGAACCCCAAGGACGCCGACGGGAAGCCCGTCGACGGCTATGCCGCGGCTGTCGACTTCCCCGCCTCCAGCCCGTACGACACGGCGGTCGGCGGCACCACGCTCAGCCTCAACTCCGACGGCTCCTACAACTCCGAGTCGGCGTGGAGCGGCGGCGGTGGGGGGGAGTCCGCGGTGTGGGACAAGCCGGACTGGCAGCCCGGTAGCGGCAGCCGCACGGTGCCGGACGTCGCCTCGGTCGCCGATCCGAAGAGCGGCTTCAACCTCTACACCGCCGGCGGCAGGAACAACCCGGCGCCGGCCTGGTCCCCCACCAACGGCGGCACCAGCGCGGCGGCCCCGCTCTGGGCCGGCTTCGCGGTGCTCTACAACCAGAACGCGCAGGCGCAGAGCAAGCCGAACCTGGGCTTCGCCAACCCGGCGCTCTACCGGATCGCGGGCGGCCCGGGCTACGCCGGCGCGTTCAACGACATCACCACCGGCACCAACAAGTCGGGCCAAGTCCCGCAGGGTGACGGCGGCTTCGCGGCCGGCCCCGGCTACGACGAGGTGACCGGTCTGGGCTCGCCGATCGCCGACGGGCTGGCCGGCGCCCTGCTGGGCGGCGGCAACTGACGCCGGGAGGCCGACCCTGCGAACCGTGACCTGATCGTCATCCCCGTACGACCGCCGGGCCCACCCTGGCGGGCGTACGGGGTCCATCGCGAGCAAAGCGAGACCCGTGCAGTAGTGACACGCGCTGTGCCGCGCACGTACTGTCCCCGGACCCGGCCACTCCGGACCGATTCGTTCGCTTTCCCACGGATTGAGGAAAGGCGCCATGCCGCCGTCCCATCGCCGCACCGCCGCATCGCCGCGCCCGGCCGCCGGCCCCGGCACGGACTTCGCCGAGGCGCTTCGCGCCGCCATCGAGGCGAGCGGACTCAGCCTGGAGCGCATCCGGTGTCAGCTGGACGCTCGCGGCATTCGGATCAGCACCACCACCCTGAGCCACTGGCGGCGCGGCCGCAGCCAACCGGAACGTGAATCCTCGATGCCCGCAGTCCAACTGATCGAGGAGATCCTCCAGTTGCCGCCGAGCAGCCTGAGCAGCCTGATCGGGCCGCCCCGGCCGCGCGGGCGCTGGGGGAAGGAGTCGTCGTCCAGGCTGTGGTCCCGGCCGCTCTGGCCGGCCGAGCTCTGGCCCGGCGAGCCGTGGCTGGCCGAGGTGGCCGAGGAGTTCGAGGCGGTCCCCGGCGACCACCTGGAGCGGCTCTCCGTCCATGACCTCTTCCGTTTCGACGCCCGGCGCGGCGAGTGCATCACGCGGACCGGCCAGGTGGTCCGGGCCACCGCCAACGGCGTCGACCGGTGCCTGGTGGTGTACGCCGCCGAGGACGCCGATGCCGGCCCGCCGGTCATCACCGCGCTCCACCACGCCCGGCTCGGCCGGGTCCGGACCCGGTCCGAGACCGGGATGGTCGCCGCGGAACTGCTGCTCGACGCGCCGCTCGCCGCCGGTGACACGGCGGTGTTCGAGTACGAGGTCCACTCCGCCGTCCGCACTCCGGTGACCCGGTGCGGACGCCGCTTCGCCGTACCGGTGCGGCAGTACCTACTCCAGGCCCAGTTCCCGCCGGGTGTCACTCCGGCGTACTGCTACCGCTACGAGGGCGATCCGGCGGCGGACACCGACCGGGAGCGCCGCGGGGTACGGCTCGACACCTCGGCGGCTGTGCACGCGCTCTGGCTGGACCAGGCACCGTCCCGGGTCGGGATCCGTTGGGAGTGGGACTGACGTTCGCGCCCTTTTCGGGTATCCGTGCCGCACGTCTCCCTGATTGATCACGAGTGCCGGCGGCCGCCAGCCTGGGCGGAGCCAGCACCGGCGCCGGCCGGGCCACGCCGCGAAATACCCATGTCACTACCCAGACCACTGCGCAGATTCCGGCCCGGCGGTACGCATGGATTCCCGCAGGGTCGGTGCGAGTCGTGACCTCAATCGGGCATGCGGTTCATTGATTCGCGGGCCGCTCGGATTTTCCATGGAAGTGCGCCGGAAAGCATGTCCCGCAAAACGGGGATTCGGCTGCATTCGGGCCGGAATCCACCGAGTGGGAGAGAGCGATGTCCCAAGCCGTAGCAAGAGAACGACGCGTCCGGACGGCGATGTACCTGCGCTGCTATCCCGCCGACACCTGGGGAATGGGCTGCCACCAGGACGCCCTGCGCAGCCTCGCCCACCAAGCCGGTCTGCCGGAACCCGCGCTGTATCTGGACAACGGCGCCCGGTCGTGCGAGGCACGGCCGGCACTGGAGGGACTGCTGGAACAGGCGGCCCTCGGCGTGGTCGACGTCGTGCTGGTGCCCGGGCCGTTCGTCTTCTCGCTGGACGACGGCGAAGCCGCACACACCGTCGAACGTCTGGTTGCGGCCGGCTGCCGGGTGCTGGAAATCCCCTCCCCCCGCCGCACGACCTGTAACGGAGTCTCCTGATGTCAGCTGACCTGGTACCTGCCGCCTATCTGCGGATCTTCCCCCAGAACTCCGGCGCCGTGGAGCGCCAGAGCGAGGCGATGCGCCGTTTCGCCGCCCGCCTGGGCGTGCCGGCGCCCACGTTCTACATCGACAACGGCTACCCGTCCACCGGCTCCCGCCCCGCGTTCGAGCGGCTCGCCCGAGCCGTCCTGGAGGGCTCCCACCGGCTGGTGATGGTGCCCGGCCAGTGGGTCTTCTCCGCCGACGACGCCAGAGCCGGCCTGGCGATCCGGCTGCTCAGCGCGGCCGGCTGCCGCCGGATCGTGCAACTGCCTTCGGCCGCGACCAAGCGGGCTCCCGCCACACCCGCGGCCAAACGCTGGGAGCGGTCGAAGGAGGCAGGCGCGGACGGCCGGGCGGGTCCGGCAGGTGTGCGCAAGCGCGGCCCGGCCGGCGGCCTGGAGGCGCTGCTCGACCGGCTGGAGATCCCCGTCGCGGGGCCGGACCCCGTCGGACACGACGTGGTGCGAGCCACCGCCGAGGAGGAGACGGTCGAGGCCGACCCGGTGAGCGGGGGGTACGCCGACAGTGCGATGTACCTGCGCTGCTTCCCTTACGACGCCACGCAGTTGGTCTTCCATCGGGCCGCACTGCGGCTCTACGCCCGTCAGCTGGGCGTCGCGGAGCCGGCCGTGTTCATGGACAACGGCTGCCCGTCCCGTGGCCCGCGCCCGGCGCTGGACCGGCTCATCCGGCTCGCGGCCCTGGGGAGCTTCCGTACCGTCCTGGTACCGGGGCCGTTCGTCTTCTCGCTCGATGACCAGGAGGCCCGGTTCGTGACCCGGCAACTCGGCGTCGTCGGCTGCCAGGTGCTGGAACTTCCGCCGGCTGCGAGGTGGTGAGTGCGATGCTGATCAGCTCTGATCCGGCCTGGCAGGAGTGGGTCGGCCGCACGATCGACCTGCCGGATGGCCGCCCGGCGACGGTCCGGATGGCCCGGCGCGAGCACGCCGCCGACACGCTCTGGGCCGTCGACGCCCGCGGCACGATGCACCGCCTCTCGCGCCACGTCGGGCCGCGTCCCCCGTGCACCCATGCCGACTCGGCCCCGAGGCCGGTCAGCTCACCACCAGGGTCAGGTGCCATACCGCACCCGAGGCCTGACGGCTCGTCAGCTCGGTCTCTCCCGCGGCGGTCGCGGTGAACAGGCCCGTCGTGGTGCCGACCGACGGAGTCATCACCCGGCTGTCGCCCCGGCGGACCCGCCCGCCCGGCCGAATCTCGATGGGTTGCCACCGCCCGGCCGGATCGGTGGCCGGGGAGTGCAGGAGTACGGCCACCTGTTGTCCGGTGCGCAGGCAGATGCGGGCACCGCCGTCCGCCTGGGTGAGGGTGCCGGCGGTGTGCGGCAGCACGGCTTCGCCGGCTGCCCGGCAGGGCCGCGCGGCCGGTGTGGTGGGCGCGGCGGCGTGGGCGACGGGGCCGGCGCAGCCCGCGGTCAGGAGCAGCAGCAGAGCGGCGCGGGCTGCGCCGGTGGTTCCGCGGTGGGTCACGGTGTGTGCCTCAGGTCGTCACGAAGGGACCGGGCGGGCGGGTGGCCGGTCGGCGGACCCGCCCGCCCGGAGCGGCTCAGCCCTGGTCGGTGGGCGAGTTGTAGTACAGGTCGCAGCCGCCGGCGCCGTTGGCGGCGTTGTTGCTCCACAGCGGTTGGACGGCGAACTTCTGACCGCCCAGCGTGACGAGGCCGTAGGTGCTCCTGTCCGACGAGCACTTGTCGGCGCTGTCCGTGCCGGCGTCGTTGTCGGTGGCCCAGCCGGTGGCGTTGGGCTCGACGATCGGGTTGGTGACGCTCTCGGCCCACTCGCGTCCGCCGACCTCGGTGACACCCTCGGTGGCGGGGTTCACCCCGCTGTCGCCCGGGTCGACGGCGTCGGCACCACAGGCGGCACCCGCGTCGGAGACGTACGGCATGTTGGTGTAGGAGATCTGGCTGCCGTCCGGCAGTGTCGCGCTGTCGTGCCAGGCGCAGTAGCCGCCCGCCGTGCCTGCGGCGAAGCCGGCCGGCACCACGCCGGTGGGTGAGTCGATCACGATCTGGGTCTCCGACTGGTTGAGGCCGAAGCGCAGGGCGACCTTGACCGCCTCGGCCTGGATGTCGGCGCTGCTCGGCGTCGCCGGCGCGGGTGCGCTGTCGTCGAGCCAGATGCCGAGCAGCGAGTAGAACGAGGCGCGTCCGGCGAAGTCGGTGGCACCCGAGCAGTCGGCGGATCCGGCCGGGATGCCGGAGCAATACTGGGTCACCGAACTGCTCCAGTTGTCGTGCGGGGTGCCAAGGCCGTTCAGGAAGTCCCGCTGCAACGGGGCTTCGCCGGCCGGGTCGTTGGTGATGCCGCCGCTGCCCCACTGCGAGCCCCAGTAGACGACGAAGACCCGCGGGGTGTGCTGGACCGGACCGCCGTGGTAGGTCAGTTTGCCGGTGTCGGCGGGGCCGGCGTCCGGGGTGGCGGCAAGGCCGGGCTGGGTCGAGAGGCCGAGCGCGGCGATGGCGAGGCCGACGGCGGCGAGACCGCGGCGGTACTTGGGGCGTGAGGACATTCTCGTCTCCAGTGCGAGTCGGGCCCGTCGACCTGAGTGGTCGCGGCCTGTGCCGCGATCGGTGACGGTGCCGACCACGGTCGCGACCGGAGAGCGGGCGAGCAATACGGATTTGCGGCACCACCCATACGCAAACAAATCCGGACCCGGCGGAACTGTATATGCACCGTGGAGGGAGACTTGACTGTTATTTGCAATCTTTTTGCTTGTTCTCTATATATTTCGCCGGTGATTTCGGTGAATTCTACGACCCTGCAAAGCCACACCAGTAAGGAGACATCGGTCATGACCGGTATCAACTGCCGCAAGGCCCTGACCCTGGCCACCGTCGCGGCCACCCTGCTCACCGCGGCACTGGCCGCCTCCGCCCCGACCGCCGCTGCCGCGGCCCGAGGCGGGTTCCCGCACTTCGACCACGGGGTGCGCGCCGACGAGTTCTGGGCCGGCTACACCGAGACCGGTGACACGTTCACCTCGGTCAGCGCCCAGTGGAGGGTGCCGAGCCTGGACTGCGACTCCACCCCCGACAGCGTGGTCTCGCCCTGGGTCGGACTGGACGGCTTCGACTCCGACACCGTCGAACAGATCGGCTTCGACCAGGACTGCAGCAACGGCAGGGTGAAGTACGAGCCGTGGGTCGAGATGTACCCGAAGCACTCGGTCTACTTCGACGAGACCATGGAGGCCGGCGACCACATCGCGGCCTCCGTCGACGTCGACGGCCAGGACTTCACGCTCACCGAGACCGACAGCACCCAGGGCTGGTCGAAGACCTACCACGAGACCGGCGACTACCAGCTCAACTCCGCCGAGGTGATACTCGAGGACCTCGGCAGCGGCATCCAGCCGGTCGCCGACTTCGGAGCGTTGAACTTCACCGACGCCACCGCGAACGATCAGTCGCTCGGCGATGCCGGCACACCCAACTCCACCGACCTCACGCGCAGCGGCACCCGGCTGACCGCCAACTCCCAGCTCGACGGCGACCAGTTCAGCATCAGATGGCGGCACGCCTGACTCCGGACGCCCGCACTGCCGGGATGTCCCCGAAGCCAGTTCCCCACTCGGCGCCTTGCCGCGAACACGTTCGCGACAAGGCGCCGACCCATGACCAGAGCCTGGAAGGTACCGGATGCGCGAAGGCGTCAACGAACGGAGACTACGGAGAGTGCTGGGATCGGCCGTCGACGGCCGGCCCGGCTTGGTGGTGGTCGAGGGGGAGGCGGGGGCCGGCAAGACCTGGTTCGTGCAGCGGCTGCTGGGCCTTCCGGAAGCCCGGGGCGTCGCCCGGACGGTCGTCCGGGCGACGCCGGCCGGCGCCGTGGTCCTGGCCGGTCCGGCGCAGCCGGCGCCGGCTCAGGACGGCTCGCTGCCCGGGCCGTTGTGCGAGCTGCGGGAGCTGCTCGACCTGCGGCCGACCGGACTGCTGGTGGTGGAGGACGTGCACCGGGCCGGGCCTGCGGACCGGGCCGAGCTGCGCGGGTTGCTCGAATACCCGCCGGACGGCCTGTGCATCGTGCTGACCTATCGGCCGGAGGAGCTGGCCGAGCCGGGCCTGGTGCTCGGCGCGGCGCTGGAACTGCCGGCGGAGCTGGCCACCCTGCGGATCGCACTGCGCCCGCTCGACCACCGCGAGGTGCGGCAGCTGGCCCTGGAGGCCATCGGCGAGAGCTGCTCGACGGAGTTCACCACCCGGCTGCACCAGCGTTCCGGCGGGGTGGCGCAGGTGGTCGTGGACCTGCTGGCCGATCTGGCCCCGGGGTCGGAGGCGGACTGCGAGCGCCTGACGGCACGGCAGGTGGACGAGGTCGTACTCCCCGTGCGGCCGGCCGAACTGATCCTGGGGCGCACCTGCGCGCTGGCGACGGCCCACCGGCCCATCGCCTGGGCGGCCGCGGTGCTGGACGAGCCGGCCGGGGCGGCCGCCCTGGCCGAGGTCGCCGGTATGCCGGGCGCGGCCGGCCACCTCGCGCTGCTGGCCGCGCTGCGGACCGCCGCACTTCACCAACTCGGCCAGGACCGCTACGGGTTCCGGGTCCCGATGGCGGCCACCGCGGTGTACCGGACGGTCCCCGGCCCGGCCCGGCAGGCCCTGCACAGCCGGGCCGCGGCGCTGCTGGAGCGGCGGGAACAGGTGCCCTGGGCACAGCTGGCCAGGCACCGTTTCGCCGGCGGGCGGAACTATGACTGGGTGGAGGGCGTGGCCAGGTCGGTCGAGGAGGCAGCCGGGACGGGCGCCCATGAGTCGGTGGTCACGCTCCTCGAAGAGGCACTCGCCGAGCCCGGCCTGCCGAACTCCGCCCGGCAGCGACTGGCCCCGACCCTGGCCCGCAGCGCAGTGTTGGGCCTCAGCTCGGAGCAGACGGCGGTGCTGCTGCGCCGCGTCGTCGACGAGGGCGCGCTGCCCGGCGCGGCCCGTGGCGAGATCCGGCTCGGGCTCGGCCTGCTGCTGCTCAACCATCTCGACCGGGGAGTCGAGGCCTATCGCGAACTGATCCGAGCAGCGGAGGAGCTGGAGAGTGACCCGGCGCTGGCGGCACGCGCGCTGGCGGCCCTCGGGGCGGTGGACGTGCCGGGCATCCCGGTGGCCGAAGGCCTCGACTGGCTGGCCAAGGCGGCGGCCCGGGCGGAGGAGAGCGGGGATGCCGCCGCCCGGACGGCGGTGACGGCCAACCGCATCAGTCTGCTGACCTCCGTGGGGGATTCCGCGGCGTGGCGGCTGCTGGAGGGGCTGCCGCAGAGCAGTGACGATCCGCACTGCCTGCACCACTGCGCCCGGGCGCTGTGCAACGCCGCCGGCGGCGCGTTCTGGCTGGGCGAGTACGGCCGCTCGGCCGACCTGCTGGCCCAGGCCTTGGAGCCGGCGGTCCGCAGCGGGTCGCGGCGGGTCGAGAAGCTCGTGCGGTGGAGCGCGGTGCTGCTGGACTGGGCCACCGGGCGCTGGGACGGCCTGGCCGCTCGCGCGCGGGCGCTGGTGGCCGAGGCGGAGAACATGCCGTCGGTCGTTAACGAGGCTCATCTGGTGCTCGGCGTGGTCGCGTTGGCGAAGGGCGACTGGGTGCAGGTCGGTACCTCGCTGACGCGACCGGACCGGCCGGGCGGCGACGTCCCGCAGGCGGCGGCGGCGGCCGGCGCCCGGATCCGCCTGGCGCTGGCCCGTGGGGACGTGCCCGCCGCCGCCGAACGGGCGGGCGCCGTGTGGGCCGCGCTGCGGACCAAGGCGGTGTGGGCCTGGGCGGCCGGCCCCGCGCCCTGGGCGGTCGAGGCGACCGTGTGCGCAGGCCGGCCGGACGCGGCCCGCGAGATGGTGGAGGAGCTGGCAGCGGGTATCGCCAGCCGCACCGCCCCGCTGGCTGATGCCGCGCTGACCTGGTGCCGGGGCCTGCTCGCCGAGGCGGACGGTGACCTGGCGCGGGCCGCGGAGTGCTACCGCGAGGCCCGGGTCGGCCACCTCGCTCTGCCGCGCCCGTACGAGGCGGCGCTGCTTGCCGAGCGGATCGCCCGCGTGACGCTGGCGGCCGATCGCTCCTCGCCCGATGGACTGGATGAACTACGCCTCGCTGAGGGTGAGTTGGAGAAGCTCGGGGCCTCCTGGGACCTGGCCCGGGTGCGGACGGCGATGCGCGGACACCCGTCGGTCGACCGTCAGCCGCTCGGCCGGCCTTCGTACGGGGATCGCCTCTCGCCACGGGAGCGGGAGGTCGCGGCCCTGGCGGCCGGCGGCCTGACGAACCGTGAGATCGCCACCACCCTGTACCTGTCCCCGCGCACGGTCGAACAGCACGTTGCCCGGGCGATGCGCAAGCTGCGGGTGGTCTCCCGCGCCGACCTGTCCGTCGGGGACGGTCCGGGAGCCGAGTGAATCGCGCAGTACGGAAGCCCGTCGGCACGGATACCCGGTCTTGTTCGACGAACAGTTGCGTAGTGTACGGGAGTTGACCGTTAATTCGGCGCGCTGCTTTGCTTCTGTTGCCCGGGGCGGCGCCGATTCGCAAGCCGTCCAGGTGGTGCGGGGGGATCGCGCTGACGATTGCTCGGCGATTCCCGATCCGCAGGCATATGACGTCTCATCGCCGTATTTCGGGGAGACGCACGTCCGCTTTCTGTCTTCGTGGACAGATCCGACCAAGGAGTCGAACACCAGTGCGCATAAAGAGCTTGTCCGCCATAGCCGCCGTCCTGGCGCTTTCGTGCCTGACGCCGGTGGCCGGTGCCGCCGCCGCGACCAGGTCCGACGACCCGTCCGCGGGCTCCGAGCAGCATGGTCTGGGCCTCAACATCTCCGCCCTGCGGGCCCAGGCCTTCGGCGCCGGCGCGCAGGAGGACACGGCGCAGGCGCCGTTCCAGCGCGAAGGCGCCGTGCCGTCGAGCGCGGACCTGACCCAGTACGCACCGACGCCCGGTGACCAGGGGCAGGTCGGTTCCTGCGTGGCCTGGGCCACCGGCTACACCGCGTACGGCCTCCTGATGAACGAGCAGCACATCAGCGGCTTCCCGACGGCGCCCATGTTCATCTACGCGCAGATCGCCCGGGGCAACGACCAGGGCACCTACGCGGGCGTCGCCCTCCCCATGGAGCAGGCGCAGGGGATCGACACCAAGTCCGACTACTGGCAGGGGGACTTCGACTACACCACCCAGCCCGACGCCAACGAGCGCGCGAACGCGGCGAACTACAAGCTGTCCGGCTTCAAGACACTGCCCGTCAGCGGCCCGGACGCCCGGGCTGCCATCGAGGACGCGATCTCCCAGGGCGAGCCGGTGCCGATCGGCTTCACGGTGCACCAGAGCTTCATGGGGCTGGATGCCCGGAGCGCGTCCACCTACAGCTACCTCCCGGGCGACTCCAGCAGCGACCCGGTGGTCGGCGGGCACGAGGTGACCATCGTGGCCTACAACGACCAGGGCGTGAAGATCGAGAACAGCTGGGGCAGCGGCTGGGGTGACGGCGGCTTCGTCACGGTGCCGTGGAGCTTCTTCAGCACCGGCGACGTCGACGAGATCCACGCCGTGGGCGGACTCGTCCAGAACTGATCCACCCGGCCCCTCCCCGGCTGTGCTGCCGGGGAGGGGCCGGCCCGCTCCCACAACCACGTTCTCGTTCGGAGAGGAATCCTCATGTTCGAGACAAGCTCCGCCCGTCTGCTCGCGGTGGCCGCCGGCCTGGCCGTCGCGGTGCTCGCCGCGCCTGCGGCTGCCGCCGCCACCCCGGCCGACACCGCCACGTCCGGGATCTGGGCCGGCTACCAGGCCGGCGGCCCTCCCGGCAGCTTCACCTCCGTCTCCGCCTCCTGGATCCAGCCCGCCGTGACGTGCGGCTCGCAGGACACCTACGCCTCTTTCTGGGTGGGCCTGGACGGCTCCGGCCCGCTGGAGCAGACCGGCACCGAGGCGGACTGCCTCGACGGCCGGCCCGTCTACCGCGCGTGGTCGGAGGTGCTCCCGGCCGCCGAGACGCCGTACTCGGTGACCGTCCAGCCCGGCGACCACCTGACCGGCAGCGTGGTCGACAACGGTGACGGCACGTTCACCATGACCGTGGCGGACAGCACCCAGAACTGGACGCAGAGCACCGTCCAGCAGGGGTCCGCAGGATCGCAGGACAGCACCGCCGAGGTCGTCGCCGAGGCACCCCAGCTCGGTGGCCGGCGGGCGAGGCTGTCCGACTTCGGGACGGTGAACTTCACCGGCGCCACGGCCAACGGCTCCCCGCTCGGCGGTTACTCGCCTCTCCAGGTCGTGATGGGCGACGGGGACGGAGGTACCGTGCTGGCACAGCCAGGCCCGATCTCCGCCGGGGACTTCGCCGTCACCTGGGAGAACGGCGGCTGACGCGCCGTCGGCCTCGCTCACGGCGCTCCGAGCGCGACGGTGACACCCGTGTCGCACAGGGCTCTTCTGGGGACGCCGAGTTTCTTCAAGGTGTCGGCGACGTGGTGCTCTGCGGTGCGCGGTGACACGCACAGGGCCTGGGCGATGTCCAGGTTGCTGGCGCCGTCGGCGAGGAGCAGTGCGACCTGCAGCTGTCGAGGGGAGAGCTGCCGGTCGCAGCCGCGTCGCCCGCGCGGGCGGGGGAGTGCCAGGCCCAGGTCGCGCAGGGTCCGCTGGCAGCGGGAGGCATCCGCGGTGGCGCCCAAGCGTGTGTAGACGTCGGCGATTCGGGCCAACTGCTGGGTCGCGGCGTGCGGTTCGGCGGGCAGCCTGGTGTGGGCGAGGTACTCGTCGGCCTGCGCGGCCTGGTAGGGCCGGCCGGCGGCCTGGTAGATCAGCTGGGCGCGCTGGAACTGCTCGCCGGCCGCGGCGGCGGCGCCGGCGTCCGCCAGCAGCAGTCCGTGGCTGAGGGCGAAGGCGGCGGCCGCGGCGGGGCTGTCGTGGCCGGCGGTGGGGTGTTCGGCATGGGTGACCAGTTGGCGGGCGGCCTCCTGGTGCCCGCAGGCCAGTGCGGCTCGCACGGCGACCGGGAGTACGCCGCCGACCCAGGGGCGCGGTGTGCTGGGCAGGACGTCCGCCAGCGCGGCCCACGCGCCGTGTGGATCTCCCTGGGCCAGCCGGACGTGGGCGATGCCCGCGATGGCGCTGAGTACCTCGCCGGCCTCGGGGGGCGGCTCCTCCAGGGCTGTGGCGCGGCCGAACTCGGCCAGGGCGCGGTTCCACTGCCCGCGCACCGCAGCCAGGTTCCCGCGGACGACGGCGGCGGCCCGGTCGACCCGTGGCGTGCCGCCGGCGTCCGCGGCGAGCGCCGTGACCCGGTCGGCCAGGCCCGTCCACCGGCCGGCCAGCCAGTCGAGGACCAGCAGGCCGGTGCGGCTGCGCAGCTCCAGGGCGGCAGCGCGGCTGTGCCCACCCATGATCTGACACTCCGTCAGAAGGTCGGCGGCGCGTTCGTCGTGGCCGTGCTCCATCGCGGCGACGCCGATGTCGTGAATCGCGCGGGCGTACTCCCGCAGTACCTCGCGATCGGCATCGGAGCGGGGCAACTGGTCGGCCAGCGTCCGGACGGCCGGGTCCCCGTCCCGGGCCATCAGGCCCAGCCGGGTGCCCCGCACCGCGGCGTGTGCCACGGGGCAGGACAGCGCCGCGACGGTCCGCTCGGCGTGCTGCAGCCACGTCCGGTACAGCCGGGGCTCGCTTCGGGCGAGCCCGGCCATGGCGCGCACGGCCAATTCCGGTCGGCCGGCCAGCTCCCGCACGGCCTGCCGCAGCTCCGGAGAGCCGGACCGGTCGGCCTGGTCGACCAGGACCAGGCCCAGGGCGAGCCGGATCTCCCCGCGGACCTCCACCGCGAGGCCGGGGTCGGCCAGCAGCCGGCGGAGTTCGTCGGTGTTGGGAGCGACGTCGTCGCCGTCCCGCGCGAGGCGGGCCAGCGCCAGCGCGCAGCGGGCCCGCGAACCGGGGTCGAGCTGCGGCTCGGCCAGGACGGCCCGCAGCAGCGGCCCGGCGGTGCCGCCGTCGCCCCGGGCGGCGGCCTGCGCGGCGGCGGCCTCGGCTTCGGGCAGCCAGTCGGCCAGGTCACCCAGCGCCTTCGCGTGGTAGGCGACCTGCACCAGCGGGGGAGCCGGCTGAGCACGCAGGACCTGGCGGGCGGTGCGGTGCAGGCTCTCGCGGCGCGGGCCGGGGATGTCCCGGTACACGGCCTGCCGGGCCAGGGCATGGCGCAGTCCGTACCGCCCCGGGACGTGCTCGTGCAGCACCGCCGCCTGCAACCCCTCCGCCAGTGCGGCGGGTCCCAGCGTGGCGTCCACACCGGCGACCTGCGCGAGCGTCCCGCAGCCGGCGGCGGTGCGGAGCACGGCGGCCGCGTGGGCGAGGGCCGTCGCCGCGGGGGACAGGCCCGCCAGCCGGCCCAGGATGGCCTCGGCCAGCGCCCGCGGCACCCTGGCGCGCTCCAGAGCCTCGACCACGTCGCCACCCGGCCGGCCCTGCCTGCTCCAGTCCGCCAGGGTGGCCAGGTCCTCCTGCACGACCAGCGGCAGCCCGGCGCTGCGCTCGAAGAGCGTGCGGGCGACGGCGGGTCCGGCCCAGGAGCCGAGGGCGGTGGACATGCCCTGTACGTCAGGTTCGGTCAGCGCCTCCAGGGCGATCTCCACGCCCGCCGTCCCGGGCGGACGGCGGTAGGGCGTGCCGAGCACCGGGGTGCCGGCCGGGAGGTCCTGGTGCCGGTAGGTCAGCAGCAGTCCGACGTGCTCCGGCACATCGCGGGCCAGCAGGAACAGCAGATCGCGGGTGGCCGGGTCGGCCCACTGCACGTCCTCGACGACCAGCACCACCGGGCCCAGCGCCGCCAGGATCCCGCGCACCGCGCCCACGATCTGGAAGCGGGCGGCGCGGTGGTCGGCCGGTTCCGGCGGCGCGGGCGGCAGGCGATCGGCGAGCCCGGGCAGCAGGCGGGCCAGCGCACCGGTCTGCGGGGGCAGCCGGTCCGGCGCGGACCAGCCGTCGGTCCCGGCGGACACCGCCTCCAGGACGGGCCCGTAGGGCAGCGACTCGCGCAGCGGATGACAGCAGCCGGTCAGCACCCGTGTCCCCTGCCGGCGCACCGCACCGGCGGCTTCGTGGACCAGGTGGGACTTGCCCACCCCGGCCTCCCCTTCCACCAGCGCCACGGCGGGCAGCTGGGACAGCACGTCGCGCAGTCGGGCCGCCTCGCGGCTCCGGCCGACCGTTTCCGCGCTCATCCGAAGCTCCCCTCGCCGACCGGCGCGGCAACTCGCGCCGCCTCCGCCGTCCGCAGCGTGGCGCCGTGGTCGCCGCCGCCGGCACCCTCCTCGCTGACGGTGCCGTTCGCGAGCGCCGCGACGATCTGCCGACCACGGCCGTGCTCGTCGGCCGCGCAGCTGCTGGTCCACTCCCCGTCGCGTGCGGCCGGGCCGCCGTCCATGACGTCGACCTGCAGCTCGGTGCGCCCGTCGGCCGCGTGGGCCTGCAGCCGCAGGGTGGTCGGCGGCAGCGCGTGCTCGACCGCGTTGGTGACCAGCTCGGAGACCACCAGGAGGGCGTCGAAGACCAGCTCCTCCGCGAGGCCCCAGTCGGCCAGCACCTGCCGCGCGTGGTGCCTGGCCTTCGAGGGCGCTGTGGCGTGGTGCGGCAGGCTGTACTCGTCGTGCTGCTCGACCACCGGAGCGGCACTCACGGGAGCGGGCTGAGCGGGGATCGCAGTCATGATCGTTCCAAGCTGTGAGAACCAACTGGTCATGTGATCAGTTCTATGCGGCGCCCGCGTCCGCGACATTAGGGAAACCCCCTAACCCCCGCCCTGGTATCCCCGACACTCTGCGTGAGTGACACCCGGAACGCATACTGGGTTGATGGAGTACAGCAGCGCGCTGTACGAGCGCGAAGCCGAGATCGACGCGCTGGCTGGCCTGGTCACCAGGGCCCGGAGCGGGCGGGGAGGCTTTGCTGCTGTCGAGGGGCTGCCGGGCATCGGCAAGAGCAGCCTGCTCGCCGCGGTACACGCCGTCGCCAGGAGCCATGAACTGTGGGTGGCCACCGCCCGCGGCATGGAACTGGAGAGCGACTTCGCCTTCGGCGTAGTTCGACAGCTGTTCGAGCCGCTACTGGCAGGGAGTGACCCTCAGCAGCGCCGGCAGCTGCTGTCCGGCGCGGCCGGCCAGGCCGACCCCGTCTTCGGGCCGGTCACGACCGGCGACAGCGCCGAGCACGACTTCGCCGTCCTGCACGGGTTGCTCTGGCTCACCACCAACCTGTCCGAGCAGCGGCCGCTGATGCTGCTCGTGGACGACATGCACTGGGCGGACGTCGCCTCGCTGCAGTTCCTGGCCTACTTACTGCCGCGGCTGGACGCGCTCGGCGTGTGCGTGGTGGCGGCCCTGCGGCGCGGCGAACCCGGCAGTGGGCGCCAGCTGCTGGAGCGCATCACCACCGACCGGGCTTGCCTGCTGCTGCGTCCCCGGGCACTGAGCCCCGCCGCGGCCTTCAGCCTGGTGCGCGGTGAGTTCGCCCGCGGTTCGCCGGCCGAGCAGGTCGACGACGAGTTCCTGGCCGCCTGCCACAGCGCCACGGGCGGCAATCCCCTGCTCCTCAAGGAGACGGTGGCCACACTGATGCTCGAACGCGTCGCGCCGCAGGCCGACAACGTCGGGCAGGTAGCCGAGGTCGGTCCGCGGGCCGCCGCCCGCTGGGTGTCGCTGTGGACCCGACGCCTCACCCCGGCGGCCCTGGCGCTGGCCCGAGCGGTGGCCGTCCTCGGTGGCGGCGTCTCCCTCGAACAGGCCGCAGCACTGGCCGAGCTGCCGCTGACCACCGCCATGCAGGCGGGCGCCGATCTCCGGCGGATCGACCTGCTGCGCGCCGAGCCCGGTCCGGGGTCCCGGACGGGGATCGGTTACACCCATCCCGTGGTCCGGGCGGCGGTCTATCAGGCGATGGCTCCCGAGGAGACCTGGGCGGCCCACCGGCGAGCCGCCGAGCTGCTCTTCCAGGACGGGGCCGAGGCCGAACAGGTGGCCGCGCACCTGCTGCGCTCGCCGCCCACCGGCCAGCCCCACCTGGTCCCGCTCCTGACGCGGGCGGCACACGAGGCGCGCACCCGCGGCTCCCCGCACGCGGCCGCCACCTATCTGCAGCGCTGCCTCGGCGAGGCGTCGGGCGACGACGACCGCCTGGCGGTGCTGTCCGAACTCGGCCTGACCCTTCAGCTGACCGACACCGAGGCCTCGGTGCGCTACCTGCGCCAGGCGCTGCCGCTCGCCCGGGACGGGCGCCGACACGCCATGATCGCCAGCCTGCTGGGCACCGGCCTGCTGCTGACCCAGCGCATTCCCGAGGCCCTCGACGTGTGGCGGCACGCCCTGGCCCTGCTACCGCCCGACGAGGCGGACCTCACCGCGAGGCTGCAGGCCGACATCCTGTCGATCCCTCTCCTGGAACCGGCCGGCCCCGGCCTGCGCCAGGACATCCTCCGCCAGGTCGGCCGGCAGCGGCAGCGGCAGCCGGGGCTCGCCCCGACCCCGGGCGGGCGGATCCTGGACTGCGTCATCGCCGGACACGACGCCATCGTCGGCGACCCTCGCGCGGTGCCGCGGGCGCTGCGAGCCCTGGAGGACAGCCGGCTCCTCGGGAAGGCCGTCGGCGTCACCCCCGCGGTCCTGGCCTGGTGGGTGCTGATCTGCGCCGACCGGCCCGAGGCGCTGGCCAGTCTGGACCTTGCGGTCACCCAGGCCTACCACGAGGGTTCGACCGCCAGCCTCACCTCCGCCCTCACCTACCGCGCCCTCGCCTGGCTGCGCCGCGGCAGCCTGGCCGAGGCCGAGGCCGACGCGATGGACGCCGTCTCGGCCACCGAGACCTCCGGCATCAGCCTGCACCGCCTCGTCCTCGGCCCGATCTGGGCCGAGGTCCTGATGGAACAGGGCCGGGTGCCCGAGGCCGAGAAGGCGCTGGAGTGGGCGCTGGAAGGCGACACGCTCCCACTGACCGGCCTCATCTACCACCTGCTGCTGCGCCGCGCCCGGCTCCTGCGCCTGCAGGGAGACATCGGTGGGGCCCTGGAGACCGCCCTGGCCGCAGGCGAGGCCTTCATGGCGGCGGGCGGCCAGAATCCCGCGGTCCTCCCCTGGCAGTCCGAGGCGGCCCTCTGCCTGCACCTGCTGGACCGGGACGCCGAGGCACAGGTGCTGGCCCTGGAGGAGCTGCGGCTGACCCGCGACTGGAGCGCGCCGCTGGCACGAGGCCGCGCGCTGCGGGTGGCCGGGCTCGTCCACCGCGGTGAACCGGGCACCACGTTCCTCGAACAGGCCGTGCAGCGACTGGAATCGACCCAGGCCCGCCTGGAGTACGCCAAGGCCGCCGCCGAGTACGGGGCGTCCCTGCGCCGCGGCGGCCGGCGCACGGACTCCCGGCGCGTCCTCACCGAGGCTCTCGACGTCGCCCGCACCTGTGGTGCGACAGCGCTGATGGAGCAGGTCCTGGCCGAGCTCAAGGCCGGTGGCGGCCGCCCGCGCCGACACATGGTCAGCGGATCCGAGTCGCTGACCCCCAGCGAGATCCGGGTCGCCGAGCTGGCCGCGGCCGGCCGGTCGAACCGCGAGATCGCCCAGACCCTGTTCGTCACGCCCAAGACCGTGGAGGCCCACCTGGCCAGCTCCTACCGCAAGCTCGGCATCACCAGCCGACGCCAACTCGCCGACCAGCTCCCGCCCCCGACCTCGACCTGAGCCCCCGTGAGCGAGACCGACAAGGAGCCCCGCATGCGGCACACCACTGGCGCAGAGCGCACGACCCGGTCCTCCACCGGGAACGAGCGCAGCCGCAGGGCGCGTCGCCCGCGGTTCCTGCCCAGGCCGCGCATCTGGCACAAGCTGGCGGCCATCTTCCTGGCCCTCACCCTCCCACTCGGCCTCACCGCCGCCTTCCTGGTCAACGAGCAGAACAGCCGGATCACCCTCTCCCAGAACGAGACCAACGGGCTCAGCGTGATCCGCCTGCTCAACCCGCTGCTCCTGAACGTCTCCACGCACCGCACCCTGGTGCGCCATCAACTGACCGGCGAGCCGGTCCCGCCGGGCCAGATCGCGGCCGTGGAGAGCACCATCGACCAGGAGTTCGGCGCCCTCGACTCCGTCAGCCGCTCGCTCGGGCGCTCGGTCGGGTCGGGCCCGGGGACCTCGGCCCCCGGGCCCGACCAGAGCGGAACGCCCCAGCTGCTCCCCGCCACGCTGACTCAGGAGTGGAACCGCATCAAGACCGGGCCGCTCGACCTGGCCACCAGCGAAACCATGAACGAGCAGCTGATCACCAGCCTGATCAACCTGGTCTCCTACGTCGGCGACCACAACGGACTGCTCATCGACCCCGACCTCGACACCAGCTACGTGCTGATCGCCCTGTCCCTGTGGGAACCGCGGATCACCGACCATCTGGCCGACCTCGGGGACACCACCGAGGCCCAGCTGGGGCAGGCCTCGGCCACGTCCGGCGGCGCGCGCGCCGTCGCGAACGCCGGCGACGACCTCGGGCAGGACATGGAGCAGCTCCAGACCAGCCTGTCCCGGGCCTTCGCCGACACCCCCCACATCAACAACGACCGGAATCTCCAGCCCACGGTCGGTCCACTGCTCCAGCAGCTCGGTCAGTCGGTCACCAGCCTGGTCGCCGCCAGCAACCAGCTCGCCACGTCCAGCGCCCCGCAGAGCCTCACGCCGAGCGCCTACAGCACCCAGCTGGCCGCGACACGGCAGGCGGACGGCCGGCTCTCCGACGCCCTGTGGGGTCAGGGGAACGCGATGCTGCACACCCGGGAGCACCGGGACTTCCTGCACAACGTGGCCACGCTCTCGATCATCGGCGCCGCCCTCGCCCTGGTCACCGCCATGACCGTGTTCATCGGCCGCCGCATGGTCAAGGATCTGGGCAACGTCGCCGAGGCCGCCGACTCCCTCACCCGGGGCGACCTCGGGTGGCGTGCCCGCGTGAAGAGCCGGGACGAGATCGCCACCGTGGCCGCGGCGTTCAACGCCATGGCCGATCGGCTCCAGGACAGCTACACCGCCATCGAGCGCAAGGTCCGCCAGCGCACCAGCCAACTCGACCAGCGCAACGCCTCGGTCGAACTGCTTGAGGGTGTCGCCTCCGCGGCCAACGTGGCCGCCACACCGGAGCAGGCGGCCCAGGTCATCCTCGATCTGGTCTGCGCCTACACCCGATGGCCGGTCGGCCGCGCCGGCCTCGACCATCCCCCGATCCAGCCCCCCGACGACCAGCCGGCCACGCCCGCCACGGTCACCTCGGTCTGGCACCTGGACGCCACGGGCGGTCCGCTCAGGGAACTGCTGGAGGCCGTCCAGGCCTCGCCGCACGGGGGACTCGCCGATCAGGTCCGGACCAGTGGCGAACCCGCCTGGATCAGCGACCTCGACCAGGACCAGGATCTGGCGGCCGAGCGGAGGAACAGCGGGACGCAGCTGCGCAGTTACCTGGTGTTTCCGCTGTTGCAAGGCCAGCAGGTCTCCGGCGTACTCGAGTTCCTCGCCCCCGGGCCCACCGAGCCGGACGAGGCGCTGTGCAAACTCGTCCTCAACGCCGGCACCCAGCTCGGGCGAGTTCTCGAACGCGCCCACTCCGCACAGCAGTTGCAGATCTCCAAGGAGACCGCCGAAGTTGCCAACCAGGCGAAGAGCACCTTCCTCGCCACGATGAGCCACGAGATCCGCACTCCGCTCAACTCCGTGATCGGCATGACCGACCTGCTCCTGGACACGCGACTGGAGAGCGACCAGCGCGAGTTCGTCGAGATCATCCACGACAGCGGAGAGAGCCTGCTGGTCATCATCAACGACATCCTCGACTTCTCCAAGATCGAAGCCGGCAAGCTCGACCTGGACAACAAGTCCATCGACCTGCGCCGCTGCATCGAGGGTGCATTCGACCTGATCGCCAGTCGAGCCGCCCAGAAGAACCTCGACCTCGCCTACATCGTCGACCCGAGCATCCCGCACGAGGTGATGGGCGACCCGCTGCGCCTGCGCCAGGTCATCGGCAACCTGCTCAGCAACGCGGTCAAGTTCACGCCCGAGGGCGAGGTGGTGCTCTCCGTCGAACCCGGGCCGGACCCGGCCGGCACCACCGGCGACGACCACCTGGACCACCTGGACCTGCACTTCGCCGTCCGCGACACCGGCATCGGCATCACCGCCGACCGCATGGAACTGCTCTTCCACGCCTTCGAGCAGCTCGACACGTCCAGCAGCAGGCGCTTCGAGGGCACCGGCCTGGGGCTGGCGATCAGTCAGCGCCTCACCGAACTCATGGGTGGATCGATCTGGGCGGAGAGCACCCCGGGCCATGGGTCCACTTTCCACTTCACCATCCGTACCCAGCAGACACCCGCCGCGATGCGGACCCGCTCCAAACCGACCCGGCTGCCCGACCTCCAGGACAAGCGCCTGCTGGTGGTCGACGACAACGCCACCAACCGCATGATCCTCACTCTCCAGGGAGAATCCTGGGGAATGGTCGTCCGCGCCACCGAATTCCCGCACGAGGCCCTCGACTGGATCCGCCGCGGCGATCCCTTCGACATCGGCATCCTGGACTACCAGTTCCCGGAGACGAACGGCGCCGCGCTCTCCCACGAGATCCGCCGCTGGCGGGACCGGGTCGCCCTGCCGCTCATCCTGCTCACCTCGGTCGGCCGCCACAGCGCCGAGACCCTCACCGAGTTCGACAGCTACCACACCAAACCCATCAAGGCGGACCACCTGTACGACGAAATCCGCACCGCACTCCGGGGCTCGCAGCAGGCTCCCGCCGAGCCAGCCGCGTCCCGGCCGGCGCCCACCCGGGCTCCCCAACGGCAGCCGGCCGCCCACGACCTGCGCATCCTGCTCGCGGAGGACAACCCGACGAACCGCGTGCTGGTGCTGCACATGCTCAAGCGGCTCGGATACCGCGCGCAGGTAGCCGAGAACGGCGTCCAGGCCCTGGACGCCCTCCGGCAGCAGCCCTACGACGTGGTCCTGATGGACGTCCAGATGCCAGACATGGACGGGCTCGAAGCAGCACGCCGCATCCACCGGGAATGGCCCCGCCAGACCCGGCCGCGCATCATCGCCATGACCGCCAACGCCATGGCCGGCGACCGCGAGGCCTGCCTCGCCGCAGGCATGGACGACTACCTCAGCAAGCCGCTGCGCTTGGGAGAACTCAGCCGGGCCCTGCGCCGATGCCGGCCGAACGACCGGACGTCATCCGCCGACGCGGCGCCGCCGGAGTGGGAGCTGGAGGGGGAGTTGGAGGGGGAGCAGCCCCTCGACGCCGGTACCGTGCAGCGACTCGTCGAGTCGCTCACGCCAGCCTTCGCCGCCGAGGTCATCGGGGCGTTCCTCGAGGACTCGCCCGCTCTCCTGGAGACCATCGGTTCGGCGATCCCGGCAGGCGATCCCGACGAGGTCCACCGCGCCGCCCACACACTGCGATCCAACGCAACCACCTTCGGCGCAAACGTCCTGGCCGCCCTGTGCGCGGACCTCGAGCACGGCGCGGCGCAGGGGGCGCTGGCCGAAGCCGCACCCGTGGTCCCACGCATCCAGACCGAGTACCGCAGGTGCCGACAGGCCCTGGAACGACTGAGAGCAGAGCTCACACCATGACCCCGGACACAGGCCGCGTACTGGTGGTCGACGACGACCGCACCAACCGCATGATGCTGACCTACCGGCTGGAGATCAACGGAATCCACGCCACGGCCGCCGAGAACGGGCAGCAGGCACTGCGCCTCATGAGGGAGGAGACATTCCACGTCGTGCTCCTCGACATCCTCATGCCTCAGATGGACGGCTACACCACACTGGAGATCATGAAAGGCGACCCCGCACTCTGCCCGACCCCCGTGATCGTGATCTCCCAGCTGGACGAGATGGACAGCGTCATCCGGTGCCTCGAACTCGGCGCCGAGGACTACCTTCCCAAACCCCTCAACGCGTTGCTGCTCATGGCCCGCGTCAACGGCATCCTGCTGCGCAGCCGGCTCAGCCGGATCGAGGAGGACCACCAACGGCAGGTCGCCCGGCTGATCGAGGCCGTCACTGCCGCGGAGAACGGCACCTTCGATCCTCCGTCGCTCGACGCCGTCGCCGAGCGCGAGGACCACCTCGGAGAACTCGCCCGGGCACTGCAGCGGACGCTCCCCAGCCTCCCCCGGTAGCGGGCAAAGGTCTCGGCCTCCTGGAACCTCTCGTTCGCCTTCTCGTCGAGGTGGTGCGCGAGGGACAGACTGGCGTCGTCCGACCTCTCGTTAAGGGGGCCGACAATGTCCCAGCTGCGGCCGAGTTGGTGCGGCGCCCTCCCAGATCACCTCTGGCGCAGAGCCACGCGCGGCTCGCCATGCCCGCCTCTCGGTCCTCAGCGAGTACGGAAGCGGGCGCAGCGAGTGCCATCATTTGGCCTTGACGTAGTCCTGGACGACCTTCGGCGGCCAGACGCCCACCTTGAGAACCCCCATGGAGTAGGCCCGGGAGACGAGCGCGGCACGGTTGGGGACGCGGAGCTTACGCAAGAGACAGGTCACGTGGTACTCGACGCCCTGGCGGCTCAGGTACAGCCTCGTGGCCAGCGGGACGGTGGAGACACCGGCCGCTATGCCTTCGAGGATGCGCGCGTCGATCTCGCTGAGGATCTTCTTGCCGCTGGTGGCGACCCCCGCGTCCGCCGAGCTGTATCCGGTGGGCATCATCACCAGGATCGAGGAGATGTCGGGTGTCCCGCCGCGTACCGCAACAGCGGTGAGCGGGACGGTGAACGCCGGGCCCTCGGCCCCCATTGCGATGACGTCGGTGGCGAACCGGTCGCGTCGCCCCTCGATGAGGCCGGAGAACTGACGCAGCAGCGGCTGCTGCACGCTGGGGTGCACGAGATCGCAGAAAGTGCGGCCGCAGAGACCCCCCGAGGAGTCCCCGAACTGCCGGAAGAACTCCTGGTTCGCCTCCTGGATGGTAAGCGTCCGGTCGAGGCAGGCCATGTTCAGACCCGGCTGCTCGGGCAGCGGACAGGCCTCTGCCGACCCGGCATGGTCGGGCTCGGCATTGTGCGCCACGGTCTGTACTAACTCGACCGGAACGGGAGCGGAAATCGCCAAGGAACTCATTCCCCTTCAGATCTGTCGACGGCAGTCCCGTTGGGTTCCCGGCCTCACGACCGGGTCGCACTCGCGATGCCGCCGAAACGACGCACGCTGCAGGGCACATGAAGGTGGTGCGGACAGACCGGGACAGCTGGGCCGACACGCCGCCGGGAAGGACGGATATTGGTTCGGCCGCCTGATCTGCGTCCGATTGAGTGCGGGATCAGCATCCGCCCGAGTCGCGGCGGTGCACCGGCGTACAACCACCCGTGCCAGTACCTGTCTCCGGACCGGAAAGCACTCGGCCGCCGCTCTGCCCCGCCGGGGGGACTGACAGATGGTGCTGCCGTCACCATCTACGTCGAGGACACCCGCTTCCGCGTCCCTCGCTCTCGCGGACCCTGCGCCGGAGCCGGTCATGGAACTCCCGGACCAGCCCGCGGTCACGCCAGCGGCGCCAGAAGGCGTAGACCCGGTCCCAGGTCGGGAAGTCGGCAGGCATCGCGCGCCACTTGATGCCGTTGTCGACCGGGTACTGGCTCGCATCCAACATCTGCCGGTGGCAGTAGGCCTCCGGCTGACCGCCCTTGCGGATTCTGGCGCGGAAGCAACCGCAGGAGGCAGTACGGATCGTTGAGATGCTGTTCCCGGACGATCGTCCCTAACCGGGGCGGTGCTGCTCGTCGGCGGAGCGGAGTACGACAGGTGCTGATCTGACCTACTCCGGCCGCTTGTCTATGGCGCGACCCGGTGGCCATCCCGAACTGAGAAGCGTCAGACGTCGTACGCCACGGTCACTGGCGCGTGGTCGGACCAGCGCTCCGGGTGGGTGGCTGCCCTTTCCACCTTGGCCCACTGGGCCTTCTCGGCCAGGCCAGGGCTTGTACAATGCAAGTCGATCCGCCAGCCCGCGTCGTTGTCGAAGGCGCGGCCGCGGTAGGACCACCAGGAGTAGGGGCCCTCCTGGTCGGGGTGCAGGGCGCGGACGGTGTCGACGTAGCCGGCCTCGTCGAGGACCTGGGTGAGCCAGGCGCGCTCCTCGGGGAGGAAGCCGGCGGACTTCTGGTTGGCCTTCCAGTTCTTGAGGTCGGCCTGCTGGTGGGCGATGTTCCAGTCGCCGCAGACCACCACCTCGCGGCCGTCGGCGGCGGCTCGGGCGCGCAGGGCGGTGAGGTGGATCAGGAATTCCGCCATGAAGCGCTCCTTCTCCTCCTGCTTCTCGGTGCCGGCTTCGCCGGAGGGGAGGTAGAGGCTGGCGACGGTCAGGCCCGGAAGGTCGATTTCGGCATATCTGCCCGAATTGTCGAATTCCTCGGACCCGAATCCGATCTGCGTCCGGGTCGGTTCGACGCGGGACAGCACCGCGACCCCGGCCCGGCCCTTGGCGGTGGCCGGCGCCCAGACGGCGTGCCAGTCCGGCAGCTGGCTCAACTCCGGTGGCAGCTGGTCGGTTTCGGCCCGGACCTCCTGCAGGCAGACGACGTCCGCCTTGGTCGCGGAGAGCCACTCCACGAAGCCCTTCTTGGCGGCGGCCCGAATCCCGTTGACATTCACAGTGGTTACGACGATCACCCAGGCAGCGTACCGGGGGCGTACGGGCGGGCCGAGCCGCCGCGCTGGCTGTCGGGGTTCCGCCAAGGGCGCGTCATTGGTCTTGACCATCTCCTCGGGAACCGCCTAGGGTCACTTACTGCAAGGACCTTTAATAAAGAAGGACGGATAAAGCCCGAGGCCCCCACCTGGCAGGAGCAGCAGGTCGGGCCTGCGGCGCGGTCCGGCAAGGGTGGAGGACAGGGTGGCGACAGCACAGCTCGCGGCGGTTCCGGAGCCGAAGTACTGGCACCTGCGCACGGTCCTGCTGCGCGCCATCGACACGGAGTTCTCCACCGGCCAGGTGCTGCCCAACGAGCGTGACCTGTCGGCCCGTTTCGGGGTCGCCCGGGCGACCCTGCGCCAGGCGCTCGACCAGCTGGAGCTGGAGGGCCGCCTGGTGCGCCGCCGCGGCATCGGCACGCTGGTGGCGGCGCCGCGGGTGGGCGTCGCGGTCAACCGGGGCGAGGAGGGCTGGCCGGCCAGCAGCCGCGACCAGTCCTGGCGCGCGGTCGACTGCACCACCACCGAGGCCTCCGAGCAGCTCGCGCGGGCGCTGGGCGTCGCAGTCGGCGAGACCGTCCACACGGTGCGGCGGGTGCGGGTGGTGCAGGCGCAGATCGTGGCCACCGAGTCGCTGCACGTGCCGGAGGCGACGCTGAAGAAGCTGCCCGCCATCCGCCTGTCGGGTGCCCAGCCGGCCGGGTCAGGGTCGACCGGGTCCGGGTCCGGGTCGGAGACCGTCGAGCTCGCCAAGTCCGTGCTGCGCCGCCTGGAGCGGCTGGGCGTGGACGGCGAGTCCCGCTCGGTGGAGCTCGGTGTCGCCGAGGCGCAGGAGGCCGCGCTGCTGGAGCGCCCGCCGGGCACTCCGGTGCTGGTGGTGACCACCCAGTACGCGGCGGGCGGCCGGCTGGCGGCGCTGGCCACCTCGACCTACCGCGCCGACACCTGCCGGTTGACCTTCGGCGAGACCGGCCTGGTGGAGGTCACCCCGGTGCCCGCCGTCCCGGCCGCCCGGTCGGCTTCCTGACCCAGCAGCGAACCTGAGGCGTTCCGCGCCAGGAGGCGCTCAGCCGCGCGAGGTCGGCTGGTCGACGGCGAAGAGCTGCTCCTCCACCTGGTCGAGCGCGAGCCGCAGCGCGCCGAGCGCGACCACGTCCTCGCCCAGCGCCGAGAGGGTCACCTCCGGCGCCCGCAGGCAGTACTGCGCCAGTTGCTCGCGCAGCGGGTCCAGCACGCCGTCCAGCCCGGCCGCCCAGCCGCCGATCACCACCAACTGCGGGTCGATGGCCACCACCAGGGCCGCCACGTCGTGCACCAGCCGGCCGAGGAAGCGGTCCATCGCCACCCGCGCCACCTCGTCGCCCTCGCGCGCCAGTCGTAGGACCCGCGCCACGGCGGCCTCGTCCAGTGGGTCGACCGGCTTGCCGGTGGTGGAGAGCAGCCGCTCGGGGGTGGCCTGCCGACCGAGCAGGTGCAGCGCGCCGATCTCGCCGGCCGCGCCGCCGAAGCCGCGGTGCAGCCGCCCGTTGATCAGCGAGCCCGCGCCGGGGCTGAGCCCGGCCAGCACGAAGACCACATCGCCCATGCCGACCGCCGCGCCCTGCCAGTGTTCGGCGATGGCGGCGAGGTTGGCGTCGTTCTCGATCAGTACGGGGCAGCGGAACGAGCGCCGCAGCCGCGCGCCGAGGTCCAGGCCGGTCCAGCCGGGCATCGCGGTGCCCAGTCGCACCGAGCCGTCCTTGTCCACGATGCCGGGGCTGCCGACGCCGACCGCCCACAGGTTGTCACGCGAGATGCCAGCCTTGCGCAGCACGTCGGCGACGGCCGAGCGGACGGCGCCGACGCGCTCCTCCGCGTCCAGGCCCTCGTCCACCAACCGGGAGTGGCTGGCGATCAGTTCGCCGGTGAGATCGGCCAGCACGACCCGGACGCCGTGCACCCCGATCTCGATCCCGAGGGTGTGGCCGGCCTCCGCGCGGAACCGGAACCATCGTGCGGGGCGGCCGCGTTGACGGCCGCTGTCCTGGGTCTGCTCGACCTCGGCGACCAGCCCGGACCCGACCAGGCCCTCGATCACGCCCTCCACGGTCGGCCGCGAGAGCCCGGTGTCGCCGACCAGTTGGGTCAGCGTAACGGACTGCCCGTCGCGCAGCGCCCGCAGGGTGACCGCGGCGTTGATGCGACGCAGCAGCGAGGAGTCTCCTCCGGTGAGCCGATCCGCCAAGACGCTGCCTTTCCGCGTACGCGCGACAGCACTGGCGCGCGGTGACGAGTGCGCGGTGACGTCCGGTGCCCCGCGAGGACCGGCCGCCCGGTGGCGTCACGCGGGCGCGCCGCGCCGGAGGCCGTCAGCCGGATCGTACTCGTGACCACCCTTTGTCGCGAGCATTTGTGCAGCTCATGACCGGTTCGGTATCGAACGGTGAGATCCGCGAGATCCGTCGGATCCGGTGGCCGGCTGGGCTTATGCTGCGGGCATGCCGAACGAGATTCGCACCCTCTGTCCAGAAGCAACCACTTTGTCGGATAAGGCCTTTGTGCAGGAGGAGACCAGCCTGACTCTCGTTCCCTTCGTCCCCGAGGTCAGCCTGCACATGGCCGAGGACGCCATCGCCCTCTGGGAGCGGACGGAGGCGGCGCGCGGCGAGATCGGCCTGCCGCCGCCGTTCTGGGCCTTCGCGTGGGCCGGTGGCGTGGCGGTCGCCCGGTACGTTCTCGACCACCCCGAGGTGGTGCGCGGGCGGACGGTGCTCGACCTGGCGGCGGGCTCCGGGCTGGTCGCGATCGCGGCCGCGTTGCGCGGTGCGACGTCGGTGCGGGCCGCGGAGATCGATGCCTACGCCGTGGCGGCCATCGAGATCAACGCCGTCGCGAACGGCGTCCTGGTGGACGCGGCGGTCGAGGACCTGTTGGACGGCGACGGCGGCCCCGCCGAGGTGGTGCTCGCCGGGGACGTCTTCTACGAGCGGGCGATGGCCGGCCGGTTCCTGCCGTTCCTGGAGCGGGCGCAGGCCAGGGGAGCCCTGGTGATCGTCGGTGACCCGGGCCGGGCCTACCTCCCGCGCGAGCGCTTCACGGCGCTGGCCGCCTACCAGGTCCCGGTGGTCGCCGACCTGGAGGACAGCGCTCTCAAGACCACCACCGTCTGGCAGCTCAACTAGGCTTGGTCCGGCCGGTGTTGCTCAGCGAAGGCGGCCGCGTCCCAGTGGCCGCCCAGGGCGGGTGCCAGCGAGGCGGCGGCCAGCTCGGCGAAGGCGGCGCCGGGGGTGGCGGTCACGCCGGCCGGCAGGGCGCCCAGCAGCGGGGCGCCGGCGGCGGTCGGCAGGTCGGCGAGGTTGCAGCGGGTGGCCAGGTCGGGTGCGGCGGGCCAGCTGCCGATCACCAGGCCGGCCAGCCGCAGACCCCGGGCGCGCAGCGCCTCGGCGGTGAGCGTGGTGGCGTTGAGCGTGCCGAGCCCGGCCGCCACCACCAGCAGCACCTCGGCTCCCTCGCTGGCCCTCGCCAGGTCGGCCAGCGTCAACCCGTCCCGGTCGTAGCGAACCAGCAGGCCGCCCGCCCCCTCGACCAGGGTCAGTTCATGATGATCCGTCAGTTCGTCGACTGCGGAGGCGAACTGGCGAGTCGTCAGGTACGGCAGGCCGGAGCGCAGGGCTGCCGTCTCGGGTGCCAGCGGTTCGGGGTAGCGGACCAGTTCACGCGTGGTCAGCGGTGCGCCGACCAGGCGGACCACCTCCTCGGCGTCGCCCGGTTCGGTCGCGCCGACACCGGTCTGCCCCGGCTTCAGGACGGCCGTCGAGCGGCCCGCGCGGACGGCGAGCGCCGCGATGGCGGCCGTCACCGCCGTCTTGCCGACCTCGGTGCCGGTGCCGGTGACGAAGAGCAGCGTCATCCTGCCACCGCCGCCGCCGCGACAGCCGCGCCGATCCGTGCCAGGTCGTCGTCCCCGGTCACATACGGCGGCATGGTGTAGATCAGGTCCCGGAACGGCCGCAGCCAGACGCCCTCGCGGGCCGCCGCCTCGGTGGCCGCCCGGACGTCGACCTGGTGGTCGAGCTGGACGACGCCGATCGCGCCCAGCACCCGTACGTCGGCGACGCCGGGCAGTTCGGCCGCGCCGGCCAGGCCGTCCAGCAGGCCGTTCTCGATCCGCTTGATCTCGGCCTGCCAGTCCTGGCCGAGCAGCAGCTCGATCGAGGCGTTGGCGACCGCGGCCGCGAGCGGGTTGCCCATGAACGTCGGTCCGTGCGCGAGCACCGGCACCTCGCCCCGGCTGATCCCGTCCGCGACCTCGCTGGTGCACAGGGTGGCGGCCATCGTGAGGTAGCCGCCGGTCAGTGCCTTGCCCAGGCAGAGCACGTCCGGCGAGACCCCGGCGTGCTCGGCGGCGAAGAGCGCGCCGGTCCGGCCGAAGCCGGTGGCGATCTCGTCGAAGACCAGCAACACGCCGTGCCGGTCACAGAGTTCGCGCAGCAGCCGGAGATAGCCGGGGGAGTGGAAGCGCATCCCGCCGGCGCCCTGGACGACGGGTTCGACGATCACCGCGGCCAGCTCCTCGGCATGGCGCGCGATCAGGTCCTCCAGGGCCGCCGCGTACACCGGGTCGACCTCGGCCTCGAAGCCGGCCGGCGGCTCGCCCGCGAAGAGCTGATGCGGCAGCACCCCGCCCCAGAGCTGGTGCATCCCGCCCTCGGGGTCGCAGACCGACATCGGGTGGAAGGTGTCGCCGTGGTAGCCGCCGCGCCAGGTGAGCAGCCGCTGCTTCGCGGGCCGGCCCACCGACCGCCAGTACTGCAGGCACATCTTCATCGCGACCTCGACCGCGACCGAGCCGGAGTCGGCCAGGAATACGTGCTGCAGCGGCTCGGGGGTGATCTCCACCAGCCGGGTGGCCAGCCGGACGGCGGGCTCATGGGTCAGCCCGCCGAACATCACATGGCTCATCCGGCCCAGCTGGTCGCGCACCGCCTCGTTCAGCACGGGGTGGTTGTAGCCGTGCACGGCCGCCCACCAGGACGACATGCCGTCGACCAACTCCCGGTGCCCGCCGACAGGTTCGGCCATCCGCAGCCGGACGCCCGAGGCGGACTCGACGAGGTACGGCGTCGAGGTGCCGGGCATCGGGCCGTACGGGTGCCAGACGTGCGCCCGGTCCAGGGCGAGCAGGGAGTGCGGGGGGAGCTGTGCCACGGTGTCGGTGTTCCTCGGTGGATCGGGTCGTCAGGCGTTGGGGGCCAGCGTGGTGCCGGCGCCGCGACGGCGCACCCGCACCAGGTCGGCGCGGACCTCGTCGGACTCCTCGGACTCCTCAGCTGCCTCGACCGCTGCTACGCCCTCGGCCGCCTCGACGGGAGCCGAAGCGGAGCCGCCGCACGGCCCGCAGCCGCCCGCGCTCTCGCCGTGGCCGCCGCAGCCGCCCGCGCTCTCGGCGTGACCGCTCCCGCAGCCGCCGCCCTGGCTCCCGCAGCCCGCGGCCGCCTCCGAGCGGTGGCGCGGCAGCGTGGTCTGCCCGGTGCCCTCGACCTCGAAGCCGGCGTCCGCGATCATGTCGAGGTCCGCCTGGCCCGCCTGGCCCTCGCTGGTCAGGTAGTCGCCCAGGAAGATCGAGTTGGCGATGTGCAGGCCCAGCGGCTGCATGGTGCGCAGGTGCACCTCGCGCCCGCCGGCGATCCGGACCTCCACGTCCGGGCAGACGAAGCGGACCATCGCCAGGATCCGCAGGCAGTGCTGCGGGGTGAGGTTCCACTCCTTGGCCAGCGGGGTGCCCTCGAACGGGATCAGGAAGTTCACCGGCACCGAGTCCGGGTTCAACTCCCGCAGCGAGAAGACCACGTCCACCAGGTCCTCGGCGCTCTCGCCCATCCCGGCGATCAGGCCGGAGCAGGCGGAGAGCCCGGCGCCGTGCGCCTTGTTGACGGTGTCCACCCGGTCGGCGTACGTGTGGGTCTTGGTGATCGTGCCGTAGGTGCTCTCGGAGGTGTTCAGGTTGTGGTTGTAGGCGTCGGCGCCGGCCGCGGCCAGCCGCTCGGCCTGGTTGTCGGAGAGCAGGCCCAGGCAGACGCAGATCTCGACCGCCGGGTCCTGGTCCTTGATGGCGGCGATGGTGTCGGTCACCCGGTCGATGTCGCGGTCCGTCGGACCGCGCCCGCTGGCCACCATGCAGACCCGCTTGGCCCCGCCGGCCACCCCGGCGGCGGCCGCCTCGGCGGCCTGATCCGGCTTCAGCCAGGTGTACTTGAGGATCTCGGCCTTGGAGCCGAGGCGCTGCGAGCAGTAGGAGCAGTCCTCGGGGCAGAGGCCGCTCTTCAGGTTGACCAGGTAGTTGAGCTTGACCCGGCGGCCGAACCACTGCCGGCGCACCCGCCCGGCGGCCGCGACCACGTCCAGCAGCTCGTCGTCGGTGGTGGCAAGCACGGCGAGCGCCTCCTCCCGGGTGGGGAGCTCCCGGCGCAGGCCCTTGGCGGTGAGGGTGTCAAGCAGATCCATGCGTCTGATCCTGCCCGGGGAACCTTGAGTGGCGCCAGAGGGAAACCGCCAGAAGATCGCTCCAGCGGTGTGCGAGTTGTCACAGTTCCTGCATATGACGGCCGCGGCGCGGCTCGCCGTCCTCCAGACCAGGGCCGCTGACCTGGCCTCTCGGATCCACCCCTACAATCTGCGCCATGACCACGCAGGGGGAATCCCACCCGATACCCGCAGGCGCCGAGGACGGACCGGGAGACGGGCTGGGGCACCGTCAGGTGCCCGGTCCGAGCAGCGGCCAGGCACTCACCCGGGAACTCTCCCAGGCGCGCGGCAGAGCCGGGAGAGCGGGCCTGCGCAGCAGCTCGCGGCGTGTACTGGGCTTCGGCGCAGCGGTGTTGGCGATCGGCGCGGTCGTCTTCGTGATCACCAGGCCGCACCCCGGCGACTGGCTGCCCGGCCTCGGCCCGTCCAGCAAGGACGCCGACCGGACGCCCCCGGTGGTCGGCAACCCGCCGGCGACCTCGCTCGCCGACCCCAACCCGTTCACCGCGGACCGCTACTTCCCGGCCACTCGGCTGATCGACCTCAACGGCTACCACGCCAAGCGCTCGGGCGCCCGGCAGGGCAACGACTGCACCGAGACGCTGCAGGACCGGACCAGGACCATCCTGCAGGGCGCCGGCTGCCAGGGCTATCTGACGGTCAGCTTCAGCCGGACCGACGGCAAGGTGCAGTCCAGCGTCACCATCCTGCGGTTCGCGGACGACGCCACCGGCCAGAAGGTGGCCGCCGAGCTGAACGCGCAGCCCGGCCTGCTGGCGTTCATGCAGCCGGACACCACCATCGCCGACCCGTCGCCGGCCGCCGGCGCGCCCGTCAAGTCGGCCTCGCGGGTGGAGGCGGTGCACCACTACGTGACCGTGGCGACCTCGCGGTTCGTGGACGGCACCGTCGGCGCCGGCGGTGCGAGCACGCCTGACCCGCAGCTGGTGGACGCCACCTGGGCCGCCTCCTACACCGCCGAGGCGGCCTTTATCTGGGGCTGATGGGGCTGTTGGGACTGACCGAGGGGCTCCTGACACATCGTCAGGAGCTCCTCGGTCACGATGCTCAGCCCAGTCGGTCCACCGAGGTGACACGCAGGACGGCGCGCCCCTCCTCGTTGGAGCCGTGCAGGTCGACCTCGGCGCTGATGCCCCAGTCGTGGTCGCCCGCCGGGTCGTCGAAGATCTGCCGCACTCGCCAGGAGTCCTCGTCCTCCTCGATCAGCAGCATCTTCGGGCCGCGGGCGTTCGGACCGGTCCCGAGGTCCTCGTGCTCCTCGTAGTACGCGTCCATCGCGTCGCCCCAGCGGTCCGCGTCCCAGCCGTACTCGCCGTCCAGCTCGCCCAGCACGTTGTAGTGCTCCAGCGCGCAGAGCTCGACCCGGCGGAACATCTCGTTGCGCACCAGCACCCGGAAGGCACGGGCGTTGGCGGTGACCGGCAGCGGCTTCTCGTCCAGTGCGACGGCCGGGGCGCCGTCGTCGGTCGGGTTGGCCAGCTGCTCCCACTCGTCCAGCAGGCTGGAGTCCACCTGGCGGACCAGTTCGCCCAGCCAGGCGATCACGTCCTTGAGCTCGTCGGTCTTCGCGTCCTCGGGGACGGTCTGCTCCAACGCCTTGTAGGCGCCCGCGAGATAGCGCAGCACGATGCCCTCGGTGCGGGCCAGGTCGTAGTGGCCGACGTAGTCCACGAAGGTCATCGCGCGCTCGAAGAGGTCGCGCGCCACGGACTTGGGACGCAGCGGGTAGTCGCCGATCCACGGGTGCGCCCGCTGGTAGACCTCGTAGGCGTGGGTGAGCAGCTCCTCCAGCGGCTTCGGGTAGGTCACCTCCTGCAGGCGCTCCATCCGCTCCTCGTACTCGACGCCGTCGCGCTTCATCTCGCCGATCGCCTCGCCGCGCGCCTTGTTCTGCTGCGCGGCCAGGATCTGGCGCGGGTCGTCCAGGGTCGCCTCGACCACCGAGACCACGTCCATCGCGTACGTCGGCGACTCCGGGTCCAGCAGCTCGAAGGCGGCCAGCGAGAAGGTGGAGAGCGGCTGGTTGAGCGCGAAGTTCTCCTGCAGGTCGACGGTCAGGCGCACGATGCGGCCCTCCGCGTCCGGCTCCTCCAGCCGCTCGACCACGCCGCCCGCCACCAGCGAGCGGTAGATCGCGATGGCCGAACGGATGTGCCGGCGCTGCGAGCTGCGTTCCTCGTGGTTGTCGGTGAGCAGCTTGCGCATGGCCTCGAAGGCGTTGCCCGGGCGGCCGATGACGGAGAGCAGCATCGCGTGGCTGACCCGGAAGCGCGAGACCAGCGGTTCGGGGTCGGCGGCGATCAGCCGCTCGAAGGTCTCCTCGCTCCAGCTGACGAAGCCCTCCGGGGCCTTCTTGCGGACCACCTTGCGCTTCTTCTTGGGGTCGTCGCCGGCCTTGGCGATCAACTTGTCGTTCTCCACCACGTGTTCGGGGGCCTGCGCCGCCACCTGGCCGACGGTGTCGAAGCCGGCTCGTCCGGCGCGGCCGGCGATCTGGTGGAACTCCCGGGCGCGCAGCGTGCGCACCTTGACGCCGTCGTACTTGGAGAGCGCGGTGAAGAGCACCGTGCGGATCGGCACGTTGACCCCGACGCCGAGCGTGTCCGTCCCGCAGATCACCTTCAACAGGCCTGCCTGCGCCAGACGTTCGACCAGTCGGCGGTACTTGGGCAGCATGCCGGCGTGGTGCACGCCGATGCCGTGCCGGACGAACCGGGAGAGGTTGCGGCCGAACTTGGTGGTGAAGCGGAAGTGGCCGATCAGGTCGGCGATGGCGTCCTTCTCCGCCTTGGAGCACATGTTGATGCTCATCAGCGACTGGGCCCGCTCCACCGCCTCCTTCTGGGTGAAGTGCACGACGTAGACCGGGGCCTGACCCGTCGTCAGCAACTCCTCCAGGGTGTCGTGCAGGGTGGTGCGGCGGTACTCGTAGAACAGCGGCACCGGGCGGGTGGTGGAGCGGACCACGGTGGTCGGGCGGCCGGTGCGGCGCTTGAGGTCCTCCTCGAAGCGGCGGACGTCGCCGAGCGTCGCCGACATCAGCAGGAACTGCACGTGCGGCAGCTCCAGGATCGGGATCTGCCAGGCCCAGCCGCGGTCGGGCTCCGCGTAGAAGTGGAACTCGTCCATCACGACCTGGCCGATGTCGGCCCGCTCGCCGTCACGCAGCGCGATGTTCGCCAGCACCTCGGCGGTGCAGCAGATGATCGGCGCGGTCGGGTTCACGCTGGCGTCGCCGGTCATCATGCCGACCTGCTCGGTGCCGAAGATCTTGCACAGGTCGAAGAACTTCTCCGAGACCAGCGCCTTGATCGGCGCGGTGTAGAAGGTCCGCTTGCCCTCCGCCAGCGCCGCGAAGTGCGCACCGGCCGCCACCAGGCTCTTTCCCGAGCCGGTGGGGGTCGCCAGGATCACGTTCGCGCCGGTGAAGAGCTCGATCAGCGCCTCCTCCTGGGCCGGGTAGAGCGTGATGCCCCGTTCCTCCGCCCAGCCCGCGAAGGTGGTGTACAGCGCATCGGGGTCGGCCGGCCTGGGCATCAGATCTAGGAGGGTCACCGGCCCATCTTGCCTGCTCGCGCGGCCGCACGGCAAAGAACGGTGTGCCCGGGACCACGTTGCCCCCTCGCCGGGGCACGTGCCAGGCTGCCGCCCATGGTCCCGTACCCCTCCGCGCCCGCCCGGGCCGTCGCCCCCGCCGCCGTCTTCGACTGGCTCGACGAGGCCGCCGAGTTGCGCGCCCAGGCCGGTCTCACCCGTACGCTGCGCAGCCGCCCGGCCGACGACCCGGTGCTCGACCTGGCGAGCAACGACTACCTGGGCCTGGTGCACCACCCCGCTGTCACCCGCGCGGCTGCCGACGCCGCGCTGCGCTGGGGCGGCGGCGCGACCGGTTCGCGTCTGGTCACCGGCACCACCGAGCTGCACACGGAGCTGGAAGTCGAGCTGGCCGACTTCTGCGGAGTGGAGGCCGCCCTGGTCTTCTCCTCCGGCTACGCCGCCAACCTGGCCGCCCTCACCGCGCTCACCGACCCCGACACGCTGATCGTCTCCGACGCCTACAACCACGCCTCACTGATCGACGGCTGCCGGCTCTCCCGCGGCGACGTGCACCGCGCCCCGCACACCGACCCGCAGGCGGTGGCGGCGGCGCTGGCCGAACGCAGCCGGCCGCGCGCCCTGGTGGTCACCGACTCGCTCTTCTCGGTGGACGGCAACGCCGCCCCGCTGCGCGAGCTCTCCGCCGCCGCCCGCGCGCACGGCGCCGCCCTGCTGGTGGACGACGCGCACGGGCTCGGCGTGCTCGGCCCCGGCGGCAGCGGAGCGCTCGCGGCGGCGGGCCTGGCCGGCGCACCGGACACCGTGGCCACCGTGACGCTCTCCAAGTCGCTGGGCTCGCAGGGCGGCGCGGTGCTCGGCCCGCGCCGGGTGATCCGCCACCTCACCGAGACCGCCCGCACCTTCATCTTCGACACCGGCCTCGCCCCGGCCGCCGTCGGCGCCGCGCTCGGCGCGCTGCGCCTGCTGCGCGCCGAGCCGCACCGCGCCGAGCGCGCCCGCGAGGTCGCCCGCACGCTGGCCGACCGGCTCACCGCCGCCGGCCTGCCGGCCAGCAGCCCGGACGCCGCCGTGGTCTCGGTCCGCGCACCGGGCCCGGAGCAGGCGGTGGCCTGGGCCGCCGACTGCCGCCGCGCCGGCCTGGCGGTGGGCTGCTTCCGCCCGCCCTCCGTCCCGGACGGCCACTCGCGCCTGCGCCTCACCGCACGCGGGGACCTGACCGACGAGCAGATCAGCTTCGCGGTGCGGGTCCTCACGACGACAGCGCCGTAGCCTCCCGGCCGCGCCGCAGCCCCGCCCCGGCCAGGACGGGCAGCACCCCGACCGCCAGCAGCGGGGCGGCGGCGAGCACGAAGCAGACGGCCGGCGGGAGGGCACCCGTCGCCAGCCCGGCGGCCGCGGTGCCCGCCGTCGAACCCGCGTTGAACGCGGTGTTCAGCCACGCGCCCGCCCGGACACGCCGCTCGGGCGCGGCGCACTCGTCAGCGAGCAGGTAGCCGGTGGCCAGCGCCGGGCTGACGAAGAGCCCGGCCAGGCCGACCAGCACCGCCAGGCCGCCCAGCCCCGGGGCGAGTCCGCTGACCGCCACCACCGTGCCCAGCCCGCTGACCACCAGGCTCAGCCGCACCCGGGCCGGTCGCCGCCAGCGCACCGCGCCGTACGCCAGGCCGCCCAGCGCGCTGCCCGTGGCCATCGCCGCCTCCAGCCAGGCGACGGCGCCCGGGCGCCCCTGCCCGGCGGAGACGATCAGCAGGCCGAGCGCGCCCAGGCTCAGCCCCAGCGCGGCCGTCACCAGCACCGGCCGTCCGATCCCGGGCACCAGGCCGCCTCTGCCCGCGGTCGCCGCTCGTGCCTTGCGGACCCCGGCGACGGGCGCGCAGACCAGCGCGAGCGTCCCCGCGAGCACCAGCGCGGCGCTCAGCAGCAGCCCCGGGGTGGGCCCGATCAGGCCGACGAGCAGCGGGCCGCCGACGTAGAGCAGCTCCTCGGCGACCGTGTCCAGACTGTAGGCGCGCTGCAACTCGGCTTCTCCCGGCAGCAGTTCGCTCCACAGCCCGCGCATCACCGGGCCCAGCGGGGGAGCGCAGGCACCGGCGGCCAGGGCGAGCAACGACAGCGGCAGTACGCCGTGCGCCACGACCAGCCCGACCAGTGCCGCCGCGTACAGCAGGGCCATCGGCGGCAGCGCCCGGCGCGGTCCGTGGCGGTCGATCAGACCAGCTCGGACCGGCGAGAGCACGGCGACGGTGAGCCCGAAGAGCGCCAGCACGCCGCCGGTGGTGGCGTATGAGCCGGTCGAGCGAGTGAGGGTCAGCACCAGGGAGAGGTTGACCGTCCCGTAGGAGAGCCGCCCGACGAGCGCGGCCGAGAAGGTGCGTGCGGCCTGCGGGGTGCGCAGCACGGCGCGATAGGACGTAGGCATGGGGATGTTCCTCGAAGAGTGGAGAGGGTGCGGGGACGCCGAAGTGCCGCACCGGCCAGGTGCGGTCCGATCGGCGCTCTACGCACGAGGGAGGAACATGGGGCTCACATTAGCCATTGATGGACCGCTAGTCTCGGTGTTTACGATCGTTAACACCTCTGGAGGACTCGCCATGACGCGGTTCGTCACCCTGGACGTCGAGAACGCCGTCGGCACCATCCGGCTGGCCCGGCCGCCGATGAACGCTCTCGACGCGGCCATGCAGGACCAGCTCAAGGAGGTCGCCGAGGAGGCCGCCGCCCGGGCGGACGTGCGGGCCGTGGTGATCTACGGCGGCGAGAAGGTCTTCGCGGCCGGCGCCGACATCAAGGAGATGCAGCGCATGTCGTACACCGACATGGTGCAGCGCGGCGGAGCCCTGCAGGACGCGTTCACGGCGGTGGCCCGGATCCCGAAGCCGGTGGTCGCCGCAGTGACCGGCTACGCGCTGGGCGGCGGCTGCGAGTTGGCGCTCTGCGCGGACATCCGGATCGCCGGCGAGAACGCCAAGCTCGGCCAGCCGGAGATCCTGCTCGGCCTGATCCCGGGGGCCGGCGGCACCCAGCGGCTGGCTCGCCTGGTCGGCCCGGCCAAGGCCAAGGACCTGATCTTCACCGGCCGGATGGTGCGCGCCGACGAGGCGCTGCGGATCGGCCTGGTCGACCACGTGGTCCCGGCCGACGAGGTCTACTCCGCAGCCCTCGACTGGGCCGGCCGCCTCGCCGGCGGCCCGGCCTGGGCCCTGCGCGCGGCCAAGGAGGCCGTCGACCGCGGCCTGGAGACCGACCTCGACACCGGCCTCGCCCTGGAGCGCACCCTCTTCGCCGGCCTCTTCGCCACCGAGGACCGCGACACCGGCATGCGCAGCTTCGTCGAAGACGGCCCGGGCAAGGCCAAGTTCGCCTAAGCCCGACCGCTTGCCGCTCAGCCGGCGACCAGCAGTGCCTCCGCCCCCACCGGGCGGTAGCCGGCGGCCTGGAAGACCCGGACGCTGGTCGCGTTGCCCGGCGCCTGCTGCGCCCACAGGGCGTCGCCCTCGGGCAGCAGGTGCCGGGCGCTGAGCGCCAGCGCCCGGCCCAGGCCCCGGCCGCGTCCCTCGGGCTCGACCTCGATCGCGGCCTCCCACCGGCCCGCCACCGCGCGGCCGAGCACCAGCAGCCCGCCGGGCACCGTCCAGGCCCGGACCGCGTCGCGGTAGCGCAGCGCCCGGACGATCCGCGGGTGCTCGCGGTCCTGGATCTCCTGCAGGGGCAGCGGCGGCTCTCCGGCCAACCGCCCGGCGACGGTCAGCAGGTCGATGTTGGTCACCAACCGCCCGGTCCGCTGCTCCAACGCGGTGAGGAAGCCCGGGCTGAGCGGCGCGGCCAGCGGATCGACGACCGCCGCGGCCAGCGTCTCGCGCACCCAGGCCGGGTCCTCGTCCGTGAACACCACCGCGTGCGCGCTGAACGAGAGCACGCCGGCGTCCCGGTGCGAGGGCTGCGGCAGCACCGTCACCGTGCCGTCCGAGGGCGGGAAGATCCCGCGCGCGGCGTTGTCCAGGATCCCGGCCATGGTCTGCTTGCTCATGATCACTACTGTACGAGCGGGCGCCGGGTCAGTCCCCGAGAATGGTCAGATCCAGCCCGCTCAGGCGTTCGGGGTCGGCCAGCAGGTTGATCTCGACGATCAGGTCGCGCGCGACCGTGAAGCCCAGCACCGAGAACGGCTGCCCGCCCGGCGCGGTGACCAGGCCGGGGGAGCCGTTGACCAGCGCCGGCCGGGCGAACGCGGCGAACCGCGAGAAGGTCAGCGCCTGCTCGGCCACCGCCCGCGCCCCGCGCACCAGGCGGGACGGGCCCGCGAGCCCGGCGCCGGTGTCGGCGCGCAGCACCACGTCCGGGTCGAGCACCGCGACCAGCGCCTCGAAGTCACCGCCACGCGAGGCGGCGAGGAAGGCGTCGACCACCTCGCGCTGCCGGGCGAGGTCCGCGTCGGGCGTGGCGGCACCCTGCACCCGGCGCCGCGCCCGGCTGGCGAGTTGGCGCGCGGCGGCGGGGGAGCGCTGCACGATCGGGGCGATCTCCTCGAAGGGCACGGCGAACATGTCGTGCAGCACGAAGGCCAGCCGCCCCCAGCCTTCGGCCGGGAGGTGCCCCCTTGGCCGGCGGCAGCGACTCCAGCACCACCAGCAGGGCCAGCCCGACCGAGTCGGCCAGCAGCGCCTGGGCCTCGGGGTCGCTCCCGCCCTCCGAGCCGCTGACGACCGGGTCGGGCACATGCACGTCGTCGCCGTCCATCGGCTCCTCACGCCGCGACCTGCGGGTGCGCAGCATGTCCAGGCAGATCCGCCCGACCACCGTGGTCAGCCAGCCGCCCAGGTTGTGCACGTCGCTGGTGTCGGAGCGGCTCAGCCGCAGCCAGGCCTCCTGGACGGCGTCCTCCGCCTCGCTCAGCGAGCCGAGCATCCGGTAGGCCACCGCGCGCAGGCTGGCGCGGTTCTCCTCGAAGCGCTCCGCGAGAAAACTCTCGTCGTCCATCGGTCACACCCTCCCATCGTGTTCCGTCAGTGCTGTGACGGATGAAGCCCGGCCGATGTGACGGGCAACCCGCAAGAGGAGGCAATCAGATGAGACTCACCGTCGTCGCCGCGACCGGCGGCATCGGGCGCCAGCTCCTGGAGCAGGCCCTCGCGGCCGGCCATGAGGTCACCGCGGTGGTCCGCAGCCCGCACAAGCTCCCGCCCACGCGGGCCCGGGTCGTCACCGCCGACCTGAACGACGCCGACCCGGCGGCCCTGCGCGGCGCGATCGTTGGGGCCGACGCGGTGCTCTCGGGCCTCGGCCCCCGTTCGAAGTCCGAGGCCGGCGTCGCCTGGCAGGGCACCACGGCCGTCATCGCGGCGATGCGCGAGGCCGGCGTGCGGCGGCTCGTCGTGGTCAGCGCCGCGCCGGTCGGTACCGTCCGCTCGCCCGGCCGCCCGCACCCGCCCAGGCACGACCCGGGCGACGGCTTCGTCCTGCGCCACCTGGCCTACCCGCTGCTCAAGGCCGCCCTGCGCGAGCACTACGCCGACGTCGCCCATATGGAGGACGCCCTGCGCGACAGCGGCCTGGACTGGACGGCGGTCCGCCCGGTCCGGCTCACCGACAAGCCGCTGACAGGCCACTACCGCACGGCTCGCGGCCGCAACCTGCGCCACGGCCTGGTGATCTCCCGCGCCGACGTGGCCCACTGCATGCTGGCCGCCCTGGAGCGGCCCGACACGGTCGGGCAGACCGTCGGCGTCGCCCGATAGGGCCCGGACCTGCCGAAGGGGCGGCGGATCGCGGATCCGCCGCCCCTTCGCCGCAAGCCGCCGCCTACAGGTCGACCAGTCCGTTCATCAGGTTGTCCATCGGCGCGGTGGCGACGCCCTCGTCGCCCACCCCGGCGCTGCTGCCGTTGTGCGAGCCGACGGTGTTGTCGTTGGCGGCGTTGAAGAGGTCGTCCCCGGCCACCTGGTTGCGGTCGCCGATCAGGACCATGCCGTTGGCGCCCGGCGAGGTGTCCCCGGAGACGTTGTCCCCGACGCCGGCGTCCGTGCCGTTGTGCGAGCCGACCGTGTTGTTGTGGCCCGCGTCGAAGATGTCCTGGCCGGCGATCTGGTTGTCGTCACCGATCACCACCGCCCCACCGGAGCTCGGGACACCGGCCGAGGCGACGCCGGGCATCGCGGCGATACCGGCGGCCGCGAACGCGACGAGAGCCCACTTGAGGGTTCGGTTCATGGAATTGCCTTTCTTGTACGGTCCCTTGACTGTGCGTATGCCGACAGTAGGGTTCGGGATCACGGAGGTTGCGGACCTTCCACCGGTCGGCGGCGTGTCGTGCCACGCTCCGGCACGGTCCGGCCCGGGGCCCGTGGAAATCCGCCGAACGGGTGGCAACCGGCATGGTTCCGGGCCGGGCCGGACCTGCTCGGGCACGATCGTGAAGCCCTGCTGTCGCTGCCGTTAAGAATTCCTCGATGGACCAGACCCCCTCCCACCAGGCAGATTGCAGGTGCCCGGGGTGGAATGGCGCCGCCGGGCTCGCTCACCTCCCGTTGTGTCACCCCATGTGTCAGGAGCAGTCGCCGTGAAGGCACTCGTCAAGAAGCTGGCCGAGCCCGGACTGTGGCTGACCGATGTCCCCGAGCCGCAGACCGGCCCCGGCGACGTGCTGATCAAGGTCCTGCGCACCGGCATCTGCGGCACCGACCTGCACATCCGCAAGTGGGACGGCTGGGCGCAGCAGACCATCAAGACGCCGCTGACGCTCGGTCACGAGTTCGTCGGCGAGGTCGTCTCGATCGGTGCGGCCGTCGCGGACATCGCCGTCGGCGACCTGGTCAGCGGCGAGGGCCACCTGGTCTGCGGCAAGTGCCGCAACTGCCTGGCCGGCCGCCGCCACCTGTGCCGTAACACCATCGGTCTGGGCGTCGGCCGGGACGGCGCGTTCGCCGAGTACGTGGCGCTGCCCGCCTCCAACGTCTGGGTGCACCGGGTGCCGGTCGACCTGGACGTGGCGGCCATCTTCGACCCGTTCGGCAACGCGGTGCACACCGCGCTCTCCTTCCCGCTGGTCGGCGAGGACGTGCTGATCACCGGCGCGGGCCCGATCGGCATCATGGCGGCGGCCGTCGCCAAGCACGCCGGCGCGCGGCACGTGATGATCACCGACGTCAGCCCGTACCGCCTCGACCTGGCCCGCGAGGTCGGCGTGACGCTCGCGCTCAACGTGGCCGAGCACAGCATCGAGGAGGGCCAGCAGAAGCTCGGCATGCGCGAGGGATTCGACGTCGGCCTGGAGATGTCCGGCCGCCCCGAGGCGCTGCAGTCGATGATCGCCAACATGACGCACGGCGGCAAGATCGCCATGCTCGGCCTGCCCGCCGAGGACTTCCCGGTGGACTGGGCCCGGATCGTCACCTCGATGATCACCCTGAAGGGCATCTACGGCCGCGAGATGTTCGAGACCTGGTACGCGATGTCGGTGCTGCTCGAGGGCGGCCTGGACCTCAGCCCGGTGATCACCAACCGCTACCCGGCCGCCGACTTCGACGCCGCGTTCGACGAGGCCGCCAGCGGCCGCTGCGGCAAGATCATCCTCGACTGGACCGTCTGACCTTCCCCCTTTTAGGAGCCCTTGTGTTCGACTCCGTCCGCGAAGACGTCGCCGCCACCCTCGTCGAGATCACCGAGGCCGGTCTCTTCAAGCCCGAGCGGGTGATCGGCAGCCCGCAGAACGCGTCCGTCACCGTCACCGCCGGCGGCCGCCCGGGAGAGGTGCTCAACTTCTGCGCCAACAACTACCTCGGCCTGGCCGACCACCCCGCCGTGCTCGCCGCCGCCAAGGACGCGCTGGACCGCTGGGGCTACGGGATGGCCTCGGTCCGCTTCATCTGCGGCACCCAGGACGTCCACAAGCAGCTGGAGGACCGGCTCTCCGGCTTCCTCGGCCAGGAGGACACGATCCTCTACTCCTCCTGCTTCGACGCCAACGGCGGTGTCTTCGAGACCCTGCTCGACGAGCGCGACGCGGTCATCTCGGACGCGCTGAACCACGCCAGCATCATCGACGGCATCCGGCTCAGCAAGGCCCGCCGGCACCGCTACGCCAACCGCGACCTGGCCGATCTGGAGCAGCAGCTCAAGGACACCCAGGACGCCCGCCGCCGCCTGATCGTCACCGACGGCGTCTTCTCGATGGACGGCTACGTCGCCCCGCTGCGCGAGATCTGCGATCTGGCGGACCGCTACGACGCCATGGTGATGGTCGACGACTCGCACGCCGTCGGCTTCGTCGGCCCCGGTGGCCGCGGCACCCCCGAGCTGCACGGCGTGATGGACCGGGTCGACATCATCACCGGCACCCTGGGCAAGGCGCTCGGCGGTGCCTCCGGCGGCTACGTCGCCGCCCGCAAGGAGATCGTCGCGCTGCTGCGCCAGCGCTCGCGCCCGTACCTCTTCTCCAACTCGCTGGCCCCGGTGATCGCGGCCGCCTCGCTCACCGTGCTCGACCTGATCGAGACCTCGCACGAGCTGCGCGAGCGGCTGAACGCCAACACGGCGCTCTTCCGCTCCAAGATGACCGAGGCCGGCTTCGAGATCCTGCCCGGCGACCACCCGATCGCCCCGGTGATGATCGGCGACGCGGCCGAGGCCGGCCGGCTCGCCGAGCTGCTGCTGGAGCGCGGGGTGTACGTGATCGGGTTCTCCTTCCCGGTCGTGCCGCACGGCAAGGCGCGGATCCGCGTGCAGCTCTCGGCCGCGCACTCCACGGCGGACGTCGAGAAGGCCGTCGCCGCGTTCGTCGACGCCCGGGCGGCTCTGTAGCACCTGCGCACGCTGGCAGAATGGGTAAGTGATCGACGCGAGACGACTGCGGACCCTGCGCGCCGTGGCGGACCACCGGACGGTGACCGCCGCGGCCGCCGCGCTCTACCTGACCCCCTCCGCGGTGTCCCAGCAGCTCGCCGCCCTGGAGCAGGAGACCGGGCACGAGCTGCTGGCCCGGGACGGCCGGGGCGTGCGGCTGACGGCGGCGGGGGAGATCCTGGTCACCCACGCCGACGCGGTCCTCGCCCAGTTGGAACGGGCCGAGGCGGACCTCGCGGCGTACGCGGCCGGCGCGCAGGGGCAGGTCACCGTCGCCGCCTTCGCCACCGGCATCACGCTGGTGCTCGCCCCGGCGATCACCACGCTGGCCGCCGTCGCGCCGGGTGTGCGGCTGCGCGTGCTGGACGCCGAGGGCGACGCCAGCCTGCCGATGCTGCTGGACGGCCAGGCGGACCTGGCAGTCGCCGTGGAGTACCGCGGCGCGCCCCGCGCGGACGACCGCCGGCTCACCCGGTTCCCGCTCTACGCCGAGCCGTTCGAGGCCGTGCTGCCCACCGGGCACCGGCTGGCGGCCGGGCCCGGGCCGGTCGCGATGGCCGAGCTGGCGGACGAGGCGTGGATCGGCCCCTACCCGGGCAACCCGTGCCATGACGTGGTGCTGCTGGCCTGCGAGCACGCGGGTTTCACGCCGCGCCTGATGCACTCCTCGGACGACTTCCGCGCGGTGGTCGCGCTCGCCTCGGCGGGCGCCGGGGTGGCGCTGGTGCCGCGCTCCGCGCTGACCGGCGTCGACCTCGGGCAGGTCGCGGTGCGGCCGGTGGACAGCGAGTTGGCGACCCGCAAGGTCTTCGCCGCGGTGCGCAGCGGGGCCGAGCGGCACCCGTTGATCCGGCCGGTGCTGGGTGCGCTGGCCGCGGCCGCGGACGAGCTGGCGGTCCGTTCCTGACCTTGGGTCAGGCCACTGGCATATGCTGCGAGACGGCCCGGACCCGTGACCAGGCGGGCGGGGCTCCACCCTCCGCAGCCGCCAGTAGCACCCGTAGGAGCGACCGTTGAGTGACGCCACCCCCGAGCACCCGGACGCGTACGACCCCGCGCAAGACCTGTTGCCGGTGGCGGTGATCGGACTCGGCGACATCGCCCAGAAGGCGTACCTGCCGGTCCTCGCCGCGCTGCCGGGGCTCGATCTGCGGCTGATGACCCGCAATCGGGCCAAGCTGGACCGGATCGGCGACGCCTACCGGATCGCCGAGCGCTTCACCGACCTCGGCGAGCTGATCGACAGCGGTGTGAGAGCCGCTTTCGTGCACGCGGCCACCGACCAGCACGTGACCATCGCCGAGCGGCTGCTGACCGCCGGCATCGACGTCTACGTGGACAAGCCGCTCGACTACCGCCTTGACGGCGCACGCCGGTTGACCGATCTCGCCGAGAACCTGGGCCGCTCGCTGATGGTCGGCTTCAACCGCCGCTACGCCCCGAGCTATGTGCAGGCCAAGGAGCGGCCGCGCGATCTGATCATCCTTCAGAAGAATCGCGAGGGTCTGCCGGAAGCCGCCCGCACCCTGGTGTTCGACGACTTCATCCACGTGGTGGATTCGCTGCGCTTCCTCGTCCCCGGCGAGATCGAGCACGTGGACGTTCGCTCCCGGACCCGCGACGGGCTGGTGGAGCATGTGGTCCTCACCCTGGCCGGCGACGGATTCACCGCGCTGGGCATCATGAACCGGATGAGCGGCTCCACGGAGGAGGTGCTGGAGGTCTCCGGCGGCGACTCCAAGCGCGAGGTCCGCAATCTCGCCGAGGTGATCGACCACCGGGGCCAGCCCACCGTGCGCCGGCGCGGTGACTGGGTACCGGTGGCCCGTCAGCGCGGTATCGAGCAGATCGTGGTCAACTTCCTCGACGCCGTCCGGGCCGGCAAGACCATCGACGCGCGTGATGCGCTGCGCACCCACGAGCTGTGCGAGCTGATCGTCGAGCGGATCGGGTGACCGGGTGACCACGTGACCGGGTGACCGGGTGACCGGGTGACCGGCAAAGGGTGAGGGCGGCCCGCTCGAATGAGCGGGCCGCCCTCACCTCATGGCCTCCCGGGTCCTGAGACCCGGGCGGGAGCCCTCGCCGATGCGCCTCGTCGCGCGCGAGTCCTCGCCCTCACCCCGGCCGGGGGGTCAGGTCGTGCCTCCGTGCCTGCGTGCTTACGCGCTGGGGCTGTCGGTCGCGCCCGCGGAGGGCTGGCCCGAGCCGCGGGCCGGAAGCAGCGGCGCGCAGGTCTTGTACGCGGTGGCGGTGGCCGGGTCCGCGGTGTTCAGCGCGCCCAGGCCGCCGGTGGCGGGCAGGGTCACGCCGTGGTCCTTCATGCAGCTGGTGAAAGCCTGCATCGCGGTGCTGTTGAGACCGCCGTTGCCGCCACGGCCCTGGCCGCCCTTGGGGCGCAGCGAGGCGCAGGCGTCCATCGCGGCCTTCATCGCCGGGTTCGCGGAGGCGCCCGCGCCCGGGTAGCCGCCGCCGAAACCGCCGCCGTACCCGCCACCGCCGGTGCCGCCGCTGGGCGCACCACTGGGCCGGCCGCTCGGACGTCCGCTGGGCCGGGCCGGCAGGGTCACGCCGTGCTGGGACAGGCAGCTGGTGTACGCGGCCATCGCCGCGCCGCGGCTGCCCGAGGCGGAGGTGGACGGGGACGGGGAGCTGGACGAGCTCGCGGTCGCAGTCGACGACGAGGAGCAGCCGGTGAGCAGCAGCAGGCCCGAGACGAGGACGGCGCCAGCGCCGGCGGTACGGATGGTGGTCCGGGACAAGGCCGGTGCCTCCTAGATACAGGGAAACGGATAGGCCGCCGGCGCCTTGCGGGGACGCAGCGCCGACGGCCCTCTGACTGAACCGCACCGTCGTTTAGGATCCCTGGGCCTTGCTGGGAATTCGCTGGGATCTAGGGCGTCCGCATTGATCGATCATGAGTGCGGATAGCGATGATGTGTGCCGTTATGTCGGATTTCTGATCGACTCGTTCTGATGCCGCTGTCATCGAACTCCCAGCCTCTTCGTGGTCGATGGAGGTGGAAGCTTTGCGCCGGCATGGGTCTGGCAAGAAGATCACGTGCCCGATAGGTGCCCGAATGGCTGGGATCACCGCGACCGCGAACTACTGCGGGGCGTCGGCCGCGGGTGCACCGGGTCTGTGCGCCAGGAAGCTGACGTGCTGCCTGGTCTGCGTGCCGGTGGGCTCCTTCAGCAGCCGTGAGGTGACGACCAGCCCGGCCGCGCCCAGCAGTTCGGCGACACGGTCGGGAGGCAGCAGGTGGGACTCGAGGGACACCGGGTGGCCGTACGCGTGCCGCAGCTGCCGCAGCTCGTCGCCGACGTGCGTCCCCAGCAGGAGGTGACCGCCCGGTGCCAGCGTCCGGTGGAACTCGCTGAACACCGCGGACAGGTGCTCCAGCGGGGTGTGGTGGGTGGAGTACCAGGCGAGGATGCCGCCGAGTTCGCCGTCCGCGAGATCCAGCGCCGCCATCGAGCCCGTACGGAACCGCAGGTGAGGATAGCCGCGCCGGGCCACCTCGACCATCGCGGGCGAGAGGTCGACGCCGAACGCCGGCACGCCGAGCCCGTCCAGGTACGCCGTCAAGTAGCCCGGCCCGCAACCAAGATCAGCGACCGGCCGGTCCCCGGCGCGCTGGACGAGCTCGGCGAACGCCGTCAGCACCGCACGGTCCAGCGGACTGCCCGCGAGCCAGTCCCTGTTCAGCTCCGCGTAGTCGGCGGCGACGGTGTCGTAGGACGCCCGAGTGGCGGCCAGGTACGAGTGCTCAGTCATGCGCCCCACCGTAGCGAGCCCTCGCGCGCGCGGCCTCGCAGCAGAGACCCTGGCGCGACCTGGCCCTGCTCCACGCCGCGAAGCAGCAGAGAGACGCGCTCGTCACCCTCGGGGCCGGGCGGCCGACGCCGGGTGCTCCGACGTCGACCGCTGCTCCGCTGTGATCCGAACGCGAGGACCTAGAAGCAGTTCCAGTAGCTGGTCCAGTCGCCCGAGCCGTTCGGGGTGCCGCGCCAGCGCCAGCAGCCGCTGGACAGGGGGCTCCAGCCGGTGGACGCGTACTGGTAGTAGGGCTGGTAGTCGCCGCCGTCCGGGAAGCCGGACGGGTTGTAGAGCTCCGCCATGGTCCAGGCCTGGTGGCCGGTCTGGTTCCACGTGTTGACGCAGAGGCTTCCGCCGTCGTACGAGCGGATCAGGCGCGTGCTGAAGCCGTTGGCGTCGTGTTGCGCGATGACGTTCCCGTTGCAGTAGCCGTTCGCCGCCTGGGCGGCGGTCGGCAGACTGACCGTCAGTGCAGCGGTCACCGCCACCGCCGCGCCGAGCCCGGCCAGCCGTCGTCGTATCGCCTTCAAGGTGGTGCCCCCGTATCCCCGTGTCCATGTGGCGGACCCCTGGCGGGGCCCACCCGTGCTGATCACGAAGGCTAGGGGCTCGGGAAGTCGGGCAGCAGGGTGGAATCGGCCGAAGACCCGTAGGTTTTCGGCCAACCGGAGCGCGGGTTGTCGACCCGCCTCAGCTGGGTTCGGTCGGCGGGTACGGCTGTTCGTCCTCGCGGCGGGCCAGACCGTGGCCCGTGACGCGCCAGGCGAGGCTGTGGCAGGTCAGGGCCCACGTTTCGGGTGCTCGTCGGAGCCGATCCAGCCAGTCCCGGAGTTCGGGGAGCGCGTGCTCACGCAGGATGCCGCGGGCGTGGGCCCGTTCGCCGGCCGGGAGCGGGGTGATGCTGATCCGCACAGGCGACAACTCGGCTGGGGACCTGCTGTATCCGTAGTTCGAGAAGGTCACGCTGTTCCGTGAGACCTGCAGGAGCGTGCTGTCGTGCTGAGGATGCTCGTAGAAGCTGAGACGGACCTCATCCATCAGCGGCTCGCCCAGCACCGCGCGGATGTCCGTCGGCGTGAGCGGCCACGACAGGTGGCGTGGCAGTCTGCGGTTACGAGCTGGCATGCACCGGAGAGTGGCACATGCCCTGGCGGAAGCGCATGCGAGTTTCGACACCGCCGGCGGCTGCGGGCTGGAGAACAAGCATGCATGATTGCTTTTTTCGTTCATCGCTGCCACGCTTCCCACGAGCGGACGAAGGGGTGCGTGGTGGGCGAACTCGGGTCGGGGCAAGGGCAGATGCTGCGGGTCGGCAATGCCTCGGGGTTTTACGGGGACCGGTTCTCGGCGGTGCGGGAGATGTTGACCGGCGGGCCGCTGGACGTGCTGACCGGGGACTATCTCGCCGAGCTGACCATGCTGATCCTGGCGCGGGACCGGCTGAAGGACCCGCGGGCGGGGTATGCCAAGACCTTTCTGCGGCAGCTGGAGGAGTGCCTGGGGCTGGCCGTCGAGCGCGGGGTGCGCATCGTGGTAAACGCGGGCGGGCTGAACCCGGGTCGACTGGCCGAGGCGATCCGGGAGTTGGCGCAGGCGCAGGGGCTGGCGCTGCGGGTCGCGCACGTCGAGGGGGACGATCTGCTGCCCCGGGCGGGCGAGTTCACCGATGCGACGACCGGGCTGCTCGCTGCGAACGCCTACCTCGGGGCCTGGGGGATCGCCCGGTGCCTGCGGTCCGGCGCCGAGCTGGTGGTGACCGGCCGGGTGACCGACGCGGCGCTGGTGGCCGGGCCCGCCGCCGCCCACTTCGGCTGGGGGCCACAGGACTTGGACGCTCTCGCCGGGGCCGTCGTGGCCGGCCATGTGCTGGAGTGCGGGGCGCAGGCGACCGGCGGAAACTACGCCTTCTTCGCCGAAGCCGAGCACGCCGAGCACCAGATGGCCCGTCCCGGCTTCCCGCTCGCCGAGGTCTTCGCGGACGGCAGCTGCGTGATCACCAAGCACCCGGGCACCGGCGGCGCCGTCACCACCGGCACCGTCACGGCCCAGCTGCTCTACGAGACCGGCGCCGCCCGCTATGCCGGGCCGGACGTGACGGCCCGGCTTGACACCGTACGGCTGGCGCAGGACGGCCCCGACCGGGTACGGATCAGCGGCGTGCGCGGCGAGGCCCCGCCGCCGACCCTCAAGGTCGGGCTGAACCGGATCGGCGGCTGGCGCAACGAGGTGGTCTTCGTGCTCACCGGCCTGGAGATCGAGGCCAAAGCCGCCCTGGTCCGCAGCCAGTTGGAGCAGGCGCTGGAGGGCGAGCGCCGCCCGGCGGAGGTCCGCTGGACGCTAGCCCGCACCGACCAGCCCGACGCCCCGACCGAGCAACAGGCCAGTGCGCTACTGCAGTTGACCGTGCGCGACCAGGACGCCGGCAAGGTCGGCAGGCCCGTCGGCGCGGCCGCCGTCGAGCTGGGCCTGGCCGGCTACCCGGGCTTCCACCTCACCGCGCCGCCCGGGCCGGGCGCGCCGTACGGGGTGTTCGAGGCCGCGTACCTGGACGCCAAGCTGGTCGAGCACTGGGCCGTGCTCCCGGACGGCGCCCGCATGGCGATCGCACCCGCCGCGGTGACCCGAGAGTTGGCCGACCTCCCGCAGCCCGAGCTCCCCGAGCCGCTGCCGCAGGGCCCGACCAGGTCGGCGCCGCTCGGCCTGCTGGTCGGCGCGCGCAGCGGCGACAAGGGCGGCGACGCCAACGTCGGCCTCTGGGCCCGCAGTGAGGACGGCTGGCGCTGGCTGGCGCACACCCTCACCGTTCAGCGGCTGCGCGAACTGCTGCCCGAGGTGGCCGAGTTGCCGGTGGCCCGGCACCTGCTGCCGAACCTGTGGGCGGTCAACTTCGTGATCACCGGCCTGCTCGGCGAAGGCGTGGCCGCGCAGGCCCGGTTCGACCCGCAGGCCAAGGCGCTGGGGGAGTGGCTCCGCTCGCGTCACCTCGACATCCCGGAGGCCCTGCTGTGACCGTCCTGACCTCCCGCCTGGACCCGGGTTCGCCGGACTACGCCGCGCACCGTACCGCGATGCTCGGCAAGTTGGCCGATCTGGACACCGAGCACGCCAAGGCGCTGGCCGGCGGCGGACCCAAGTACGTGGAACGCCACCGCGCCCGGGGCAAGTTGCTGGCGCGCGAGCGGATCGAGCTGCTGCTCGACCCCGACTCGCCGTTCCTGGAGCTCTCCCCGCTGGCCGCCTGGGGCAGCGACTACCCGGTGGGCGCCGCCCTGGTGACCGGCATCGGCGTGGTCGAGGGCACCGAGTGCGTGATCACCGCCAACGACCCGACGGTGCGCGGCGGCGCGAGCAACCCGTGGACGCTGCGCAAGGCGCTGCGGGCCAATGAGATCGCGCTGCGCAACCGGCTGCCGCTGATCAACCTGGTCGAGTCCGGCGGCGCCGACCTGCCCAGCCAGAAGGAGATCTTCATCCCGGGTGGCGCGCTCTTCCGCGACCTCACCCGGTTGTCGGCGGCCGGGGTCCCGACCGTCGCGGTGGTCTTCGGCAACTCCACCGCCGGCGGCGCGTATGTGCCGGGCATGTCCGACCACACCGTGATGGTCAAGGAGCGGGCCAAGGTCTTCCTCGGCGGCCCGCCGCTGGTCAAGATGGCCACCGGTGAGGAGTCCGACGACGAGTCGCTCGGCGGCGCCGAGATGCACGCCCGCACCTCGGGCCTGGCCGACTTCTTCGCCGCCGACGAGCGCGACGCCTGCCGACTGGCCCGCCGGATCGTGCACCGCCTGCACTGGCGCCGGGTCGGCGCCGCGCCCGACCCGCTCGCGCCGGCGCCGAAGTACGACGAGGAGGAGCTGCTCGGCATCGTTCCGGGCGACCTCAAGGTGCCCTTCGACCCGCGCGAGGTGATCGCGCGAGTCGTCGACGGGTCCGACTTCGACGAATTCAAACCCCTCTACGGGTCGAGCCTGGCCACCGGCTGGGCCAGCCTGCACGGCTACCCGGTCGGCATCCTGGCCAATGCGCAGGGCGTGCTCTTCTCGGCCGAGTCGCAGAAGGCCGCCCAGTTCATCCAGCTGGCCAACCAGCGCGACATCCCGCTGCTCTTCCTGCACAACACCACCGGCTACATGGTCGGCAAGGACTACGAGCAGGGCGGCATCATCAAGCACGGCGCGATGATGATCAACGCGGTGGCCAACAGCACGGTGCCGCACATCTCCGTCCTGATGGGCGCCTCCTACGGCGCGGGGCACTACGGCATGTGCGGGCGGGCCTACGACCCGCGCTTCCTGTTCGCCTGGCCGAGCGCCAAGTCGGCGGTGATGGGACCCCAGCAGCTGGCCGGGGTGCTCTCCATCGTCGCCCGGCAGTCGGCCGCGGCCAAGGGGCAGCCGTACGACGAGGACGCCGACGCCGCGATCCGGGCCATGGTGGAGCAGCAGATCGAGGCGGAGTCGCTGCCGGCCTTCCTCTCCGGGCGGCTCTACGACGACGGTGTGATCGACCCGCGCGACACCCGCACCGTGCTGGGCCTGTGCCTCTCCGCGATCCACCGCGCGCCGGTGCAGGGCGCGCGCGGCTACGGCGTCTTCCGGATGTGAGAGAGCGTGTGAGGGAGCAACGGATGATCACAACCCTGCTGGTCGCCAACCGGGCGGAGATCGCCAGGCGGGTCCTGCGGACCTGCCGCGACCTCGGCATCGCCACGGTGGCGGTGTACTCGGACCCGGACGCGGACGCCCTCCACGTCCGCGAGGCCGACACCGCCGTCCGACTGCCGGGCGCGGCGCCCGCGGACACCTACCTGCGGGCGGACCTGCTGGTCCGGGCCGCGCTGGAGGCGGGCGCGGACGCCGTCCACCCGGGCTACGGCTTCCTCTCCGAGGACCCGGCGTTCGCACAGGCGGTGCTGGACGCGGGGCTGACCTGGGTCGGCCCACCGCCGCAGGCGATGGCCGCGATGGGCTCCAAGACCGCGGCCAAGCGGCTGATGTCGGCGGCCGGGGTCCCGGTGCTGGGCGCCGTCGACCCGGCCGAGGCCACCGAGGCGGACCTGCCGCTGCTGGTGAAGGCGGCGGCCGGCGGCGGCGGGCGAGGTATGCGAGTGGTGCGCGAACTGTCGGATCTGCCGGGCGAGTTGGCGGCGGCGCAGGCCGAGGCGGCAGCCGCCTTCGGCTCCGGCGAGGTGTTCTGCGAGCCGTACCTGCCCACCGGCCGGCATGTCGAGGTCCAGGTGCTCGCGGACGCGCACGGCACGGTCTGGGCGCTCGGCGAGCGCGACTGCTCGCTCCAGCGGCGCCACCAGAAGGTGCTGGAGGAGGCCCCGGCGCCCGGCCTGGACGACACCCTGCGCGCCCAACTCTGCGACGCCGCAACGGCAGTGGCCCGCGCGATCGGCTACACCGGCGCCGGCACCGTGGAGTTCCTGCTCGCCCCGGACGGGCGGTTCTTCTTCCTGGAGATGAACACCCGCCTCCAGGTGGAGCACCCGGTCACCGAGTGCGTCACCGGGCTCGACCTGGTGGCCCTGCAACTCGAGGTCGCAGAGGGCGGGTTGCTTCGCGCCACACCGCCGCCGGTACGCGGTCACGCGATCGAGGCCCGCCTCTACGCCGAGGACCCGGCGCAGGACTGGCAGCCGCAGACCGGCACCCTGCGGCGCTTCCAGCTGGACGGCATACGCTTCGAACCGGGCGAGGCGCCAACCGGGTTGCGGGTCGACTCCGGAGTCGCCGACGGCTCGGCAGTGGGCATCCACTACGACGCGATGCTCGCCAAGGTGATCGCCTGGGCGCCCACCCGGGCCGCCGCCGCCCGCCGGCTGTCCGCCGCGCTGGCCCAGGCCCGGATCCACGGACTCGTCACCAACCGGGAGTTGCTGGTGCGCGCGCTGCGCCACCCGGCGTTCCTGGCCGGCCGGGTGCACACCGGCTTCCTCACCGAGCACGCCGCCGATCTGCTGGCGGCGCCGCAGGACAAGCAGCTGCTGTCGCTCGCCGCGCTGGCCGCCGCCCTCGCGGACGCCTCGGCGCACCCGGGCGCGCTGCCCTCGGGCTGGCGCAACCTGCCCTCGCAGCCCCAGGTCAAGCGCTATCTGGCCGCCGACGGCAGCGAGTTGGAGGTCCGCTACCGGTTGACCCGGGATGGCCTGCGGGCCGAGGGCCACCCGGGCGTGCGGTTGCTGAGCGCCGAGCCGCAGCAGGTGGTGCTGGAGCTGGACGGCCTGCGCCACACCCTGCGGGTGGCCGACTACGGCGACACCGTGCACGTGGACCGGGCGGCCGGCGCCGTCGCACTGACCGTCCTGCCGCGCTTCCCGCAGCCGCAGGAGCAGCGCACCCCCGGCGCCCTGCTCGCGCCGATGCCGGGCACCGTGGTCCGGCTGGCGGCAGCCGTCGGCGACCGCGTCACGGCCGGACGCCCGCTGCTCTGGCTGGAGGCGATGAAGATGGAGCACCAGGTGGTCGCCCCGCTGGACGGCACGCTCACCGAACTGCGCGCGGTGGCCGGCCAGCAGGTCGAGCTGGGCGCCGTCCTCGCCGTCGTCGAGGCGGCCGACCCGCAGTAGTCCCCGAACCCGCACGCCAGCCAATCCCCGTACCAGCCAAGCCCCTTCAAGCCCGGGAGGACCGGACATGTCCGCACCGCGCACCACCGAGAACCCGCTGATCGAGACGCCCGAGCGCATCGCACTGCGCCAGGCGGTCGGAGACCTGGGTCGCCGCTACGGCTCCGCCTACTTCCTCGCCAAGGCCCGAGCGGGTGAGCAGACCGACGAACTCTGGCGCGAGGCAGGCAAGTTGGGCTACCTCGGGGTCAACCTCCCGGAGGAGTACGGCGGTGGCGGCGGCGGGGTCGTCGACCTGGCCATCGTGCTGGAGGAACTCGGCACGGTGGGCTGCCCGTTGCTGATGCTGGTGGTCTCCCCGGCGATCTGCGGCACGATCATCGCCCGCTTCGGAACCGACGCGCAGAAGCAGCAGTGGCTGCCCGGACTCGCCGACGGCACCCGCCGGATGGCCTTCGCCATCACCGAGCCCGAGGCCGGCTCCAACTCGCACCGGCTCTCCACCGTCGCCCACCGCGATGGCGGGGACTGGGTGTTGAACGGCCGCAAGGTCTTCATCTCCGGCATCGACGGCTCGGACGCCGTACTGGTGGTCGGCCGGACCGCGGACGCCCGCACCGGCAAGCTCAAGCCGGCCCTGTTCATCGTCCCGCGCCAGACCCCGGGCTTCGAGTACCGCCCGATCCCGATGGAACTCATCTCGCCCGAGCGGCAGTTCCAGGTCTTCCTGGACGACGTCCGGCTGCCGGCGGACGCCCTGGTCGGCGACGAGAACGCCGGGCTGCTGCAGCTCTTCGCCGGCCTCAACCCCGAGCGCGTGATGACCGCCGCCTTCTCCCTCGGTGTCGCCCGCCAGGCTCTCAACACCGCGGTGGAGTACGCCAAGACGCGCACCGTCTGGGACAACCCCATCGGCGCCCACCAGGGTCTGGCGCACCCGCTGGCGCAGTGCGCCATCGAGATCGAACTCGCCCGCCTGATGATGTTCAAGGCCGCCCACCTCTACGACGCCGGCGACGACCAGGGCGCCGGCGAGGCCGCCAACATGGCCAAGTACGCCTCCGGCGAGGCCGCCACCCGCACCGTCGACCAAGCCGTGCAGACCCTGGGCGGCAACGGCCTCACCCAGGAGTACGGGCTGGCCGCGCTGATCGCCGCCACCCGGGTCGGCCGGGTCGCCCCGGTCAGCCGCGAGATGATCCTCAACTACGTGGCCCAGCACACCCTGGGGCTCCCGCGCTCGTACTGAGCGCTGCGGGGGCGTGCGCGCCGGAGCCGGTGGGTACCAACCCGGGCATCCGGCGCGTACCGCCTCTGGTACAGACCGGTCGGCAACCATTCGCCCACCTCGCAGGAGTCCCGATGGTGTTCCGCAGTGAGTACCCCGACGTGCCCGTCCTCGACCTGCCGATCCACGAGGCGGTGCTCGGTGGGGCCGCCCGGTTCGGCGACACCCCCGCGCTGATCGACGGGCTGACCGGCGAGAGCCTGAGCTACACCCAACTCGCAGCCTCCGTCGGCCGGGTGGCGGCCGGCCTGGCCGAGGCCGGGGTGCGCAAGGGTGACGTGGTGGCGCTGCACAGCCCCAACTCGATCGCCTTCCCGCTCGCCTTCTACGGCTGTAGCCGGGCCGGCGCCACCGTGACGACGGTCAGCTCGCTCGCCACCCCGGGGGAGTTGGCCGGGCAGCTGCGCGACAGCGGTGCGCGCTGGATCATCACCGTCTCCGCCCTGCTCCCCGTCTCGCTCGCCGCCGCCGAGGAGTTGGCCAAGGACGGCATCGAGCTGCGCGAGATCATCGTCTGCGACGGCGGACCGGATCGGCCGGAGCGCTCCCTCGCCGACCTGCTGGCCTGCACCGGTCCCGCACCGGAGGTGGCCTTCGACCCGGCCAGCGACGTCGCGGTGCTGCCGTACTCCAGCGGCACCACCGGCCTGCCCAAGGGCGTGATGCTCACCCACCGCTCGATCGCCACCAACCTCGCGCAGGTCGACGGCCTGCACCACCCCGAGCCGGGCGAGCGAATCATAGCGATCCTCCCGTTCTTTCACATCTACGGCATGACCAGCCTCCTCAACCGCCAACTGCGTTCCGGCTGCACGGTGGTGGTGCTGCCGCGCTTCGACCTGGAGCAGTTCCTGCGGACCGTGCAGGACCATCGCGTCGAGGGCCTCTTCGTCGCCCCGCCGATCGTGCTGGCGCTGGCCAAGCACCCGCTGGTCGACAGCTTCGACCTCTCCTCGGTGCGCTATGTGCTGAGCGCCGCCGCGCCGCTGGACGCCGCGCTCGCGGCGGCCTGCGCCGCCCGGCTGGGCCTGGACACCGTCCGCCAGGGCTACGGGATGACCGAACTCTCCCCGGTCACCCACCTGGTGCCGCTGGAGGACACCGACTCCCCGCCCGGCACGGTCGGCAAGCTGATCGCGTCCACCGAGATGCGGGTGGCCGCGCTGGACGGCTCGGACGACGACCTCGGGGTCGGCGAGACGGGCGAACTCCTGTTCCGCGGACCGCAGGTGATGAAGGGCTACTTCGGTCGCCAGAGCGAGACCGACGCGATGATCGACCCCGACGGCTGGCTGCACACCGGGGACGTCGGACGGGTCGACGAGCGCGGATACCTCCATGTGGTCGACCGGGTCAAGGAGTTGATCAAGTACAAGGGCTACCAGGTGGCCCCCGCCGAGCTGGAGGCGCTGCTGCTGACCCACCCGCAGGTGGTGGACGCGGCGGTGATCGGGGTCACCGACGAGGACGGCACCGAGCGGCCGAAGGCCTTCGTGGTGCGCAGCCCCGGCAGCGGGATCACCGAGGCCGAGGTGATGGAGTTCGTGGCGGGCCGGGTCGCGCCGTACAAGAAGGTCCGCGCGGTGGAATTCCTGGACGCCGTGCCCAAGTCGGCCGCCGGCAAGATCCTGCGCCGCGAGCTGCGCGCCCGCTGACCAGCTCACCCGCTGACCAGCACACCCGCCAACCGCCCCGGTCACCGTCTGCGAGGATCACGGTGGCCGGGTCGAGGACCCGGACAGACCCCGCACTACTCCGGAGCGCACCGCCGATGACCACCGCCGCCCGCACCCCCCAGCAGGACCGCAGTCGCGCCACCCGCCGCCGGCTGCTGGAGGCGGCCGTGGAGTGCCTGGCCGAGCTGGGCTGGAACGGCAGCACCGTCGCCGTGGTGGCCGAACGCGCCGGCGTCACCCGGGGCGCCGCGCAGCACCACTTCCCGACCCGCGAGGACCTCTTCACGGCCGCCGTCGAACACGTCACGGTCGAGCGGCTGGCCGCCGTCCGCGCCGACACCGGCGAGCTGCCGCCGCCCGGCCCGGCCCGCACCGAGGCGGTGGTCGACCTGATCGTCCGGCTCTACACCGGCCCGCTCTTCCGCGCGGCCCTGCAACTGTGGGTGGCCGCCGCGACCGAGGAGCCGCTGCGTGAGCGGATCGTCGCGCTGGAGAACCGGGTCGGCCGCGAGTCGCACCGCGCCGCCGTCGAGTTCCTCGGCGCGGACGAGGGCACCCCGGGCGTGCGCGAGAGCGTCCAGGCCACCATGGATCTGGCCCGCGGCCTGGGTCTGGCCAATCTGCTCACCGACGACGGCGCCCGCCGGTCCGGCGTGGTCCGCCAGTGGGCCCGCCTGCTGGACGACGCGCTGGCACAGTCCGCCCGCTGACGCTCCCCGAACACGTCCCCGCACTCCCGCCAGACCCACAGGTTTGGTCGAAGCACTGCCGTACGGGAGGCTTTGCGGTAACTTCCCCTCCTACTCGTTCTGTCGAGCGGTCGCCGCGGTGCCGATGTCCGGGCAGTCTGAGTCTGAGAAGCCCACAGCAGGGAAGTACAGCAGCAGGAAGTTCAGCTCATCAGAGAAGTACAGCTAGTACCGGGGGCCCGGCCAGGGCCCCCGTGACCGGGAACGAGCCGCCTGGGTGGTTTCCAGACCAATGCACGCACCAGACTCCGGCCCCCCGACCGAGGGGGAGCAGAGAACCGAAGAGCGGGACCGGCTGGACGGCCGGCCGGACGACCGGTCCGCCGCCGCCGAGCCGTCCGTCGCTGCCGCTGAGCCATTCCCGAACGTCTCCGTCGAGCCGCATGCCGCCGGGCCGCGCGCCGTCGAGCCGCCCGACATCACCCCGGCCCGCCTGGACGGCCACCGCCTGGTCCCGCTCGCCACCGCCCTGCTGGACGCCGACGGGCGCGTCCTGCACTGGAGCGAGGACGCGGAGCGCCTGCTCGGCTGGAGCGCCGACGACATCATCGGCAAGTTCGCCGCGCCCATGCTGGTCGGCGAGAACCACCGGGCCGAGGTGCTCGGGCTCTACCAGCGCATCATGGCCGGCCGCCGCTGGTCCGGTGTCTTCCCGGTCCGCCACCGCGACGGCCACGAGGTCGAGCTGGAGTTCCGCACCTACGGCATCGAGGGCCCGGACGGCCGGCCGCTGGTGCTCGCCACCGGCTCGGACGTCCGGGCGCTGCGCCAGGTCGAGGCGGACCTCGCCGTGCTGGACGGCTTCTTCACCCAGTCCCCGATCGGCATGGCGGTCTACGACACCGAGATGCGCTTCGTGCGGCTCAACGAGGCGCTGGCCCGGATCAACGGGCTGCGCGTCGAGGACCACCTCGGCCGGCGGATCGACGCCGTGCTGCCCGGGCTCAACGGCAGCGAGATAGAGGCGGTGATGCGCAAGGTGCTGGCCTCCGGCGTGCCGGTGGTGGACGCCCGCTCGCACGGCCGCACCCCCGGCGACCCGCGCCGCGACCGGGCCTGGTCGGCCTCCTACTTCCGGCTGGAGGACCCGACAGGCCGAGTGCTCGGCGTCAGCTCCTCGATCATCGACGTCACCGCCCGCTTCCAGGCCGAGGCCCGCGCCTCCCGGGCCCAGGAGCGGCTGGCGATGCTGGCCGCCGCCACCGCCCGGATCGGCACCACCCTGGACCTCAAACGCACCGCCGAGGAGCTGGTCGAGGCGGTGGTCCCGCGGTTCGCCGACTTCTCCACCGTCGACCTGCTCGACCCGGTGCTGCAGGGCGAGGAGCCCGGACTGCTCGCGCCGGACCAGGGCGTTCGGCTGCGCGCGGTGGCCTCGGGCGAGGCGTACGAGTCGGGCGTGTCGATGCTGGCCGACCAGGTCGGCGAGACCACCGCCTTCGACTCGCACCGGATGTACACCCGGACCCTGCGCAGCGGGCGCGCGCTGGTCATCCCCCATATGGACGAGCCGACGCTGCGCAAGCTGGCGGCCAAGCCGGAGCGGGTCGCCCCGGCGATCGAGGCGGGCGTCCACTCGTACTTGCTGGTGCCGCTGATGGCCCGCGGCAAGGTGCTCGGCGGCGCCGAGTTCGTCCGGATGCGCAACCCAGAGCCGTTCAGCGACGCCGACGTCTCGCTCGCCGAGGAGCTGGTGGCCCGCACCGCCGTCTGCATGGACAACGCCCGGCTCTACCGCCGCGAGCGGGAGACCGCGCTGACCCTGCAGCGCAGCCTGCTGCCGCAGGAGATCCACCGCACCCTCGGCCTGGAGATCGCCTACCGCTACCTGCCCAGCAGCGTGGTCAGCGAGGTCGGCGGCGACTGGTTCGACGTCGTCCCGCTCTCCTGCGGGCGGGTCGCCCTGGTGGTCGGCGACGTGATGGGCCACGGCATCCGGGCGGCCGCCACGATGGGCCAGCTGCGCACCGTCGCGCGCACCCTGGCCACCCTCGACATGGCGCCCGCCCAGGTGCTCACCCGTCTGGACGAGACCGCCAACGGCATCGGCGAGGGCCAGTTCGCCACCTGCGTCGTCGCGGTCTACGACCCGGTGGACCGCAGCTGCACGCTCTCCAGCGCCGGCCACCTGCCGCCGGTGGTGATGGACGCGGACGGCACCGCGCGGGTGCTCACCCCGCCGGCGGGCGTGCCGCTGGGGGTCGGCGGGGTGGCGTTCGAGAACGTCGAGTTCACGCTGCCCGAGGGCGGCATCCTCGCGCTCTACACCGACGGCCTGGTGGAGCGCCGCGGCCAGGACATCGACCAGGGCATCGACGAGCTGCGCCGCACCCTGGCCGAGCGCGGCCGCACGCTGGAGGCGCACTGCGACGCGGTGGTCTCCACGCTGGTGCGCGGCGGTTCCGAGGACGACATAGCGATGATCATGGCGCGGGCGCTGCCGGTGCCGGGCGACCGGATCGCCACCCTGGTGCTCAGCGACGAGCGCCGGGCGCCCGCGCTGGCCCGCCGCTTCACCCGCGCGACCCTCGCCGCCTGGGGCCTGAACCCGCTCGCGGAGTTCGCCGAACTGCTGGTCAGCGAACTGGTCACCAACGCACTCGTGCACGCGGGGGAGCCGCGCCGGCTGCGGCTCTTCCGCGACCGCGCGCTGACCATGGAGGTCGCCGACTCCGCCGGGCAGGCCCCCCGGCTGCGCCCGTTCGGCTCCGAGGACGAGGGCGGCCGCGGGATGCACCTGATCAACGAACTGGCCCACCGCTGGGGCAGCCGTCCGCTCAAGGACGGCAAGGTGGTCTGGGCCGAACTGGAACTCCCGCTCGGCAGCTGACGACCGGCGCCGGCGCCGCTGACGACCAGCCCCGGCAGCGGCACCAGCCCCGGCACCGGCATCAGCCCCGGCTACGCCGCCTTGGGCCGCTCGCGCAGCAGGAACCAGGCCAGCGCCGCGCCCGCGATCAGCAGCCCGGCGGCCAGCATCGCGGCGACGCCCAACCCGTGCACGAAAGAGTCCCGGGCCTGCTGCAGCAGTCCCTCGCCGACCCCGGCGGGCAGCGCGGCGGCGACCTCCGCCGCGCCGCCCAGCGACTCGCGGGCCTGGGTGGCGAGCTGCGGGGCGACCCCGGCGTCCATCGGGATGCCGCCCGCGTAGACCGCGGTCAGCACCGAGCCGAAGAGCGCGATGCCCAGCGCGGTGCCGAGCTCGTAGGCGGTCTCCGAGACGGCCGACGCCGCGCCCGACTTCTGCTCGGGCGCGGCGGTCAGCACCAGGTCCGCCGAGAGCGTGTAGACCAGCCCCTCGCCGGCACCGAGCACCGTGAAGACCGCCGCCAGCAGCAGGTAGGCGGTGTCCTGCCGCAGCCAGCCCAGGACGCCCATCGCCAGGCCCATCGCCAGCAGCCCGCCCACCAGCGCGGTCCGGGCGCCGGCCCGGCGGGCGAACCGGGCGCAGAGCATCGAGGCCAGCACGGCCCCGGCGAAGGCCGGCATCTCGGCCAGCCCGGCCTTGAGCGGCGAGTAACCGCGCACCAGTTGCAGGTACTGCGAGATGAAGAAGACCACCCCGGCCAGCCCGATCAGCGCCACCAGCGCGCCCACGATGGCCGCGGTGAAGCGCCGGTCGGCGAACAGCCGCACGTCCAGCAGCGGTGTGGCCAGCCGCAGTTGGCGCCGTACGAAGACCACGAGCGCGAGGCTGCCGAGCACCGCGGCGGTCGGCACGTCCCAGCGGTCCACGCCGTGTGCCGCCGCTTCCTTGACCGCGTAGACCACCGCGATCACGCCGGCCATCGACAGCAGCACGCTCGCCACGTCCCAGCGGCCCGGCTTGGGGTCCCGCGACTCGGGCAGCAGCCAGCCGCCGAGCACCAGCAGCAGCACCATCACCGGCAGGTTGAGCAGGAAGACCGAGCCCCACCAGAAGTGCTCCAGGAGCAGCCCGCCGACCAGCGGCCCGGCGGCCGCGCCGGCGGTGGCCGCGGCGCCCCAGATGCCGATAGCGGTGCCGCGCTCGCGGGCGTCCGGGAAGAGCGAGCGGATCAGCGACAGAGTGGACGGCATGATCGTCGCGCCGGCCACGCCGAGCAGCGCCCGGGCGGCGATCAGCCAGCCGGGACCGGGGGCGTAGGCGGCCACCAGGGAGGCCGCGCCGAAGGCGGCGGTGCCGAGCAGCAGCAGCTTCTTGCGCCCGATCCGGTCGCTCAACGAGCCCATGCTGACCAGCAGTCCGGCCAGGACGAAGGAGTAGACGTCGCCGATCCAGAGCAGCTGGGTGCTGCTGGGGTGCAGGGTCTCGGTGATCGAGGGGATCGCCAGGACGAGGACGGTCGCGTCGATGGCGACCAGCACGATGCCGAGGACCAGGACGCCCAGGCCGATCCAGCGGCGGTTGTCGGGGCTGTGCAGAGGGGTGGTGCGCAGAGCGGTGGTACTCATGGGGTGGAAGGTCTCCTGAGAGCTCCGCCGAGGAAGAGCTCGATGAGGGCGAAGGCACTGTCGCGTGGGGCCAGTCGGCCGTCCTGGACGGCCCATCCGACGCCGGCCAGCAGGTCGAAGAAGGCCTCGCTGAGCCAGCTCGCGGACAGCTCGATCCGGAAGACCCCCTCCTGCTGACCGCGCAGGAAGAGCCCGCGGACCCGGGCGTCCTGGTCCTCCCAGAGGGCGCAGAGCTCGGGATCGTCGAAGAGCTGGTTCTCGCCCGCCAGGAAGGCGCAGAGCGCGGCGTCGGGGACCAGGATCTCGGCGAGCCGGCGCAGCGCGGCTTGCGCGTCGCCGACCTCGATGGTGGCGGTGTCCAGCGCGGCGTTGTACTTGCGCAGGCCCAGCAGGCCGACCTCGCGGATCAGCGCGTCGCGTCCCGGGAAGATCCGGTGCAGCGTGGCGCGGCTGATTCCGGCCGCCCGGGCGATCTCGTCCAGGTGGGCCGTCGGCTGCCGGGAGAGGACACCGACAGCCGCCTTGAGGACCGAGTCGCGATCAATAGCCATGAAAAGATGATAGCTCATATGAGACATTGATGTCTCATATGAGATTCTCCGTCTCCATTTGAAGGCGGCAAAAAACCGGAGGCGGCGATTGCCACCTCCGGTCGGAGCCCCTACCCGGACCCTGGAGCTCTCAGCTCTGGTTGTAGAAGCCGCTCTCGTCGAGCGGCCGGTCGATCACCGTGACCTCGACCTCGGCCGGCGTGAGGAGGAAGACCCGGCGGGCGATCCGCTCGATGCCGCCGTAGGTGCCGAAGACCAGGCCGGAGGCGAAGTCGACCATGCGCTTGGCCTCGGCGTCGTCCATCTCGGTCACGTCCATCACCACCGGGTTCCCGGCCCGGACGTGCTCACCGACCGCCCGGGCGGACTCGAAGCCGGTCGGCTTCAGCGAGACGATCTTCGCCACCTGCGGGATGGTGGGGGTCGCGTCCGCGATCGCCCAGGGATCCTCTTGCACGGCGGCCGGGTAGTTGCCGGAGGGCATCAGCCACCCGTTGTGGTGCTCGTCGCGAAGTGCTCCCATGCCGCGCCTCCCTGTCCTGTCCCCGTCTGGTCCCGGGAGTCGCGCGGCCATCTGACGCGCCATCCACTCGCCGGAACTGTCCGAGTATCGCACTGATCACCCCTGCGGCGCCCGCCCGGGCACGCCGTTCGGGTTTGTGGCGTGTGCCAGTGGCACACGCCGTCCCCACCCTGATCGGACGTCACCGGCGGACGGCCGGTTGCGCGTACAGGCCAACTGGCGCCCGAGTGCTGCTGGGTTGACGTGGCGTCACTGGCCGGTGCGGCCGTCCACGACCTCGCGCAGCAGGTCGGCGTGGCCGTTGTGCCGCGCGTACTCCTCGATCAGGTGGACCAGGATCCAGCGGAGCGTCACATGCCGTCCGCGCCGCTCCGCCTTGGCCACGGTCTCCAACGGCAGCCCCTGGATCGTCCGGTCGGAGCTCTCGATCTCGGCGCGCCAGATGCGCAGGGCCTCGACGGGGTCGGCGGTGTCGACCTGGTTGAAGTCCCCGTCCTCGTCCTCCTCGGTCCAGTAGAGGTCGGGGAGCTCGCTGCCGAGCAGGATGGTCTGGAACCAGTAGCGCTCCACCTCGGTCATGTGGCGCACCAGGCCGAGCAGGCTCAGCGAGGAGGGCGCCACCGAGCGCCGGCGCAGCTGTTCGTCCGTCAGGTCGGCGCACTTGAGGGCGAGGGTCTCGCGGTGGTAGTCCAGCCAGGCGATCAGCATGGTGGTCTCGTCGGCGGCGAGCGGCGGGTCGACCCGGGGATCGGGCGCAGGATTCGTCATGCCGACCATCTTTGCGCCAGAAGGGCCCTGCGGGCGAGGGGATTTGCGGTGGCAAAGAGCTGTCGGTCTAGGCTGCTGTCGGTACCGCCGATCCGACCCTGGGAGCACCCTCATGCCACGTCCCGTCACCATCGTCACCGGCGGGAGCCGCGGGATCGGCGCTGCGGTCTGCCGACGGCTCGCGGCGGACGGCCACGACCTGGCGGTCGGCTACCTGCGGGACGCCGGCTCCGCCGAGCAGGTGGCCGAGGACGCCCGGGCGCTCGGCGCGCGGGCGGTCACCGTCCAGCTGGACACCGCGCTGGAGGCCGACGTCGACCGGCTCTTCGACACCGCCGCCGAGCAACTCGGCCCGGTCGCCAACCTGGTCAACAACGCCGGGGTGACCGGACCGCTGGCCCCGATCACCGAGCTGCGCGCCGAGGACCTGCGCCGCGTGGTGGACGTCAACCTGATCGGCTACGTGCTCTGCGCCCGGCGCGCCGCACGGGACTTCACGCGTGGCGGCGCCATCGTCAACATCTCCTCGGCCGCCGCCACCCTGGGCAGCCCCGGCGAGTACGTGCACTACGCGGCGACCAAGGCCGCCACCGACGCGCTCACCGTCGGGCTGGCCAAGGAGCTCGGCCCGGCCGGGATCCGGGTCAACACCGTCTCGCCCGGGCTCACCAACACCGAGATGCACCGCGACATGGGCGACGCCGACCGCCCGACCCGGCTGGCCCCGGGCATCCCGCTGCGCCGAGCCGGCGAGCCCGCGGAGATCGCCTCCGCGGTGGCCTGGCTGCTCTCCCCGGACGCGGCCTACGCGACCGGCGCCAACCTGCGGATCTCCGGCGGGCTGTGAGCCAGAACTAGCTGCTAGGCGGTGCGGGCTGCGCGGGAGCGCCAGAGGGCGGCCAGGCTCACTGCGCCCATCAGGACGATCACCGCCGTGGAGGCGAGGAAGGCCGGCGAGCCGGGCGAGCCGGCGGCCGACCCGGCCACCACGTAGGCCGCGGTGCCCGGCAGCACACCCAGCCCGGTGGCGGCCAGGAACGGGCGCAGCCGTACGCCCGAGAAGGCCGCGCCCAGGTTCGCGGCCTGGAACGGCACGCCCGGGACCAGCCGTAGCAGCAGCACGCTGCGAAAGCCCCGCTCGGTGAGCTGGCGGTCCAGGCCGGTCAGCAGCTTGCCGCGGAGCAGCGGGCGCACCGCCTCGCGGCCGAGCCCGCGGCCCAGGCCGAAGGCGAGGGCGGCGCCCAGCGTGGTGCCGAGCACCGCGAGCGGCAGGCCGCGCTCCGCCCCGAACAGCACCCCGGCCGCCACGTTGAGCGCGGGCTTGGGCACGAACGCCAGCGTCCCCAGGGCGAAGAGCAGCGCGAAGAGCGGCGCCCGCCAGGCACCGGGCACGGCGGCGGACGGGTGCCGCGGGTCCCAGAACAGCACCGAGGCCGCGGCGCCCGCCAGGATCAGCGCCAGCAGGGCGAGCCGCGCCCAGGGGGAGCGCAGGGCGGTGGTGAGGGACGTCAGCAGGGGCACCACACGAGAGTAGGCCACCGCTAGCCGGCCGGGCGCAGGGCGCCTGCGGTCAGGGTCAGGGTGGCCGCCAGTGCCGTGACCAGCGCGAACGAGGCGGGCAGCGAGCTGGCCTGGGCGACGGCGCCGACCACGGCGGGGGCGACCAGGCCCGAGGTGTAGGTGACGGTGGCCACGCCCGCGATGGCCGCGCCGGGGTTGGGGCCGCGATGGCCCGCGGCGGCGAAGGCCAGTGGCACGACCACCGCGATGCCGATGCCGAGCAGGGCGAAGCCGGGGACGGCCAGGGCCGGCGTCCGGCCGGTGACCACCAGCAGTCCGCCGAGCGCGGCGACCGCCCCGCCCAGACGTACGGTGCGCACCGGGCCGAGCCGGCGCACCACCGCGTCCCCGGCCAGCCGCGCCGCGGCCATGGTGAACGCGAAGGCCGTGTACGCCGTCGCCGCCGTCCCGGCCGCCGCGCCGGTGACGTCGCGCAGGTAGACGCCGGACCAGTCCGCCCCGGCGCCCTCGGCGAAGACCGCGCAGAACCCGACCAGGCCGATCGCCAGCGCCGAGCGCGGCGGCAGCGCGAACCGCGGTGGCGCCGCTGCCTCGGGCTCGGCGCGGACGTCCGACACGTCGCGGCAGACCAGCTGCCCGAGCACCAGCAGCGCCGCCGAGGCCAGCAGGAGGTGGCTGCGGGCCGCCAGTTGCTGACGGGCCGCCAGCGCGCCGAAGCCCGCGGCGACCAGGCCGCCCGCGCTCCACAGGCCGTGCAGCCCCGACATGATCGAGCGGCCGACCCGCTGCTCGACCCCCACGCCCTCGGCATTCATCGCGACGTCGGCCATACCGGCGGTCGCCCCGAAGAACAGCAGGGCCAGGCAGAGCGCGGGCAGGCCGGGCATCGCGGCGGGCAGCGCGAGCGCCAGGCAGTAGAGCGCGAGCAGCAGCCGCAGGGCGGTTCGGGTGCCGAGCCGGTGGGTGACGCGTCCGGCCAGCGGCATCGCGAGGGTCGCGCCGATGGCCGGCATCACCAGGGCGAGGCCGAGTTGGCCCGGGCTCAGCTGCAACTGGCGCTGGATGGCCGGGATCCGGGTGGCGAAGCTGCCCGCGACCGCCCCGTGCACGGCGAACACCAGCGCGACGGCGATCCGCGACCGACGCAGTGAAGGGCGCGGTGAACGGCGCGGTGAACGGCGCGGTGAAGCGGAGGGGCTCGGCATGGCCGTTAAATTATCAGGAAGGAAACCTAATAGATAGATCTGGCAGGATCCGCCCATGACCACCGCACGCACGGCCACCCCCAGCACCGCCCGTGCGATCAACGACCGGCTGGCCCTGGAGCTGCTGCTCAGCCACGGCTCGCTGACCGCCACCGAACTGCACACCCTCACCGGCCTCTCCCGCCCCACCGTCTCCGACCTGCTGGAACGGCTCCAGCGCGGCGGCCTGGTGGCGGTCGTCGGCGAGCGCGGCGAGCAGCGCCGCGGGCCCAACGCCCGGGTGTACGGGCTGCGCTACGACCGCGCGCAGCTCGCCGGGATCGACCTGCGCACCGCCGGCGTCACGCTCGCCGTCGCCGACCTGGCCGGCCGCACGCTCGCCACCGCCGCGCTGGCCGTGGACCCCGCCGACCCGCCCGCCGACCTGGCCCAGCAGGTGCTGGAGCGGCTGCTGGAGACCGCGCGCGAGGTCGGCGTGCGCGAGCTGCACACCGTCGCCGTCGGTGCGCCCGGTCTGGTCGACCCGGCCACCGGAGCACTCAACTCGCCCAGCTCGCTGCCGGGTTGGCATGCCGAACTGGTCGAGGCGCTGCGCACCGGGCTGCCCGGCGAGGTGCTCCTGGAGAACGAGGTCAACCTGGCCGGGATCGCCGAGCACCGGATCGGCGCCGCCACCGACCGGGACACCTTCGTGCTGCTCTGGCTCGGCCACGGTGTGGGCGCCGCCGTGCTGCTGGACGGCCGGCTGCGGCGCGGCTTCTCCGGCGGCACCGGCGAGATCGCCTTCCTGCCGGTGCCGGGCACCGGCGGCCTGCCCAGCGCGACCGCGTGCGAGGGAGGCTTCCACAGCCTGGCCGGCAGCGCGGCGGTCTGCGCGCTGGCCCGCGAGCACGGCCTCCAGCCTCCCGCCGGCGGTGACGACGCGTCGGCCGCCGAGGCCGTGGTGCTGGCGGCCGTCGCGGCGGGCGAGCGGGGCGGGCCGTTCCTGGACGCGCTGGCCGGCCGGGTGGCGCTGGGCGCGGCCGGGGTCTGCGTGATCCTCGACCCGGGCTGCCTGGTGCTGGGCGGTGAGGTGGGCCGGGCCGGCGGCGCGGCGCTGGCCGACCGGGTCGCCGCCCGGTTGGCCGAACTCTCGCCGCTGCGCACCGAAGTGCGGGCCGGGACGGCCGGCGGCGGCGCGGTGCTCAGCGGCGCGGTACTGACGGCCTCCGACGCGGTCTGCCGCGACCTCTTCGGCGGGCGCTGAGCCCGTCCTGGTGCGGGAAAGGGCGACGGGATGCGAGAGGATGGCCCGACGGTCGGACGAGAACCGGTCGGACGAGAACCCGGTCGGACGAGAACGCAGGGGAGCACCATGGGGCAGCCGGACCGGTCGGTCAACCACTACCGCATCGGTGAGGCCGCGGCCATGCTCGGTGTCAGCACCGACACCATGCGCCGCTGGGTCGACGCCGGGCGGGTCGAGGCGGAGCGGGACGACCACGGCCACCGGATCATCCCGGGCGATCGGCTGGCGGCCTTCGCCCGGGAACTCGCCAAGCCGGGCGCGGCGGAGGCCGAGGGCCGCCCCTCCTCGGCACGCAACCGGTTCCCCGGCATCGTCACGCATGTGGTGCTGGGCGATGTCGCCGCGCAGGTGGAGGTGCAGGCGGGGCCGTTCCGGGTGGTGTCGCTGATCAGCCGGGAGTCGGCCGAGGAGCTCGGCCTGGTGCCGGGGGTCCGGGCGACCGCGGTGATCAAGTCGACCAATGTGATGATCGAACGGGGTTGAGTCCGATGAGTGCCTTGAGTACGTCGAGTGCGTCGCGCCCCCTCGCGGTCGCCCACCGCGGCGACCCGTACCGCCACCGCGAGAACACCCTGCCCGCCATCGCCGCCGCGCTCGCCGCCGGAGCCGACGCGGTGGAGGTCGACGTCCAGCTCACCCGCGACGGCGTCCCCGTCCTGCTGCACGACCGGATGCTCACCCGGCTCTGGGAACTCGAGCGGCCGGTCGGCGCGTTGACAGCCGCCCAGCTCGACGCGCGGCGCTTCGAGGGCGGCCAGCGGGTGCCGCTGCTCACCGAGGCGCTCAAGCTGGTGACCGAGACCCCGGTCGCCAAGCTGATGATCGACCTGGACGAACCCGGCCCGGCGGCCGCCGCCTGGCGGGCCGTCAGCGACCTGGGTGCCGAGGACCGGGTGCTGTTCTGCGGCCCGGCCGGGGCGATGCTCGCGGTGCGCGAGGTCGCCGCGCAGGTGCCGATCGCGCTCACCTGGAAGCAGCCCGACCTGCCGGCCCGCCCGCTGCTTGACGCGCTGCGCCCGCACTACCTCAACCCGCCGTTCGGCCTGGTGGACCGCGCCCTGGTCGAGCGCGCCCGGGACGAGGGCCTGGCGGTCAGCGTATGGACGGTGGACCTGCGCCGCACCATGCGCCGGATGCTGCAGGCCGGGGTCGCCTCGATGACCTCCAACCGGATCGGCCTGCTGCGCTCGGTGATCGACGCCGAGCGCCGCTGATGCCCCAGCCGCGGGTGCTCGACGGGCGGGCGCTGAACCGCGCCCTGCTGGCCCGTCAGCACCTGCTGGAGCCGGCCGACACGACCCCCGAGGCGCTGGTCGAGTACCTGGTCGGGCTGCAGGCCCAGGCGGTGGACCCGCCGTACTTCGGCCTCTGGTCCCGGCTGCGGACCTTCCGCCCCGAGCAGCTGAGCGAGCTGCTCGAACAGCGGCGGGTGGTCCGGATCGGCCTGCAGCGCGGCACCATCCACCTGGTCACCGCCGAGGACGCGCTGACGCTGCGTCCGCTGCTGCAACCCGTCCTGGACCAGGCCCTGCGCGGCGCCTACGGCAAGCGGCTCACCGGGCTCCGGGACGAGCACGGCCGCACCCTCTACGACCTCCCCGACGCCCCGCGCCCGGACCCCGGCACCCCGGTCCCGGTGCGCCTGGTCGCCCCATTCGACAACCTGCTGCTCTCACACGCCGACCGCACCCGGGTGCTGCCGCAGGACTACCGGACGCGCGTGATGACGCAGAACGGCATCGTGCTGGGCACCCTGCTGGTCGACGGCCTGGTCGCGGGCAGTTGGCAACTGGCCGCCGAGCGCGGGACGACCCGGCTGCGGCTGCGCCTGTTCACCGCCCTCGCCCCCCGGACGCGGGCCGCGGCCGAGGCGGAGGCCGAGCGACTGCTGGACTTCGCGGCGGCGCCCGGCGAGTCCCGCGAGGTCGCCGTCACCGCCGACCGCTAGCCATCCCCATATCGGACATTTCGTTAGATCCTATGGTGAGATGGATCAGTCGAAACCGGTGGTGGAGGTGACGGGATGTCGGCGCAGCCCACCCCCGAGGGGTCGGCGGGCGGGCCGGGCGAGGACCGCCGCAGGCCGTACGAGTGGCTGCCGCCACCGGTGCGCGGCGCCGCCGCGTGGTCGGTCGTGGTGATCCTCTTCATCACTGTCGCCGGGCTGGTCGTCTACGCCTTCGTCGCGCTGCGCGCCGCGACCATCCCGCTGCTCGTGGCGTTGCTCGGCACCGCGCTGCTGCAACCCGTGATGCCCTGGCTGGTCCGCCGGGGGCTGGGGCGCGGTGCGGCGGCCGGGCTGACCTGCGCGGTGCTGGTGACGGTGGTCTGCGGAGTGCTGGCGCTGCTCACCAACTCCCTGGTGCACAGCGCCCCGCAGATCGCCGAGTCGCTGAAGCAGGCGGGCGATCAGCTCGCCGACTGGCTCGGCCCGGTGGGCGCCAAGCTCCAGCACGCCCTGGCCCAGTCGGCCGACTACGGGAACTCGGCCGCCGGCTCGCTGGCCGGCTCACTGGCCAGCGGCGTGCTCTCCGGTCTCGGCATCGCCGTCCAACTGGTCACCGGCGCCGTGCTCTCGCTCGCCCTGGTCTTCCTCTTCCTGCGCGACGGCCACCGCAGCGGCGACCTGGTCCGCTCGACGCTGCCCGCCGGGCCGGCCGAGACCATCGTCGCCTGCGGACAGCGGGCCTTCGGCGCGATGGCCGGCTATATGCGCGGCACCACCCTGATCGCCCTGATCGACGCCACCTTCATCACGGTGGGCCTGGTGATCCTGGGCGTGCCCGGCGCGGCCGGGCTGGGCGCGCTGGTCTTCCTCGGCGCGTTCATCCCGTTCGTCGGCGCCTTCCTGTCCGGAACGGTCGCGGTGCTGGTGGCGCTCGCGGACGGCGGGCTGAGCAAGGCGCTGTGGACGCTGGGCATGGTGCTGGCGGTCCAGCTGATCGAGGGCAACGTCCTGCAGCCGATGATCCAGAGCCGGACCGTCGAACTCCACCCCGCCACCATCATGATCGCCGTGGTGGCGGGCGCCGGCGTCGCCGGCATCATCGGCGCCCTGCTCGCCGTCCCACTCTGCGCGGCCGCCCTCGGCATCCTCTCCGTCCTACGCGGCCGCCCACTGCGCACGCCGGCCCGTTCACACCCCTGAATCAGGCGGGCGGCGCCGGGAAGTACGCCTCGATCCAGCGGTCCAGCTCGGCGAAGACCTGGGTGCGGGCCTGCTCGCCGGAGAGCACCAGGTCGTGCATGCCGCCCTCGATGCGGATGGTGGTGACGTGGGGTCCCAGGCGGGGGGCGAGGGCGGCGATGTCGTCGGCGCGCAGGACGGCGTCGCGGTGATGCATCGCGGGGTCCCACTTGTTGGTCACAATGCTGGCGGTGGAGGCCATCAGCAGGACGGGGACGTCGACGTGCAGGCCGCGCCGCACCTGGCGGTGGCCGCGCTGGATGGCGGCCAGCCAGCCGGCGTACAGCGGGAAGCCCTCGGCGGGCTTGAGCGCGAGGTCGAAGTCCCAGCTGCCCCGGTGGTCGCTGTGCAGGCTGTGCACGTAGTGCGGGTTGAGCGGCGCGGGCAGCTTGCGGGTGGCGGCCAGCCGGCCCAGGGCTCCGACGGCGGGCGCGCCCAGGGTGCGCAGCGCGGGGCTGGTGGGCATCGCGAGGAACGGGCTGTTGAGGAAGAGGCCGTCCAGCAGACCGCGCCCGGCCCGCCGCGAGGCCCACAGGGAGGCCACCAGACCGCCGGTGGAGTGCCCGTTGACCAGCAGCTGGGTGTGGCCGTCCTGCTCCCGGATGATCCGGACCGCCTCGTCGAGCTCCTCGTCGTAGGCCGCCAGGTCGCGGACGAAGTTGGGGGACTGGTGGGAGCGCAGCGAGCGCCCGTACTTGCGCAGGTCCAGGGCGTAGAAGGAGAAGCCGGCCGCGGCGAAGTGGTCGGCGAGGTTGGTCTGGAAGAAGTAGTCGGTGTAGCCGTGCAGGTAGAGCACCGCCCGCTGGGAGCCGGGGACCAGTCGTCGGACCAGCGTCGCGCTGACGGCACCCTCCTCGTCGTCGGCCAGCGGCAGCTCGGCCGCCTCGTACGGGGTGCCCAGGACGTCTTCGCGGAACTCCATGTCTGCTCCCGCATCCAATCTCTGCTCCGACCTGCCGCAGGCAGGGCCACCGATCCAGGGGACAGACGATACCGGGCGGTAACCGCGCTGGGTGCGCCGTGCCTGCTCCGGACTCCGGCCCCTATGCTGCCGACATGCTGAGAAAATCCGTTGCAGCCCAGGTCAGTGCCGCGTGTCGGGTCTGCGGTGACTGACCGGCCGCAGGAGCCGGCGTCCGAGCCGGCGTCCGAGCCGGTGCCGGTGCTGCGCGAGGTCGCGCTCGGGACGGCGAAGCTGATGCCCGACCTGGACTGCCCGGGCGGCTGGCTGCTGACGCTGGACGGCACGCCGCAGTCGTACGTGGACCTCGGGGACCCGACCCGGCTGGAGTTCGAGTACACCCGCCGGATCGGCCACCTCGCCGACGCGCTGGCGCCCGAGGGGCAGGCCCTGGACGCGCTGCACCTGGGCGGCGGCGCGCTCACGCTGCCCCGCTACCTCGCCGCCACCCGGCCCGGGTCGCGGCAGCGGGTGGTCGAGCTGGACGGTCCGCTGATGGAGCTGGTCGAGCAGGTGCTGCCGTGGCCGGGCCAGGACATCAGCGTCGCGGTCGGTGACGCGCGTGAGGCGCTGGCCGCCGCCGCGCCGGGGGCGGTGGACCTGCTGGTCGCCGACGTGTTCCACGGCTCGCGCACCCCCGCGCACTTGACCTCCGTCGAGTTCGTCACCCTGGCGGCCGCCGCGCTGCGCCCCGGCGGCTGCTACGCGGCGAACCTGGCGGACGGCGCGCCGCTGGAGTTCGCCAAGGCGCAGGCGGCCACGGTGCGCGCGGTCTTTCCGCAGACCTGCCTGGTCGCCGAGCCGTCCGTGCTGCGCGGGCGGCGCTTCGGCAACGTCCTGCTGGTGGGATCCGACCGGCCGCTGCCGGTCGAGGCGCTGAGTCGCCGGCTGGCCGCCGACCCGTTCCCGGCCCGACTGGTGGCGGGCGACGAGCTGGCCCGGCTGGTCCGCGGCGCGCGCCCGGTGACGGACGCCTCGGCCCGGCCCTCGCCCGCACCACCGGCCGGCGCGTTCAGCATCGGCTGAGCCCGGCTGTCCGGTGAGAGGCTGAGGCTGGAACCTAAAGGACGGGTAAAGCGTTGGTGGGAGGGGCAGCGCGTTAGGCTGCCTTCTTCGCGCCCGTCCGTTTCCGGAGGTATCACGGCCTTGCACATCGACGCGTGGATCCAGAGCGTCCCGCCGCTGGCGGTATACGTGCTCGTCGGCCTGATCATCGGGGTCGAGAGCGTCGGCATCCCGCTGCCCGGTGAGATCGCGCTGGTCACCGCTGGGGTGATGGCGTCCAATGGGACGGTCAACCCGGTCCTGGTCGGGGTCTGCGCGGTGGCCGGCGCGGTCATCGGAGACTCGATCGGCTATTCCATCGGGCGCAAGGGCGGAAAGCCGCTCTTCGAGAAGCTCGGGCGCAGGTTCCCCAAGCACTTCGGCCCCGACCATCTGGTGACCGCGGAGAAGGCGTTCCAGAAGTGGGGGATGTGGGCGGTCTTCTTCGGCCGGTTCATCGCGCTGCTGCGGATCTTCGCCGGACCGCTGGCGGGCGCGCTGCGGATGCCGTACTGGAAGTTCCTGATCGCCAATGTGCTCGGCGGCGTGATCTGGGCGGGTGGCACGACGACCGCGGTCTACTACCTGGGCAAGGTGGTGGAGAAGTACCTGCAGAACTTCTCCTGGATCGCGCTGGCGCTCGCGGTGGTCGCCGGAGCGGCCTCGGGCCTGGTGCTCAAGCGCCGGGCGGCCCGGATGCACGCCGAGCAGCCTGCTGCCGAACCGGCTGAGCCGGCCCAGCAGAGCCCGCTCCCCGTCGCGGAGTGACGCAGCGTCACGCGTAGGATCGCCGTAGGAGCAGTGCCTGGCACGGCCGGCGAGACAAGCGGAGGATCCGATGACCCAGCAGCAGTGGACCGCAGTGGACGAGTACCTGAGCGGCGTCCTGGTCGGCGAGGACGCCGCGCTCACCGGCGCGCTCGCGACCAGTGCGGCGGCCGGCCTGCCGCACATCGCGGTCGCGCCCAACCAGGGCAAGCTGCTGCACCTGCTGGCCCTCACCGTCGGTGCCCGCCGGATCCTGGAGGTCGGCGCGCTCGGCGGCTACAGCGCCATCTGGCTGGGCCGCGCGCTGCCCGCGGACGGTCGGCTGATCTCGCTGGAGATCGACCCGGCGCACTCGGCGGTGGCCCGCGCCAACCTGCACGAGGCCGGCCTGGAGAAGGTGGCCGAGGTGCGCACCGGCCGGGCCGTGGACAGCCTCGCCGAGCTGGTGGACGACGGCGCCGAGCCCTTCGACCTGGTCTTCATCGACGCGGACAAGCCCAGCAACCCGGACTACTTCCGCTGGGCGCTGAAGCTCACCCGCCCCGGCTCGCTGATCATCATCGACAACGTGGTGCGCGGCGGCGCGGTGGCCGACGCGGCGAGCACCGACCCGTCCGTGCTGGGCGTGCGCGCGATGCACGAGCTGATCGCGGCCGAGCCGCGGGTCTCGGCGACCGCCGTGCAGACCGTGGGGGTCAAGGGCTACGACGGCTTCACGCTGGTCCGGGTCACCAGCTGATCCGGACCGGCCCCGCCGGCCGGTGGTGAGCTGGGCCGGCGAGGCGGACCCGATGCCTACTGGGGGTCGGTCGGCGGCTGCTGGCCGAGCTGCTGGTTCATCTTGTCCTGAGCGGCGTCGACCTCGCGCTCGTACTTGTTGCCCGTCTTCGCGTCGAGGGCGTCGCCGGCCTTCTGGGCCCCCTGCTGGGCAGAGTCCTCGTGTCCGTGCAGCAATCCCTTGAGCTTGTCAAGCATCGACATGGGTGGCCTCCTTGCGGAACGTCTGGCCCTCCCAGCATCGCTGAGATGGACGATGTGCACACCCTGAGGACCCCGACGACCCCGAGGACCCTGAGGACCCTGAGGACCCTGAGGTCCCCGGGACCCCGAGCCAACGAAACGAGAGGACGCGGCATGCGCATCGGACTTCTGGGTACCGGCCCGTGGGCGCAGCGGGTGCACGCGCCCGTGCTGGCGGCCCACCCCGGCGTGGAGTTCGCCGGGGTGTGGGGCCGGCGCCCGGCGGCGGCCGCCGAACTCGCGGCGGCGCACGGGACGACGGCCTACCAGGACCTGGACGCGCTGCTCGCCGCCGTGGACGCGGTCTCGGTGGCCGTGCCGCCCGCCGTGCAGGCCGGGCTCGCGGTGCGCGCGGCCGAGGCGGGTCGGCACCTGCTGCTGGACAAGCCACTCGCCCTGGACGTCGAGCAGGCGGCCGCGGTGCTGGCGGCGGTCGAGCGGGCCCGGGTGCGCGCCGAGGTCTTCTTCACGCTGCGCTTCGACGAGGGCCAGTCCGCCTGGACGGACCAACAGGCGGCCAGCGGCGGCTGGTTCACCGGCCACGCGCAGTGGCTGGGCGCGGTCTTCACCACCGACAGCCCGTACGCGGCCTCGCCCTGGCGCCGCGAGCGGGGAGCGCTCTGGGACGTCGGCCCGCACGTGCTGTCGGTGCTGCTGCCCACGCTCGGCGAGGTCGAGCAGGTCACCGCGGCGGCCGGCCCCGGGGACACCGTGCACCTGGCCCTGCGGCACGCCGGCGGCGCCTCCAGCACCGCGAGCCTCAGCCTGACGGCCCCGGCGGCGGCCGCCGGAGTGGGCATCGAGCTGCGCGGGGAGGCCGGGGTGAGCAGGCTGCCCGGCTCCACCGCCGGTCCCGGCGCGGCCTTCCACCGCGCCGTCGACGCCCTGCTCGCGGACCAGCCGCACCCGTGCGACGCGGCCTTCGGCCTGCGTGTGGTGCGCCTGCTGGCCGCCGCGGAGGAGGCGCTGGCCACCGGCACCACGGTCCGGGGGCTCTGAGTTCGGGGGCTGCGAGTTCGGGGGCTCTGAGGGCGTTATTCGATGGATCACCGCACCGCGCGAACCTAGAGTGACGGGACACGATGTCGTCACCAGGAGCGGGCCATGCGAACGCACTATCCTCGCACCCCGCACCTGCCCTGGTCGCCGGGCGCCACCGCGGACGACGTCCGCAGTGGGGACCTCTCAGGGCTGCTGGGGCGCGAGGTGGTGGTCACCGAGAAGCTCGACGGTGAGAACACCACGCTCTACCCGGACGGCCTGCACGCCCGTTCGCTGGACTCCGCGCACCATCCGTCCAGGGCCTGGGTGAAGGCCCTGCAGGGGCGGATCGCCCGGTCGATCCCGGCGGGCTGGCGGGTGTGCGGGGAGAACCTCTACGCCCGGCACTCGATCGCCTACCAGGAGCTGGAGAGCTGGTTCTACGCCTTCTCGGTCTGGGACGGCGAGCACTGCCTGGACTGGGACCGCACAGTGCGCTGGACCCGGCGGGTGGGCCTGCCGGTGCCGCCCGTGCTGTGGCGCGGCGTGCTGGACGAGCGGGCCGTACGGTCGCTGCGCGTGCTGCGGCTGGACACCGCGCGCCAGGAGGGCTACGTGGTGCGCAGCGTCGAGGGCTTCGAGCGGGGGCAGTTCGCCGACCGGGTGGCCAAGTGGGTCCGTCCGGCGCATGTCAGCACCGACACGCACTGGATGTACGCGCCGGTCGTGCCGAACGGCCTGCGGCCGGGCGCCGCGCTGTGGGACGTCCGCTCGGGGGCGGCGGTCGACGTGCCCTCGCTGCTGGCGGCGCTGGAGCTGGAGCCGGTCGACCTGGGTGGTGAGCCGGCCGACTTGGGTGGGGAGCGGGCCGCCGGGCGGGCTGAGGCGGTGGTGGCCGATGTCTGCGCCCGGCTCGACCTGCTGGGCCGGACCGGCTCCGCCCGGCTGACCGGCGTGCTGGCGGCGCTGCTGCACGGCGGGCGGCGGGCCCGGCTGGCGCCCAGGCTGGTGGCGCCGCTCGGCATGCGTCAGGCACGCCGGGTCGCCGACCTGGTCGGGCTGCACACCGCGCTGCACCGCCCGTTCCCCGACGAGGAGCGCAGGGCCGGGCTGGTCCGGCTCTCCGCTGCGGCCGACCTGGGTGTGCTGCACGCGCTCGCGGCCGCGGCACTGACCGGCCCGACCGGCCCGACCGGCCCGACCGGCCCGGAGGCTGCCGAGGCCCGCGAGGCCCGTGAGCAGGTCGACTGGTCGGCGCTGGTCGCGGACGAGGCCGGCCTGCTCGGCGAGGAGCCGTTGGAGCCGCTGCGGACCGGCCTGCGCCAGGCACTCACCGGCCTGGGCACCGAGGCGCGCGACCGCTGCTGGGCGCAGACCCTGGAGGGCTGCGCGCTGGGCCGGGTCACCACCACCGAGGAGGCGGTGGCGCGGAGTTGGCGCTGGCGCGCGGGGGAGTTCCCCCGGCTGGTCGTCACGGTGGGGCCCTCCGGCAGCGGCAAGAGCCGGTTCGCCCGCAGCCTGCCCGGCGTCGACGAAGTGATCTCGCTGGACGACCTGCGCCAGGCCCGTGGCGACCGCTCCGACCAGCGGGCCAACCCCGACGTGCTGCGCGCGGGCCTGGAGCGGCTCGACGCCGCCCTGACCGGCCGTCGGACGGTGGTCTGGGACGCCACCTCGCTCACCCAGCGGCAGCGCTCGCTGGTGCACGCGGTGGCGCACCGGCGCGACGCGCTGCTCACGCACGCCGTGCTGGTCGTCGGCGAGGACGCGGTGGCGCGGCGCAACGCCGGCCGCGAGCACCAGGTGCCGGTCGAGGTGCTCGCCGCCCAACTCGCCCGGTTCGCCCCGCCCTACCCCGGCCAGGCGCACCGCACCTGGTACGTCGGCCCGGGCGGGACGGTCGACGACACGGCCGGAACACTCGACGCACGCGACGCATTCGACGCATTCGACGCACTCCACGCACTCGACGTCAGGGAGGCGTGATGCGCACCAGCGAGGAGATCTACCACCGGATCCGCTGGGACCAGCGGTTCGACCCGGCGCGGTTCGTGCTCGGGCTGAACGTGCGCGGCCGCGCCCCCAAGCGGGTACCGCTGCCCGCCTTCGTGCCCGGCGGCGACATCCCGTGGCACCGGGTGCTGTTCGTCGAGGCGGACGGCGAGCTGGTCTGGGACCGGGCGGCCGGTCTTGACCGGGTCGACTCCTCGGGGCTCGGCCGGGTACGGGAGCCGCGCCGGCTGCGCGCGCCGTTCTTCACCGCCAGGACGCCGCACGCCTGGAGCCCAGCAGCAGGCTGGCGGCCGGCCGAGTGGGACGGGTCGGCGTCGACCTCCTCGGGCGCCGTACGGGTGATCACCTGGAACACGCTGTGGGATCGCTATGACAGCGACCGGATCGACACCGCCCGCCGCCGCCCGCTGCTGCTGGCCGCCCTGGAACGCGCCGACGCGGACGTCATCGCCCTCCAGGAGGTGGAGGCCGGGCTGCTCACGCTGCTGCTCGCGGCGCCCTGGATCCGGGCCCGCTACACCCTGGGCACCGACCCGGTCGGCCGGGACATCGACGACAGCGGGCTGCTGCTGCTCAGCCGCCTGCCCGTCCGGGAGGCGGCCTGGCACCTGCTCGGCCCGCACAAGGCCGTCACGGCGGTCACCGTGCAGAGCGCCGCCGGGCCGGTCACGGTGCTCAACACGCACCTGAGCAGCGACCACTCGGACCGCGGAGCGGACCGGCGGACGGCCGAACTGGCCCGGCTGGCCCAGGGGTTGGCCGAGGTGGAGGGTGACGTGGCGCTGCTCGGCGACTTCAACGACGGCAGCCACGGCAGCCACGGCAGCCACGGCGGCGATGGCAGGCACAGTGCCGGTGCGGGCCCGGCCGGTGCGCTCGCGCTGCGGGACGCCTGGAGCGAGCTGCGCGGCCACGACGACAGCACACCCACCTTCGACCCGCGGGTCAACCCGCTGGCTGCCGTCTCCTCGCTCTCCGGCCGGGCCTCCCGGCTGGACCGGGTGCTGCTGCGCGGGCGCTTGCGGGCGAGCGCGGTGGCGCTGCACGGCGACACCCCGGCCACGCCCGACGGGCTCTTCGTCTCCGACCACTACGGCGTGGCGGCCGAGCTGGTGGCCGAACTCTCCGGCGGTGAACCGGAGTCGGACGTCGAGGTGCTCGACTCCGCGCCGACCGCCCGCACGGCGCTGGCCTGGATCCCACCGGCCGAGCTGTGGCCGGCGATCCAGCAGGTCCGCCGCGAGCACGACCGGCAACTCGACCGCTGGCCGCCGCATGTGAACCTGCTGTTCGGCTTCGTACCGGAGTCCGACTTCGAGCGGGCGGCCGCGCTGGTCGCCGCGGCGGTGGCCGACCTCGCGCCGTTCACCGCCCGGCTCGAAGGGGTGCGCAGCTTCAAGCACCGCGAGGCCGCCACACTCTGGCTCGACCCGGCCGCCGCCGACCCGGCGCCGTGGGCGGCGCTGCACCGGGCGCTGCGGCAGCGGTTCCCGCGCTGCCGGGGCCGCGAGGAGGGCTACACCCCGCATCTGACGCTGGGTCGCACCGGCGACCCGCACCGCCTCGCCGCCGCCTGTGCCGAGCGGCTGGGCGGTATGTCGGCGCAGGTGGGGGAGTTGGTGCTGCTCTCGCGGCGGGGCGAGGAGCCGATGCGGGTGCGGGCCGTGGTCGCGCTGGGGACGGGCGAGCTGCGCCGGCCGCCGGAGCCGGCCGTCCACACTCTGGAGGCGGACCAGGTCGCGGAGCAGCAGGTCGCGCAGCACGCCGCGCAGCACGTTGCGGCGCGGCTCGCGCAGGCGCTGGACGAGGGCGTCGTGCACGTGGTGGGTTCGCGCCGCCTGGGGTGCGCGTCGGCCGGTGCGGACCTGGACCTGGTGGTGGCGCTGCCGGGCGCCGTCGACCCGGAGCACCTGCGGGCCCGGGTGCGGGCGGCGCTGCCGGAGGCGGTCCGGCTCCGCCAGGTGACCGGCGCCAGGGTGCCGGGGTTGCGCTGGCAGGTCGGCGGGCTCAGCGTCGACCTGGCCGTGGTCGCCACCGGGCAGCTCGCCCCGGCCGAGGCGGTGGACCGGCGCGGCGAGTTGGGCGAGGCCGCCGCGACGGCGCTCAGCGCGGTCAGCGACGCGGACGCGCTGCTCGCCGCGACGGACGGCGGACGGGACGGCCGATGGGCCGGCCCCGCGTTCGTCGCCCTGGCCCGCCAGGTGAAGGCCTGGGCGAGGGCGCGCGGGCTGGACTCGGCGCCCTTCGGCGGACTGCCCGGCCTGGCCTGGACCGTTCTGGCGGCCCGTACGGTCCGCGAGGCCGGTGGGGCAGGTGGGGCAGGTGAGCTGTCGGCCGCCGACCTGCTGCGGCACTTCTTCGGCAGCTGGGCCGCCTGGGACTGGCGCGAACCGGTCACCCTGAGCACCGAGCCCGCGATCGCCGGCTCCGAGGCTGCGGTGTCGATCATGACGCCGACCGCGCCGGTCCGCTCCTGTACCGAGCAAGTCGGCTTCGGCTGGCTGGAGTTGCTGGTCCAGGAGCTCTACCAGGCCTGGGAGGTGCTGGAGTCGGCGGCCGAGAGCGGCGGCGACCCCTGGCCCGAGCTGCTCTCCCCGCCGCCCCTGCACAGCCGGCACGCGGCCTGGGCCGTGCTGACCGTCCGGGCCGTGCGCGGTGAGGAGTTCGACAGCACGCTCGGCCGAGTCCGCGGCCGCCTGCGCGCGCTGCTCGCCGCCCTGGAGCACGCCGGCGTGGTGGACGTCCACGCCTGGCCCCACCCGTTCGCGAGCGAGCAGGGCCTGGCCCGCTACGCGATCGGGCTCGGCCGCACCCCGCCCGACGCCGCCAAGTTGGCCGAGATCACCGCCGGTTGGGCCAAGGGCCTGCCCGGCGCGGAGATCGGCTGGGCGGACTGCGGCACCGTCCCGACACTGCGGCCTTACCGACCGGGGGAGTGACGGAGCCTCAAAGATCAAGCTCAGGCCGGGCGGCGGTCGGCGGGGCGGCGCGGGGGGATGGGGGTGGAGGGGAAGTCGCGGGGGCCGGTCCAGAGGGTGGGGACGGCGTCGACGCGGCGGCAGATCTCGTAGGCGATGGACTCGTAGTTGACCCGCCAGCCCCGGAAGTGCGGCCAGGCCAGCACGGTCGGCCGTTCGGTGTCGAAGCCGGCGGCGACGACCATCGTCACGGCGGCGTCGAACTCGGCGTAGCTGAGCCGCAGCGGGCCGTCCGGTTGCGGGTCGGGGTCGAAGGGGACCCGTAGCACCCGGGCGATGTCACGCAGCGCCGTGAACCCGGCGCGCAGCACCAGCCGCGCCTCGGGTGGCGCGGTGCGCGGGTTGAGCGAGAGCTGCAGCGCGGCGCCGTCCATCACGGCGATCAGGCCGACGATCCAGCTGCGGTAGGGCTGCGGCGAGCGGAAGGAGAGCAGCACGGGGTAGTTGGAGTGGCTCTCGCCGAGTTCGGCGGCCAGCCGCTCCCAGTCGCGGTAGAGCGCGGGCAGCGCGGTCTCGGTGTCGACCAGCGACTGACGGGCCAGCAGCTCGGGTCCCCAGGCGGGCTCTCCGGCGCGCGACTGGAGCAGCGTCACCTCCAGCTCGCGGCGGTTGTAGGAGCTGTAGAGGGTGGGCAGGTAGGCGATCTGCAGGGCGATCACCAGCGGCCCGCTGGCCGCGGCCAGGAAGTCCAGGGCGGAGAGCCGCAGCCGGTCGCCGCTGGCGTAGCCGAGGGTGAAGAGGCTGGAGCCGGCCTCGCGCAGCGCGACGCTCCAGGAGAGGTCGGAGTCGGCGTACAGCAGCATGGTGAAGCCGGCCAGGAAGGCGGAGAGCCAGCAGAACAGCATGCCGACCAGCATCAGCGGCGCCAGCCAGGCCTGCGCGCGGTCGTGGGCCCGGTAGGTGCCGAACGGGTTCGCGCAGAGCCGCAGCACGGTACGCAGCAGCCGCCAGAGCCGGGTGACCAGCGAGGAGTAGAGCCCCCGGGGCACCACCAGCGTGCGCAGGATGCTGGCGACGGTGAGTGCGAGCAGCAGGACGCCGGCCACTGCGGAGATCATCCTCATGGCGACCATTGTCGATGATCGGGCCGCCCGGCTCGGACAGCTGCCCGAGCCGGGCGGTACCCGCGCGTCGTCGGGGCCTCGTCGGAGCGTCCCGGACCGCGTCAAACCGCCGTCAGACCGCCGTCAGGTCCTCGTCGGACGGGGCCGGCGCCAGGTACTCCTCGCGGATCTCGTTCGGTCCGAACGGCCAGATCCCCTCCACCCGGGCCCAGAGCGCGAACGCCAGGCTGCCCAGCACGACCCAGGCCAGCGACCACTCGATGGGGTGGAAGCCGGGCGAGTTCTTGTCCGCGTAGCCGTAGACGACCAGCCAGCCGACCGCGGCGACGATGCTCGGCGCCGGGTAGAGCCACATCGTGTACGGCCGGCGCAGGGCGGGCTGCCGGCGGCGCAGCACGGTGACGGCCAGGATCTGCGCGAACGCCTGGACGATCACCATCACGGTGGTGAGCAGGTCGATCAGGATGGTGAGCGGCGGGTGCGTGGCGCTGGCCCCGACGTGCCGGCTCAGGTAGAAGCCGGCGAAGGTGACCACGCTCATCGTCAGCAGCCCCAGCACCGGGAACCGGTGCCTGGCGTGCAGCCTGCCGTAGGAGCGGAAGAAGACGCCGTCGCGCGCCGCGTCGTACGGGACGCGGGAGCCGCCGAGCAGGCCGGTGAAGACCGAGGCGAAGGCGGTGACCAGGATGAGCACGGTGACCACGTCGGCCGCGTTCCTGCCCCAGGTCTTCTGCAGCACAGCCGAGGCGACGGACTGCGAGGCGATCGAGTTGGGGTCGAGCATGTCGCGCCAGTTGATCACCCCCAGCACGCCGATCTGGAGCAGCAGGTAGATGCCCATGATGCCGACGATCGAGTAGATGACGGCTCGTGGCATCACCCGGCCCGGGTCCTTCACCTCGGCGCCCATATAGGCGGCGGTGTTGTAGCCGAGGTAGTCGTAGATTCCGATGGTCAGTCCGGCTGCGAAGCCGATCCAGAACTGTCCGTGGGTCAGCTGGATGGCGTGCGCGGGCCAGCTGAAGGCCCGGGATGGGCTGAAGTGGGTGTAGGAGGCCAGGATGACGGCGGCGACCGAGGTGATCATCACGCCCCACATCACCGTGGTGATCTTCGCGATGCTCTCCACCCGGCGCCAGAGCAGCACGGTGACCAGCACGACGAAGGCCAGTCCGACCAGGTCGCCCTGGCCCTTGGTCATGCCCGGCCACAGGTAGCCGAGGTACTGGACGAAGCCGACCACCCCGGTGGACATGATCAGCGGGATGAAGAGCATCGCCGTCCAGACGAAGAGGAACGGCATCAGCCGCCCGCTGCGGTACTGGAAGGCCTCGCGCAGATAGACATAGCTGCCGCCGGAGCCGGGGAGCGAGGCGCCGAGTTCGGCCCAGACCAGTCCGTCGACGAGGGCGAGCACCGCGCCGGCGATCCAGCCGATGACGGCCTGCGGGCCGCCGAAGGCGGCCACCATCAGCGGGATGGTGACGAAAGGTCCGATCCCGCACATCTGGCTCATGTTGATGGCGGTGGCCTGGAAGAGGCCGATTCTTCGGGTGAAGCCTGGGGACACCGGGAACCTCCGGGCGTGGGGGAGAGCGCGAGGCGGGGTGTGATTAAGTTAAGTATCCTTACTTTCCGCGTCAAGACCGCTCCGGTAACAAGCCAATACGCGCGGCGCGAGGGGCTATGGGGAGAGCCCCACGGCGTCGGCGGCCTACCGCCGGCGCATACAGTGGCGGCAGCAGAAAGCTGATCGAATCGGACACCACGAGGGCACGGAGGCGATGATGAGCTCTCACCCGGCCACCGAGCAGCCGTGGAACCGGCAGCGGTTGCGCAGCAACAACGAGTGGCTCCTGCTCGAGCGGCTCCGCACCGCCGGACCCGCCTCGCGCGCCCAACTCGCCCGCGACACCGGCCTGTCCAAGCCGACGGTGTCCGCCGCGCTGGCCAACCTCGAGCAGGCCGGCCTGGCCCGCGAGGCCGGCCTGCTGGCCCCCGAGCGCGGGCGGGTCGCCGTCCTCTACGAGCCTGATCCGACGGCGGGACACGTGCTCGGCATCGACATCGGCCGGGCCTGGCTGCGGATCGCGGTCGCCGACCTGGCGGGCGAGATCGTCACCCGCCGCGACGTGCCCAACCGGGGCCGCAGCGCCGACGCGGTGGCGGACGCCGTCGTCGCGGCGGCCCGGGCCGCGCTGGAGGAGGCCGGGCTCGGCCCCGGCGCGGTGGTGCACGCGGCGATCGGCACCCCCGGCGTCTGGGACGAGTCCGAGCAACGCGTCCGCTACGCCGCCAACCTGCCCGGCTGGGGCCGCCGCGGCCCTCTTCGACCGGATCCGGGCCGGCCTCGACACCGAGATCAGCGTGCACAACGACGCCAACCTCGCTGCGCTCGGCGAGTACGCGCGCGGCGCCGGGGTCGGCAGCCGGCTCTTCGTCTATCTGCTGATCGGCACCGGTCTGGGCATGGGCGTGGTCGCCGGCGGGCGCTTGCAGCAGGGTGCGCACGGCGCGGCCGGCGAGATCGGGTTCCTCCCGCTGCCCGGCGGCGCGGGCGGTGGCGGTGGCGAGGGCTCCCACGGTGGCCCCCACGGGGGCTCCCGCGGTGGCGACGAACGGGCGCAGCGGCGCGGGATGCTGGAGTCGGCGGCCTCGGCGGAGTCGGTGGTCCGCACGGCCAAGGAGCTGGGCCTGCGCGGGGCGGCCACGGCCAAGCAGGTCTTCGACGCGGCCCGGGCCGGCGACCCGGCCGCGCTCGCCGCCATCGACCACGAGGCCGGGCAACTCGCCTACGCGGTGGCGGTGGTGTCCTCCGTGCTGGATCCCGACCTGGTGGTACTCGGCGGCGGTGTCGGCCACAGCGCCGACCTGCTGCTCGGGCGCGTCGAGCAGGCGCTGCACCGCCTCACTCCGCTGCGCCCGCGGCTGGCGCCCAGCCTGCTGGGCGAGGAGGCGGTGCTGATCGGCGCCCTGGCCACCGCGCTGCGCACGGCCCGCCCGGAGGTCTTCGAACGGCGCTCGGCGGCCCTGGGCCGGGTCTGAGGGCCCAGGGCCTTGGCGTCAGCTCCGCGACGTCAACTGCGCGGCGTCAACTGTGCAGCGTCAGCGCTGCGGGCCTCAACTGCTGCGAGAGCTGGCTGAAGCGGTCGAGGCTCTGCTGGTAGGCGATGGGCGTCACATGGACCGGGCCCGCGTACGGGTGGGTCATCTGCAGCACGAGGTACACGCCGAACCCGACCACGGCGCCGACCAGGCCGAGTGCGACCGCCTCCCGGCGGTGAAAGGTCAGGCCGGCGATCGGGGCGTAGAGCAGCACCAGCAGGCCGGTGGCGATCAGCCCCGGGTAGAGCGGTGCGGGCAGCGAGACGGTCGCGTCGGCCAGGCGGATCTGCCGCTTGGTGTAGACGTCCGACAAGTCGCTCAGCATGGTGGTGCGTTGGTCGGAGGGAGGCAGCGCCTCGACGTGGCTGCGGACGGCGTCCAGGTCCGTCCAGGTGCCCGGGTCGGCGGAGCCGTGGCTCATCGCCTTGAAGTCGGGGCCGATCACCTCGGTCACATAGGTGCGCAGCAGCGGACGGGTCGAGGCGTCGGCGTCGGTGTAGGCGGCGTTGAGGGAGCGCGCCTCGTCCCAGGTGTGGCCGCGCGCGGTGTTCAGGTTGGACCAGGAACCCGCGATCAGGAAGGCGGTGACCAGCATGAAGGAAGACAGCGAGGCCGATCCGAGGAAGCCGAGGGCGCCCGCGGAGAACGTGCCCTCGCGTGAGCGGGCGGTGCGGCCGAAGGCGGCCAGGACGGCCACCGCGGCCCCGCCTCCGATGATCACGGCGATGACGATACCCAGACTCAACGACGTCTCCCTGCAGTGTGGTTGATGAACGTGGCAGCCGCGGCGAGGACGGCCGGGACGGTGATCGCGACGAGCATGAACGCACTGTCGGCCGGGCCGACCGGGGGGACGGTCGTGCTGTCGTCGGGCGGACGGGTCGGCATGGCGGTGGTGGCGTGCACCTGGGCCGGCGGGGGCGGCAGCGGGGCGGCGGTGTGCGGGGTGGGGCGTGGAACGGGGCGCGGGATGTGCTTCGGGGCGGCGGGCGCGGGCGGACGTACCGGCGCGGCGGTGTGCGGGGCCGGTTTGGCGGGCGCCGGGTGCGGGGTGGGCGCGGGCGGTGGTGGCGGAGGGGATGGTGGAGGTGGTGGGGGCGGTGGAGGTGGTGGCGGCGTGGGTGGCGGCGGCGGAGGGGGCGGGGTGGGTGGAGGTGGTGGCGGCGTGGGGTGGCAGCCGCCCGGATCGTGGTGGTGATGATGGTCGTGGTCGTGGTCGTGCCCGGGGTCATGGTCGTGCCCGGGGTCGTGGCCGTCGTCGTGAGGGTCGTCGGCGTGCATGCCAGGAAGCTAGCCAGGCACCCCTGGGCGGGCAGGGCGAATTGCATTCTCCTGCAAGCAAATTGACTCTTCAGGGGGTGAAAAGTTCGATAAGCCGTCCGTATGACGAACGGACGTTCCCCTGTTTTCGCCTGCCCGCGACTACCCGGGACTACCCGGCGAGGTAGCGCCGCAGCAGCAGCTTGCACTCCGCGATCAGCGTCGGATCGCCGTCCCGGTCCTGCTGGAAGGCGAGTTTGAGTACGGCGTCCGCACACTCGAGCGCCACCCGCAGGGCCAGCGGCGAGGGCTCGCGCCCGCCGCCGGCGAGGTGTTCGGAGCTGAGCGCGTGCAGGTGCCGCGCGACGGTGCTGTTGTTGTCGAGCGAGCCGTCGAGGAAGTGTTCGACATCGTCCAGGGCCGGCGGCGTCGGGCCGGTCAGCCCGAAGTCCAGTGCGCCGAAACCGGCCACGGCCCGCTTCATGGCGACGAACTCCTCGACCGCGAGATCGACGAAGCCGCCGATGTCCTGCGGGGACTCCGCCTCCAGGCGGCGGGCCAACCGGTCCAGATAGCGCTGCAGATTGCGGCGGGCGAGCGCCGCCAGCAGGCTCTCCTTGCCGGAGAAGAACTGGTAGAGCGTGCCGATCGGGACCTGGGCGCGAGCGGCGATCTCCTTGGTGGTGAGCGCCGCCGCGCCGCCGGTGTCCAGCAGCTGCGCGCAGGCGTCCAGGATCCGCTCCAGGCGCTCCTGGCTGCGCTGCTGCACGGGCTGCCGACGCAGAACCCCTGGGCGCAGCACCTCTGTCTGCTCACTCATGGGAGCCACTGTGCCGCATCCGGCGTTCCGCAGGCCAATCATCGCTGCGAGACCAGCTCATGTTTCCTGCAAAGTCAGCCCGGCTCAGCAGTCAGAAATATGAGCCCCACTCAGCCCGCGCTCCCGGCCCGGCAGTTGCCTCATCTGGTATAACTATACCGGAATAGTGACCCGTGGAATCGAGGACCGCTGTGATCGAGCTGAAGTCTCCAGCCAATATCGAACGTATGCGCACCACTGGCCAGTTCCTCGGCCAGGTGCTCGCGGAGCTCGGCGAGCTCGCCGCGGTGGGGCTCAACCTGCTGGATCTTGAGCACCACGCTCGTCGCCTCATCAAGGAGCGCGGCGCCACGTCCTGCTACTGGGACTACGCGCCCACGTTCGGCAACGGCCCCTTCCGCAACGTGGTCTGCCTCTCGGTCAACGACGCCGTGCTGCACGGGCTGCCGCACAGCTACAAGCTGCGCGACGGGGACCTGCTGACGATGGACATGGCGGTGAGCATCGACGGCTGGGTCGCGGACTCGGCCTACTCCGTCATCGTCGGCACCCCGTCCGCGGAGGATCTGCGGCTGATCGAGGCCACCGAGGTCGCCCTGGAGGCCGCGATCGAGGTCGCCCAGGTGGGCAACCGGCTCGGGGACATCTCCGCGGCCATCGGCGCGGTCGCCGCCGACTACGGCTACCCGGTCAACCTGGAGTTCGGCGGTCACGGCCTCGGCCGCACCATGCACGAGGGCCCGCACGTGCCCAACAACGGCCGAGCGGGCCGCGGCCTGAAGCTGCGCCCCGGCCTGACGCTCGCGATCGAGCCCTGGTTCGCCCGCGGCACCGACGAGATCGTCTTCGACCCGGACGGCTGGACGATCCGCTCGGCCGACGGCTCCCGCACCGCCCACTCCGAGCACACGGTCGCCATCACCGAGACCGGCCCCCTCGTCCTCACCCGCCGCCCTCAGCAGGGCGAGGCCTGACCGCAGCGGTAGCAGCGGTGGGGACAGGCCCGATTCCCAACCGCCCTCCTGGATCGTGCCCGCTGCACTAGGATTCGGGCATGGTGAGAACCCCCTTGACGTTGTTGGAGCGGCAACGCGGTGAGCGACTGGGAGCGCTGCTGCGCGAGGCGCGCGGCAAGCGCAGCATGGTCGACGTCGCCGCCGCGGCGGGGCTCTCGCCGGAGACGCTGCGCAAGATCGAGACGGGCCGGGCGCCGACCCCCTCGTACTTCACCGTGGCAGCCCTGGCCGCAGTGCTCTCCATCTCGCTCGACGAACTGGCCGCCGCCTGCGCGCAGGACGACGGCTACCAGGACCAACCGCTGTCCGCCTGACAGTCGCCGGTTCGCCGGGTACCCCTCCTTGAGGAGGAGGGTTCGGCCCCGGCGGCGGCCCTTCTCCTCATCGCGGCCGAGGCGCGGTCCTGGGCCGGGTTCGTAACGTCGCTTCCCTAGGGGAGAGGAGCGGCAGATGATCGAGGCGTACGGGCTGTCCAAGGCCTACGGGGGCGCGATCGCGGTCGACGGGCTGGACTTCCGGGTCGAGCCGGGCCGGGTGACGGGGTTCCTCGGCCCGAACGGGGCCGGGAAGTCGACCACCATGCGGATGATCCTGGGTCTGGACCGGCCGACCTCCGGTTCGGTGACGGTCAACGGCACCGGGTACCGGGGCAAGGTGTGGCCACTGCACGAGGTGGGTGCGCTGCTGGACGCGCGGGCCGTGCACCCGGGCCGGTCCGGCTACAGCCACCTGCACAGCCTGGCTGCCGCGAACGGGATCGCGCGCGGGCGGGTCGACGAGGTGCTCGACCAGGTGGGACTCACCGCCGCCGCGCGCCGCAGGGTGGGCGGCTACTCGCTCGGCATGGCGCAGCGGCTCGGGATCGCGGCCGCGCTGCTGGGCGACCCCGGAGTGCTGCTCCTCGACGAGCCGGTCAACGGGCTTGACCCGGACGGCATTCGGTGGGTCAGGACGCTGATGCGGTCGCTGGCCGCCGAGGGACGGACCGTGCTGGTCTCCAGCCACCTGATGAGTGAGATGGCGCTGACGGCGGATCACCTGCTGGTGATCGGCCAGGGGCGGCTGCTGGCGGACACCTCGCTGGCCGACCTGATCACGCGGCACTCCGCCGACCGCGTCGAGGTGCGCTCGCCGGACGCCGTCGAGCTGACCGCCGCCTTGCGGGCGCACGGCGGCGAGGTCGCGGTCGCGGCGGACGGGACGCTGACGGTCGCCGGGCTCGGATCGGCGCGGATCGGCGAGCTGGCCGCCGCGCAGGGCAGCGTGCTGCACCAGTTGCGTGACCGGACGGCGTCGTTGGAGGAGGCCTACTTCCGGCTCACCCAGGACGCCGTCAGCTACCGCGCGGCGGTGGCGGCATGAACCCCGCCGTCCGCCCGGCGCGCACTGTGCGCACCGGGCCGAGGCTGCTGGCCGCCGCCGGCGCCGAGTGGATCAAGTTCCGCTCGCTCCGGTCGGTCCCCGCGGTCCTGCTGGCCACCGCCGTGGTGCTGCTGCTCGGCGCGGGGCTCGTCAGCGCCGGGTACCGGTCCGGCTGGTCGACGATGACGGCCGGGGACCGGGCCGCCTTCGACCCCACGTACACGAGCCTGCGGGGCATCGAGCCGGCGCAGCTGCTCGTCGGCGGACTCGGCGTGCTGGCGGTGACCGGCGAGTACGCCTGCGGCCTGATCCGCACCACCTTCGCCGCCACTCCACAGCGCGGACAGGTGCTGGCCGCCAAAGCGCTGGTCCTCGGCGCGGTGGTGTGGGGGCTGTCGACGGCGGCGTGCTTCGCGGCGTTCCTCCTCGGCCAGAGCCTGCTCGCCAGTCCGGCGCGGCACGCCGGGCTGGGGGATCCCGGGGTGTCGCGGGCGGTGGCCGGCGGCGGGCTGTACCTGCTGCTGGTCGGGCTGCTGGGGCTCGCGCTGGGCGCGCTGGTCCGCCGGACGGCGGCCGCGCTGGCCGCCCTGTTCGGCGTCCTGCTCGTGCTGCCGCTGGTCGTCGGGATGCTTCCGGGCGGCGCCGCCGACCGGATCGCGCCCTACCTGCCCGCCGCGGCCGGCTCGCAGCTGTGGACGGTGGTGCGCGGCGCGGGCCACGCGCCGGGGCCCTGGCAGGGAGCCGGGGTGTTCGTCCTGTACGTGGCGGGCACCGCGGCGATGGCGCTGGTCGCGGTGCGAAGGAGGGACGTCTGATGCCGGTCCGTACCGTACGCTCCCGCGACCGGGTGTCTGCCGCCCTGGCCGGTGAGTGGATCAAGTTGCGCTCGTTGCGGTCGCTGTCGGCGGTCCTGCTGGGTGCGGCGGTCTTCAGCGTCGGGCTGGCGGTGCTGGTCTGCTCCAACTACCAAGCCCGCTGGGCGGATTACGACGCGCGACGGCAAGCCGCGTTCCAGCCGGCCGACACCGGCCTCGGATACCTCCAGATCGCCGTGCTGTTCTTCGGCGCACTCGGCGCACTGGCGGTCACCAGCGAGTACGGCAGCGGCCTGATCCGCAGCACCCTCGCCGCCACCCCGCAGCGCGGCCAGGTGCTGGCCGCGAAGACCGTCCTGGTCGGCGCGGTGTCCCTGGTCGCGGCGACGACGATCTGCGCCACGGCCTTCCTGGCCGGTCAGAGCCGACTCTCAACACCTGTGCCGCACGCGGGACTCGGGGATCCCGGTGTGCTGCGGTCGGTGCTGGGCGGCGCACTCTACCTGGCGCTGGCGGCGCTGCTCGGGCTCTTCCTCGGGGCACTGGTGCGCAGCGCGGCGGTCGCCCTCTCGGCGCTGTTCGGCATCTTCCTCGTCCTGCCGACCATGGTGGACAGCCTGCCGCACGACGCACTCTGGCGCGCCACCGTCCCGTATCTGCCGTCGAACCTGGGCGCGGCGCTCTGGCACACCCACACCGCCGGTCTGACCGCGCCGGGCATCGCCGCGCTGGGGCTCGCGGCGTACGTCCTGGTGCTCGCGGTGGCCGGGCTGCTGGCGCTGCGCGGTCGAGATGCCTGACGAGGCGTCAGACAGCCTGCCGGGCATGCTTCGGGCACGGTTTCGGGCACGGTTTCGGCCCGCCGCGATCGACGGGCTGGTCGCGCTCCTGGTGCTGGCCGCGGCCGTCGCGGGGTCCGGTGACCAGGTCGCCGGCTGGCTGCCGCCCTTCGCTGTGCTGCCGCTCGGCGCGGCGCAGGCGGCCCTGCTGCTGTCCCGCCGCCGGGCGCCGCTGGCCGGGCTGGCCGGCACCACCGCCGTCGCCGCGTTCATGGTCGCCGTCGGGTACCCGGCCGGGTCGTCCGGCGCGGCGGTGCTGGCCGCCGCCTACGCCGTCGCGGTCCACGCCGACCCGCCGTGGACGGGGAACGGCGCCTGGGGCAGGGGCCCGGTCGCCGTACTCGCGGCGGCGGCCGCGCTGACGGCGGCGATGGGCCTGCCCGGTTCACGGACCCGGGACGCGGGCGCCTGGCCGCAGCTCACGCTCGGCCTCGCCGTCGCGGTGGCCTGGCTCTCCGGCCACGCCGTCCGCACCCGCCGGGCGCACATCCGCGACCTGGAGGACCGCGCCGCCCGCCTGGAGCGGGAGGAGGGCGAGCGCGCCGTTCGAGCGGTGGCCGAGGAGCGCCTGCGGATCGCCCGCGAGCTGCACGACATCGTCGGCCACTCGCTCAGCCTGATCTCGATCCAGTCCGAGGCCGCCGCGCGGTCCCTGCGGGCCGACCCCGGCGCCGTCCCGGACTTCCTCACCACGATCTCCGCCACCAGCCGGCAGGCCCTCGCCCAACTGCGCCATGCCCTGGCCCTGTTGCGCCCGGACGAGGAGGACGAGCTCAGCCCGCAGCCCGGTCTGGCCGACCTGCCGGACCTGGTCGCCCGCTTGACGGCCGCCGGCCTGCCGGTCCGACTCGACGCCCGGCCGCCGGCGCTGCCGGCGGCCGTCGGCCTGACGGTGTACCGGATCGCCCAGGAGGCACTCACCAACGTCCTCAAGCACGCCGGGCCGCACGTCACCTCGGTCACCGTCACCGTCGTGCTCGACCCGGCCGACGGGCCCCTGCACGTGTCGGTGCGCGACGACGGCACCGGTGACGGCCTCCGTGCCCCGGCCCACGGCCTGCTCGGCATGCGCGAGCGGGTCGCCCTCTACGGCGGGACGCTGCACGCCGGGCCCGTACCGGGCGGCGGCTTCCAGGTCCATGCCACGATCCCGCGCTCGGAGGCGACCGAATGACCGACCCGGTGACCATCACGGTGCTCATCGCCGACGATCAGGCGCTGGTCCGATCCGGCCTGCGCGCCATCATCGACTCCGAGCCCGGCCTGTCCGTCATCGGCGAGGCCGCCGACGGCGCCGCCGCGGTCGAAGCGGCCCGGCGCCTGCGCCCCGACGTCGTCCTCATGGACATCCGGATGCCGCGCCTGGACGGCGTCGCAGCCACCCGCGCCCTGCTCGCCGCCGCCGCCCCCACCCCGACCCGGGTCCTCGTCCTCACCACCTTCCACCTCGATGGCTACGTCGCCGAAGCCCTGCGCGCGGGCGCCTCCGGCTTCCTGCTGAAGGACTCCACCGCCGACCAACTCGTCGACGCCATCAGGGTGGTAGCCGCCGGTGAGGCGATCCTGGCCCCCACGGTCACCCGGCGGCTGCTGGAGCGGATGGCCGCCGCGCCCTCCGGCGGCGGGGACGGCGGCGCGGACGGTCGCGCGGACGGCAGCGAGCTGCGGGCGCTGCTCTCCCGCCGCGAGACCGACGTCCTGCTCTTGCTGGCCCGGGGCCTGTCGAACGCGGAGATCGCCGGCGCGCTCCGCCTCGCCGAGACCACCGTCAAGAGCCACGTCCAGAGCATCCTCAGCAAGCTCGGTGCCCGCGACCGCCTCCAAGCCGCGGTCGCCGCCTACGACGCAGGCCTCGCCCACCCCCGCGCCCACCAGCCCCCGTCAACTCCACGGAGCACCCGATGCGATCAACCGGAACGGCCAGGATCGCCGCCGCCGCGATCCTCGCGCTGACGCCCTTCCTCCCGGCCGTACCCGCCCACGCGGGGGCCCGCTACCAGGCGGAGATCCGCCGCACCGCCTACGGCATCCCGCACATCGAGGCCGCCGACTACGCGAGCCTCGGCTACGGCGAGGGATACGCCTTCGCCCAGGACGACTTCTGCCTCATGGCGCAGCGGCTGGTGACCCTCGACGGCCGGCGGTCCCGCTACTTCGGTGCCGGCAACCAGACCGGAGACCCGTTCTCGCCCGGCACCACCAACCTCGCCAGCGACGTCTACTTCACCGCCGACCGGACCTCCGGCGACGTCCCGAAGCTGGTTGCCGGGCTCTCCTCCACCGTCCGATCCCTCGTGGGGGGCTACGTCGACGGATACAACCGCTACCTCGCGGACACCGGGACCGCCCAGCTGCCGGACCCCACCTGCCGGGGCACCGCCTGGGTCCGCCCGATGACCCAACTCGACGTCTACCGCCACTTTCTGAATATCATTCAGCTAGGCGGCGAAACCCAGTACACCGGTCTCATCGCCACCGCCGCACCGCCCACCACCGCACCGCCCACCACCGACACACCCGCCGCCGGGCCACCCCGCGCGCCCCGGCTTCCCGCGTACGGCAGCAACGCCATGGCCAGCGGCAGCACGACGACCCGCGCCCGGGGCGCCACCCTGCTCTCCAACTCGCACTTCCCCTGGACCGGTTACCTGCGCTACCACCAGATCCAACTCACCATCCCCGGACAGCTCGACGTGACCGGGGCGGCCCTCGCCGGCACGCCGCTGGTCGAGGACGGCGACCACAACGAGAACGTGGCCTGGAGCCATCCGGTCTCCACCGCCCAGACCTACACCCTCTACCGGCTGACGCTGGCGCCCGGCGATCCGACCGCCTACCTGGTCGACGGGAAGAAGATCGCGATGACCCGGCGCAGCGTCACCGTGAACGCGGGCGACGGCACCGGCAAGGTCACCAGGATCCTCTACTCCACCCGGTACGGGCCGCTGCTCGCCGACGGGTGGACGACCAGCACCGCCTACGCCATCCGCGACGCCAACTCCGGTAATCTGCGCGGCCTGGAGACCTGGCTTGACTACGACCGGTCCCGCTCGGTCGCCGATCTCAAGACGGCGCTGGCCGGCACCCAGGGACTCGGCTTCGTCGACACCGTCGCCGCCGACTCGACCGGGCACACGCTCTACGCCGAGTCCTCCGTGGTGCCGCACGTCACCGACGACCAGCTCACCCACTGCGCCATCCCGACCGGGAGCGCAACCGTCCTGCTCGACGGCAGCACGACCCGCTGCGACTGGGGTAGCGACCCGGACGCGGTCGTCCCGGGGATCTTCGGTCCCGGCCGCGCGCCCACGCTCACCACCACCGGGAATGTGGCCGACTCCAACACCACGCCCTGGCTGGCCGACCCGTCCGAGCCGCTGACCGGCTATCCGGCGATGTACGGAGCGGCGGGTACCGAGCTGTCGATGCGCGGCAGGCTCGGCCTGAGCATGATCGCGCAGCGCGTGGCGGGCACGGACGGCTACGGGCCGGCCGGATTCGACCTGCCCAGCCTGGAGCAGCTGATGCTGGGCGACCGCGACTACAGCGCCGAGCTGCTGCGCGACCAACTCGTACGGTTCTGCCGCGCGAGCAGCACGCTCACCGCCTCGGACGGCACCGCCGTGGACGTACGGGCCGCCTGCGACACGCTGGCCCGCTGGGACCTGCGCGGTGATCCGGACAGCCGGGGGGCGGTGCTGTGGCGCGAGTTCATGCGCGGCGCCGGGCAGCCGTTCGCAGTCCCCTTCGACCCCGCGCGTCCGCTCACCACACCCCGGGACCTCGACACGTCGGACCCGGCCGTCGGCAGAGCCCTGGCTGACGCCGTCCAGCGGATGCAGCACCTGCACCTGCCGCTCGACGTCCCGCTCGGCGCGGTGCAGCAAGCCCCCGGCGGCATCCCCGTCCCGGGCTGCACGACCGAGGTCGAAGGCTGCTACAACGCCGCCGAGGCCCTGGGCGAGGACGACCTGCAACCCACCGGGGCCTACCCCGCGGTGTCGCAGGGATCGTCGTTCATCATGGCCGTCCAGTTCACCCCGACCGGGCCCCAGGCCGCCACGATCATGACCTACTCGGAGTCGGCCGACCCGTCCTCGCCCCACCACACCGATCAGACCCGGCTCTACGCCCGCAAGATCTGGATCCCCGAGCGCTACACCGAGGCCCAGATCGCCGCCGACCCCGCCCTGCGGATCACCTACCTGACCGGTGGCGGCTCGTAGCAGCCGGCAGTCGAATCAGGATCAGGCGGCCGACGGTGCAATGTGCGGTGCGGTCTGCGGGTGGGGGTACGGCGCGTCGCGGTGCTGGAAGGAGAGCACGTTGGGGTTCTGGATGACCCCGTCGCGGATCTCGATGGCCCGCCGGAGGGTCTCGTTGGCCTTCCACGCGTCGGGCCCGTCGAGGACCGCGGGCAGGAACGGGAGCAGCGCCTCGCTGTTCTCCCAGGTCGCGGCGTTCCAGAGGTACGACGGGCTGTGGTCCACGCCGTAGTAGCGCACGTTGTCCCCGACGATGAACGTCGGCTCGGTGAACGACGTGGGCCGCGCCCAGGTGAAGCCCATGCCCTCGTCGCAGGAGACGTCGATGATCAGGGTTCCCGGCGCGAGCAGCGCGAGGTCGTCCTCGCCGAGGAACGTCAACGGTGCGTTGGGGTCCTGCAGCACGCAGTTGACGATGATGTCGTGCTCGGCGAGGAAGCCCGCCAGCGGAACCCGGCCCTCCTCGGAGAGCGCGTAGCTGAAGCGGACGTCCTCCTCGTCGCGGTCGAACTGCACGATCCGCGCGGAGTGGATCGGCGAGCTGACGGCGGTGACGCCACGCTGGGTGAGGACGTCCACATCGTGCACGCCCAGCGCGCTGAGCGCCGTCACCGCGCCACGGGCCGTCGCTCCGAAACCGAGCACGGCCGCGCGCAGGCGGCGGCCGTAGTCGCCGGTCGAGCCGTGCAGCTGCAGGGCGTGCAGCACCGAGGAGTACCCGGCCAGCTCGTTGTTCTTGTGGAAGACGTGCAGGTTGAACGAGCCGTCGTTGGTCCAGTGGTTCATCGCTTCGAAGGCGATCAGGGTCGCCCTCCGGTCGATGGCCAGCTGGGTCAGCTTCTCGTCCTGCACGCAGTGCGGCCAGCCCCAGAGGACCTGGCCTTCGCGCAGCTCCGCGACGTCCGCGGCGAGTGGCTTGGCCAGCAGGATCACGTCGCACTGCGCGAGGAGTTCGTCGTGCGAGCGGAAGCCGGCGACCCAGGGTCTCAGCTGCTCGTCCGGGATGCCGAAATGCTCTGCGTAGCCGTGCTCAAGGAAGATGCGCCCCTGGAGGTCGGGGTCGATCCGCTCGAAGTGTGCGGGATGGATCGGCAGTCGACGCTCGTTCTCTTTGCGTGACCGGGCCATGACTCCGAGGTTGAACTGGTGCACGTGGGCCCCTTTGGTTACCCCATGTCTAGCACGCCGGCACCGTGACCGAGGTTGTTCGCCCTGTTTGGGGAGATTTATCTCAATCTGTCCCCTTGTGCGGAGATCGCGCCGTCCTCAGGCCACTGTCGCCGCGCGAATCACCGTGCTGTGTCTGGTATTTGGGCGGCATTCCACTAACATGAGGAACCCTCGTGTTTTGGAAGGGAGCCAGCACATGCTCTCCCGCCGAGCGTATGGCCGCTCCCCGCGGCCTGACCACCCTCACCGCGCCGGATAGGGGGCATCCCGGCAGAGCGCTCAGCCTCAATGCCGGTGACTTTGTCCCGACATCGTGGCTGCAGTGGAGTGGGCTGCCTCTCTGCCTCAGCCGACAGTTCCCAGGGGCGCTGCTTGATCGCCAAGGCCGGGGCGGCTCATTGGAAAGGCGATGATCAAGGCACGACGGGCAGGGACTCAAGGCCCCGCATGAGTCGCGTCGGCCGCCAACGAAGCTCCGTACCGGGCACAGCGAGGCGAAGCCTGGGGTAGCGAGTAGCGACGGCCCGAATCGCGATCTCGCCCTCGGCCCGAGCAAGAGGTGCCCCGAGGCAGCGGTGGATGCCGTGGCCGAAGGCGAGGTGCCCCTTGGCGTCCCGGTCGAGGTCGAGTCGGTCCGGCTCGGGGAAGCGGCCCGGGTCGCGGTTCGCTGCGCCGGGCGCGATGAGCACGGGGGCGCCGGCGGGAATCTCCGTGCCGCCGATGCTGATGGCCTCGGTGGCGAACCGGAAGGTGGCCATGCTCACCGGGGAGTCGAACCGCAGCAGCTCGTCGACGGCCGAGTCGACCAGGTCGGGCTCCTCGCGTAGGCGGTGCAGTGAGTCCGGAGCCTGAAGTAGGGCCAGGAGGCCGTTGCCGATCAAGTTGGTGGTGGTCTCGTGCCCGGCCACGAGAAGGAGAACCGCGAGGGAGACGAGTTCGTCCTCGCTCAGCCGGTCCTCGCCGCCGCGGGCGCGGATCAGCTCGTGGACCAGGCTGTCGTCGGGTGTGTGCCGCTTGGCCTCAATGAGGTCGGCCATGTAGCCGGCGACAGCGTGAGACGCAGAGTCGATCCGCTCGTTCTGCCCGGCCGCGAAGAGTTCGTTCGACCATCCGCGCACCGCTTCGCGGTCAGCGTCGGGGACTCCCAACAGCTCGCAGATGACGGTGACGGGCAGCGGGACGGCGAGGCTCTCGATGACATCGACCTGCTCGCCGGGCACCCACTCGTCGAGCAACTCGTCCGTCACGCGGGCGATGTACGGGCGGAGCCGCGCAACTGCTCCGGAGGTGAACGCCTTCGTCACCAGGCTTCGCAGCCGCGTGTGCTGCGGCGGATCGGTGGCCAGCATGCTTTGGGACACGGCGGGGTGCAGGTTACGTCCGGTGTCCTTGCCGGCAAAGAAGGCCGCCGTGTCCTTGGAGAGCCTGGGGTCGGCGAACGCCTCGCGGGCTTCGGCGTAACCGGTCACGAGATAGCTCGACCGGCCTCCTCCGCTGGGCACCTTCAGGACCGGCGAGGTGCTTCGGAGGGCCGCGAAGGTGGGGTACGGATCCTGGAAGAAGCCTGGGTCCTGCAGCGGGTTGTTCATGCTCATCCCTGGGCTGTCTCAAGCATCGGCGCCTCGTGGGAGGCCGTCTGGACGATGTCGCTTGCGACATACGCCCGTGCGACTGAGCGTAGCCAGCTTGTCTCGGCGCGGAACATTGAGCTTCGTGTCGACGCCGATCTCCTTGGCCACCTTGTCCAAGGAGGTGCCGTGTTACCTGTCGGGGAGCGGGGTCGCCCGCGCAGTGGCGTCGCATCGACCGAGGCGGGATTGTGCTCATCGGGAGTTCTCCGCGACGCGGGAACCTCCGTCGCCTCCCCGCAGCGCCTGCGGTCCCTGCTGAACCGTGTGTGTGGCGTTCTGCCCGAGGGCTCCGGTGCGCAACCGCTCCCTGAATCACCGTGCTGTGTCTGGTGTTTGGGCGCCCGTCCACTAACATGAGGTCTCCTCGTGTTTTGGAAGGGATCAGGACATGCTGAACCGTCTCGACCTGCCCGCGGGCTTCCGCTGGGGTGCTGCGACCGCCGCCTACCAGATCGAGGGGGCGGTGGAGGAGGACGGGCGTGGGCCCTCGGTGTGGGACGTGTTCGCCGCCCGGCCCGGCGCTGTGCGGGACGGGTCCAGCGGGCGGGTGGCCTGCGACCACTACCACCGGTATGCCGAGGACATCGCGTTGATGCGGGGGTTGGGGCTGGACGGGTACCGGTTCTCGATCGCCTGGTCGCGGGTGTTGCCCGCCGGGGCGGGTGCGGTGAACGTCGGCGGGCTCGACTTCTACGACCGGCTGGTGGACGCCCTGCTCGCCGAGGGGATCACCCCGCTGCCGACGCTGTTCCACTGGGACCTGCCGCAGGCCCTGGAGGACGGCGGCGGCTGGCTGGCCCGGGACACCGCGTACCGCTTCGCGGAGTACGCGGAGATCGTCGCGGACCGGCTCGGCGACCGCGTCCCGGCCTGGATCACGCTCAACGAGCCTTTCGTGCACATGGTGTTCGGCTACGCGCTGGGCACCCACGCGCCCGGCCGGACCCTGATGCTGGACGCGCTCCCCGTCGCCCACCACCAGCTGCTCGGCCACGGGTTGGCGGCCGGGGTGCTGCGCGAGCGCGGCGGGGAGGTGATGATCTCCAACAACCTCACGCCCGTGTGGCCTGCGAGCGGGGCGGAGGCGGACGTGGCGGCGGCCGCGGCGTACGACGCGCTGCACAACCGGCTGTTCACCGACCCGCTGCTGCTGGGGAGTTACCCAGACCTGAGCGCGTACGGCGTCGGCGAGGACCTCGGCGGGTGCGTCCGGCCCGGGGACCTCAAGCTCATTTCAGGTCCCGGGCTGGACGGGCTGGGCCTCAACTTCTACAACCCCACCCGCATCGCCGCCCCCACCGAGCCCGGCGGGCTCCCGTTCGCCGAGGCCGAGATCGAAGGCGTACCCCGAACCGCCTTCGGCTGGCCGGTCGTTCCCGACAGCCTGCGCGAACTCCTCCTCAGCTTGCGGGACCGCTACGGCACCGCCCTCCCATCCATCACCATCACCGAGAACGGCTGCTCCGTCGCCGACGAGATCGGCCCCGACGGCACCGTCCACGACCAACCGCGCATCGACTTCATGGCTGGCCACCTCGAAGCCCTCGCCGCAGCCGTCGCCCAAGGCGTGGACGTCCGCGGCTACTTCACCTGGTCCCTGCTCGACAACTTCGAATGGGCGGAGGGCTATCAACAGCGCTTCGGCCTGGTCCACGTCGACTTCGAGACGCAGGTCCGTACGCCGAAGGCCTCATATGGCTGGTACCGCGACCTGATTACCGCTCACCGAGTTAGGAATGGACAGTAGTTGGGCACGGGGGCCGGAGGTAGCAGCCGTCAGGCGCGATGCTGATTCGGCGGGGCCCGGGGTAGTACCCCGGGCCCCGCCGGACTGACGTGCGTTACGGCTCGGTCAGTACGTACGCGGTCTCGCCGTGGTGGCTGAGGTCGAGCCCGCGCTCTTCCTCCTCCTCGGAGACCCGGTCGCCGATCAGCCTCTTGAGAACCAGGGCGATGACGAGCGTCACCGCCACGGTGTAACCGAAGGCCGCGCCGACGCCGATCGCCTGCTTGCCCAGCTGTGTCAGGCCGCCGCCGTAGAACAGGCCGTTTGCCCCGGCCGGGTTGATCGACCTGGTGGCGAACAGCCCGACCGCGAGGGCGCCGAACACGCCGCCCACCAGGTGCACGCCCACCACGTCCAGGGCGTCGTCGTAGCCGAGGCGGTGCTTCCAGTCGACGGCGAACTCGCACAGCACGCCGGCCGCCGCCCCGATCGCGAGCGCGCCGAGCGGACTGACGAACCCGGCGCACGGCGTGATCGCGGCCAGGCCGGCGACGGCACCCCCGGCCGCGCCGACCGTGCTGGTCCTGCCGTGTCGGAGCCTCTCCACGGCCAGCCAGCCGAGCAGCGCCGCGGCGCCCGCGGTGTTCGTGTTGAGGAACGCGCTGGCGGCCAGCTCGTTGGCGCCGAGGGCGGAGCCGCCATTGAAGCCGAACCAGCCGAACCACAGGATCCCCGCGCCGACCAGCATCAGGGGCAGGTTGCTCTGCGGCATCTGCCGGCTCGGCCAGCCGTTGCGCTTGCCCAGGACGACCGCCATGACAAGCGCGGCGGCGCCCGCAGTGGTGTGCACGACGATCCCTCCGGCGAAGTCGAGCACGCCGAGTCGGGCGGCCCATCCGGTCGGTGAGAATATCCAGTGGGCGACCGGGCTGTAGACCAGCAGTGACCACAGGACGACGAACGGCACGAACGTGCTGAACCGCCAGCGGTCCGCCGTGGCCCCGGTGATGAGCGACGGGGTGATCACGGCGAACATCATCTGGTAGACGACGAAGACCAGCGGCGGAATGGCCATTGCACTGCTGCCGGTGAAGCCGGGAACCACCTGGTCCAGATGGGCGAGACCGGCGAAATGCAGATCGCCGATGAATCCGTCGCCCTTTCCGAAGGCGAGGGTGTAGCCGACCAGTACCCACGCCACGCTCACCAGCGCGATGGCCATGAAGTTCTGCATCAACATACTCATGACGTGCTTCGCGCGGACCATGCCGCCGTAGAAGAACGCGACGCCCGGCGTCATGAAGAGGACGAGTGCTGCGCTGACCAGTACCCAGGCGGTCGAACCGGAGTCGACCCGTGCGAAGTCAAATGTCATGAGGCCTTCCGAGGCCGGATGCGGATGGCGCGGATCAGGGGTTCGACGCGCGCCGACGGGCTGGAGCCCGGCCGAACCGTCCTCGGGGTCTCCGCAGGGGGCGAGCGGGCGCCGGATGGAAAGATAGGCCCAGCCGTCGCGTTCGCTCAGTCACGGGATGGCAAAAAAGTGCTCAGCGCCGTTGCTGCGGCCGCCTGTTGGGGAATTGCGGCAGGTCACCGCGCCTGACGGCAGATTCTGGCCGGCCCGAATCACCCCCGCCTGCCCGGCCCGCCGCAGCGGACGGCGGGGGATCCTGCGGAGTGTCGAGGGCGATGGCCCGGAAGGCATCGCGCTACTGCTCACCGTTCCCGTGGCGGGTGTTCAGGCAGAGTGCCCAGACGTCGGTGTAGGTGTTCGGGGAGGGCGACCCCCCGGCGTGGACGGTGGCCGTCCAGGAGGCAGGTGCGGGGGTACCGTCAGCGACCGGCGTGCCGGCGGAGTCGCTGGGGAAGCTGCCGGTGAGGTGGGTTCCGCCGGACCCGGCCTTGGTGAAGTCGGTCGTCGTCACCTTGCCGCCGCTGGCGGCGGCGCCCCCGCTGACCAGTTGCCACGCGTCGCGCCCGTTCCCATGGCGGCGGTCCCCGGCGGGGGAGGCGCAGTCGGCCGTGGCCGTCTGGAGCGTGCCGGCCGTGGTCGGGCCGCTCACCTCGCTGAAACGGACCTTCGTGGTGAGGTCCTCGGCCTTGACGTGGTCTCCGGTGCAGATCGCGTAGGCGTAGGTGGTGTTGCCGCTGTCGCGTCCGCCGCCGATGCCCCCGACGGCGGTCCAGGAGTCGGGGTTGGTCTCGCCGTCGGCTGCCGCCTTCTGGCCGAAGTCGTGGGCGGCGTCGTCGAAGGTGGGGAAGCTGGCGACCGGCTTGAGGCTTCCGACGCTGGCGGGGGTGGTGCGGGCACCCCCGCCGATCAGGACCGTGCCCTTGGGGCAGGTCGCCACGACGAGCTTCGCCGACAGCGAGGCGGAGGGGCCGGTGGCCTTGTTCATGACGACCTGGGTGTGCCTGATCTGGTGGCTGGAGAGGCAGATGGCGTAGGGCGTGGTGGAGAAGGCGAGACTGGAGTTGCTCCCGCTTCCGCCGAACGCCAGCCAGTGCGTGACGTCGTGTCCGACGACCCCGGGCGAGCCGGTGAGCTCGGTGACGCCGTCCGCGCTGGGCGCGATGCCCATCGCGTGGTTGCCGTTCCCCGACCGGTCGTCGCCGGTGGTCTGGTCGACCCCGCCGCCGGAGACGAGGCCGCGCGCGCAGTCCGCGTGGGACGAGACACCCGTGAAGGGGGTGGCGGGGCCCATGGTGGCTCCGGGGGACACGACGGTGACGGTCGCGGTGTCGGCGTACGCGAGCGACGGCACCGCCAGCACGACCAGGGAGCCCGGCACGAGCGCCCTGCCCAGGATGGCGGCGCGAAGGAACCTCTTCGTCAACGACTTCTGCCTTTCTGATGGAGCGGTGGTAGCGGTGGTAGCGGTGGAGCAAGTGGTAGCGGCGGTGGGTCTCAGACGCCGTCGTCGGCGCAGAGCGCCCAGACGTCGGAGTGGGTGCTCGTCGACCCGGTACCGCCGGTGTGCGCGAAAGCCGTCCAGGACGCCGCCGTGGTGGTCCCGTTGCTGACGGGGTTGCCGCTGGAGTCGCTGGGGAAGCTCCCGTTGAGGTGGTCGCCGCCCGAGCCCGGTCCGGTGAAGTCGGTGGTGGTCACGTTGCCGCCGCTGACGGCGGCGCCCCCACTGACCAGCTTCCCGTCCCCGCTTCCACAACTGACGGTGGTGTTCTGGCCGGTGCTCCCGGTGCTCGGGCCGCTCGCCTCACCGAAGCGGACCTTCACGGTGACGCCGCTGACGTTGATGCCGTTGCCGCTGCAGATCGCATAGGCGTAGGTCTCGTTACTGCTGTTGGTGCTGTTGTCCCAGCCCACGGCGGTCCAGGAGTCGGGGTTGGTCTCCCCGTCGGCCGCGGCCTTCTTGCCGAAGTCGTGGGCGGAGTTGTTGAAGGTCGGGAAGCTGGCGATCGCCTTGAAGTTGCCGGTGTTGCCCGGTGTGACGAGGGCGCCGCCGCCGAGCAGAGCGGTGTTGGCCGGGCAGGTCGCCGTCACGAGGCCCACCGTCGTCGCGGTGGTGGGCGCGTTGACCTTGTTCATGACGACCTGGGTGTGGTTGATCAGGTTGCTGGTCAGGCACATCGCGTAAGGGGTGGTGGAGAACGAGGAGTTGATCTGGCCTCCGCTGCCGCCCTTCGCGATCCAGTACGCCACGTCGGTGCCGACGACCCCGGTCGAGCCGGTGTACTCGGTGCTGCCGTCGGAACTGGGCTCGGTGCCCAGCACGTGGTTGCCGTTCACCCCCGTGCCCGTCCCGATGGCCTGGTCGATCCCGCCGCCGGAGACGAGCCCGCTGGTGCACTGGGCGCCGGCCGAGACGGAGGAGTCGATGGCGGTGGGGCCGAGGGTGGCCCCGGGGGTCCGCACCGTGACGCTCACGGTGTTGGCGTACGCGGCGCCCGGCGCCGCCAGGACCAGGAGGGCGCCGATGGCCAGCGCCTTCCCTGCGGCGGCATGCCGTCGAGGCTCAACAGCCCTTGCCTGCTTCGTCGATGTGTGAAAACTCATTCCGCATCCTCCGTATCGGGCTGATCGAGGTCGGACCCGATTGAACTCCCGGCCCGGGCACGCGGACTACTGGTGCGCGGCATAGTGCGAAGTGCCCGTGACTGGGCGATCGAACAGTGGAGCGGAGACTGGATCACTGATCAGTGATCACTGTCACGCATCTGGTGTTCTGGCGGCAGGTCACTAACATGAGGTCAACTCATTTTCCGCGTAGGGGGCCCTGTGGGATTCAGCTTTTTGTGCGGAGTTACGTCTCGATGGCCACACGTGGACGAGCGCGGCTGAGGTGAGGGATCCTCAGGTTGTCGTCGACTCGGGTGGCCGGGAGGGTCGGCCGCCCGCTGCGCTGGCCGAGCCGCAGAGCAGGGTCAGTGGCTGGTGGACCGGTGCGCTCAGTGTGGCGAACCTCGGCGTCTTCCTGGGCTTCTTCACGCCGATCCAGATCCTGCTGCCTCTGCAGCTCGAACGCCTGGACGCCGCGCACAAGGCCGGCCTGCTCTCCTGGGTGACGGGCGTCGGAGCCCTGGTCGCCATGCTGGTCAACCCGTTGGCCGGGGCGCTCTCGGACCGCACCACCTCGCGGTTCGGGCGCCGCCGTCCGTGGATCCTGGCCGGCGCGCTGCTCGGCGCCGGCGGGCTGCTGCTCACAGCCGACCAGCACGGGCTGCTCGGCATCATGGCCGGATGGGTGGTCGCGCAGGCGGGACTGAACGTCATGCTGGCCGGCGTCACCGCGCCGGTGGCCGACCAGGTGCCGATCGGGCAGCGGGCCGTCGTCTCCGGCTGGACCGGGATCAGCCAGTCGCTGGGGCTGGTGGTCGGCGCCCTGCTGGTGACGGTGCTGGTCGGCGGCATCCTGGCCGGCTACGCGGTGACCGCGGCCATGACGGTGGCCCTGGCGCTGCCGTTCGTCCTCTGCTTCCGCGACCCCGTGCTGCCCCGCGAACTGCGGGCGCCTCTCAACCTCCGTACTCTGGTGGCCGGTTACTGGGTCAGCCCGCGCCGGTACCCCGACTTCGGCTGGGCCTGGCTGACCAGGTTCCTGATCAATCTCGGCAACGCGATCGGCACCCTCTACCTGCTCTACTACCTCACCGACGCCGTGCACTACCGCTCACCCGACACCGGCGTGCTGATCCTCACCGCGGTCTACACTCTCGCCGCGCTGGCCACCGCCATCCCGTCCGGCATGGTCTCCGACCGCACCGGCCGCCGCCGCGCCCTGGTCGTCGTCTCCTGCGTGGTGATGGCCGCCGCCGCCCTGCTGCTGGCCCTGGTCCACAGCTGGCCGGCCACCATCCTGGCCGCCGCCGTCCTCGGTGCGGGCTACGGCGTCTACCTCGCCGTCGATCAGGCCCTGGTCACCCAGGTCCTGCCCGCCGCCGCCGACCGCGCCAAGGACCTGGGCGTCATCAACATCGCCAACTCCGGGCCCCAGGTGCTCGCCCCCGCGCTCGCTGCTCCGATCGTCGCCGACCTCGGCGGCTACTTCGGCCTCTACCTGGCCACCGCCCTGGTCACGCTCCTCGCCGCCGTCCTGGTCCACCGCATCCGCGGCGTCGCCTGACCGGGCGTCGCCTGACCGCATCCCGCACGCACCCCGACGGCCGTCCGTCGCGTGGCCGGAACAGCTGCCCGGGGTGCGGCGCGGCTCCAGTTCGGGGCGCTACCTCATCCGGCCGAGCGATGAGGTGGCGTGATGCGTCCTCAGGTCGCGGGATCCGTCGCCATGACTGACAGTCAAACAAGAGCCACGGCGAGTAGTGGAGTCGGCAATCCGCCGACCATCGCGCAGTGGTCCTGGAAGGACTCCAAGTCATGCGTTCAACTCGCACTCTCGTGGTCGGAGCGGCTGTCGCCGCCTCTCTCGTCCTGGCGGCCCCCGCCTCCGCCTTCGCGGCGGACGCCGGCAAGCCCGAGGCGAAGGCCAGCTCCGCACCCGAGAAGGGCGGCGACCGGCACGACGACGGGCGGGAGCAGCCGAAGGGTGGCGTGCACGCGGGTGGCGGTGCTGTTGCGCTGTCCGGTGTGGCCGATGACCGGGGTGGGGACAAGGGTCGCGCTGACGACCCGAAGAGCCACGACGACCCGAAGAGCCACGATGACCCGAAGGCTCACGAGGCGCCGAAGGGTGGCGTGCACGCGGGCGGCGGTGCTCTTGCGCTGTCCGGTGTGGCCGACGACCGGGGCGCGGACAAGGGTCGCGCTGACGACCCGAAGAGTCACGACGACCCGAAGAGCCACGATGACCCGAAGAGCCACGAGGCCCCGAAGGGTGGCGTGCACGCCGGCGGCGGCTTCCTCGCGCTCTCCGGCTCCGACCTGCTCGGCGGCACCGCGCTGCTCCTCGGCGGCGTCGGCGTGACCGCGTTTGCCCTGCGTCGCCGCCCGGCTGACCGCCGCGCGATCTGAGTCGACTGCGGACGAGGATCCGGTGCGGCCACCGCTCTCCGACGGTGGCCGCACCGGCGTCCCCAGGCCGACAGGTGACGTCCGATCAACACGGAAGGCAGCACCGAATGAAGTCCCGTCCCGAGGCGTCCGGGCCCGGCGCCGACCCGTCACCGTCACCTTCACCGAAGGCGGCCCGTCCCGATCGCCGATGGTTCCTGCTGCCGGGAGTCACCATGGTGGGCGTCAGCCTGCTGATGATCTCCGGCGCCCTGACCGGTTCGCCGGCCGCGGCCCCGCTGCCCCCGGCGCCGGCCGCTGCCGGCACGGTCGCCGGCACCGCCGCGCCCGCCCCCGAGTCCTCGGCCCAGCCCGTGACGGCGCTCGGTTTCTCGCCCCCGACCCGACTGAGCATCCCCAGGATCGGCGTCGACGCGCCCTTCACCAACCTCGACCTGGACGGTTCGGGAGCTCTCAACGCTCCGCCCGTGGACAACAAGAACCTGGTCGGCTGGTACCAGGGCGGAGCCTCGCCGGGAGAGGCCGGCGCCGCCATCGTCGTCGGCCATGTCGACACCAGGACCGGGCCCGCGGTCTTCCTGATGCTCAGGACGCTCAAGCCGGGGGACACGGTCGACGTCACCCGGGCGGACGGCGTGACGGCGAAGTTCTCCGTCGACTCCGTCCAGGCCTTCGCCAAGGACCACTTCCCCGACCAGCAGGTGTACGGCGACACCACGGACGCCCAGCTGCGCCTGATCACCTGCGGTGGTACCTATGACAAGGCCAAGAAGGACTACCTCGACAATGTCGTCGTCTTCGCCCACCTCACCTCCTCCGCAGGTCCGGAGCAGTAGGAACCTGACTGTTGACTCTTGTTGGAAACAGTTTAATAATGTTGCAACTGGTTCGCGTGGACTGGCTGAGGGTCCGGTCTGCGCGAACCGGCGCCATTGCCCGCCGGGGTCAGTCGTGCGGCGGCAGGTGGCGCAGTTGGTGGTCGGCGACGTTCAGCGCCTCGTCCACCAGTCGCCGCAGGTGTCCGTGCCGTAGCGCGTAGACCACCCGGCGGCCCTCCTTGCGCGTGGTCACCAGGCCCGCCAGCCGCAGTCGCGCCAGGTGCTGGCTGGCCGACGGGCGGGCCACCCCGGAGGCCTCGGTCAGCGTGGTGACGTCCGCTTCGCCCTCGGCCAGCCGGCGCAGCAGGGTCAGCCGGGTGCGGTCGGCGAGCAGTCCGAGGATCTCGGCCGCCATCGCCAGACGTTCGCCGTCGGGTCGCTCCTGCGAGCTCTGTGCACCTGATAGGTGCATGCGTGCACTCATACGCACATAATGGGGGAGTGAGCGGCCGGATGTCCATCCGGTCCTCCTTGTCGACCCCGGATTCGGAGGCGTGAGCTGCCGTGAGCGACCACACCAGCACCCACCAGCCGCATGGCCACCAGCACGAGCAGGGCCACGGCCACCAGCACGAGCACGGCCATGGCCACGAGCACGGCCACCAGCACGACCATCCGAGCCGCCGAGCGCAGTGGAGGCACCGGCTGGCGCACCTGCTCAAGCCGCACAGTCACGAGGCGGCGGACAAAGTGGACCCGGAGCTGGAGGCCTCCGCCGAGGGCATCCGCACGCTGTGGATCTCGCTCGGCGCACTGACCCTGACCGCCGCACTGCAGGCCGTCGTCGTGGTGCTGTCCGGCTCGGTCTCGCTGCTCGGCGACACCGTCCACAACGCCGCCGACGCGCTGACCGCGCTGCCGCTGGGGGTCGCCTTCCTGCTCGGTCGGCGGGCCGCCACCCGCCGCTTCACCTACGGCTTCGGTCGCGCCGAGGACCTGGCCGGCGTCGTCATCGTGCTCACCATCGCCGCCTCCTCCGCACTGGCAGGCTGGATCGCCGTCGATCGGCTGCTCAACCCGCGCTCGCTCGCCTACCTGCCCGCTGTCGCCGCCGCCGCCTTCATCGGCTTCCTGGGCAACGAGGCGGTGGCCCGCTACCGCATCCGCACCGGCCGTCGGATCGGCTCGGCCGCGCTGGTCGCCGACGGCCTGCACGCCCGCACCGACGGCTTCACCTCGCTCGCGGTGCTGCTGGGCGCCGGTGGCGCGGCGCTGGGCTGGCGGCTCGCCGACCCGATCGTCGGCCTGCTGATCACCGTCGCCATCCTGCTCGTCCTCAAGGACGCGGTGCGCGAGGTCTTCCGGCGGCTGATGGACGCCGTCGACCCCGAGCTGGTGGACGCCGCCGAGCACGCGCTGCGCGCAGTGGAGGGCGTGGCCGGGGTCGGCGAGCTGCGACTGCGCTGGATCGGCCACCGGCTGCGGGCCGAGGTCGCCATCGTGGTCGACGGCGACCTCAGTGTCCGCGCGGCCCACAGCGTCGCGGTCGCCGCCGAACACGCCCTGCTGCACGCCGTCCCCCGGCTGACGGCGGCCCTGGTCCACGCCGACCCGGCCGCCCGTCAGGGCGAGGCCGACCCGCACGCCCCGCTGGCCCACCACCACCACCACGCCTATGCGTGACTACGGATGCGGGGTGCCCAGGTAGGGGAAGTCGGACAGCAGGTCGGTGTGCGGCCCGATGTGGTCGCCGGCGACCTTTCCGCCGGAGACCATGGCCAGCCGGGCGGAGGTGACGTCGTCGGTGAGTCGCCGCCCGTTCGGGTAGCCGGCGGGCCGGCTGCGGTCGTAGCGCAGGATGTCCGGCAGGACGGTGCGCAGGGCCTGCTCGGCGTCCTGCGGCTGGTAGTTCCCGGTGTGCTGGAGTACCGCGGCCCACGGCTCGCGGTAGGTCTCCCAGTCGTCGGCGGGCTCGCCCGCGTTGTAGGAGTCCTTGACGTCCTCGGCGTTGAAGTACGCCGTCAGGGAGGGGTGGGCGCCGCGGTCGACGGACCTGAGCCGCCCCTCCTGCCGCAGGCTCACCCGCGCCCACACGCCGATGGCCGGCTGCTCGCCCAGTTCGTCGCTCGGGAGTTCCAGCACCAGGCCGAGGATGTTCTTGTCGGCACCCCAGTCCACTCCGGTCCACTGGAAGTCCTTGACGATCCCGTCCAGGTCGGCGAAGAACGGATCGCTGCGCAGGCCCGCCGAGAACCGGCACGGGCCGGACTCGGTCATCGACTCGACCACGGCCGGCTCGGGGCCGAGACTGACCGGTGCGTCGATGAAGAGCTCATGGCCGGCCGCGTCGTGGGTCCGGGCTTGGTCGCCGGTGGCCTGGTGGACGGTGACGGTCTGGCGTCCGTCCTGCGGCGGAGTGAAGATGAAGCTGAACGCCACGTCGGCGCGGTGGTCGCCGTCGGTGTCGATGTTGATCCGGTAGACCGCGTCAGGGTGGAACTCCGCGCCGACGGAGGGCGCGATCGGGTACACGTTCATGATCAGGACGGTGCGGTCGCCGGGCACGGTGAAGGCGAACACGTCCGTCAGGTCGAGTCGGGCGTCGTCCAGGGGAGAGCGGAGATTGGGGCCGCTGAGGTGGTGAGACATGCGCTCAGCATCGGCGCCCCGCCTGTGCCGGGCGCGCAGGCGGGGCCGCCCGCGGCCCGGGATCACCCCGGCGGAGCGGCGCCTGATACGCCCTATGTGTGCTCGCCGAACGGCCCGTCCTCGGTGAAGCGCCGCAGGGCGCGGGCGAACGCGCGGGCCTCGTCCGGCGGCCAGGAGCTGAGCGAGGCGCTGATCCGGGCGGCCAGCCGCTCGCGCATCACCTCCACGGTCTGCTCGCCGCGCTCGGTGAGGGTGAGCAGCACCGAGCGCCCGTCGTCGGGGTCCGGCTCGCGGCGCACCAGCCCGGCCGCCTCCAGCCGGGAGGCGCGGCGGCTCACCCCGGAGCGGTCCAGGCCCACCTCGGCTGCCAACTCGGCCGCACTGCGCGGTCCGGTCCTGGCCAGCCCGCTGAGCACGGGGTAGCTGACCTCGTCCACGGCCTCGCCGAGCTCCCGGGTCAACTCCTGGTAGAGCGTGGTCCGCACACTGCGCTTGAACAGGGCGCCGAGCGCGTCGGCGACCTCGTGCCCGACCTGGTTCTGCTGAGCCTCCATGCGCCAAGGATAGCGTGCTCAGCGCACGCACCCGGCGGGCCCCGGGACACGCCCTACCGCCAGACCCGTAGGTAGCCGGCGCGGAAGGTCAGCGGCGTGGAGAGGGTCGGGGCGGGGTGGTAGCGGCCCGCATCCACGGACAGGTTGAGGATCAGGAAGGCTCGCCAGGATGTGGGGACGCCGCTGTGGTCGCTGTACACCTTGGTGCCGTTCACGTACCAGTCCACCGAACTGGTGCCGTAGAACGTCCCGATGGTGATCCACTGCAGCGGCGCCAGCACCGCCGTGTTGGTGTAGGCGGACTGCCGCAGCCGGACGTGGTTGGTGAACTCCAGCCGCGCGGGGTGGTCCGGGTGGTACTCGAAGGTGTCGATCTCCTGGCCGCCGTCGCGCCAAGTCCACAGCGCCGGCCAGGCGCCGAGGCCGGCCGGCAGCTGGACCACCGTCTCCAGGTAGTCGCGGGCCTGCACCTGGAACCCCTCGGCGGTGCCCTCGGTGGTCAGCAGCCCGGTGTCCCAGGCCCGCCGACCGTTCTCCAGCAGCTCGCTGCCGGGACGTGCGGTGAACGTCACGACCCCGCCGGCGGCCGTGACGTTGCCGGGGTGCAGCCAGTCGAGCTTGTCGTCGGCCGGATTGTGGGTGCCGTACTGGTAGGCGCTGGTGGTGGAGCTGTTCCAGCGCCGGGCGGAGATCGGAGCGTTGAAGTCCTCGGCCCAGGCCAGGGTGCGCCGCGCGGTGGGGCCGGTGGGCGCGGTCGAGACGGTGCCGACGGGGATGGCCGGGCCCGCCGGGCCGATCGGCGCGCCCGTGCCGCCCGCACCGACCACCAGCTCCGCCGACGGCAGGTCGAACCACTGGTCGTCCAGCTGGTAGGCGCCGAAGATCGTGTACCTGCCGGGGGCGAAGGCCTGCTGGTCGGTGCGCAGGGTGTAGCCGGTCGGCGGGATGACGACGCCGTACACACCGGGGAAGTCCAGCACCGCCCCGAGGGCGTCGCGGACGGCCACCGTCAGGACGTCGACGAGTAGGGCGACCTCGGCGTGGACCGTCAGGACGACCGAGAACTCCGTGCCGGAGTCCGAGGGGATTGCGAGGAGCTGGTCCTGTGTCACCTGTGCCATGGGGTACCTCCTGTGCCTTCCTGTTGATTGCCCGGCACCCCTGGTGCGTATACGTGCGCTCGATGCACAGCGGGAGCATCGGGAGCAGAGCGCCAGCGCGAGCCCACCCGTTCACGCCCCGCTGGCGCGTCCGTCCGCCGTCATCCCGTCCGTTCGGCCAGACTGGCCCCGGTCGACGAGCACCCGTCCACTGTCCACTGTCCATCGCCCACCGCCCACCGCCCATCGCCCACCGAACGAGATCGGCTGACGCTCATGGAACCGATGACGCTGCGCGGCGCCCGCGTGCTGCTGCGCCCGGCCACGCCGGAGGACATCCCGGCGCTGGCGGTGATCCGCGCGACCCCGCAGGTGCGTGAACGCTGGCGCGGCGGCTCGGACTTGGCGGCGGCGGTCGCCGAGGACCTGGCCGAACCCGGCAGCACCACCCTGGCGATCGAGTACGCCGACCGGGTGGTCGGCGCGATCCAGTGGGCCGAGGAGAGCGAGCCCGACTACCGGCACGCGAATATCGACATCTACCTCGACCCCGCGCTGCACGGCGGCGGGTTGGGCACGGACGCGGTCCGCACGCTGGCCGGGTACCTGGTCGCCGAGCGCGGCCACCACCGCCTGGTGATCGACCCCGCCGCCGACAATGAGCCGGCCATCCGCTGCTACCGCAAGGTGGGCTTCCGCCCGGTGGGCGTCATGCGCCGCTACGAGCGCGCGGCGGACGGCAGTTGGCACGACGCCCTGCTGATGGACCTGCTGGCCGACGAGCTGACCGCCGCTCCTTGACGCGGCGGTCCGTGATGCGACAGGGCCAGGGGGTCGGGGCCGGGTCCTCCCCGTAGGGTGGCCCGGCCCCGACCCGGCTCCGTCAACTCGGCCGCAGCCACTGTCCCCAGTGGGTGGGCACGTCCGTCGCGCGGCAGCAGGGCTGCGTGCACGGCGGCTGGTCGTCGTCCGGATCCGTGACGTAGGTGTCCGTCCCGGCGATGACCGTCGGGTGCTGTTCCATGATTCCCCTCCTGGTTTGACAGAGACTGACACTACCTTCCGTTACCGGGCATGTACATGGAGCATTTGTACGAACCTACCGCCGCGCGGGGGCCCGCCGGTGGAGCTTCAGCTGTCGAATCCCACGTGCACGTGGTCGTGGTGGGTCGCGTCGGTGAAGAACTGGTCGGGTGTCGTGCCGCCGGACAGCTGGCGCGGACCGCCGACGTTGTACGAGCCGGCGGCGGCCGCCGCGCGCATGAAGCCGTCCACCAGGTCGTGCGGCGTGGTCGGGTCCACGACGGCCCGGCCGTTGATCTCCCAGACGTCGAACGCCCGGCCGAGCGGGTGGTCGCTGGGTCGAGTGGTGCCGAAGACGTCCAGCGGGTGGCCCGAGCGGACCACGCTGACCTTGAAGGTGTACGTCCGGGCCAGCGTCAGCATCGCCTGCAGCACGCTCTCGTGGACGGATCCGCTGCGCAGGTCGGCCGCGGCCGCCGGCGGCAGCTGGAGCCGCGGGTCGGCGAGCAGTCGGGCGGCGTCGGGGGAGAGGGTGGCGGCGGCCGGGCCCGGTGCGGCGGGGTGCAGCGCGGTGACCGTCCAGCGGGGGGTGGCGGCGCTGAGCCGGACGTCCACCGTGGTGCCGCCGGCGCTCACCGGGCTGGCGGCGTTCTGCGTCCACTGGTCGCAGACCACCAGGACGCTGGCCGAGTCGGTCAGGATGCCGCCGTACTGGGCGTCGATCACCTGCAGCGCGGCCCGGTCGGCGGCGGGGAGCAGCGGGCCAGCCTGGGCGGCGAGGGCCGGATCGAGGCCGAGCGGCGTGATCCGGGCCTGGGCGGCGGCCGTGCCCTGCCCGCCGTCGGGCCAGGCGCCGAGCGCCTCGACGAGTTGGACGGCGCGCAGCTTCACGTCCGGTTGGATCTCGCCGGGGCCGGGCAGCCATGGCGAGGTCGCGGGCAGCGCCGCAGCGCTTGGCGAGTTGGGAACTGGGCTGGGGCTCGCACTGGGGCTGGAGTTCGGCGGGCTCGTACGCGTCGCCGCCGGCGGCGAGGAGGTGCCCCCGCCGCACCCCGTGAGGAGCAGTGCGCCCAGTGCCCCGCCGAGCACGCCCCGCCGGCCCGGCCCTGTGGGCTGTTCGTCCGCCATGGCTTCAACTATGCGCACCGGCCTCCCGCGCTCCCCGGTCACCACGCCGCTGACCCCGGATCAGCCCGGTGGCCCGCGCGCGCCGCCCGGTAGGCTGGCGCCATGTCGAACGTACGAGCGGAATCCGAGCAGGTCACGGCGTTCTGGCGGGAACTCGGCCTGCCCGGCCTGATCGACGTCCACACGCACTTCATGCCGGAGAACGTGCTGGCCAAGGTCTGGGCGTACTTCGACGCCGCCGGCCCGCTCACCGGTCGCGAGTGGGGCATCAGCTACCGCGACGGCGAGGCCGAACGGCTGGCCACCCTGCGGGAGTTCGGCGTCCGGGCGTTCACCGCGATGCTCTACCCGCACAAGCCCGGGATGGCCGCCTGGCTGAACGACTGGGCGGCCGCCTTCGCCGCCCGTACGCCGGACTGCCTGCACACCGCGACCTTCTTCCCCGAGCCCGGGGTCGACCGCTATGTGGCGCAGGCCCTGGACGCGGGTGCCCGGGTCTTCAAGGCCCACCTCCAGGTGGGCGCCTACGACCCCAACGACCCGCTGCTCGACGGCGTTTGGGGATTGCTCGCGGAGCGCGGCGTTCCGGTGGTCACGCACTGCGGCTCCGGTCCGATGACGGGCAAGCACACCGGTCCGGAGCCGATGGCAGCCGTCCTCGCCCGGCACCCGCGGTTGAAGCTGATCGTCGCCCACCTGGGGCTGCCGGAGTACGCGGAGTTCCTTGACCTGGCCGCCGCGTACCCCTTCGTGCAGCTCGACACCACGATGGCCTTCACCGACTTCACCGAGCAGTCGGCGCCGTTCCCGCGCGAGCTGCGCCCACGCCTGGTCGACCTCCAGGAGCGGATCCTGCTGGGCACCGACTTCCCCAACATCCCCTACCCGTACGTCCATGCCCTGGAGGCGCTGGCCCGCCTGGACCTCGGCGACGACTGGCTGCGGGCGGTCTGCCACCACAACGCGGCCGCGCTGTTCCGGCTCTAGCCTCGCGAGCGCTCAGTGCTCTGGGCGCAGCAGCGCAGCGCCGAGCGGGCCCGTACGCTGACCTGATGACCGCTGCCTCTGCTGAGGCGCCCGTCCTGGACGAGGCCACCCTTGCCTTCTGGACCGAGCGCCACCTCTGCACCCTGACCACCCTGCGCCCCGACGGCACGCCGCACGTCGTCCCGGTCGGTGCCACCTATGACGCGGCGAGCGGGATCGCCCGGGTGATCACCTCGGCCGGCAGTCGCAAGGCGCGCAACGTCGAGGCGGCGGGTGCGGCCGGCGCTCCGGTGGCGCTCTGCCAGGTGGACGGCGGCCGCTGGTCGACCCTGGAGGGGCTGGCCGTGATCCGCCGCGCACCCGAGCAGGTCGCCGACGCCGAGGCCAGGTACGCCCGCCGCTACCGGACCCCGCGGCCGAACCCCGAGCGCGTGGTGATCGAGATCAGGGTGACCCGCAAGCTGGGCCGAGCCACCAGTCCGGCTGCCACCAGTCCGGCTCCCCGGACGGCTGGTTGACTGAGAGTCAACTCCAACTTATAGAGTCGGGCCCACTATCCAGTGGGCCCGGCAAAGGAGTTATGGCATGCGCTACCGCATCCTCGGCGGCACCGGTATAGAAGTGAGTGCCCACTGCCTGGGCACCATGATGTTCGGCGCGGTCGGCAACCCCGACCACGAGGACTGCGTCAGGATCATCCACACTGCCCTTGACCAGGGGATCAACTTCATCGACACGGCGGACATGTACTCCGCCGGCGAGTCCGAGGAGATCGTCGCCAAGGCGCTGCGGGGGCGGCGCGACGAGGTCGTGCTGGCGACCAAGGTGCACTTCCAGATGGGCGAGGGCCGCAACCGCAGCGGCAACTCGCGGCGCTGGATCACCAGGGCGGTGGAGGACAGCCTCAAGCGCCTGCAGACCGACTGGATCGACCTCTACCAGGTGCACCGCCCCGACCACACGACCGACATCGAGGAGACCCTCGGTGTGCTGGGCGACCTCGTCCGGGCGGGCAAGATCCGGGCCTTCGGCAGCTCCACCTTCCCGGTGGAGGACATCGTCGAGGCGCAGCACGTCGCCGAGCGGCGCGGCCTGCAGCGGTTCAGGACCGAGCAGTCGCCGTACTCGATCCTGGCCCGCGGGATCGAGAGCGCCGTACTGCCGGTCTGCCAGCGCTACGGGATGGGCATGCTGACCTGGAGCCCGCTGGCCTCGGGTTTCCTGACCGGCAAGTACCGCAAGGGCCGGCCCATCGACCTCACCACGGGCCGCCCGGCACTGGTGCCCTTCCGCTTCGACCCCGCGCTCCCGGTGAACGCGGCCAAGCTGGAGATCGCCGAGCAGCTCATCGCGCTCGCGGCGGAGATCGGCTGCTCCCTGCCCGAGCTCGCGGTGGCCTTCGTCGCGGCGCACCCCGGCGTGACCTCGGTGATCACCGGGCCGCGCACCATGGAGCAGTTGGAGGACCTGCTGAAGGGCGCCTCGCTCACCCTCGACGACGCCACCCTCGACCGGATCGACGAGATCGTGCCGCCCGGCATCGACTGCTACCAGGCGGACGGCGTCTGGCGCCCGGCGGTACTCACCGACAGCACCCGCCGTCGCCGCCCGCTGACCGAGCGCGCCGCCGGGTAGGGGCTGCTGTCTGTCAGGGCCAGTACGGGCGGGCGGCCGTCTCGCGCAGGGCGTGCAGGACGGCTGGCTCGACGCGCAGGATCCGGGCGCGCACCAGCACCGGGTGGTTGCGCACGGCCTCGCCCGCCCGTACGTAGGCCTCCCAGCGGCGGTCGAACTCGGCCTGCTCGCCCGCCGCCCAGGTGCAGCGCTCGACGGCCTGCTCCGGGTGCGGGAACGCCGCCTGGCGGCGATCGCGCACGGCGAGCGCGTGGTCGCCCAGCGCCCGGTCGGCGGTGAGCACGGCGCGCTGCAGCGCGATCAGGTCGTCTGGGAGCGCCAGGGCGAGAGTGGTGGACACAGAGGCACCGTACGACCCGCCACTGACACCCGCTGTTCAGTCGTGCAGGCCGGTACGATTGCATGATGTCCATCCCCAAGGCTGAGCTGCACCTGCATATCGAAGGCACGCTTGAGCCCGAGCTCGCATTCGAGCTCGCCGCCCGCAACGCCGTCGAGCTGCCCTTCGCCACCGTGGAGGAGTTGCGAGCCGCCTACCGCTTCGAGGATCTGCAGTCCTTCCTCACCCTGTACTACCGGCTGATGGACGTACTGCGCACCGAGCGGGACTTCACGGACCTGGCCGACGCCTACCTGGCGCGGGCGAGCGAACAGGGCGTGCGGCACGCCGAGATCTTCTTCGACCCGCAGGCGCACACCGCGCGCGGGGTGCCGATCGGCTCGGTCATCGAGGGCCTCAGCGCCTCGCTGGCCCGCGCCGAGGAGCGGTTCGGCATCACCACCCGGCTGATCCTCTGCTTCCTGCGCGACGAGCCGGCGATGTCCGCGCTGGCCACCCTCGAAGCGGCCGGGCCCTACCTGGACCGGATCACCGCCGTCGGCCTGGACTCCGCCGAAGTCGGCCACCCGCCCGCCAAGTTCACCGCCGTCTTCGAGCGCGCCCGCGAACTGGGCCTGCGCGCGGTGGCGCATGCCGGCGAGGAGGGGCCCGCCTCCTACGTCTGGGAGGCGCTGGACCTGCTGCGGGTCGAGCGGATCGACCATGGCATCCGCTCGCTGGAGGATCCGGCCCTGGTCGCCCGCCTGGTCGCCGAGCGCATCCCGCTCACGGTCTGCCCGTTCTCCAATGTCCGGCTGCGCTGCGTCGACACGCTGGCCGAGCACCCGCTGCGCCGGATGCTGGACGCGGGCCTGGTGGCCACCGTCAACTCCGACGACCCGGCGTACTTCGGCGGCCACGTGCACGACAACCTGGTCGGCGTCGCCCGGGCACTCGATCTGACGGACCGTCACTTGCGCACGCTGGCCCGCAACTCCTTCGAGGCCGCCTTCCTCGACGAGCCCACCCGCGCCCGCTACCTGGCCGAGGTCGACGCCTACTTCGCGTAGTTCCACGTCCGAAATCCGCCAGTCCGCCACGGCCGCAGGGGGCAGAGTGGACGGTGTACAGAAGCGTGAAGGAGAGGGACCACCGATGACCGTCCACACCACGATCGACAGTCCGCTGGGCGAGCTGCTCCTGGTCGGCGAGGAGCCGCCGACCGCCGGCGGTCCGCTCGCGCTGACCTCGCTCTCGATGACCGGCCAGAAGGGCGCCGTCCAGCTCCGGGACGGCTGGCGCCGCGACCCGGCGGCGTTCGAGGCGGTCGCCGACCAGCTGCGCGCGTACTTCGCCGGTGAGCTGAAGGACTTCGATGTGCGGCTCAGCACGCACGGCTCCGACTTCCAGGAACGGGTCTGGCACGCGATCGACACCATCGCGTACGGCACCACGACCAGCTACGGCCAGCTCGCCGAGCAGATCGGCGCCCCCCGTGCGGCGGTTCGCGCGGTCGGCTCCGCGATCGGTGCCAACCCGCTGCTGATCCTGCGCCCATGTCACAGGGTGATCGGCGCCAACGGCTCGCTGACCGGCTACGCGGGCGGCCTGGAGCGCAAGGAGTATCTGCTCTCCCTTGAGGGCGCCCGCCCGGCCACGCTGCTCGGCTGACTTCTCGCGTCCTCGGCGCCCTGGCAGAGTGGCAGTTGACGACCCGTCAGAGGGCATGCCGCAGGGCCCGGTTCGCGAGAGGCGAACCGGGCCCTGCACGGTGGATCGGCGTTGATCAGCGGGTCGCCATCACACGACCCGGATCAGCGGCAGTGGCCCGCAGGCCGCTGTCCAGCGCCGATCAGTAGGCGCTGTGGGTCTGCCAGAAGGCCCAGGCCTGGTTCGGGCTGCCGTAGGTGGCATCCATGTAGGAGAGCGCCCACTTGAGCTGGGTGGCGGGGTTGGTCTGCCAGTCGGAACCGGCCGAGGCCATCTTGTTGCCGGGCAGGGCCTGCGGCAGGCCGTAGGCGCCGGAGGACGGGTTGGTCGCGGTGACGTTCCAGCCGCTCTCGTGGGTGATGATCTGGTCGAACGAGGCCAGCTGGTCGGCCGGAACGATCGAGGCGGCCAGCGCCTGCAGCCCGGCGGGGGTGTTGGACACGGGCGCGGCGGCGACGGCCGGGGCAGCGGTCCGGGCCGGCGCCGGGGCGGCGGGGGCAGCCGGGGCCGAGGTGCCGGCGGCCGGGGCAGCGGCGGCGCCGTCACCCAGCGACAGGTGCTGACCGGGGAAGATCGCGTCCGGGCCGTGCGTCAGCACGGACTTGTTGATGCTGTACAGCTCCTGCCAGCCGCCCTGCACGCTGTGCGTGTCGGCGATCAGGGAGAGCGAGTCGCCGCTGACCACGGTGTAGCCGGCCGGCTGGGCCTGCGGCGCGCTGTGCGCGGCGGCCGGAGCAGCCGGGGCGACGGGCGCGGCGGCCGGGGCGGCGGCGATGGAGATCGCGGCCGGCTTGCCCGCGTAGTGCGGGTAGTAGTGGTGGTGCAGCGGCTGCGCGCTGGCGCCACCGGCGGCGGCGATGGTCAGGCCCGCACCGACGCCGGCCACCACGGTGGCGGCGATGGCGCGCTGGATGGTGATGCGGCTGGGCAGGCTGAAGGTGCGGTTCACAGACTTCATGAAGTGGGGTTCCTCTCCTACGCCTACGAGGTGAGCTGTCGGGTTCGGGCTGGAGTTGCCCGGCCGCGCTGAGCGCGGCTTCACCCCAAGCCCCGCCCGGACCAGATCCGGGTGGGGCGACTTACCTGTGGGTCCCCCGCTCCTGCCGTGGTGCGGTTCGATGCACGTGCCCACTCGGACCGGTGGCAGGATTCGGCGTTCCGGAGAGCGGGGTTCGTATGGAGACGAACGAGATGCACCGTACGCAGGTCATCGGCGCAATCACAAGCCGATGTGAGGTGTCTCATGTTTCGGCTGCAAGCCCCCCGCAGGCCCCGCAGCGCCCCGCAGCCGCCCCGAAGGCCTCAGTCGCCGAGCACCAGCCGCTCCAGTGCCGCCCGCGCCCTGGCGTCCGACTGCGCGCGGGCGGTCACGGCCGCCGCCAGCTCGCGGGTCCACTCGTCGAGCGGGACCGGCTTGCGTGAGAGCACCACGCCGCGGACCACCGTGCAGATCTCGCAGGCCGGTCGGCCCTGAGCCAGGCTCAGCACCAACCGCCGTTCGCTCATGTCGACTTCGAGCTTCTCGATCCGTCCGGGCCGCCCGGCCAGCCGGTCGCTCATGCTGCGCCGGCGCTCGACCGCGACCGCGTCCGCCGGCAGCGCCTCCGCCAGCGAGCCGGTCAGCACCTGCGCGTACACCTCCAGGTCGCCGGCGTCGCGCCTGAGGGCGGCCGCGATCAGGTCGATCGAGTCGGCGGGGTCCTCCGGGGCCGGCTCGATCTGGCCATGGTCGGTCATGTCGCTCCTAGCTGCGGTCGGTTGGCGACCGGTCGGTGGGTCGGTGGTACGGAAAGCTGTCCTACTGGTCCAGGCTGAGCACCATGGTCGGCCGCTCGATCTCGTGCTCCTCGCGCAGCGGGCGCACCGCCGTACCGATCGCGAAGAACTCGGTGGTGTGGCCGCCCCAGCGGTGGTTGTGGGCGTTCAGCTGGACGCCCACGATGCCCTCCGCGTCCAGCTCCTCGGCCTCGTGCTGCATCCGGGCCATCGCCAACTCCCGTGCGTCGTACAGCGCCTGGGTGTACTGCTCGATCTCGACGTTCTTGCCGATGTTGCTGAAGACCGAGCCCATCTTCTGGTGCGCGATGTGGTAGACGCAGGTCCCCATGGTCATGCCCAGCGGGGCGTAGCCGGCCCGGATCAGTGTCCAGAAGTCCTGCCCGGACAGGTCGGAGGTGAACGGCTGGCCCTTGTTGTTGCGCCAGCTGGTGCCACCGGGAGCCGGGTGGTCCGCCTTGACGGCGGTGCCGATCGCGATGAACTCGGCGATGTCCGAGCCGAACTCCCGTGCCTCGACGGTGAGTCGCACGCCCACGATGCCGTCGGCGCCCAGCTGGGCGGCCTCCGCCTCCATCCGGGTCATCGCCAACTCGCGTGCGTGGTACATGGCCTGGCTGAGCGTCTCGAGCTCCTGGTTCTTGCCCCAGCGGCCCAGCTGGATCCCGACGTGGTAGATCGAGCTGCCCAGCACCAGGCCGATCGGCTTGAACCCGGCCTCCCGGACCAGTAGGAACTCGTTCACCGACAGGTCGCTGGTGAAGATCGAGCCGGGCTTGCCCGGCTCCAGCTCGGCCAGTCGTCGCATCGCGTCGGCGGGGACGCCCTGGGCGTTCGGATCGAAGGTGGTCATGGTGTCGCTCTCCCCTATGACTGTGTGGTGCGGAAGGACTGGCGGCCGGTGCGGCTCGCCTGGGCGAGCCGGCGACGCAGCCGGTCACCGCTGTTGTTCAGCGGCACCACCGTCAGCGTCGTGGGGGCGGTGGGCTTGGCGGCGAAGCGGGCGATCGCGGTGCCGACCAGGGTCGACTCCGCGACATGGTCGCGCTGCTCGGAGTTGCCCGCCTGAATGCAGGGCTCCTCCCAGATCCGCAGGCTTCCGCTGTCCAGCACGATGCCGTCGCCGCCCTGCCGGGCGCCCTGCTTGCGCAGCTGCCTGCGGGCGTCGGAGCGGACGTGGTGGACCAGCGCCGACCAGCCCTCCACCTCCTGGTTGTTCCAGGAGAAGTTCTGCCGCCGGGTCGTGTAGTCGTCGTGCCGGACCCCGACGGACATCCCCACCAGCAGGTCCACCGGCACCCAGCCGGCCGTGATCAGCTTCGCGAAGCCCTGGCCGTCCAGGTGCGAGGTGAACGGGCGGCGGGGGCGGACCGTACCGGCCGCCCGCACCGCCGTCCCGATCACCTTGAACTCCAGGCAGCCCGGGGCCGCCGGGAAGGGAGCCATCGTCAGCTGCGCCGCCACCACGCCGTCGCCGCCGAGCGCCGCGCACTCGGCGGTCATCCGGCCCAGCGCGGTGCGCCGGGCCGAGTCCAGCACGTCGACCAGTGCGGCCGACGGCGCGCCGTCGCCCGACAGGGCGATCCCGGCGGGGCCGTAGCCGCCACCGAAGGCGCCGCCGAACCCGATCCCCAGGCCCGCGCCCGGGTAGAGGCACGCGTGGTAGCCCCAGTACCGGCCGCTGCGCCCGACGTGGTAGACCGCCGAGCCCATCACCTGGCCGACCGGTTCGAAGCCGACCGATCTGATCGCGGCGAACTCACCGGTCGTCAGCGCCGAGGACCACGTCCCGCTCGCCCGCACCTCGGCGACTCGCGCCGCAGCGGCGGGCGGCAGCCCGGCGCCGCTCCACGACTCCGTCATGCGTCCACCCATTCCTGTCCGGGGCCCCCGACGAGGTCCGACAAGGCACCCTAAGCCGAAGATCCAGCCTTGCCCAGCCGACCTGACGGTACGGGCCGAACCAGCACGGAACCGTAACGCGCCATCCGGTCCGGCACCCCGGCGGGTGGGTGGTCGGCGGGGTGGCCGCCGACCGGGGGACGGGTGCTCAGCCGGCCTGCCAGCCCTGCGGGTGGACGCCGCCGGGGATCGCCGCCTGCGGCCCGTAGGGCTCGCGGGTCAGCACGAAGCTGCCGACGTCCAGGTGGCTCACCGCGCCCGCCTGCGTCCGGACCACCCGCAGCGTCTCGCCCGCGTAGTAGCCGTCCAGGCCGGTCCAACTGCCGTCCGGCTCCGGGCGGAACCGCGATCCGCGGGTCGGGTTGCCGAGCGGGGTCAGCTCCAGGTCGCGGTCCGCCCGCAGCCGCAGCGCCTGCGGGGCCGCACCCCAGTACCAGGGGCCGGTCAGCGCCAGCAGCTCCGGATCGGCCGACGAGGACGGGCGCCACGGCGCGGGCATCCGCGGCTCCTGCTCGGCGACGATCCGGATCAGGTCGTCGGCCAGCACCGCGGTGGGGGCCGAGGTCGCGTTGGCCAGCAGGATCACCGTGACGTCGTCCGCCTCGCTCGTCCAGAGGCCGGCCACGAAGCCGGGCATCGAACCCCCGTGCCCGTACAGCACCCGCCCGCCGCGCCGGAGGACTTGCAGGCCAAGACCGTGCGCGCCGCCCTCGTCGGCCCGGTCGGCCACCGGCCGGCGCATCTCGGCGACGGTGTCCGCGCTGAGCACCTTGGCGTTTCCGTCGGCCAGGAAGGCCGCCCAGCGGCCCAGGTCGGCGGCGGTGGACCAGAGTTGGCCGGCCGGGGCCATCAGGCCGGTGTCGGTGAGCGGCTCGCGCAGCAGAACGTCCGCCCACGGGTGCACGGCGAAGCCCCCGGCGTGCGGCATCTCGGGCAGCAGGGCGGTCCTGGTCATCCCCAGCGGCGCCAGCACCTCGCGCCGCAGCACGTCGCCCCACGGCTCCTTGCGCAGCCGCTCCACCAGGGCGCCGAGCAGCGCGTAACCGGGGTTGGAGTAGTGGAAGCACTCGCCCGCCGGGTGCTTGGCCGGCTGCTCGCCGAGCACGTCGGCCAGCTCCGGGCGCAGCGTCCCCTCGGTCCGCTCCCACCAGGGACCGGGCGTCTCGGCGGCCAACCCCGAGGTGTGCGTCAGCAGTTGACGGATCGTCAACTCGGGTTTGACGACTCCCGGGAGGTGCCGGACGACCGGATCGGCCAGGTCCAGCAGTCCCTCGTCGCGCAGTCGCAGCACCAGGACGGCCGCGAAGGTCTTGGTGATCGATCCGATCCGGTACTGCACGTTCTCGTCGGGGGCGTGCCCCTCGATCATGCTGCGGGCGCCGGTCCACACCGTCTGCCCGCCCCGCACCACGGCGCCGACCACGGAGGGCAGCCGCCCCTCGACCTGGCCGACGGCCAAGCGGTGCAGCAGGGCGCGACGGGTGGTGGGCAGCAACTCCTCGGGCTGGACAGCCAACTGAGCTCTCATTTCGCTGGACGTTCCAAACGGGCCGGACCGACCCTACCCGTGCAGGTCAGTCGGGTCATCCGGATTCCCGCCCGCCCGTTCGGTGCCCGTTGCCGGGTGCCGGCACCGGCGGAGAAACGACCAGGGGCCGGTCCCGTGCTTTCGCACGGAACCGGCCCCTGGCGCAGCTGGGCAGAAAACGCCGAGCTTATGACTCAATCAGAGCGGGCGAATGTTCTCGGCCTGCGGGCCCTTCTGGCCCTGCGTGACGTCGAACTCGACCTTCTGGCCCTCGAGCAGCTCGCGGAAGCCGTTGGCCTGGATGTTCGAGTAGTGGGCGAACACGTCAGCGCCGCCACCGTCCTGCTCGATGAAGCCGAAGCCCTTTTCCGCGTTGAACCACTTCACGGTGCCAGTAGCCATAGAGATATCTCCTTAAGGGGGCTGTCCGGAACTCGCGATTCACGAGTTCCGCGTCGCCGCGATGAGGCCCGCCCGAAAAAATCCGGGAAACAAAAATGCGCCTGTTGATCATCACAATCAGCAGGCGCACACAAAAGTTCATGGGAACCACAACTGCAACTTCTTCGACTGTAGCAGGGTGCGGAGCGAAACGGGGGAATTGCCGGTGTCACGGTCCGGACGGGTCGCTCGGACGGAGCCAGCGTGGTGGTCGACGCGCGCGGTGCGGATCGGGTCGGCGGGTTGCCCGATCGGGGTCGCATGGATGGCGCAGGCAGGGGTGGACGAGTAGCTACACCATTTCGATGCCTGCCGGGATGGTCCGATCGACCCCTGTGGGGCGCATACTGGTGGAGATGACGAAATCAGCCGCGGTCCGGCGTCCACTGCCCACCAGCCCCTTCGCTGCTCCAGTCCCGCCACCCATCAAGGTTTTCGCCGTGGGTGACCGGGTTTCGCACGACCAGTACGGCCTCGGCCGTGCCATCGCCGTCGAGGGTGACGGTGACATCGCGGTGCTCGTTGACTTCGGTTCGCGGCAGGTGCGGATCACCAAGCCGTTCGCCAAGCTCTTCAAGCTCTGACCTGGCCATCGGCCAGCAGGTTTCTCACTCCTGAGACTGCCGTCAACTCCAGCCCAGCCGACACGAGTTCGGGCTGCGGTGGTCTCGGGTGATAGCGGTGTGGGCGGTCCTCGGCCGCCGCCCGGTGACTGTTTCGTGACGCTTGTTACGTCTCTGATGCGTTTTTCCAAGAACTGACCGCCCTGGCGGGTGCGTGATAGCGCTCGAAGATCACGTACGGCATGCGGATCCCTCTGGGACCGCTGCCGGGCACCCCCAGGAGGACTCATGACCCCGCGATCGGCCAGGCTGACCCGAGGCGTCGCCGTGGCGATCACCGGCGTGGCGCTCACTCTCGGCGCTGTCGCCTGCAACGACGACAACTCCTCGACCAGCAGCCCCGCCACGTCCGCAGCAGCGGGCGGTTCAGGCAGTTCGGCGACCGCCGGTGCGGCCTCGACGGCCGCCGGCGGCGCGAAGGGCGGCGCTGGTTCGACCGCTTCCGGCGCTGCCGCCAAGGCTTCCGACCGCTGCCACACTGCCGATCTGCGGGCCGACGTCCAACTCCAGCCCTCCGGTGCGGGGACGGCGATGGTCATGCTGGTGAACAAGGGCGCGCGGACCTGCACGGTCGACGGCTATCTCGGCTACGGCGGACTGCTGGCCGACAACAGCCGGCTCGCCGTGTCGACCGCCCGCACCCCGTACCCCGGCCCGCCGGTCCGGGTCACCCTCAAGCCCGGCACTACGGCCTTCTCCGGTCTGAAGTGGTCGCTCTGTGACAAGTCGGACACGAGCTGCAAGGTACTGGCCGGCGTCGTGGTGACCCCGCCGGACGAGACCACCCAGCTCACCGCCCAGGTGCTCGGTCTGGACGGCAAGCCGGTGCCGCAGCTGCTGGTCTCCTCCGCCGGTTTCACGGTGGGCTCGCTGCAGCCCTCCAACGAGGGCGTCCTGCTCCCCTGACGGGCCTGATCGGACGGGCCCTGATCACTGGCGCCGCGTCGCGGTTCTCCGGCTACGCTCGGCCCCGGACGGTCGGCGCTCGGTCGCAAACAGCGTCGTAAGCAGCGTCGTGGAGAGCGTCGTGGACAGCGGAGGCGAGGCTTGTGGAGATCAGAATCCTGGGACCGCTGGAGGTCTGGCACCAGGAGCGGCGCGTGCGGCTCGCCGGCCCGCACGAGGAGCGGCTGCTCGCCTCGCTGGCGCTGAACGCCAACCGGGTGGTGCCGCTGCCCCGGCTGGTCGAGGCGCTGTGGGACGGCCGGCCGCCCGAGACGGCCACCCACCAGGTGCGCCGCGCGGCGGCCTCGCTGAGCCGCAAGCTGATCGCCGGGCCCGCGCCGGCCGCCCGGCCGGTGCCCCGGATCCTCACCGCCGGGCCCGGCTACCGGCTGGTGGCCGACGAACAGCTGGTCGACGCGCTGGCCTTCACCGCCAGGGTCGAACAGGGCTGCCGAGCGGCCGAGCGCGACGACCTGGAGAAAGCGGCGGGGCTGCTGCGGTCGGCGCTCGCCCTGTGGCGCGGTCCGCTGCTGCCGGACGTCGGCAACGAGGTCCTGCTCGCGGGGACGGAGCTGGAGGCCGAGCGGCTGCGCGCGCTGGAGCGCTGGCTGGGCCTGGTGCAGCAGTTGGGGCGGCAGGCCGAGGCGCTCGCCGAACTGCGGGCCCAGGTCGTCCGGGATCCGCTGCACGACCTCTTTGTCGACAACCTGGCCCGCGCCCTGCACCACAGCGGGCGCCGCGGTGACGCGCTGGAGGTCTACCGGCAGTTCACCGAGCGGCTGGCGGCCGAGCTCGGTCTCGACCCCAGCGGCCGGATGCGCGAGTTGCACCAGGTCCTGCTGAGTGGCGAGACCCGCGCCGACCCGGTGCCGGCCGCCGCTGCCCAGCAGCACGTCCCCGCTCAACTGCCGCCCGACGTGGCCAACTTCGCAGGGCGCGGCGACCTGCTGCGCCGACTCCTCGACCGCGTGGTGCGCGGCGCGGCGAACCGCACGCTCACCGTCTCGCTGATCACCGGGCGCGGCGGCGTCGGCAAGACCACGCTGGCGGTCCACCTCGGGCAGCTGCTCAGCGAACTCTTCCCGGACGGCCAGCTGTACACCGACCTGAACGGCGCGGGTGAGCAACCCGCCGACCCGGCTGCGGTACTGGCCGGATTCCTGCGTGGACTCGGGCTGCCCGACGCCTCGATCCCGCAGGACACCGCCGAGCGCGCCGCCCTCTTCCGCTCGACGGTGGCGCGACGCCGACTGCTCGTCGTCCTCGACAACGCGCGGGACGCCGCGCAGGTGGAGCCACTGCTGCCAGGCGGCCCGGGCTGCGCCGTGCTGGTGACCGCCCGCGGCGCGCTCCATCTGCCGCAGGGCGAGTGCGTGCCGGTGGAGGAACTCGATCCTGCTGAGGCGATCGAGCTGCTGGCAGGCGTGGTCGGTGCCCACCGGGTCGCCGCGGAACCGCTGGCGGCCGCCCAACTCGTGCACGCCTGCGGGCTGCTGCCGCTGGCCGTTCGAGCGGCCGGAGCGCGCCTGGCGGTCCGGCCCGGCTGGACGATCGAGCATGTGGCGGCCCGACTGCTGGACGAGGAGCGGCGGTTGGCCGAACTGGCGGCGGCCGATCCGGCGGTGGCGGCCGTCTTCGAGCTCAGCTACCGGCAGTTGGACGCCCAGCGGGCCCGGGCCTTTCGGCTGCTCGCGCTGCACGACATGCCGGACATCTCACTCGCCGCGGCCGCCGCGCTGCTGGATATGGACGAAGCCACCGCCGGGGGCCTGCTGGAGGGCCTGGTCGACCTGAGCCTGCTGGACACCCGGGCGCCGGGCCGCTACCGCTACCACGACCTGTGGCGGCTGTTCGCCCGCGGCTGCGCCGGCCGGGAGGACCAGCCGCGCGAGCGGGTCGCGGCGCTCTGCCGGCTGGTCGACTTCACCCTGGCGTCGCTGAAGAACGCGCATCGGCTGACCGACCCGGAGTCCGGACTGCTGCTGACCCTCGCCCTGACCCAGGCGCAGGGCCTGAGTTGGCCGGACGCCGAGGCCGCGCGGGTCTGGGTGGCGGTCGAGCGGGTGGGGGTGCTGAGCGTGCTGCGGACACTGGCCGCGCTGCCCGGTGTGCCGCTGCGCCCGGTCGTGGACCTGTACTTCCTCGCCGTGCGGTACAGCCCCGACGCCGACGTCCAGCATCCGGCGCTGCCGGAGACGGTCGGACGGGCCCTGGCGGCGGCCGTCGAACGGGATGGCGACGACTGGTCGCGCGCGCGGGTGCGCTGCGCGCTCGGCCATGTCCTGCTGGACCGCTTCCAGTTCGAGGAGGCGGAGCAGAGCCTGCGCAGCGCGGCCGAGTCGAGCCTGGCGCACGGCGACCACTACACCGCCGTCATCTCGCGCACCGTGCTGGGCATGCGGCTGAGCTGGGCGGGCGACCACGCGGGGGCCGCCGACTGCTACCAGGTCGGGCTGCGGATCAACCAGGACCTCCTGCGGGATCCGGTGCTGGAGGCGGCGCTGCTGGTCGGCGTCGCCCGCGGGTGCCTGCAGCAGGGGCACTCGGCGCAGGCACTGGAGTCCGCGACCCGCGCGCGGGACCTCGCCGTGCGTCTTGGCACCCCGCGCTGGGAGATGTGGGCGACCTATGCCAGGGGCATCGCCCTCAACCAACTGGGCCGCTACCGCGAGGCGTTGGCCGACCACCTGGTCGCCCGGGAGCTGGCCAGGGTCCGGGGCGATGTGCGCTGGGAGGGCGCCGCGCTCGCCCGGCTCGCCGAGGACCAGCTCGGCGGCGGCGACGCCGGTGCCGCCGCCGCGTACGCCGAGGAGGCGCAGCTGCGCTGCCGGGAGACCGGGAACAGCCTCAGCCTGGCGATCGCGACCCGGGTGCTGGGGGAGGCGCTGGCGCTGCTCGGCGACTCGGGGCGGGCCGAGCTCTGCCGAGGTGAGGCCAGGGAGCTCTTCGCCGAGCTGGGAATGGCGACCGGCGGCTGAGCACGCACTCCGAGGCTCAGGGGTGGGGGATCCGGCCGCACGGGGCCTTGCACGCCCCCGTGGTGTTCCAGCTGTCCTGGCGCGTCGGCGGCGTCTTGGCGGTGCTGGCGTGCCGCACCGGGGTCGCGCTCGCGCCGGCCACGCCGAGCGTTCCGACCAGCGCGGCGGTCATCGCGAGGGCCGCGCCGGCCGCTCGCAGGCGGGGAAGCTGGCCGGCGTTGCGGTGCGTCATGGGTGCTCCTCGGGTCCTGGTATCGACAGCGCTACGGCGCCGACGCCACTGTCGCAGCGGCCGATCAACGATGAATCAACGCCCGGTTTATCGGCCGACGGCGACTGACCCGCGGGGCCGGCCGCCGTCGGCCGGCGCTCAGAGCGACCGGTCTCAGGCGCCGGTGGTGTTCCAGCCGACCGTGCTCTTGGTGTGGTCGGGTCCGCTGCCCAACGCGATCGCGGTGGGCGTGCCGACGGCGGCGGCCGCGCCGACGCCTCCTATCAGCGCCGCTGCCACCCCGACGGCCACAACGACGGCGCGTGTCCGGGTGATCCGCTGCTCAGTGCGCTTCTTCATGGGTGCTGCTCCTTGATCCGTGCAGTTGTGCGATGCCCGCACAGCGGCAGCTTACGATCACTGCGGAGCTGCGGAAAGGAGTTGGCGGGGGAGCAGTGGCACCGGCATCCTGGGGATATGCCGATCACGATCAGGGAAGCCGACGCGAACGACTGGCCCGCCATCTGGCCCTTCTTCCACACGGTCATCGCCGCCGGTGAAACCTTCACCTACCCGGTCGACCTGACCGAGCGGCAGGGCCGCGACCTGTGGCTGCTGCCCGCCCCGAACCGCACGGTCGTCGCCCTCGACGAGTCCGGCACGGTCCTGGGCACGGCGAAGATGAACGCCAACCAGCCGGGCAACGGCTCCCACATCGCCAGCGCCAGCTACCTGGTCGACCCCGCCCACTCCCACCGGGGCGTCGGCCGGGCGCTGTGCGAGTACAGCATCGCGTGGGCGAGGGCGGCCGGCTTCCGGGCCATGCAGTTCAACGCCGTCGTGGAGACCAATGTGCACGCGGTAAAGCTCTACCAGTCCCTGGGTTTCGAGATCCTGGGCACCCTCCCCGAGGGTTTCCACCACCCGACCGAGGGTTACGTCGGCCTGCACATCATGTATCGCGCCCTGTGAGCGGCGACTCGCCGCCATGCGGGTGAGGATGTCGGGTCCGCCGTTCGGCGCGCGGTAGTTGTATCCGCGTACACCGTCGAGCTGGAGGTTGTCATGCGAGGTCGTCTTGCTGTGGTCGGAGCCGTTGGTGCTCTGGCCCTTTCAGTTGCCGGGCCGGCGGTAGGTGCGCCCAGTGCCGGGGACGCGGTTGCCGTCGCTGCTACGGGCACGGTCGCCCAGGACGGGACGGTCACGCTCTCGGGTACCTACCACTGCTCGACGCCGCGGACGTATGTCACCACCTCGCTCACCTCGGGGGGCGACAGCAGCAACATCGGTAACAGCGTGCTGGCCACCTGCGACGGCGCTGTGCACAGCTGGACCACGTCCGGGAAGCCGTACATGCCGGTGGCGGCCGGGACGGCGCAGGTGCGGGCGTCGCTGGTGCAGTTGACGTGGAACGGCTCGCTCGTGCCGGAGGTCGACTACCTGACGTTCCCCTCGCAGGACGTCATGCTCTCCCCGGTGCCGGCGAGCTCCTGAGGCCCTGCCGCCGGGCGGTGCGGGCCATCGCACCGCCCGGCTCGTCTTACGCCAGGAGCAGGGCGCGGTCCCAACGCGTCACCGGGGCGGCGTCGGTGGCGAAGGTGTGCAGCGCCAGAGCGGCGCCCGCGGCGCCGGTGAGGAAGCCCGCCGGGTCGCTCAGCAGACCGCCGAAGGGGGCGGGCGGCAGCAGGCCGAACGGTTCGTCCGGTGCTGCCAGTTCGAGCACGCGCTCGGCCAACCAGGGCAGTTCCGCCCGCAGTTGCGGGTCCGCGCAGTCGTCCGCCATCCGCCAGGTGGCCTGCAGCAGCCCGCTCCAGCCGTGGCACAGTCCGGCGTCCGCGAGGCCCATGGGCTCGGACCCGGCCTGGGCACGCCCCTCGTACGCGCGCCGCTCGCGCGCCAGGGCTCCTCGCCAGGCGCGCAGCGCGGTGTCCCGCCAGAGCGGGACGTCCAGCGCCTGCCCGGCCAGCTCCAGCGCCCGGGCGATACCGATGCTGCCGTAGCACCAGGACTCCCGCCCCGCCACGCCCAGGCTGGGTGCGAGGGTCCCGTCCTCGGCCAGATAGAGCGTGCGCGGCCACCAGGGCCCGTGTTCGCCCTCCTGGCCGATCTCCAGCAGCCACTCGGCGAAGACGTGGATGGCCTGCTGCTGCCCGGGGACGGTGACGCCGTGCTGCCAGGCCAGCGCGAGCAGCGCCAGCGGGCCGGGAACGCCGTGCGCCAGACCGGCGTTGGCGTGGCCGGTCTCGGGCGTCGCCGGTGCGTAGTCGTAGGTGCTCTGCGCGGTCCACCAGCCCGGCAGCTCGCGACCGCCGAGGTTCAGCGGCCGGGTCACGCCGACCAGGGCGCCGAGCACCTCGGTCAGTGCCTCGCGGCTGCCCGCCACGCCGTACTGCAGGCCGTCGAGCAACTGGGCGCCCAGGCCGGCCAGTCCGGAGATGACGTCATACGTCCCCACCGTCGTGCACTCGCCGCGCCGCGGGTCCCGCCGCGCCTCCCAGGCGGCCAGTGCCTGGGCGAACACCTGGACCTGGGCGCCGAGATGGGCGGCGGCCCGACCCGGCCCGCCGGTGCTGCCGGTGGCGGCCGCGGTCCGGCAGACGGTGAAGGAGAGCGCCGGGATCCCCCGGTAGAGGCCCGGGGCGTGCGCCGCCGGGTCGGTCGGCACCTCCTTGGCCGCCGCCACGCTCGCGCTCAGCCACCGCTGCGCGGTGCGCAGCGCGTCCTCGCCCCCGCGCTCCAGGTGCAGCAGTGCGACGCCTGGCATGCCCTCGCTCAAGGTCACCCGGTGCCAAGGGGTTTGCGGGGTCGGCAGAGCCTGCGGGTCGGCCAGCCGCTCGGCGATGTCAGTGGCCAGTGCGGCCGCTCGGTCTCGAAGGCTCAGCACTGCGCGCGCTCCCGGTCGGCGTGGGCTCGGACGGCCAGGGACAGCAGTGCCAGCGACTCCCGCTCGGCCTTGCGGTCGGTTCCCACCAGCCGGTTGTGGTGCAGATGGAGGAGCGAGTGGGCGATGTCGCGCTCGCCGTTCCAGGCGGTGGCCCCGAGCAGGCGCAGTTCGTCGCCGTAGGCCGAGACGGCCGCCGCGCGTCGCTCCCAGATCGTCAACAGGGCTTCTCCGCCCGGTTGTTCGGCGAGTCGGTGCCAGCCGCCGAGCGGGTCGATCAGCTGTCGCGCCTCGCGCCGCAGGGCGACGGGGGCGGCCCGGTGCGACTCCCGGCTCTCCTCCGCCAGTAGCAGACCCGCCCCACCGGGGTCGCCGTAGAGGCGGTGCAGCAGGTCGGCGTAGTTCGCCGCGACCAGCAGGCGCCGGTCCATCGGCAGGCCGCCGTCGCGGATCAGCGCCAGCTGCTCCAGGCAGGCCTGGCTGTCGGCCTGGAACGCGGCTTCGGCCTGCGCCATCACCGCCGGGCCGCCGTAGCGCTCCAACTCCGGCTCGTAGCTGTCCAGTACCAGGCGGCCGCAGTGCCCCTGCGCGCCGAGCCGCTGCGCCCAGGCGGCCAGCCGGGGCAGCAGCTCGCCACCGAGGACCGCCGCCGGGCCGTGGAAACGCAACCGCAGGTGCGGGTCCGGGTCCGCGTAGCGCAGAAAGAACCAGCGGGTGACGTCCTGTGGCAACTCGCCGAGCAGGAAGGGCAGTTGCCTGCTGAGCAGCTCGTTGTGCCGGTCTGTGGAGCAGTACAGCTTGGCGTGCAGCCAGGAGGAGCCGGGGGCGTGGACGGTGCGCGCGCGGGCCGGGGCGACCGGTCGCAGGGCAGCGGTGCCCGGCGCCTTGCGGACCAGGGCGAAGGCGACTTCGGTGGGCTGCCCGCCGGACCAGCCGTAGCCCAACTCCCCGCCGGACGGCAGCTCCTGGAGGACGGCGTCGGGACGGTTGCGCCACTCGTGGCGCAGCAGGTCGAGGTGCTCGGGATCGCGCAGATCCAGCGTGATGCGATGGTCGCTGTGCACCGAGGCGACCTGCTCGGGCACCCCCATCCGATCCCGCCATGCGGTGAACCGCCGCTGCCAGTCGGCCGGTTGGGTCGCTGGGTCGCGCAGCGCCGGGTCCGTCGGACGCCAGCGGGCGGCGGCCAGCACCGACCGGCCGTGCCGCACCCGGGGCAGGAAGGGCAGCTCGGACGCCGCGCCCCAGTCCCAACCCGGCCACTGCGGTTCGCCGCTGCGGTGGATCTCGTCCAGGAAGCGCGCCAGGTTGGGGGCGGTTCGCTGGGTGAGGAGCATGCTCGGCATGGTCGGGACGACCTCGCCGCCCAGCGCGGTCGAGATCAGCGCGAGCCGCTGCGGATCGGCCACCACAGCGAGGTCGGCCAGGCCCAGCGCGTGCTCGCCGGCCCGGTCGGTGAAGGCGGACACGGTGATGGTGTGATCGAGCCAGCGGGGGACCTTGGCCACGTTGGCGACCTTGCCCCGCACTGCCTGGAAGCTCAACTGTGCTCGCACGGCCTGCGGGTTGCGGGTCGGGACGCTGCGCAGCACGGCGCCGAAGCGCTCGGCGGCCGCGCCCAGCAGGTGCCCGAACCGGCCGGCGGTGGCGCCGGCCACCCCCGAGCTGCCCGCGAGCACCAACCGGAACTCGCCGCCCGCCATGGCCTCGACGGAGTCGGCCAGCACCTCGGCCAGCAGATCGAAGGAGGGCGGCGGCCCGGCCTCCTCCGCAGGCGTCTGGCCGGCGGCACCCAGGGCCGCCACCAGCTCGGCGTCCAGCACCAGTTCGCGCTCCCCGGCGACGGCGGCCTGCTGGGCCAGGGCCAGCAGCAGCCGGTCCCGGTCGTCCATGGCCTCGCTCGCGGCGCGGCGCGCCGACAGTGGCGTCCGGTAGCCCGCCGGGGCGCCCAGGCCCTGCTCGGGATTGAGCAGCTCCAGTAGCGGTACGGCCCGGCCCTCGCCGTACCGCTCCAGGAACTCCGCGTGGTAGTCCCGCAGATGACGCGGTCCCGGGCGGTGCTCGGTGAGTGTCGCGAGCACCTCGGCGGTCCGTTCCACCTCCTCGCGGACCGATTCGGGCAGCCGGGCCGCCACGTCAAGCCCCAGGTCCAGCTGGATCAGCTGCTCGGCCGGGTAGAGGGCGCGCATCCGGGTGGTGACCGCGCTGAGCGCTGCCCTGCCGCGGCCCGGAGCGGTGGCCTGGTAGTCGGCCAACTCGCCTTGGATCGCGATGAGTTCGGTGACGAGGTGGCCGCTCTCCGGGGGCAGCTCGGCGGCGTACCCGGCGAGCAGGGCCAGCACATGGGCGAGCGGATCGCGGTCGTCCATCGGGGGCCGCAGTTCGGTCAGCAGCACGTCGCGGCGGACCAGTTCGGCCAGCATCCGCTCGATCGCGGCGGTCTCGGCGCCGGGGTAGGCCGCGCCCAGCTGCTTGAGCAGATCGACCCAGCCGAGCGGGGTGGCGGCGAGGCGCAGGGCGAGACGCACGGCCTCGGTGTGGCGCAGCGAGACCTCCTGGAGGCCCGACTGCGTCTGCTCGCCCTGCGCCGGGACGAACGGCAGGACGAGTCGGTCGCCGCGCACGGTGCACAGGTCGTTGGCGGTGACCCGCAGCACGGCCAGGACGGCCGGGTCCAGCTCCAGGCGACCGACCACCCCGGAGAGCCAACCCATGTCCACCCGTACGGCTTTGGCGTGCTCGGTGCCCCAGCGGAGCTCGGGGTCGGCGGCGAATCCGGCGGCCGCCACGCCGGCCATCAGCCCGAAGGGCGTGGCCCGCCCGCTCATCCGCAGCCGGTAGCGGGCCACCGCGCGGGCGGCGCGGCGCAGGTCCTTGGCCGGCAGCGACCGTTCGGCGGCGACGCTGTCCAGCGTGTGCGACAGGGAGGGGCTGGCCAGGGCTATCGCCTCGGCGAACAGCGGGTCGGCCGCCGCCTCCCGCACCCGTGCGAGGTCGTCGAGCCCGGGCGTCATGCCCGAGGAGTCGACGGGCCGCACGGCAGCCCGCAGCAGCAGCGGATCGGCGCAGCCGTAGCGCCGGGGGCCGGGCTGTCCCTGTCGTACCATCACGTCTTCCTTCAAGGCCTGGAGAAAACGACAACGCGGGTGGGGCGTGATCGCCCCACCCGCGCTCAGGGCAGCTCTCAGCAGATGCAGCCGGTGTCGGGGTTGCAGACGCGGCCGGTGAAGGAGTGGAAGGTCACTCCGTTGACGGCGTCCGCAGCGCCGGTCTCCTCGAAGGTGGGGGCGGACAGCTCTTCGACATCGAGGTTGAACATGTCATCCATGGGAGCTCCTTGTGGGGGCGAGATGGTTCTTGTCGGCTCGGGTGAGGCCGACGAGTGCCAAGGTAGGGAGAGAGTGATCAACGCGGAATCAACGGGCAGGTCAACGGGGTGTTTACACGGTCTGGCGGGGGCATTTCGCAGCTGACAGCCGGTCTCTCGGTGGGGGCGGGGAGTGACTGTGGAGGGACGCATGGTTGACAGGCTGTCAGGTGGTCAGCCACGCTGGGTGGCGGCTGAGATGAATGGGGCGGGGAACTCGTTCATCTCAGCCGCACCATGCGTTTCCTTTTGTGCCGTATGGCCCGTTCGCCCAGCTCCCGTGCAGAAGCCGGGACGGCCCGCCCTCGCCCACCACTGTCTGCTCGGTCGTCAGCCCGGAAAGCGCTCGGGAAGCGCTCGGGAACTCCCGTTCGTTGGGCGTGGTGGTTCGTTGGGCGTGCTGGTTGGTCGGCGTGGAGAAGGAGACAGTGATGGAGAGCCCGGCAGAGGGTGCTGCCCTGGAGCAGTCAGGGCCCCAAGAGCCCGAAGAGCCCGAAGAGCTCGCGGAGGCGGCTCAGCCGGCACCCGCCGAGAGGCCGCGGCGGCCGCTCTGGAAGGAGCTGCCGATCCTGGTGGTGATCGCCCTGGTGCTGGCGCTGCTGATCAAGACCTTCCTGGTGCAGGCCTTCTCGATCCCCTCGGACTCGATGCAGAACACCCTGCAGCAGGGCGACCGGGTCCTCGTGGACAAGCTGACCCCCTGGTTCGGCAGCACCCCCGCGCGCGGCGACGTGGTGGTCTTCCACGACCCGGGCGGCTGGCTGAACTCCTCGGACATGCCCCCGCAGAGCAGCAACGGGGTGGTCCGCGACCTGCAGTCGGCGCTGAGCACGGTCGGGCTGATGCCGTCCGCCAATGAGAAGGACCTGATCAAGCGGGTCATCGCGGTCGGCGGCGACACCGTGCAGTGCACCGCGGGTGAGCCGGTCAAGGTGAACGGCGTAGCGCTCAACGAGCCCTACATCTACCCGGGCGCGACGCCCTGCGACAACGACCCGGTCGGCACGGTGACCGTGCCGAAGGGCAAGCTCTGGGTGATGGGCGACCACCGCGACGACTCCTGGGACTCCCGCCACCAGCGGATCGTGGGCAACGAGGGCGGCTTCGTGCCGGTGGGCAACGTGATCGGCCGGGCGTTCGTGGTGGCCTGGCCACTGGACCGCTGGTCGACGCTGCCGGAGCCGGCCACCTTCAGCCAGCACGGGCTGGCCGCGGGCCCGGCGCTCGCGGCCGCGCCGAGCGCCCTGGGCGCGGTGGCCGGGGCGCTCCCGCTGACGCTCTGGTACCGCAGGCGTCGCCGCTGAGCCCTGCCAGCGGCTAGGGGGCGGGCTCCTGGCCGACCACCAGCGCGAGCAGGTCTGCGAGCACCTCGCGCTGGTGGTGGTCCAGGGCGCCCAACGGGTCGGCGGCGAACGGCATCGCCGCGCGCAGCCCGGCGATCGCCGCGTGCCCGGCGTCGGTGGCCGCGACCAGCTTGACCCGCCGGTCGCCGGGGGCCGGCCGGCGCTCGACCAGGCCGCGCTCCTCCAGGCGGTCGACCACCGCGGTGACATTGGACGGCTCGGCGTGCAGCTTGTCGGCGACGGCGCGCATCGGCACCGGCTGCGCCGCCGCCAGCAGGGCCTTGGCCTGGAGCGGGGTCAGCTCGTGGTGGGCGGCGGCGGCCTCGGACTCGGCGTTGTAGCGGCGGGTGATCGCCACGAACAGGCCGAGCACACGGGCCGAGACGTCGTCCGGGCCGGCCGGTCTGTCGGGAGTCGTGGGCATGAGGACACTCTACCGAGATGCTTGACACTGGCAAAGATTCCAGCGCATAGTTATCGAGCCAAGTAGTTATGAACAATAACTACCGGGTTCGATAATCATCTCGCGAAAGGCCACCACCATGTCCAAGGTCGTCCTGATCACCGGCACGTCGTCCGGCATCGGCCTCGCCGCCGCGGTGGCCGCCGCCCGGGCCGGCTTCACCACCGTCGCCACCCTGCGCAACCCGCAGCGCGCCGACGCGCTGCGCAAGGCCGCCGAGGAGGCCGGGGTCGAGCTGGACATCCGCCCGCTGGACGTCACCGACGCCGCCTCGGTCGCCGACTGCGTCGCCGGGGTTGTCGCCGACCACGGCCGGCTCGACGCCGTGGTGAACAACGCCGGTGCCGGGCACCTCGGGACGCTGGAGGGCGAGAGCCTGGACGACGTCCGCGCGGTGATGGAGGTCAACTTCTTCGGCGTGGTCCAGGTCTCCAAGGCCGCCCTGCCACACCTGCGGGCCACCGGGGGCCGCCTGATCACCGTCAGCAGCGTCGGCGGCGTGATCGGGCAGCCCTTCAACGAGGCCTACTGCGCGGCCAAGTTCGCCGTCGAGGGCTTCATGGAGAGTCTCGCCCCGGTGGCGGCCTCGGTCGGCGTGACGGTCAGTGTGGTCGAACCGGGCGCGGTGGCCAGCGAGTTCGTCAGCAACGTCGGCGTCGACCTCCCGGCGGCTCTCGTCGCGGCCGGTCCGTACGCGCCCGCGATGGAGGCCTACCTGGCCCGGACCCAGGCGCAGTTCGCGTCCTTCGCCCAGCCGCCGGCCGGGGCCGCGGAGACCATCCTGGAGGTCCTGACGGCCGACCGGCCGGCCTTCCGGCTGCAGACCTCGGACGCCGCGCGCGGCTTCGTCGGCGCCAAGCTCGCCGACCTGGACGGTTCGGCCGTCCAGGCCCTCACCAGCGGCTGGATCGCTTGAGTTGAGCTGAGACCGATCGGTCGCGCTCAGAACTCCGAGTTGGCGAACCAGAGGTCGAGCAGCTGCTGGTCCCCGTCGGCCGTCAGCGAGCCCGCGGTGCGCTCCAGCCGGCCGTACGCGAGCAGCAGCAGGTCCGCCGCCGTGCCCTGGACGGTGGCGTCGGCCACCGCCACCTCGGCCGGGTCCGCGACCAGGCCGAAGCCGTCCGGACGCAGCCGGACCAGCCAGTCGCCGTCCCCGTCGGTGCAGCGGAACCGGATGGTCTGGTCCGTGCCGCGCAGCTGCGCCACCTTCGGCGCGAACAGCCCCGCGTTCGGCAGGTTGACCAGGAACTCGTCCACGCCATCGACCGCGAGCGCGCGGTCGATCGCCGGGGTCAAGCCCAGCGCGGTCTCCGCGTCGACGCGGTGCACCAGGGTCTCGAACAGCATCCGGCGCACCCAGAAGCGCGCGTGCTGGTCCACGCCCCAGGCCCACATCGGCGCCGCCAGGTCGGTGGCCGCGAAGGTCTCGGCGGCCAGCGCGGCGCTCGCAGCCAGCCAGTCGGGGTAGCCGGCGTCCTCGGCGGGCAGCTGCAGGTCCACCTCGCGGCTGGTCGGCGGCTGCTGCGGCAGCTTGCTCAGCAGGGTGGAGAACCAGCGGTGCACGCTGCCGGTGTGGCGGACCAGGTCGGTCAGCGTCCAGCCGGGGCAGCTGGGGACGGTCGTCGTGAGGTCGGCGTCCTTGAGCAGGGCCACGAAGTGCTCGGCCTGCGCCGCGACGGCCGCGCGGTGGTCGATCGGGTCGGCGGTGGGCTCTGCCTGCGGCGATGCGTTCACGGTGGGGTGCCTCCTGAGGGTGTCCGGCCTGGCGTCGGTGCCGGGTCGCGGCACCGGTTGGCAGCCTGCCACACGGCCGCGGCCGGGCGTCAGCCACCTACGCCGCCACCCACGCCGCCACCTACGTCGACGGCCCGTCCGTCCGCCTCCCGCGCCGCCTGGCCCCGCGCCGCCTGGTCCCGCCCGGCGCGCGGGACGGCCGGCAGCACGGTCAGCGCCCCGAGGAGTGCGATCGCCGCCGTCACCGCCCACAGCAGCGGCGCCGAGCGGGCGTAGAGGAAGCCGCCGAGCACCGGCCCGACCGCTTGGCCGAGGGTGTGCGCCAGCCCGTCGGCGGCCTGGTAGCGGCCGCGCAGGTGGGGCGGCGAGAAGGCGGCCGGGTAGGCGGAGCAGATGGGGGAGTAGACGATCTCCCCGAAGGTCCACAGCAGCACGGTCAGGATCAGCAGGGCCCGGCTGTCCGCCAGCCCGGTGCCGGCCATCCCGGCGCCCATCAGCAGCATGCCGACCGCGATCACCCGGCGGGGTCCGCGGCGCTCGGTCCAGCGGGTCAGCGGCAGCTCGACCAGCACGCAGACGGCTGCGTTCAGGCCCAGCAGCAGCCCGTAGAAGCCGTTGCCGAAGCCGTGCCGGGCCACGTGCAGCGGCAGCGTCACGGTGGACTGCCCGTAGACGACCGTCCCCGCGACCATGGTCGCCAGCAGCAGGCAGTAGCGGCCGTCCCGGAAGACGTCGCGGTAGCCGCCGGTGGCGCGGGGCACCGTCGACGGCGCCGGCTTGGCCGGCCGGGTGCCGGCGGGCAGCAGCAGCGCCAGCGCCCCGAAGGCGAAGGAGGTGAGCGCGTCCCCGACGAAGAGCAGCGGGTAGGAGCGCGCGCTGAGCAGGCCGCCCACCAGCGGGCCGACCGCCATGCCGAGGTTGATCGCCAGCCGCAGGACGGCGAACGCGGTGACGCGCTGCTGCTCGGGCACCACGTCCACCAGCAGGGCGCCCGCGGCCGGCCGGTAGAGCTGGGCGAACACCCCGACCACGGCGACCAGCGCGGTGGTCGCCCAGATCCCGTGCACCAGCGGCACGGCCAGGGTGGCCAGACCGCTGCCGGCCATCGACACCACGATGGCCGCCCGCCGCCCGTAGCCGTCCGCGACCGCCCCGCCGACGGCGTTGCCGACGAAGCCGCCCAGGCCCGCGACGCCGACCGCCATGCCCGCCTGGAACGCGGAGTAGCGCTGGCCCGTCAGGTAGAGCACCAGGAAGACGCTGAGGAAGTTGCCGAACTTATTGGCGAACATGCCGGCGAAGATGATCCAGGCCGGGCCGGGTAAGCGGGCCAGCCTGGTCCGAAGGGCCAGCGGGGAGTCCATACGGCGCCTCCGGGGGACGGGGTGGCGGGCGGCGCGACTGTTTCGACTGTACGGCCGATCGGCCCGACTCGGGTTCGACTCGGCTTCGAAGAAAGTGATCTGACGGATCGTCTGCTCCGGTCGATGGTGAGCGGAACGGGCTGGTCCGCCTCGGCGGCGGCTGCCATGCTGGCCTCCCGGACCGGCCCCAGAAGGAGGAGATCGCCGTGCGGCCCAGGCTGATGATGGTCGGGGGGTTCGCCGAGGCCTACCGCGCGGCGGTGGCCTGCGGGTTCGAGCTGACCGTGGTGCAGAACAGGACCGACCTGACGCCGGAGGACATCGCGCTGCTGGACCGGCTGATCACCTCCCCGATCAACGCCCCGATCGTGGTCGACCTCGCCGAAACCCTGCACCGCGCCGAGCCGTTCGCGGCGGTGGTCTCCTTCCAGGAGCACGGTGTGCTGAACGCCGCGCTGATCCAGCAGCGCCTGGGGGTGCCCGGCAACCCGCTGCGACCGGTCGAGCTGACCCGGGACAAGGGCCGGATGCGCGAGCACCTGCGGGAGCGCGGACTGGCCACCGTCGAGCATCTGACCACCACCTCGGCGGACGAGGTCCGCGCCTTCGGGGAGAAGGTCGGCTGGCCGGTGATCCTCAAGCCGATCGGCGGTTCGGCGAGCCGGCAGGTGCACCGGCTGGGCGGGCCGGGGGAGGTGACGGCGGCTCTCGCGGACAACCTGGCGGTCAATCCCGGGCTGCCGGTGATCGTCGAGGCGTTCGCGGTGGGCCCGGAGGTGAGCGTCGAGGCGGTCAGCTGGGAGGGACGCCACCGGGTGCTGGCCGTCACGGACAAGCTCACCACCGGCGCGCCGCACTATGTCGAGACCGGGCACACCATGCCGTCCCGGTTGCCGGGGGAGCGGATCGCGGCGGCCGAGCAGGCCACCGTCGACTTCCTGGACTCGATCGGGCACCGCTACGGCCCCTCGCACACCGAGGTGATCGTCACCGCGGACGGCCCGGTCATCGTCGAGTCGCACACCAGGACGGGCGGGGACCGGATCTTCGAACTGGTCGAACTGGTCACCGGGGTGGACATGTTCGCCGCCGTGCTGGCCGGCTTCGCCGGGGCCTTCCCCGACCACGTGCTCGCCGGCCCGCCGCCGCGCGGTGCCCAGGGCGGCGCCGCCATCCGGTACTTCGACGTCGGCGCCGGGACGGTCGGTGCGGTGCACGGCCTGGCGCAGGCCGAGCGCAGCCCCGGCGTGCTGCGGGTGGAGAGCGGCCTCGCGGTGGGCAAGGACGTCCCGCCGCTGCGGATGTCGCACGACCGGCAGGGCTACGTCCTGGCGGTGGGCGCCAGCGCGGAGGAGGCTGCCGAGCGGGCCGCGGCCGCGGTGCGGCTGATCAGGGTCGACCTGGTCTGAGCGTCGTCCGAGTCTCGCCTGAGTGGCCCCGGAAATCCGGTGGACAGCTCCGCGTGGCTGGATGCACCATCCGCCTGTGACAGAACAGAGCGACTCCAAGTGCGTGCGCCTCGTCCAGCTCGCGCCCACTGTCCTGACCGCGCTGCTGGACGGCGATCTCGCGCAGGCGAGCGCCCGGGCCGGCCTGACGCTCACCGACTTCTTCCTGACCGAGGACGCCCGCTGGCTCTGGCAGCTGAGGCTCGACCAGATCGCCGGTGACCCGGGCAGTGCCCGCTGGGTCGCCCGGGCGGCGGTGGCCGAGCCGGACGGCGTCGTGGTGGGCTACGCCGGGTTCCACGGACCGCCGGACCCGGCGGGCATGGTGGAGGTCGGCTACTCGGTGGCGCCCGACCACCGCCGCCGGGGCTATGCCCGCGCGATCCTCGCCGAGCTGCTGCGCTGGGCGGCCGCCGAGTCGGGGGTGCGCACGGTGCGGGCCTCGATCAGTCCCGACAACACCGCCTCGCTGGCCACGATCGCGGGCTTCGGCTTTGTCGATGCCGGCGAGCAGTGGGACGAACTGGACGGCCGTGAGCTGCTGTTCGAGCGTCATCGGGAGGCGTAGGCGGCTCGGGGGGCGGCGTCGGCGCCACCCAAGAGAAAGGTCAAGGATAGGTAAATATGGCAAGTGTATGGGCGGGGAGGGTTTAAGCTGGTCGAGGTTTTGCAAGGCACCTCGTTCGGTGAGGCGTCTTCACGGACACAGGCCACTGATCCCACCCGTCGAGAGACGCTCCGGATCAGGACAGATCTTCCCGACCTAAGGGTTGATCCCAAGTGGCTTCCCGCCTCAAAGGCAGGATCACGCCGTGGAGTGCCAAAGCTCTGACGAGTTGGGGTGTACCGGCCGTTTTCGGCGTGCCGGTCGCTCCTTGCCGCGTCGATATCGCGCCGTTGAAGGCGCACCGACCGGAAGGAGGCGAGTGACATGGATTCGAGTAGCAGCAGTAGTCCGGGCCATAAACGGCCCCGCACCCGCCCGTCCTCGCTGTCCACCGGCACGCGGTAACCACCTTCTCTGCGCGTAACCACGCCAAGTCCCCAGCACCGTACGGCCTTTGGTCGTAGCGGCGAGCCCGGGCCGCGCGTTCGCAGGGCGGATTGCTGCTGCGTGCCCTCACCGCCCCCGAGAGGGGCCCGGGAGAGACCCGCCATGACCAACGCCACGCTCGACCCCACCGCGACCACCCCGCGCGCCGCGGTCCTGGACGACGCCCACATCGGCGACATCCAGGGCGCGATGGGCACCATCAAGCTCGACGACCACGGCGAGCGCCGCGGCCTGTCCGCCAAGCTCAAGACCCTGCTGGCCATCGTCGGCCCGGGCCTGATCGTGATGGTCGGCGACAACGACGCCGGCGCCTTCTCCACCTATGGCCAGGCCGGCCAGAACTACGGCACCCACCTGCTGTGGACGCTGCTGCTGCTGGTCCCCGTGCTCTACCTCAACCAGGAGATGGTGCTGCGCCTGGGCGCGGTCACCGGCGTCGGCCACGCCCGACTCATCCTGGAGCGCTTCGGCAAGTTCTGGGGCGCGTTCAGCGTCATCGACCTGTTCCTGCTCAACGCGCTGACGCTGGTCACCGAGTTCATCGGCATCACGCTGGCCACCGGATACCTGGGCCTGCCCAAGGTCGCCTCGGTGGTGCTGGCCGCCGCGATCATCATCGCCTCCGCCTTTACCGGCTCGTTCCGCCGCTTCGAGCGGATCGCCATCGCGCTGTGCGCGGGCTCGCTGCTGCTGATCCCGATCTACTTCCTGGTCCACCCGAAGGCCTCGCAGATGGCCCACGACTTCGTGGTGCCGAACATGCCCGGCGGCGCCGGAGCCCTCTCCACCGTGATGCTGCTGATCATCGGCATCGTCGGCACCACCGTCGCCCCCTGGCAGCTCTTCTTCCAGCAGTCGTACGTCATCGACAAGCGGATCACCCCGCGCTTCATGAAGTACGAGAAGGTCGACCTCTGGATCGGCATCGCCATCGTCGTCATCGGCGCGGCCGCCCTGATGGGCGCCTCGGCCGCGGCCTTCGCCGGCACCGACGGCTTCAGCCACTTCACCGACGCGGCCGGCGTGGCCAAGGGCCTGGAGGCCCACGCGGGCAAGCTGGTCGGCGTGCTGTTCGCGATCGCCCTGCTGGACGCCTCGATCATCGGCGCCTTCGCCGTCTCGCTCTCCACCGCCTACGCCATCGGCGACGTCTTCGGCATCAAGCACTCGCTGCACCGCGGCGTCGGCAACGCCAAGGGCTTCTACGCCGTCTACGCCGCGCTGGTCGCCGCCGCCGCCACGATCGTGCTGATCCCCGGCTCGCCGCTCGGCCTGCTCACCCAGGGCGTCCAGGTGCTGGCCGGTGTGCTGCTGCCCTCCGCCTCGGTCTTCCTGCTGCTGCTCTGCAACGACAAGCAGGTGCTGGGCCCCTGGGTCAACGGCCCCAAGATCAACGCCTTCACCTCGTTCGTCGTCGGCGTCCTGGTCACCCTCTCCATCATCCTGACCGCCTCCGTGCTGTTCCCGAACATCACCGCCGCCGCGATCCTCGACATCATGGCCGGCTGCGGCGTGGTCGGCGTCCTGGCCGCCGGCTACGCCTTCACCCGCAAGCGCACCGCCACCATGGAGGACATCGACCGCACCGGCCGCGACAGCTGGCGGATGCCCCCGCTGGAGACCCTCACCAAGCCCGCCATGTCCGCCACCCGCAAGGTCGGCATGAGCGCCCTGCGTGGCTACCTCCTGGTCGCCATGATCATGGTCATCTTCAAGCTCGTCACCCTCGCGCTCAGCAGCTGACCGACCTGGCAGTCGATCGATGAGAGGGGATCTCCCATGCACACCCTGACCACCCTCGACTTCCTGATCCGGCTCGCCACCGGTGTCGGCTGCGGCGCCCTGATCGGCGTCGAACGCCAGTGGCGGGCCCGGATGGCGGGCCTGCGCACCAACGCGCTGGTCGCGACGGGCGCCACCCTGTTCGTCCTCTACAGCGAGGCCGTCGCCGACAGCAGCAGCCCCACCCGGGTCGCCTCCTATGTGGTCTCCGGGATCGGCTTCCTCGGCGGTGGCGTGATCCTGCGCGACGGCGGCGGCGTGCGCGGCCTGAACACCGCGGCCACGCTGTGGTGCTCGGCCGCCGTCGGGGTGCTGGCCGCCTCCGGCAAGCTCGGCTTCGCCGTGCTGGGCACGCTCACCGTGCTGGCCGTGCACCTGGTGCTGCGCCCGGCCGGCCACCTGCTCGACCGGGCCCCCGCGGCCGGCAGCGACCCCGACGAGGCCGTCCGCGCCACCCTGCACCTGGAGTGCGAGCGGCGCTCGGAGTCGCATATCCGCGCGCTGCTGCTGCAGGCCCTCGCCGCCTCCGGATTGGCGCCGACCGGCCTGCGGGCCCGTCGCGGTCCGGACGAGGCCACCAGCATCCGGGCCACCGTCGCGATCAGCGGCGATGTGGCCCAGGCGCTGGAGCAGGTGGTCTCCCGGCTCTCGCTGGAGCCGGGCATCCGCGACCTGCACTGGCACCTGGAGGAGGACCTCGAACAGGACGCACTCGCTTGAGACCGACCGGCGCAGGGTGGGCGGGCACGATGCCACCCACCCTGCACCGGCCGCTCCCAGCAGCGTAGATTCCTGTGCAGCTCGACCCCGAGCCCGCTCCGGTCGCCGGCCGGGGCCCGCCGCATGAAGGGCTGCTCCGATGTTCCCGCACGACCATGCCGCCGCTCCCGCCAGCACGCCGTGGATCCGCAACCCGGAGCCCAGGCCCGGCGCCCGGCTGCGGCTGATCTGCTTCCACCCCGCGGGCGGCGGCCCGACGATGTACCGGACCTGGCAGGCGAGCCTCCCCGCGGACGTCGAACTGCTGGCGGTCCAGCTGCCCGGGCGGGAGACCCGGATCGCCGAGCCGCACCTGACCGACTACCAGGAGGCGGTGGACCAGGCGTACGCCGCGATCCAGCCCTTCCTTGACCGGCCGTACGTGCTGTTCGGGCACAGCATGGGCGCGATGATCTCCTACGGCGTCGCGCTGGCCGCCCGGCGCGCCGGGCGGCGCACCCCGGCCCGGCTGGTCGTCAGCGGCTGCTCGGCGCCCGATCGGTTCGAGCCGCGCCACGACCGCCCCCAGTGGTCGGACGCCCGGTTGGTCCAGGAGCTGCGGACGATGGGCGGCACTCCGCCCGAGGTGCTGGCGATTCCCGCGCTGGTCGAGATGGTGCTGCCCACCCTGCGGGCGGACTACGGGATCTGCGCGACCTTCAGGCGCACCGAGGGCGAGCAACTCGACTGCCCGGTCGCCGTGTTCGGCGGGACTGAGGACTCCATGTCGAAGGAGGACCTGGAGCTCTGGGCCGGCGTCACCACGGCGGACAGCTCGCTGCGGATGTTCCCCGGCGGCCACTTCTTCCTGACCGTGGAGTCGGGACCCGAGGTGCTGGCGGCGCTGCGCGAGGAGTTGGCCGCGGTCGGCCGCTGACTGCCTGCCTGCCGCTCACTGCCACGGCGTCAACCCGAGTCACCGCACCTGCCGGCGTCCGAACGGGTGCTCCGCAGCGCGTCCCTCTCTGCACTCCAGGGCTCCTGGAGTGCAGAGAGGGAAAGGTCACACCGGTTTGATCTCCTGTCACGGGCCCGTCAGCTCTAACCTTCCCTCATGACGGTCCCGCCCGAAGGGCTCCCCCTGGCCGCCGAGTTCCCGGATGCGACCCGTGAGCAATGGCAGCGGCTTGTCGAAGGCGTTCTGCGCAAGTCAGGTCTGACGCAGAACGTCGAAGGTGCACTGGCCGAGGAGGCACTCGCCACCGAGGTCGAGGACGGGCTGCGCGTCCGTCCGCTGTACACCGCCGAGGACGCGGCCGGCGATCCCGGCTACCCCGGTTTCGCCCCGTATCTGCGCGGCAGCCGGCCGCAGGGCTCGGCGGTCGCCGGGTGGGACGTGCGCCAGCAGCACGCGCAGCCGGACCCCAAGCGCGCCAACGAGGCGATCCTCGCGGACCTGGAGAACGGCGTCGCCTCGCTCTGGCTGACCGTCGGCGAGGCCGGCCTGCCGATCGCCGCGCTGCCGCAGGCACTGCAGGGCGTCTATCTCGACCTGGCCCCCGTCGTCCTCGACCCGGGCGCCGAATTCGTCGCCGCCGCTGACCAGTTGTTCGCCGTCTACGCCGAGCGCCAGGTGCCGGCCGACGCCGCCTCGGGCAACCTCGGCGCGGACCCGCTGGGCCTGCTCGCCCGTACCGGCCAGGACGGCGACACCGCCCGCCACCTCGCCGACGCGGCCGCGCTGGCCGTGCGCTGCCACCGCGACCACCCCGGGGTGCGCGCGCTGACCGTGGACGCGCTCGCCTACCACGACGCCGGCGCGTCGACCGCCCAGGAGCTCGGCTGCTCGCTGGCCACCGCCGTCGCCTACCTGCGCGAGCTGACCGCCGCCGGCCTGTCGGTCGACGCGGCCGCCGCCCAGCTGGAGTTCCGCTACGCGGCCACCGCCGACCAGTTCCTCACCATCGCCAAGCTGCGCGCCGCCCGCCGGCTCTGGGCCCGGGTGGCCGAGGTCAGCGGCGCCACCTCCGGCGCGGCGGCGCAGCGCCAGCACGCGGTCACCTCCTCGGTGATGATGACCGAGCGTGACCCGTGGGTGAACATGCTGCGCACCACCATCGCCTGCCTGGCGGCGGGCCTGGGCGGCGCGGAGGCGGTCACCGTCCTCCCGTTCGACAGCGCCTTCGGCCTGCCGGACGCCTTCGCCCGGCGGGTCGCCCGCAACACCCAGTCGATCCTCCTCGAGGAGTCGCACCTGGCCCGGGTGATCGACCCGGCCGGCGGCTCCTGGTACGTCGAGCAGCTCACCGACGAGCTCGCGCAGGCCGCCTGGGCCTTCTTCCAGGAGATCGAGCGGGCCGGCGGCCAGCTGGCTGCACTGCGCTCGGGCCTGGTGGGCGAGCGGATCGCCGACACCTGGGCGCAGCGCTCGGCCGACCTCGCGCACCGCCGCGAACCCATCACCGGCGTCAGCGAGTTCCCCAACCTCGCCGAGCTGCCGGTGGTCCGCGAACCGGCCCCCGCGCCGCCGGCCGGCGGCCTGCCGCGGGTGCGCCGCTCGGAGGCCTTCGAGGCGCTGCGCACCCGCTCCGACGCCCGCCTGGCCCGGACGGGGGAGCGCCCCCGGCTCTTCCTGGCCGCCATCGGCCCGGCCGCCGTGCACGCCGGGCGCTCCTCCTTCGCCGCCAACTTCTTCCAGGCCGGCGGCATCGAGACGGTGCTCGGCCAGGCGGACGACGCCCAGGCACTCGCCGAGGCCTTCACGGCCAGTGGCGCGACGGTGGCCTGCCTCTGCTCCAGCGACCGGCTGTACGGCGAGCAGGCCGAGGCGGTGGCCGCCGCGCTGAAGGCCGCCGGCGCCCGCACGGTGCTGCTCGCGGGCCGGCCGGGCGAGCAGCGGGAGGCCTACCAACGGGCAGGGGTGGACGAGTTCGTCTTCGTGGGCAGCGACGTGGTCGCCGTCCTCACCTCGGTCCTCGACGAGATCGGAGCGCTGTGATGATCCCCGACTTCACCGAGGTCGACCTCGACGGTGCCGAAAGCGCCGCCGGCTCCGAGCAGTGGCGGGCGGGCTGGCAGCAGGCCACCGGCAAGGACGTCGACGAGCAGCTCTGGGAGACCCCCGAGGGCATCGCCGTCAAGCCGCTCTACACCGCCGAGGACCTGGCCGGCGTCGACTTCCTGTCGACCTACCCCGGCATCGCGCCGTACCTGCGCGGCCCGTACCCGACGATGTACGTCAACCAGCCCTGGACGGTCCGCCAGTACGCCGGCTTCTCCACCGCCGAGGAGTCCAACGCGTTCTACCGCCGCAACCTGGCGGCCGGTCAGAAGGGCCTCTCGGTCGCCTTCGACCTGCCCACCCACCGCGGCTACGACAGCGACCACCCCCGGGTCACCGGCGACGTCGGCATGGCCGGGGTGGCCATCGACTCGATCTACGACATGCGCCAGCTCTTCGACGGCATCCCGCTGGACAAGATGTCGGTGTCGATGACCATGAACGGCGCCGTGCTGCCGGTGCTGGCCCTCTACATCGTGGCCGCCGAGGAACAGGGCGTGCCGCCCGAGAAGTTGGCCGGGACCATCCAGAACGACATCCTCAAGGAGTTCATGGTCCGCAACACCTACATCTACCCGCCGCAGCCCTCGATGCGGATCATCTCCGACATCTTCGCGTACACCTCGCAGAAGATGCCGCGCTACAACTCCATCTCCATCTCCGGCTACCACATCCAGGAGGCCGGAGCCACCGCCGACCTGGAGCTCGCCTACACGCTGGCGGACGGCGTGGAGTACCTGCGGGCCGGTCTCGCGGCCGGTATGGACGTGGACACCTTCGCGCCCCGGCTCTCGTTCTTCTGGGCGATCGGCATGAACTACTTCATGGAGATCGCCAAGTTGCGCGCGGCCCGGCTGCTCTGGGCCAAGCTGGTCAAGGAGTTCGCGCCGAAGAACCCCAAGTCGCTTTCGCTGCGCACCCATTCGCAGACCTCCGGCTGGTCGCTGACCGCCCAGGACGTCTTCAACAACGTCGCCCGCACCTGCGTGGAGGCGATGGCCGCCACCCAGGGCCACACCCAGTCGCTGCACACCAACGCGCTGGACGAGGCGCTCGCGCTGCCCACCGACTTCTCCGCCCGGATCGCCCGCAACACCCAGCTGCTGCTCCAGCAGGAGTCCGGCACCTGCCGGGTGATCGACCCCTGGGGCGGCAGCGCGTACGTCGAGAAGCTCACCCACGACCTCGCCGCGCGCGCCTGGCAGCACATCCAGGAGGTCGAGGAGGCCGGCGGCATGGCCAAGGCCATCGACGCGGGCATCCCCAAGCTGCGCATCGAGGAGGCCGCGGCCCGCACCCAGGCCCGGATCGACTCCGGCCGTCAGCCGGTGATCGGCGTCAACAAGTACCGGGTCGCCACCGACGAGCAGATCGAGGTCCGCGCGGTCGACAACTCCTCGGTGCGCACCCAGCAGATCGAGAAGCTGCGCCGGCTGCGCGCCGAGCGTGACGAGGAGGCCTGCCAGGCGGCGCTGCGTGCGCTGACCGCCTCCGCCGAGGCCGGCGCGCAGCCGGGCGGCACGCTGGAGGGCAACCTGCTGGCGCTCGCCGTCGACGCGGCCCGCGCCAAGGCGACGGTCGGCGAGATCTCGGACGCGCTGGAGGCGGTCTACGGCCGCCACTCCGGCCAGATCCGTACCATCTCCGGTGTGTATCGCGACGAGGCGGGAGCGTCCAGCGCCGTGCAGAAGACCCGGGACCTGGTCGAGGCCTTTGAGGAGGCCGAGGGCCGCCGTCCGCGCATCCTGGTGGCCAAGATGGGCCAGGACGGCCACGACCGCGGCCAGAAGGTGATCGCCACCGCCTTCGCCGACCTCGGTTTCACCGTCGACGTGGGCGCGCTCTTCCAGACCCCCGCCGAGGTGGCCATGCAGGCGGTGGAGGCCGACGTGCACATCGTCGGCGTCTCCTCGCTGGCGGCCGGCCACCTGACGCTGGTGCCCGCGCTGCGCGCCGAACTGGCCGCGGCGGGACGCGAGGACATCACCATCGTGGTCGGCGGGGTGATCCCCCCGCAGGACTTCGAGGCCCTCTACGAGGCCGGCGCGGCCGCCGTCTTCCCGCCCGGCACGGTGATCCCGGACGCCGCCTACGACCTGCTGAAGACGCTCGCCGCGTCGCTCGGCCACGAGTTGTGACCCGATGGCCAAGGCGATCGACCTCGACGCTTACGTCACGGGCGTACTCGGCGGCTCCCGCGCCTACATCGCGCGGGCGATCACCCTGGTCGAGTCCACCCGGGCGGACCACAAGGAGCTCGCCCAGCGGCTGCTGATCCAGCTGCTGCCGCACTCGGGCAAGGCCGTCCGGGTCGGCATCACCGGCGTCCCCGGGGTGGGCAAGTCCACCTTCATCGACGCGCTGGGCACCCTGCTCACCGGCCGCGGCCACCGGGTCGCGGTGCTCGCCGTCGACCCGTCCTCCAGCCGCACCGGCGGCTCCATCCTGGGCGACAAGACCCGGATGGAGCGCCTCGCGGTGGACCCGGCCGCGTTCGTCCGGCCGTCGCCCACCTCCGGCACGCTCGGCGGGGTCGCCCGGGCCACCCGCGAGAGCATGGTGGTGATGGAGGCGGCCGGCTATGACGTGGTGCTGGTGGAGACGGTCGGCGTCGGGCAGTCCGAGACCACCGTCGCGGGCATGGTCGACTCCTTTCTGCTGCTGACCCTGGCCCGCACCGGCGACCAGCTGCAGGGCATCAAGAAGGGCGTCCTGGAGCTCGCCGACCTGATCGCCGTCAACAAGGCGGACGGCGCCCACGAGCCCGAGGCGCGCGCCGCCGCCCGCGAACTGGCGGGCGCGCTACGGCTGATGCAGGCACCGGACGCCGTCTGGACCCCGCCGGTGCTGACCTGCAGCGGCCGCGACGGCACCGACCTCGACGTGCTCTGGGAGCGCCTGCAGCAGCACCGGCAGATCCTGGACGCGACCGGCGCGCTGGCCGCCAAGCGCCGCGACCAGCAGGTCGACTGGACCTGGGCGATGGTGCACGACCAGCTGCTCTCCCAGCTGCACGCCCACCCCGAGGTCCGCCGCATCGTCCCCGACCTCGAACACCAGGTCCGCGAAGGTACCCTGACCGCCACGCTGGCCGCCGACCGCATCCTGGCGAGCTTCCGCCTGCCCACGTCCTGACAGCCCAGCTCCTGACAGCTACGCGGCGGTCAGCCCCGTGAGAAGGCCATGGACCCTGTCGAAGGCGATCGCGCCGTCGAGCGGGTTCGAGTAGGTGCGCGACCAGACGATCAGCCCGCCGCGGACCCGGCCGATCATGACGATGTCGAAGGCGAAGCGCTTCCCGGTGGCGACGACCCGGCCGTGGAGCCGGTACTCGGCGACGACGACTTCCGGGTCGGCCGTCTCGTGGATCTGGATGCTGTCCACAGAGTCGAACTCCTGCAGTCCGACGGCCCCCCGGAGATGGGCCCGGAACGCTTCGCGCCCCGCCTCCTGCTGCGGTGCGCCCGGGGGCAGGAACGGCATCTCGAAGACGGCGTCCTCGGAGAACAGGTCGGCCATCTCCTCGGAGGGCCCGTTGGAGGTGAGGCGAAGGAGACGGTCGACGACCTCGCGTGAGGTGGCAGCAGGCATGGGACACTCCTCATGAGAGAAAGCGGGGCGGCAACCCCGGTTACGACTATACGGGGCGCACGCCCCGGTTGTCTTGAGGGCCAGAACCTCACACGGGAGGACAGTTGAGCACCGAGCGACCGCTGCGAGCCGACGCACGGCGAAACAGGGAACGGATCCTGCAGGCGGCGCGACACGCCTTCGCCGCCGAGGGGATCGGCGTGCCACTGGACGAGATCGCCCGCCGGGCCGAGGTCGGGCCGGGCACGGTCCACCGCCATTTCCCGACCAAGGAGGCGCTCTTCGAGGCCGTCGTCATCGAGCACCTCGAACAGCTCACTCGCGACGCGCGCGCCGCTCTGCAAGCCGACGAGGTCGACGAGGCCGGCGACGCCGGATCGGCGTTCTTTGCCTTCCTGATCCGGATGACCAGCGAAGCCCACGCCAAGCAGGACCTCGCTGATGCGATCGCCGACGCAGGGACGAACCTGGGGAGCGCGACCGTGCAGGCGGCCGCTGACCTGCGGGAGATCTTCGCGGCGCTACTGGAACGGGCCCAGCGGGCCAACGTGGTGAGGACCGACGTGGACGCCGCCGATGTGCAGGCGATCGTCCTGGCCGCCCTCACCGCTCAGCGCCAACGTGCCGACACGGCCCGCCCCGACCGCCTCGCAGCCCTCGTCTTCGACTGCCTGCGCCCCAACGCCCCAGCCGCACACCCCCAGAGCTGACCCGCCAGGACATAGGACGGAGGCCAAGCGGCTGGATGACGCCTCCCTCGGGGCCGTCGGGTACGCCGCGATCCTTGGAGGCGGCGCTGACAGCCCTCGTCAGGCCCGGTTACGCTGACGCCATGGCCATCAGGGCAGCCGTGTTCGACATCGGAGAAACGCTCACCTCCGACACCCGCTACTGGGCGGACTGGGCCCACTGGCTCGGCGTTCCCCCGCACACCATGTCCGCGCTCGTCGGCGCCGTCGTCGCGCAGGGCCTCGACAATGCGGAAGCGATCCGGCTCATCCGACCCGGCTGCGATGTCCCCGCCGAATGGGACGCCCGCCGGGCCGCCGGCCGCGACGAACACCTCGACGAGAGCGACCTCTACCCCGACGTACGGCCGGCCCTCCAACGCCTGCGCGACGCCGGGATCTGGGTCGGCATCGCCGGAAACCAGAACGCACGCGTCAATCAACTCCTGCGCGACCTGCGGCTGCCCGCGGACGCAATCGCCACCTCCGCCGAATGGGGTGTCGCCAAGCCCTCCGCCGACTTCTTTGAGCGGGTCGCCGCTTGGGCCCCCGCCGAGCGCCACGAGATCGTGTACGTCGGCGATCACCCGCAGAACGACATCACCCCCGCTCGCGCCGCCGGCCTGCGCGCCGCACATCTCCGCCGCGGCCCGATCGGGCACCTCCTGGCCGACCACCACGAAGCTCAGGCCGCCGACTGGAACGTCAACTCCCTGACCGAACTGGCCGAGCTGGCCGTCGCAACCTGACTCGCCAGTGCGGTGCGCGTTTCACTCAGCTCAGCGAGTCGCAGCGACCGCGTCGGTGTACTGCTCGGTCGTCAGGTCACTCTCGCCGATCCCGAGCGCGGCCAGGACGGCCTGCACCGCGCCGAGCGCTTCCGCCGGCTCCTCCTGCTCTGTCTGGGTCTCCAGCTCGATGAAGGTCCCCTGGCTCTGCGGGACCTGGACGAGCGTGGCCAGGAAGTCGCGCCCGTCCAGCTGGAACGAGTAGTTGCGGCACCGCTTCTCGAATGCGATGGTCGGCGCGTACCCGAGGCCTCGGAGGATCGCGTGCGCAGCGTCGGCGTCTTCGACCTGTGTCTCGTGCTCCGGCTTGACCCGGAAGCCTCCATCGGCCCGAGCCCCTTGTACGTCAGAAAGGTGCGGGTACCGGTCGCGCTGACGGCTGCAGCGTATGCCTCGGTGGCAGTCCGGGCGGCGAGGTGGTCGGTGGCACATCGAAGAGGGCAGCGCTGACAACCCTCGTTGGGCCCGGTTACGCTGCCGTCATGACGATCAAGGCTGTGGTGTTCGATGTCGGCGAGTGCCTGGTGGACGAGACCCGGGAGTACGGGAGTTGGGCCGACTGGCTCGGCGTGCCCCGGCATACCTTCGTCGCCCAGTTCGGGGCCGTCATCGCCGAGGGGCGCGACTACCGTGAGACGTTCCAGATCTTCCGCCCCGGCTTCGACCTTTACGAGGAGCGCGAGCGGCGCGCCGCAGCCGGCAAGCCGGAGACCTTCGGCGAGGACGACCTCTACTCGGACGTGCGGCCGGCGCTCGCCCGGCTCCGGGCCGCCGGCCTGTGGCTGGCCATCGCCGGCAACCAGACCGTCCGCGCCGGCAAGATCCTGCGCGAGCTGTTCACTGGCGACGTCGACCTGATCGGCACGTCCGACGACTGGGGCGCTAGCAAGCCGGATCTGCTCTTCTTCGAGCGGGTCGCCGAGGTCACACCCGCCGCCCCGGGCGAGATCCTGTACGTCGGGGACCGGCTCGACAACGACGTCCTGCCGGCCGTTGCCGCCGGGATGCGCACCGCTCTGATCCGACGCGGTCCGTGGGGCTGGATCCAGCAGCAGGAGCCGACCGCCGAGCAGGCCACGTTCCGGATCGACTCCCTGGACGAACTGCCGGAGCTGATCGCCAAGTTCAACGCTGAAGCGAGCTGAGGGTAGCCGACCAGCTGTACAGGCGATCATCGACCTGCTGCACGGCGGCCAGATCCTGCCACGGCGCCAGCGCACGGCGTGCCTCCCGAACCCGGTCCATGCCGGTGGCGTACCAGGTAGCCGAGAGCTGGTCGAGAGCCCGCTCCAGGAGGGCGCACGCCGCTTCGGGATGGCCGCTGGCTGCCTCGACTGCGGCAAGGTCGCCGAGGACAACGACTCGCTGCTTGCCGTCGCTGTGTTCCAGGGCCTGGAGGACGGTCTCCAGGGTGGCACGTGCCTGCGGAAGGTGCCCGGCGGTCAGCTCGGTGTGCCCCCTGAACGCGGCGAGCCGGACCGGACTGAACCAGGTCAGCCAGTCCGGGGACTGGTTGGCGTTGCCGACCGTCAGGGTGTCCTCCGCGCGGTGCAGCAACGCGAGCGCACTGCGGTGGTCCCCGCAGCGGGTGAGGCATTCCGCTTCGGTGGCGTCCAGCCACGCGAGTAGCTCTGCGGACGCCGGGCCGCGCCGGGCGTAGGTGCGGGCCGCTGCCATCCGTTCGGCGGCGTCGTCTCGCCGGCCGACCCAGGCTGGGATGAACGCGGCGTGTCCGAGGACGGCGGAGCCGAGCAGCGTGTCGTCAGCCTCGCCTGCGGCCTGGAGTGCGCGGACGAGCGTCGCGTCGGCCTGGTCGGGCTGCCGGAGGTCGAAGAATTGGATCCGCGCCGCGAGCAGCAGCGTCTCGGCGAGCGCGGAGGCGAGGATGCGGCGGGCGACGCCGGACGTTTCGCCGAGCAGCGCGGTACCCAAGTTGGCGTGCTCGCTGACGGCCTGGACGAGGGTGGCTGGCGCGACGCTCCAGTAGAGGCGCCGGTGAGCCTCCGTCACTATCGCGAAGTCCGCGCCGATGGTGGCTGGTTGAACGGGAGAGCTCTGCGATGGCCGGGGCAGCGCTGCCCGCAGGGCGGTCGGACTGCCGCTGGGCCGGACGGCGATGGGCGCCGCCGACGAAGGCGTGCTGCTACCGCGCTCCCAGGGTGCGCAGAACCCGAGCTCCTCGACCGGCAGATTGAGCACCTGGGTAAGGAGCCGCTGGTAGTCGTCCTGGGGCCACGGGGGCGTGTCGGATTCCCAGCGGCGGATCTGACGGAGGCTCACGACGACTTCCCCCATTCCGAGTTGGCGGCCTGCGGTGCTCAGGGCATCGGCGAATGCCTGCTGTGAGGAGAGCCCGGCGGCTTGCCGGGCGGCTTTGAGTGCGGTGTTGCCGTTGGGTCGAGGCACGTGGACTCCAGGGGCCGGGCGTTTCCTCAACGGTACTGGCAGAGCGGCCTTTTAAGGGACTTTGATGGCTCAGGAATCTCTCTGACGTCCTTAAGGAGTCCTATAAGAGTCCTCTTGGCGGCCTTGAGGAGGTCCTCACTGGGGTCGACGATAACGAGGTCGGCAGCGACGTTCGGTACTCGCTCAGCGACGGATAGCGATATGAGGTTCAGGATGCCCGAAACCGTCCCACCCGGCCAACTCACTGCGGCGCAGCTCAGCGGAGAGCAGTGCTTCGACTGCGGCACCGCCGACGGTCCATTGCACCGTGGCGAGACCATCACCACTCCTGTGAACTCTGGCGTCGTGCAGGACACCACCATCGTCCGCTGCACCCCGTGTGTGAAGGCCCGTCGCACCGCCCGCGCCGGGGAGGGGTCCTGATGGGGACCTTGACGGATCGGCGGCACACGGATGTATATGTGGGCGCGCGGACGTGGATGGTGGAGCACGGGCTTCATTCGGACCCGGACGTCTATCTCGGGCATGGGTATGTCGGGTTGTGTCTGCGGGCGTGGCCGGGGGCTTCGGGGGCTCCGTTGCAACTGGCGGTGCAGTGGGCGTTGTTGACGTGGCGGCTGGACGATGTGCTCGACGTGGAGTTGCGGGAGGCGGCGCCGCTGGACGTGGGTGGGTTCGTTGAGCGGCTGGTTGACACGGTGGAGGGGAGTGAGCCGGTCGATGCGGACGATCACCCGGTCGTGCGGGCGCTCGCTGATCTGGTGGAGCGGACGCGGCAGGTCATGCCGGGGGACTGGTGGGACCGGTACCAGGGCCATATGGTCGCTTGGATCGAGGCGGCGCACGGGAAGTTGGTCGATTTCGTGCAGCCGGGTCGAGTGCCGACGCTGCGGGAATACATGAGCATCCGGCCTCCTGATGGCGGGATGGTGCTGGCCGCGATGTGGACGGAGTTGGCGCAGCAGGTGGTCACGCCGGACTGGTGCAGTCCGCTGGTGCAGTCCTTTTTGGCCGCGTTCTCGGCGTGCGGGTATCTGGCCAACGATTTGGCGGCGGGCTCGGGCGACAGGTTCACCGCGCTGGATGCGCTGGCCCGTAGCGAGGGCCTGCCACCCACTGTCGCCCGGGACAAAGTGCGCGAGCAACTGCACGCGGAGGAGCGGCGGTTCTGGTGGCTGCGCTGCGCGCTGCGGGAGTACTCCGACGAGGCGCGCCTATCGGCAGCGCGGGACGGCCTGATCGAGGACACCGCCCGGTTCGCGATGCACCTCGACGCGTTCCGGCACGCGCTGCGCGAATGGACCTCCGCCAGCACCCGCTACGCACCGCCCACGCCGGAGGGCCGGGACGCGGTCGCGCACCAGCTGCGCCGGACCGTCATCGGCCGCCACTGAGCAGGTGACGGTGGATGACGCAGCGAACGCACAACGCGGTGCTCCCCGGTGGCGGCGTGCCACCCCGCTACCGTGGGCGTCATGCGTATCGTCATCGCGGGTGGACACGGGCAGATCGGGTTGCGGCTGGAGCGGTTGCTCGCCGAACGGGGGGACCGGGCGGTCGGGTTGATCCGGCGGGCCGAGCAGGCCGAGGAGTTGCGTGAGCTCGGCGCCGAGCCGGTGGTGCTGGATCTGGAGTCGGCCGGCCTGGACGCCGTCGCCGCGGTGCTGGCCGGTGCCGACGCCGTGGTCTTCGCGGCCGGCGCGGGCGCGGGCAGCGGGGCCGAGCGCAAGGACACCGTCGACCGCGCGGCGGCCGTCCTGCTCGCGGACGCGGCCGAACGGGCGGGCGTGCGACGCTACGTGATGGTCTCCTCGATGGGTGCCGACGCCGCCGCGCCCGACGGCGCCGACCCGGTCTTCGGCGCCTACCTACGCGCCAAGGGAGCCGCCGACGACGACCTGCGCGCCCGCCGCGCCCTCGACTGGACCGTACTACGCCCGGGCCGGCTCACCGACGACCCTGGCACCGGGCTGGTCCGGCTGGCCGAGTCCACCGGCCGTGGCGCCGTCCCCCGCCAGGACGTCGCCGCCGTGCTGGCCGCCCTGCTGGCCGACCCCGCCCCGGCCGTCGGCCGCACCCTGGAACTGCTCTCCGGCCCGCACACCGTGGCCGAAGCGCTCGCTGCCATCTGAGTCTTCTGACCAATCCGCACTACTCCGACGTCCAGCAGCTCTGCGAGCAGATGGCCGGCTACATCCGGGCTGCCATGTCGAGGCCCTTCGGACTGAGGACGTCCAGGTCGGGCAGCGCGGGCCGACCTGGACGTCACGATCAGGCGAGGTCGAACCGGTCGAGGTTCATCACCTTGTCCCACGCCGCGACGAAATCGTTCACGAACTTCTCTTTCGCGTCATCGCTCGCGTAGACCTCCGCCAGCGCGCGCAGCTCGGAGTTCGACCCGAAGACGAGGTCGACACGGCTGCCGGTCCACCTGAGCTCGCCCGTGGCCGCGTCGCGACCCTCGAACGTGTTCGCGTCCTCGGATGTAGCCTTCCACGTCGTGCCCAGGTCGAGCAGGTTGACGAAGAAGTCGTTGGTCAGAGAACCAGGGCTTGCGGTGAAGACGCCGAGCGGCGACTGCTGGTGGTTCGCGCCGAGGACTCGGAGGCCACCGATGAGGACCGTCAGCTCGGGGGCGCTCAGGGTCAGCAGGTTCGCCCGGTCGATCAGCAGGTACTCGGCCGGCAGGCGGTTGCCCTTCCCGAGGTAGTTGCGGAACCCGTCGGCGGTCGGCTCGAGCGCGGCGAACGACTCCACGTCGGTCTGCTCCTGCGACGCGTCCACGCGACCCGGTGCAAAGGGGACCTCGACGTCGAAGCCGGCCTCCTTGGCGGCCTGCTCGACGGCGGCAGCACCGGCCAGCACGATCAGGTCGGCGAGCGAGATCTGCGTGCCACCGGTCCGGGACGCGTTGAAGGCCTCCTGGATACCCGTCAGGGTGCGCAGCACCATCGTCAACTGGTCGGGGTCGTTGACCTCCCACCCGCTCTGCGGCTGGAGGCGGATGCGCGCGCCGTTGGCACCGCCCCGCTTGTCGCTGCCGCGGCGGCAGGTCGAGGCCGACGCCCACGCGGCGGACACGAGCTGGGACACCGACAGTTCCGAGGCGAGAACCCGGCTCTTGAGGGAGGCGATGTCCTCGGCGTCGACGAGTGCGTGCGTCACCGCGGGCAGCGGGTCCTGCCACAGCAGCGGCTCGGCCGGGACCTCCGGGCCGAGGTAGCGCACGACCGGGCCCATGTCGCGGTGGGTCAGCTTGAACCAGGCCCGGGCGAAGGCGTCGGCGAACTCGGCCGGGTTCTCGTGGAAACGCCGGGAGATCGGCTCGTACACCGGGTCGACCCGGAGCGAGAGGTCGGTCGTCAGCATGGTCGGGGCGTGGCTCTTGGACGCGTCGTGGGCGTCGGGCACGGTGCCGGCCCCGGCGCCGTCCTTCGGCCGGTACTGGTACGCACCGGCGGGGCTCTGGAACAGCTCCCACTCATAGCCGAACAGAATGTCGAAGAAACTGTTGTCCCACGTGGTCGGGGTATTCGTCCAGACGCCCTCGAGACCGCTGGTGATCGCGTCGTCGCCCTTGCCGGTGCCGAAGGAGCTCTTCCAGCCGAGGCCCTGCTGCTCGATCGGGGCGGCCTCGGGGTCGGGGCCGACGCTCTCCGCCGGCCCCGCGCCGTGGGTCTTGCCGAAGGTGTGACCGCCCGCGATCAGGGCGACCGTCTCTTCATCGTCCATCGCCATCCGGCGGAACGTCTCGCGGATGTCGCGGGCCGCAGCGAGCGGGTCCGGGTTGCCGTTCGGGCCCTGGGGGTTGACGTAGATGAGGCCCATCTGGACCGCGCCGAGGGGTTCCTCCAGCTCGCGGTCGCCGGTGTAGCGCTCGTCGTCGAGCCAGGTGGTCTCGGGACCCCAGTAGACATCCTCGTCGGGCTCCCAGACGTCCGCACGGCCGCCGCCGAAGCCGAAGGTCTTGAAGCCCATCGACTCCAGGGCGACGTTGCCGGCGAGAATCATCAGGTCGGCCCACGAGAGGCTCCGGCCGTACTTCTTCTTGACCGGCCACAGCAGGCGACGGGCCTTGTCCAGGCTTGCGTTGTCCGGCCAACTGTTGAGGGGAGCGAAGCGCTGCTGGCCGGCCCCGGCACCACCGCGGCCGTCGCTGATCCGGTAGGTGCCCGCACTGTGCCACGCCATCCGGATGATGAGCGGGCCGTAGTGGCCGAAGTCGGCGGGCCACCAGTCCTGCGAGGTGGTCAGCGCCTCCGCGATGTCCCGCTTCACCGCAGGGAGGTCGAGGGTCTTGAATGCCTCGGCGTAGTCGAACCCCTCACCGAGGGGGTTGGCCACGGCGGGGTTCTTGGCGAGGATCTTCAGATTGAGCCGTTCGGGCCACCACTGGCGGTTTCCGCCGCCCTGAGTCGGGTGTGGGGCGCGCGCGTGCGCGACAGGGCAGCCGCCTCCGCCCTCGGTCTTGGCGTCTACGACGATTGCGTCATGGTTCTCAGGCATGAGAATCCTTCCGGACCTGGCGGATCATGATGCTTAAGGAACTGCGGGTGGTGCTGTCGGCACCGACTGAATCACCGGCCGGCCGGTCCCACAACCGCTACGCCGCGCCCTCGGGCACGCCGAGTAGCCGCCGGACCTCCTGGTCGCTGGTCTGGTCGAAGTCTCGGTAGAACTGTCCGACTGCCTGGAACGAGGGCGGCGCGCTCAGGCAGACCAGGTCGTCCGCCAGTGGGCCGAGGACCCGCAGCGCCTCGGGCGCGGTCACCGGCACCGCGAGCAGCAGCTCGCTCACCTCGCGCCGGCGCAGCACCGCCATCGCCGCGCGGACGGTCGCTCCGGTGGCGATGCCGTCGTCCACCAGGATCACCGCGCGCCCGGACAGCTCCAGCGGCGGCAGCGACCCGCGCAGCAGCGTGGTGCGTTCGGCCACCTCGGCGCTGACGGCCTCGGTCAGCCGGTCGAGGTGGTCGGCGGTGATGCCGAGGGCGTCCACGATGTCGTGGTTGTAGAGCCGGATGCCGCCCTCGCCGACGGCGCCCAGCGCCAGCTCAGGCTGCCCGGGCGCGCCGATCTTGCGCACCACCAGGATGTCCAGCGGCGCGCCGAGCGCCTGGGCCACCTCGTACGCCACCGGGACGCCGCCGCGCGGCAGGCCGACCACCACCGGATCGTCGGCTCCCCAGCCGGCCACCCGGGCGCCGAGCTGCTGCCCGGCGTCCCGACGGTCGCGGAACACCAGCCAGTCACGAAACACCGTCATCGCTTTCACCGCCTGCCACGCTCTCCAGCGTGCCACCACCGGGCGTGCCAGGGGCGTGCGAAGGCAGGACGCACGCCCTGTGCGTGCTCCACTACAGGCCGTCGTGGCAGGTGGGCCGCCGAAGGCTCGCGGCGCCCGGCCGCGCGCGCCGACCGACACGTCACGGCGGTCTCCCCAGCGGGCCGGAGGTCCGCTACGGTTGCGGCCACGACCGCGGCACAGCGCTGTGTCCGCGCCCGCTGAACTCCCCGCGAGGTGCGCGCAGATGAGGCTCACTCCCCATGAGCAGGAACGCCTGCTGATCCACGTCGCCGCCGACGTCGCCCGCTCCCGGCGGGCCCGCGGGCTGCGGCTCAACCACCCCGAGGCGGTCGCCCTGATCACCTCGCACCTGCTGGAAGGCGCCCGGGACGGCCGGACGGTGGCCGAGCTGATGGACTCCGGCCGCCGGGTGCTCAGCCGCGCGGACGTGATGGACGGCATCCCCGAGATGATCCCGGACGTCCAGGTCGAGGCGACCTTCCCGGACGGCACCAAGCTGGTCACCGTCCACGGGCCGATCCTGTGACGCCAGATCCTGTGATGCCAGGTCAAGTCCTGTACGGCGAGGGCGATATTATGCTCAACGCCGACCGGCCGGTCACCGCGCTGCGGGTGCTGAACGGCGCGGACCGGCCGGTGCAGGTCGGCTCGCACTACCACTTCGCCGAGGCCAATCCGGGGCTGGAGTTCGACCGGGCGGCCGCCCGCGGCCGCCGGCTGAACATCCCGGCGGGCACCGCGGTGCGCTTCGAGCCGGGGATCCCGATGGAGGTCGAACTGGTCCCGCTCGGTGGCCGGCGCGAGGTGTTCGGGCTGCGCGGCGAGACCGCGGGAGCACTCGATGGCTGAGATTGCTGACGGGGCCGACATGGCTGGGATGGCCGAGCCGAGGCGCGGCCTGATCGTCACCCGCGAACGCTACGGCGAGCTCTACGGGCCCACCGCCGGTGACCGGATCAGGCTCGCCGACACCAACCTGCTGATCGAGATCGAGGAGGACCGCTGTGCCGGCGGCGACGAGGCGGTCTTCGGCGGCGGCAAGATGATCCGCGAGTCGATGGGCCAGAGCCGGGCGAGCCGGGCCGACGGCGCGCCCGACACGGTGATCACCGGCGCCGTGGTGCTCGACCACTGGGGGATCGTCAAGGCCGACATCGGCATCCGCGACGGGCGGATCAGCGCGCTCGGCAAGGCCGGCAACCCCGAGACCATGGACGGCGTGCACCCCGCGCTGGTGATCGGCCCGGAGACCGAGGTGATCGCGGGCAACGGGCGGATCCTCACCGCGGGCGGCATCGACACCCATGTGCACTTCATCGCCCCGCAGTTGGCCGAGGAGGCACTCTCCTCCGGGCTCACCACGCTGGTCGGCGGCGGTACCGGTCCGGCCGAGGGCAGCAAGGCCACCACCATCACCCCTGGCGGCTGGCACCTGGCCAGGATGTTCGCCGCGCTGGACGCGACCCCGCTGAACATCGGGCTGACCGGCAAGGGCAACACGGTCAACGAAGCAGCCCTGCATGCCCAGTTGAGGGGCGGAGCGGTCGGCTTCAAGATCCATGAGGACTGGGGTGCGACGCCCGCGGCAATCGACGCCTGCCTGCGGGTCTGCGAGCAGAGCGGCGCACAGCTCGCCCTGCACACCGACACGCTCAACGAGGCCGGCTTCGTCGCCGACACGCTCGCCGCCATCGCCGGACGCGGCGTGCACGCGTACCACACCGAGGGGGCCGGCGGCGGCCACGCGCCCGACATCATCAGCATCGTCTCCGAGCTCAACATCCTTCCCAGCTCGACCAATCCGACCCGGCCGCACACCGTCAACACGGTCGACGAGCACCTCGACATGCTGATGGTCTGCCACCATCTGAGCCCCTCGGTCCCCGAGGACCTGGCCTTCGCCGAGTCGCGGATCCGCCCCAGCACGATCGCCGCCGAGGACGTCCTGCACGACCTGGGCGCGATCTCGATCATCAGCTCGGACTCGCAGGCGATGGGCCGGATCGGCGAGGTGATCAGCCGCACCTGGCAGACCGCGCACTGCCTCAAGGCCCGGCGCGGGGCGCTGCCCGGCGACGGGCGGGCCGACAACCAGCGGGCCCGCCGCTATGTCGCCAAGTACACCATCAACCCCGCGGTCGCCCAAGGGATGGACCATGAGATCGGCTCGGTCGAACCGGGCAAACTGGCCGACCTGGTGCTCTGGACGCCGGCCTTCTTCGGCGTCAAGCCCGATCTGGTGATCAAGGGCGGGCAGATCGCCTGGGCCCAGATGGGGGACGCCAACGCCTCCATCCCCACCCCCCAACCGCGCCTTCCCCGGCCGATGTTCGGCGCCAAGGGGCGCGCTCCGGCGCTCAACTCCGTCAACTTCACGGCGCAGCAGGCGATCGACGACCACCTGCCCGAACGCCTGGGCCTGGACAAGGCGTTCACCCCGGTGCGCAGCACCCGCGCCGTCACCAAGGAGCAGATGGTCAACAACACCGCGCGCCCCGAGGTCCGGGTCGACCCGGACAGCTTCACGGTGACCATCGACGGCGAGCCGGTCACCGCCGCTCCCGCCACCGAACTGCCGCTCGCCCAGCGGTACTTCCTCTTTTGAACAGCACCCTGCTGCTGCTCGCGGACGGACGGTTCCCGGCCGGCGGCCACGCCCACTCGGGCGGCGCGGAGGCGGCGGTCCGGGCCGGCGCCGTCCGGGACGCCGCCGACCTGGCGGCCTTCCTGACCGGGCGGCTGCACACCGCGGGCCTGACCTCGGCCGGCCTCGCGGCGGCGGCCGCCGACGGCTTCGACCCGGCCGCCCTCGACGAGGCCGCCGACGCCCGGACGCCGTCGCCCGCGCTGCGCGCCACCAGCCGCCGGCTGGGGCGCCAACTCCTGCGCGCCGCCCGGGCCTGCTGGCCCGATCCGGCGCTGGACCGGCTGGCCGCCGCCCACCCGGGCGGCGCGCACCAGAGCGTGGTGCTCGGCTGGGCGGCCCGCGCGGCCCGCCTCGCCCCCGGTGAGGCGGCGCTCACGGCCGCGCACGAGAGCGTCAACGGCCCGGCCGCCGCCTGCACCCGCCTGCTGGGCCTCGACCCCTACCAGGTGATCGCCGTACTGGCCCGGCTCGCACCCGAGGTCGACGCGGTGGCGGGCGCGGCCACCGAGGCGGCCGCCGAGGCGGTCCGACAACAGGACGGCGAGCTGCTCCCGGCCGCGTCCGCCCCGCTGCTCGACCTCTATGCCGAGCGGCAGCACTCCTGGAAGGGGAGACTCTTTGCATCGTGACCATCCCACCGACCAGTTCGGCGTTCCCACCGCCGTGCCAGTTCTCACCGCCGTGCCAGTTCCCGCCGCCGGGCCGGCTCCCGCTGCAGCACCGGCGCCCGGTGGCGGCCGCCGGGCCCTGCGGATCGGACTGGGCGGACCGGTCGGCTCGGGCAAGACGGCGACCGTCGCCGCGCTCTGCCGGGCACTGCGCGCCGAGCTGTCACTGGCCGTGGTGACCAACGACATCTACACCACCGAGGACGCCGAATTCCTGCTGCGCCACGCGGTGCTGCCACCCGAGCGGATCACCGCCGTGGAGACCGGCTGCTGTCCGCACACCGCGATCCGGGACGACATCTCGGCCAACCTCGAGGCGGTGGAGGAGCTGGAGGCCGCCGTCGGACCGCTGGACCTGGTGCTGCTGGAGTCCGGCGGCGACAACCTGACCGCGACCTTCAGCCGGGGCCTGGTGGACGCGCAGATCTTCGTCATCGATGTCGCGGGCGGCGACAAGATTCCGCGCAAGGGCGGTCCGGGGGTGTCGACTTCGGATCTGCTGGTGATCAACAAGACCGATCTGGCGCCGCTGGTCGGCGCGGACCTGGCGGTGATGGCCCGCGACGCCGAGTTGCAGCGCGGCGAACTGCCCACGGTGTTCTGCTCGTTGGTCCAGCCGGACGGGGTCGAGCCGATCACCCGCTGGGTCCGGGGACGGCTCGGCGCGTGGCGCTCGCACTGACGCCGCCGGCGCCCGCCCGGATCCTGGCGGCGCTGGACGGGCGCGGCGTCACGGTGCTGCCGGTCCTGGCGGGCGCCGGCCCGCTGGCGCTGCGCCGGCTGCGCGGGCCGCGAGCGCCGGGGGCCGCCGTGCCGGCGGAGGTGGCGCTGGTCGGGGCGATGGCGGGGCCGCTGGGCGGCGACCGGATCGCGCTGGCGGCCGAGGTGGCGGCCGGCGCGTGGCTGCGGGTCACCTCGGTGGCGGCCACCGTCAGCCTGCCAGGACCGCGCCCTGGGCCCGCGAGCTACCACGTCGACCTGACGGTGGCGGCGGGCGCGCTGCTGGAGTGGCTGCCCGAGCCGGTGGTCGCGGCGGCCGGCAGCCACCTGCTGCTGACCACCCGGATCACCCTGGCCGCCGGCGCCCGACTGCGCTACCGGGAGGAGCAGATCCTAGGGCGGCGCCACGACTGGACCGTCCACGGCGTGCCGGGGCGCCTCACCTCACGGCTGACCGTCCGCCGGGCCGGTCAGCTGATCCTGGACCAGTGCACCGACCTCGGCCCCGGCGCCCCGGGCTGGGACGGCCCCGCCGTGCTGGCCGCCCACCGTGCGGCCGGCCAGCTCCTCACCGTCGGCCTACCGCCGCTTGAACCGCCGCCCGAACCCGCCGGCGGTGACTGCGCCCTGCTCACCCTCCCCGGCCCGAGCGCCACCGCCCACCTGCTGACCGCCGTCGCCCCCGACGGGCTGGCGCTGCGCCGACTGCTCGCCGCGCCGCCGCAGCCCTCGGTCGCGCCCTGACCCGCCGGCCACCGCGGCCACCGCGGTCACCGGGCCCAGGGCCCGTCAGCCGTGCGCGCAGGGGCTGCTGGGGTTGAGGCTGTAGCGGCCGGCCACCTGGTAGGTGCCGGGCTCGGGGGCGTACAGCATGGTCCAGCCGCCGGACTCGGCCAGGCAGCCGCGGCTGGCCTGGTCGGAGCCCCGGACGCCCAGCCACGGCGACCACGGGATCCGCAGCAGCACCGGCCCGGCGTACGGGACCTCCAGGGTCAGCGCGGCCGCCGTGGCCTGCGTGACGGTGGCGGGCGCCGCGACCAGCGGCGTCGCGTCGGTGACGCGGTAGAGCCGCCAGTTCTCGTCGCCCCAGACGAGGCTCAGCCACGGGTAGCCGGCCGCGACGATGTGGGCCTCGTCCACCGCGGCGTCGTCCGGCCGGTCCGGCGGGAGCAGCACATAGCCGACGCCCCAGCGCTGGAGCCAGGCGTGGTACGCCGCCGGACTCAGGGGCGTGTCGGTGTAGAAGAGCGGGTTGCGGCTGACGTCGGCCTGGCGGTTCCAGCCGCGCGCGAGGTCGACGTACGGCGCGAGCGCGGAGGACTCCCAGTGGCTGCGCAGCGGGACCACCTCGATGCGGCCCCGGTCGGCGCCGACCCGGTGCAGCTCGCTGACGATCGACGCGGCCGGCAGCGCCGACGCCGGGGCCGGCACGGTGCTGATCAGGTCGCCGACGGGTGTGGCGATCTGCCACCCGGCGACCGCGAGGAACACGACGCCGAGCGTGACGCGCCGCCAACCGCTCAGCGCGGCCCCCCACCCGGTCGCGCCGGCCGGGTGCGTCCCGGGATCGAGGACGGCGGCCAGCAGCGCCGCGCCGCCGAACAGCAGCAGCAGGCGCTCGACATTGCTGCCGATCGGCGAGGGCACCATCCAGGTGAGCAGCACGCCCACCGCGTACACGGCCGCGCCGAGCCGCATCACCCGCCACTGGCGCGGCATCAGCGCCGCGAGCAGGGCGGAGGCGGCCGCGATCGGCAGGGCGACGTACCAGTCGAAGGGCTGCACACCGTAGAAGGGGAAGAGCAGCGAGGTGCCGGCGATCACCAGGATCGGGCCGAGCACCAGGGCGTAGGACTCCCGCCGTCGGCCTGTCAGGAACAGCGCGGCGGCGGCCACCCCGAGGAACAGCCCGGCCACCGGACTGCTCAGGGTGGCCAGCGTGGCGAGGGCGGCGACCGCGGCGGTCCGCCCGGCCCGCCGCGGCGCCTCGGGGAACAGCAGCATGACCGCCGCCAGGCCCGCCGCACAGCCGAGCGCGAAGGTCACCCGCCCTGACGCGGCGTTGCACCACATCGCGAACGCCGTCCAGAGCGCGGGCGCCATCGGCCGCGACAGCGGCGAGCGCTCCAGCAGCCGGGCGGCCAGCGCCGCGGTCAGCGTGCCCGCGATGACGCCGGTGGTGCGCACGCCCAGCAGGCCCATCACATAGGGCGACAGGACGCTGTACGAGACCGTGTACATCCCGCCGTACCAGGACAGGTTGTAGCTGGAGTCGGGGTTCTTGCGGATGAAGTCGGTCCACGCGTACTGCGCCGCCAGGTCACCGGCGTTCCTCGCCAGGAACAGCGCCCACAGCAGGTGCAGGACCAGGGCCAGCAGGGTAGCGGCGACCACCGGCCGGTGCAGCGCGGCGCGGGCCTGCCGGGACCACGCCCCCGTGCGGTTCGAACCGGTCCCGATCGGACTGACGAGGCTGCTCAACCCCTCGCCCCGATGGTCGTGGCCGCTCGGAGGGCAGGGGTCATGGAGTCCTCGACAGGGAGTCACGGTGCCGAGCAGGCCGGACCGAAGCAACGGGTGGGTGCCAGGATAACCGGGCCCCGCGATCTTGCCGCAGGCCCCTGGCACCGCTGATCGGGTGTCACCCTCCACCCGGGCCGGCACCCGGAGCGGGGAAGGCTCAGTTGCTGCCCGCCGCGCGGCTGCCGCGCTGCTCCAGGGAGGCGAGGTAGGCGTTGTAGGCGTTCAGCTCGGCGTCGCCGTCGCGCTCGGCGGCCCTGTCGCCGCGCCGTGCCGTGCGCTCCTCGGACTTGGCCCACTGGAAGACCAGCGCGATCAGCACCACCGCGGTGGGGATCTCACCGAACGCCCAGGTGATCCCGCCGGCCATCTTCTGGTCCGCCATCAGGTCGGTGCCGGGCGGCGCACCGGCCGCCGTGAAGGTGGTCACCAGCGGACTGGTCGCCATCATCACCGCCACCCCGAAGAAGGCGTGGAACGGCATCCCCATGAACAGCTCGATGATCCGCATCACGTACCCCGGGCGGTGCGGGCCCGGGTCGACGCCCATGATCGGCCAGAAGAAGAGCAGCCCGGCCGCCAGGAAGTGCAGCATCATCGCGATGTGCCCGAGCCGCGACTGCATCAGGAAGTCGAAGAGCGGGGTGAAGTAGAGGCCGTAGAGGCTGGCGATGAAGAGTGGGATGGTGAAGGCCGGGTGCGAGATCACCTTGACGTAGCGGCTGTGCAGCAGCGCCACCAGCAGCTCGCGCGGCCCGCGCGGCCGGCCCTTGCCCGCCGGGCGCAGCGCGCGCAGCGACAGCGTGATCGGCGCGCCGAGCAGCAGCAGGATCGGCACCAGCATGCTGAGTGCCATGTGCTGCATCATGTGCGCGCTGAACAGCACCATGCCGTAGTCGTTCAGGCCGGAGCAGGTCACGAACACCATGGTCAGCACGCCGGCGGTCCAGGCCACCGCGCGCCCGACCGGCCAGCCGTCGCCGCGCCGCAGCAGTCGGACCACGCCGGCGGCGTACAGCCCGAGCGCCAGCAGGCAGCCGAGCAGGAACGGCCAGTCGGGCGACCAGGTGAGCACCGAGGAGAGCGAGAACGGGCCGAGCCCGACCCCGCCGTGCTGGTGCATCCCTGTCATGCCGTCCATCGGCAGCCCCGCTTCCGTGTTCCGTGCGCTCACGGACGGCCGGGCCGCGCGTAGGGTCCGGTTCGTCCGAGTTTCGTCGGGTCCCACCCTACGGGCGGCCGTCAGGGCCGCTGCGCCCGCCCCTCCTTCTGGGGGGCTGACGCGGACGCGATCAGGGAGCGGGTGAGCTGCTCGGCCGCGGCGTCGTCTCGCCGCCGGCGGTCGCTGAGCGGACCCGGGGATACGCGTCGGGGCCCGGTCCTCGCCGAGGATCGGGCCCCGACGCGTGCGGTCGGGCGGGTTGTCAGATGACCATCTCGGCCTCGACGTAGCGCTCCGGCGGGACGGTCTTCAGGTCGGCCACCGCCTCGGCCAGCGGGACCAGGTTGATCTGGGTGCCCTGCAGGGCCGTGATCTGGCCGAAGGCGCCCTTGTGGACGGCCTCCACGGCGTGCCAGCCGAACCGGGTGGCGAGCACCCGGTCGTACGCGGTCGGCGTGCCGCCGCGCTGGGTGTGGCCGAGGATGACCGGCTTGGCCTCCTTGCCCAGGCGGTGCTCCAGCTCGCGGGAGAGCTGGTTGGCGACACCGGTGAAGCGCTCGTGACCGTAGATGTCCCGGACGCCCTCCTCCCAGTGCATGGTGCCGGGTTCGGGCTTGGCGCCCTCGGCGCAGACCACGATCGCGAACTTCTTGTTGCGGTCGAAGCGCTCGCGGACCACCTCGGTGAGCTTGTCGATGTGGAACGGGCGCTCCGGCACGACGATGGCGTGTGCGCCCGCCGCCATACCGGCGTGCAGCGCGATCCAACCGGTGTGCCGGCCCATCAACTCGACGACCATGACCCGCTGGTGGGACTCGGCGGTGGTCTTCAGCCGGTCCAGCGCCTCGGTGGCCACCGAGACGGCGGTGTCGAAGCCGAAGGTGACGTCGGTGCAGGCGATGTCGTTGTCGATGGTCTTGGGGACCCCGACCACCGGCAGGCCGCCGTCGCTCATCAGCTTGGCGGCCTTGAGGGTGCCCTCGCCGCCGATCGGGATGACCGCGTCGATGCCGAGGTCGTCGCAGTACTTCTTGGCCCGCTCCACGCCGTCCCGCAGGTGGCTGGGCTGGACCCGGGAGGACCCCAGGATCGTGCCGCCCTGGGCCAGGATGCCGCTGACCGAGTCGAGGGTCAGCGGACGGTGGACGCCTTCGAGGAGGCCTCGCCAGCCGTCCTGGAACCCGATGATCTCGTCGCCGTGGTCGACCACCCCCCGGTGGACCACGGAGCGGATCACGGCGTTCAGGCCGGGGCAGTCGCCGCCGCTGGTCAGCACACCAATACGCATCGTTGTTCGCAACTCCCGAAAAGGACCGGACGGCCGGACTACCGCCTCGCAGCCACCCCTGGTCGCGCCGAGGTGGCGAAGGCTCAGATCGGACATTCCTGCCCGAAGCTGATCATAGCGACCCCCGCCTCCGGCCAGGTGGGAGCAGGCGAGGGGGCGGCGTCGTCGACGCTCCCACGCGGTGTGCGGCCGGATGCCGAGGAGGGTGTTGCAGCCGGTCGGTTCTTATTCTCTTACTTTCGCTGCGTCCTGGTTCCGGCCGCCAGATGCTGGACAAGGGCGGTCGGAGCCAGGACGTGCGCGGGTGGAGGCGGGTGTCAGGACGGCTGGCCGATGGACGCGATCCGCTCGGCACGCAGCGCGTCGTACCAGGTGGTGTCGGCCGGCGGGAGCGCGTTCACGTCCAGCGCCAGCTTGATCAGCAGGTCGGCGACCGCGGGGTTGCGGGCCAGCACCGGGCCGTGCAGGTAGGTGCCGAAGACGGTGTCCCGCCAGGCGCCCTCCGTCCCGCTGCCGTCGCCGTTGCCGCCGCCGTGCGGGCCGCCGTGGGTGACGGAGGCCAGCGGGGAGACGCCCTGGCCCAGGTGCGTGACGCCCTGGTGGTTCTCGAAGCCGGTCAGCGTGGGCAGGCCCAGGCGCGGGTCCGGCTCGGCGAGCACGTCGCCGACGCTGCGGGCGCCCTCGCCGCGGGTGCTCCAGACGTCGAGCAGGCCCAGGCCCGGCTCGCGCTGGCCGAGGTCGTTGATGAACTCGTGGCCGAGGATCTGGTAGCCGGCGCAGACCGAGAAGACGATCGCGCCGTTGTCCACGGCCCGGGCCAGACCCGAGTCCTGGCGCAGCCGCTCGGCGGCCAGCCGCTGCGGGCGGTCCTCACCGCCGCCGATCAGGTAGATGTCGCCGCTGGTGGGCACCGCCTGGTCGGAGCGGACGTCGATCCGCGAGACGGCCAGGCCGCGCTGGCGGGCCCGGCGCTCGACGACCAGCGCGTTGCCGCGGTCGCCGTAGGTGCTCAGCAGATCCGGGTAGATCCAGACCAGCCGCAGGCTGCTGTCGCTCATCCGTGAGGCCCTTCCGTAGTGCTGCTGCTGCGGTTCGTATCCGTGCGGCGGTGGCATCGTCATCAGTTCGCCACCACCTTGCGCAGCTGCTGGAAGGCGGTGTAGTTGGCAATCGCCTCGATCCGGCCGGGCGGTGCCATCCGGACGGCCTCGTTCAGCGACTCCACGACGTGGAACTGGAGCCCGGCCACCTCCAGACGGACCGCCAGGTCCAGCTTGCGCTGGCCCATCACGAAGACCGGGTGCCCGGCCAGCCGCTCGTAGTCGACGTCCCAGAGCCAGGAGGTGTCGGTGCCGTCGGCGTCCATGGCGTTGACCGACAGGATCACCGGGGCCGGCGGACCGTCGATCAGCGAGAAGGTCTCCAGCCAGCCGGCCGGGTTCTTGGCCAGCAGCAGCCGCACGTCGCGGCCCTGGTAGGAGACCACGTCGTAGCGGCCGGCCACGGCGGCCACCGACTGCATGCGCTCCAGCGCGACCTGCGGCGGGACGCCGAAGACCGCGGCCACGGCGGCCGAGCTGGTGGCGTTGGCCAGGTTGGCCCGGCCGGGCAGCTGCAGGTGGATCGGCCACGCGGCGCCGTTCGGGTCGACCACGTGCTGGCCCGACAGGGCCCAGTGCGGCTGCGGGCGGCGGAAGCCGCACTCCTGGCAGTACCAGTCGTCGCCGGGGCGCTGCATCACGCCGCCGCAGGACGGGCACGACCAGGCGTCCTCCTTCCAGGCCTGCCCGGCGGCCACCCAGACCACCCGGCGGCAGGAGGACGCGGCCCAGGTGACCAGCGGGTCGTCCGCGTTGGCGATGATCACGGCCTCGGTGTTCTGCAGGCCCTCACGCCACTTCTCGGCCATCATCCGGGTCTCGGCGGCCCGGTCCAGCTGGTCGCGCGAGAGGTTGAGCAGCGCTATGGCCTTGGGGCTGGTGTCGCGGGCAACGCCGGCCAGGTACTTCTCGTCCACCTCGATCACGCCGTAGCGGGCGTCGCTGCCGCCCGCCAGCGCGGCGGTGATGCCGGCCGGCATGTTGGCGCCGAGCGCGTTGGAGACGACCGGGCCCGCGGCGCGCAGCGCCTCGGCGATCAGCCGGGTGGTGGTCGTCTTGCCGTTGGTGGCGCTGACCAGGACGACGTCCAGGTGGTCGGCGAGCTTGGCGAGCAGGTCGGGGTCCAGCTTGAGGGCGACCTTGCCGCCGATCACCGAGCCGCTGCCGCGGCCGACCGACCGGGAGGCGGCCGCGGCCACCTTGCCGGCGGTGACGGCGAGCTTGGCGCGGGCTGGCAGTGAGGAGTCGCGCGCGCCGTGGGCTGCGGCCTCCGATCCGGTGCCTGGCATGCTCAGGGGTTCCTCCTGTTGCTGACGACCCCCCTTGGCCTGGTCGGGCCGCTGGGCGGCAGGGACGGGCTCAGCCTAACGGCTTGTCCGGAGCAGGCCGAGCCACGCCCCCTGTTGCGCAGTGACGCGATCCGATCAGCGCCCCGGGACGGCGGGCCAGGGGGTGGGCAACTGCTCGGTGGCGCCCGCCAGGTGGGCGGTGATCACGAGGGTGCCGTCCTCGACCTGGTAGTCGAGCGGCAGCTGCAGTTTGCGCATCGCGCCGATCAGCGCGGTGTTCGCGGCCTGGGTGACCGCGTAGACGGTGGCCACCCCCGCCTCGGCCGCCAGCGCCGCCATCCGGCGCAGCAGGTCGTGGCCCAGGCCCCGGCGCTGCCAGTCGTCCTCGACCAGGACGGCCAGTTCGGCGCTGTCGTCGTCCCACATCAGGTGGGCCAGCGCGACGATCCGCCCGTCGGCGCTCTGCACGGCCAGGGTCTGGCCGTGCCGCGGGTCGAGCAGGTGCTCCAGGTAGCGGTCCGCGTCGGCCACCGGGCCGTGGTAGCGGCGGCGCAGCGTGCCGCTGGAGCAGCGCCGGTGCATGGCCAGCGCCTCGGCCTTGTCGGCCGGGTCGGCCCGGCGCACGGTGAGGTCGGCGCCGGCCGGCAGGCTCAGCCGGGCGGCGACCTGCGGGACTCGCGGGCCGAGCACCGCGTCCAGCTCGACCAGCGCCTTGGCCCGGGCGAACTCGGTGGGGGTGAACGGCAGATGCGGCCGGGAGAGCTCGACGAGACCGCCGGACGGCAGCGGTAGCCGCATCAGATGGCCCGCCAGGCTGGGCGCGTCCTGGTCCGCCGGGAGGGACGGGAACTGCCGGATCGCGCACTGGCCGAAGAGCCGGCGCAGCGCGACCGGCAGTTCGGCGGCGTCCAGCGCGGTGCGGGTGGCCAGTGCCAGCACATGGGTCGGCAGGTCGACCAGGTCGTGTGCGTCGGCCGGGTCGGTCCAGATCTCCCGTCCGCCGGCCCGGGCGACCGCGCCGGCCAGCACCGAGCGGGACAGCTCGCGCGGCGCGCGCAGCAGGAACTCGTCCACGGTGGCCTCGGGCAGCGGGTGGGTCTGCAGCGAGATGATGCTCACCCGCAGCTCGGCCAGCGCGGCGCAGACCGTGGCGAGGCTGCCCGGTGCGTCCGAGACGGTGGCCCGCAGCCGCCAGAGCACGGTCTCGGCGGGCGGCAGGGCCGAGCCGCCGGGCGGTGCGGTCGGCTCGGGGCCCGGTGGCCCGTGCGGATGGCGGTGCTGCCACCAGGAGTGGAACACCGCCGTGGCGATCAGGGCGAAGGCCGAGGAGACCAGCAGCACCGGTCCGTCGTGGCCGTGCACCACCACGTCGGCGACCAGATCGGCGGTGGCGACGGCCAGGAAGACCGCGGCGAGCTCGACGGCGTCGTGCCGCCATCGGTCCGCTCTGCTGCGGCGCCGGGCACGCGAGGGCTGCTGGTCGGGCTGGGGCGGCACAGGAAGCTCAGTCATGCCATCACGATGCCCTGCGGGTGTTTCACGATCACGAATGCCTTGTGACCGGCCGGTTAATGTCTTCGGCGTAGTACGAACTGCTACTGATGGGTAGTCAGTTCATCGACCGCGCAGCGTACCTCGGCCAGCAGGACGGCCAGATCCGCCTCCGTGGTGGCGGCGTTGAGCAGGCAGGCCCGGACGGCCTCGCGCCCGTCCAGCACCGTCCCGGTGACGAAGCTGCGACCGCGCCGCTGGACGGCAAGCGGCAGCGCCTGGTTGAGCGCGTCGACGGCCGGCTCGGGCAGGCCCACCGGGCGGGCCCGGAAGGCGACGATGGAGGTCTCCACCGGTGCCAGCAGCTCCAACGCCGGGTCGGCCTCGACCAGTTCGCCGAGCCGGCGGGCCAGGCGGGTGCAGTGCGCGATGTCGGCGGCGATGCCGCTGCGGCCGCGGTGCGCGATGGTGGCCCAGACCTTGAGCGAGCGGAACGGGCGGGTCTGCTCGGTGCCGTACTCGGAGAACCAGCCGAGCCCGCCGGCCTCCTCGTCGCGCAGGTAGGAGGGGACCAGGCTGAAGGTCGCCCGCAGCTCCTCGGCGTCGCGCACCAGCGCGCAGCCGCAGTCCACCGGCACGCCGAGCCACTTGTGCGGGTCCAGGGCGAGCGAGTCGGCGCGCGCCAGGCCCGCGTAGCGGTGCGCGATGACGGGGTCGAGCACGCCGAAGGCGCCGTACGCGCCGTCGACGTGCAGCCACAGGCCCTGCTCCGCGCAGAGGTCGGCGATCGGCTCGAAGCGGTCCACCGCGCCGGTGTTCACCGTGCCGGCCGAGGCGACCACCAGGAACGGCAGCCGCCCGGCCGCCCGGTCCTCGGCCACCGCCGCGCGCAGCGCGGCCGGGTCCAGCCGGCCCTCGGCGTCGGTGGCCACCGTGCGCAGCTGCCGGCTGCCCAGGCCCAGCAGCTCGGCGGCTTTGCGCACGCAGGAGTGCGTCTCGCCGCTGACATAGCCGACCAGCGGCGGCAGGCCCGCCAGGCCGTCCGCCCGCACGTCGTGGCCGAGACGGGCCGCCGCCCGGCCGCGGGCGGCGGCCAGGCAGACGATGGTGGCCATCGAGGTGCCCGAGGTCAGCAGGCCGCCGCCGGGAGGGTGCGGGAACCCCACCAGCTCGGCTATCCAGCGCACCACTGCCCGTTCCAGGTGGACGTCCGCGTGGTCGCCGCCCGCCGAGCTGGGGTTGATCGCGGCCGCCGCCAGGGTGGCCAGGACCCCGGCGGGGGCCGGCGCCGAGTTGACCCAGCCGAAGAACCGCGGGTGCCCGTTGCCCATCGGCGCCGTCATCACCTGCGCGCCGATCACCTCGAGCAGCTCGGCCAGGGCGCGCCCCTCGGCGGGCAGCGGCGCGTCCAGCAGGGCCTGCCGGGCCGCCGGGTCCATCGGCTGCCAGACCGGGTTGCCGGGAACCCCTTGGAGGTAGTCGGCGACCAGGTCGGCGGTGGCGTGGGCGGCTTCGCGGAAGGACTCGGGCATGGGGATGATCGTACGGGCGGAGACCGGTCGGTTTTAGTCCAAGGAGGCGGAGAGCCCGGCGGCGGAGCGGCAGTAGCGGGCGATCTCGGTGTTGGTCAGCTTGCCGCAGAGCCGGGCGGCCGCGCCGCTGTCGGTGTAGTTGACCGTGTAGTAGCTGACCATGCCCTCGGCGCAGGCCTTGCGCTGCCAGCCGTCGGCGGCCGAGGCGCACTGCTGGCCGACCCAGTCCTCGCGGTCCAGGTTGTACTTCATGGTCCGCGAGCCGACGCCGCGACTGCAGTCGTTGGCGCCGCCGGTGGCCTGGCCGGCCAGGCACCACTTCAGCGCCTGGGCGTACACCTCCGGGTGGTCGGGGTAGTCGTGGCTGCTGAGGAAGAAGGTGGGGGCGTAGAAGTAGCACGCGGACTGGAAGAGCGCCGGCTGCTCCGGGCAGGGGTAGAGCGGCTCCGCGGCGAGCTTGTCGGCGGGCAGCTGCGCCTTGGCCTTCTCATCCTCCTCGTCCGGGCCGAAGAGCTGCATGAACAGGCCCTCGGAGCAGGTGATCCGCAGGTGGTCGTTGCCGAAGCTGTTGCACAGGGTGCGCGCGGTGGGCACGTCCTGCTTGGCGACGAACATCGTGCCGTGGCCTACTCCGTGCACGCACGGACCCCGCAGTTCAGGGGCGCACAGCTTGAGCAGGTCGCTGCCCGGGTCGCTGGAGGTGGCCAGCATCTCCTCGACCGCGCCGTGCAGGTAGCCCTCCGCGCAGGTGTCGTGCGGAAAGGAGATCACCTTGGCGAAGTCGCGGTTGTAGCGCTTGACGGCGGCGTGGCCCAGCTCGTGCGCGACCGGGTGGCAGAACCGGACGGTATAGGGGTCCTTCTTGGTGATCTGGTCGAGGTCGGCCAGCGCGACCCCGGGGTCGGTGGCCGTCATCTCGGCCATCAACTTGTTCCGCAGGGTGCTGCGGGTCCATACCGCCGGGTCCCCGGTGGGTGAGGCCGAGCCCGCCGCCGCGGCGAGGACCCCGGTGGCGGGGGCCCCGCGCTTCGGCGGGACCCACTCGGTGACGGCCACCGCGCCGAGGCCCAGGGCCCCGAGCAGGAACGCGGTGAGGATCGCGAAGACGCGCGGATGCATGGCGGCAAGTCCCCTGGAGCTCGAAGTGGACGGACAAATCCCCTCATCCTGGCTCGCGGGTGCCGCAAAGCCGCCATCCTGTGAGCCATCCGGGGCGTGTCCCGGCTGTGGCAGCATGCGGGGGAGAGCAATCGTCCGTCCGTTTGGAGTACCGCATGGAATCCGCCGCCGTCCTGGCCTTCCGCCCCGCGACCGGGAGCGACACGGCCGCGCTCGTCGCGCTCGTCGAGTCCGCCTACCGGGGTGAGGCCAGCAAGGCCGGCTGGACCACCGAGGCGGACCTGCTGGACGGCCGGCGCACCGACGCGGCCGCGGTCGCCGAGCTGCTCGCCCGCGAGGACAGCCGGGTGCTGCTGGCCGAGCGCGACGGCGAACTGCTGGCCTGCTGCCAGCTGGAGCGGCGCGGGGAGCGCGCCTACTTCGGGATGTTCTCGGTGCGGCCCGACAGCCAGGGCGGCGGCCTGGGCCGGGCCGTGCTCGCCGAGGCGGAGCGCTACGCCCGCGAGCAGTGGCAGGCCGCGCTGCTGGAGATGACGGTGATCGTCCAGCGCTCCGAGCTGATCGCCTGGTACGAGCGCCGGGGGTACCAGCGCACCGGGGTGCTCTCGCCGTTCCCCTACGGCGAGGAGCGGTTCGGCATCCCCAAGCGGCCTGACCTGGCCTTCGAGACGCTGGTCAAGCCGCTCTGAGGTCTCGAGCGACGCGGGTCAGACCAGGCTCGCCGCCGGGGTGAACGGGCGGCCGTCCAGCGTCCAGTGCGGGTCCGGGGCGATGTCGAGCGCCGCGTACACGTGCGCGGCGACGTCGGTGTGGCGCACCGTCTCCACCGGCGCGCCGGGGACCAGGCCCGGTCCGAAGGCGGCCACCCAGGCCGTGCGCTCCAACTCGCTGCGCCCGCCGTGGCCGCCCTGGTCGAGGTGGCCGTGGTCGGTGACCACGATCACCGTCCACTCCTCCTCGGCGTAGCCCGGGCGGGCGCGGACGGCGGCCAGCAGGCGGCCGAGCCGCTGGTCGGCGGTGCGGATCGACTGCCGGTACTCCTCGCCGCAGCCCAGGAAGTGCGCGGTCTCGTCCACCGCGCCCAGGTAGACGAAGGACGCCTGCGGATCGTCGTCGCCGCCCAGGATGAACGTAGCCTCGGCCGTCACCCGCTCGTCGCAGACCTCCCAGGCCTCGGGGGTGTCCTCCAGCGGGGCGATGTAGGCGAGCCGGCCGGGTGCGGCGAACAGCGGGCCGCCCTGGCGGGCCAGGAAGAGCGGCTCCCAGCCGCCGACCGCGAAGGTGCGGCGGCGGTGGACGGTGGCCAGCCGGGTGGTGAAGTCGGGGAAGACGTTCAGCCGGTTGCCGCCGAGGTGGTTGCCGAAGACCCCGTGCTTGGCCACGCCCACGCCGGTGGCGATGGTGGCCCAGCAGGGACCGGACATGGTGGGCGTGGCGTCGTCCACCTCGACGGGCGCCAGGAAGCCGGCGGCCGCGACCGAGTCCAGGTGCGGGGTGTCCAGCTCCGGCAGGAGGTCGAGACGGACGCCGTCGATGCCGACGACCAGGACACGGCGGGGGCCGGCGGGCCAGCTGCTGGACACGAGGGGATCCGATCTGTCGGGTGCGGGAGCTGTCGGCACCCTAACCGGGCAGACGTGGCGCTCAGGGCGGCCGGGGTCGCCCTGAACCGGGAATTCCGGGGCGGCCGATCGAACTGTTCGCCTGTCAGGCACCAAGTGTTCGCCCGATGGTCACCGCACGAGCGCCGCCAGCAGCGCGTCGGCCAGGCTGTCGGCCTGGTCGCGGATCTCCGGCATGGCGGTGGTCTCCAGCAGATTGCCGCGGCGCAGCGGGCCCAGCGTCCACAGCGGGGACGGCGCCGAACCGGAGCCGGGGACCAGCAGGCCGGCCCCGGTGGTGTCCAGGCCCAGGCCGCACGGGCCTGGCCGGGCCGCGCCGGACTCGATCAGGGCGTCCACCAGCGGGTCGATCGACCGGCGGAAGTCGGCCTGCGAGCCGGTGCAGTTGATGACCGCGCCGACCTCCAGGATGCTGCCGTCCACGAGTTGGACCTTGAGGCCGGCAGCGGTCTCGACCACCTGGGCCACCTCGCCCCGGCCGATCCGCAGCCGCCCGTCCGCCCGCGCGCTGTCCAGGGCGCTCACCGTGCGCGGCGGGATCCGGTGGCGGTGAACCTCCCAGTGCCGCAGATCCTCGGCCAGGAAGCGGGCCCGCTCGGCCAGGTCGAGCCGCTGCCACAGCGCGGCGGTGACCGACCGCAGGCTGTCCACGCCCGGGCGCCAGTCCCCGTGCAGGCGGCGGCTGGTGGCGATCTGGCGGAGTGCCGCGGCGCGCGGGTCGGCCGACTCGTCGAGCACCGGCGGGGCCAGCTCGGGCAGCAGGCCGGCCGCGTGCGGCTCGGGGAGCAGGCCGTTGCGGGACACCGCGTACACCACCCGGCCCGGGCGGTCCAGGGTGAGCGCGGCGTCGACCATGGTCAGCCCGGTGCCGACCAGCAGCACATCGGCGTCCGCAGGGACCGCCGACAGCGCGCCGGGCGCCCACGGGTCGGCCACGAAGTGCGGCGACTCGAGCAGCTCGGGCGGCGCCCAGCCCAGCGTGGGAGGGAAGTTGCCCAGCGCCAGGACGACGGCGTCGGCGTGCAGCTCCTCGGCGGCGGGTTCCTCGGCCTTGGGGCGCAGCCGCAGTGCGACCCGGTCGGGGTGCGCGCTCAGGCCGAGCACTCGCTCGCGCAGGTGGTGCAGCCGGACGCCGGCGCCCGGCTCGGCCGCCCGCGCCAGGACGTCCACCAGGTAGCGGTGGTAGAGCCGCCGGGGCAGGAACTCGCCGGGGTCGGGCGCGGTGTCCTGCTGCGTGCTCGCCCAGCGCAGGAAGTGCCCCGGGTCCTCGCCGTAGGCGCTCATCTTGCACGCCGGTACGTTCAGCAGGTGGCGCGGATCCTGCGTCCCGTAGGCGACGCCTCGGCCGGCCTCGGCCGGGTCGATCAGCCGTACGTCCAGGCGCAGTTGACGGGTACGGGCGTGCTGGAGCAGGCGAGCCGCTGCCAGCGTCCCGGATGCGCCGGCGCCGACCACCGCCACCTGGTAGGCCTGGTCGGCCTGCTGACTGCGGGTCATCTTGGACACCTCTCAAGTGGGCTTGGTCGGCCGAGCGCTAGAATCGCGTGTTCTGAACAGATCAAAGGGGGCTGCGGTGATCCGGATTCTCGGGCCGGTGTGCATCGAGGCCGGGGGAGTGGAGCGGGCGCCGGCGTCGGTGATGGTCCGGGGCGCGCTGACGGCGCTGAGCCTGGAGCCCGGCGCCGGGATGTCGCAGGCCCGCCTGGTGGAGCTGCTCTGGGACGAGCCGCCGCCCTCCGCCCACGCCAACCTGCGCCAGTACGTGAGCCGGTTGCGCAAGGAGCTGCTGGTGGCGGGGCGCGGCGTGGTCTCCGGCCCGCGTGCCGGTCGGCTCGGCGTCAGCTACCAACTCGATGCTCCTGACTGCGAGGTGGACCACCGCTGCTTCGCCGAGTTGGTGCGCGGCGGGCGCCGGCTGCTGGACGAGGGCTACTCCGCCGACAGCGAGCGGGTGTTAGGCCAGGCGCTGGCGCTGTGGCGCGGGCCGGCCGGCGCGGACGCGGCGGGCTCTTCGCGGCTGCGCCGGCGCCTGTGCGCGTTCGACTCCCTGTGGCTGCACTGCTGCGAGGACCTCGCCGAGGCGGCCCTGTACGCCGGACCTGGCACGCAGGCCGTACTGCGGGCGCGCGCGATCATCGCCGATCACCCGCTGCGCGAGCGGCCGTGGGCGGTGCTGATGGCAGCCCACCACCGCAGCGGCGACCTGGCCGAGGCGCTGGCCTGCTACCAGGAGTTCCGTCGGCTGCTGCGCGCCGATCTGGGTGTGGAGCCCTCGCGCACGATGGCCTCGCTGCAGTCGGCGGTGCTCAACCGGAGCGAGGTCGCCGTGCAGTCGCTGCTCGCGGCGTTCAGGAGCGCCGACCGCTAGGGGGTCCGACGGCGGGTCCGACGGTGGGTTCGATGGTGGGTTCGATGGTGGGTTCGACGGTAGGGGGATTGGCACGGGCACGAGGCTGACCCCACTTCGTCGAGAATTCCCGGAACAAGGGTTGACGAGTTAGAGAAAAGCCCTCCGGGGAACTCGCTGTCAACCCGCGAGGATTTCCCAACAGGCCTGCTGCCTGCTGATATGCGGCCCATATGCAGAACGTGTACGGAAAGCGGATTTCAGCGGAGCTCGGCGGATCTCAGCGAGCCGGAATCGCCGCAGGGCTCTCGGCTTCGTCGGCCACCGCGGTGCCCGCGAGTTTGTCGGCGAAAGTCTGCCGCCGGGTGTCCCAGAGCGGCCAGAACCAGCCGAGCAGGCACGGCAGGGTGTCCAGCAGATGGGCGAGGTCGCGCAGGAAGGACCTCAGCACGCCGATCTCGCCGTCGCTGCCGCTGCCGCCGTCCAGGCGGACCAGCCGGGTCTCCATCAGCCGCTTGCCCCAGCTCTGACCGGTCCGGCCGGCCAGGTACCAGCGGTTGAAGGCGAGCAGCGCGATCGAGACCGCGAGGAGGCCGACCTGCAGCGCGGTGTTGTCGGGGTCGACCACGCCCGCCACGATGTTCGGCATCCAGCAGGCCAGCATGTCGATCAGGAAGGAGATGACCCGCAGCGACCAGTAGGCGTAGTTCGCCGCTCTCTCCTCGCGTGCGCGCTGTTCCATCCTTCCAGCGTGGCCGCCGTACGCGTCGGCGCAAGCGCTGGTGCGCCGAGTGGCCGTCGGCGGCAACACGCCGACGTGCGGGGGAGGGTCCTGAGTGGGGCGCGTCTGGTCGGGTAAGTGTTGGGCACAGCAGGGGCCGCCGAGGTCCCCGAGCCGTGAGGGGTGAGGTCATGTCCGACAACGCCACGGAGTTCGCTGTCGAGTCGCTGGACCCGGAGGATCCCGAGGCCGATCTGCCGGCCTCGCAGGCGGTGCCCCCGCTCAGCGAGCTCCCGTTGGACGCCGCGGCGGACGAGGGCGACGCGGTCGAGCAGAGCCGGGAGGTCCCGGTCGACGAGGACGAGTACCGCTAAGACCGTTCTGGGAGGTCCGGCCGCCCCGGGGTGCGGGGCGGCCGGACCGCTGCGTCAGACCCGCAGCGAGATCGGGTACTCGCGCAGCCAGCCGTCCAGACCGAGCACCACCTCGGCGCCGGCGCGCGCCGCCTGCGGGTCGCTGCCGGGGGCGATGGCGGCGGAGAGCGCGGCCTGGTCGAGCAGCCCCTGCGCCGGTGCCTTGAGGTCGGAGGCCAGCGCCGTCAGCTCGGTGTGCAGGGCGAGCGGGTAGCCCGGGTCCTGGGTGCTCGGGTAGGGGCTCTTGACCCGCTCCACGATCTCGGTCGGCAGCACGTCCCGGGTGGCCGCGCGCAGCAGGCTCTTCTCCCGGCCGTCGAAGGTCTTCATCGCCCACGGCGTGTTGAAGACGTACTGGACCAGCCGGTGGTCGCAGAACGGCACCCGCACCTCCAGGCCGCTGGCCATGCTCATCCGGTCCTTGCGGTCCAGCAGCAGGTTCACGAAGCGGGTCAGGTGCAGATAGCAGATCTCCCGCATCCGACGCTCGTGCGGGTCGGCGGCGGGCAGGTGCGGCACCTCGGCGAGCGCGGTGCGGTAGCTGTCCGCGACGTAGCCGGCCAGGTCGAGGCGGGCCAGCAGGTCCGGGTCCAGCAGGCCCTCGCGCGGTGCCACGCCCGGGCCGGCCAGTTGCTCGGCCGCGGCGCGCCAGGGGAAGGTGTCGGCGGCCACGGCGGCCGGCTGGTGGAACCACGGGTAGCCGCCGAACACCTCGTCCGCCGACTCGCCGGAGAGCGCGACCGTCGAGTGCCGGCGGATCTCGCGGAACAGCAGGAAGAGCGAGGTGTCCATGTCGCCGAAGCCGGACGGCAGGTCGCGGGCCTGCAGCACGGCCTTGCGGTTGCCGGGGTCGGCCAGCGCTGCCGCGTCGAGCACGATGTCGCTGTGGTCGGCGCCGACGTGCCGGGCCAGCAGGTGGGCGAACGGGCCGTCGTGCGTGGCCCGCAGCGCGTCGGGCTTGAAGTTCTCGGTCTGTCCGAGGAAGTCGACCGAGAACGAGCGCACCGGCCCGGCGCCGCCGGCCGCCAGGCCGCGGGCAGCCAGCGCGGTGATCGCGCTGGAGTCCAGGCCGCCGGAGAGCAGCGAGCAGAGCGGAACGTCGGATATCAGCTGGCGGGTCACGATGTCGTCGAGCAGGCCGCGGACCGTGCCGATGGTGGTGTCCAGGTCGTCGGTGTGCTCCTGGGCCTCCAGGGCCCAGTAGCGGTGGACGGTCAGGCCCTGGCGGCGCACCCGCACGAAGTGCCCGGGGCGGACCTCGCGCATGCCCTCGTAGACGGCGTGTCCGGGGGTCTTGACCAGCGAGAGCAGCTCGCGCAGCCCGTCCAGGCCGACCACCGGGTCGACCGTGGGGTGGGCCAGGATCGCCTTGGGCTCGGAGCCGAAGAGCACGCCATCAGCGGTCGGGTAGTAGTACAGCGGCTTGACGCCCATCCGGTCCCGGACCAGCAGCAGCTCCTCGCTGCGGTTGTCCCAGATGGCGAAGGCGAACATGCCGTTCAGCCGCTCGACAAAGCCGCTGCCCCACTGGAGGTAGGCGCGCAGCACCACCTCGGTGTCGCTGCGGGTCCGGAATCGGTGCCCGTGGCTCTCCAGCTCGGCCTTCAGCTCCAGGTGGTTGTAGACCTCGCCGCTGTAGGTGAGTGAGGCCAGCAGCCGGCCGTCCTCCTCGACGGTCATCGGCTGCACGCCGCCCTCGACGTCGATCACCGCGAGCCGTCGGTGGCCGAACGCCGCACGCGGGGTCAGGTGCACGCCGCCCGCGTCGGGGCCGCGGCAGATCATGGTCGTGGTCATCGCGTCCAGCGTCTGCTGCTGGGTCGTCAGGTCGTGGTCGAACGCCACCCAGCCGGTGATCCCGCACATCTCTTGCAGACTCCCTTGGTAGGCCGCCCCGATCGGGGCGGGCGGCAGCGGCAGCCCTGCGGGTTCGAGTGGAGCAGGGTCGTCCGCTGCTTCGATCCGTGTGCAGAGGGTCACGCTACGCCTCGCGTTCGAACTGTGCATGAGGTTCTGTCAATTCGCGCTCGCTCGAACATTCCGCAGGTTGCTACCGGCCGGTAATCTGTCTCCAGCCACCTCGTTCACACCAGTCTCGTTCCGACCGGAAGCAGGTCCTCCTTGTCGCTCCGCCGCCTCTCCCCGTACGTGCTGGCCGCCCTGCTCGGCGCGGCCGGTGCCGCGCACTTCCGCAAGCCGAGGCAGTTCGACGCGATCGTCCCCGAGTGGCTGCCGGGCGGCGCGCGGGTCTGGACCCAGGCCAGCGGGGTGGCCGAGCTCGCGCTCGCCGCCACGGTGGCGGTGCCCGCCACCCGGCGGGTCGGCGGCCTGGCCAGCGCGGGCTTCTTCGCGGCCGTCTTCCCCGCCAACGTCAAGATGGCGCTGGACTGGCGCGACCGCGGCCCGCTCGCCAAGCGCCTCGCCTTCGCCCGGTTGCCGCTGCAGGTGCCGCTGGTGCTCTGGGCGCTCGCGGTCGCCAACCGTTCGAAGGAGCGCCGACAGGCGTAGCGTGGAGACGACCGGTCGTCCGTGAACTCTGGGACCGCTTGGTGGAGGCCGCAATGAAACTCCAGAACGAACTCCCCATCGACCACCGCCTGGCGCAGGTCTACCGGTTCGGCGCCGGCCTGGGCGGACTGCTTCTGCTGATCTGGGGCTGCTTCGGCGTGGCCGGCCAGCCCGGCTATCTGGCCGTCACCGGCAAGAACATCGCCGGTCTCTCCAGCAACGGCGCGCTGGGCGTGCTGTCCATCGTCTTCGGCGCCATTCTGATGATCGGCGCGGTGATCGGCGGCAATATCGCCTCCTGGATCAACATGAGCGTCGGTATGATCTTCTTCGTGGCCGGTTTCGTGGGCCTGTGCGCACTCGACAGCTCCTGGAACCACCTGGCCTTCCGGATGGCCAACGTGCTGTTCAGCTTCGCCTTCGGGCTGGTGCTCGCCACCTTCGGGATGTACGGCAGAGTCAGCGGCCACCTGCCGCACGAGAACCCGTACTGGCAGCAGCGGCACTCCGGGGAGAACGAGGAGGACATCGCCATCCAGGGCCGCTGGCACGTACCGGCGTTCAAGCAGGCGCTGAAGCCGACCGTGCACCACTGACCGTTCGTACCGTCCGTACCGTTCGTGTTCCGTAAGGGGCGATGTGCCCGACGCAGTGCCCGAGCCCTCGTAAGGTGCCGGTGGGGAGCGTGACTTGCGCTCCCCACCGGCACCGAGCGAAGGGTTCCGCCATGACCGCCGCCACCGCGGAGATCGGGGTGATCGGAGGCTCCGGCCTCTACGCCCTGCTGGACGACGTCACCGAGATCACCGTCGGCACGCCCTACGGCCCGCCCAGCGACTCGCTCTTCGTCGGTGCCATCGCCGGGCGGTCGGTGGCGTTCGTCCCCCGGCACGGGCGCGGGCACGGCATCCCGCCGCACCGGATCAACTACCGGGCCAACCTCTGGGCGCTGCACGCGCTGGGCGTGCGCCAGGTGATCGCACCCTGCGCGGTGGGCGGCCTGCGCGCCGAGTACGGGCCGGGCACGCTGCTGGTCCCCGACCAGTTCGTGGACCGCACCTCGGGGCGGTCGCAGACCTACTACGACGGGCTGCCGCTGCCCGATGGCAGTGTCCCCGCCGTCGTGCACGTCTCGCTCGCCGATCCGTACTGCCCCGACGGCCGGGCCGCCGCGCTGGCGGCGGCCCGAGCGCTGGCCTGGGAGCCGGTGGACGGCGGGACGCTGGTGGTGATCGAGGGCCCGCGCTTCTCGACCCGCGCCGAGTCGCGCTGGTTCGCCGCCAGCGGCTGGTCGGTGGTCGGCATGACCGGCCACCCGGAGGCCGTGCTGGCCCGGGAGTTGGGGCTCTGCTACAGCTCGCTGGCGCTGGTCACCGACCTGGACGCCGGCGTCGAGTCGGGGGAGGGGGTGACCCATGCCGAGGTGCTGGAGGTCTTCGCCGGCAGCGTGGACCGGCTGCGCACGGTGCTCTTCCGGGCTGTCGAGAACCTGCCGACGGTCCGTGACTGCGTCTGCTCGCACGCGTTGGACGGGCTGAGCACCGGCCTCCCGGGTTTCCCGTCCGTCTGAGCTCCGTCGTCCGTCGTCCGTCGTCCGTCCTCCGTCGTCCGCCGTCCGTCAGAGAGGAACGACCCGTGCCGGTCACCATCACCGCTGTCGACTGCACCGACCTGTTCGTCGGCACCGAGCACGCACCGCGCCAGGTGCTGCGGGTGGTCATCGAAGGCCCGCCCACCCCGGTCACCGTGCACGGAACGGGCGTGCGCGGTGAGGCGACCGGCACGGGTACGGTCGAAGTCCCGCTCGAACTGCCGGACGCCGCCGCACCGGGCACCGAGATCCCGGTCACCGTCACTGCGGGCGGGGCCCGCGCCGAGGCCGTCGTGACCGTCGCCGAGCCGGGCTGGACCATGTACCTGGTCTCGCACTTCCACTACGACCCGGTCTGGTGGAACACCCAGGCCGCCTACACCTCGCCCTGGGAGCTGCTCTGCGGCGACGCCACCACCCGGCCGCTCTGGGAGCGCAACGGCTTCGCCCTGGTGGAGGCGCATCTCGAGCTGGCCCTGCGCGACCCGGTCTACAAGTTCGTGCTCGCCGAAGTCGACTACCTCAAGCCGTACTTCGACCAGCACCCCGAGCGCCGCGCCGACCTGCGCCGACTGCTGGAGCGTGGCCAGGTCGAGCTGGTCGGCGGCACCTACAACGAGCCGAACACCAACCTGACCGGCGCCGAGACGACCATCCGCAACCTGGTGCACGGCATCGGCTACCAGCGCGACATCCTCGGCGGTGACCCGCAGACCGCCTGGCAGCTGGATGTGTTCGGCCACGACCCGCAGTTCCCCGGCTACGCGGCCGACGCCGGGCTGACCGGCAGCGCCTGGGCGCGCGGGCCGTTCCACCAGTGGGGCCCGATCCAGAAGAACTTCCAGGTGGCCAAGGACGACGCCACCGTGATGCAGTTCCCCAGCGAGTTCGAGTGGATCGCGCCCTCGGGTCGCGGCGTGCTCACCCACTACATGCCCAACCACTACTCGGCCGGCTGGTGGATGGACTCCTCCGCCGATCTCGCCACCGCCGAGGAGGCCGTCTACGCGCTGTACCGCAAGCTCAAGCCGGTCGGCGCGACCAGGAACCTGCTGCTGCCGGTGGGGACCGACTACACGCCGCCGAACAAGTGGGTCACCGAGATCCACCGCTCCTGGGCCGCCAAGTACCGCTGGCCGCGCTTCGTCTGCGCGATCCCGCGCGACTTCCTGAGCGCGGTCCGGGCCGAACTCGCCGCCACCGGGCGCCGACCGTGCCCGCAGACCCGCGACATGAACCCGGTCTACACCGGCAAGGACGTCTCCTACATCGACACCAAGCAGGCCCAACGGGCCGGCGAGGTCGCCGTGTTGGATGCCGAGAAGCTTGCCACCATCGCCGCTCTGCAGGGCCTCGGCAGCTATCCGCAGGCCGCCCTGGACAAGGCCTGGCGCCATCTCGCCTTTGGCGCCCACCACGACGCCGTCACCGGCTCGGAGTCCGACCAGGTCTACCTCGACCTGCTCGGCGGGTGGCGCGAGGCCCACGACCTCGCCGCCCGGGTGCGTGACACCGCGCTGGACGCGCTGGTCGGCCGGATCGACACCACGGGGGAGGGGCAGGCCGTCGTGGTCACCAACACGCTCTCCTTCGACCGCTCCGGCACCGTCTCGGTCCGCCTTCCGGCGGACCTGGCGCAGGTCCGGGTGCTGGACGACACCGGTGTGCCGGTGGCCTGTGCGGTCGACCGCGGCACGCTGCACTTCCACGCCGAGGACGTACCGGCCCTGGGCTGGCGCACCTGGCGGGTGGTTGACGGACTGTCAGATGCGCTGTGGCAGACCGGCGATGGCCTGACGATCGAGAACCGGCGCTACCGGGTCACCGCCGACCCCGAGCGCGGCGGTGGCCTGAGCAGCGTCCACGACAAGCTCCACGAGCGGGAGTTGATCCGGTCCGGCCAGGTCGGCAACGAGCTGCGGATGTACGAGGAGTACCCGCAGCACCCCGACTTCGGCGAGGGCCCCTGGCACCTGCTGCCCAAGGGCCCGGTGGTGGGCGCGCGGGAGAGCGCGGCTGCGGTGCGGCGTGAGGTGGGACCGCTGGGCGAGCGGCTGCTCGTCACCGGCACCGTCGACGGCCTCCGCTACGAGCAGACCGTAACGCTGTGGCACGGCGTCGACCGCGTCGACTGCCGGACCCGGGTGCTGGACCACGCCTGCGCCGACCGGCTGCTGCGCCTGCGCTTCCCGCTCGACCTGCCGGGCACGCTGCCGGTCAGCGAGGTCGCCGACGCGGTCGTCGGCCGCGGCTTCGGGCTGCCCGACGTGGATGTGGCCGAGGCTCCCTGGACCCTCGACAACCCCGCCAACACCTGGTTCGGCCTCAGCGCCACCGCCCGCGTCGCGCTCACCGCCCCGGACGGCGCTCCGCTCGGCGATCGCGCGCTCGGCGTCGCCGAGGTGGTCGTCCCCGACCCCGCTGCCGCCGCCGACGCCCGCGACCTGGTGGTGGCGCTCGCCGCGGTCGGCGTCACGGCGACCACCGCGAGCGCCGACCGGTCCCGCTACGGCTGGCTCGACGTCGACTCCAACCTGCCGGACTTCCGGATCATCCTGGGCGGCCCCGAAACCAACGCCGCAGCACGGGAGTTGCTGGAGCGGGTCGGCGCCGGCCCGGCGGACCTGCTGGCCGCTCGCGGCCGGGTCTGGGTGCCGGCCGAGAAGCCACTGACCGAGGTCTGGCAGCCGAACGCGGACCTGCGCGACCTGCGCGCGCTGCCCGCCCTGCTGGTCACCGACCCTGCCGCGCTGGTGGCGGACCTCGACGACGCCCGGATCGAGGCCGTCTGCGCCGGTGAACTCCCCAGCTCCGAACGGCTGGTCGACCACACCGCCGCGCTGCTCAGCTACGGGCTGCCCGGCTTCGCCGTCGATCCCACCGGCGCCCTGCACCTCTCGCTGCTGCGCTCCTGCACCGGCTGGCCCTCGGGCGTCTGGATCGACCCGCCGCGGCGCACCGCCCCGGATGGCTCCTCCTTCCAACTCCAGCACTGGACACATGAGTTCAGCTATGCGCTGGTCTCCGGGGAGGGAGACTGGCGAGCCCTGGCGCTGCCCTCGCAGGGCCAGGAGTTCAACCACGCGCTGCTCACCCGGCTGCTCCCGGCCGGCGACGGGCCGCTGCCGGCCACCCACTCCTGGCTGCGGGTCGAGCCGGCGCGCGCGGTGCGGCTGGGAGCCCTCAAGCCGACCGGCAACCCGATGGCCGCCGGTTCGGCGGAGTTCGTCGACCCGGCGGGCGGGGTGACGCTGCGGCTGGTGGAGTCGACCGGTCTGGGGGGCACCGCCCGGCTGGGCGGCGCGCTGCGGCTCGGCCTGCTGCGCTGGGCCGATCTGCTCGAACAGCCGCAGGTGCCGGCTGTGGAGGCGGCCGAGGCCGGCGACCGGGAGCTCACGCTGACGGGTGCCCAGGTCGCCACGCTGCTCGCCACGCCGTTCGAGGCCATGACCGGCGGCAGGCCGCTCGGTCCGGTCCGCGAGATCGCCCAACCCGTCTACGCCCGCTACTGGTTGCACAACCGAGGTCCCGCACCGCTGGGCTATCTGCCGGTCTCGGTCGGCGTCAGCCCGGGCTTGCTGACCGCCCGGAGCGGCGAGCCTCTGGAGCTGTCCGCCGTGCTCGCCTCGCACCTGCGCGACGCCGCGGTGGAGGGCACCGCCGAGGTGATCGCGCCCGAGGGCTGGCAGGTCGGGCCCCGGCGCCGTCCCTACCGGCTGGCGGCCGGTGGACACGTCCGCTTCCCGGTCACCGTGACCCCGGCCGCCGACGCGCAGCCGGGCCTCTACTTCGTCGCCGTGCGCACCGAGTACGCGGGGCAGCAGGTCGAGGACGTGGCGACCGTCGCGGTCGGCGACCTGCCCGAGCTGCTGCCGGTCGGCGGCGCACTCCCGGACGGCTGGAGCCAGGCCCAGGGCAGCAAGGCGGCGACCGGGCGCGACACCGGCCTGACGGTCGAGGTCGCGGACACGTCCGTGCGGGTGGCGCCCGGTGGGCGGGCCGAGCTGGTGGTCGTGCTGATCAACCGGACGCGCGGCGAGATCCGCGGCGAGCTGCAGACGGTCTCCCCGTGGGGCAGCTGGCAGGTGGTCGGCGAGCCGGTGCGCGGCTTCGCGCTGGCGCCGGGGGAGCGGCAGACGGTGGCCTTCGCGATCGCGCCGCCGCCGGACGCCGATCCGGGCGTCTCGTGGGCGGTCACCAAGGTCATGTGGTTCGGCCGCTGCCAGTACGCGCCCACCGTCGAGTTGGTGGTCGCGCCATGAGCGCGCAGCACGGCGTGAGCGCACCGCCAGGCGTGCTCGGCCTGCTTGACGGGCGTCCGCTGCCGCGGGCCGAGCTCGACCGCCGGCTGCTCACCCTGCGCCAGGGCCCGCGCGCCTCGGCGCTGCCCGCGCCCGGCAGCGCCGAGGACCGCCAACTGACCCGCTGGGTCGCCCAGGTGCTGCTGACCGAGGAGCTCTGCCGCGCCGAGGCCACCGCGCGCGGCCTGGACTGCGCCGCCACCCCGCCCGTGCGCCTGGACCAGCGGGCGGCGGTCGAGCTGGGCTCGATCGCCGCGGCCGCCTACGAGGGCAGCGCGGCCGTCCGGGCCGTCTTCGCCGCGGTGACCGCCGAGGTCGGGCCCACCACGGCGGAGACCACCGCCTACCTCGCGGCGCTCGCCGCCACTCGCCGGCAGCCCTCGACCCGCTGGCAACTCAGCACGCCCGACGGGGACTTCGAGGCAGACCCGGCCACCCTCCCGGCCGACCTGGCGGCCGCACTGCGCAGCGCGCCCCCGGGCGAGAGCGTCACCGTCGGGGCGTGGACGGCGACCCTGCTCGACCCGCACCCCGACCCCGTCCCCGACTCCGCCCCGGTCCCTGTCTCCGACTCCGCCGACCCGGCCGAGCATCTGCGCGGCTGTGCCCAGCGGATCGCCTTCGTCCGCTGGCTCGACCGCGCCCGCGCCGAACGCCTCACCCTGGTACCGGGTTTGGAGCACCCCGGTGACCCGGCCCAGCCCGACAACCACCATCGGCACTGAGCACTGAGCACTGAGCGGTGAGCCCGGGCGGACCAGTGGTCAGGGCGCCGCAGTCGTCGTGCGGACCGGGAAGCCGATGGCGGTCGCCACGGCGGCGACCGCCGCGAAGTCCGCCGACGGGTCGAGAGCGGCGACGGTCTGCGGGGCGAGTGGGAGGCCGGCGAGCACCGACGCCACCGCAGGGCGGTCGATCGGACGGCCGAAGTACGCCGAGGCGTACTCCGCGTACGCCTCGGCGCCGCCGTCGGCCAGCAGGTCGAACAGCCACTCCGCGCCGTCCGAGTCCCCGTCCTCGAAGACCACGGCACCGCATCGCCACGCGGTGTCCCCGGTCTCGCGCCAGGCGCAGACGGTCGCGTCGAAGAAGTCGTCGAACTGGAATGCCGGTTCGCCGGCGTAGCGCGCGAGCGAGGCCGGAAGCCCGTCGAGCAGCCCCGGCCAGTGGGCGCGGGGCTGCTCGCGCCACGGAGTGGCGTCGCACTCGTGGTCGAAGCCGTAGAGGAACACCCCGGCCGGGTCGAACGCGAGAGCGTACTGGTCTCCCGAGCCGTTCTCCATCGTGGCCAGCGCCACCCCGTCACGCCAGGCGGGCTCGAAGGTGTGGGTCGGAGCGTGCGGGTCGAGTACGGCGTCGAGCACGGCGAAGGCCCGGCAGCGCTCCAGGAGTACGGCGGGTGCGGGCAGGACGGCGATGAGGTCGTGGACGGTCACGACACTGATTCAACAGCCCGCCACTGACAGGATTTACGACATCACCGTCAGGGCAGCAGCAGGCCCCAGTAGAGGGCCCACGGGACGAACACCGCGCCGGCTGCCAGCAGTAGGCCGAGCCGGGTCCGCTCCGACCAGGACAGCACAGGGCGGGAGCGCCGCCAGGCGATCGCGGTGCAGCCGGCGGCCACCACCGTGACTACCGCCAGGCACTGGGCGGCGAGCCAGGGCAGCGGTCGGCCCAGGAGCACCGGTCCGATCAGGTTGGCGGCCGTCAGCACGGAGAAGAGCAGGTAACCGAGCGTTCCCACGGTGGCCGCCAACCCGGCTCCGGCGAGCCAGCGGGCCGGGCGGCCCAGCGGCGCGGGGCGCCGGCCACCGCGCAGCATCCGCACCGCGCCGACCAGCGGGTATCCGGCGAAGCCGGCGGCGAACAGCAGCAGCGCCGCGAGTTGCAGCCAGGGCGACTCGTATCCGCGCAGCGGGGCGAGCGCCTGACTCTGCCGGTCCTGCGGCGGAGCCGGGTCGACGCTGGCCGGCGGCAGGACGCCGCCGTTGCCCAGCCGCCGGATCCAGGAGCTCTCGTAGTCGGCGTAGTCGGCCGGCAGGGTGGAGGGCCGGTCGAAGCCGCCGTCGGCGGTCAGGTTGAGGTTGTGGCGGACTCCCGGCACGAAGTGGATCGTGTAGTGCGTGTTGCCACCCCGGTCCAGTGCCTGCCGGATGAGCTGCGAGCTCTCCGCAGGGGCGGCCTCGCGGTCCAGGTCCCCCCAGAGGGCCAGCACCGGCTGGTGGACCTGCTCCCAGGCGGGCAGCGGGTCGTAGTCGGCCTCCGGGAACAGCCCCGCCCCGACCAGCTGCCGGGTGGAGGTGTTCTGCAGGGTGCTCAGCAGGGAGCCGGACACCTGGTGGTGACGGAGGAACTCGCCGTAGGCCCAGGCCTGTTGCTGGGCGGGAGTGAGTCCGACCGCGCCGGCGGTGATCAGGAACGCCACGTCGGCGGAGCGGCCGGCGGCGAGCGAGGCAGGCCATGCTCCCTCGGAGAGCCCCCAGAGTCCGACCCGTCCGCGGTCGACGTCCGGGCGCTGCTGGAGCAGGTGGAGGGCGGCGAGCGCGTCGCCGGCGAGCAGCGAGTAGTCCCGGTGGATCGTCGAGTAGCCTGCCGTCCGCTTGTCGTAGATGAGGGTGACCACCCCGTGGCGCGCGTACGCCTCCGCGGCCGTCCGCAGCTCCGCCCGCCCGCCGGGCCCCGCCCCCGGCAGCATCACCAGCCCCGGGTGGACGCCGGCCGCTCCCCGCGCGGCCGGCGCCACCACTGTTCCGTGCAACGCGATGCCGCCGACCCCCGCGAAGGAGACCTCGGTGGCCACCACACCGGCGGGCACACCGGCGGGAGCGGCCGCCGCCGCGCGTCCTGCGGGCAGCAGGGCCAGCGCGAGGCACAGCAGCAGCAGCAGCGGGAGCAACCCGAGCCGGCCGGCGCCGATTCTCACGGCCGCCGCGGCAGCCGCAGCGGCCGGCGATCCGCCCCGCCCGCCGAGCCGCTTCTCTGTTCCCCATCCGCGCATGCCGACCGTCCCCCAGGCCCGGGCCGCCTCCGGCGGCCGTCGATTTCCGTCCCCTCAGCCTCGGCCAAACGGTTCTGACAACCCATCCGGACCGCCCCCGACCCCCGCGGGGGCTATCCCCCTGGACGACGCGCCGGACGGACGACGGACGGCCCTAGCCGACCTTGATCGTGACGGTGAACGTGCGCTGGTCGGGGGCGCAGGGCATGGCCTCCCCGCAGCTGCTCCGCTGCGAGGTCAGCTGGGCCGAACCGGCCGTGCGGGCCACGAAGCTGCTGCTGACCGTCCCGCAGCCGCCGCCCGGGCGACAGGACGGGGAGAGCGAGGAGGAGGGGGTGTAGATCGGCTGGACCAGCTGTGTCGCGGAGCTGGTGACGCCGGACCAGTAGGTGCTGTGCAGGTCGATCCGGATCGTCGCGCCGACGGCGACGTCGACGGTGGTGTGGTTGGCGTGCTCGTCCAGTGCCACCACGGCGGGGCTCGGTGCCGTGGACGGGGATCCGGCCGTGACCGTGGCGGTCGAGCCGCATCCGGCCAGAGCCAGCAGGGCGAAGCTCGCTGCGGCAGTTCTTTTCATGGTCATGATGGTCTCCATCTTCTCCCCCGAGTGACCGCGTCGCGGCCGACACGGATCGGACGCGCGAGAGTGCGAATCGGATCCCCCCGGAAACGAGAGCACCGGGGCGGGCCTGGTGGCCCACCCCGGTGCTCTCAGGTGTTCTCAGGTGCGGTGCGTCAGGAGACGTTCACCGCGGCGTCGTCGATGACGAAGCTGGTCTGCGCCGAGGAGGAGTTCTCGACGCCGGTGAACTTCAGGGTGACCGTCTGGCCGGCGTAGGCCGAGAGGTTGACGGTCTCCTGGGCGTAGCCGGTGTTGGCGTTCACGTTGGAGAAGGTCTGCAGCGTGGTGCCGTTGGCCGTGACGGTGAGCTTGTCGGCCGCGGTGCTGCCGGTCTTGGCGGTGTCGATGTGCAGCCAGTAGCTGAAGCTGGCCTTGCAGCCGGCCGGGATGGTGACGGCCTGCGACAGGGTGTCGGTGTGGGCGCTGCCGTAGCCGTCCAGCCAGGCGTCGTAGCTGCCGGAGTGGGCGGGCTCGGAGACGGTGTCGCTGTTGATGACACCGGCGGTCGCGGTCCACGGAGCGGCGGAGCCGGTCTCGAAGCCGCCGTTGCCGATCAGCTGGGCCGCGGTGCAGCCGGTGGAGCCGGCGGCGACGGTGAAGGTGAAGGTGGTGCTGCCGGTGGCGCCGGTGCTGTCCTTGGCGGTGACCGTGACGGTCGAGGTGCCGGCAGCGGTCGGGGTGCCGGTGATCAGGCCGGTGGAGCTGATCGACAGGCCGGCCGGCAGGCCGGTGGCCGAGTAGGTCAGGCTCTGGCCGGAGGCGCTGTCAGAGCCGCTGACCTGCAGCGAGACCGCGGTGCCGACGGTGCCGGACTGGTTGCCCGGGGCGGTCACGGTGACCGTGTTGCCGCCGGTCGAGCCGCCGCCCACGATCGGGTGCGAGATGGAGCAGGCGTTGGTGTCGTTGGACCAGCTGGCCTGCTCGGCGAAGGTGCCGGTGCCGAACGCGATGTTGGCCGCGCCGCCCGTGGTGCCAGGCTTGAGCCAGGCGCACTCGTCGGAGTTCTCCTGGCCGTTGTAGGTGGCGTCACCGGTGTGGTTGGTCCAGCCGCCGGCCGGGTTCTGGTCCGACATCATCTCGTGCCACTCGTGGCCGAGCGTCATGGTGTAACCGTCGGTCGTACCGGGCGAGTTGACGAAGCCGACGCCGCAGCCCGCACCCTGGTCGGTGTTGTACGGCTGGTTGCTGAACGCGATGTCGCCGTAGCTCGAGGCGGCCGCGCCGCCGGTCAGCGTGGTGTCACCGTTCCAGTCGTGCCACGCGCAGTACCCGGTGTTGGGGTCCTGGTAGCCGTCCGGGTCGGTGCCGTGGGGCGACATGACGACGTAGTAGGCGTCACGGTTGGCGGCGGCCGTGGTGTTGCCGAAGTGGCCGGCGGCCTTGATGCCTTCCTGGGCCAGCTGGTTGCCGGTCGCGGCGCTCGGCGAGGCGGCCGAGTTGTCGTACCAGATGCCGGAGAGCACGCCACCGGCCTGGTACGGGATGAAGTTGGCGTTCGAGGGGCAGCTGGTCGCGCCGGTGGCCACGTTCGGGCCGTCGCACCACTGGGTCAGGTCGGCCGACCACAGCTCGTTGTTGGTGCCGATGCCCTTGAACATCTGCTGGGTGACGGGCGCGACACCGCTCGGGTCACCGCTGAAGGTCGCGTTGCCGCTGGCGTCCGAGCCCTGCGTGCCCCACTGGGAGCCGTAGAACACCAGGTAGACCTTGGAGTGGCCGCTCTGGACGCCGATACCGTCGACACCGCCGCCGTAGGACAGCGTCTCGGGGCCGGTCGCCGCCGCGGTCGCCGCGTGGGTGGTCGCCCACCCCTTCATCTTGGCGGTCTGCTGGAGGGTCGGTACCGCACCGTGCCGGTAGGCGTGCTGGTACGTGGGGGAGAAGGGGTTGGCGCTCTGCGAGGCCGCCGCGGAGGCCGAAGCCGTGCTGGCCTGGGCGGGGACGGCGGCGGCGAGGCCGCCGATGGCGAGCGCGAGCGAGGCGACGCCGGTGAGCGCCGTACGTCCCGCGTGGCGGCTGGTGGGGGAACTACCCATGATCGAGGGTGCCTCTTCTCGTGCCGACCACCCGGACGCCGGTGGGCGACGGGTGGTTCGTTGCGTGGACAGGGCAGACGGCAATGCGCACATTTGCGCCGGAAGACCGCACAACGGAGAGAAACGGAAAGCCGGAAATGCATTCCGCCGAATTGCTCTCCGCCCCTCGCACATGAGGGTGGAACCGACGCCGGTGCAGACCGTGGAGCTGATGAATCGTCATCATGTGGGGGTGGTCCGCCGCCTGCCGGGATGAAGCAAAGCAGAGTTGGTGAACGGCGGTCAACAGGTGAGAGTCAGGAAACTCATAGGAAGTGGGTCTCCCCAGGTCAGCTGCCTCGTGCGGAAGTCGCCGTCAACGCGCGTAGTTATTAACTGAATAGAACTGAATAGATTGGGGGGACGTGGGCAAAGGGTTATTTGACGGACTGTCGCGTATTTTTCCGACGTCCTGGCGGGGGTGTCGGTTCCGTCGGGGATCGTGCGTCTCGCGCATCGAATCCCCGGTGACCGGGCAGGAGGGTGCCGCTACTGGGAGGGTTTGCCCCGGTGTGGGCTCGGCGGCGCGGACGGCGTCTCACCGAGTCGGACGGGCGGGAGGTGCGGAGAGGAGCAGTGGGTCGGCAGCCCCCGCCGGGTGTGCGAGACCCCCTCGCGCCCCCGACCCCACGGGTTCACCCGGCGGGAACAGTCGACAGTCGTCCAGGGAAAGACCGTGCTCCCGAGTGACGCCCCGCCGAGAATTGGCGAGTGTCGCGGAGTGGGCGATCTGTCTAAAGCCCGGGCCACTGCTGATCGGGACAGTGCGCATGCCCGCACCTACCCGATAGGCCGTCATCGGCGCACAAACGCCGCTGCGGTGGGGCAATCCTGGCATGGTGCCGGACTGGCTGCCAAGTATCCATAGCTTTGAGAAACTTCTCAATGGTTTCCGCGAAATCGGTGCCCGAAGAGGTCAACTTCTGAGTTTCCTCTGAATTTCGTGGTCGACCTGTCGCGGCGGCAGTGTCGGCGGGCCTCGGCCAAAGGCCTGGCGGCACTGCCGCCGCTGCGGCGCCGGCGCACGTGTCCCAGTCGCGCCTTTTTCCCGGTATGTGCGCCTCGCGCGGGAAATGCTGCCGAAACCTGATGACGAATCCGTAAAAACTGGCACCTTGTCATGTCCCGCGTATAGACGCCTCCCGGGGCGGACTGGTTGGGTGCGTGGAGCTACCGCGAACGCCGTGCACCCCCCTCGACACGGGAGAACCCCCACCATGCGTATTCGCCCCTTCTCGTTCACCGCCCGGGCCTTGGCCGTGGTCGGCCTCGCCGCGCTCGGCGCGACCTCCTTCGCCAACGCCGGCCCGGCCGCCGCCGTCACCGGCCACCACGGAGTCAAGCCGATCCACCAGGGCATCCAGCCCATGGCGACGTCGAGCAACACCCTGAAGGTCGGCTCCAGCGCCACCCAGGGCGTGGTCTCGCCCACGCCGAAGGTCTACCTGGTGTTCTACGGCTCGCAGTGGTCCAACGACCCGGCCGGTGTCGCCCCCGACATGCAGGCCATGTTCAAGGGCCTCTACGGCAGCCAGGACACCTGGGGCACGATCCTGTCGCAGTACTGCGAGGGCGTCGCCAAGGGCACCAGCACCTGCGGCACCAAGGGGACCCACATCGTCCACCCGACCACCACCCCGCTGGTCGGCACCTGGTTCGACAACGCCGCCGCCGCACCCTCCAGTGCCACCGCCGCCCAGCTGGCCGCCGAGGCGGTCAAGGCCGCCAAGCACTTCGGCAACACCACCCAGGCCGCCAACCTGAACTCCCAGTACGTCATCCTCTCCGCCACCGGCACCCACCCGGACGGGTTCCCCAGCAGCGGGTTCTGCGCCTGGCACGACTACACCGCCTCGTCGTACGGCAACCTCGCCTACACCAACCTGCCCTACGTCCCGGACACCGGCGTCGACGGCTGCACCACCCTGACCGACGGCCGGGCCCTCTCCGGCATCGAGTCCACCGAGACCCACGAGTACGCTGAGACCGTGACCGACACCTGGCCCAGCATCGGTTGGAACGGCGGCGGCGGCGAGATCGGCGACGAGTGCGAGAACATGGACGCCTTCGTCCCGCTCAGCACCGGCAGCTTCGACCTGCAGGGCCTGTGGTCCAACAGTGCTGCCAAGTGCGTGACGCACGGCTGACGTTGCTTCAGCGGGACCGGCGCGGGCAGCGAGTTCTGAGGGAGCCTCAGAGCTGCCCGCGCCGTCGCCCTCTCCTCTCCTCCCGACTCCTCTCGTCTCTGCTCGTCGACCAGAAATCGCAGGAACTGCTATGAACATCGCCCCCGACCTCAACCGGTCACGGCAGCGGATCCTGGTCGTCGACGACGAGCCCGACCTGGTCGAGGTGCTCTGCGCCGCGGTCGGTTACGAGGGCTGGGAGGCCCGCGCGGCGACGACGGGTCCGGCCGCCGTCGCGGCCGCCGCCGACTGGCGGCCGCATGCGGTGGTGCTGGACGTGATGCTGCCGGAGTTCGACGGAGTGGAGGTGCTCCGGCGCATCCACGCCGAGCAGCCCGAGGTGCGCGTGCTCTTCCTCACCGCGCGGGACGCGGTGGAGGAGCGGATCGCCGGTCTGGCCGCCGGGGGAGACGACTACGTCACCAAGCCCTTCAGCATCGCCGAGGTGATGGCCAGGCTGCACAGCCTGCTGCGCCGGGCCGAACCCGGGAGCGTCCTTCCCGCCGGGCCGCGGAAGGGGGCTCTGGAGGTGGGGGGCCTGGTGCTCGACGACCAGGCCCGTGAGGTGATCCGGGACGGTCGGTCGATCACGTTGAGCCCCACCGAGTACGCGCTGCTGCGCTACCTGATGGAGCACCCGGGGCAGGTGTTGAGCAAGGCGGAGATCCTCAATGCCGTCTGGTCCTACGACTTCGGCGGTCAGGCGCACGTGGTGGAGCTCTACATCAGCTACCTGCGCAAGAAGGTCGACCAGGACTTCCCCCCGGTGATCCACACGGTGCGGGGCGCCGGCTACGTCCTCAGAGTCCCGCAGTGACGCGCTGGGGCCGCGGCCGACCGGTGCTCCGGACGCTGCGTTCCCGGCTGATCTCCGGCATGCTCGTTCTGCTGCTGCTCACCTTCGCCGGGGTGGGCTTGACCACCACCGACATGCTGCGCCACTTCCTGACGGTCCGCCTCGACCAGCAGCTCACCGACACCGGCGGGCGCTACGCCGCCAGCCTGGACCACCGCGGAACCGCGGGTACCGGGGACGCCTCGGGTACCGGGGACTCCGCCGCAGAGGACGAGGGCAGCGACACCCGGGCCCAGGCGCCCGGCACCTTCGGTGCCCGCCTCAAGAACGGAGCCGTCAGCAACGCCGGAGTGGTCGACGGCGACGCCGACGACGCAGCGGTGGAGGCCGGCAACCTGGCCGCCGACACCGACGACCTGGTCCATCTGACAGCCGGTGACCAGCGGGCGCTGGCCGCCCTGACGGTCGGCGGACCACCTGCCGACGTCCATCTCTCCTCCCTGCACCACTACCGGATGCACGCGATCGCCGGCCAGGACGGCGAAGTGCTGGTCACCGGGCTGCCGTTGCACCCGGTGGAGGACACCGTGCACCGGCTGATCACCGTGGAGCTGCTGGTGTTCGGCGTGGCGCTGGCCGCGACCGGCGTCGCCGGAGCGCTCTGGATCCGCTGGTCGCTGCGCCCGCTGGGCCGTGTGGTCACCACCGCCGAACTGGTCAGCGCCCTCCCGCTGTCCAACGGCGCGGTGGCGCTCTCGGTCCGCGCCCCGGACGACGACCCGCGCACCGAGGTCGGCCGGGTCGGCAGCGCCCTCAACCGCATGCTCGGCCACTTGGAGGACGCGCTGGCCCAGCGGCAGGCGGTGGAGGAACGGCTGCGCGCGTTCACCGCCGACGCGGGCCACGAACTGCGCACCCCGCTGGCCAACGTCCGCGGACACGCCGAACTCGCCCTGCGCCACTGCGACCCGGCCCCCGCGGCCGTCCGCCACTCGCTGACCCGCATCGACGCCGAGTCCCGGCGGATGGGACTGCTGGTGGAGGACCTGCTCCTGCTGGCGCGCCTTGACGCCGGCCGGCCGCTCACCTTCACCGAGGTCGACCTGACCCGGATCGCGCTGGACTGCACCACCGACGCCAGCGCGGCAGGCCCCGACCACCAGTGGCGCCTGGCGCTGCCCGAGGAGCCGATCGTGGTCAGCGGCGACGCCGACCGGCTGCGTCAGGTGGTGGGCAACCTGCTGACCAACGCCCGCACCCACACGCCGCGGGGCACCGAGGTGACGCTGCACCTGGCGGCCTCGCGGGCCGGGAAGCCCACGGGCCGCAGCGTGCGGCTGACGGTCACCGACACCGGGCCCGGCATCGGTGTCCAGCCGCCGGAACGGGTCTTCGAGCGCTTCGTGCGCGGCGACGAGGCCCGCTCCCGCAGCTCCGGCACCACCGGCCTGGGCCTGGCGATCGCGCGCACCGTGGTCGAGTCGCACGGCGGCACCCTCACGGTGTCAAGCCGCCCGGGGCGCACGGCGTTCACCATGCTGCTGCCCTGAGCAGCCGCCTCGGGTGGATCCTGGTTGCGGCGTTGCGGCGTTGCGGCGTTGCGGCGTTGCGGCCGAAGTCTCGAAAATTCCTTAGCTTGTTCCGTGTTTCGCTGGCTCTGCCGGGAACGGCCTGCGAGGCACGCGTCCGGGATCGCGGACTTCGACCCCGCGGTAGGAGTAATTCCGTGGCGCGAAAGGGGAACGGATGTCCAAGCGTGCGTTGATCACCGGGGTGACCGGACAGGACGGCTCGTATCTGGCCGAGCACCTGATCGGACTCGGCTACGAGGTCTGGGGACTCAGCAGGGGGCAGGCCAATCCGCGCAAGGACCGGATAGCCCAACTGATCCCCGATCTGCGGTTTGTGGACGGTGACCTGATGGACCAGGGCAGCCTGGTCTCGGCGGTGGACGCTGTCCAGCCGGACGAGGTCTACAACCTGGGGGCCATCTCGTTCGTCCCGATGTCCTGGCAGCAGGCGGAACTCGTCACCGAGGTCAACGGGACCGGTGTGCTGCGGGTGTTGGAGGCGATTCGGCTGGTGAGCGGGCTGAACAAGCCGTCCGCCGGAGGTGACACCTCGGGGCAGATACGCTTCTACCAGGCGTCCTCCTCCGAGATGTTCGGCAAGGTGGCGGAGGCCCCGCAGAGCGAGTCGACGTCCTTCCACCCGCGCAGCCCGTACGGGGTGGCCAAGGCCTACGGGCACTACATCACGCTCAACTACCGTGAGTCCTACGGGATGTACGGCGTATCGGGGATCCTCTTCAACCACGAGTCGCCGCGCCGTGGTGCGGAGTTCGTGACCCGGAAGATCTCGCTGGCGGTCGCGCAGATCAAGCTCGGGCTCCAGGACAAGCTGAGCCTGGGCAACCTGGACGCCGTACGCGACTGGGGCTTCGCCGGCGACTACGTCCGCGCGATGCACCTGATGCTCCAGCAGGACAGCCCGGGTGACTACGTGGTGGGCACCGGGCGGATGCACTCGGTGCGGGACGCGGCGCGGATCGCCTTCGAGTGCGTGGGGCTGGACTGGGAGGAGCATGTCGTGGTCGATCCCGGTCTGGTGAGGCCGGCCGAGGTGGAGACACTCTGTGCGAACTCCTCCAACGCCCGCCGGGAGCTGGGCTGGGAGCCGGAGGTGGGATTCGCCGAACTGATGCGCATGATGGTGGAGTCGGACCTGAACCAGGCTCAACTGGTCCGGGACTACGGCGCGATGCTCTCCGGCGCGCGCTGGTAGCGGGAACGACAACAGCCGAAGCCCGTCAGGCGCCCGGTCCAACGACCGGGCGCCCGACGGGCTTTGGCAGTAAAAAGGAGAAAGCTAGCGGGCCGGGTCGGCCGGCAGCGAATGGGCGGCGGGGGCGGAGAGGGCAAGGATCGCCAGGGCGATGCCGGCGCCACCCGGTCCGAGTCGGGAGACGTACTGCCGCAGCATGGCGTTCTCCTGGGCCAGCGCGGTGGCCGGCAGGCCGACGGCCCGTCGGCCCAGCTGCTGGGCCCGGGCGCAGCGCACCCGCAACCGCAGCTGGGCGATGAGCTGGTGGTCCAGGGCGTCCAGCTCGTCGAGTTCGCCGCCCGGCTCGTCGAGTTCTTCGAGGTCGTCGGGCACGGCGTCTCCGGTGGGGAACACCGGGGACCTCGACGCGTCGCCGTTCAGCACGGTTTCGGGCATGAGGAGATCCTCGTCGATGTCGGTGGTCGAGGTGCTCCCGGCACACCTGTCCGGCACCCCGTGTCTTGCACCCTGCGATCGTCCGCCGACTGCGCCCGGCAAATCCCTAGTCTCGCAGGCCGCCCGCTGCCCCGCCGATCACTAGGGGTTTTCCTGGCGCGGCCGCCAGAGACTGGCCGTTGGTGTGCGGGAATGCGAGCGCTGCGCGTGGGGTCCACGCCGGGTGTCCGAATCGAGTCCCCTGCAGTCCGCCGGTCCTCCAGATGGGTTGAGTTGATGATGGACAAGGAACAGAAGCTCCGGGACTACCTCAAGCGGGCCGGCGCCGACCTTCAGCGCTCCCGGCAGCGGGTCAACGAGTTGGAGGCGGCCGCGAGCGAGCCGATCGCCATCGTGGGCATGAGCTGCCGCTACCCGGGCGGGGTGAGCGGGCCGGACGACCTCTGGACCATGCTTGTCAACGGCGAGGACGGGATCACCGGCTTCCCGGCGGACCGCGGCTGGGACCTCGCCGCCGAGGACGGCCCGACCGGGATCTCCGGCGGATTCCTGCACGACGCCTCGCAGTTCGACCCGGACTTCTTCGGCATCTCGCCGCGCGAGGCCCTCTCCATGGACCCGCAGCAGCGCGTGCTGCTGGAGTCTGCCTGGGAGGCCTTCGAGGGTGCGGGCATCGACCCCGCGACAGTGCGCGGCACCAGGACCGGTGTCTTCGTCGGCGCGATGCCGCAGGACTACCGGACGGGTCCCGAGGACGACGTCCAGGGCTTCGTGCTGACCGGCAACGCCACCAGCATCATCTCGGGCCGCCTCTCCTACTTCTTCGGGACCGTCGGGCCCGCCGTGACGGTGGACACCGCCTGCTCCTCCTCCCTGGTGGCGCTGCACCTGGCCGCCCAGTCGCTGCGCGCCGGCGAGTGCTCGCTGGCGCTGGCCGGCGGGGTGACGGTGATGTCCAGCCCGACCACCTTCGTCGAGTTCGCCCGGCAGGGCGGTCTCGCCTCGGACGGGCGCTGCCGGTCCTTCGCCGACGCGGCCAACGGCACCGGCTGGGCCGAGGGCGTCGGCGTGCTCGTGCTGGAGCGGCTCTCGGAGGCCCGGCGCAACGGGCACCGGGTGCTGGCCGTGGTCCGGGGCACCGCCGTCAACCAGGACGGCGCCTCCAACGGGCTGACCGCGCCCAACGGCCCCTCGCAGCAGCGGGTGATCGAGCAGGCGCTGGTCAACGCGCGGCTCTCGGCCGACCAGGTCGACGTGGTCGAGGCGCACGGCACCGGCACCACGCTCGGCGACCCCGTCGAGGCCCAGGCGCTGCTGGCAACCTATGGGCGCGGCCGGGACCCGCAGCGTCCGCTGCTGCTGGGGTCGGTCAAGTCCAACATCAGCCACACCCAGGCGGCGGCCGGTGTGGCGGGCATCATCAAGATGGTCATGGCGATGCGGCACGGCGTCCTGCCGAAGACGCTGCACGTGGACGCGCCGTCCACGCACGTGGACTGGACGGCCGGTGCGGTCCGTCTGCTCACCGAGCAGACGGACTGGCCCGAGCGCGGCGAGCCGCGCCGGGCTGGCGTCTCCTCGTTCGGCCTGAGCGGCACCAACGCGCACGCGATCATCGAGCAGGCCCCCGCCGAGCCGCAGGAGCCGACGTCTGCGGCCGTCGACGCGGACGTGCTGCCCTGGCTGGTCTCCGGCCGCACCCCTGGCGCCCTGCGCGCCCAGGCCGCCCGCCTGCTCGCGCTGCTGGACGCCGACCCGGCGGCCGACCCGGCCGACCTGGCCTTCTCGCTTGCCACCAGCCGCTCCAGCCTGGAGCACCGCGCGGTGGTCACCGCCGAGAGCCGGGAGCGGGTCGTCGCGGCCCTCACCGCCGTCATGGAGGAGGGGCCCGCCGACGGCCTGGTGCGCGGCACCGTCCAGGGGCGGGCCAAGCTCGCCTTCCTGTTCGCCGGACAGGGCTCCCAGCGGATCGGCATGGGCCGTGAACTGGCCGACCGCTTCCCGGTGTTCGCGCGGGTGCTGGAGGAGGTGCTCGGGCACCTCGACGCCGGGCTCGACCTGCCGCTGCGCGAGGTGCTGTTCGCCGCCGAGGGCACGCCCGAAGCCGAGCTGCTCCACCAGACCGGATACGCGCAGCCCGCGCTCTTCGCGATCGAGGTCGCGCTCTTCCGCCTCGTCGAGTCCTGGGGCGTGCGGCCGGACTTCCTGGCCGGGCACTCGATCGGCGAGATCGCCGCCGCGCACGTCGCCGGGGTCTTCTCGCTCGCCGATGCCGCGACGCTGGTGCTGGCGCGTGGGCGGCTGATGCAGGCGCTGCCCGCCGGCGGCGAGATGGTCGCGCTGCGGGCGAGCGAGGCCGAGGTCATGCCGCTGGTCGAGGGCCGGCGCCACCGGGTCTCGATCGCCGCCGTGAACGGCCCCGGTGCCGTGGTGATCGCGGGCGCGGCGGGCGAGACGGCCGAGGTCGCCCGGCACTTCACCGAGCTGGGGCGCGAGACCAAGCAGCTGCGGGTGAGCCATGCCTTCCACTCGCCGCTGATGGAGCCGATGCTCGACGAGTTCCGTGCCGTCGTGGCGGCGCTGTCGCCGCAGGCACCGGTGATCCCGGTGGTGTCGACGCTCACCGGCGTGCCCGCCACCGTCGAGCAACTGACCTCCGCTGCCTACTGGGTGGACCACGCCCGGGAGACCGTCCGGTTCGCCGACGCCGTCGACTGGCTGAGCGGGCACGGCACCGGGGCCTTCCTGGAGCTGGGCCCGGACGGCGTCCTCTCCGCCCTGGTGCAGGGCTGCGTGGAGGACGCGGCCGCGCTGCCCGTGCTGCGTCCGGGCCGGGGCGAGAGTGCGACCCTCACGCAGGCCGTGGCCGGTCTGCACGTGCGCGGTGTCCCCGTGCAGTGGAAGCAGTACTTCGCGGGCCTCGGCGCGCGCCGGGTGGACCTGCCGACGTACGCGTTCCAGCACCGCCGCTTCTGGCCGAAGAACCTGCCCGGCCGGGCCGGTGACGTCCGCGCGGCCGGTCTCGGGGCCGCGCACCACCCGTTGCTGGCGGCGGCCGTCTCGCTGGCCAACTCCGACGGCCTGCTGCTGACCGGTCGGCTCTCCGTGCAGACGCACCCCTGGCTCGCCGAGCACGCGGTGCGCGGCGCCGTGCTGCTCCCGGGCACCGCGTTCCTGGAACTGGCCGTGCACGCGGGCGACGAGGTCGGCTGCGACCGGGTCGAGGAGCTGACGCTCGCCGCGCCGCTGGTGCTGCCCGAGCAGGGCGGCGTCCAGGTGCAGGTGTGGCTCGGCAGCGCCGACGAGGCCGGCCGGCGCACCCTGAGCATCCACTCGCGCCCCGACGCGGCCGAGGAACAGCCCTGGACGCAGCACGCCGGCGGCATCCTGGCGAGCGGCGAACACCGCGCGGCCTTCGAGGAGTTCACCGCCGGCGTGTGGCCGCCGGAGGGCTCCCGGGTGCTGGACCTGGAGGGCCTGTACGAGCGGCTGGCCGGTACCGGCTTCGGCTACGGGCCGGTGTTCCAGGGCCTGCGCGCCGCCTGGCGCCGGGGCGAGGAGGTCTTCGCCGAGGTGGCGCTGGCGCAGACCGCCGCCTCCGAGGCGGGCGCCTTCGGCCTCCACCCCGCGCTGCTGGACGCCACCCTGCACGCCTCGGCCTTCCTGGATCTCGGCGACCATGTGCGCGGCGGCCTCCCGTTCGCCTGGCAGGACGTCAGCCTGCACGCGAGCGGCGCGACGTCCGTCCGGGTCCGGCTGGCGCCGGTCGGCGACGACGCCGTCGCCGTGACCGTCGCCGACACCGCGGGTGGCGCGGTCGCCTCGGTCGGCTCGCTCGTGCTGCGCGCGGCGGCGGACCAGCAGCCGTCCGCCGCCGGGCTCGCCCGGGACGCGATGTTCGAACTTGCCTGGAGCCGGCTGCGCGGCGGCGCCGAGAGCGAGCCGCAGGCGGTCGCCGTCCTCGGCGAGGACCCGTTCGCCCTCGCGCTGCCCGAACCGGCGGCCGACGCGCAGCAGACGGCCCTGCTCGTCCCCGTCACCGGCGCCCCCGACCTGGACCCGGCCGCCGCCGCGCACCTGCTGACCGCCCGCGTCCTCGGGCAGCTGCACGCCCACCTGGCGGACGAGTCCGCCGAGGCGCGGCTGGTCTTCGTCACGCGCGGCGCCGTCGCAGCCGGGGGAGCGGAGGTCACCGACCCGGCGGCCGCCGCCGTCTGGGGCCTGGTGCGCTCGGCGCAGGCGGAGCACCCGGGCCGCTTCGGCCTGCTCGACCTGGACCCGAACTCCACTGAGGTTCCGCTGAAGGCCCTGCGCGCCGACGAGCCGCAGACGGCCGTCCGCGGCGGCGAGGTGCTGGTCGCCCGGCTCGCCCGGATCCGCGCCGAGGCCGACACCGTCACCACGGCGCCCTGGAACCCCGAGGGCACCGTCCTGATCACCGGCGGCACCGGCGGGCTCGGCCGGGTGCTGGCCCGTCACCTGGTCACCGAGCGCGGCGTGCGCCACCTGCTGCTGGCCGGCCGGCGCGGCCCGGCGGCCGAGGGGGCCGAGCAACTGGCCGAGGAGCTGAGGGCGTTGGGCGCCAATGTCGCGATCGAGGCGTGCGACGCCGCCGACCGCGCCGCCGTCGACCGCCTGCTCGCCGCACTGCCGGCCGAGCACCCGCTGACGGCGGTGGTGCACACGGCCGGCGTTCTCGACGACGGCGTGATCGAGTCGCTGACGCCGGAGCGGATCGACGCGGTGCTGCGGCCCAAGGCCGACGCCGTGCAGAACCTGCACCGGGCCACCGAGGGGCTGGAGTTGGCCGCCTTCGTGGTCTTCTCCTCGCTCGTGGGCACGGTCGGTGCGCCCGGCCAGGGCAACTACGCGGCCGCCAACGCCTTCGTGGACGCGCTGGTGCGGCTGCGCCGCGCCGCCGGCCTGCCCGGCCAGTCGCTCGGCTGGGGCCCGTGGGCCCTCTCCGGCACGGAGGGCGGGATGACCGCCGGCCTCTCCGACGGCGAACTCGAACGGCTGGCCGCGCTGGGCACCCCGGCGCTCGAAGAGCAGGACGGCCTCGCGCTCTTCGACGCCGCGCTCGCGCTGGGCACCCCCGCCCTGCTGCCGGTCCGCCTCGATCTGCCGGTGCTGCGCGCCCGGGGCGAGGTGCCACCGCTGCTGCGCGGCCTGATCCGCACCCCCGTCCGCCGCTCGGTGGTGGCCGGCTCCGAGGCCGCGGCCGGCCTGGCCCAGCGGCTCTCCCGGCTGGAGGGAGCAGCCCGCACGGACGCGGTCGTCGAGCTGATCCGGATCCAGGTGGCCGCGGTTCTGCGGCACGCGGGCCCGGCGGACGTCGACCCGCTGCGCCGGTTCCAGGACCTCGGCTTCGACTCGCTCACCGCCGTCGAGCTGCGCAACCGCCTTCGGACGGTCACCGGCCTGCGGACCTCGGCCACCGTGATCTTCGACTACCCGACGGTCACCGAGCTGGCCGCCCACGTGCTGGACGAACTCCTGGGCGCCGAAAGCCTCCAGGGCGCCGTCGTGGCTGCGACGGCCCGCACCGCCGACGACCCGATCGTGATCGTCGGCATGAGCTGCCGCTACCCCGGCGGCGTGGCCTCGCCCGAGGACCTGTGGCGGCTGGTGAGCGAGGGCACCGACGCGATCTCCGGCCTGCCCACCGACCGCGGCTGGGACCTGGAGCACCTCTACGACCCGGACCCGGACCACCTCGGCACCGCCTACACCCGCTATGGCGGATTCCTGCACGAGGCAGCCGAGTTCGACCCGGCGTTCTTCGGCATGAGCCCGCGCGAGGCGCTGGCCACCGACGCGCAGCAGCGCCTGCTGCTTGAGGCCTCCTGGGAGGCGATCGAGCGGGCCGGGATCGACCCCCGCTCGCTGCGCGGCAGCCGGACCGGCGTCTTCGCCGGTGTGATGTACAACGACTACTCGGCGCTGCTGACCGGCGGGGAGTTCGAGGGCCACCAGGGCAGCGGCACCTCGCCGAGCATCGCCTCCGGCCGGGTCTCCTACACGCTCGGCCTGGAGGGCCCGGCGGTCACCGTCGACACCGCGTGCTCCTCCTCGCTGGTCGCGATGCACTGGGCGATGCAGGCGCTGCGCGCGGGCGAGTGCTCGCTGGCGCTGGCCGGCGGCGTCACCGTGATGTCCACCCCGACCTCGCTGATCGAGTTCTCCCGCCAGCGCGGCCTGTCCCCGGACGGCCGCTGCAAGGCCTACGGCGACGGCGCGGACGGCGTCGGCTGGTCGGAGGGCGTCGGCGTCCTGGTCCTGGAGCGGCTCTCCGACGCGCGCCGAGGCGGCCACCGCGTGCTCGCCGTGGTGCGCGGCTCGGCGGTCAACCAGGACGGCGCCTCCAACGGCCTCACCGCTCCCAACGGCCCCTCGCAGCAGCGGGTGATCCAGCAGGCGCTGTCCGGCGCCGGGCTCTCCACCACCGACATCGACGTGGTCGAGGGCCACGGCACCGGCACCACGCTCGGCGACCCGATCGAGGCCCAGGCGCTGCTGGCGACGTACGGTCAGGAACGCGACCCGGAGCGTCCGCTGCTGCTCGGCTCGGTCAAGTCCAACATCGGCCACACCCAGGCCGCCGCCGGCGTCGCCGGGGTGATCAAGATGGTGCTGGCGATGCGGCACGGCGTCGTCCCGCGCACCCTGCACGCCGACCAGCCCTCCTCGTACGTGGACTGGGAGGCGGGCGCGGTCGAGCTGCTCGCCGAACAGGCGCACTGGCCCGAGACGGGCCGCCCGCGCCGGGCCGGTGTCTCCTCGTTCGGCTTCAGCGGCACCAACGCGCATGTGATCCTCGAACAGGCCCCCGAGGCCCCGGCCGAGCGGGCCGCCGCCGAGCAGGCGGCGCCCGTCGTGGTCGCCTGGCCGGTCTCCGGCCGTACCCGGGCGGCGCTGCGCGACCAGGCGGCCCGGCTGCGCTCCTTCGTCGAGGCCCGTCCCGAGCTGGACGCGGCCGAGGTCGGCCGGGCGCTGGCCACCACCCGCTCGGGCTTCGAGCAGCGCGCCGTGCTGGTCGGCGACCGGGCCGACCTGCTGCGGGCGCTGACCGCACTGGCCACCGGCGAGGGCGATGCCGCGCTCACCGAGGGCGAGAGCGGCGGAGCGGGCCGCCTTGCCCTGCTCTTCGCCGGACAGGGCTCCCAGCGCGTCGGGATGGGCCGCGAACTCGCCGCCCGCTTCCCGGTGTTCGCCCAGGCGCTGGACGAGACGCTGCGCCGGCTGGACGACGGTCTGGACCGGTCGCTGCGCGAGGTGCTGTTCGCCGCCGAGGGCACGCCCGAAGCCGAGCTGCTCGACCAGACCGGCTGGGCGCAGCCCGCGCTCTTCGCGATCGAGGTCGCGCTCTTCAGGCTCGTCGAGTCCTGGGGCGTGCGGCCCGACCAGCTGCTCGGCCACTCGGTCGGCGAGATCGCCGCCGCGCACGCTGCCGGTGTGCTGAGCCTGCCGGACGCCTGCACCCTGGTGCTCGCCCGGGCCCGCCTGATGCAGGCGCTGCCGGCCGGCGGCGCCATGGTCTCGCTGCAGGCCGCCGAGGCGGAGGTGCTGTCTCGGCTGACCGAGCGGGTCTCGGTGGCCGCCGTGAACGGCCCACACGCTGTGGTGATCGCCGGGGACGAGGACGAAGTCCTGCGCATCGCCCAGGAGTTCGCTGCCGAGGGGCGCAAGACCAAGCGGCTGCGGGTGAGCCACGCCTTCCACTCGCCGCTGATGGACCCGATGCTGGAGGAGTTCCGCCGGGTCGTCACCGGCCTGCGCTTCCAGCAGCCCCGGATCCCGCTGGTCTCCGCGCTCACCGGCGACCTGGCCACTGACGCCGAGCTGTGCACCCCCGACTACTGGGTCGAGCACGTGCGCCGCACCGTCCGCTTCGCCGACGCCGTGCGCACCGCGCGCGCCCTCGGCGCGGCCACCTTCCTGGAGATCGGGCCGGACGGCGTACTGTCCGCGCTCGCCCAGGACACCCTGGGCGACGACGACGGCGCCGACCTCGTCCCGCTGCTGCGCGCCGACCGCGCCGAGGAGCGCACCGCCGCCACCGCGCTGGCCCGCCTGCATGTGCGCGGGATCGCGGTGGACTGGACGGCGTACTACGCCGGGACGCCCGCACGCGGCGTCGACCTGCCCACCTACGCCTTCCAGCGCGAGCGTTACTGGCCGCAGACCTCGGCCGCTCTCGGCAGTGCGGCGGCCGATCCGGCCGACGCCGAGCTGTGGGGCGCCGTCGAGCGCGGGGACGCGGCCGAACTGGCCGCCCTGCTCGGCCTGCGCGACGAACAGCACGCCAACCTCTACGCACTGCTCCCCGCGCTCGCCGACTGGCGCCGCCAGCGGCACGAGAAGAGCGTGCTGGACGCGGCCCGCCTGCGGGTGCAGTGGCAGCCGGTGCGCGCGAGCGCGGCGCCGGTGCTGGACGGGACCTGGCTGGTGGTCAGCGCGCAGGGCACCGAGGACGCCGAACTCCTGGACGCGCTGCGCGGCCACGGCGCCCGCCTCGAGCGCCTGGTGCTGGACCCGGGGTGCCGGGACCGCGCCGAGGTCGCCGAGCAGATTGCCGCCGCTGGTGAACTCGCCGGTGTGCTCTCGCTGTTGGCGCTGGGCGATGGGCCGGTGCTGGGCGCCGAAGCGCTGCCGACGGGCCTTGCGCTCAGCGTCCTGCTCGCCCAGGCCCTGAGCGACCTCGCGCTCGCCGCACCGCTCTGGACGCTCACCCGCGGCGCCGTCTCCACCGGCGCGGCCGACCCGCTCGTCAACCCCGTCCAGGCCGCCGCCTGGGGCCTGGGACGGGTCACGGCGCTGGAGCGTCCGCAGGCCTGGAGCGGCCTGCTCGACCTGCCGTCGGTGCTCGACGCCCCGGCCGTCCAACGGCTGGTCAGCGCCCTGGCGGCGCCGGCCGGCGAGGGCACCGAGGACCAGCTCGCGCTGCGCGGCTCGGCCGTGCTCGGCCGGCGGTTGGTGCGCGACCCGGGTGCCGAGCTGCCCGCGGCCGCCGAGTTCACCGCCACCGGCACCGTCCTGGTCACCGGCGGCACCGGCGCGCTGGGCGCCGAGGTGGCCCGCTGGTTGGCCCGGGCCGGCGCCCAGCACCTGGTGCTCACCAGCCGGCGCGGCCCGGACGCCCCCGGCGCCCGTGAACTCGCGGACGAGCTGGCCGAGTTGGGTACCCGTACGACGATCGTGGCCTGCGACCTCGGCGACCGCGACGCACTGGCCGCGCTGCTCGCCACCGTCGAGGACGACTACCCGCTGACCGGTGTGGTGCACGCCGCCGGCGTCGGCCAGGCCGCACCGCTTGCCGCCACCTCGCTGGAGGAGTTCGCCGAGCTGACGGCGGCGAAGATGGCGGGCGCGGCCCACCTGGACGCAGCTCTGGCCGAGCGGGAGCTGGACTTCTTCGTCCTGTTCTCCTCCGTCGCGGGCGTCTGGGGCAGCGCGGGGCAGAGCGCCTACGGCGCCGCCAACGCCTACCTCGACGCCCTCGCCGAGCACCGCCACGCACGCGGCCTGGCCGCCACCTCGCTGGCCTGGGGCCCGTGGGCCGAGGCAGGCATGGCCACCCACGAGGCGGTCTCCGAGGCCCTGTTGCGCCAGGGCCTGCGCTTCCTGGCGCCCGAGACCGCGCTCGCCGAGCTGCGCCGCGCCCTCGTGCAGCGCGAGGTGACCGTCACGGTCGCCGACGTCGACTGGGCGCGCTACGTCCCGGTCTTCACCTCCTCGCGCCCGAGCGTGCTCTTCGCCGAACTCCCCGAGGTACGCGAACTCGCGCGGGCCGGCGAGGCGGGCGAGGCAGCCGTCTCGGAGTTCGTCCGGCGCCTGCTGGGCCTGGCCGAGGGCGAGCGCGAGCGCGTACTGGTCGACCTGGTCCGCCGCGAGGCGGCCGTCGTGCTGGGGCACACCTCCGCCGACGGCGTGCCGCCGACCCGCGCCTTCCGCGACGCCGGCTTCGACTCGCTGACCGCCGTCGAGCTGCGCAAGCGCCTGGTCACCCTGACCGGCCTGGCGCTGCCGACCACGATGGCCTTCGACTACCCGACGCCGGTCGCGCTGGCCGGCTACCTGCTCGGCCAGATCCTGGGCGCCGCCGACGAGTCGGCGCCCACCCCGGCCGCCGCCGCGGGCCGCTTCGACGAGCCGATCGCCATCGTCGGCATGAGCTGCCGCTTCCCCGGCGGCGTCCGATCGCCCCAGCAGTACTGGGAGTTGATCGAGCAGGGCGTCGACGCGATCTCCGACTTCCCGGTCAACCGCGGCTGGGACACCGGCCTCTACGACGCCGACCCCGACGCCCCCGGGCGCACGTACTCCACCCAGGGCGGATTCCTGCACGACGCGGGCGAGTTCGACCCCGGCTTCTTCGGCATCTCGCCGCGCGAGGCGCTCTCGATGGACCCGCAGCAGCGCCTGCTGCTCGAGACCACCTGGGAGGCCTTCGAGTCGGCGGGCCTGGACCCGACCACCGTGCACGGCAGCGCTACCGGCACCTTCATCGGCTCCACCTACCAGGAGTACGGGCTCGGCATGGAGGACGGCTCGGCCGGGCATGCCGTGACCGGCACCAGCCCGAGCGTGCTCTCCGGGCGCCTGGCCTACCTCTTCGGCCTCGAGGGCCCGGCCGTCACGGTCGACACCGCCTGCTCCTCCTCGCTGGTGGCCCTGCACCTGGCCTGCCAGTCGCTGCGCAACGGCGAGACCTCGCTGGCGCTGGCCGGTGGCGCGACGGTGATGACCAACCCGGCCTCCTTCATCGCCTTCAGCCGCCAGCGGGCGCTGGCCGCCGACGGCCGCTGCAAGCCGTTCTCGGACGCAGCCGACGGCATGACGCTCGCCGAGGGCACCGGCGTGCTGGTCCTGGAGCGGCTCTCCGACGCGCACCGCAACGGCCACCGCATCCTGGCCGTGGTGCGCGGCTCGGCGATCAACCAGGACGGCGCCTCCAACGGGCTCACCGCCCCCAACGGCCCCTCCCAGCAGCGCGTCATCCGCCAGGCGCTGAGCAACGCCGGGCTCGCCACCGGCGACATCGACGCCGTCGAGGCGCACGGCACCGGAACGGCGCTGGGCGACCCGATCGAGGCGCAGGCCCTGCAGGCCGTCTACGGCCGCGACCGGGACCCGCAGCGCCCGCTGCTGCTGGGCTCGGTGAAGTCGAACATCGGCCACACCCAGTCGGCCGCCGGTGTGGCCGGCGTGATCAAGATGGTGCTGGCCCTGCAACACGCCACCCTGCCGCGCACGCTGCACTGCGCGCAGCCGTCCGCGCACATCGACTGGACGCCCGGCACGGTCTCGCTGCTGAGCGAGCCACGGGCGTGGTCGCCGGGCGAGCGCACCCGCCGAGCTGCCGTCTCCGCCTTCGGCATCAGCGGCACCAACGCGCATGTCGTGCTCGAAGAGGCGCCTGCGCTCGACGTCGCTGCCGTCGCTGTCGCCGAGCCGATCGCGACCGTCCCGTGGGTGCTCTCGGCTCGGACGCCCGGCGCGCTGCGCGCCCAGGCCGAGCGCCTGGCCGCCCAGCTGGACGCCGAGCCCGATCAGCGCCCGGTCGACATCGGCCACTCGCTGGTCACCTCCCGCGCGCTGCTCGAACATCGGGCCGTGCTGCTGGGCGCCGACGGCCAGGCGCCGCGCGCCGAACTCGCCGCGCTCGCTGCCGGCCGCTCATCGGGCGGCCTGGTCCAGGGCGTGGCCGAGATCGACGGCCGGACCGTCTTCGTCTTCCCCGGCCAGGGCTCGCAGTGGGCCGGCATGGGAGCCCGCCTGCTGGACGAGTCGGCGGTCTTCGCCTCGTCCATCGAGGAGTGTGCCGCCGCTCTGTCGCCGCACGTCGACTGGTCGCTGACCGACGTGCTGCGCCAGGTCGAGGGCGCGCCCACGCTGGAGCGCGTCGACGTCGTCCAGCCCGCCACCTTCGCGGTGATGGTCTCGCTGGCGCGGCTGTGGCAGTCGCACGGCATCCGCCCGGACGCCGTGCTCGGCCACTCGCAGGGCGAGATCGCCGCGGCCGCGGTGGCCGGCGCCCTCACGCTCCAGGACGCCGCCCGGGTGGTGGCGCTGCGCAGCCAGGCGATCGGCCGGGTGCTGGCCGGCTCCGGCGGCATGGTCTCGGTGCCGCTGTCGGCCGCCGAGACCGAGGAGCGCCTCGCGACGCTGGGCGGGGAGATCTCGATCGCAGCCGTCAACGGCCCGCAGACCGTGGTGGTCGCGGGTGCGCCCAAGCTGCTGGACGCCTTCATCGAGGACCTCGCCGCCCAGGACGTCCGCGCCCGGCGGATTCCGGTGGACTACGCCTCGCACTCCGCGCAGGTGGAGCTGCTGGAGGACGAGTTGCTCACGGTGCTCGCCCCGGTTCGTCCGCGCGCCGCCGAGGTGCCGTTCTACTCGACGGTGACCGGCCAACTGCTGGACACCACAGGGCTGGACGCCGCGTACTGGTACCGGAACCTGCGCCAGACCGTGCAGTTCGACCCCACCATGCGCGAACTGCTCGCCCAGGAGCACCGGGTGTTCGTCGAGGTCAGCCCGCACCCGGTGCTGACCATGACGGTGCGCGCGACGGTCGAGGAGAGCGGCCATCGGGCCGCGGTGGTCGGCACGCTGCGGCGTGACATCGGCGGCACCGAGCGTTTTCTGGCCTCGCTCGCCGAGGCCTTCGTGCAGGGCGTGCGGACCGACTGGACGCCGGTCTTCGCCGGCACCGGCGCGCGCCGGGTGGACCTGCCCGGCTACGCCTTCCAGCGCGAGCACCTCTGGGCGATCCCCGAGCGGCCCAAGGACGGCGGCACCGACCCCGCGGACCAGGAGTTCTGGACCGCCGTCGAGCGCGAGGACCTTGCCACCCTGGCCGCCGACCTGCGGCTCGACGGCTCCTCGCTGGCCCCCGTGCTGCCGGCCCTCTCCGACTGGCGACGTCGACGGCGCGACCGCTCCACCGTCGACTCCTGGCGCTACCGGGCCACCTGGACGCCGCTCGGTGCCCAGGCCCCGGCCGCCCTGACCGGCAGCTGGCTGCTCGTCACGGACGAGCGGCACGCGGGCGAGCACGCTGACATCACCCACACCCTGACCGCGCACGGCGCCGACGTCCGCGAGCTGGTGCTGGACGATGCCTGCGCCGACCGCACGACGCTGTCAGTCCGCCTCGCCGAGTTGGACGGCATCGGTGAACTCGCCGGCGTCCTCTCGCTGTTGGCCGCCGACGAGGCGCCCAGTGCGCTGCACCCGGCGCTCTCCGGCGGCCTGGCGCTGACCCTCGCGCTGATCCAGGCGCTCGGTGGCGCGGGTGTCGAGGCGCCGCTGTGGTGCCTGACCCGCGGCGCGGTCTCCACCGGCCGCGCCGACCGGCTCACCCGTCCCGTGCAGGCGCAGATCCACGGCCTGGGCTGGACGGCGGCGCTGGAACACCCGCAGCGCTGGGGCGGTCTGGTGGACCTGCCCGAGATCCTGGACCGGCGCGGCGCCGAGCGCCTGGCCGCCGTGCTGGCGGGCACCAGCGGCGAGGACCAGCTCGCGATCCGCCCCTCCGGCGTGCTCGCCCGCCGCGTCGTTCGCGCCCCCAAGGCCCCGGCCACCAGGGGTAGTTGGATGCCGCGCGGCAGTACCCTGGTGACCGGCGGCACCGGCACCCTCGCGCCGCACCTGGCCCGCTGGCTGGCCGAGCAGGGCGCTGAGCACATCGTGCTCACCAGCCGTCGGGGCGCGGACGCCCCCGGGATCGGCGAGCTGATCGCCGAGCTCGCCGAACTCGGCTGCCGGGCAACTGCCGTGGCCTGCGACATCACCGACCGCGAGGCCGTCGCGGCCCTGTTGGACCGCCTGCGGGCCGAGGGGCACCCGGTGCGCGGCGTCGCGCACACCGCCGCCGTCATCGAACTCGCCCCGATCGAGGAGAGCAGCCCCGAGGGCTTCGCCAAGGTCGTGCACGCGAAGGTCGCCGGTGCACAGATTCTGGACGAACTGCTCGACGACGAGGAGGTGGACGCCTTCGTCCTGTACTCCTCCACCGCCGGGCTCTGGGGCAGCGGCCGGCACGCCGCCTACGTGGCCGCCAACGCCTACCTCAACGCGCTGGCCGAGCACCGCCGTTCGCGCGGTGCGCACGCGCTCTCGGTCTCCTGGGGCATCTGGTCGGACGACCTGAAGCTCGGCCGGGTCGACCCGTCGGCGATCCGCCGCAGCGGCCTGCTCTTCATGCAACCGCAGCTGGCGCTGGCTGGGTTGCGCCAGGCGCTGGACAGCGACGAGCAGGTGCTGTCGATCGCCGACATCGAGTGGGACCGCTACCACCCGGTCTTCACCTCCGGACGGCCCACCGCGCTCTTCGAGCAGGTCCCCGAGGTGCGGCAGCTCGAAGCGGCGGCCGAACGGCCCTCCTCCGACGGTGAGTTCGTCACCCGGCTGGCCAAACTCCCGATCGTCGAGCAGGACCGGGTGCTGCTGGACCTGGTCCGCGCGGAGGCGGCCATCGTGCTGGGCCACGCCTCGCCCGAGACGCTCTCCGAGCAACGGGCCTTCCGTGACGTCGGTTTCGACTCGCTGACCGCCGTGGACCTGCGCAACCGGCTCTCCACCGTGACCGGGCTGAGCCTGCCCAGCACGATGGTCTTCGACTACCCCAACCCGCTCGCGCTGGTCCGCTTCCTGCGCGGCCAGGTCGGCGGCGCGCCGCAGGAGAGCGGCCCGTCCGTCAGCTCCCCGGCCGGCTCCGCCGTGGACGACGACCCGATCGCCATCATCGCGATGAGCTGCCGCTACCCGGGCGGAGTGGACTCGCCCGACGCCCTCTGGCGGCTGGTCGCGGCCGGCGGCGATGCCATCTCCGACTTCCCACTCGACCGCGGCTGGGACGCCGAGGGCCTCTACGACCCGGACCCGGACCGCCCGGGCCGCACCTACTCCACCCGCGGCGGATTCCTGCACGGCGCCGCCGACTTCGACGCCGCCTTCTTCGGCATATCGCCGCGCGAGGCGCTCTCGATGGACCCGCAGCAGCGGATGCTGCTCGAGACCTCCTGGGAGGCGATGGAGCGCGCCGGGATCGACCCCGCCACCCTGCGCGGCAGCCGGACCGGCGCCTTCATCGGCGCCAGCTACCAGGACTACACCTCGGGCGGAGCCGGCCAGGACGGCGCCGAGGGCCACCTGATCACCGGCACCATCTCCAGCGTGCTCTCCGGTCGACTCTCCTACACCTTCGGTTTCGAGGGCCCGGCCGTCACGCTGGACACCGCCTGCTCCTCCTCGCTGGTCGCGCTGCACCTGGCCTGCCAGTCGCTGCGCAACGGCGAGAGTTCGCTGGCCCTGGCCGGCGGAGTCAGCGTGATGGCCACACCCAACGCCTTCGTCGGCTTCAGCCGGCAGCGCGCGATGGCCGTCGACGGGCGCTGCAAGGCGTACGCCGAGGCGGCCGACGGCATGAGCCTGGCCGAGGGCGTCGGCCTGGTGCTGGTGGAGCGGCTCTCCGACGCGTTGCGCAACGGGCACCCGGTGCTGGCCGTGGTGCGCGGCAGCGCGGTCAACCAGGACGGCGCCTCCAACGGGCTGACCGCGCCCAACGGCCCCTCGCAGCAGCGGGTGATCCGCCAGGCGCTCGCCAACGCGGGTCTGGCCGCCGCCGAGGTCGACGCGGTGGAGGGCCACGGCACCGGAACCAGGCTGGGCGACCCGATCGAGGCCCAGGCGCTGCTGGCGACCTATGGGCAGGACCGCTCGCAGGGCCGTCCGCTGCTGCTGGGCTCGGTCAAGTCCAACATCGGCCACACCCAGATGGCCTCCGGCGTCGCCAGCGTCATCAAGATGGTGATGGCGATGCGGCACGGCGTGCTGCCGCAGACCCTGCACGTGGACGAGCCGTCCTCGCACGTGGACTGGACGGCCGGCGCGATCGACCTGCTGACCGAGCGGATCGACTGGCCGCAGACCGGGCGACCGCGCCGCGCGGGCGTCTCCTCCTTCGGCCTGAGCGGCACCAACGCCCACACCATCCTCGAACAGGCCCCGGCCGCGGCCCAGTCGGAGCCGGCTCCGGCCGAGCCCGGCATCGTCCCCGTCGCGCTGCCCGTTGTGCTCTCCGGCCGCACCGAGGGCGCGCTGCGCGCCCAGGCCGAGAGCCTGCTGACCTTCCTCGCCGACCGTCCCGAGCTGCCGATCGCCGACCTCGCCCGCTCGCTCGCCACCACCCGCTCGGGCCTGGAGCACCGCGCGGCCGTGGTGACCGCCGAGCGCGACGAGCTGCTGCGAGCGCTCACCGCGCTGCGCGACGGGTTGCCGAGCGGTGTGCTGGTCACCGGCCGTCCGATGCGTGGGCGAACTGCCTTCCTCTTCACCGGCCAGGGCAGCCAGCGCCCGGCGATGGGTCGCGAACTCTACGAGCAGCACCCGGTGTTCGCCGAGGCGCTGGATGCCGTGCTGGCCCGCTTCGACCTCGAACTCGACCACAGTGTGCGGGAGGTGATGTTCGCCGAGGAGGGCACGGCGCAGGCCGCCCTGCTGGACGACACCGCCTACACCCAGCCCGCCCTGTTCGCCCTTGAGGTCGCGCTCTTCCGCCTCGTCGAGTCCTGGGGCGTGCGACCGGACGCGGTGGCCGGCCATTCGATCGGCGAACTGGCCGCCGCCCATGTGGCGGGCGTGCTCTCGCTGGCCGACGCCTGCACCCTGGTCGCGGCCCGCGGCCGGCTGATGGCCGCGCTGCCCGCCGGGGGAGCGATGGTCTCGCTGCGCGCGACCGAGCAGGAGGTGCTGCCGCTGCTCGGCGACACGCTCTCCGTCGCCGCGATCAACTCGCCGACCTCACTGGTCGTTTCGGGCGACGAGGAGGCCGTGCTCGAGCTGGCCGCCCGCTTCGAGGAGCAGGGCCGCAAGGCCAAGCTGCTGCGGGTCTCGCACGCCTTCCACTCGCCGCGGATGGACGCCATGCTGGACGCCTTCGCGCAGGTCGCGCGGGGCCTGAGCTACCGGGCCCCGGTCATCCCGCTGATCTCCACGGTGACCGGCACGCTCGCCACCACCGAGCAGCTCGGCTCGGCCGAGTACTGGGTCGACCAGGTGCGCGGCACGGTGCGGTTCGCCGACGCCGTGCGCCTGCTCGCCGACCAGGGCACCACCAGCTTCCTGGAACTGGGCCCGGACGGCGTGCTGTCCGGCGCGGCGCGCGAGACCCTGGGCGACGACGCGAGCCTGACCGGCGTCCCGGCGCTGCGGCGCGGACGGGCCGAGGTCCCCGTGCTGCACAGCGCGCTCGGCTGGCTGCACGCGCACGGCGTGCCGGTGGACTGGGAGGCGGTGTTCGCCGGCGCCGGCGCCCGGCTCGTCGAGCTGCCGACCTACCCGTTCCAGCGCCGCCGCTTCTGGCCGGAGGCCGGCGCCACGGCCGGATACGCCACGACTGGGCACGCAGCCGGCGCCGAGGACCCGGCGGACGCCGCGTTCTGGTCGGCCGTCGAGCGCGCCGACCTCTCCTCGCTCGGCTCGAGCCTGGAGCTGGACGCCGAGACCCTGACGGCGATGGTGCCCGCGCTCTCCACCTGGCGCCGTAAGCGCCGCGAGCAGTCCGCGGTGGACGGCTGGCGCTACCGCGCCGAGTGGAAGCCGCTCACCGCCAGCCCTGCCGCGCTGTCGGGCAGTTGGCTGGCGCTCGTCCCGGCCGAGGGCCCCGAGGAGCAGTGGACCACCGCGCTGTTGGAGGGCCTGGCCGTCGAGACCGTCCGCCTGGACACCGCCGGCGCGGACCGAGCGGCGCTGGCCGCGCGGTTGCGCGAACTGACCTTGGACGCCGCCGGGTTCACCGGTGTGCTGGCGCTGCCTGGAGCCGACCTGGTCGACACCCTCACTGCGGTGCAGGCCCTCGGTGACGCCGGCGTCACCGCACCGCTCTGGTGCCTGACCCGCGGCGCCGTCTCGGTCGGCCGCTCCGATCAGCTCACCGACCCTGCCCAGAGCGCTGTTTGGGGTCTGGGACGGGCCTTCGCCCTCGAACAGCCCGAGCGCTGGGGCGGGTTGGTCGACCTGCCGACCGTCCTGGACGCCACCGCCGTCCGGCGCCTGGCGGGCGTGCTCGCCGGGACGGACGGCGAGGACCAGGTGGCGGTTCGGCCCTCCGGGACCTTCGGCCGCCGACTCGTCCACCACCCGGTCGGCGAGCGCACCGCAGCGCGCGAGTTCGCCCCCACCGGGACCGTGCTGGTCACCGGTGGCACCGGCGGCGTGGGTGGGCGGGTTGCCCGCTGGCTGGCCGGGCGCGGTGCCGAGCACCTGCTGCTGGTCAGCCGTCGCGGCGCCGACGCCCCCGGGGCGGACGAGCTGCGCGGCGAACTGGAGGCGCTCGGCGTCCGGGTGACCCTGGCCGCCTGCGACACCGCTGACCGCGACGCCCTCGCCGAGGTGCTGGCGGCCGTCCCGGCGCAGCTGCCGCTGACCGCCGTCTTCCACACCGCCGGCATCGTCGAGGACGGCGTGCTCGACAGCCTGACCCTGGAGCGCCTCGCAGCCGTCCTGCGGCCCAAGGTCACCGCCACCCGCCACCTGCACGAGCTGACCCGCGACCTCCCGCTCACCGCGTTCGTGCTCTTCGCCTCCACCGCCGGCGCTCTGGGCGCCGCCGGACAGGCCAACTACGCTGCTGCCAACGCCTTCCTGGACGCCTTCGCGGAGCAGCGCCGGGCGGACGGGCTGCCCGCGACCTCGATCGCCTGGGGCCCGTGGGCGGAGGCTGGTATGGCCGTCGACGGCGCGGGCGTGGAACAGCGCGTCCGCCGGGGCGGGTTCGCCCCGATGGCCCCGCAACTCGCCCTCGCCGCCCTGCAGTACGCCCTCGAGCACGAGGACACCGCGCTGGTCGTGGCGGACATCGACTGGGAGCGGTTCGCCGCGGTCTTCACCGCGCTGCGACCCAACCCCCTGGTCGGCGACCTGCCGGAGGTCCGTCGGGCCGCCCCGGCGGCCGCCGCTGAGCTGGGCGGCGGCCAGGACTCCGAGCTGCGGGCCAAGTTGGCCGCTCTGCCGCAGTCCGCGCGCGGCCGGTTCGTGCTGGACGTGCTGCGCACCCTGGTGGCCGCCGTCCTGGGCCACGAGGACGCCGAGAGCATCGGGCCTGACCAGGCCTTCAGCGACCTCGGCTTCGACTCACTCACCATCGTCGAGCTGCGCAACGCGCTGGCGGCCACCACCGGCCTGCGGCTGCCCTCCACGCTGGTCTACGACTACCCGAACCCGGTGCTCCTGGCCGAGTTCCTGCTCGCCGAACTGCTTGGCGCGCTCCCCGAGTTGGACACCCCGGCGGCGGATGTACGCGCGGTGGACGACGACCCGGTGGCGATCGTCGGGATGGGCTGCCGGTTCCCCGGCGGGATCGAGTCCCCGGAGGACCTCTGGCAGCTGCTGGCGCGTGGCGAGGACGCCGTCGTCCCGTTCCCGGCCGACCGTGGCTGGGACCTGGAGAGCCTGGGCCGGGGCGGCTCGGCCACGCTGTCCGGCGGATTCCTGGACGGCGTCGGCCAGTTCGACGCCCACTTCTTCGGGATCTCACCGCGTGAGGCGCTGGCGATGGACCCGCAGCAGCGCCTGCTGCTCGAGACCTCCTGGGAGGCGTTGGAGCGAGCGGGCATCGCGCCGGACTCGTTGCGTGGCACGGCAACCGGGGTGTTCATCGGCACCAACGGGCAGGACTACACGACAGTGCTGCGCCGCGGGATCTCCGAGGTGCAGGGCCATGTGGCCACCGGCAACACGGCCAGCGTGATGTCCGGGCGGCTCTCCTACACGTTGGGCCTGGAGGGCCCGGCGGTCACCGTCGACACCGCCTGCTCGTCCTCGCTGGTGGCCCTCCAGCTGGCCGCCCGTGCACTGCGCAGCGGCGAGTGCTCGCTGGTGCTGGCCGGCGGCGTGTCGGTGATGTCGAGCCCCGACGCGTTCGTCGAGTTCACGGCCCAGGGCGGACTGGCCCCCGACGGCCGGTGCAAGGCGTTCGCCGACTCGGCCGACGGCACCGCGTGGTCCGAGGGCGCGGGCGTCCTCGTGCTGGAGCGGCTGTCGGACGCCCGGCGCAACGGCCACCAGGTGCTGGCGGTGGTGCGCGGCGCGGCCGTCAACCAGGATGGCGCCTCCAACGGCCTGACCGCCCCCAACGGGCGAGCCCAGCAGCGGGTGATCCGGCAGGCGCTGGCCGACGCCGGGCTCACCCCCGCGCAGGTCGACGCCGTCGAGGCGCACGGCACGGGCACCTCGCTCGGCGACCCGATCGAGGCCCGCGCGTTGATCGCGGCCTACGGCGGCGAGCGCGAGCGGCCACTGCTGCTCGGCGCGGTCAAGTCGAACCTGGGGCACACCCAGGCCGCGGCGGGTGTGGCAGGCGTGATCAAGATGGTGCTGGCGATGCGCCACGGCGTGCTGCCGCGCACGCTGCACGTGGACGAGCCGTCCTCGCACGTCGACTGGTCGGACGACGCCGTCGCGCTGGTGCGCGAGCAGCAGAGCTGGCCCGAGACCGGGCAGCCGCGCCGGGCGGGCGTCTCCGCCTTCGGCGTCAGCGGGACCAACGCGCACGTGATCGTTGAGCAGGCGCCCGTGGACGTCGCCGACGAGCCTGTTGTTCGGCCGGGCGTGGTGGTGCCGTGGGTGCTGTCGGGCAAGTCCGAGGCGGCGCTGGACGCGCAGCTGGGCCGTATCGCCCCGGTTGCTGCTTCGCCGCTGGACATCGGTTACTCGCTGGCCGCCGGCCGGGCGGGCTTCGCGCACCGGGCGGTGCTGCTGGACGGCGCCGAGGTCGCTCGCGCAGTGGCGATCGAGCGCTCGCTCGCGCTGCTCTTCTCCGGGCAGGGATCGCAGCGCCTGGGCATGGGACGGGAGTTGTACGGGCGGTTCGCGGTGTTTGCGGAGGCCTTCGACGCGGTGTGCGCGAGGCTCGACGGACAGCTCGATCGGCCGGTCCGTGACGTGGTGTGGGGCGTGGACGAGGAGCTGCTGAACCGGACGGACTTCGCGCAGGCGGGGTTGTTCGCGGTGGAGGTGGCACTCTTCCGGTTGGTTGAATCCTGGGGCGTGGTACCGGACTTCGTGGCCGGCCACTCGATCGGCGAGGTCGCGGCGGCGCATGTGGCCGGAGTTCTCTCGTTGGTGGATGCGTGTGCGTTGGTGGCGGCGCGTGGCCGGTTGATGCAGGCGCTGCCCGCTGGTGGTGCGATGGTGGCGTTGCAGGCGACGGAGGGGGAAGTCCTGCCGTTGCTGGGCGAGTTCGTGTCGATCGCGGCGGTGAACGGGCCGTCGTCGGTGGTGATCTCGGGTGCCGAGGACGCGGTGGAGGCGGTGCGCGCGCACTTTGCGGACCGCAAGACGACGCGGCTGCGGGTGTCGCACGCGTTCCACTCGCCGTTGATGGATCCGATGGTGGACGAGTTCCGTGCGGTGGTGGCGGGTCTGTCGTTCGAGGTGCCGCGGATCCCGTTGGTGTCGAACGTGACGGGTGCGGTGGCGTCGGCGGAGTCGGTGTGCACGCCGGAGTACTGGGTGCGTCATGTGCGGGAGGCGGTCCGTTTCGCGGACGGTCTCGATGCGCTCGCGGCTGAAGGCGCCTCGGCCTTCCTGGAGTTGGGCCCCGACGGCACTCTGACCGCACTGGTCCAGGACGAGTCCGCCGTCGCGGCGCCCGCCCTGCGCAAGGGTCGGCCGGAGGAGGCCGCGCTGCTGACCGGGCTGGCCCGGCTGCACGTGGCGGGCGTCCGGCTGGAGTGGGCGCGGGTCTTCGAGGGCACCGGTGCCCGCCGGGTGGACCTGCCCACCTATCCGTTCCAGCGCGAGCTGTTCTGGCCGGAGAGCGCACCCGCGAGTGCGGCGCGCGGCGCGGTCGACCCGGCGGACGCCGCGTTCTGGTCCGCCGTGGAGCGCGAGGACTTCGCTGCCCTCTCCTCCTCCCTGCACCTGGACGACAGTTCGCTGTCGACGCTGCTCCCGGCCCTGTCGGCCTGGCGCCGCGAGCGCAACGAGCGCTCGGCCGTCGACAGTTGGCGCTACCGGGTGAGCTGGAAGCCGCTGGCGGCAGCCACCGCCGCTGCCCTGCGCGGCAGTTGGCTCGTCCTCCTCCCGGCCGGAGTGGCCGGAGCGGCCGAGGACGCGTGGACGGCCGCGCTGCTGGACGCGCTCGGCGCCGACGCCGTCCGCGTGGAGGTCGGCGCCGCTGAGCACGACGCACTCGTCGAGCGCCTGCGGGAGCACAGCGGCTCCTTCACCGGAGTCGTCTCGCTGCTCGCCGCCGCGTGCGACGAGCAGCTGCCGCCCACCGGCCTGGCCTGGCCGGACGCTGTGGTGGCCGCGCTCGCCGAGGCCGGCGTGGACGCGCCGCTGTGGTGCGTCACGCGAGGCGCGGTATCGGTCGGCCGCTCCGAGGCACCGGCGGGCACGGCCCAGGCCGCCGTCTGGGGGCTGGGCCGAGTGACCGCGCTGGAGCAACCCCAGCGCTGGGGCGGGCTGCTGGACGTGGCCGAGGTGCTCGACGAGCGCTCGGCGGCTCGACTGCGCGGCGTGCTGACGGCCGTCGACGGCGAGGACCAGGTCGCGCTGCGGCCCTCGGGCGTCTTCGCCCGGCGGTTGGTGCGGGCCACGACCGACCCGTCCGGCTCCGGCTGGAACCCGACCGGAACCGTGCTGGTGGTCGGCGAGGCGACCGGCTTCGGCGCCCCCGTCGCCCGCTGGCTGGCCCGGCAGGGCGTCGGACACGTGCTGCTGATGGGCGCGGGTGCGCCGGACAGCTCCGAGGCGCTCGCGCTGCACGCCGAGCTTGCCGAGCTCGGCGTCGAACTCACGGTTTCCGTCCATGATCTGACGGATCGTCCGACTCTTGCGGCGCTCCTCGACATGTTCCAGGTCAGCGCCGTGGTGCACACCGGCCACCCGGTGCGGCCCGCCGAGGATCAGGGAGCGGACGCGTACCTCGCGCTGCTCCGGGCGGGCCTGGAGAACCTGGAAGCCGCGCTCGGCGAGCGGGAGTTGGACGCGTTCGTGCTGTTCGCGTCGATCTCCGGCACCTGGGGCGTGCGCGGCCAGGAGGCCGGAGCGGCGGCGAGCGCCTACCTGGAGGCCGTCGCCCAGCGACGCCGGGCCACCGGCGCCCAGGCGCTGGCGGTGGCCTGGGGCGCCTGGAGCGACACCACCCCGGATTCGCTGGCCCAGCACCTGCGGCTCAACGGACTGCCGACGATGGACCCAGGGCGCGCTCTGTCGGCGCTGCGCCACCCGGCGGCCGACGACACGGCCGCGGTCACCGTGGTCGACGTGGCGTGGGACCGGTTCGCACCGGCTTTCACGCAGGCCCGCCCGAACTCGTTCTTCGCCGAACTCCCCGAGGCCCGAGCGGCCTTGGCGGCCACGGCCACCGGGCCGGCCGGCGAGCAGGGCGGGGGACTGTCGACCGCCTCCGCGCTGCGCGACGGGCTGCTGGCCCGTCCCGAGGCGGAGCGCGGGGAGGCTCTGCTGACCGTGGTGCGCACCGAGGTGGCGGCCGTGCTCGGGTACGGCGACACCGAGTCCGTCCCCTCCGGCCACGCCTTCAAGGACCTCGGCTTCGACTCGCTGACCGCGGTCGACCTGCGCAACCAGCTCAGCGCCGCCACGGGGTTGAGGCTGCCCGCCACGCTGGTCTTCGACTACCCGACACCGGCGGCGCTCGCCGCCCACCTGGGCAGCGAGCTGTTCGGCGACACCTCCGACAGCGTGCTGAGGACCGCGGGCCCCGGCGCGGGGGTGTCCGACGATCCGATCGTGATCGTCGGCATGAGCTGCCGCTACCCCGGTGGCGTGCGCTCGCCCGAGGACCTGTGGGACCTGCTGCGTGGTGAGGTGGACGCCATCGGCACATTCCCCACCGACCGCGGCTGGGACCTGGACCGGCTCGCCCGGGGCGACCAGGACGGCCGGGGCCGCAGCTTCACCCAGAACGGCGGATTCCTGTTCGACGCCGCCGACTTCGACGCCGACTTCTTCGGGGTCTCCCCGCGCGAGGCGCTGGTCATCGACCCGCAGCAGCGTGTCCTGCTGGAGACCGCCTGGGAGGCGCTGGAGCGCGCCGGCGTCGACCCGGCCGCTCTGCGCGGCGGCGACACCGGCGTCTTCGTCGGCGGTGGCAGCGGCGACTACCGTCCCCAGATCGGCCAGATCGGCCATGTGGAGACCGCCCAGTCGGCGAGCCTGCTCTCCGGCCGGCTCTCCTACACCCTCGGCCTCGAAGGCCCGTCGGTGACCGTCGACACGGCCTGCTCCTCCTCGCTGGTGGCCCTGCACCTGGCCGCCCAGGCGCTGCGTGCCGGGGAGTGCTCGATGGCGCTCGCCGGTGGGGTGACGGTGATGTCCACCCCGGTCGGGTTCATCGAATTCGGCGAGATGGGCGCCCTGTCGGCCGATGGCCGCTGCCGAAGCTTTGCCGACACGGCGAACGGCACCGGCTGGTCGGAGGGTGTCGGCGTCCTCGTCGTCGAGCGCCTGTCCGACGCCCGCCGCAACGGGCACGAGGTGCTCGCCGTACTGCGCGGCTCGGCGATCAACCAGGACGGCGCCTCCAACGGCATCACCGCGCCGAACGGCCCGTCCCAGCAGCGCGTCATCCGGCGCGCGCTGGCCAACGCGGGCCTGTCGGCCGCCGAGGTGGACGCCGTCGAGGCGCACGGCACCGGCACCACGCTCGGCGACCCGATCGAGGCCCAGGCGCTGCTGACCACCTACGGACGCGACCGGGGCACCGAGCGGCCGCTGCTGCTCGGCGCGGTCAAGTCGAACATCGGCCACACCCAGGCCGCCTCGGGCGTCGCCGGTGTGGTCAAGATGATCATGGCGATGCGGCACGGCGTGCTGCCGAGGACGCTGCACCTGGACGAGCCGTCCTCGCACGTCGACTGGTCGGCGGGCGCGGTCGAGCTGCTCGCCGAGGAGACCGCCTGGCCGCAGACCGGCCACCCGCGCCGGGCCGGCGTCTCGTCCTTCGGGGCGAGCGGGACCAACGCGCACGTGATCCTCGAACAGGCCCCGGCCGCCGAGGACGTGCAGGTTCCGCAGGTGCCCGAGCTGGTCCCGGTCGTGTTGTCCGGACGCACCGAGGCTGCCCTGCGCGCCCAGGCCGGGCGACTGCTCGCCCACCTGGCCGCCCACCCGGAGCCGACGGTCGCCGACCTCGGGTACTCGCTGGCCACCACCCGTTCGGTCTTCGAGCACCGGGCGACGGTCCTGGCGAACGACCGGACCGAGCTGCTGCACGGCCTGACGGCGCTGGCCGACGGGCGCCTCGAGCCGCAGGTCGTCCAGGGCTGGGCGGGCTCCGGCGGTCGGACCGCCTTCCTGTTCTCCGGCCAGGGCTCGCAGCGCGCGGGCATGGGCCGGGAGCTGTACGGCCGGTTCCCCGCCTTCGCGGAGGCGCTGGACGCGGTGCTCGCGCGCTTCGACGCGCTGCTGCCGCGCCCGCTGCGGGAGCTGCTCTTCGCAGGGCCCGGCTCCGCCGAGGCGGCCCTGCTGGACGACACGGCCTACACCCAGCCCGCGCTCTTCGCGGTCGAGGTGGCGTTGTTCCGGTTGGTGGAGTCCTGGGGCGTGCGGCCGGACTTCGTGACCGGCCACTCGATCGGCGAGATCGCGGCGGCCCACGCGGCCGGCGTGTTCACGCTGGAGGACGCCTGCACCCTGGTGGCGGCCCGGGCCCGGCTGATGGGCGCGCTGCCCGCCGGCGGGGCGATGGTGGCCGTGCAGGCGACCGAGGACGAGGTGCTGGCCCGGCTGGAGGACGGCGTCTCGGTCGCCGCGGTCAACGGCCCGCAGGCCGTGGTGATCGCCGGGGACGAGCGGGCGGTCCTGCGGCTGGCCAGGGCTTTCGAGGCGGACGGTCGCAAGACTAGGCGTTTGCGGGTGAGCCATGCGTTTCACTCCGTGCATATGAACGCGATGCTCGATGACTTCGCCCAGGTCGCCCGGGGGATCGGCTACGCCGCCCCGAGCGTCCCCTTGGTGTCGAACGTGACGGGCTCGGTGGCCGCGCCGGAGCTGGTGGCGACGCCCGAGTACTGGGTGCGGCACGTCCGCGAGACCGTCCGCTTCGGCGACGGTGTGCGGACCCTGGCCGCGCGCGGCGTGAGCCGCTTCCTGGAGCTCGGACCGGACGGAGTGCTCTCCGCGATGGTCCACGACACGCCGGCCCACGACACGCCGGCCCACGAGACTCTCGCTCACGAGGGCGAGCCGTCCCGGACCGTGGTCGCCGTCCCGGCCGTCCGTGCCGGGCGCAGCGAGGAGCTGACGTTGCTGACAGCACTCGCCCGGCTGCACGCCAACGGCCTGAGCCCGCGCTGGTCCGCCGTCCTGGACGGCACCGGCGCCCGCCGGGTGGACCTGCCCACCTATGCCTTCCAGCACCAGCGGTTCTGGGCGGCGGGGGCGGCCAAGGGGGCCACCGAGGGCGCCGCGTCCGCCGAGGACAGCGCCTTCTGGGCGGCCGTCCAGAACGAGTCCTTCGACTCGCTGGCCGGCACCCTGGACGTGGACAGCGACGCGCTGTCCCAGGTGCTCCCGGCCCTGCGCGACTGGCGCCTCAGGCGCAACGAGCAGTCCACGGTGGACGGTTGGCGTCAGCGGATCAGCTGGAGGCCGCTGAACGGTGCCGGACGGGCCACCCGGCTCTCCGGCCGGTGGCTGGCCGTGGTCCCGGCCGGTCGGCAGACCGCGTGGGTCGCGGACCTGGTCGAGCTGCTGGGGCCGGACACCGTCCGCCTGGAGCTGACGACGGACCAGGCGGACCGCGCGGTCATCGCCAAGCGGCTGGGCGAACTCGGCTGCAGCGAGGACCAGTTCGCGGGCATCCTGTCGCTGCTCGCACTCGACGAGTCGCTGACCGGCAGCGTGCCCGCCGGGCTCTCGCTCACGGCCGCGCTCGTCCAGGCGCTCGGCGACGCCGGCATCGCGGCACCCCTGTGGTGCGCGACGCGCGGTGCGGTCGCGGTCTCGCCCACCGAGCCCGTCACCGGCCTGCTGCAGGCGGGCGTCTGGGGTCTTGGCCGGGTCGCCGCGCTGGAGTACCCGCAGCGCTGGGGTGGGTTGATTGACCTTCCCGAGGTTCTGGACGAGCGTACCGGCGCCCGCCTCACCGGCTTCCTCGCGGACCCGGACGGCGAGGACCAGGTCGCGATCAGGCCCTCGGCCCTCTTCGGCCGCAGGCTCGGCCCGGTGCCGGCCGCTGCGACACCGGCCCGCTCCTGGGACCCGGAGGGCACCGTCCTGATCACCGGAGGCGTCGGCGCGCTCGGCGCCCACGTCGCCCGGGGCCTGGCCGGCGCCGGAGCCCGGCACCTGGTGCTGCTCGGCCGACGCGGCGCTGACACCCCCGGAGCGGACGAACTGGTCGCTGAACTCACGGAGTTGGGCGCCACCGTCACGGTCGCGGCCTGCGACGCCGCCGACCGCGACGCGCTGGCCGCCGTGCTGGCCGCGGTCCCCGAGGAGGCGCCGCTGACGGCCGTCGTCCACGCGGCCGGCGTGCTGGACGACGGTGTCGTCGACAGCCTCACCCCCGAGCGCTTCGAGCGGGTGTTCCGCTCGAAGGTCGGATCCGCGCTGCTGCTCGACGAACTGACCCGGGACCTGGACCTCGCGGTCTTCGCACTGTTCTCCTCCGCCTCCGCCTCGGTCGGCAACCCCGGCCAGGGCAACTACGCGGCGGCCAACGCCATGCTGGACGCCCTCGCTGAGCGGCGCCGGGCAGAGGGCCTTGTGGGCTCCTCGATCGCCTGGGGTGCCTGGGACGGCGGCGGAATGGCCGCCGACGACCGGGCCGTAGGCGCCGCCCAGCGCAGCGGCGTCCGACCGCTGGACCCCGAGCTGGCCGTCCAGGCGCTGCGCCGCACGGTCATGGACCCGGCCCCCACCACGGTGGTGGCCGACGTCGAGCCGGGCCAGTTCGTCCGCGCCTTCACCTCCGTGCGTCCGAGCCGGCTGCTGGCCGAACTCGTCGGCGCGGCGGAGGGGTTGACCGGCGGGACGCAGGCGGCGGGCGCCTCGGCGACCGCATCCATGCTCCGTGCCGAGCTGGCCGGGCTCTCCGAGACCCGGCGCCGGGCGGCGGTCCTCACCCTGGTCCGCAGCCGCGCGGCGGAGGTGCTCGGCCACGCCGGTGTGGACGTGGTCGGCGCCGACAAGGCGTTCCGGGACCTCGGGTTCGACTCGCTCGGCGCGGTCGAGCTGCGCAACCAGCTCTGCTCCGCCACGGGGTTGGGCCTGTCCGCGACGCTCGTCTTCGACCACCCGACGCCCGCCGAACTGGCTGAGCACATCCTGCGGCAGCTCGCGCCGGCAGCCGGCGGCGGGGCGGACACGGGCGGCGGGGCGGACACGGCCGGCGAGGTGAACGAGGAGCTGGACCGGGCGCGGGTGCAGAGCCTGCTCGCGTCCGTCTCCGTCGCCGAGCTGCGCCGGATCGGCGTGCTGGAACCGCTGCTGAAGCTGGCCGCGCAGGCGGCCACCGAAGGTGCGGAGGCGGCTGACAGCGGCAGCGAGACGTACGACGAGTCGATCGACGCGATGGACCTCGACGACCTGGTGCAGGCGGCTCTGCAAGGCGGTTCCGAGCAGGGCGGTTCCGAGCAGGGCAACGACGATGACGCGCAGGACTGACGGAGAGCGGATCATGACCATGCCCCACGACAAGGTTGCCGAAGCGCTCCGGTCCTCGCTGAAGGAGGCCGAGCGGCTGCGGCGGCAGAACCGGAAACTCGTCGCCGCGGCCACCGAACCGATCGCCATCGTCGCGATGAGCTGCCGCTACCCGGGCGGCGTCGGCTCTCCGGAGGACCTCTGGGACCTGGTGGACTCCGGCACCGACGCGATGTCCGACTACCCGACGGACCGGGGCTGGGACCTCTACACCCTCCGGGGTGCCGGGACCGACGAGCGCGGCACCAGCGTCAGCCGGGGCGGCGGATTCCTGGACACCGTCGCGGACTTCGACGCCGACTTCTTCGGCATCTCGCCGCGCGAGGCCGTCTCGATGGACCCGCAGCAGCGGCTGCTGCTGGAGACCTCCTGGGAGGCCTTCGAGCGGGCCGGGATCGATCCGGTGGCGCTGCGCGGCAGCCAGCCGGACCGGCGTCTTCGTCGGCACCAACGGCCAGGACTACGCCTACCTGCTGGTGCGCTCGCTGGCGGACGCCACCGGCGACATCGGCACCGGTATCGCCGCCAGCGCCACCTCCGGACGGCTCTCCTACACACTGGGTCTGGAGGGCCCGGCGGTGACCGTCGACACGGCGTGCTCGTCCTCGCTGGTCGCCCTGCACTGGGCGATCCAGGCCCTGCGCAACGGCGAGTGCTCGCTGGCGCTGGCCGGCGGAGTGAACGTGATGTCGACGCCCGGCTCGCTGATGGAGTTCAGCCGGCAGGGCGGGCTCGCCTCGGACGGGCGCTGCAAGGCGTTCGCGGACGCGGCGGACGGCACCGGCTGGGCGGAGGGCGTCGGCCTCCTGGTGCTGGAGCGCCTCTCCGACGCCCGGCGCAACGGGCACCGGGTGCTGGCAGTGGTGCGCGGCAGCGCGGTCAACCAGGACGGCGCGAGCAACGGCTTCACCGCGCCGAACGGACCGGCGCAACAGCGGGTGATCCGCCAGGCGTTGGCGAGCGCGGGTCTGTCGGCGGCGGACGTGGACGCGGTCGAGGGGCACGGGACGGGGACGCCGCTGGGCGACCCGATCGAGGCCCAGGCGCTGCTCGCGACCTACGGGCAGGAGCGCACGGACGACCGGCCGCTGCTGCTGGGGTCGGTGAAGTCCAATATCGGTCATACGCAGGCGGCAGCGGGTGTTGCGGGCATCATCAAGATGGTGATGGCGATGCAGCGCGGTGTGCTGCCGCGCACGCTGCACGTGGACACGCCGTCCACGCACGTCGACTGGTCGACCGGTGGCGTTGCACTGCTCACCGAACCGGGCGACTGGCCTGTGGTGGACCGGCCTTGGCGCGCGGGCGTGTCGTCCTTCGGGATCAGCGGGACCAACGCGCACGTGATCGTCGAGCAAGCGGCGCCGGTTGACGTGGACGAGCCCGTGGTGGGGTCGGCGGGTGTGGTGCCGTGGGTGGTGTCGGGGAAGTCCGGGGAGGCGTTGGACGCGCAGCTGGCCGGGCTGACCACTGTTGCTGCCTCGTCGCTGGATGTGGGTTTCTCGCTGGCGGCGCGGACCGGCTTTGCGCACCGGGCGGTGGTGTTGGACGGCGTGGAGGTGGCGCGTGGGGTGGCGGTTGAGCGGTCGCTCGCGGTGCTGTTTTCTGGTCAGGGGTCGCAGCGGCTGGGCATGGGAGGGGAGTTGTATGCGCGCTTCCCGGTGTTCGCGGAGGCCTTCGACGCGGTGTGTGCGGAGTTGGACGTGCCCGTGCGGGAGGTGGTGTGGGGTGCGGACGAGGAGCTGTTGAATCGGACGGACTTCGCGCAGGCGGGGTTGTTCGCGGTGGAGGTTGCGCTCTACCGGCTCGTCGAGTCGTGGGGTGTGGTGCCGGACTTCGTGGCGGGTCATTCGATCGGTGAGGTCGCTGCGGCGCATGTGGTGGGTGTGTTGTCGCTGGCGGACGCGTGCGCGCTGGTGGCGGCGCGTGGTCGCCTGATGCAGGCGTTGCCCGCCGGTGGCGCGATGGTCGCGTTGCAGGCGACGGAGGATGAAGTCCTGCCGTTGTTGGGCGGGTTCGTCTCCCTTGCGGCGGTCAACGGCCCGTCGTCCGTGGTGATCTCCGGCAGTGAGGACGCGGTGGAGGCGGTCCGCGCGCGGTTCGAGGACCGCAAGAGCACCCGCCTGCGGGTTTCACACGCGTTCCATTCCCCGCTGATGGACGCGATGTTGGACGATTTCCGTGCCGTGCTCGCCGAACTCTCCTTCCACGCACCGAAGATCCCGCTGGTGTCGAACGTGACGGGCGCGTTGGCCGTGCCGGAGCTGGTGTGCACCCCCGAGTACTGGGTGCGGCACGTCCGCGAGGCTGTTCGCTTCGCCGACGGTCTCGCCGCGCTGACCTCAGAAGGCGCCTCGGCGTTCTTGGAGTTGGGACCCGACGGCATCCTGACCGCCTTGGTCCGGGACGAGGACGCCGTCGCCGCTCCCGCTCTGCGCAAGGGCCGACCGGAGGAGGCCGCGCTGTTCACCGGCCTGGCCCGGCTGCACGTGGCGGGCGTCCGGCTGGAGTGGGCGAAGGTGTTCGCCGGCACCGGCGCCCGTCGGGTGGACCTGCCCACCTACGCCTTCCAGCGCGAGCGCTACTGGCCCGCGCTGTCGCCCGACGCCGGTGACGCGACGGCGCTCGGACTGACCGCCTCCGCGCACCCGCTGCTCGGCGCGGTGCTCCCGCTCGCGGGCTCGGAGGGCGTGCTGTTCACCGGCCGGCTCTCCCTGCGGGACCACCCGTGGTTGGCCGAGCAGCTGGTGGACGGCGAGGTCGCCCTCCCGGCAACGGCTTTCCTGGAGCAGGCGATCCGGGCCGCCGACCAGGTCGGTTGCGACCGGGTGGAGTCGCTGAGGCTGTGCGCACCACTGCTGCTCGCCGAGGGCCGGGATGCGGTGGTCCAGCTGCGCATCGACGGCCCTGACGCGTCGGGTGCGCGTGCGGTGGGCTTCTTCTCGCGTGCTGCCGGTGTGGTGGACGGTCCGTGGCTTGAGCATGCGTCGGGTGTGTTGGTGGCGGGTGAGCGGGTGGCGGAGTTCGATGCTTCGGTGTGGCCGCCGCGTGGTGCGGTGGTGGTGGATGCGGAGGGTCTGCCGGGCGTCCGCTCGGTGTGGCGTCGGTCCGACGAGGTGTTCGTAGAAGCCGAGTTGACGGGTGACCCTGCGCGGGATGCCGGGCGGTTCGGGTTGCACCCGGCGCTGCTGGCCTCGGTGCTGGCGACGGCCGGACTCGCCGGACTGGCAACGGAGTTGGTGCCGCTGTCGTGGAGCGGGGTGTCCCTGCACGCGGCCGGCGCCGCGCTGGTCCGGGCCCGCCTGGTGAAGACCGGCGAGGACACGGTCTCCCTCGCGGTGGTCGACATCGAGAGCGCGCCGGTGCTGTCGGTGGAGTCGATCGTCCTCGGGGCGCCTGCGGCCTCCCGGACGGTCACCGAGCAGGGGTCGCTGCTGCGCCTGGAGTGGGTGCCGGCGGTCGGTTCTCGCGCTTCGGCCGAGGCGCCGCGCAGCCTGACCCTGGCTGCCGACGTCGTCTCGCTGGCGGAGGTCGGCGGTGATGAGGCGGTGGTGGTGGTTCCGGTGGCCGGTTCCGGTGCTGTGGTGGAGTCGGTGCACGCGTTGACGTCGCGGGTGCTGGGCCTGGTGCGGGAGTGGTTGGCGGAGGAGCGGTTCGCGGGCTCGCGCCTGGTGTTCGTGACGCGGGGTGCGGTCTGTGGTGAGGATCTGGCCGGGGCTGCGGTGTGGGGTTTGGTGCGCTCGGCGCAGTCGGAGAACCCGGGCCGGTTCCTGCTGGTGGACGTGGACTCCGACGCGGTGCTGCCGTTGGCAGAGGTGCTGGCGGCGGGTGAGCCGCAGGTGCTGGTGCGCGACGGCGCGGTGCTGGTCGGCCGACTCGCCCGCCTGGGCAGGTCCGCAGGTGTCACGAGCTGGGATCCGTCCGGGACGGTCCTGGTCACCGGCGGTACGGGTGGCCTGGGCCGCGAGGTGGCCCGTCACCTGGTGGCGAAGCATGGCGTCCGCAGCCTGCTCCTCCTGAGCCGCCGTGGCCTCCAGGCCCCCGGCGCCGCCGAGTTGGTGGCCGAGCTGGCCGCCCTGGGCGCCGAGGCGACCGTGACGGCCTGCGACGTCGCCGACCGCGATGCGCTCGCAGCCGCCCTCGCCGGCGTCCCGCTCAGTGCGGTGGTGCACACCGCCGGTGTGCTGGATGACGGCGTCGTCACCTCCCTCACCCCCGAGCGGCTCTCTACCGTGCTGCGCCCGAAGGTGGACGCTGCCTGGTACCTGCACGAGCTGACCGAGCACCTTGACCTCTCCGCGTTCGTCCTGTTCTCCTCCATCTCCGGTGTGATGGGCAGCGCCGGTCAGGGCAACTACGCTGCGGGCAACGTCTTCCTGGACGGCCTTGCCCAGTACCGCCGTTCGCGCGGTCTGGCCGGCCAGTCGCTGGCCTGGGGCGCCTGGGCGCAGACCACCGGCATGACGGGCACGCTGTCGGACGCGGACATGCACCGCATCAACTCCTCTGGCGTCCCGCCGCTGACCGTCGCCCAGGGCCTGGCCCTGCTCGACACGGCGATGACCGTCGACGCGTCCTTCCTCGTCCCGCTGGGGCTGACCACGGGAAGCAAGGGTGCGCCGGGCGAGGTGCCCCCGCTGTTCCGTTCCCTCTTCAAGGCCTCCCGCCGACTGGCGGCGACCGCTGACGGCGGTGCGGGGACGGCGGCGGCGCTGGCGACCAGGCTGTACGAGCTGCGCGACGCCGAGCGCGTGCGCCACCTCGTCGACCTGGTCCGCACCGAGGCCGCCGGCGTGCTTGGCCACGCCTCGGCCAAGTCCGTCGACGCGACACGGGAGTTCCGCGACCTGGGCGTCGACTCGCTGACCGCGCTGGAGCTGCGCAACCGCCTGACGGCCGTCACCGGCCTGCGACTCCCGGCCACCCTCGTCTTCGACTACCCGACCCCCACCGTCCTGGCCGAGCACCTGCTCGCCGCACTCCTGGACGAGCACGGCGAATCCGCCGCCCCCGTCGCGGCTGCCACCGTGGACAGCGACGACCCGATCGTCATCGTGGGCATGGCCTGCCGGATGCCCGGCGGGGTCGACACGCCCGAGGGGCTGTGGGACCTCGTCTCCGAGGGCCGCGAGGGCATGTCCGACTTCCCGACCGACCGGGGGTGGGACCTGGAGGCCCTCTTCGGCGGTGGGCCGGAGGGCCGCAGCGCCAGCGCGGCCCGACAGGGCGGATTCCTGCACGGGCTGGGCGAGTTCGACGCGGGCTTCTTCGGGATCTCGCCGCGCGAGGCGCTGGCGATGGACCCGCAGCAGCGCCTGCTGCTCGAGACCTCGTGGGAGGCGTTCGAGCGGGCCGGTGTCGATGCCGGGAGTCTGCGGGGGAGTCGAACCGGCGTTTTCGTCGGCACGACGGGCCAGGACTACGCCACGCTGGTGATGAACTCCCGCGAGGACGTGGAGGGGCACGCGAGCACCGGTCTGGCGAACAGCGTCATCTCGGGTCGGGTCTCCTACGCCTTCGGCCTGGAGGGCCCGGCTGTCACCATCGACACGGCCTGCTCCTCCTCCCTGGTTGCCATGCACCTGGCGGCTCAGTCGCTGCGCAGCGGCGAGTGTTCGCTCGCGCTGGCCGGCGGCGTGACGGTGCTGTCCACGCCGATGGCTTTCCTCGGATTCACGCGCCAGGGTGGGCTGGCAACGGACGGGCGCTGCAAGGCTTTTGCGGACGCGGCGGACGGGACGGGCTGGTCCGAGGGCGTCGGCGTCCTCGTGCTGGAGCGGCTCTCGGACGCGCGCCGCAACGGCCACGAGATCCTGGCCGTCCTTTGTGGGTCGGCGATCAACCAGGACGGCGCCTCCAATGGCCTGACTGCTCCGAACGGTCCGTCCCAGCAGCGGGTGATCCGCCAGGCGCTCGCCAACGCGGGCCTGTCGGCCGCCGAGGTGGACGCGGTCGAGGGCCACGGCACCGGGACGCCGCTGGGTGACCCGATCGAGGCGCAGGCGCTGCTCGCGACGTACGGCGAGGACCGCTCGGCGGACCGACCGCTCTGGCTGGGCTCGATCAAGTCCAACATCGGCCACACGCAGGCTGCGGCGGGTGTCGCCGGTGTGATGAAGATGGTGCTGGCGATGCGCCACGGCGTGCTGCCGCGCACCCTGCACGTGGACGCGCCGTCCACGCACGTCGACTGGTCCGAGGGCACGATCGGCCTGCTGACCGAACCGACCCCCTGGCCCGGCGTGGACCGGCCTTGGCGGGCTGGCGTCTCTTCCTTCGGCCTGAGCGGGACGAACGCGCATGTGGTGCTGGAGCAGGCGCCGGCGGTCGCCGTGGACGCGCCGGTGGTTCCGCAGCCGGGTGTGGTGGTGCCGTGGGTGGTGTCGGGGAAGTCCGGGGAGGCGTTGGACGCCCAGCTGGCTCGCATCACCGCGCTCGCCGGGCCGGCGTCGCTGGATGTGGGTTTCTCGCTGGCGGCGCGGACGGGCTTTGCGCACCGGGCGGTGGTGTTGGACGGCGTGGAGGTGGCGCGTGGGGTGGCGGTTGAGCGGTCGCTCGCGGTGCTGTTTTCTGGTCAGGGGTCGCAGCGGCTGGGTATGGGAGGGGAGTTGTATGCGCGCTTCCCGGTGTTTGCGGAGGCCTTCGACGCGGTGTGTGCGGAGTTGGACGTGTCCGTGCCCGTGCGCGAGGTGGTGTGGGGTGCGGATGAGGAGCTGCTGAATCGGACGGACTTCGCGCAGGCGGGGTTGTTCGCGGTGGAGGTGGCGCTCTACCGGCTCGTCGAATCCTGGGGTGTGGTGCCGGACTTCGTGGCGGGTCACTCGATCGGTGAGGTCGCTGCGGCGCATGTGGTGGGTGTGTTGTCGCTGGCGGACGCGTGCGCGCTGGTGGCGGCGCGTGGTCGCCTGATGCAGGCGTTGCCCGCCGGTGGCGCGATGGTCGCGTTGCAGGCGACGGAGGGCGAAGTCCTGCCGTTGTTGGGCGGGTTGGTCTCGATCGCGGCGGTCAACGGCCCGTCGTCCGTGGTGATCTCCGGCAGTGAGGACGCGGTGGAGGCGGTCCGCGCGCGGTTCGAGGGTCGGAAGTGGACGCGCCTGCGCGTCTCGCATGCCTTCCATTCCCCGCTGATGGAACCGATGTTGGACGATTTCCGTGCCGTGCTTGCTGAACTCTCCTTCCACGCACCGAAGATCCCGTTGGTGTCGAATGTGACGGGCGCGCTGGCCGCGCCGGAGCTGGTGTGCACTCCCGAGTACTGGGTGCGGCACGTCCGCGAGGCCGTTCGCTTCGCCGACGGTCTCGATGCGCTCGCGGCTGAAGGCGCCTCGGCGTTCCTGGAGTTGGGACCCGACGGCATCCTGACCGCGCTGCTCCAGGACGAGGACGAGGACGCCGTCGCCGCTCCCGCTCTGCGCAAGGGCCGACCGGAGGAGGCCGCGCTGCTCACCGGCCTCGCCCGGCTGCACGTGGCCGGCGTCCGGCTGGAGTGGGCGAAGGTCTTCGCCGGCACCGGCGCCCGCCGGGTGGACCTGCCCACCTACGCCTTCCAGCGCGAGCGCTACTGGCCCGAGCCGGCCACCCGCCACGGTGACGTGACGGGCGCCGGTCTGACCTCGGCTGAGCACCCGCTGCTGGGAGCGGCGGTGCCGCTGGCCGACTCCGCGAGCGCGCTGCTGACCGGCCGGCTGTCGCTCAAGTCGCATCCCTGGCTGGCGGATTACACGGTGAACGGCGTGGTGGTCTTCCCGGCCACCGGCTTCCTGGAGCTGGCCGTCCGCGCCGGTGACCAGGTCGGCTGCGACCGCGTCGAGGACCTCATGCTCACCGAGCCGCTGGTGCTGTCCGAGGACGCTGCCGTGGCCGTCCAGATCTGGACCGGCGCACCCGACAACTCCGGTGTTCGTACGGTGAGTTGCTACGCACGCGCCGCCGATGTCGCCCCGGAGGAGCCATGGACGCGGCACGCCACCGGCACGCTGGTGGTACACGCGAAGGGGGCGGACTTCGACGCGTCGGTGTGGCCGCCACGGGACGCCGTCGCCGTGGACGTCGAGGGCTTCTACGACCCGAGCGCGTTCGGCCCCACGTTCCGTACGGTGCGGTCGGTGTGGCAGCGGGGCGAGGAGGTGTTCGTCGAGGCCGCCCTCCCGGGGCAGATCGGCGATGCCGGGGCGTTCGGGTTGCATCCGGCCCTGCTGGACGCTGCGGTGCAGGCCGTCGGGTTCGCCGGGTTGGACGACGACGAGCTGCTGCTGCCGTCGCGCTGGGCCGGGGTGTCGCTGTACGCGACGGGGGCGACGGCGGTCCGGCTGCGCATCGTGCGGACCAGCGAGGGCACGGTCTCCCTGGCGGTGGCCGACACCGAGGGTGCGCTTGTCCTGTCGGCGGAGTCCGTTGCCCTGTCGGCGCCGCCGGCCTCGCTCGCGCCTGCCGTGGATGCCGGCCTGGACGGGTTGCTGACGCTGGAGTGGGTCCCGGTCACCGGGAGCCGGTCGTCGGCCGAGGCGCCGGCCGGCCTGACCCTCGCTGCCGACATCGCTTCGCTGGCGGAGGTCGGCGGCGACCAGGCACTGGTGCTGGTTCCGCTGACCGGGTCCGGTGCTGTGGTGGAGTCGGTGCACGCGACCACGTCGCGGGTCCTGGGTCTGGTGCGGGAGTGGCTGGCGGAGGAGCGGTTCGCGGGCTCGCGCCTGGTCTTCGTGACGCGGGGCGCGGTGTCGGGCGAGGATCTGGCCGGGGCCGCTGCCTGGGGTCTGGTGCGTTCGGCGAACTCGGAGCACCCGGGCCGGTTCGTCCTCCTCGACATCGAGAAGGACGAGGACGTCGCCGCCGCACTTCCGGCTCTGTCCGGTGAGGCCCAGTTCGCTGTTCGCGACGGTGTTCTCCGGGTCGGCCGGCTGGCCCGCCTGGGCAGGTCCGCAGGTGTCACGAGCTGGGATCCGTCCGGGACGGTCCTGGTCACCGGCGGTACGGGTGGCCTGGGCCGCGAGGTGGCCCGTCACCTGGTGGCCGAGCACGGCGTCCGAAGCTTGCTTCTCCTCAGTCGCCGTGGCCTCCAGGCCCCCGGCGCCGTCGAGTTGGTGGCCGAGTTGGCCGCTCTGGGTGCCGAGGCGACCGTGACGGCCTGCGACGTCGCCGACCGCGAGGCCCTGGCAGCTGCCCTCGCCGGTGTCCCGTTGAGCGCGGTGGTGCACACCGCCGGTGTGCTGGATGACGGCGTCGTCACCTCCCTCACCCCCGAGCGGCTCTCTACCGTGCTGCGCCCGAAGGTGGACGCTGCCTGGTACCTGCACGAGCTGACCGAGCACCTCGGCCTCTCCGCGTTCGTCCTGTTCTCCTCCATCTCCGGTGTGATGGGCAGCGCCGGTCAGGGCAACTACGCTGCGGGCAACGTCTTCCTGGACGGCCTTGCCCAGTACCGCCGTTCGCGCGGTCTGGCCGGCCAGTCGCTGGCCTGGGGCGCCTGGGCGCAGACCAGCGGCATGACCGGGAAGCTCTCCGAGGCGGACATGCACCGCATCAGGTCCTCCGGCGTCCCGCCGCTCTCCGTCGAACAGGGCCTGGCCCTGCTCGACGCCGCGATGACCGTCGACCGGGCCTACCTGGTCCCGATCGGCAAGGCCTCCGGCGCCATGCGGATGCAGGGCGAGGTGCCCGCGCTGCTGCGCGGCCTGGTCCGTGGCACCCGACGGGCGGCGGCGACCGGGGGCGGCGGCGCGGGGACGACTGCGGCGCTCGCGGCCCGGGTGCGCGGACTGCGCGAGGGCGAGCGGCTGCGCTGCGTCGTGGACCTCGTACGGACCGAGGGCGCAGGCGTGTTGGGACACGCGTCGGCCAAGTCCCTGGACGCGACACGGGAGTTCCGCGACCTGGGCGTCGACTCGCTGACGGCGGTGGAGCTGCGCAACCGCCTGACGGCTGTCACCGGGCTTCGGCTGCCGGCAACGCTCGTCTTCGACTACCCGACCCCCACCGTGCTTGCCGAGCACCTGCTCGCCGAGCTGCTGGAGGAGCCCGGCGCGACCAGGGAGCGGTCATTGCTGGCTGAACTCGACCGTCTGGACGCCGCGTTGACGGCCGGCGAGCCGGACGACCTGACCCGGGCCGCCGTCTCCGTCCGGCTGCGTCACCTGCTGGAGAAGTGGCGGGACGCCGACGCGGACAGCGCGGCGAGCAGTGTGGCTGAGCGGATCGAATCCGCCAGCGCGGACGAAGTCTTCGCATTCATTGACAACGAGCTCGGCCGTCTGAGCGACCGCTGATCCGACTCTCGTCACCAAAGGAAGGTTCTCCACCTCATGTCGAACGACAGCAAGCTCGTTGACTACCTCAAGTGGGTCACGGCCGACCTGCACCAGACTCGCCAACGGCTGCTGGAAGTCGAGTCGGGCCAGCAGGAGCCGATCGCGATCGTCGGCATGGCCTGCCGGCTGCCGGGCGGCGTACGCTCGCCGGAGGAGTTCTGGCAGCTGCTCGCCGAAGGACGGGACGGAGTCTCCGGCTTCCCGACCGACCGGGGGTGGAACCTCGATGCCCTGGCAGGAGAGGGTGACGGCTCCAGCGCGACGATCGAGGGCGGCTTCGTCGACGCGAGCGCGTTCGACGCGGACTTCTTCGGCATCTCGCCGCGCGAGGCACTGGCGATGGACCCGCAGCAGCGGCTGCTGCTGGAGACCTCGTGGGAGGCGTTCGAGCGGGCCGGGATCGACCCGGTGGCGCTGCGCGGCAGCCGGACCGGCGTCTTCGTCGGCACGGCCGGTGTCGACTACGTCGGCGTGGTGATGGGCTCGGACGAGGACATGGAGGGTCACGCGACCACCGGCCTCACCGCGAGCGTGCTCTCCGGGCGCGTCTCGTACGCGCTGGGCCTGGAGGGCCCGGCGGTCACCCTGGACACCGCGTGCTCCTCGTCGTTGGTCGCTCTGCACGTAGCGGCTCACTCGCTGCGCGCCGGCGAGTGCTCGATGGCGCTGGCGGGTGGTGTGACCGTGCTGTCCACGCCGATGGCTTTCTCCGGATTCAGCCGACAGGGCGGACTCGCCTCGGACGGGCGCTGCAAGGCGTTCGCGGACGCGGCGGACGGGACGGGCTGGTCGGAGGGCGTGGGCGTCCTGGTTCTGGAGCGCCTGAGCGACGCGCGTCGTAACGGGCACGAGATCCTGGCCGTCGTCCGGGGGTCGGCGGTCAACCAGGACGGTGCCTCCAACGGTCTGACGGCCCCGAACGGTCCGTCCCAGCAGCGGGTGATCCGCCAGGCGCTGGCGAGCGCGGGTCTGTCGGCTGCCGAGGTGGACGCGGTCGAGGGGCACGGGACGGGGACGCCGCTGGGCGACCCGATCGAGGCCCAGGCGCTGCTCGCGACCTACGGGCAGGAGCGCACGGACGACCGGCCGCTGCTGCTGGGGTCGGTGAAGTCCAACATCGGTCACACGCAGGCTGCGGCGGGTGTTGCGGGCGTCATAAAGACGGTGATGGCGATGCGGCATGGTGTGCTGCCGCGCACGCTGCACGTGGACGCGCCGTCCACGCACGTCGACTGGTCGGCCGGTGAGGTCAAGCTCGTCACCGAGATGGTCGACTGGCCGGAGACGGGCCGCCCGCGCCGCGCGGCGGTCTCGGCGTTCGGCATCAGCGGGACCAACGCGCACACCATCATCGAGCAGGCACCCCCGGCCGAGGAGGCCGAGGATGCCGAGTCCCCGTCGCGCACGGCGGGTGTGGTGCCGTGGGTGGTGTCGGGGAAGTCCGGGGAGGCGTTGGATGCGCAGTTGGCCGGGCTGACCGCTGTTGCTGCCTCGTCGCTGGATGTGGGTTTCTCGCTGGCGGCGCGGACGGGCTTTGCGCACCGTGCGGTGGTGCTGGACGGCGTGGAGGTGGCGCGTGGGGTGGCGGTCGAGCGGTCGCTCGCGGTGCTGTTCTCCGGTCAGGGGTCGCAACGGCTGGGCATGGGAGGGGAGTTGTATGCGCGCTTCCCGGTGTTCGCGGAGGCCTTCGACGCGGTGTGTGCGGAGTTGGACGTGTCCGTGCCCGTGCGCGAGGTGGTGTGGGGTGCGGACGAGGAGCTGTTGAATCGGACGGACTTCGCGCAGGCGGGGTTGTTCGCGGTGGAGGTTGCGCTCTACCGGCTCGTCGAGTCGTGGGGCGTGGTGCCGGACTTCGTGGCGGGTCACTCGATCGGTGAGGTCGCGGCGGCGCATGTGGCGGGTGTGTTGTCGCTGGTGGACGCTTGTGCCCTGGTGGCGGCGCGTGGTCGCCTGATGCAGGCGTTGCCCGCCGGTGGCGCGATGGTCGCTCTCCAGGCGACGGAGGACGAAGTCCTTCCGCTGTTGGGCGAGTTCGTCTCCCTTGCGGCCGTCAACGGCCCGTCGTCCGTGGTGATCTCGGGAACCGAGGACGCGGTGGAGGCGGTCCGCGCGCGGTTCGAGGGTCGGAAGTGGACGCGCCTGCGGGTCTCGCACGCGTTCCACTCGCCGTTGATGGACGCGATGTTGGACGACTTCCGTGCCGTGCTCGCCGAACTCTCCTTCCACGCGCCGAAGATCCCGTTGGTATCGAATGTGACGGGCGCGTTGGCCGTGCCGGAGCTGGTGTGCACCCCCGAGTACTGGGTGCGGCACGTCCGCGAGGCTGTTCGCTTCGCCGACGGTCTCGCCGCGCTGACCTCAGAAGGCGCCTCGGCGTTCTTGGAGTTGGGACCCGACGGCATCCTGACCGCCTTGGTCCGGGACGAGGACGCCGTCGCCGCCCCCGCTCTGCGCAAGGGCCGACCGGAGGAGGCCGCGCTGTTCACCGGCCTCGCCCGGCTGCACGTGGCCGGCGTCGCGATCGACTGGTCGCAGCCGTTCGCCGGCACCGGCGCTCGCCGGGTGGACCTGCCCACCTACGCCTTCCAGCACGAGCGCTACTGGCCACGCGCCGCCGTCCACGTCGGTGACGTGACGGGCGCCGGTCTGACCCCAGCGGACCACCCGCTGCTCGGTGCGACGGTCTCCCTGGCGACGTCCGAGGGCATGCTGCTCACGGGCAGGCTCTCCCTCAACGCGCACCAGTGGCTGGCGGATTACAGCGTGGACGGCGTGGTGGTCTTCCCGGCCACCGGCTTCCTGGAGCTGGCCGTCCGCGCCGGTGACCAGGTCGGCTGCGACCGCGTGGAGGAGTTCACGCTCACCGAGCCGCTGGTGCTGTCGGAGGACGGCGCGGTGGCGATCCAGATCTGGGTGAGCGCTCCTGACGCGTCGGGTGCGCGTGCGGTGGGCTTCTTCTCGCGTGCTGCCGGTGTGGTGGACGGTCCGTGGCTCGAGCATGCGTCGGGTGTGTTGGTGGCGGGTGAGCGGGTGGCGGAGTTCGACGCCTCGGTGTGGCCGCCGCGTGGTGCGGTGGTGGTGGACGCGGAGGGTCTGCCGGGCGTCCGGTCGGTGTGGCGTCGGTCCGACGAGGTATTCGTCGAGGCCGGGTTGACGGGTGACCCCGCGCGGGATGCCGGGCGGTTCGGGTTGCACCCGGCGCTGCTGGCCTCGGTGCTGGGGACGGCAGGACTCGCCGGGCTGGAGCCGATGCCGTCCTCGTGGAGCGGGGTGTCCCTGCATGCGGCCGGCGCCGCGCTGGTCCGGGCCCGCCTGGTGAAGACCGGCGAGGACACGGTCTCCCTCGCGGTGGTCGACGTCGAAGGCGCACCGGTGCTCTCCGCCGAGTCCGTCACCCTGTCGGCTCTACCCGCCTCGCTCGCGACTGCGATGGGTGGCTCCCTGGACGGGCTGCTGCGCCTGGAGTGGGTGCCGGCGGTCGGTTCTCGCGCTTCCGCCGAGGTGCCGCGCAGCCTGACCCTGGCTGCCGACGTCGTCTCGCTGGCGGAGGTCGGCGGTGATGAGGCGGTGGTGGTGGTTCCGGTGGCCGGTTCCGGTGCTGTGGTGGAGTCGGTGCACGCGTTGACGTCGCGGGTGCTGGGCCTGGTGCGGGAGTGGTTGGCGGAGGAGCGGTTCGCGGGCTCGCGCCTGGTGTTCGTGACGCGGGGTGCGGTCTGTGGTGAGGATCTGGCCGGGGCTGCGGTGTGGGGTTTGGTGCGCTCGGCGCAGTCGGAGAACCCGGGCCGGTTCCTGCTGGTGGACGTGGACTCCGACGCGGTGCTGCCGCTGGCCGAGGTGCTGGCGGCGGGTGAGCCGCAGGTGGTGGTGCGCGACGGCGCGGTGCTGGTCGGCCGACTCGCCCGCCTGGGCAGGTCCGCAGGTGTCACGAGCTGGGATCCGTCCGGGACGGTCCTGGTCACCGGCGGTACGGGTGGCCTGGGCCGCGAGGTGGCCCGTCACCTGGTGGCGAAGCATGGCGTCCGCAGCCTGCTCCTCCTGAGCCGCCGTGGCCTCCAGGCCCCCGGTGCCGTCGAGTTGGTGGCCGAGCTGGCCGCTCTGGGCGCCGAGGCGACCGTGACGGCCTGCGACGTCGCCGACCGCGAGGCCCTGGCAGCCGCCCTCGCCGGCGTCCCGCTCAGTGCGGTGGTGCACACCGCCGGTGTGCTGGATGACGGCGTCGTCACCTCCCTCACCCCCGAGCGGCTCTCTACCGTGCTGCGCCCGAAGGTGGACGCTGCCTGGTACCTGCACGAGCTGACCGAGCACCTCGGCCTCTCCGCGTTCGTCCTGTTCTCCTCCATCTCCGGTGTGATGGGCAGCGCCGGTCAGGGCAACTACGCTGCGGGCAACGTCTTCCTGGACGCTCTCGCCCAGTACCGCCGTTCGCGCGGTCTGGCCGGCCAGTCGCTGGCCTGGGGCGCCTGGGCGCAGACCACCGGCATGACCGGGAGGCTCTCCGAGGCGGACATGCACCGCATCAACTCCTCCGGCGTCCCGCCGCTCACCGTCGCCCAGGGCCTGGCCCTGCTCGACACGGCGATGACCGTCGACGCGCCCTTCCTCGTCCCGCTCGGCCGGCTCGCGACCTCGGGCGCGGCCCCGATGCGGGGCGAGACCCCCACCATGTTCCGGGGGCTGGTCCGCGGTGGGCGCCGCCTGGCCGCGACCGCCGAGGGCGGCGCGGGGACGGCGACGGCGCTGGCGACCAGGCTGTACGAGCTGCGCGACGCCGAGCGCGTGCGCCACCTCGTCGACCTGGTCCGCACCGAGGCCGCCGGCGTGCTCGGCCACGCCTCCGCGCAGACCATCGGCGCGGAGCGCGACTTCCACGACCTGGGCCTCGACTCGCTGACCGCGCTGGAGCTGCGCAACCGCCTGACGGCCGTCACCGGCCTGCGGCTCCCGGCCACCCTCGTCTTCGACTACCCGACCCCCACCGTCCTCGCGGAGCACCTGCTCGCCGCGCTCCTGGACGAGCACGGCGACGCCGCCGCGCCCGTCGTGGCGGCCGGCCTCTCGGACGACCCCGTTGTCATCGTCGGCATGGCCTGCCGCCTGCCGGGCGGCATCGCCTCTCCGGAAGACCTGTGGGACCTCGTCTCCGAGGGCCGCGAGGGCATCGCGGACTTCCCCACCGACCGCGGCTGGGACCTGGACATGCTGCTCGGCGGCGAGCCGGACGCCCGCGGGCGCAGCGCCACCGCCAAGGGCGGATTCCTGCACGGGATCGGCGAGTTCGACGCGGGCTTCTTCGGGATCTCGCCGCGCGAGGCGCTGGCGATGGACCCGCAGCAGCGCCTGCTGCTCGAGACCTCCTGGGAGGCGATCGAGCGTTCGGCCATCGACCCGACCACGCTGCGCGGCAGCAGCACCGGCGTCTTCGTCGGCACGGGCGGCCAGGACTACCTCACGCTGGTGATGAACTCCCGCGAGGACATCGAGGGTCACGCCAGCACCGGTCTCGCCGCGAGCGTCGTCTCCGGCCGGATCTCCTACACCTTCGGCCTTGAGGGCCCGGCCGTCACCATCGACACGGCCTGCTCCTCCTCTCTGGTCGCCATGCACCTGGCGGCTCAGTCGCTGCGCAGCGGCGAGTGCTCGCTCGCGCTGGCCGGCGGCGTCACCGTGATGTCGTCCTCGCTCGGTTTCCCCGGCTTCACCCGCCAGGGCGGGCTGGCAACGGACGGGCGCTGCAAGGCCTTTGCGGATGCGGCGGACGGGACGGGCTGGTCCGAGGGCGTCGGCGTCCTCGTGCTGGAGCGACTCTCCGACGCCCGCCGCAACGGCCACGAGATCCTTGCCATCCTTTGTGGGTCGGCGATCAACCAGGACGGCGCCTCCAACGGCCTGACTGCCCCGAACGGCCCGTCCCAGCAGCGCGTGATCCGCCAGGCGCTCGCCAACGCGGGCCTGTCGGCCGCCGAGGTGGACGCCGTCGAGGGCCACGGCACCGGGACGACGCTGGGTGACCCGATCGAGGCGCAGGCGCTGCTCGCGACCTATGGTCAGGACCGCCAACGACCTTTGCTGCTCGGCTCGTTGAAGTCGAACCTGGGCCACACGCAGGCGGCGGCCGGTGTCGCCGGCGTGATCAAGATGGTGCTGGCGATGCGGCACGGCGTGCTGCCGCGCACCCTGCACGTGGACGCGCCGTCCACGCACGTCGACTGGTCGGCCGGCGAGGTCGAACTCCTCACCCAGGCCGCCCAGTGGCCCGAGACCGACCGGCCGCGTCGCGCGGCGGTGTCGGCGTTCGGGATCAGCGGGACCAACGCGCATGTGATTGTCGAGCAGGCGCCGCCGCTCGTCGTGGACGAACCGGCGGTGCTGCCGGGCGTCGTGGTGCCGTGGACGGTCTCGGGCAAGTCCGAGGCAGCCCTGGACGCCCAGCTGGAACGCCTCGCCGCACTCACCGACAGGTCCGCCCTGGACATCGGCCACGCCCTGGCCTCGAGTCGCACGAGCTTTGCTCACCGCGCCGTCCTGCTGGACGGCGTCGAGGCCGCCCGCGGGGTGGCCGACGACCGTTCGCTCGCGCTGCTCTTCTCCGGCCAGGGCTCCCAGCGCCTGGGCATGGGACAGGAGTTGTACGCCCGCTACCCGTCCTTCGCGAAGGCATTCGACGCCGTCTGCGCGCGGCTGGACAAGCACCTGGACCGTCCGCTCGCGGACGTGCTCCGCGGCACCGACGAGGAGGCGCTGAACCAGACCGCCTACGCCCAGGCCGGGCTCTTCGCGGTCGAGGTCGCGCTCTACCGACTGCTCGAATCCTGGGGCGTGCGACCGGACTTCGTGGCCGGCCACTCGATCGGTGAGATCGCCGCCGCGCACGTGGCCGGCGTGTTCTCGCTGGCGGACGCCTGCGCCCTGGTGGCCGCGCGCGGCCGCCTGATGCAGGCCCTACCCACCGGCGGCAGCATGCTCGCCCTCCAGGCCACCGAGGACGAAGTACGCCCGCTGCTCGGCGAGTTCGTCTCGCTGGCCGCCGTCAACGGACCGTCCGCCGTCGTCCTCTCCGGGACCGAGGAGGCGGTGGCTGGTGTCCTGGCCCACTTCGCGGACCGCAAGAGCACCCGACTGCGCGTCTCGCACGCCTTCCACTCGCCGCTGATGGACCCGATGTTGGACGAGTTCCGCGCCGTGGTCGCCGAACTCTCCTTCCACGCACCGAAGATCGCGCTGGTGTCGAACCTGACGGGCGAGCCGGCGACCGCCGAGCTGCTCTGCACCCCCGACTACTGGGTGCGCCACGTCCGCGAGACCGTCCAGTACGCCGACGGCATCGCCACCCTGCGCTCCCAGGGCGTCTCGGCCTTCCTGGAGGTGGGCCCCGGCGGTGTGTTGGCCGCGCTGACCCGCCAGGCGCTGGGGGAGCAGGACTGCGTGGTCGCCGCCACGCTGCGCACCGACCGTCCCGAGGAGAGCGCGCTGCTCACCGGCCTCGCCCACCTGCACGTGGCGGGCGTCCGGGTGGACTGGACCCAGGCGTTCGCCGGCACCGGCGCCCGCCGGGTGGACCTGCCCACCTACGCCTTCCAGCACGAGCGCTACTGGCCCGAGACCAACCCCGCCCCCGACTGGGCCGGCGCCACGGCCGAGGACCCGCTCGACGCACAGTTCTGGGCGGCCGTGGACGGCGAGGACCTGGACAGCCTGGCCGCCGACCTGGACGTGGACACCGACGCGCTGGGCGCGGTGCTGCCCGCACTGTCGTCCTGGCGCCGGCACCGCCGCGACCAGTCCCAGCTGGACGCGCTGCGTTTCCACGAGTCCTGGAAGCTGCTGTCCGGCGCCTCCGCGGCCCGGCCGACCGGCACGTGGCTGGTCGTCGCCCCCGCTCGCTGCGCCGACGAGGAGTGGACGGCGGCCGTGCTCAAGGCGGTCGGCCCCGACGCTCTCTGCCTGAACATCGAGGCACCCGAGCGCACCGCGCTCGCCGAGCTGCTGCGTCAACTTCCCTCTACCGGAACCCCGTTCACCGGCGTCCTGTCCCTCCTCGCAGTCGAGGACGTCGAGGACGCCGTCGCTCCCGTCACGGCGACCGCGGCCCTGCTCCAGGCGCTGCGCGACGCCGAGATCACCGCACCGCTCTGGTGCGTCACCCGCGACGCGGTGGCGGTCAACCGCACCGAGCCGCTGACGGCCCTGGCGCAGGCCGGGGTCTGGGGCTTGGGCCGGGTCGCGGCGCTGGAGTATCCGCAGCAGTGGGGCGGCCTGGTCGACCTGCCGCCGATGCTCGACCAGCGCGCCGTGCAGCGGCTGGCCGCCGTGCTGGCGGGTCTGGACGGTGAGGACCAGGTCGCGGTGCGGCCCGCCGGCCTCTACGGACGCCGCCTGCTGCCCGCCCCGATCGGCTCGCCCGACGCGGGGTGGGAGCCCCGCGGCACGGTGTTGATCACCGGCGGCACCGGCGGCCGCGGTGCCCACCTCGCCCGCTGGTTGGCGGGCGCGGGTGCCGGGCACCTGCTGCTGCTGAGCCGGCGCGGCCCGCAGGCGCCCGGTGCCATGGAGCTGGCCGACGAGCTGCGCGCCTCGGGCACCGAGGTCACTGTCGTCGCCTGCGACGCGGCCGACCGCGAGCAGCTGGCCGCCGTGCTGGCCGCCGTCCCGGCGACTCAGCCGCTGTCGGCCGTCGTGCACGCGGTGGGCCTGGTCGACGACGGGGTGCTGGACGACCTCACGCCCGAGCGCTTCGAGGCCGTCCACCGTGCCAAGGTGACGGCCGTCCTGCACCTGGACGAGCTGACGCGGCATCAGGACCTGGACGCCTTTGTGCTGTTCTCCTCGGTGGCCGGCGCGGTCGGCAGCCCGGGGCGGGCGAACATCGCCGCCGCCAACGCCGTCCTGGACGCCCTCGCCCAGCGCCGCCGGGCCCAGGGCCGACCGGCCACCTCGGTGGCCTGGGGCGCCTGGCTCGGCGACGACGCTTCTGCTTCCGCCTCCGCCTCCGCCGCCGCTGCCGGCTCGGCCGAAGCGCCGCGCCGGACCGCGATCCCGGTGATCCACCCGGAGCTGGCCGTCGCCGCCCTGCGGCAGGCCGTCGCCCGGCCCGCACCGGCGCTGGTGCTGCTCGACCTGCTTCAGCCGCAGCTCCTGGACACCCTGGTCGGCCTGCGCGGCAACCCGCTGCTCCGGGAGCTGCCCGCCGCCCGCGAGGCGATCGCGCACGCCGAAGCGGCTCGCCGCGAGGTCGCCTCGGCGGCCTCGGAACTCGGGCAGCGCCTGCGCGCACTGCCCGAGGCCGAGCGCCTGGTGCTGCTCACCGACCTGGTGCGCACGCACGTCGCAGCCGTCCTCGGCTACGCCGATCGCTCGGCCATCGCGCCGGATCGCAAGTTCCGTGACCTCGGCTTCGACTCGCTGACCGCGATCGAGCTGCCCGGCCGTCTGAAGCTGGCCACCGGCCTGCGCCTCTCGGCCACCACCGTCTTCGACTACCCGACCTCCACCGTGCTGGCCGAGCATCTGCTCGCCGAACTGCTCGACGAGCAGGGCGAGTCGGACACGCCGTCCGTCCTGTCCCCGGTCGCCGACGACCCGATCGCCATCGTCGGCATGGCCTGCCGCCTGCCGGGCGGCGTGCGCTCCCCGCAGGAGCTGTGGGAGCTGGTCGCCCAGGGCCGCGACGGTATCGCGGGCTTCCCCGAGGACCGTGGCTGGGACCTGCGCACCCTGCAGGCCGGTGACCGGGACGGACGCGGGCGCAGCGCCACCCTGGAGGGCGGCTTCGTCCCCGGCGTTGCCGACTTCGATGCCGCATTCTTCGGGATCTCGCCGCGCGAGGCGCTGGCGATGGACCCGCAGCAGCGCCTGCTGCTCGAGACCTCCTGGGAGGCCTTCGAGCAGGCCGGCATCGCGCCCGAGCAGCTGGAGGGCAGCCGGACCGGCGTCTTCGTCGGCACCAACGGCCTGGACTACGCGACGCTGATGATGAACTCCCGCGAGGACATCGGCGGCCACGCCGGTACGGGCCTGGCCACCAGCGTGCTCTCCGGCCGGATCTCTTACACGTTCGGCCTGGAGGGCCCGGCTGTCACGGTCGACACCGCCTGCTCCTCCTCCTTGGTCGCTCTGCACTGGGCCACCCAGTCGCTGCGCAACGGCGAGTGCTCGCTCGCGCTGGCCGGCGGCGTCACCGTGATGACCACACCGGTCAGCTTCGCCGGCTTCACCGTGCAGAACGGCCTTGCTTCGGACGGCCGTTGCAAGGCCTACTCGGACGCCGCCGACGGCACGAACTGGTCCGAGGGCGTGGGCGTCCTGGTGCTGGAGCGCCTGAGCGACGCGCGCCGCAACGGGCACGAGGTGCTGGCCGTGGTGCGCGGCTCCGCGGTCAACCAGGACGGCGCCTCCAATGGCATCACCGCCCCCAACGGCCCTTCCCAGCAGCGGGTGATCCGCCAGGCGCTGGCCGGCGCGGGCCTGACGGCCGCAGAGGTGGACGTCGTGGAGGGTCACGGCACCGGCACCTCGTTGGGCGACCCGATCGAGGCCCAGGCGCTGCTGGCCACCTACGGTCAGAACCGCGAACGTCCGCTGCTGCTCGGCTCGTTGAAGTCCAACATCGGCCACACCCAAGCCGCCGCCGGGGTTGCCGGCATCATCAAGACGGTGCTCTCGATGCGGCACGGCGTGCTGCCCAAGTCGCTGCACATCGACCGGCCGTCCACCCACGTGGACTGGACGGCCGGTTCGGTGGACCTGCTTACCGAGGCCAGGCCCTGGCCCGAGGTGGACCGGCCCTGGCGCGCGGGCGTGTCGTCCTTCGGGATCAGCGGGACCAACGCTCACACGATCATCGAGCAGGCCCCGGCGCTCGAGGAGTTGGAGCCGCCACAGCCGGTGCTCGCGCCGTCTGCCGTGCCGCAGGTCGTCTCCGGTAAGTCCGAGGCGGCCCTGGACGCCCAGCTGGGCCGCCTCGCCGCACTCGCCGACATCTCCGCCCTGGACGTGGGCCTCGCACTGGCCGCAGGCCGCACAAGCTTTGCTCACCGTGCGGTGCTGCTGGACGGCGTGGAGGTCGCCCGCGGGGTGGCCTCGACCCGTCCGCTGGCCGTGCTGTTCTCCGGACAGGGCTCGCAACGGCTTGGCATGGGACGGGAGTTGTATGCCCGCTTCGCGGTCTTCGCCGAGACCTTCGACGCGGTGTGCGCGGAGTTCGACACGCCCGTGCGTGAGGTGGTGTGGGGCGAGGCCGAAGAGCTGCTGAATCGGACGGACTTCGCCCAGGCCGGGCTCTTCGCGGTCGAGGTCGCACTCTTCCGGCTCGCTCAGTCCTGGGGCGTGCGACCGGACTTCGTGGCCGGTCACTCGATCGGCGAGGTCGCGGCCGCGCACGTGGCGGGCGTCCTCTCGCTGGCCGACGCCTGCGCCCTGGTGGCCGCGCGCGGCCGGCTGATGCAGGCGCTGCCCGCCGGTGGTGCGATGGTGGCCGTCGAGGCGACCGAGGACGAGGTCCTGCCGCTGCTCGACGCCGCCGTCTCGATCGCCGCCCTCAACGGGCCGTCCTCGGTGGTGATATCCGGCGCCGAGGAGGCGGTGCAGCGGGTCCTGGCGCACTTCGCGGACCGCAAGAGCACCCGCCTGCGGGTCTCGCACGCCTTCCACTCGCCGCTGATGGACCCGATGCTCGCGGAGTTCCGTGAGGTCGTGAGCGGCCTCTCCTTCGCCGCACCGAGCATCCCGCTCATCTCCAACCTCACTGGCGAGACGGCGACTTCGGAGGTCTCGACCCCGGAGTACTGGGTCCGCCACGTCCGTGAGGCCGTCCGCTTCGCCGACGGCGTGGCCGCGCTGTGCTCCCAGGGAGCAATGGCGTTCCTGGAGTTGGGCCCGGACGGAGTGCTCAGCGCGCTGGTCCGCCAGACCCTGGGGGACGACCAGGACTGCGTGGTCGCCCCGCTGCTGCGCAAGGACCGCCCGGAGGAGAGCGCGCTGCTCACCGCCCTCGCCCACCTGCACGTCGCGGGTGTCCCGGTCGACTGGACCCAGGCGTTCGCCGGCACCGGCGCCCGCCGGGTGGACCTGCCCACCTACGCCTTCCAGCACGAGCGCTACTGGCCGCGCCCGGCGGCGCTCTCGGGCGACGTCGGCTCGGTGGGCCTGGTCCCGGCCGAGCACCCGCTGCTCGGCGCCGCCGTCCCGCTGGCCGGCTCCGACGGGCTGCTCTTCACCAGCCGGCTCTCCACCCGGGTGCACCCGTGGCTGCTCGACCACCGGGTGGCCGGCACGCTGCTCTTCCCGGCCACCGGCTTTCTGGAGCTGGTGATCGCCGCCGGTGACCAGGTCGGCTGCGGCCGGGTGAAGGACTTCACGCTCGCCGAGCCGCTGCTGCTCACCGAGGGCGAGGACCCGGTCATCCAGGTCTGGGTGGGCGCCCCCGAGGCCGGCGGCGACCGGACGGTCAGCTGCTACGCCCGCTCCGGCGAGGCCGCCCCGAACGAGCCGTGGACGCGTTGCGCCACCGGCACGCTGAGCCCGGACGCCCCGGCGCCGCAGACCGTGACTGCCGCCTGGCCGCCGGCCGGCGCACTCGCCGTCGACCTGGACGGCTTCTACCGCGCCGGCGGCCCCGGCGCCGCCTTCCAAGGCCTGCGGGCGGCCTGGCTGCACGGCGAGGACGTCGTGGCCGAGGTCGAACTCGCCGGCGAACCCGCCGAGGACGCCCGGTACTTCGGCATCCACCCGGCCCTGCTCGGCGCTGCCCTGCACGCCGCCGCGCTGGTCGGCGTCGGCGACGAGGGGCTCACTCTGCTGCCGCACGCCTGGCAGGGCGTGTCGCTGCACGCGGGCGGCGCTGCGCTGCTGCGGGTGCGGCTGTCCCGGCTCGGCGACGACACCGTCTCGCTCACCGCGGTCGACGTCGAGGGCATGGCCGTACTGTCGGTGCAGTCGCTCGAACTGCGGGCCCCGGCCACCGCGCTCGCGGCGGGCGGCGGCGCTCGGGACCCGCTGTTCCGGGTCGAGTGGGTGCCGGCCGCTGTGGCCGAGTCGTCCCAGCCGGTGCGCTGCGTGGCGCTGGGCACCGACGGGTTCGACCTCGGCTCCTCGGTCGGCTCGCTGGCAGAACTTCCTTCGGACGTACCCGAGTTGGTCGTGGTGGCGCTGCCTGCCGTCGTCGACGACATCCCGGCGACCGTGCACGCGCAGACCGCCCGGGTCCTCGCTCTGGTCCAGGAGTGGCTGGCCGAGGACCGGTTCGCCGCCTCCCGGCTGCTCTTCGTGACCCGCGGCGCGATCCGCGGCGCGATCCGCGGCGCCGACGGCGACATCCTGCACGACCTCGCGGGCGGCGCAGCCTGGGGCCTGGTGCGCTCGGCCAACTCCGAACACCCCGACCGTTTCGCCTTGTTGGACATCGAGAAGGACGAGGACGTCAGCGCGGCGCTGCCCGCCCTGCGGGCCCCGCTGGCCGCCGGCGAGGCGCAGTTCGTGGTCCGCGAGGGCGTCCTGCGGGTGGGCCGGCTGGCCCGACTGGCCGGCCGGGCGACCGCGCCGGAGTGGAACCGCGAAGGCACCGTGCTGCTCACCGGTGGCACCGGTGCCCTCGGCCGCCACTTGGCCCGGCGCCTGGTCACCAGCGGCATGCGCCACCTGCTGCTGACCAGCAGGCGCGGTCCGGAGGCACCCGGCGCGGCCGAACTGGCGGACGAACTGCGCACATTGGGCGCCGAGGTGACGATCGCGGCCTGCGACACCGCCGACCGGGAGGCGACCGCGGCCCTGCTCGCGGCCGTCCCGGCCACCCGCCCGCTGACCGCCGTCGTGCACACCGCCGGTGTGCTCGACGACGGCATCGTCACCTCCCTGACGCCGCAGCGGCTCTCGGACGTGCTGCGCCCGAAGGTCGACGCGGCCTGGAACCTGCACGAGTTGACCCGCGACCTCGATCTCGCCGCCTTTGTCACCTTCTCCTCCATCGCGGGCGTGATGGGCAGCCCCGGTCAGGGCAACTACGCGGCGGCCAACTCCTTCCAGGACACCCTGGCCGACCACCGCAGGTCGCTGGGACTGGCCGGCATCTCGCTCGCCTGGGGCCCCTGGGCCCAGGACGACGGCATGACCAGCGAGTTGAGCGACACCGATATGCGGCGCATGCAGTCCGGCGGGATCCCGCCGCTCTCCGTCGAGCAGGGCCTGGCGCTCTTCGAGGCCGCCATCGGCTTCGACGAGCCATTGGTCATCCCGCTGGCGCTGGCCGGCGGCCCGATGCGGCCGCAGGACGACGTGCCGCCGCTCTTCCGCGGCCTGGTCCGCACCGCCCGTCGCTCAGCCGCCGGTGCGGGCGCGGGTGTCGGGGCGGAGAGCGCGCTCTCCTTCACCCGGCAGCTGGTCCAGCTCGGCGAGCAGGACCGGATGCGCTTCCTGGTGGACAGCGTGCGCGCCGAGATCGCCGTGGTGCTCGGCCACGCCTCGCCGAGCGACATCGCCGAGGACCGGGACTTCTACGAGCTGGGCTTCGACTCACTGACCGCCGTCGAGCTGCGCAACCGGCTGGCCGCCGTCACCGGACTGCGGCTGCCGGCCACGGTGGTCTTCGACAGCCGGACCCCCGGCGACCTGGCCGGCTGGATCCGCAGCGAACTCTCCGCCCAGCCGAGCCTGGACGCCTCGGGCGCCGTCGCCGTCGCCGTGCCCGGCGGGGAGACGGAGATCGACTCGCTGGAGCGGCTGTTCATGGACGCGCTCGGCACGGGCAAGGTCGCCGAGGCACAGCGGATGCTCGCCACGGTCGCGGCCCTGCGCCCGACCTTCGCGGCCACGGCCGAACTGGAGGACCTGCCCTGGGCGGCCACCCTGGCCGAGGGGGCGAGCGAGCCGCGCCTGGTCTGCGTCAGCGCACCGACCGCCAACGCCGGCATCCACCAGTACGCCCGCCTCGCCGCCCACTTCCGCGGCGAGCGCGACGTCTGCGCACTGCCGCTGGTCGGCTTCGCCTCCGGCGAGCGCCTGCCCGCCAACCCGGAGGTCGCCACCCGGACGATCGCCGAGAGCGCCCTGCGCGCGGCCGACGGCAACCCGTTCGTCCTGGTCGGCCACTCCTCGGGCGGATCGTTCGCCTACGCGGCCGCCGGCCTGCTGGAGAGCACCTGGGGGATCCGCCCGGCCGGCGTGGTCCTGCTCGACACCCTGAGTTTCCAGCACAACGCGGACGAGGGCGTCGACTACACCGGCATGATGCAGCTCAACTTCACCAAGAGCGCGGACGCCTCCCCGGTCCGCCTGACCAACTCCCGCCTCTCGGCCATGGGCCGCTGGATGGTCCTGCTCAACCAACTGGAGGTCGAACACACCACCGCCCCCGTCCTGCTGATCACCTGCGCCAAGCCCCTCCTCCCCACCACCGACCCGACCCCCCAAGCAGCCCCCCTGGTCCCGGGCGCCTACATCCGCACCGTCGACGCGGACCACCTCTCCCTCATCCGCGAGGACTCGGCACTCACGGCACAGCTCATCGAGGACTGGCTCCAGCAACTCTGACCCACCCGGCGGCCGACCCCACCCCGGGGGGTCGGCCGCCGCCGCTCGTACTCTGCGTACACAGAGCGGCCCGCCCACCGCGGTGCCGAATCCGACCCTGCCGATGCGCTCTCTAGGGAAAACCGCAGTCCAGGATGACCAGACTGGGCCGGACACGGGTCGGACCGCGCCGCAGGACCTTTCGCGACCGGCATTTCCCGGCATCTCACCCCGAGAGGTTGACATCCTGATGTCGAACGAGGCGAAGCTCCGCGACTACCTGAAGCGGGCGATCTCCGATCTCCACGAGACTCGCGAACAGCTTCGAGAGGTGAGCGACCAGAGCCGGGAGCCGATCGCGATCGTCGGGATGGCCTGCCGCTACCCGGGCGGGGTGAGTTCGCCCGAGGAGCTGTGGGAGCTGTCGCTGGCCGGGGTGGACGCGGTCTCCGGGTTCCCGGCCGACCGGGGGTGGGACCTGGACGCCCTGTTCGACCCGGACCCGGCGCGGCACGGGACGACGTACACGCGCGAGAGCGGGTTCCTGCACGACGCCGGTGAGTTCGACCCGGCGTTCTTCGGCATTTCGCCGCGCGAGGCGCTGGCGATGGACCCGCAGCAGCGGCTGCTCCTTGAGACCGCCTGGGAGGCGGTCGAGCGGGCCGGCATCTCGCCCGAGTCGCTGCACGGTACGGCCACCGGCGTCTTCATCGGCGCCGGGCACGGCGGGTACGACAGCGCCTCCGCCCGGCCCGAGGAGGTCGGCGGGCACCTGCTGACCGGGAACACCGTCAGCGTCGCCTCCGGACGGATCTCCTACGTGCTGGGCCTGGAGGGCCCGGCGGTCACGGTCGACACGGCCTGCTCGTCCTCGCTGGTCGCGCTGCACCTGGCGGTGCAGTCGCTGCGGCGCGGGGAGTGCTCGCTCGCGCTGGCGGGCGGGGTGACGGTGATGTCGACCCCGCAGATGTTCGTGGAGTTCGCCCGCCAGCGCGGGCTGGCTCCGGACGGGCGGTGCAAGCCGTTCGCGGCGGCTGCCGACGGCACCGCGTGGAGCGAGGGAGCGGGCGTACTGCTGGTCGAGCGGCTCTCCGACGCCCGGCGCAACGGCCACCGGGTGCTGGCGGTCGTGCGTGGCACGGCCGTCAACCAGGACGGCGCCAGCAACGGTCTGACGGCTCCGAACGGCCCCTCCCAGCAGCGCGTGATCCGCCGGGCGCTGGCCGACGCGGGCGTGGCGGCCGCCGAGGTCGACGTGGTCGAGGCACACGGCACGGGCACCACACTGGGCGACCCGATCGAGGCGCAGGCGCTGCTCGCCACGTACGGACAGAACCGCGAAAGGCCGCTGCTGCTCGGCTCGTTGAAGTCCAACATCGGGCACACCCAGGCCGCCGCCGGCGTCGCGGGCGTGATCAGGACGGTGCTCGCGATGCGGCACGGCGTGCTGCCGGGGACCCTGCACGTGGACGCGCCGTCCCCGCACGTCGACTGGTCGGTGGGCGCCGTCGAGCTGGTCACCGACTCGACCGCCTGGCCGGTCAATGCCTGGCCGCGGCGCGCGGGCGTCTCCTCGTTCGGCGTCAGCGGGACGAACGCGCATGTGATCATCGAGCAGGCCCCCGAGACCCCCGAGGCCCCCGAGTCCCCCCAAGTGGAGGGCGAGGCCGCCGCGCTGCCCTGGCTGCTCTCGGCGCGCAGCGCGCAGGCCCTGCGCACCCAGGCCCAGCGGCTGGCCGCCCACCTGCGGGCCCGTCCCGACCTCGCCCCCGCCGACCTCGCCCTCTCGCTGGCGAACACCCGCGCGCTGATGGAGCACCGCGCCGTCGTGGTGTCCGGTGACCGCGCGCAGGTGCTGAGCAGCCTGGAGGCGCTGGCCGAGGAACGGGCGGCCACCGGGCTGTTCGACGGCGTCGCGGTTCAGGCGCCGACGGCGTTCCTGTTCTCGGGGCAGGGGTCGCAACGGCTTGGCATGGGACGGGAGTTGTCTGCCCGCTTCGCGGTGTTCGCGGAGGCCTTCGAGGCGGTGTGCGCGCGGTTCGAGGCGCCGGTCCGCGAGGTCGTGTGGGGTGCGGACGAGGAGCTGCTGAACCGGACGGACTTCGCGCAGGCGGGGCTGTTCGCGGTCGAGGTGGCGCTCTACCGGCTGCTCGAATCCTTCGGCGTGCGCCCGCAGTTCGTGGCCGGTCACTCGATCGGTGAGATCGCGGCCGCGCACGTCGCCGGGGTGCTCTCGCTGGCGGACGCCTGCGCCCTGGTCGCCGCCCGCGGCCGGTTGATGCAGGCGCTGCCCGCCGGTGGTGCGATGCTGGCGGTGCAGGCGAGGGAGGATGAAGTCCTGCCGCTGCTCGGCGAGTTCGTCTCGATCGCGGCAGTCAACGGGCCGTCGTCGGTGGTGATCTCCGGTAGTGAGGAGGCGGTGGAGGCGGTCCGGGCGCGCTTCGCGGACCGAAAGACGACGCGGTTGCGGGTGTCGCACGCGTTCCACTCGCCGCTGATGGAACCGATGCTGGAGGATTTTCGCACGGTGCTGGCAGGCCTGGCGTTCAACGCGCCGACGCTGCCCGTCGTCTCGAACCTGACCGGCGAACTCGCCACGGCGCAGGAGCTGCGCTCCCCGGAGTACTGGGTGAGCCACGTTCGCCAGGCCGTCCGCTTCGCCGACGGTGTGCGGACGCTGGCCGCCCAAGGTGTCACCCGCTTCCTGGAGTTGGGGCCGGACGGAGTGCTGTCGGCGATGGCCGAGGAGTCGGCCGGCGAGGACGTCCTGCTGGTGCCGCTGCTGCGCAAGGGCCGCGACGAGGAGGCGAGCGCCCTGCACGCCCTGGCGCGCCTGCACGTCCACGGTGCCAAGGTCGACTGGACGGCGATCTTCGCCGGGACCGGCGCCCGCCCGGTCGAGTTGCCCACCTATGCCTTCCAGCACCAGCGCTTCTGGCTCACGCCCGCCGCGCCGGCGGCGCAGGCAGTGGACGCGGTGGAGGCAGGCTTCTGGACGGCGGTCGAGCAGGGCGACTTGGCCGCCGCGTCCGCCGTCCTGGGGATCGCCGGAACGCCGAGTGCGCAGGCCTCGCTGGACGGTCTGCTCCCTCTGCTCGGCTCCTGGCGTCGCGAGCGTCGCGCCCGTGCCACGGTGGACGGTTGGTCGTACCGGACGACCTGGACCGCCCTGACCGGTGCCGCCAACACACGGGCGCGGCAGGGCCGTTGGCTGGCCGTGCTGCCGGAGAGCGCCGCCGGGGACACCTGGATCGACTCACTCCTCGCCGGCCTGGACGTCTGCGGGCTGAGCACCGAGCGCCTGGTGCTGTCCGCAGCCGCCGGTTCGCCCGTCGAGCAGCTGCGCGCGGCCGCCGCCGAGCAGCCGTTCGCCGGCGTGCTGTCGCTGCTCGCGCTGGACGAGCGCGAGCACCCCGACTTCGCCGCCGTGCCGCGCGGCCTGGCCGCCACGACCGAGCTGCTCCAGGCCCTTGAGCAGGCCGGGTTCGAGGCGCCGCTCTGGTGCGCGACGCGCGGCGCGGTCGCCGTCGACCACCTGGACGCACCGGCCGGTCCGGTCCAGGCGCAGGTGTGGGGCCTGGGCCGGGTGGTCGCGCTGGAGTACCCGCAGCGCTGGGGCGGTCTGGTCGACCTTCCCCCGGTGCTGGACGCCCGCACGGCGACCCGCTTGGCCGCTGTGCTGGCGGGTATGGACGGCGAGGACCAGGTCGCCGTGCGCCCCTCGGGCACGCTCGCCCGCCGGATCGAGCGCGTCCCGGCCGAGCGCGCCCTAGCCGAGGCCGGCCCGGAGGCCGACTGGACGGCCCCGCGCGGCACCGTCCTGGTCACCGGCGGCACGGGCGCGCTGGGCGCCCGGGTCGCGCGCTGGCTGGCCGGGGCGGGCGCCGAGCACCTGCTGCTGACCAGTAGGCGCGGCCCGGCGGCCGACGGCTCGGCCGAGCTGGCAGCCGAGTTGACGGCCCTCGGGGCCCGCGTCACGGTGGCCGCCTGCGACGCCGCCGACCGCACCGCCCTCGCGCAGCTGCTCGCCGACATCCCGGCGCACCTGCCGCTCACCGGCGTGGTCCATGCGGCGGGGGTGTTGGACGACGGTGTGCTGGAGTCGCTGACCGTCGACCGGTTCGCCACCGTCCTGCGGGCCAAGGCCGAATCCGCCCGCCTGCTGGACGAGTTGACCCGCCCGTACGAGCTCGCGCTGTTCGTGCTGTTCTCCTCGATCACCGGCGTGCTGGGCAACGCCGGACAGGCCAACTACGCGGCCGCCAACGCCTATCTCGATGCCCTGGCCGAGCAGCGCCGCGCCGAGGGCCTGCCCGCCACCTCGGTGGCCTGGGGAGCCTGGGCGGACAGCGGAATGGCGATGGCCAGCACGCCCGACCGGGTGCGCCGTGGCGGCCTGATCCCGATGGCCCCCGAGCCGGCGATCAGCGCGCTGCAGCGGGCCGTGGCGCGCGGCACCAGCTGCCTGACCGTGGCCGACGTGCACTGGCCGACGCTGACCGCCGTGCTGACGGCGGCCCGGCCCAGCCCGCTGATCGCCGGACTCCCGGAGGTGCGAAGCCTGTTGGACGCGGCGGGTGCCGCCGCCCGGGACGGCTCCTCGCCGTGGCGCGAGCGCCTGGCGGGCCTGGCGCCGGCCGAGCAGGACCGTGCCCTGGTCGAGCTGATCCGCGCCGAGATCGCCCGGGTGCTGGGCCACTCCTCGGCCGGGACGGTCGACGTCCACCGCGCCTTCCGCGAGCTGGGCTTCGACTCGTTGACCGCCGTCGAGCTGCGCAACCGCCTGACGGCCGTGACCGGCCTGCGCCTGCCCGCCACGCTGCTCTTCGACCACCCCACCACCACCGCCGTGGCGCAGTACCTGCGCACCGAACTGCTCGGCACCCGGGAAGCCGCCGCCCCCGTGCAGACCGCCACCGCCAGCGCCACCGACGAGCCGATCGCGATCGTCGCGATGGCCTGCCGCTACCCGGGAGGGGTGACCTCGCCGGAGGAGTTCTGGGAGCTGCTCGCCGCCGGGAGGGACGGCATCTCCGGCTTCCCGCTCGACCGGGGGTGGGACGCCGAGCGGCTCTACGACCCCGATCCGGACCACCAGGGCACCAGTTACGTGCGCGACGGCGGGTTCCTCACGGACCTGGCCGGCTTCGACGCGGGCTTCTTCGGCATCTCGCCGCGCGAGGCGCTGGCTATGGACCCGCAGCAGCGATTGCTGCTTGAGACCGCGTGGGAGACCGTCGAACGTGCCGGGATCGCGGCGCAGTCGCTGCGGGGGAGCGCGACGGGCGTCTTCGTCGGCTCCAACTTCCAGGACTACCAGACCATTCTCGCCGACACCAAGGACGACGTCGCCGGCTACCTGATGACCGGCAACGCGGCGAGCGTGGTCTCCGGCCGGCTCTCCTACGCCTTCGGCTTCGAGGGTCCGGCGGTGACGGTCGACACGGCCTGCTCCTCCTCGCTGGTCGCCCTGCACCTGGCCGCCCAGTCGCTGCGGCGCGGGGAGTGCTCGCTGGCGCTGGTCGGCGGGGTGACGGTGATGTCCACCCCGCAGGTGTTCGTGGAGTTCTCCCGCCAGCGCGGGCTGGCGCCGGACGGGCGGTGCAAGCCGTTCGCGGCGGCGGCCGACGGTACGGGCTGGGCCGAGGGCGTGGGCCTGCTGCTGGTCGAGCGGCTCTCCGACGCCCGTCGCAACGGTCACCGGGTGCTGGCCGTCGTCCGAGGGTCGGCGGTCAACCAGGACGGCGCGTCCAACGGCCTCACCGCCCCCAACGGCCCGTCCCAGCAACGCGTGATCCGCCAGGCGCTCGCCGACGCGGGCCTGTCCACGCATGACGTGGACGCCGTTGAGGCGCACGGCACCGGTACCCGGCTGGGTGACCCGATCGAGGCGCAGGCGCTGCTCGCGACGTACGGGCAGGAGCGCTCCGAGCACCGGCCGCTGCTGCTCGGCTCGGTGAAGTCCAACATCGGCCACACCCAGGCCGCCGCCGGCGTGGCCGGGGTGATCAAGATGGTGCTCGCGATGCAGCACGGCGTGCTGCCCGAGTCGCTGCACATCGATGCGCCCTCCGCCCAGGTCGACTGGTCGGCGGGCGCGGTCGAGCTGCTCGCCGAGCCGACCCCCTGGCCGGTGACGGACCGCCCGCACCGCGCGGGCGTCTCCTCCTTCGGCGTCAGCGGCACCAACGCCCATGTGATCATCGAAGCGGCGGCCCCCGCACCCGTACCCGCACCCGAGGCCCTGACAACCCCGCTGCCCTGGGTCCTCTCGGCCAAGGGGCCGGACGCGCTGCGCGAGCAGGCCCGCCGCCTGGCCGCCCAGGTGCGCGCCACCGAGGCGTGCGACCTCACCGCCGTCGCCCGTGCGCTGGCCACCACCCGCACCGCGATGGAGCACCGCGCCACCGTGGTGGCCGCCGACCGCGACGGGTTCCTGACCGGACTGGACGCGCTGGCCGAGGGCCGGGCGGCGGCCGCGCTGAACGAGGGCCACTGCGAGACCCCGGGCGAGACGGTCTTCGTCTTCCCGGGCCAGGGCTCGCAGTGGACCGGCATGGCCCTGGAATTCCTGGACACCGCACCGGTCTTCGCCAAGCGGATCGACGAATGCGCCGCCGCCCTCGCGCAGTTCACCGACTGGTCGCTGCTGGACGTGCTGCGCACGGCGCCTGACGCACCGTCACTCGAGCGGGTCGACGTGGTCCAGCCGGTGCTGTTCGCCGTCATGGTGTCGCTCGCCGAGCTGTGGCGGGCGCATGGCGTCGAGCCGGCCGCCGTGGTGGGCCACTCGCAGGGCGAGATCGCGGCCGCCTGCGTGGCCGGCGCGCTCTCGCTGGACGACGCCGCACGCGTGGTCGCCCTGCGCAGCCAGGCGTTGACGGCACTCGCGGGCCTGGGTGGCATGGTCTCGGTGGCGCAGTGCGTCCAGGACGTCCGGCTGCGGCTGTCGGCCTGGGGCGAGCGCGTCTCGGTGGCGGCCGTCAACGGCCCGAACTCCGTCGTGGTCTCCGGCGAGCCGGACGCGCTGGCAGAGTTGATCGCGAGCTGCGAGCAGGACGGCATCCGGGCCCGCCGGGTCCCGGTGGACTACGCCTCGCACTCCGCCCAGGTGGAGCGTATCGAGCAGGAGTTGCTGACCGCCCTCGCGCCGATCGCGCCGCGCTCGACGCGGATCCCGTTCTACTCCACGGTCGACGGCCTGCCGATCGACACCGCCGAACTGGACGCCGCGTACTGGTACCGCAACCTGCGCGGGACGGTGGAGTTCGAGCAGGCCACCCGTGCGCTGCTCGGCGACGGCTACCGGGTGTTCGTCGAGGTCAGCCCGCACCCGGTGGTGACCACCGGCGTGCAGGAGACGGTCGAGGCGAGCGGCATTGCTGCCGCCGCGACGGGCACGCTGCGCAGGGAGGAGGGCGGGCTCGGCCGCTTCCTGCACTCGCTCGGCGAGGCCCGCAACCACGGCGCCCGGATCGACTGGGACGTCTTCTTCGCGGCTCACGAGACCCGCTGGACCCAGCTGCCGACCTACGCGTTCCAGCATCAGCGCTTTTGGCCCGAGCCCTCGGACGCCGCCGGTGACGTCGCCTCGGCCGGCCTCGGCGCGCTGGACCACCCGCTGCTCGGCGCCGCACTCGAACTCCCGCGCGGCGAGGGCCTGGTGGCCACCGCCCGGTGGTCGCTGCGGACCCACCCCTGGCTGGCCGACCACGCCGTGGCGGGCGCGGTGATCGTGCCCGGCGCGGCGCTGGTGGAGGCGGTGATCCGGGCCGGTGACGAGCTCGGCTGCGGCCGCCTGGACGAACTCACCCTGCACGCACCCGTGGTGCTCGCCGAGCGCGGCGGGACGCAGGTGCAGATCGCGGTCGGCGCGCCCGACGCCGCCGCACTGCGGCCGGTCACCGTGCACACCCGTCCGGCCGAGGGCGGCCAGGAGTGGACCCTGCAGGCCACCGGCGCACTCGCCGAGCCGAGCACCGAGGCAGCCGAGGCAGCCGAGCCCGCCGACGACCTCACCGCCTGGCCCCCGCCCGGCGCGCAGCCGGTCGCCGTGGACGGCCTGTATGCCGAACTCCTCGCCCGGGGCTACGCGTTCGGCCCGGCCTTCCAGGGCCTGCGGGCCGCCTGGCGCTGCGGCGAGAGCCTGTACTCCGAGGTGCAGCTGCCCGAGCGGGCGGATGCCGAGGCGGCCCGCTTCGGCATTCACCCGGCGCTGCTGGACGCCGCGCTGCACGCCGCCCACCTGCTCCCGGCCGACGACGCGGACGGCCGCACCCGCCTCCCGTTCTCCTGGACGGGTGTCTCGCTGCACGCCGCCGGCGCCACCGCGCTGCGGGTCCGGCTGACCCCGGCCGGACCGGACGCCGTCCGCGTCCTGATGGCCGACCGGACGGGCCGTCCGGTGGCCGTGATCGACTCGCTGGTGGTCCGGCCGATGGCGGTCGAGACGGCGGCCCCGGCGGTCGTCCGGGAGGCGCTCTTCCACCTGGAGTGGACCGCGCTGCCGGACGCCGAGCCGACGGCGCAGCAGCCGGTCCGCTGGGCGCTGGCCGGCGGCGATCCGGACGGCTCGGCCGCCGCCCTCGCCGAGGCCGGCCCGCTGCTGCTCAGCAGCTGGGACGAGCCGCTCCCCGAACTGCCCGACACCGTCCTCCTGTTGGCAACCTCCCCGACCAGCGCCGACCTGCCGGCCGCCGCACTGGAGCGCGTCCTGGAGCTGGTGCAGCGCTGGCTCGCCGACGAGCGCTGCGCGCCGACCCGGCTGGTCGTCCTCACCCGCGAGGCGGTCGCCGCCGACTCCGGCGCCGACGTCCGCGACCTGCCCGGCGCCGCCGTCTGGGGTCTGATCCGCTCGGCGCAGACCGAGCACCCCGGCCGGATCGTGCTGGCCGACGTCGACGGCCACCCCGCCTCCTGGCGCGCGCTGGCCGCCGCCGTCGCCACGGGCGAACCCCAACTGGCCCTGCGCCAGGGCGCCGTCCACGTGCCGAGGCTGGCCCGCACGCACACCGCCTACGCCCTCGCCCTCCCCACGGACGGAGCCGCCTGGCGCCTGGACATCCCCGAGAAGGGCACCGTCGACAACCTGGCGCTGACCCCCGCCCCGGACGCGGCCGCGCCGCTGGAGCCGGGCCAGGTCCGGATCGCGGTGCGGGCTGCCGGGCTGAACTTCCGTGACGTCCTCAACGCGCTGGGCATGTACCCGGGCGGGGCGCGGTTCCTCGGGGCCGAGGCGGCGGGCGTCGTGGTCGAGACCGGCCCGGACGTCGCCACCCTCGCCCCCGGCGACCGGGTGATGGGCATGGTGGAAGGCGGCTTCGGCCCGCTCGCCGTCGCCGACCACCGGGTGCTGGTACGGATCCCGCAGGGCATGACGTTTGCCGAGGCGGCCACCGTCCCGGTGGTCTTCCTGACGGCCTACTACGCGCTGCGCGACCTGGCGGGCCTGACCGCCGGCGAGTCCGTCCTGGTGCATGCCGCCACCGGCGGCGTCGGCATGGCCGCCACCCAGCTCGCCCGCCTGTGGGGCGCCGAGGTCTACGGCACCGCCGGCGAGCAGAAGCAGCAGCTGCTGCGCGCCCAGGGCTGGCCCGCCGAGCGGCTGGCCTCCTCGCGCACCCTCGACTTCGAGGACCAGTTCCGGACCGTCACCGGCGGCCGGGGCGTGGACGTCGTGCTGAACTCGCTGGCCGGGGAGTTCGTGGACGCTTCGCTGCGCCTGCTGGGCCCCGGCGGCCGGCTCGTCGAGATGGGCAAGACCGACATCCGCGAGACGGGCCGACTGGCCCTGGACCACCCGGGCGTGGGCTACCGCGCCTTCGACCTCAAGGAGGCCGGGCCGGAGCGCATCCAGCAGATGCTGACCGAGCTGGTCGCCCTCTTCGAGCAGGGCGCACTGCACCCGCTGCCGGTCACCGGCTGGGACGTCCGGCACGCCCGGGACGCCTTCCGGCACATGTCCCAGGCCCGCCACGTGGGCAAGGTCGTGCTCACCGTCCCGCAGGCCTGGGACCCGCAGGGCACGGTGCTGATCACCGGCGGCACCGGCGAGTTGGGCGGCCTGCTGGCCCGCCACCTGGTCGCCGAGCACGGTGTGCGCCATCTGCTGCTGACCAGCCGTCGCGGTCTCGACAGCCCCGGCGCGCAGGCGCTGCACGACGAACTGACCGCCCAGGGTGCCGACGTCACGGTGGCCGCCTGCGACGTGGCCGACCGGGACGCGCTGGCCGCGCTGCTGGCCGCCGTCCCCGCGCGGCACCCGCTCACCGCCGCCGTGCACGCCGCGGGCGTGCTCGACGACGGCGTGGTCTCCTCGCTCACCCCCGAGCGGTTGCGCACCGTCTGGCGCCCCAAGGCGGACGCGGCCCGACACCTGCACGAACTGACCGAGCGCCTGGACCTCGCGGACCTGGTGCTGTTCTCCTCGGCGGCCGGCGTGCTCGGCTCGGCCGGCCAGGGCAACTACGCCGCCGCCAACGCCTACCTGGACGCCCTGGCCCAACACCGGCGGGTGCACGGGCTGGCCACCACCGCGCTGGCCTGGGGCCTGTGGGCGCAGGCCAGCGCGATGACCGGCCACCTCGGCGAGGCCGACCTGGCCCGCTCCCGCCAGGCGGGCGGGTTGGCGCTGTCCAGCCGCGACGGGCTCGCTCTCTTCGACGCCGCGCTGTCGGCTGCCCGGTCCCTGCTGGTGCCCGTCCGACTGGACGCCGCAGGGCTGCGCTCGCGCGAGCGCTCCGCTGTGCCGGTGCTGCTGCGCGGGCTCTTCCGCGATGCGGCCCGCCGTACGGTCGACCCCGCGCGCGGCGCGGCCGGCGGCGGCGGGCTGCGCGAGCGGCTGGCCGGGCGGCCCGCCGCCGAACGGCACGAGCTGCTGCTCGACCTGGTGACCTCCCTCGCCGCCGCCGTGCTCGGCCACGCGAGCGCGGACCTGGTGCACGCCGGGCGAGCCTTCCGCGAGCTGGGCTTCGACTCGCTGACCGCCGTCGAGCTGCGCAACCGGCTCGCCGCCGCGACCGGGCTGCGGCTGCCCGCCACGCTGGTCTTCGACTACCCGACGCCGCTCGCACTCAGCGCGTACCTGGACGGCGAGCTCTCCGATCGGCAGGCGGTAGCGCCCGCAGCCGCACCGACGTCCCTGGGCGCGGACGAGCCGGTCGCCATCGTCGGGATGGCCTGCCGCTACCCCGGCGGCGTCCGCTCGCCGGAGGACCTGTGGCAGCTGGTGGCCGACGGCACCGACGCCGTCGCCGGCTTCCCCACCGACCGTGGCTGGGACCTGGCCGGCCTTTACGACGCGCTGCCGCAGGACCCCGGCGCGGCCCGCCCGCTGGAGGGCGGATTCCTGTACGACGCAGCCGAGTTCGACGCCGACTTCTTCGGCATCGGGCCGAATGAGGCGAAGGCGATGGACCCGCAGCAGCGGCTGCTGCTCGAGACCGCCTGGGAGGCCGTCGAGCGGGCCGGGATCGACCCGAGGGCGCTGCGCGGCAGCCGGACCGGCGTCTTCGCCGGGCTCTCCTCCACCGACTACCTGAACGGCGCCGGCGAGGTCCCGGAGGAGCTCGCGGGGTACGTCAACGCCGGAAACGCCGTCAGCGTGCTCTCCGGCCGGGTCTCCTACACGCTGGGCCTGGAGGGCCCGGCGGTGACGGTCGACACGGCCTGCTCCTCCTCGCTGGTCGCCCTGCACCTGGCCGCCCAGGCGCTGCGCAGCGGCGAGTGCTCGCTCGCGCTGGCCGGCGGCGTCACCGTGATGTCCTCCCCGGGGATCGTCGTCGACTTCTCGCGCCAGCGCGGCCTGGCGGCGAACGGCCGCTGCAAGCCGTTCGCCGCCGCCGCCGACGGCACCGGCTTCTCCGAGGGCGTCGGCCTGCTGGTCGTCGAGCGGCTCTCGGACGCGCTGCGCAACGGCCATCGGGTGCTGGCCGTCGTCCGGGGGTCGGCGGTCAACCAGGACGGTGCGTCCAACGGCCTGACCGCCCCGAACGGCCCGTCCCAGCAGCGGGTGATCCAGCAGGCGCTGGCCAACGCGGGCCTGTCGTCCGCCGACGTGGACGCGGTGGAGGCGCACGGCACGGGCACCCGGCTGGGTGACCCGATCGAGGCGCAGGCGCTGCTCGCGACGTACGGGCAGGAGCGTCAACGGCCTTTGCTGCTCGGGTCGGTGAAGTCGAACATCGGGCACACCCAGGCCGCCGCCGGCGTCGCCGGGGTGATCAAGACGGTGCTGGCGATGCGCAACGGTGTGCTGCCCAGGAGCCTCTACATCGACGAGCCCACCCCGCACGTGGACTGGTCGGCGGGCGCCGTCGAGCTGCTCGCGCAGGCCGAGCCCTGGCCGGCCACCGATCGGCCGCGCCGCGCCGGGGTCTCCTCCTTCGGCATCAGCGGCACCAACGCGCATGTGATCCTCGAACAGGCCCCGGACGCCCCGCCGGTGGAGCCCGTCGCCGCCGCTCGGCCCGTGCCGTGGGTGCTCTCCGCCCGCAGCGCACCCGCCCTGCGCGGCCAGGCCCGCGCCCTGCTCGCCCACCTCGACGCGCCGTCGCAGGACGGCACGCCGCTGGACATCGCCCACTCCCTGATCGCCACCCGCTCCACCCTCGAACACCGCGCGGTCGTGCTCGGCACCACCGACGACGAGCTGCGCGCCGCCCTGCACGCGCTCGCCGAGGGCGCCCCGGCTCCCGGTCTGGTGCACGGCCGCGCCACCTCGGGCCGTCCCCGCAAGGCCGTCCTGGTCTTCCCCGGGCAGGGCTCCCAGTGGGCCGGCATGGGCACCGAACTGCTCGACACCGCACCGATGTTCGCCGCCCGGATGGCCGAGTGCGAGCAGGCGCTGGCGCCCTGGGTCGACTGGTCGCTGACCGAGGTGCTGCGCGGCAGCGAGGGCGCGCCCGGACTCGACCGGGTCGACGTCGCCCAGCCCGCGCTGTGGGCCGTGATGGTCTCGCTGGCCGAACTCTGGCGCAGTCACGGCCTGGCACCCGCCGCAGTCCTGGGCCACTCGCAGGGCGAGATCGCGGCGGCCTGCGTCGCCGGGGTGCTCTCGCTCGCGGACGCGGCCAAGGTAGTCGCCGTCCGCAGCAAGGCCATCGCGCAGGGCCTGTCCGGCCACGGCGGCATGGTGGCGGTCACCGCCTCGCACCAGGAGATCGTCCGCCGGCTGGCCGCCTGGGGCACGCGCATCTCGGTCGCCGCCGTCAACGGGCCTGCCACTGTGGTGGTTTCGGGTGAGCCGCAGGCGCTGGACGAGCTGATCGCCTCCTGCACCGAGGACGGGGTGCGGGCGAAGCGGATCCCCGTCGACTACGCCTCGCACTCCGCGCAGGTCGAGCTGATCCGCGACACCCTGCTGACCGACCTCGCCGGCATCACGACCCACCCGAGCCGGATCCCGTTCTTCTCCACCGTCACCGGCGACTGGCTCGACGCTGACGGCGACACCGCGCTCGACGCGCACTACTGGTACGAGAACCTGCGCCGGACCGTCCGCCTGGAGGAGTCGCTGCGCGCGCTGCTGCGCCAGGGCCACGACGCCTTCGTCGAGTCCAGCCCGCACCCCGTGCTGACCACCGGCATCGAGGACACCATCGCCGCCGAGGAGGCCGACGCGATCGTCCTCGGCTCGCTGCGCCGCGACGACGGCGGACCGCTGCGGGTGCTGACCTCGCTGGCCGAGGCCCATGTGCAGGGCGTCCGGATCGACTGGCGTGACGCCGTCGCGGGCGGCCGGCCGGTGGACCTGCCGACCTACGCCTTCCAGCGCTCCCGCTACTGGTTGGACGCCGCTGCCCCGGTGCTCGTCGGCCGCCCGGTCGATCCGACCGGGCTGGAGACGGTGGTCCGGCCGGCGAACGAGGACACCGCCGTCCTCGGCGGCACGATCGGCCTGCGCAGCCACCCGTGGCTCGCCGACCACCGGGTGCTGGACGCGGTGGTCGTCCCCGGCACGGCGCTGCTCGACTGGGCGGTCCGCGCGGGCGACGAGATGGGCTGCGCGGTGGTCGAGGAGTTCACCGAGCAGCTGCCGCTGACGGTCCCCGAGGACGGCACGGTCGACCTCCAGGTGACCGTCGGCGCGCCCGACGCCGCCACGGGCCTGCGCCCGCTGGCCGTGTACGCACGGACGCACGCGGACGGCCCGTGGACCCGGCACGCCGCCGGGACGCTCGGCGCGGCCGCTGCCGCTGCCACCGCCGCTGCCGCTGCTGTGCCGGAGGAGGCCTGGCCGCCGGCCGGGGCCCGACCCGTCGAGGTGGAGCCGCTGCACGAGCGGCTCGCCGCGCACGGGTACGGCCACGGACCGCAGTTCGACACCGTCCGGGCGCTGTGGCAGCGCGACGGCGAGACCTTTGCCGAGGTGGGCCTCGGCGATGGAAGCGGGACGGCCGGCTTCCGGGTCCATCCGGCCCTGCTGCAGGCCCTGCTCAGCCTGGCGGTCGGCGACGACACGCCGGCGCTCCCGTACGCCTGGCGCGGCGTCCGCGTCCTGGCCACCGGCGCCGACGCGCTGCGGGTCCGGCTGACCCCGGGCCAGGACGGCAGCCTCGCGCTGACGGCCGTCGACGGCACGGGCGCGGCCGTGCTCACCGCCGAGTCGGTGGCCACCCGCCCGATCGAGGCGGACCGGCTCGACCGCGCCGCCCGCCAGGCCACGCTGTTCGACGTCCGCTGGATCCCGCTGGCGGGCGCCGAGACGGCCGTCGGCAGCTGGGCCGTCCTGGGCGAGGACCCGGCGCTCGCGGCGGTTGTCGAGCAGGCCGGGGTTCAGGTGTGCCGCTTCGCGGACCTGTCGGCCCTGGAGGAGCAGGTGCCGGACACCGTCCTGCTGCGCCTCGGCGCGCACGAGAGCGTCCGGGAGGTGCTGCCGCTGGCCCAGTACTGGCTGGCCGACGCCCGCTTCGCGGACTCGCGCCTGGTCCTGGTCACCCAGGGCGCCATGGCCACCGACCCGGCCGACCGGGCCGACGCCCTGGACCACGCATCCGTGTGGGGCCTGATCCGCTCGGCCCAGTCCGAGCACCCGGACCGCTTTCTGCTCGTCGACCTGGACGGGGACGCCGCCTCCGAGCGGGCCCTGCCGGGCGCCGTGACCGCCGCCGTCGCGGCCGGCGAGTCCCAACTCGCCCTGAGGGAAGGCTCGATGACGGTCCCGCGGCTGAGCCGGATCGCCCCGCCCGAGCAGGACCGGGACACCGAGCCCGTCTGGGCGTGGGACCCGCACGGCGAAGGCACCGTGCTGATCACCGGCGGCACCGGCACGCTCGGTGGCCTGGTCGCCCGCCACCTGGCCACCCGGCACGGCGTGCGCCACCTGCTGCTGACCAGTCGGCGCGGCCCGGACGCACCCGGCGCCCAGGCCCTGCGCGAGGAGCTCGCCGCGCTGGGCGCCGCCGTCGACGTCGTTGCCTGCGACGCCGCCGACCGCGAGCGGCTCGCCGAGGTGCTCGCCGCGATCCCGGCCACCCGCCCGCTGACCGCCGTCGTGCACGCGGCCGGCGTCCTGCACGACGGCCTGCTGGAGGGCATGACGGCCGACCAGCTCGCCGAGGTCTGCCGCCCCAAGGCGGACGCCGCCCGCAACCTGCACGAGCTGACCCGCGACGCCGACCTCTCGGCCTTCGTGCTCTTCTCCTCCTTCGCCGGTATCGCCGGCGGCCTGGCCCAGGCCAACTACGCGGCGGCCAACAGCTACCTCGACGCCCTGGCCCACCACCGCCGGACCCAGGGCCTGCCGGCGGTCTCGCTGGCGTGGGGATACTGGGGAGAATCCAGTGAAATGACGGGCACGCTGGGCCACGTGGATGTTGCACGCTTCGCGCGTTCCGGAATGCTGCCGTTGTCGGCCGAGCAAGGGCTCGGCCTGCTCGACGCGGCGTCGACCCTCGACAGCCCGCTGCTCGTACCGGTCCGGCTGGACCTGCGGGCGCTGCGGGCACTCGGCTCGGCCGATGTCCCGTCGCTGCTGCGCGGGCTCGTGCCCGCTCGGCGCACTCCCGCTCGACGGTCGGTCGCGGCGACGGCGGCTGCGACGGCCGCCGTGGAGCACGGGATCCGGCAGAGGCTGGCCGGGCTGAGCGAGGCCAAGCAGGAGAGCCTGCTGGTCGAGCTGATCATCGGTCACGTCGCCACCGTGCTCGGCCACGCCACGACCGGGGCGATCGACGCGGACCGCGGCTTCCTGGACCTCGGGATGTCCTCGCTGACCGCCGTCGAGCTGCGCAACCGCCTCAACGCCGAGACCGGTCTTCGACTGCCCACCACGGCGGTCTTCGACCACCCGACCCCGGTCGCGCTGGCCCGCCACCTGCGCGGCCGCCTCGGTGCGCAGGCGGAGGTGGGAAGCGAGGCCGCGTCGCCGGTCTTCGCCGAGCTGGAGGCCTTGGAGGCGGCCTTCGCCGGGGCTGCCCTGGGCGATGAGGCCAGGGCCCGGCTGGTCACCCGGCTCAAGTCCCTCCAGTGGAAGCTCGACGCCGTGGACACCGTCGACCTCGCCGGCCTCGGTGACCTGGGCGACGACGACCCGCAGGGCGAGGACGCCGATCTGGTGGCCTCCACCGACGACGAGATGTTCGACCTGATCGACCGCGAACTCGGCCTCGCCTGACCGGATCCGCCTGACTGGATCCGCCTGACCGGATCCGCCGACCGGATCATCCCCGCTCGAAGCGCCCAGAACCACCCCTTCCGCACAGCCAGTTCCGAACTGCGAGGTTTTCCTCCCATGGCCAGCACCTCCGAAGACAAGCTCCGCGACTACCTCAAGAAGGTCACCGCAGACCTGCGGCGGACCCGGCAGCGCTTGGAGTCCGTCGAGGCCAGGCAGAACGAGCCGATCGCCATCGTCGGCATGGCGTGCCGGTACCCGGGAGGCGTCCGTTCGCCGGAGGACCTGTGGCGGCTGGTCGCGGAGGGCGGCGACGCGATCGGGGACCTGCCGGAGGACCGCGGGTGGGCCGTCGAGTCGCTCTACGACCCCGTCCCCGGCACGCCCGGCAAGAGCTACGTGCGCCACGGCGGCTTCGTGGACGGGGTGGGCGACTTCGATGCGGAGCTCTTCGGCATCGCGCCGCGCGAGGCGCTGGCGATGGACCCGCAGCAGCGGCTGCTGCTGGAGTCGGCCTGGGAGGCCATCGAGCGGGCCAGGATCAACCCGGCCTCGCTGCGCGGCACCGAGACCGGCGTCTTCATCGGCGGCGCCGACACCGACTACGGCTCGCTGGCCCGCCAGTCCGAGGAGACCGAGGGCCACCTGCTGACCGGCGGCGCGGTCAGCGTGCTCTCCGGCCGGATCTCCTACACCTTCGGCCTGGAGGGCCCGGCCGTCACCGTCGACACCGCGTGCTCCTCCGCGTTGGTGGCGCTGCACCTGGCCGTCCGCGCGCTGCGCGCCGGCGAGTGCTCGATGGCGCTGGCCGGCGGCGTCGCCGTGATGCCCACCACCCGCCTGTTCACCGAGTTCTCGCGCCAGCGCGGGCTCGCCGTCGACGGCCGTTGCAAGCCCTTCGCCGAGGCCGCCGACGGCACCTCCTGGGCCGAGGGCGTCGGCCTGCTGCTGGTCGAACGACTCTCGGACGCCCGCCGCAACGGGCACGAGGTGCTCGCCGTGGTGCGCGGCACCGCCGTCAACCAGGACGGCGCGAGCAGCCGCCTGACCGCTCCGAACGGTCCGTCCCAGCAGCGCGTGATCACCGCCGCCCTCAGCAACGCGCAACTCTCCGCCGACCAGGTCGACGCGGTGGAGGCGCACGGCACGGGCACCACGCTGGGCGACCCGATCGAGGCGCAGGCCCTGCTCGCGACGTACGGTCAGGGCCGCCCGGCCGACCGGCCGCTGCTGCTCGGCGGCATCAAGTCCAACATCGGTCACGCGCAGGCCGCGGCGGGCGTCGCGGGCGTGATCAAGATGGTGATGGCGATGCGCAACGGCGTGCTGCCGAAGACGCTGCACGTGGACGCGCCGTCCTCGCACGTGGACTGGAGCGCCGGCGCCGTCGAGCTGCTCACCGAGCGGACGGACTGGCCGGCGACGGGCCGCCCGCGCCGGGCGGGCGTGTCGGCGTTCGGCATCAGCGGCACCAACGCGCATGTCCTGCTGGAGCAGGCCGAACCCGTGGAGGCGCAGCCCGCCGAGGAACCGATGGTGGAGCCCGGCGTCGTGCCGTGGGTGCTCTCCGGGAAGACGGACGCCGCACTGCGCGGCCAGGCGGCCCGGTTGCTGACACACCTCGAGCAGGGCGCGGGCGCGCAGAGCGGCCTCGCGCTGGACGCCGGCTTTTCGTTGGTCACCGAGCGGTCGACGCTCGCGCAGCGGGCCGTCGTGCTCGCGGCGGACCGGGGGACGGCGTTGAGCGGATTGGCGGCGGTGGCTGCGGGCGAGCCGGCGGTGGGGGTGGTCGAGGGCCTGGCGCGCGGAGGGAAGTCGGCGTTCCTGTTCTCGGGGCAGGGGTCGCAGCGGCTGGGGATGGGGTGTGAACTGTACGGCCGTTTCCCGGTGTTCGCGCAGGCCTTCGACGCGGTGTGCGCGGGGTTCGACGCGTCGGTCCGTGACGTGGTGTGGGGTGCGGACGAGGAGCTGCTGAATCGGACGGACTTCGCGCAGGCGGGGTTGTTCGCGGTGGAGGTGGCGCTGTACCGGTTGCTCGAATCCTGGGGCGTGCGGCCGGACTTCGTGGCCGGTCACTCGATCGGCGAGGTGGCTGCCGCGCATGTGGCTGGGGTGTTCTCGCTGGCGGACGCGTGTGCCTTGGTGGCGGCGCGGGGGCGGCTGATGCAGGCGCTGCCGGCTGGTGGCGCGATGGTGGCGGTGCAGGCGACTGAGGACGAAGTCCTGCCGCTGATGAGCGAGTTCGTCTCGATCGCGGCGGTCAACGGACCGTCGTCGGTGGTGGTCTCTGGGGCCGAGGACGCGGTGGAGGCGGTGCGCGCGCAGTTCGCGGACCGTAAGACGACGCGGCTGCGGGTGTCGCACGCGTTCCACTCGCCGCTGATGGAACCCATGCTGGCGGACTTCCGGGCGGTGGTGGCGGGTCTGACCTTCGGCGAGCCGTCGGTGCCGGTGCTCTCGAACCTCACCGGCGCGATCGCCGCCGAGGACCAACTGTGCTCCCCGGAGTACTGGGTGAGCCATGTCCGTGAGGCGGTCCGCTTCGCCGACGGTGTGCGCACGCTGGCCGCTCAAGGCGTCGGCAGGTTCCTGGAGTTGGGCCCGGACGGCGTGCTCTCCGCGATGGCCGCGCAGTCCCTGTCGGACGGCGACACGGTGTTGGCGCCGATGCTCCGGGCCAAGCAGGGCGAGGAAGCCACCGCGCTGGCCGCCGTGGCACAGCTGTTCGTCGTGGGCCAACCGGTCGACTGGGCCGCGCTTTTCGCGGGCACCGGCGCCCGGTTGGTCGACCTGCCGACGTACGCATTCCAGCGTCAGCGCTTCTGGCCGCGGACCGGCACGGGCGCGTCCGGTGACGTCGGCGCGGCCGGCCTGGACGCGACGGACCACCCGCTGCTCAGCGCCTCCGTCGAACTCTCCGACAGCGACGGCCTGTTGTTCACCACCCGGCTGTCGGTGGAGTCGCACCCGTGGCTGGCGGACCACGTCGTGATGGGATCGGTCCTGCTGCCCGGCACCGCCTTCCTGGAGCTGGCCGTCCGCGCGGGCGACGAGGTCGGCTGCGACCTGGTCGAGGAACTGACGCTCGCCGCACCGCTGGTGCTACCGGAGCGCGGCGGCGTCCAGCTCCAACTGCGCGTCGGCGCCCCGGACCAGGCCGGCCGCCGTACCCTCGCCGTGCGCTCGCGGCCGGAGGGCGGCGACGGCGGCCCGTGGGCCCAGCACGCGAGCGGCGTGCTGGCGGCGGGGGAGCGGACCGGCGACTTCGACGCCTCCGTCTGGCCCCCGGCCGGCGCCGAGGCGGTGGACCTGACCGGCCTCTACGAGGGCATGGCCGAGGGCGGCTTCGGCTACGGCCCGCTGTTCCAGGGGCTGCGCGCGGCCTGGCGGCGCGGCGACGAGGTCTTCGCCGACGTCGCCCTGCCCGAGGCGGGCGAGGCTTCGGCGGTGGCGTTCGGTCTGCACCCGGCGTTGCTGGACGCGGCGTTGCACGTCACCGCGTTCAACGGCCTGCCGAAGGGCGTCGTCCCGTTCTCGTGGGAGGGCGTCTCGCTGCACGCGGCGGGCGCGTCGTCCGTGCGGGTGCGGGTGACCCGGACGGGCGAGGAGACGGTCGCGGTGGCGGTCGCCGACACGGCGGGTGCGCCGGTGGCGACGGTCGACTCGCTGGTGCTGCGGGCGGTGTCCGCCGCGACGGCGGTCCGGGGCGCGGGGCGGGACTCGCTGTTCCGGGTGGAGTGGGTGGCGGTTGCTGCTGCTGAGGCTGTCTCCTCGGTTGAGGTCGAGGATCTCTCCTCCCTGGTGGATGTGCCGCCGGTGGTGGTGGTCCGGCTGTCCGGTTCCGGTGCGGTGGTGGAGTCGGTGCACGCGTTGACGGCGCGGGTGCTGGGTCTGGTGCAGGAGTGGGTGGCGGGGGAGCGGTTCGCGGGGTCGCGGTTGGTGTTCGTGACGCGTGGTGCGGTGTCGGGTGCGGATCTGGCCGGGGCTGCGGTGTGGGGTCTGGTGCGGTCGGCGCAGTCGGAGAACCCGGGCCGCTTCGGCTTGGTGGATGTGGACGGTGACGCGGACTACGTCTCCGGGGTGTTGGGGTCGGAGGAGCCGCAGTTGTGGGTGCGTGGCGGCGAGGTCCTGGCGGCGCGCCTGGCGCGGGTGCCGGCGTCGGATGCTGCCGCAGCGGCCTGGGACGGCGAGGGTACCGTGCTGGTCACCGGCGGCACGGGTGGTCTGGGCCGGGTTGTCGCGCGTCACCTGGTCACTGAGCACGGTGTCCGTAGTCTCCTGCTGGTCAGCCGTCGCGGCCCTGCGGCGGAGGGTGTCGCCGAGCTGGTGGCCGAGCTGGCCGCCCTCGGTGCTGAGGTGCTCGTCGAGGCGTGCGACGTGGCGGACGCCGCTGCGGTGACGGACCTGATAGCCCGCCACCCGGTGCGCGCGGTGGTGCACACGGCCGGCGTGCTGGACGACGGTGTGGTGTCGGAGCTGACGCCCGAGCGGCTGGCGGGCGTGCTGCGGCCCAAGGTGGACGCGGCATGGAACCTGCACGAGGCGACGCGGGAGCTGGAGTTGACGGCCTTCGTGCTGTTCTCGTCGGTCTCCGGCATCTTCGGTGGGCCCGGTCAGGGCAACTACGCTGCTGGCAACACCTTCCTGGACGGCCTGGCACAGCACCGCCGAGCACAGGGTCTGCCGGGCGTCTCGATGGCGTGGGGTCCGTGGAGTCCGGACGGCGGCATGATCGGCACGCTCTCCGAGATCGACATCCAGCGCATCGCCCGGACCGGCATGCCCGAACTCTCGGCCGCGGACGGCGTGGCGCTCTTCGATGCCGCGATGGCGGCCTCGGCCGGCTCGGGCGCCTTGGCCGGCTCGGCGGCACAGGCCGTCGTGCTGCCCGTGCGGTTCGACCTCGCGATGCTGAAGGCCCAGGACGAGATCCCGACGCTGCTGCGCGGACTCGTCCGCAGGCGGGCCCGCCGCTCGGTGGTGGAGGCGGGATCGGCCGCTGCGGCCGGGCTGCTCCAGCGCCTGTCCGGGCTGTCCGTGGTCGAGCGGCGCGAGGTGCTGCTCGACCTGGTGCGTGGCCAGATCGCGCTGGTGCTTGGCCACGGCGGCGTGGCGGATGTCGATCCGACGCGGGCGTTCCAGGATCTCGGGTTCGACTCGCTGACGGCGGTCGAGCTGCGCAACCGGCTGAGCAAGGCCTCCGGCCTGCGGCTACCGGCGACGGTGGTCTTCGACTACCCGAGCGCCGACGTGCTGGTGGGCTACCTGCTGGACGGACTGTTCGGCAGCGAGGCCGAAGTATCCATGCCCGTACGGGCGTTGCCGTCGGTCGTGGACGACCCGGTGGTGATCGTCGGGATGGCCTGCCGCTACCCCGGCGGTGTCGAGTCGCCGGAGGACCTGTGGCGACTGGTCTCGGACGGTGTGGACGCGATCGCGGGCTTCCCGACCGACCGCGGTTGGGATGTGGAGGCGCTCTACAACGCCGATCGCGGCGTGCCGGGCACCTCGTACACGCGCTCCGGCGGCTTCCTCTACGAGGCCGGGGACTTCGACGCGGACTTCTTCGGGATGAGCCCTCGGGAGGCGCTGGCCACGGACGCCCAGCAGCGGTTGCTGCTGGAGACGACCTGGGAGGCGATCGAGGGCGCGGGCATCGACCCGGTGTCGCTGCGCGGCAGCCAGACCGGTGTTTTCGCGGGTGTGATGTACACCGACTACCGGGACACGCTTGCCGGCGACGAATTCGAGGGCTTCCGCGGCAACGGCAGTGCGCCGAGCATCGCGTCCGGTCGGGTGTCGTACACGCTGGGCCTGGAGGGCCCTGCCGTGACGATCGACACCGCCTGCTCGTCGTCCCTTGTCGCTCTGCACTGGGCGGCGCAGGCGCTGCGTTCGGGTGAGTGCTCGCTCGCGGTGGCCGGTGGTGTGACGGTGATGTCGACGCCGGGGACGTTTGTGGAGTTCTCGCGGCAGGGCGGTCTGTCGGCCGACGGTCGGTGCCGGTCGTTCTCGGAGGCGGCGGACGGTGTGGGCTGGGCCGAGGGTGTCGGCATGGTGGTGCTGGAGCGTCTGTCGGACGCGCGGCGCAACGGGCACCGGGTGTTGGCGGTGGTGCGGGGTTCGGCGGTCAACCAGGACGGCGCGAGCAACGGGTTGACGGCGCCGAACGGTCCCTCGCAGCAGCGGGTGATCCGCCAGGCGTTGGCCAGCGGTGGGCTGTCGACGGCCGACGTGGACGTGGTGGAGGCGCACGGGACGGGGACGACGCTGGGTGACCCGATCGAGGCGCAGGCACTGCTCGCGACCTACGGTCAGGATCGTGAACACCCGTTGTTTCTCGGCTCGTTGAAGTCGAACATCGGCCACACGCAGGCGGCGGCGGGTGTTGCGGGTGTGATCAAGATGGTGCTGGCGATGCGGCACGGCGTGCTGCCGCGCACGTTGCATGTGGACTCGCCGTCCTCGCACGTGGACTGGTCGGCCGGTGCGGTCGAGCTGCTGACCGAGCCGGTGGTGTGGCCGGCGGGTGCGGGTCCGCGTCGTGCGGGTGTGTCGTCCTTCGGGATCAGCGGTACCAACGCGCATGTCGTGCTGGAGCAGGCCGAGTTCGAGCCTGTGGTGGAGGCGGCGTCGGTCGAGGCCGGTGTGGTGCCGTGGGTGCTTTCGGGTCGCACGGAGTCCGCATTGCACGCTCAGGCCGCACGGCTGCTCGCGCACGCCGGAGACCTCGAACCGGCCGACGTGGGCCGCTCGTTGGTCACCTCGCGGTCGCTCTTCGCGCACCGCGCGGTGGTCGTCGCGGCGGACCGCGCCGAGGCGTTGAGCGGGTTGGCGGCGGTGGCTGCGGGCGAGCCGGCGGTGGGGGTGGTCGAGGGCCTGGCGCGCGGAGGGAAGTCGGCGTTCCTGTTCTCGGGGCAGGGGTCGCAGCGGCTGGGGATGGGGTGTGAACTGTACGGCCGTTTCCCGGTGTTCGCGCAGGCCTTCGACGCGGTGTGCGCGGGGTTCGACGCGTCGGTCCGTGACGTGGTGTGGGGTGCGGACGAGGAGCTGCTGAATCGGACGGACTTTGCCCAGGCGGGGTTGTTCGCGGTGGAGGTGGCGCTGTACCGGTTGCTCGAATCCTGGGGCGTGCGGCCGGACTTCGTGGCCGGTCACTCGATCGGCGAGGTGGCTGCCGCGCATGTGGCTGGGGTGTTCTCGCTGGCGGACGCGTGTGCCTTGGTGGCGGCGCGGGGGCGGCTGATGCAGGCGCTGCCGGCCGGTGGCGCGATGGTGGCGGTGCAGGCGACTGAGGACGAAGTCCTGCCGCTGATAAGCGAGTTCGTCTCGATCGCGGCGGTCAATGGGTCGATGTCGGTGGTGATCTCGGGGGCCGAGGACGCGGTGGAGGCGGTGCGCGCGCAGTTCGCGGACCGTAAGACGACGCGGCTGCGGGTGTCGCACGCGTTCCACTCGCCGCTGATGGACCCGATGTTGGAGGAGTTCCGCGCGGTTGTAGAGGGCCTGGCATTCAACATGCCCACTCTGCCTGTCGTCTCGAACCTGACGGGCGAACTCGCCACGGCGGAGCAGCTGTGCTCCCCGGAGTACTGGGTGAGGCACGTCCGCGAGGCGGTCCGCTTCGCGGACGGTGTGCGCACACTGACCGCTCAAGGCGTCGGCAGGTTCCTGGAGTTGGGACCGGACGGTGTGCTCACCTCGCTTGCTCAGGAGTCGGCGGGCGAGGACGCCCTGCTTGTCCCGTTGCTGCGCAAGAACCGGGACGAGGAGGCCACCGCTGTCCACGCGATGGCTGCCCTCCACGTACACGGCGCGAAGGTCGACTGGACGGCACTCCTTGCCGGAACCGGTGGCGGCCGGGTCGAGTTGCCGACGTACGCGTTCCAGCACCAGCGCTTCTGGCCGGCCGGCCCGGTGCGGAGCGCCGGTGACGTCCGTTTCGCCGGCCTCACGTCGGCCGAGCACCCGCTGCTCGGCGCGGCCGTCGAGCTGGTCACTGCGGACGGATACCTGTTCACGGGTCGCCTGTCGGTGGAGTCGCATGCGTGGCTGGCGGATCACGTGGTGCTGGGTTCGGTGCTGGTGCCGGGGACGGCGCTGGTCGAGCTGGCCCTCAGGGCAGGCGACGAGGTCGGGTGTGACCTGGTGGAGGAGTTGACGCTTGCCGCGCCGCTGGTGCTGCCGGCTGCGGGTGGTGTGCGGGTGCAGGTGTGGGTCGGTGAGCTGGACGGTTCGGGTCGTCGGGCGGTGACCGTCCACTCGTGTGTCGACGGTGCGTCCGAGCAGGTGTGGACGCTGAATGCAAGTGGTGTGCTGGGAGCAGCCGTTGCGGCGCCGGTGGCGTTCGACGCGTCGGTGTGGCCGCCGGTTGGTGCGGAGCCGGTGTCGGTGGAGGGTGCGTACGAGGGACTCGCGGAGGCCGGGTTCGGCTACGGCCCGGTGTTCCAGGGCCTGCGGGCGGTGTGGCGACGCGGGGACGAGGTGTTCGCGGACGTTGCGCTGCCGGACCGCGCCGAGGGCGGCGCGTTCGGCCTGCACCCCGCGCTCTTCGACGCTTGCCTGCACGCGTCGGTCTTCCTCAAGGGTGACGCGCAGGGCCAGGGCGGCAGCGTGCCGTTCTCGTGGACCGGGGTGTCGCTGCACGCGGCGGGCGCCTCGGCGGTGCGGGTGCGGCTGAGCCGTTCGTCGGGCGGAGCGCTGTCCGTCGCGATCGCCGACACGGCGGGTGCGCCGGTGGCGTCCGTCGAGTCGCTGCTGGTCCGCCCGATTTCCGCCGGGCAGCTGGGGGCGACCGATGCGCTGGGTCGGGACTCGCTGTTCCAGCTGGAGTGGGTGGCGGTTGCTGCCGCTGAGGCGGTCTCCTCGGTTGAGGTCGAGGATCTCTCCTCCCTGGTGGATGTTCCGCCGGTGGTGGTGGTCCGGGTCTCTGGTTCCGGTGCTCTCATCGAGTCGGTGCACGCGTTGACGGCGCGGGTGCTGGGTCTGGTGCAGGAGTGGGTGGCGGGGGAGCGGTTCGCGGGGTCGCGTCTGGTGTTCGTGACGCGTGGTGCGGTGTCGGGTGCGGATCTGGCCGGGGCTGCGGTGTGGGGTCTGGTGCGCTCGGCGCAGTCGGAGAACCCGGGCTGCTTCGGCCTGGTGGATGTGGACGGTGATGCGGACGACGCCTCCGGGGTGTTGGGGTCGCAGGAGCCGCAGTTGTGGGTGCGTGGCGGCGAGGTCCTGGCGGCGCGGCTGGCGCGGGTGGCGGCGTCCGATGCTGCCGCAGCGGCCTGGGATGGCGAGGGTACGGTGCTGGTCACCGGTGGCACGGGTGGTCTGGGCCGTGTCGTCGCCCGTCACCTGGTGGTGGGGCACGGTGTCCGTAGTCTGCTGCTGGTCAGTCGTCGCGGTCCTGCGGCGGATGGTGTGGCGGAGCTGGTGGCCGAGCTGGCCGCCCTCGGCGCCGACGCGGTCGTCGAGGCGTGTGACGTGGCGGACCCGGACGCCGTCACGGCTCTGGTGTCCCGTCACCCGGTGCGCGCGGTAGTGCACACGGCCGGCGTTCTGGACGACGGTGTGGTGTCGGCGTTGACGCCCGAGCGGCTGGCGGGCGTGCTGCGGCCCAAGGTGGACGCGGCGTGGAACCTGCACGAGGCAACGCGAGACCTCGCGCTGTCGGCCTTCGTCGTCTTCTCCTCGGTCGCGGGGACCTTCGGAAGCGCGGGCCAGGCGAACTACGCCGCCGCCAACGCCTTCCTGGACGCGCTCGCCCGCCACCGCCAGGCGCAGGGCCTGCCGGGCCTCTCGCTCGCCTGGGGCCCCTGGGCACAGACCGCCGGCATGACCGGCAGCCTGAGCGAGGCCGAGGTCGAGCGCATCACGCGTCTGGGCATGCCGCCGATCTCCCCCGAGCACGGGGTGGCGCTGTTCGACGCGGCGTTGTCCGGCGGTCAGCCGGCGGTCCTGCCGGTCCGGCTCGACCTTGCTGCGCTGCGGGCGCAGGGTGAGGTGCCGCCGCTGTTGAGTGGCCTGATCCGGACGCGTACGCGACGGGTGGCCGGCGCGGGTGCGGGTGCTGCTGCCGACCTGACGCGTCGCCTGTCCGGGCTGTCCGTGGTCGAGCGGCGTGAGGTGCTGCTCGACCTGGTGCGCGGCCAGATCGCGCTGGTGCTTGGCCACGGCGGTGCGGCGGACGTCGAGCCGACGCGGGCGTTCCAGGATCTCGGTTTCGACTCGCTGACGGCGGTCGAGCTGCGCAACCGGTTGGGCACGGTGACGGGCCTGCGGTTGCCGGCGACGGTGGTCTTCGACTACCCGAGTGCGGACGTGCTGGTGGGCTACCTGCTGGATGAGTTGCTCGGTTCGGAGGATGAACTCGCGATACCCGTACGGGCGTTGCCGTTGGTGGCGGACGACCCGGTGGTGATCGTCGGGATGGCCTGCCGCTACCCCGGCGGTGTCGAGTCACCGGAGGACCTGTGGCGACTGGTCTCGGACGGCGTGGACGCGATCTCCGGCTTCCCGACCGACCGTGGCTGGGACGTGGAGTCGCTCTACAACGCCGACCGCAACGTGGCGGGCACCTCGTATACGCGCTCCGGCGGCTTCCTGCACGACGCCGCCGAGTTCGACCCCGAGTTCTTCGGGATGAGCCCCCGGGAGGCCCTGGCCACCGACACCCAGCAGCGGTTGCTGCTGGAGACGACCTGGGAGGCGATCGAGGGTGCGGGCATCGACCCGGTCTCGCTGCGCGGCAGCCAGACCGGCGTCTTCGCCGGCGTCATGTACAACGACTACGCCAACCTGCTCGGTGCACCGGAGTTCGAGGGCCAGCAGGGCAGTGGCAGTGCGCCGAGCATTGCGTCCGGTCGGGTGTCGTACACGCTGGGCCTGGAGGGCCCTGCCGTGACGATCGACACCGCCTGCTCGTCCTCCCTCGTCGCTCTGCACTGGGCGGCGCAGGCCCTGCGTTCGGGTGAGTGCTCGCTCGCGGTGGCCGGTGGCGTGACGGTGATGTCCACTCCGCAGACGTTCGTCGAGTTCTCGCGGCAGGGCGGTCTGTCGGCCGACGGTCGGTGCCGGTCGTTCTCGGAGACGGCGGACGGTGTGGGCTGGGCCGAGGGTGTCGGCATGGTGGTGCTGGAGCGTCTGTCGGACGCGCGGCGCCACGGGCACCGCGTGCTCGCCGTGCTGCGCGGCAGCTCGGTCAACCAGGACGGCGCCTCCAACGGCCTGACGGCGCCGAACGGTCCGTCCCAGCAGCGGGTGATCCGCCAGGCGTTGGCGGCTGCCGCTCTGTCGACGGCTGACGTCGATGCGGTGGAGGCGCACGGGACGGGGACGACGTTGGGTGACCCGATCGAGGCGCAGGCGCTGCTCGCGACCTACGGTCAGGATCGTGAACGTCCGCTTCTCCTGGGCTCGTTGAAGTCGAACATCGGCCACACTCAGGCGGCGGCGGGTGTGGCGGGTGTGATCAAGATGGTGATGGCGATGCGCCATGGCGTGCTGCCGCGCACGTTGCATGTGGACGCGCCGTCCTCGCACGTGGACTGGTCGGCCGGTGCGGTCGAGCTGCTGACCGAGCGGACGGACTGGCCGCAGGGTGCGGGTCCGCGCCGCGCGGGTGTGTCGTCCTTCGGCATCAGTGGGACGAACGCTCATGTCGTCCTGGAGCAGGCCGAGTTCGAGCCCGCTGTCGAGGCGGCGTCGGTCGAGGCCGGTGTGGTGCCGTGGGTGCTGTCGGGTCGTACGGAGTCCGCCTTGCGCGCTCAGGCCGCACGCCTGCTCGCGCACGCCGGGGATCTCGAACCGGTCGACGTGGGCCGCTCGTTGGTCACCTCGCGGTCGCTCTTCGCGCACCGCGCGGTGGTCGTCGCGGCGGGCCGCGCCGAGGCTCTGCTCGCGCTGTCGGCGCTCGCCGCCGGCGAACCGGTCGCCGGGGTGGTCGAAGGGTTGGCGCGTGGAGGAAAGTCCGCGTTCCTGTTCTCCGGTCAGGGCTCGCAGCGGCTCGGGATGGGGCTTGAACTCCACAGCCGTTTCCCGGTGTTCGCGCAGGCCTTCGAGGCCGTGTGCGCGGGCTTTGACGCACCCGTCCACGAGGTCGTGTGGGGCGAGGACTCGGAGCTGCTGAACCGGACGGACTTCGCCCAGGCGGGGCTCTTCGCCGTCGAGGTGGCGTTGTACCGGTTGCTGGAATCCTTCGGCATCCGGCCGGACTTCGTGGCCGGCCACTCGATCGGCGAGATCGCTGCCGCGCACGTCGCGGGGGTGCTCTCGCTGGTGGACGCCTGCGCGCTGGTCGCAGCCCGTGGTCGCCTGATGCAGGCGCTGCCTGCCGGTGGCGCGATGGTCGCGCTGCAGGCAACGGAGGACGAAGTCCTGCCGCTGCTCACCGAGTTCGTCTCCCTCGCCGCCGTCAACGGCCCGTCCTCCGTGGTGCTCTCCGGCACCGAGGACGCCGTGAACGGTGTCCTGGCCCGCTTCGCGGACCGCAAGACGAACCGCCTGCGGGTGTCGCACGCCTTCCACTCCCCGCTGATGGACCCGATGCTGGAGGACTTCCGGCAGGTCGTCGCCAGCCTCGCGTTCAACGCGCCCACCCTGCCCGTCGTCTCGAACCTGACCGGCGAACTCGCCACGCCCGAGCAGCTCCGCTCCCCGCAGTACTGGGTGGACCACGTCCGCCACGCCGTCCGGTTCGCCGACGGCATCCGCACACTGACGGCTCAAGGAGTCGCCCGATTCCTGGAGTTGGGCCCGGACGGAGTCCTCTCCGCGATGGCCCAGGAGTCGGCCGCCGAGGACGCGCTCTTCGCTCCCGTCCTGCGCAGGAACAGGACCGAGGAGGTCGCGCTCGTCGAGGCCGTCGCCGGCCTGCACGTCGCTGGCGGCAAGGTCGACTGGACGGCCCTCTTCGCCGGAACCGGTGCCCGCCAGGTCGAGTTGCCGACCTACGCGTTCCAGCGTCGGCGCTTCTGGCCGGCCGGCTCCGCGCTGCGCGGCGGCGACGTCCGCTTCGCGGGCATCGAATCGGCCGAGCACCCGTTGCTCGGTGCGGCGGTCGAACTGGCGGGTGACGACGGTGTGCTGCTCACCGGCCGCCTGTCGGTGCAGTCGCACCCGTGGCTGGCGGACCACGTGGTCAAGGGCACGGTGCTCGTGCCGGGTACCGCGTTGCTCGAGCTGGCGGTCCGGGCAGGTGACGAGGTCGGCGCCGAGCAGGTGGAGGAACTGACCCTGGCAGCACCGCTGTTGCTGCCTGCGCAGGGTGGCGTTCGGGTGCAGGTGCGGGTCGGGATGCCGGATGCGTCCGGACGCCGTGCGCTCAGCGTGCACTCGCAGCCGGACGACCAGGAGCACGGCCTCTGGACGCGCCACGCGAGCGGTGTGCTGGCGGCAGACTCCGTCGAGCCCGAGTCGTTCGACGCGTCGGTGTGGCCGCCCATCGGGGCCGAGTCGGTCTCCGTCGAGGGTGCGTACGAGCGGTTCGCGGAGGCCGGGTTCGGTTACGGGCCGGTGTTCCAGGGGATGCGGGCCGTCTGGCGGCGCGGGGAGGAGCTGTTCGCCGAGGTCGCGTTGCCGGAGCAACTGGCTGACGAGGCCGGGCGATTCGGTCTTCACCCCGCCATCCTCGACGCCACGTTGCACGCCGTCATCCTGGAGAGCGGCACCGAGGACACCGTCGTCCCGTTCGCGTGGACCGGTGTGTCGTTGCACGCGGTGGGCGCGTCGGCGGTCCGGGTGCGGCTGGTGCGAGTGGGTGACGGCGGGCTGTCGCTGGCGGTGGCCGATGCGGCGGGCCGGCCGGTGCTGTCGGTGGGCTCGATGGTGGGTCGTCCGGTCTCGGCCGAGCAGTTGGACTCGGCGGATCCGTTGTTCGGGGTGGAGTGGTCGGTGGTGCCGTCGGGTGACGGTGCTGGGTTCTCGTGGGTTCGGTGGGAGGAGTTGTCGGCGTCGGGTGCGGTGCCGGAGGTGGTGGTGCTGGACTGCAGCACCGATCCGTCGGCGGATGTGCCGTCGGGGGTGCGTGCGGTGGTGCACCGGGTGTTGGGGGTGTTGCAGGCCTGGTTGGCTGATGAGCGGTTTGCGGCTTCGCGGTTGGTGGTGCTGACGCGGGGTGCGGTGGCGGTGGTCGAGGGTGCGGGTGTGGATGTGGTGCAGGCTCCGGTGTGGGGTCTGGTGCGGTCCGCGCAGGCGGAGAACCCGGGTCGCTTCCTGCTGCTGGACACCGACGCCGACACCGATGACGTCTTGATGGCTGTGGGGTTGGGTGAGCCGGAGTGTGCGGTGCGCGCCGGTGAGGTGTGGGTGCCGCGTCTGGTGCGTCTGGCGCCGGGCACCTCGGAGGTCGTGTTCGACGCCGAGGGTGTGGTGTTGGTGACGGGTGGTACGGGTGGTCTGGGCGCGGTGGTGGCTCGTCACCTGGTCTCCGCCTGCGGGGTGCGGCAGTTGGTGCTGACCAGCCGTCGTGGACTGGAGGCTCCTGGCGCACGGGAGTTGGCGGCTGAGCTGTCCGATCTGGGTGCGGGCGTCGAGGTGTTGGCGTGTGATGTGTCGGACCGTGACGCGCTGGCGGGCTTGGTGGACGGGATCGTCGCCACCCGTCCGTTGACCGGTGTCGTGCACGCGGCCGGGGTGGGTGACAATGCGCTGGTGGGTGCGCTGACGCCGGAGCGTATCGATGCGGTGTTGGCGCCGAAGGCTGATGCGGCTTGGTACTTGCACGAGTTGACGCGGGGGATGGACCTGGCGGCGTTCGTGCTGTTCTCCTCCGCCGGCGGTCTCGTTCTGACGGCGGGCCAGGGCAACTACGCGGCGGCCAACGTTTTCCTGGACGGGTTGGCGGCGCAGCGTCGTGCCGAGGGCCTGGTCGCGACCTCGATGGCCTTCGGCCTCTGGGACGCCGGCACGGGCATGGGCCAGTTCCTCACCGAGATCGACCGCAAGCGCCTGGCGAGCCAGGGCGTTCCCGTCCTCCCGCACGACACCGGCCTCGCTCTCTTCGCCGCCGGTCTCCGCTCCGAGCGCGCCACCGTGGTGCCGATCCGGGTGTATGCGGCCGCCCTGCGGTCCCGGACCGACGAGGTTCCGGCTCTGCTGCGCGGCCTGATGCCGAGGGCTCGCCGCGCTGTGGCCTCAGCCCTGCCGACGAGCTCCCTGCGCGAGCGGCTGGCCGGGCTGACGGCGGGCGAACGTGACCGTGCCGTACTCCAGTTGGTGCGTGCGCAGGTCGCCACCGTCCTCGGGCATGCCTCGGCCGAGGCGATCGAGCCGGACCGGGCGTTCCAGGAACTCGGCTTCGACTCCCTGGCCGCCACCGAACTGCGCAACCAGCTGAACATCCTCACCGGCCTGCGCCTGCCGGCCACCCTGGCCTTCGACTACCCCAACGCCCAGAGCGTCGCCGCCCACATCCTCGGGATGCTCGGCGCCACCGCCACCGCCACCGCCACTGCCACGGGCCCGGACGCACCCGTCGTGCGCGCCGTCTCGGACGACGAGCCGATCGCGATCGTCGGTATGGCGTGCCGCTACCCGGGCGGGGTGAGCAGCCCCGAGGAGCTGTGGCAGCTGCTGATGGACGGCCGCGACACCGTCTCGGACCTGCCGGCCAACCGCGGTTGGAACATCGAGGACCTCTACGACCCCGAGGTGGGCAAGGAGGGCAAGAGCTACACGCGTCGGGGCAGTTTCCTGCACGACGCGGCGCAGTTCGACCCGGCCTTCTTCGGCATCTCGCCGCGCGAGGCGCTGTACATGGACCCGCAGCAGCGGCTGCTGCTCGAGGCCTCCTGGGAGGCGCTGGAGCGGGCGGGCATCGACCCGGGCTCGCTCACGGGCAGCCGGACCGGCGTGTACGCGGGTGTGATGTACCACGACTACGCGCTCAACACGAACCCGTCCGGTACCAGCGGCGGCAGCGTCGTGTCGGGCCGGGTCTCGTACACGTTGGGCCTGGAGGGCCCCGCGGTCACGGTGGACACCGCCTGCTCGTCCTCGTTGGTCGCGCTGCACCTGGCGGCGCAGGCTCTGCGCACGGGTGAGTGCTCGCTCGCGCTGGCCGGCGGTGCCACGGTGATGTCCACGCCGGGGATGTTCATCGAGTTCAGCCGCCAGCGCGGGCTCTCCGCGGACGGGCGCTGCAAGGCGTTCGCCGGTGCGGCGGACGGTGTCGGCTGGTCGGAGGGCGTCGGTGTGCTGCTCGTGGAGCGGCTGTCGGACGCGCTGCACAACGGGCACCAGGTGCTCGCGGTGATCCGCGGCTCGGCCGTCAACCAGGACGGCGCCAGCAACGGTTTTGCCGCGCCGAACGGTCCGTCCCAACAGCGGGTGATCCGCCAGGCGTTGGCGGCCGCCGGTCTGTCGACGGCCGACGTCGACGCCGTGGAGGCGCACGGGACGGGCACCACTTTGGGCGACCCGATCGAGGCGCAGGCGCTGCTCGCGACCTACGGGCAGGACCGACCGGACGACCGACCCCTTCTCCTCGGGTCGATCAAGTCCAACATCGGCCATGCGCAGGCGGCGGCGGGTGTGGCCGGCGTGATCAAGATGGTCCTGGCGATGCGCCACGGCGTGCTGCCGCGTACCCTGCACGTCGACCAGCCCTCGCCGCACGTGGACTGGACCGAGGGCACGGTCGAGCTGCTGACGGACCGGACGGACTGGCCGGAGACCGGCCGCGCGCGGCGCGCGAGTGTCTCGGCGTTCGGCATCAGCGGCACCAACGCCCACGTGATCCTCGAACAGGGAGCGCAGCAGCCTGCGCCCGTCGGGCAGTTGACCGAGTCCCCGGGGGCGGTGCCGTGGCTGGTGTCGGCGGCGACGCCGGAGGCCCTGCGGGCCCAGGCCGACCGCCTGCTCGCGTTTGTCGAGTCCCGCCCGGCGCTGACGCCGTCGGAGACGGCCGCCGCGCTGGCGACCACCCGTGCGGCCCTCGAACGGCGCGCGGTGGTGGTCGGCACTGAACCTGCCGAGCTGCTGGACGGCCTGCGCGCCCTGGCTCGGGGCGACTCCGCACCCGGCGTCTTCACGGCGTCCGCGCGCAGCAGCGAGTCGACGGCGTTCGTCTTCTCGGGGCAGGGGTCGCAGCGGCTCGGCATGGGCCGTGAACTGTACGGCCGCTTCCCGGTGTTCGCGCAGGCCTTCGACGCGGTGTGCGCGGGGTTCGACGCGTCGGTCCGTGACGTGGTGTGGGGTGCGGACGAGGAGCTGCTGAACCGGACGGACTTCGCCCAGGCGGGGTTGTTCGCGGTGGAGGTGGCGCTGTACCGGCTGCTCGAATCCTGGGGCGTGCGGGCGGACTTCGTGGCGGGTCACTCGATCGGCGAGGTCGCTGCGGCGCACGTCGCGGGGGTGTTCTCGCTGGCGGACGCCTGCACTCTGGTGGCGGCCCGTGGCCGTCTGATGCAGGTGCTGCCTGCCGGTGGCGCGATGGTGGCGGTGCGGGCGACGGAGGACGAAGTCCTGCCGTTGCTCAGCGAGTTCGTCTCGATCGCTGCCGTCAACGGCCCGTCCTCCGTGGTGCTGTCTGGGAGCGAGGAGGCCGTGGATGCCGTCCTGGTCCACTTCGCGGACCGTAAGACGACGCGCCTGCGGGTGTCGCACGCGTTCCACTCGCCCTTGATGGATCCGATGTTGGACGAGTTCCGTGCGGTGCTGGAGGGTCTGGCGTTCAAGGCGCCGTCGCTGCCCGTGGTGTCGAACCTGACGGGTGAGGTGGCGACCGGCGAGCAGCTGCGCTCGCCGCAGTACTGGGTGGACCACGTCCGCCACGCCGTCCGCTTCGCCGACGGCATCCGGACCTTGCACGCGCTCGGTGCGACCCGGTTCCTGGAGATCGGGCCGGAGGCGGTGCTCACCGGCATGGTCCAGGACTGCCTGGACGAGGGGGCCGCCGACGCCCTGCTGGTGCCGGTCTGCCGCCGGGACCGGGACGAGGTCGGCACGCTGGTGACGGCAGTCGGACGGCTGCACACGGTCGGCGCTGCCGTGGACTGGCGCGGGCTCTTCCCCGCCGCCGGCGTCCGGCCCGTCGACCTCCCGACCTACGCGTTCCAGCGCCAGGAGTACTGGCTGGACGCCACGGGCCCGCTGGGGGACCTGAGTTCGGTCGGCGTCGGGTCGGCGGACCACCCGTTGCTGGGTGCGGCCGTCGAGCTGGTCAACACGGACGGGTACCTCTTCACCGGTCGCCTGTCCCTGGAGTCGCACCCGTGGCTCGCGGACCACGCGGTACTCGGCCGGGTGCTTGTGCCGGGCACCGGGCTGCTCGAACTCGCCCTGCGAGCCGGTACGGAGGTCGGTTGCGAGGCGGTCGAGGAACTCACGCTCGCCGCACCGCTGCTGCTGCCCGAACACGGCGGCGTGCAGGTGCAGGTGTGGATCGGTGAACCCGACGGCTCCGGCCGCCGGAGCGTGGCCGTGCACTCCCGTCCGGACGGCGGCGGGCAGAGCGAGGCGTGGGCGCGTCACGCGTCCGGCTTCCTGACGCCCGGAACTGCCGTTCCGGCAGCGGCGGGCCACCTGAGCGCTTGGCCGCCCGTCGGGGCCGAGCCGGTCTCCGTCGAGGGCGCGTACGAGGGCTTTGCAGCGGCCGGGTTCGGCTACGGGCCGGTGTTCCAGGGGATGCGGGCCGTCTGGCGGCGCGGGGAGGAGCTGTTCGCCGAGGTCGCGTTGCCGGAGCAACTGGCTGACGAGGCCGGGCGATTCGGTCTTCACCCCGCCATCCTCGACGCCTGCATGCATGCGGCGATCCTGACGAGTTCGGGCGAGACGGCTATCCCCTTCGCGTGGACCGGTGTGTCCCTGCACGCGGTGGGTGCGTCGGCGGTGCGGGTGCGGCTGTCGCGGGTGGGCGACGCCGGGTGGGCGCTGGAGGTGGCCGATGTGGCCGGCCGGCCGGTGCTCTCGGTCGGCTCGATGGTGAGCCGTCCGGTCTCGGTGGAGCAACTGGCTTCCAGTGCCGGCGGTTCGGTGGATCCGTTGTTCGGGGTGGAGTGGTCGGTGGTGCCGTCGGGTGACGGTGCTGGGTTCTCGTGGGTTCGGTGGGAGGAGTTGTCGGCGTCGGGTGCGGTGCCGGAGGTGGTGGTGCTGGACTGCAGCACCGATCCGTCGGCGGATGTGCCGTCGGGGGTACGTGTGGTGACGCACCGGGTGTTGGGGGTGTTGCAGGCCTGGTTGGCTGATGAGCGGTTTGCGGCTTCGCGGTTGGTGGTGCTGACGCGGGGTGCGGTGGCGGTGGTCGAGGGTGCGGGTGTGGATGTGGTGCAGGCTCCGGTGTGGGGCCTGGTGCGGTCCGCGCAGGCGGAGAACCCGGGCCGCTTCCTGCTGCTGGACACCGACGCCGACACCGACGACGTCTTGATGGCTGTGGGGTTGGGTGAGCCGGAGTGTGCGGTGCGCGCCGGTGAGGTGTGGGTGCCGCGTCTGGTGCGTCTGGCGCCGGGCACCTCGGAGGTCGTGTTCGACGCCGAGGGTGTGGTGTTGGTGACGGGTGGTACGGGTGGTCTGGGCGCGGTGGTGGCCCGTCATCTGGTCTCCGCCTGCGGGGTGCGGCAGTTGGTGCTGACCAGCCGTCGTGGCCTGGAGGCTCCTGGCGCACGGGAGTTGGCGGCGGAGCTGTCCGATCTGGGTGCGGGCGTCGAGGTGTTGGCGTGTGATGTGTCGGACCGTGACGCGCTGTCTGGTCTGGTCGACGGGATCGTCGCCAGCCGCTCGCTGACCGGTGTCGTGCACGCGGCCGGGGTGGGTGACAATGCGCTGGTGGGTGCGCTGACGCCGGAGCGTATCGATGCGGTGTTGGCGCCGAAGGCTGATGCGGCCTGGTACTTGCACGAGTTGACGCGGGGGATGGACCTGGCGGCGTTCGTGCTGTTCTCCTCCGCCGGCGGTCTCGTTCTGACGGCGGGCCAGGGCAACTACGCGGCGGCGAACGTCTTCCTGGACGGTCTGGCGGCGCAGCGTCGTGCCGAGAGCCTGGTCGCGACCTCGATGGCCTTCGGCCTCTGGGAGGTCGGGGCCGGACTCGGCGAGCTGCTGCGCGACGTCGACCGGAAGCGGATGGCAGGTCAGGGCGTCCCGGCGCTGACCCACCAGGCGGGCCTGGCGCTGTTCGCGGCCGGTCTCCGCTCCGATCGCGCCAACCTGGTGCCGATCCGGGTGGACGCGGCCGCCCTGCGGGCCCGGACCGACGAGGTCCCCGCCCTGCTGCGCGGCCTGGCGCCGGTGGTGCGGCGCGCGGCGACGGCTTCCGTCGCCCCGGCCGGCACGCTGGGCGAACGGTTGGCCGACCTGCCTGCCGCCGAACGGGACCGGGCCGTACTCCAGTTGGTGCGTGCGCAGGTCGCCGCAGTGCTGGGGCACGCCTCGGCCGAGGCGATCGAGCCGGACCGGGCGTTCCAGGAGCTCGGCTTCGACTCCCTGGCCGCCACCGAACTGCGCAACCAGCTGAACATCCTCACCGGCCTGCGCCTGCCGGCCACCCTGGCCTTCGATTACCCCAACGCCCGCACCGTGGCCGACCACCTCACTCAGGAGCTGTGGTCGACGACAGCGGGCGGCGGTGGCGAGGACGCGATCCGGCAGGCTCTGCAGTCGATCCCGACCAGCCGCCTGCGCGACGCGGGGCTGATGGACAGCCTCCTCGAACTGGCGGAGGTCCGTACGGTCTCCTCGGCTCCGGACGACGACGGTGGCGACGAGGGCGACGGCGACGCGCTGCGCGCGGCGCGCGACGACGCCGACCGGCTGCGCGCGCACAACCGCAAGCTCGTCGCGACCCAGCACGAGCCGATCGCCATCGTCGGGATGTCCTGCCGCTACCCGGGCGGTGTGACGACCCCGGAGGAGCTGTGGCAGCTGGTGATGTCCGGCGGCGACGCGATCTCGGCGCTTCCGAACGATCGCGGCTGGGACCTGTCGTCCCTGCGCGATCCGAACGCCGACGGCCCGGACGCGTACTACACCCGCGAGGGCGGATTCCTGTACGACGCAGCGGAGTTCGACCCGGACTTCTTCGGGATCTCCCCGCGCGACGCGGTGGCGATGGATCCGCAGCAGCGCCTGACGCTCGAACTTTCCTGGGAGGCGTTGGAGCGGGCGGGCATCGACCCGACCTCGCTACGCGGCACCCGAACCGGCGTGTTCGCCGGTGTGATGTACCACGACTACCCCGGCAGTGACGGGAACGGCAGCGTGGTCCCCGGCCGGGTGTCCTACAAGCTCGGGCTCGAAGGACCGGCCGTGGCGGTGGACACCGCCTGCTCGTCCTCGCTGGTCGCGCTGCACCTCGCCGTCCAGGCCCTGCGCCAGGGCGACTGCTCGCTCGCGCTGACCGGCGGCGTCACCGTGATGGCGACGCCCGGTGTGTTCGTCGAGTTCGGCCGCCAGGGCGCGCTCGCAACGGACGGGCGCTGCAAGGCGTTCGCCTCGGCCGCCGACGGCACCGGGTTTGCCGAGGGCGCGGGCTTCCTCGTCGTCGAGCGGCTGTCGGACGCCGTCCGCAACGGCCACCCGGTGCTCGCGGTGATCCGCGGCTCGGCCGTCAACCAGGACGGTGCCAGCAACGGCCTGACCGCCCCCAACGGACCCTCGCAGCGCCGCGTGATCAAGCAGGCGCTCGCCAACGCCCGACTCGCCGCCGACCAGATCGACGCGGTCGAGGCGCACGGCACGGGGACGACGCTGGGCGACCCGATCGAGGCGCAGGCGCTGCTCGCGACCTACGGCCGGAACCGGCCGGGGGACCGGCCCCTCCTCCTCGGGTCGATCAAGTCCAACATCGGTCACACGCAGGCTGCTTCGGGTGTCGCGGGGGTGATCAAGATGGTCATGGCGATGCGCAACGACCTGCTCCCGGCGACGCTCCACGTCGACGAGCCGAGCAACCAGGTCGACTGGTCGGCGGGCGCGGTCGAGTTGCTGACCGAGGCCCGGGAGTGGGGCGCGAGCGACCGGCCGCGGCGCGCGGGCGTGTCGTCCTTCGGGATCAGCGGCACCAACGCGCACGTCCTGGTGGAGGAGGCGCCCGCAGTGGCGCCGGTGTCGGTGTCGCTGCCGGGGTCGCCGTCGGTATCGCTGCCGCCGGCCGAGCCGGCGAGCGGCCTGACCCCGGTCCTGCCATGGCTGGTCTCCGGCGCGACGCCGCAGGCCCTGCGGGCCCAGGCAGAGCGCCTGCTCGCACGGGTCGAGCGCGAGGACACCCTCCGCCCGCTCGACGTCGCCTACTCGCTGACTACGACCAGGGCTGCCCTGGAGCACCGCGCGGCGGTCGTTGCCGCCGACCGTGACGAACTCCTGGCCGGACTGGCCGCGTTGGCCCGTGGCGATCAGCCTACGGGGACGGGCGGCGGCGGACTGCTGGCCTGCCTGTTCTCGGGGCAGGGGTCGCAGCGGCTCGGCATGGGCCGTGAACTGTACGGCCGTTTCCCGGTGTTCGCGCAGGCCTTCGACGCGGTGTGCGCGGGCTTCGACGCGTCGGTCCGCGATGTCGTGTGGGGTGCGGACGCAGAGCTGCTGAACCGGACGGACTTCGCCCAGGCGGGGTTGTTCGCGGTGGAGGTGGCGCTGTACCGGTTGCTGGAATCCTTCGGTGTGCGGCCGGACTTCGTGGCGGGTCACTCGATCGGCGAGGTCGCTGCGGCGCACGTCGCGGGGGTGTTCTCGCTGGCGGACGCGTGTGCCCTGGTGGCGGCGCGCGGTCGGCTGATGCAGGCGCTGCCGGCCGGTGGCGCGATGGTGGCGGTGCAGGCGACGGAGGACGAAGTCCTGCCACTGCTCAGCGAGTTCGTCTCGATCGCTGCCGTCAACGGCCCGTCCTCGTTGGTGCTCTCCGGGGCCGAGGACGCCGTGGAGGCCGTCCTGGCCCGCTTCGCGGACCGTAAGACGAGCCGCCTGCGGGTGTCGCACGCGTTCCACTCGCCGCTGATGGACCCGATGTTGGACGAGTTCCGTGCGGTGCTGGAGGGTCTGGCGTTCAATGCGCCGTCGCTGCCCGTGGTGTCGAACCTGACGGGTGAGGTGGCGACTGGCGAGCAGCTGCGCTCGCCGCAGTACTGGGTGGACCACGTCCGCCATGCCGTCCGCTTCGCTGACGGCATCCGGACCCTGCACGCGCTCGGCACGACCCGCTTCCTGGAACTCGGCCCGGACGGCGTGCTCTCCGCGCTGGCTGAGGAGTCAGCGGACGAGGACGCAGTGCTGGTCCCGGTGCTCCGCAAGGGCCGGAGTGAGGAATCGGCGGCTGTGGACGCGCTGGCACGGCTGCACGTGCACGGCGTGAAGGTCGACTGGGCCGAGTTCTACGCAGGAACGGGCGCCCGCCGGATCGAGCTGCCGACGTACGCGTTCCAGCATCAGCGGTACTGGTCGACGGCCATGGCGTTTGCCGGAACGGCCGAGTCCGTCGGCATGAAGTCCGCCGAACACCCGTTCCTCACGGGCTCGGTGGAGCTGGCCGGCTCCGACGGGCTGCTGTTCACGGGTCGTCTGTCGGTGGAGTCGCATGCGTGGCTGGCGGATCACGTGGTGCTGGGTTCGGTGCTGGTGCCGGGGACAGCGCTGGTCGAGCTGGCCCTCAGGGCAGGCGACGAGGTCGGGTGTGACCTGGTGGAGGAGTTGACGCTTGCCGCGCCGCTGGTGCTGCCGGCTGCGGGTGGTGTGCGGGTGCAGGTGTGGGTTGGTGAGCTGGACGGTTCGGGTCGTCGGGCGGTGACTGTCCACTCGTGTGTCGACGGTGCGTCCGAGCAGGTGTGGACGCTGAATGCAAGTGGTGTGCTGGGGTCCGCCGGTGCGGCGTCGAACGACTTCGACGCGTCGGTGTGGCCGCCGGTTGGTGCGGAGCCGGTGTCGGTGGAGGGTGCGTACGAGCGGTTCTCCGATGGTGGGTTCGTGTATGGGCCGGTGTTCCAGGGGTTGCGGGCGGTGTGGCGGCTCGGGGAGGAGGTGTTCGCGGAGATTGTGCTGCCGGAGGGTGTGGAGGGTGGTGCGTTCGGTCTGCATCCGGCGCTCTTCGATGCGGCTCTGCATGCCGCGCTGTTCCTGGGTGGTGAGGGTGAGGGCGGGGTGCCGTTCTCCTGGACGGGGGTGTCGTTGCACGCGGCGGGTGCCTCGGCGGTGCGGGTGCGGCTGAGCCGCTCGCCCGGCGGCACGCTCTCGCTGGCCTTCGCCGACACGGCGGGTGCGCCGGTGGCGTCCGTCGAGTCGCTGCTGGTCCGCCCGGTGCGGGCCGAGCAGCTGACCGGTGCGGGTGCGGTGGCACGTGATGCGCTCTTCCGGTTGGACTGGACGCCGGTCGCTGTGCCTGAGGCGGTCTCCTACCTGGAGGTCGAGGACCTCTCCACCCTGGTGGATGTTCCGCCGGTGGTGGTGGTCCGGGTCTGTGGTTCCGGTGCTCTCATCGAGTCGGTGCACGCGTTGACGGCGCGGGTGCTGGGTCTGGTGCAGGAGTGGGTGGCGGGGGAGCGGTTCGCGGGGTCGCGTCTGGTGTTCGTGACGCGTGGTGCGGTGTCGGGTGCGGATCTGGCCGGGGCTGCGGTGTGGGGTCTGGTGCGCTCGGCGCAGTCGGAGAACCCGGGCCGTTTCGGCCTGGTGGATGTGGACGGTGATGCGGACGACGCCTCCGGGGTGTTGGGGTCGCAGGAGCCGCAGTTGTGGGTGCGTGGCGGCGAGGTCCTGGCGGCGCGCCTGGCGCGGGTGCCGGCGTCGGATGCTGCCGCAGCGGCCTGGGACGGCGAGGGTACCGTGCTGGTCACCGGCGGCACGGGTGGTCTGGGCCGGGTTGTCGCGCGTCACCTGGTCACTGAGCACGGTGTCCGCAGTCTCCTGCTGGTCAGCCGTCGCGGCCCTGCGGCGGAGGGTGTGGCCGAGCTGGTGGCCGAGCTGGCTGCCCTCGGCGCCGACGCGGTCGTCGAGGCGTGTGACGTGGCGGACCCGGACGCCGTCACGGCTCTGGTGTCCCGTCACCCGGTGCGCGCGGTAGTGCACACCGCGGGCGTTCTGGACGACGGTGTGGTGTCGGCGTTGACGCCCGAGCGGCTGGCGGGCGTGCTGCGCCCGAAGGTGGACGCGGCGTGGAATCTGCATGAGGCAACGCGAGATCTCGCGCTGTCGGCCTTCGTCGTCTTCTCCTCGGTCGCGGGGACCTTCGGAAGCGCGGGCCAGGCCAACTACGCCGCCGCCAACGCCTTCCTGGACGCCCTCGCCCGCCACCGCCAGGCGCGCGGCCTGCCGGGCGTCTCGCTCGCCTGGGGTCCCTGGGCCGGCACCGGCGGCGGTATGACCGGCGAGCTGACCGAGGCCGACGTTGAGCGCATGACCCGGGCGGGAGTCCCGCCGCTCGCCCCCGAGCAGGGGCTCGCGCTCTTCGACACGGCCGTGGCCGGCGCCGAGCCGAGCGTCCTGCCGGTCCGCCTGGACCTGGCGACCCTGCGCGCCCAGGGTGAGGTGCCCCCGCTGCTGCGCGGACTGATCCGTACGCCGGTCCGCCGAGCCGCCGCGACTGGTGCGGGGGCCGATCTCGCCCAGCGCCTGTCCGGCCTGGGCACGATCGAGCAGCGCGAGGTGCTGCTCGACCTGGTGCGCGGCCAGATCGCTCTGGTCCTCGGCCACGCGGGGTCGGAGACGGTGGATCCGACGCGGGCGTTCCAGGATCTCGGCTTCGACTCGCTGACGGCGGTCGAGCTGCGCAACCGGCTGGGCACGGTGACGGGCCTGCGGCTGCCGGCGACGGTGGTCTTCGACTACCCGAGTGCGGACATGCTGGTGGGCTACCTGCTGGACGAACTGCTCGGCACCCAGCCCGAACCGGCCGTCCCCGTCCGCTCGTTGGCGCCTCTCGCCGACGACCCGGTGGTGATCGTCGGGATGGCCTGCCGCTACCCCGGTGGCGTCGAGTCGCCGGAGGACCTGTGGCGACTGGTCTCGGACGGCGTGGACGCGATCTCCGGCTTCCCGACCGACCGCGGTTGGGACGTGGAGGCGCTCTTCAACCCCGACCCGGAGCACCTGGGCACCTCCTACACCCGTTCGGGCGGATTCCTGCGCGAGGCAGGGCAGTTCGACCCGGCGTTCTTCGGGATGAGCCCGCGCGAGGCGCTGGCGACCGATGCCCAGCAGCGGTTGCTGCTGGAGACGACCTGGGAGGCCGTCGAGCGGGCCGGGATCGACCCGGTGTCGCTGCGGGGCAGCCAGACCGGCGTCTTCGCCGGCGTCATGTACAACGACTACGCCAACCTGCTCGGCGGACCGGAGTTCGAGGGTCACCAGGGCGCGGGCAGCGCGGGCAGCGTGGCCTCGGGTCGAGTGTCGTACACGCTGGGCCTTGAGGGCCCCGCGGTGACCGTGGACACCGCCTGCTCGTCGTCGCTGGTCGCTATGCACCTGGCGGCGCAGGCTCTGCGCACGGGCGAGTGCTCGCTCGCGGTGGCCGGTGGTGTGACGGTGATGTCCACGCCGAGCACGTTCGTCGAGTTCTCCCGTCAGCGCGGTCTCTCTCCGGACGGCCGCTGCAAGGCCTTCGCGCGAGGCGGCAGACGGTGTGGGCTGGGGCGAGGGCATCGGAATGGTGGTGCTGGAGCGTCTGTCGGACGCGCGGCGCAACGGGCACCGCGTGCTCGCCGTGCTGCGCGGCAGCGCGGTCAACCAGGACGGCGCCTCCAACGGCCTGACGGCCCCGAACGGTCCGTCCCAGCAGCGGGTGATCCGCCAGGCGTTGGCGGCTGCCGGTCTGTCGACGGCTGACGTCGATGCGGTGGAGGCACACGGGACGGGGACGACGCTGGGCGACCCGATCGAGGCGCAGGCGCTGCTCGCAACTTACGGGCAGGATCGTGAACGTCCGCTTCTCCTGGGCTCGTTGAAGTCCAACATCGGCCACACTCAGGCGGCAGCCGGTGTGGCGGGTGTGATCAAGATGGTGATGGCGATGCGCCACGGCGTGCTGCCGCGCACGTTGCACGTGGACGCGCCGTCCTCGCACGTGGACTGGTCAGCCGGTGCGGTCGAGCTGCTGACCGAGCGGACGGACTGGCCGCAGGGCATGGGTCCGCGCCGCGCGGGTGTGTCGTCCTTCGGCATCAGTGGGACGAACGCTCATGTCGTCCTTGAGCAGGCCGAGTTCGAGCCCGCTGTCGAGGCGGCGTCGGTCGAGGCGGGTGTGGTGCCGTGGGTGCTGTCGGGTCGCACGGAGTCTGCAGTGCGCGCTCAGGCCGCGCGCCTGCTCGCGCACGCCGGGGACCTCGAACCAGCTGACGTGGGCCGCTCGTTGGTCACCTCGCGCCCGCTCTTCGCGCACCGCGCGGTGGTCGTCGCAGCAGACCGCGCCGAGGCCCTGCTCGCGCTGTCGGCGCTCGCCGCCGGCGAACCGGTCGCCGGGGTGGTCGAAGGGTTGGCGCGTGGCGGAAAGTCCGCGTTCCTGTTCTCCGGCCAGGGCTCGCAGCGACTCGGGATGGGCCGTGAACTCCACAGCCGTTTCCCGGTGTTCGCGCAGGCCTTCGACGCTGTGTGCGCGGGCTTTGACGCACCCGTTCGCGACGTCGTGTGGGGCGAGGACGCGGAGCTGCTGAACCGGACCGACTTCGCCCAGGCGGGGCTCTTCGCCGTCGAGGTGGCGCTCTTCCGCCTCGTCCAGTCCTTCGGCATCCGGCCGGACTTCGTGGCCGGCCACTCGATCGGCGAGATCGCTGCCGCGCACGTCGCGGGGGTGCTCTCGCTGGTAGACGCCTGCGCGCTGGTCGCAGCCCGTGGTCGCCTGATGCAGGCGCTGCCCGCCGGTGGCGCGATGGTCGCGCTACAGGCCACGGAGGACGAAGTCCTGCCGCTGCTCACCGAGTTCGTCTCCCTCGCCGCCGTCAACGGCCCGTCCTCCGTGGTGCTCTCCGGCACCGAGGACGCCGTTGACGCTGTCCTGGCCCGCTTCGCGGACCGCAAGACGAACCGCCTGCGCGTCTCGCACGCCTTCCACTCCCCGCTGATGGACCCGATGCTGGAGGACTTCCGCCAGGTCGTCGCCAGCCTCGCGTTCAACGCGCCCACCCTGCCCGTCGTCTCGAACCTGACCGGCGAACTCGCCACGCCCAAGCAGCTCTGCTCCCCGCAGTACTGGGTGGACCACGTCCGCCACGCCGTCCGCTTCGCCGACGGCATCCGCACTCTCACCACCCAAGGAGTCACCCGCTTCCTGGAGTTTGGCCCCGACGGCGTCCTCTCCGCGCTGGCCCAGCAGTCGACCACCGACGACGCCCTGCTCGTCCCGCTGCTGCGCAGGAAGAGGGCCGAGGAGGCCACCGCTGTCCACGCGATGGCTGCCCTCCACGTACACGGTGCGAAGGTCGACTGGGCGGCCCTCTTCGCCGGAACCGGCGCCCGCCAGGTCGAGTTGCCGACCTACGCGTTCCAGCACCAGCGCTTCTGGCCGGCCGGCTCGGCGGTTCGCGCGGGCGACATCCGCTTTGCGGGCCTCGAATCGGCCGAACACCCGTTGCTCACAGGCTCGGTGGAGCTGGCCGGCTCCGACGGGCTGTTGCTGACCGGTCGCCTGTCGTTGCAGTCGCATGCGTGGCTGGCGGACCACCGGGTGATGGGTTCGGTGCTGGTGCCGGGGACGGCGCTGGTCGAACTCGCGATCCGGGCCGGCAACGAGGTCGGCTGCGACCTGGTGGAGGAGCTGACGCTCGCCGCGCCGCTGGTCCTGGCGGAGCAGGGCAGCATTCAGCTGCAGGTGGGTGTCGGCGCGGCCGACGAGTCCGGACGTCGCGCGATCAGCGTGCACTCCCGGCCCGCGCACAGCCCGCAGGTGGCCTGGACGCTGCATGCTAGTGGTGTGCTGGGGTCCGCCGGTGCGGCGCCGAACGACTTCGACGCGTCGGTGTGGCCGCCGGTTGGTGCGGAGTCGGTCTCCGTCGAGGGTGCGTACGAGCGGTTCTCCGATGGTGGGTTCGCGTATGGGCCGGTGTTCCAGGGGTTGCGGGCGGTGTGGCGGCTCGGGGAGGAGGTGTTCGCGGAGGTTGTGCTGCCGGAGGGTGTGGAGGGTGGTGCGTTCGGTCTGCATCCGGCGCTGTTCGACTCGGCTCTGCATGCCGCGCTGTTCCTTGGTGGTGAGGGTGAGGGCGGGGTGCCGTTCTCCTGGACGGGGGTGTCGCTGCAGGCGACGGGTGCCTCGGCGGTGCGGGTGCGGCTGAGCCGCTCGCCCGGCGGCACGCTGTCGCTGGCCTTCGCGGACACGGCGGGTGCGCCGGTGGCGTCCGTCGAGTCGCTGCTGGTCCGCCCGATCTCCGCCGAACAGCTGGGCGCGACCGACCCGCTCACCCGGGACTCGCTCTTCCAGCTGGACTGGACGCCGATCGCGGCTCCCGCCGCTGTCTCCTACCTGGAGGTCGACGACCTCTCTTCGCTGGTCGACGTGCCGCCGGTGGTCGTGGTCCGGGTCTGTGGTTCCGGTGCTCTCATCGAGTCGGTGCACGCGCTGACGGCGCGGGTGCTGGGCACACTCCAGGAGTGGGTGGCGGGGGAGCGGTTCGCCGCCTCGCGTCTGGTCTTCGTGACGCGTGGTGCGGTGTCGGGTGCGGATCTGGCCGGGGCCGCGGTGTGGGGTCTGGTGCGCTCGGCGCAGTCGGAGAACCCGGGCCGCTTCGCCCTGGTGGACCTGGACGACGCCGAGGACGACGCCACAGACGCCGCCAAGGCATTGGGTTCGGAAGAGCCGCAGCTGCTGCTGCGCGCCGGCGAGGTCCTGGCGGCGCGCCTGGCACGGGTGCCGGCGTCCGATGCTGCCGCACCGGCCTGGGACACCGCCGGCACGGTCCTGGTCACCGGCGGCACGGGTGGTCTGGGCCGTCTCGTCGCCCGTCACCTGGTGGTGGGGCACGGTGTCCGCAGTCTCCTGCTGGTCAGCCGTCGAGGCCCTGCGGCGGACGGTGTGGCGGAGCTGGTGGCCGAGCTGGCCGCCCTCGGCGCCGACGCGGTCGTCGAGGCCTGCGACGTGGCCGACCCGGACGCCGTCACGGCTCTGGTGTCCCGTCACCCGGTGCGCGCGGTGGTCCACACGGCCGGCGTTCTGGACGACGGCGTCGTCCCGGCTCTCACCCCCGACCGCCTGGCCGCCGTGCTGCGGCCCAAGGTGGACGCGGTGTGGAACCTGCACGAGGCCACCAAGGACCTCCCGCTCGACGCCTTCGTCCTCTTCTCCTCGGCAGCCGGCACGCTCGGGAACCCGGGCCAGGCCAACTACGCCGCCGCCAACGCCTTCCTGGACGCGCTCGCCCGCCACCGCCAGGCACAGGGCCTGCCGGGCGTCTCGCTCGCCTGGGGTCCCTGGACCAGCACCGGCGGTGGTATGACCGGCGAGCTGACCGAGGCCGAGGCGCAGCGGATGGCACGCTCGGGGATGCCGCCGCTCGCTCCCGAGCAGGGCCTGGCGCTCTTCGACACGGCCGTGGCCGGCGCCGAGCCGAGCGTCCTGCCGGTCCGCCTGGACCTGGCGACCCTGCGCGCCCAGGGCGAGGTTCCCCCGCTGCTGCGCGGACTGATCACCACGCCCGCCCGCCGCAGCGCGAGTGCAGGGGGCGCCGGTTCGACGCCCGACCTGGTACGCCGACTGTCCGCGCTGCCGCAGGCCGAGCGGCACGACGCGCTGCTCGAGGCGGTCTGCGGTCAGGTGGCCCTCGTGCTCGGGCACAGCAACGCGGCCGACGTGGCTCCCGAACTGGCCTTCAAGGACCTCGGGTTCGACTCGCTGACGGCGATCGAGCTGCGTAACCGCCTGGGTGCGCTGGTCGGGGTTCGACTGCCGGCCACGCTGGTCTTCGACTACCCGACGCCCGTCGAGCTGGTGGACCACCTGTTCACCCAGCTCGAGCTGGCGCCGCAGTCGCCGACCGGTCCGGCGGCGATCCTCGCCGAACTGGAGAAGCTGGAGCGGTCGTTCGCGGAGCTGGAGGTCAGCGAGGAGGCGTTCGAGCAGGTCGCCGGCCGACTGGACGTCCTCAAGGCCAAGTGGGGAGCCCTCCGGGACACCGGCACCAGCACCGCCACCGACCGCGACAGCAGTGACGCGTTCGACTTCGACTCCGCCTCCGACGACGAGGTCTTCGACCTCTTCGACAACGAGCTGGGCCTGTCGTAACGGCCTGAAGCACACCGCACAGCCCCTGGGGCCCGGCTTCTCACGAAGCCGGGCCCCAGGGGCTGTGTGCAGCAGGGGAGTTGGTGCTACATCGGCCGGCGGAAGCCGTACACCGCGAGGGTGGCGCCGATCGCGGCGATGAGGCCGCCGAACAGCAGGGCCGGCAGCACGTCGCCGGCGCCGGGGATGCCGAGTGCGAGGGCGCGGGTCGCGTTGATCGCGTAGGTCAGCGGGTTGACCCGGGCGACGGCGCCCAGCCAGCTCGGCAGGTCGGCGATCGGGATGTAGGCGCTGGAGGCGAACATCATCGGGAGCACCGCGATGATCGCGAGGTTCTGCATCGGCTCGGAGCGCCGCAGCCAGGCGCCCGCCGCGATGAACGCCCAGCCGAGCGACCAGCTGATGAAGAGCGTCAGGCCGACCGAGGCCGCCACCTGAGCCAGTCCGCCGTGCGGCGAGTAGCCGAGCACGGTGACAGCCAGCGCCAGGATGATGACGGCCTGGACGGCGCTGCGCACCAGGTTGGCGATGCTCCGGGCGATCAGCAGCGAGCTGGGCACGATCGGCAGGGAGCGCAGCCGGGCGACGATCCCGTTCTTCAGGTCCTCGACCAGGCCGACCCCGGACTGCACGGCGGACTGTACGGCGTTGTCGATCAGGACCGCCGGCAGCACGTAGTCCAGGTAGCTGATCCCGTGCGGGAAGTGCGGTGGCGGTCCCATCTTGCTGAACACCTGGGTCAGCATGAAGAGCACGATCACCGGTTGCAGCAGCCCGAACAGGACCACACCCGGGTCGGTCACCAGCGCGCGCAGCGACCGCCCGGTGAGCACCCGGATCTGATGGAACATCGAACTGCCGTTCCACTGCGGCGTGCTGGGGACCGCGGCCCGGGTCGCGGGAGCAGCGGCTTCGGTGGTGGTTGTGCTCATACGGCCGCTCCCAGGGCGAGGGACGAGGAGGTGAGCCGGGCGGGCTGCTCGGCCAGGGTGAGGTAGACGTCGTCCAGGCTGGGTTCGCCGAACGACAGCTCGGCGGCCTCGATCCCGACGTTGTCGAGCGCCCGGACCACGGCCGCGATGTCGCGCGAGGCCTCGATCGGGATGACGATCGCGCCGTCCTGGCGACCGGTCACCGGCTCCATGCCGCCCTGCCGCAGTGCGGCTACGGCGGCGGCCGGGTCGTCGGCGCCGTCCAGCGTGACGGTCACGGTGCGCTGGCCGACGCTGGCCTTCAGCTCGGCCGCGGTGCCGCTGGCGATCACCGCGCCGGAGGAGAGCACGGCGATCGAGTCCGCCAACCGGTCGGCCTCGTCGAGGTACTGGGTGGTGAGCAGGACGGTGGTCCCCTCGGCCACCAGGCCCTCCACGATCTCCCACAGGTTGATCCGGCTGGAGGGGTCGAGACCGGTGGTCGGCTCGTCCAGGAAGATCACCTCGGGGTGTCCGACCAGGCTGGCGGCCAGGTCGAGCCGCCGGCGCAGGCCGCCGGAGTACGTCTGCGCCCGACGGCCGGCGACGTCGCCGAGCGAGAACAGTTCCAGCAGCTCATCTGCCCGACTCCGGGCGGCCTTGCGGCCCGCGCCCAGCAGCCGGGCGAGCAGGACGAGGTTGTCCCGCCCGCTCAGCTGGCCGTCGACCGAGGCGAACTGGCCGGTGAGGCCAATGCGTTGACGGATCTCGCGGGGCTGGCGGGCCACGTCGAACCCGGCGACGGCGGCCCGGCCCGAGGTGGGCGGCAGGGCGGCGGTGAGGATGCCGACGAGCGTGGTCTTGCCCGCGCCGTTGTGACCGAGCAGAGCCAGTACGGTCCCTCGGTTCGCCGAGACGCTCACCGAGTCCAGTGCGCGCACGGTGCCGTACACCTTGCTCACCTCGTGGGCCTCGATCATGACCTCCGGTGGGGGAGGTGGGGTGAGCCTGGTCATGGATGACCTCCTGCTGTTGAGTGGTTCGGTGGATCGATTGGGGGGGGGAGACGGCGCGGGCCCGACGGCCCGAAGGCCGCCGGGCCCGCTCAACTCCTGGGTGTGGAAAGGCAGTCAGTCGTTGGCGGCGTCCATCAGACGGAAGAGGTCCTCGTCCGTGGCGGCGTCAAGGTCGACGCCGCCGTCCGCGACGGACGGGGCCGGGGCCCACTGCCGTGCGAGGTTCCTGAGCCGGCCGGCGGTGTCCGGGTCGGCGCCCTCGCCGGCCGCGAGCAGGAGTTCCAGCTCGTCCATCAGCTCGGCGGCGGATCGGGGGGTCGATGCCGAGGCCGAGCCCGATCCCGCGCTGTGCCGGGTGAGTTCCGCCCGGACGAGCCGGACGATGGCGGCGGGGGTCGGGTGGTCGAAGACCAGGGTGGCGGGCAGCCGCAGGCCGGTGGCCGCGATGATCCGGTTGCGGAGTTCGATGGCGTTCACCGAGTTGACGCCCAGGCCCGAGAACGGCTGGGTGGCGTCGGAGGAGCTCAACTCCCTTCCCCCGAGTGCTGCTTCGGTCTGGGTCAGCACCAGGCGCAGCAGCAGGGCCAGCTGCTCGTCCTCGCCGAGACCGGACAGCCTGCTCGCCAGGGACGGGGACGGCTGCTCCGACGACGGATCGTCCGCCACCGATGCACCGGCCGCTCGGAAGCCGGAGGCGAGCCAGTACGCCTGCCGCTGGAACGGATACGTGGGCAGCGGGACCGACCGGGCCCCGGGCAGCACCGCTCCCCATGCGACGGGCGCCCCGCGCAGGTGCAGCCGCCCGACCGCTGCCAGCACCGACCGCTCCTCGTCGCCCCCGCTGTTCAGCGCCGGTACCACGACCGGCCCGCCCGCTTCGACGGCGTCCGCCAGGCACTCGTCGAGCATCGGCGTGAGGGCAGCCAGCGGGCCCAACTCGACGAAAGTCTCGGCCCGTTCGCGCTGAAGCCGGCGCACGGCGTCCAGGAAGCGGACCGGCTCGCGCACCTGGCGCACCCAGTGGCCGGGGTCGCTCGCCTCCTGTTCGCTCACCTGGCGGCCGGTCAGGCCGGAGACCAGCGGGACGGTCGGTGCGCTGAGGGTCAACGTGCCGACCACCTCCCGGAATTCGGCCAGCATCGGGGTCATCAGCGGTGAGTGGAAGGCATGGCTGACGGTCAGCCGCTTGGTCCGGTGCCCGGCGGCGGTGAGCTGCTCGGTCAGCTCCGCGAGCGGCTGCTCCGCGCCCGACAGCACGACCGAGCGCGGGCCGTTGACCGCCGCGAGCGAGACGAACTCACCGAGCAGCGGTAGGACTTCCTCCTCGCTTGCCTGCACCGCCACCATCGCGCCACCCGCCGGCAGTGCCTGCATCAGCCGCCCGCGTGCTGCCACCAGCGCGCAGGCGTCCGGCAGCGCGAACACCCCCGCCACGTGCGCGGCGGCGATCTCGCCCACCGAGTGGCCGGCCAGCAGGCCGGGGGACACGCCCCAGGACGCGAAGAGCCGGAACAGTGCGACCTCGAAGGCGAACAGGGCGGGCTGCGCGTAGCCCGTGCCGTCCAGCAACTGCGCATCCGCCGTCCCGGGTTCGGCCCACATCACCGAGCGCAGCGGCCGCTCCAGCATCGGGTCCAGCATGGCGCAGATCTCGCTCAGCGCCGCCTCGAACACCGGGAAGGCACGGGCGAGTTCACGACCCATGCCGAGCCGCTGGCTGCCCTGCCCGGTGAAGACGAACGCCAGCGCCCCGCTTCCCGCCCCGCTCCCCGCCGCGCTCTCGTCCGCGCCGAGTGCCTCCAGTGCAGCTGCCAGCTCCTCCCGGCCCCGGCCGAGCACGACGGCGCCGTGGTCGTGCAGCGCCCGGGTGGTGGCCAGTGCGTGGGCGAGGTCGCGGGGGGACAGCTCCGGCCGCGCTGCCAGGTGCGCCGCGAGCCGACGGGCCTGCGCCCGTAGCGCGGGCCCGCCGCGCGCGGACAGCACCAGCGGGACGACGCCGTCCCCGTCCACCGAGTCCGAGACCGAGACTGAGGCCGAGGAGGCCTCCTCCAGGATCACGTGCGCATTGGTCCCGCTGATCCCGAACGAGGACACCCCCGCCCGTCGGGTCCGGCCATCCTCCCGGGGCCACGGCCGGGCCTGCGTCAGCAGTTCAACCGACCCGGCCGACCAGTCCACCCGCGAGGACGGCGCGTCCACGTGCAGCGTCCTCGGCAGCACGCCGTGCCGCATCGCGAGCACCGTCTTGATCACCCCGGCGACGCCGGCGGCGGCCTGGGTGTGGCCGATGTTGGACTTCACCGAGCCGAGCAGCAGCGGCCGGTGCTCGGAGCGCTCCTGCCCGTACGTTGCGAGCAGCGCCTGCGCCTCGATCGGGTCACCCAGCCGGGTGCCCGTGCCGTGCGCCTCCACCGCGTCCACGTCCGCGGGCGTCAGCCGCGCGTCCGCCAGCGCCCGGCGGATGACGCGGCGCTGCGCCGGGCCGTTGGGCGCGGTGAGGCCGTTCGAGGCGCCGTCCTGGTTGACGGCGCTGCCGCGCACCAGCGCGAGCACCCGGTGCCCGTTGCGCCGGGCGTCGCTCAGCCGTTCCAGGACGAGCAGGCCGACGCCCTCCGACCAGCCCGCGCCGTCGGCGGCGTCCGCGAAGGACTTGCACCGCCCGTCGGGGGCAAGCCCGCGCAGCCGGGAGAACTCCACGAAGGACGTCGGCGTCGCCATCACCGCGACCCCACCGGCCAGCGCGAGCGAGGACTCGCCCGAGCGCAGCGACTGGCAGGCCAGGTGCAGGGCGACGAGCGAGGAGGAGCAAGCGGTGTCCACCGTCAGCGCCGGGCCCTGAAGGCCGAAGGTGTACGAGATCCGCCCGGCCAGCGCGCTGCCGGCGGTGCCGATCGTCATCAGCCCCTCCAGCTCGTCCACGCCGGACAATGAGCCGGGCAATGCGCCGGGCAATGCGTTGGACGGCGCGTCGGTGGCGTAGTCGTGGTACATCGCGCCGGTGAAGACACCGGTGCGGGTGCCGTGCAGGCTCGTCGGGTCGATCTCGGCCTGCTCCAGCGCCTCCCAGGCCGTCTCGAGCAGCAGTCGCTGCTGCGGGTCGGTGGCCAGCGCCTCGCGCTGGGAGAGTCCGAAGAAGGCGGCGTCGAAGCAGGCCGCGTCGTGCAGGAAGCCGCCCTCGCGGGCGTAGGAGGTGCCGCGGTGCTCCGGGTCGTCATCGAAGAGGCGGTCCAACTCCCAGCCGCGGTCGGTCGGGAAGCCGCTGATCGCGTCGGTTTCCTCGGCGAGCAGCGTCCACAGCTCGTCGGGGGAGGTCACCCCGCCGGGCAGTCGGCAGGCCATCCCGACAATGGCCACCGGCTCGCCGACCGTACCTTCCCCGATCTCCTCGGCGTCCTCGTCCGTCCCGCCGCCGGTCAGCAGCCGGGCGACGGCGGACGGGCTGGGCGCGTCGAAGGCCAGGCTGACCGGTAGCGCCAGCCCGGTCGCCTCGACCAGCAGGTTGCGCAGCCGGATGCTCAGGATCGAGTCCAGGCCATGGCTGCGGAAGGTGGCGTCGGCGCGGATCGGCGCGGACCCGTCCGCCAGCACCGCGGCGACACAGGCCCGGACCAGGTCCAGCGCCTCGCCGAAGCCGCCCGACCACCCGCCGCCTGACCGCCCGCTGCCCGACCACCCGCCGCCCGCCCGCCCGCCGCCCGCCCGCCCGCCGACGGGGGCCACAGCGGGGACCGTGCCACTCGCCAACTGCGCCTCCAGCGCCCGCCGGTGGAGCTTGCCCGCCGGGGTGCGGGGGAGGTCGTCGACCGTCACCAGTTCCAGTGGGATCTTGTAGTCGGCCACCCCGCGCTCGCGCAGGAACTCGGTCACCCGGGTGAGGCCGATCGCCGCGTCCGCCCGGTCGGTGAGGACCAGGCAGGGGAGTTCGCCCAGCCGCTCGTCCGGCAGACCGACCACGGCGAGCGGGCCGATGCCGGGCAGGTCGGCCAGCAGGCCCTGGATCTCGGTGGCGTTGAACTTCCGTCCGCCGACGTTGATCAGCTCGGCCGAGCGCCCGTCGAAACGGACCCGGCTGTCCTCGTCCAGGCTCGCGAGGTCGCCGGTGCGCAGCCAGCCGTCCGCTGTCAGCGCCGAGCGGGTCAACTCCGGTTCTCCGTAGTAGCCGAGGAACATGCCCGGGCTGCGGTACTGCAGCTCGCCCGAGGCGCCCGCCGGGCACGGCGAGCCGTCCTCGTCGACGATCCGCACCCGCGCGCCACGGGTCGGCCGTCCGACGCTGCGGGCGGCCACCTCGGCCGGGTCGCCGGCCAACGTGCAGGTGCCGGTGCCGAGTTCGGACATCCCCCAGACCACCACCAGGGCGGTGTCCAGCGCCCGGCGGACCTGCGCGACCAGTGCGCCGGGGATCGCCGCTCCGGCGGTCCGCACCTCCACCGGACGGAACCCGGCGGGTTGCTGCTCCTCCGCCAACCTCCCGACGATGTCGTGCAGTTGGGCGGGTACGGCGAAGACGACGCTCGGCCCGGTGGCCCGCGCCAGCGCGAGGAAGCGGTCCGGGTCCCAGCCGCGCAGCAGCACCTGGCGGCAGGAGCGGAAGAGCGCGGAGTGGATCGATTGCAGGCCGAACAGGTGAGTCAGCGGGCAGGCGGTGAGAACTGCCTCGGTGAAGGCGTCGGTGGCCTGCGCCGTGACGGCCGCGGTGTTCGAGAGCAGGCCGTCGTGGCTGTGCAGGCAGATCTTCGGCCGCGCCGAAGTGGTCCCGGAGGAGGGGATCAGCACGAACGGCATCTGCGGCCGGACGTCGACCGGATGCGGCGAGCTGCCGAGCCAACGCGTGAGCAACTGCTCGACGCCGCCCTCCCCACGTTCATCCCCACGTTCCCCGGCGACCAGCACGGCCCGCAGCGACGGCAGTGCCTCGCGCAGCGCGCGCCCGTGGTCCGCCGCGTGTTCCGACTCGATCGGCAGCACGACCAGCACCGGGTCCACCCGCTCCAGCAGCGCACGCACGTCGGCGCTGCCATGGCCCTGGTGAACGGGCATCATGACAGCGCCGACGGCCGCGACGGCCAGGTGCAGACTCTGGAACTCCCAACAGTTCGGCAGCTGGACGGCGACCACCTCGCCGACCCCGACCCCCAGCGCCTGCAGACCGCGGGCCAGCGCGTCGACCTCCGCCTGCCACTGGCGCCAGGTGCGTGAGCGTTCCCCGTCGGTGAGGGCGACCGCGTCCGGCGCCGCGCTCACGGCGGCCGCGAAGACGCCCGGGAGCGTGAGCCCGTCGAGGCCTTCGACCCCCGCGCCGGGGCCTTCGACCTCCGAGCCGAGGCCTTCGACATCCGAGCCGGGGCCCTCGATCCCTGCCTCGGGGCCGTCGGCCGGATCGATCGCGTGGTCATCGCTGCGGACGGACACCATTACTCCCCGGAACTCACTGGGCGGCTTCCGCTCCATGCTCAGCCGCCGTCCGCCGGGAAAGCCCTAGAAGTGCGGGGTCCCGCTCGTGCCGGAGGCGACCCGCTGCCCCGGGATCTCGGCGTCCAGCAGGGTCAGCAGCGGCGTGGCCTTCACCACCGTCTCGTCGAACTCCTCCTGCGGGTCCGAGAGCGCGATGATCGCGCCGCCGACCCCGTAGCGCAGCCGGCCGCCGCTGAGCACCACCGTGCGGATCACGATGCTCAGATCGGCCGCCCCGGTCAGCGAGAAGTAGCCGATGGCGCCGGAGTAGATGCCCCGGGGACCGGCCTCCAGGCGGTCGATGATCTGCATGGTCCGGATCTTCGGGGCCCCGGTCATCGAACCGCCGGGGAAGGCGGACCGCACGCCCGCCACCGCGCTGGTGCCCGGGCGCAGCGTCGCGCGGACCGTGCTCACCAGCTGGTGCACGGTCGCGTACGTCTCCACCTGGAAGACCGGCCCGGCGGTGACCGAGCCGACCTCCGCGCACCGGCCGAGGTCGTTGCGGACCAGGTCGACGATCATCAGGTTCTCGGCGCGGTCCTTCTCACTGGACCTCAGGTCCGCGACCAGCAGCTCGTCCTCGTCCGGGGTGGCGCCGCGCGGGCGGGTCCCCTTGATCGGCTTGGACTCCATCGTCCCGTCCCGGTCGATCCGCAGGAACCGCTCGGGCGAGGTGCTCAGCACCGACAGCTCGCCGAAGTCGAGGAAGGCGGCGAACGGCGCGGGGCTGGCCCGGCGCAGGAAGCGGTAGGCCTGCCAGGGGTCGAGGTCGGCCTCGATCTCGACCATGTTGGTCAGGCAGACCTCGTAGGTCTCGCCGGCCCGGATCTCCTCCTGGCAGACGTCGATGAGCTTGAGGTACGCCTCCCGGTCGTGCCGCAGCCGGAGCTCCGACCCACCGGCATCGGGTGCCTCGCACGGCGGGGCCGCCCGGTCGACCAGGTCGGCGAGGCCTGCCGCGGCGCCGCGCAGCCAGTCGCGGGCCGGGTCCTCGTGCTCCTCCTCGGCCAGGGCCAGCAGGTGCGTCGTCCCGGTGAGATGGTCCAGCACGATCGCGCGGTCGGCGAAGACCATGACGGCGTCCGGGTCGGGCGAGCGGTGCACCCGGTCGCCGTCGCACTCGGCCTTCAGCTCGTAGCCGAGCGCGCCGACCCAGCCGAGCGCGAAGTCGAAGGGCAGCTCGGGCGCCCGGACCTGGACCTCGCGCAGATCGCGGTCCAGCCACTCCAGGAACTCGCCCTGGACGATCCGGGTGCCGTCCGCGCCGGCGACGGTCACCGAGCCGCGGAAGACGTCGGCGGTGGCGACGCGGGCCAGCGGTCCGGAGGCGTTGCCCATGATCGACAGCCGGCCCAGCTCGCCGTCCGCCCGGCTGCTGTCCAGCCAGAACGGGTGGTCGCCGGCCCGGAACAGCCGGTCGAAGACCACCTCCGGGTCCCAGCGGGTGGGCAGTTGCTCGGCCAGCACCCGCAGCCGCCGCGCGGCGGGCTCCCGAACGGCCTCCTGAACGGGCTCCCGAACGGCCTCCCGAACAACTGGTGGCACAACCGCCGTTTCGACCCGGCGCCAATGATGACGCTCCGTCAGATCACGGAAGTTCGCGAGCAGTTGGTGACCGCCCTCGGTGCCGATCGACTCGGGGTGGAACTGCACGCCCCAGAGCGGCAGTCGGCGGTGGCGCAGCGCCATCACCACGCCGTCCGAGGCCCAGGCGATCGGTTCCAGCTCGGGCGGCAGGTCGGTGACGGCCAGCGAGTGGTAGCGGACCACCTCCAGCGGGTCGGGCAGCGCGTGGAAGAGCCCGGTGCCGTCGTGGCGCACCAACGAGGCGCGCCCGTGCCGGGGTTCGGGCGCGCGCCCGACCGTGGCGCCGTGGGCGAGTGCGATGCCCTGGTGGCCCAGGCAGACGCCGAGCACGGGCAACCGGCCCTCCCGGGCGATCCCGGCGCAGAGGCCGAAGTCCTCGGGGCGGTGCGGGGTGCCGGGGCCGGGGGAGAGGACGACGTTGTCGAAGGCGTCCAGCAGCTCCGGGCGCCAGGTCGGGTCGTCGTTGCGGATCACCTCCGGCTCGCGCCCGTTGACCGCGGCGAGGTAGTGGAAGAGGTTGTAGGTGAAGGAGTCGTAGTTGTCGACGAGTAGTGTGCGCATGGCAGAGCCCCTTATCCCAGGCCGAGTTCGCGCGAGATCTCCTGGTTCACCGCGGCCATGTGGTCGGCTATGAAGAAGTGGCCGCCGGGGTACACCTTGAGCCGGAACGCCCCTTCGGTGTGGACGCTCCAGGCCTGCGCCTCGGCCAGCGTGGTGCGCGGGTCGGACTCGCCGGTCAGCACGGTGATCGGGCAGCGCAGTCGGCGGTCCGCCTCGCAGGTGTAGCTCTCGATCGCGCGGTAGTCGCCGCGGATCGCCGGCATCGCCATCCGGACGATCTCCTCGTCGCCCAGCAGCTGCGGGTTGGTGCCGTTGAGCAGCCGCAGTTCGGCCAGGATGCCGTCGTCGTCGCGGTCGTGCACGGTCTCCAGACGAGTGGTCGAGGGGCCGCGCCGCCCGGAGGCGATGACCGACCTCGGCGCCCGCTGCCCCTTCTGCTCCAGCCGCCAGGCCGTCTCGAAGGCGAGCGTGGCGCCCATGCTGTGGCCGAAGAAGACGGTGGGCCGTTCGTCCAGCGCGAGCAGTTCGTCGGTGACCAGGTCGGCCAAGGCGTGGATGGACTCGACGCAGGGCTCGCGCCGGCGGTCCTGGCGCCCGGGGTACTGCAGGGCGATCACGTCCACTCGGGGGGAGAACCGCGCCGACACCGGGTGGTAGAAGGGAGCGGAGCCGCCGGCGTGCGGGAAGCAGACCAGCCGGACGGGGGCGTCGGCGGCCGGGTGGAACCGTCGCAGCCACAGGGCACTGGACGTGCCCGGGCCGGTGTTGTCGGCGCTGTTCAAGGGAGCCGGTCCTCTCAGTCCTGGTGGATGGTGATGGAGCGCGAGGGGCAGAGCGAGCCCGCCAGCCGGACGGCGGCGTGCTCCTCGGGCGCCGGCCGCTCGCGCAGGACGGTGACCAGACCGTCCTCGCCCTGGTCGAACACCTCGGGGGCGTTGAGGACGCACTGGCCCGCGCCGACGCAGCGGTCGGCGGTCACGGTGACATGCATGATCAGTTCTCCTGCCAGCTGACCGGCAGCTCGTGCAGACCGCACAGCACACCGTCGTACTTGAAGGGCAGCTCCTCGACCGGCACCGCGAGCCGCAGGCTCGGAATGCGCTCGAAGAGCTTGCGGTAGGCGATCTCCATCTCGACCCGGACCAGGTTCTGGCCCAGGCACTGGTGCACGCCGTAGCCGAACGCGACGTGCTGGCGCTCGGTGCGCGCCGGGTCGAAGAGGTGCGGGCACTCGAAGGCGGAGGTGTCGTGGTTGGCGGCGGCGACCAGCGGGATGATGCCCTCGCCCGCCTTGACCAGCTGCCCGGAGATCACCACGTCCTCGACGGCCACCCGCAGCGAGACCAGGTCGGCGACCGAGTGGAAGCGCAGGCTCTCCTCCACGGCGCGGTCGTCGCCGATCCACTGCGGGTTCTGCAGCAGCGTCATCACGCCGAGCGAGATGTTGTTGGCGGTGGTCTCGTGACCCGCGATCAGCAGCAGGATCAGCACCCCCGGCAGCTCCTGCGGGTCGAGCGTGCCGGTGGCCAGCAGCCGGCTGATCAGGTCGTCGCCGGGCCACTGCACCTTGATGGCGACCAGGCGGTTGATGTAGCGCAGCAGCTCCTTGGTGGCGGTGTCGCGCTGCTGGTCGGTCGAGGCCCGGATGGCCACCAGGGTGCGGGTGCGCGACTCGAAGAACTCGCGGTCGGCCGGCGGCACCCCGAGCAGCGAGGAGATCACCAGCGAGGGCACCGGTAGTGCGAAGTCCGCGACCAGGTCGGCGGAGGTGCCCGCCGCCAGCATCGCGTCGATCCGCTCGTCCACGGTGCGCTCGATCGCCGGGCGCATCTCGCGCACCCGGCGGACGGTGAACTCCGGGATCAGCGCCTTGCGGAAGCGGTCGTGCTCGGGCGAGTCCAGGCCGACGAACCAGCCCGGGATCTGCTCCTGGCGCGGCACTCCCATGGTGTCGCTGATGTTGGGGAAGCCCTTGTGGTCGGGGTTGGAGCTGATCTTCTTGTTGGTCAGCACGGCCCGGACGTCCTCGTGCCGGGTGACCAGCCAGGCCTTGTTCCCGTTGGGCAGGTAGGAGACCACCAGGCCCTCGCGTCCGCGGTAGTCCTGGTAGCGGGGAGGGGGGAAGGCCTCACCGGGTTTGCGCAGCGGGAAGTCGACCACGGTGGGTTCGGCCACGGTGGGTTCGGCCACGGTGGGTTCGGCCACGGTGGGGTCGGCGCTCGTCATGACGCCACCGCGCCGTAGAAGGCGCGGACCTTCCCGGTCACGTACTCCTGGTCGGCGGCGGTCAGCCCGGTGTACGTCGGCAGGTAGAAGCCGTCCTCGGCGAACCGGTTGGCGTTGAGCGAGGGCCAGACGGGGTCCAGATAGCCGGGCTGACGGCTCATCGGCTTGAAGAACAGCCGCGTCTCGATGCCCTCCCGGCCCAGGAACGCGCGCAGCTCCTCACGCCGCTCGGCGCGCAGGTCGTACATCCACAGCACGTCGCGAGCCGGCATCAGGGTGATGCCGGGGATGTCCGCCAGGCCCTCGTCGTAGCGGCGCTCGATCTCCTTGCGGGCGGCCAGGATCTCGTCCAGCCGCTCCACCTGGGCCAGCGCGACCGCCGCCTGCATGGCCGTCATGCGGAAGTTGTAGGCGAGCTTCTTGTGCACGAAGCTGTGGTCGGTGGTGAAGGCCATCGCCCGCAGGTGCGCCAGCTGCCCGGCGAGCCGGGGGTCGTCGGTGAGGCAGATGCCGCCCTCGCCGGCGGTGATGATCTTGTTGGCGAAGAGCGAGTAGCAGGCGATGTCGCCCACTGGGCGCACGCCGTGGGCCTCGGCGGAGTCCTCCACCACCCGCAGGTTGTACTGGAAGGCGAGGTCCATGATCGCGTCCATGGCGCAGCGCCGGCCATAGATGTGGACGGGCATGATCGCCTTCGTCCGGGGCGTGATCTTCTCCTCGATCCGGGTGACGTCCATGTTCAGGTCGTCCGCGCAGTCCACGAAGACCGGCGTCGCGCCGGTGTAGGTGACGGCCCAGGCCGAGGCGATCATGGTGAACTCGGGGACGATCACCTCGTCGCCGGGGCCGATGCCCAGCGCCCGCAGAGCCAGCGTCAGGGCCGCTGTGCCCGACGAGCAGGCGACGCCGTGCGCGCTCCCGTTGTAGTCCGCGAACGCCGCCTCGAACCGCTGGACGTACGGCCCCTGGGAGGAGATCCAGCCGTCGCCGATTGTGTCGGTGACATATTCCAGTTCCCGTCCGGCGAGACTCGGCCGGGAAACGGGGTACCTGAACGACATTTTGTCCTCGCATCGTCGCGGGCCACTTCGGGATTTGTCCGTCGAAATCGGGTGGTACGGCAGCGCGGTGTGCGCCATCGACGTGACCGGGTTTGTCATGTCAGGGCTGGGAGGCCGAGCAGGAGATCCGCTGCGGCGGTTCGTCCGCCCGCGGCCTGCTGCAACTGCCCGAAGCCGGCCGCCCGCTGACGGAACGCCGGATCAGAGAGCACCCGGGTCAGCTTTTCCACCACGTCGTCCGGGTCCATTTCCTGCGGCCGGTCGAGCGTCAGGCTGACGCCGAGATCACGCCCCCGGACGGCTTGGTCGAAGCAGTCCACCCAGAGCGGCCGCACCACCAGCGGTTTACCGAAGAACAGTCCCTCGTGGAAGCCGTTGCCGCCGCCGTGCGTGAAGAACAGCTCGACCTTCGGGTGGGCCAGCACGTCCAGCTGCGAGGGCACCCAGCTCTCGATGCGCAGGTTGCCCGGCAGCGACTCCTGCGGCGGCAGCAGGTGCTGCTGCTCCTTGGGCAGCTTCCACAGGAACTGGTGGCGGCTCTCGAGCCGGCGGGCGACCTCCACCAGTGAGCCGACCTCCTCGCGGGTCAGCCGGGTGATCGTGCCGAAGCCCATGTAGACGACGGAGGTCTGCGCGTCCAGCCACTGGGACAGGTCATCGTCCGACCGAGTCTCCGGCAGCGGGGGCATCACCGCGCCGATCAGCTTCAGCTTCTCGGGAATGTCGAACGGATAGTCCAGCTCCGGGACCGAATTGCACAGGATCATTTCGGCCCGGTCGATCCTGGTCATCATCTCGGGCGCCGGGAGGTTCAGTTCCTTGCGAATCCGGTTGTCCTCCGAGAGGACCTTCCCCATGGCCGGGTTGAAGAACATCGCGAGTGTCCGCAGTTTGAACATGCGGTTGCTCATGCGCTGCGCGAAATTCATCGGGAAGGGGAGACCGGAGTGCGGGACCGGGAAATTCGGCGGCGTGTAGGACTTCCCGAACGGGTTGTACGAAGTGAGCACATTGCTCGGCAGCAAGGGCACGCTCAGCACGAAAGGGATCTGCCGGGTCAGCGCCACGTCGACCGCGAAGGAACTCATGCAGTCGATCACCATGAGCGCCGGCTGCACCTTGTCCACCACGGATTCGAGCGCCCGGAATTTCGCGGCCTGCAGGGCGGGTTTGTAGGACTGCCGGATGACGGCTCGGTGAGCCTTGAAGCGCGACGACTGGGTGACCTCGCGGTACACCTCGTCGCTCCAGCTGACCGCCGACAGCTCGGGGGTCACCTCGCCGAGCGAGGCGAACTCGACCGGGCTGCCGACCGCGAGAGCCTGCACGTCCTTGCGTCGGGGCTCGTCGGTGGCGAACCAGAGGTCGGGCACGCCCCGGCGGGAGAGCTCGGCCGCGAGCACGAGCAGCGGGTTGAGAAGGCCGCTTTCCGGAAGGCTGACGAAAAGGATCGGCCGTGGCGCGGAAGTCATCGCGCTCCCTCCGGGAGATGGCTGCTGGGGGCCCGGAAGCTGCGCGGGCGCCCCGTCATGGGCGGGTCTGTTGGGTGCACGAGTTCTTGGTCTCATGCTCCGCACCAGGAAATCCTTAGACTCCTCGCACTTTTGCCCCGTTCTGTCCGTTTCTGCACCGATTGCTTCGAATCGGAAGATTGGCCTGCGGCTGGGCCGGGTAGGCAGGTAAGGTGTTCTTAATGAGTCTCTGACGGACGGGCGCGTGCCCGGCCGCTAGACTCTGACGTACCAAATTCGAGCCATTCTGTTCATCGCTGTTCATCCTGGATTCGTTGCAGGGAAATGATCTCGGAACACAGTTCCGATTGTTTTCGTCATTGCGAGGGGGCGTTCCTTGCTGGATCGGGCTGATATCCCTGGATTGCCAGGGGCGTTTACCGGCCGCGCCGACGACTTGGCGGAGCTGAACGCCCGAGCCGTGGCCGCCGGGGCCGGCCGGCCGGGCCTGGTGCTGCTCTCCGGCCCCGCCGGGATGGGCCGGACCAGTCTTCTCAAGGAATTCCTGGCCGGCCCGGCCTGTCGGGAGGCGACCGCGCTGCACGCGGTGTCCGGGGGGAGCGCCGATGCGACGGCCTACGCCGGCGTGCGGGCGCTGCTGCGCCCGCTGGGTCTGCCCGAGGCCGAGGAGCAGCAGCATCCGCTGCTGCGCGGCAGCGCCCGGCACGCCCGGCCCGCCCTGCGTCCGGGCGCGGTCGGCGACCTGCCGTTCACCGCCGCCTGCGCCTACCCGGTGCTGCACGGGCTCTACCGCCTCGTGGTGCACCTGACGGCCGAGCGTCCGGTCGTCCTGGTCCTGGACGACGCCCAGGCGTGCGACGAACACACGCTGCGCTGGCTGGACTTCCTGCTGCGCCGGGTCGGCGAGCTGCCGCTGCTGGTGGTGCTCGCCCACCGCACGGAGGCCGAACCCGTCGCCGCCGAGGCCTGGGCGGACCTCGGCGCCCAGCAGTCGGCCGCCCCCCTGGCGCTCGGCCCGCTGAGCGAGGCCGAGATCGGGGAGATGGCCCGTCAGGTCTTCCCGGGCCCGGTCGCCCCCGCTTTCATCGAGCGCGTGGTGGCGGTGGCCGGTGGCAACCCCCGCACCGCCACCCACCTGCTGCGCGAGCTGCGCCGTGACGGCGTGTCACCGGACGCCGAGGGCGCCCTGCGGGTCGCCGGGATCAGCGGCCTGCTGACCGCCCGGTCCGTGCCGCAGCTGCTCGACACCCGTGCACCCTGGGTCCGCGACGTGGCCGCCGCGATCGCCGTCCTCGGTGAGGACTCCCTGGTGCACCTGGCCGCCCTGGCCGGCGTGAGCACCGTGCTCGTCGAGGACGCGCTCGTCGTGCTGCGGCACGCCGAGGTGGTGGCCCCCGACCGGGTGGACCTGGTGCACGAGGCGGTCCGCGGGGCCGTGCTCGAGGCGGTCGGCGAGCGCCGGCTCGCCGAACTGCACACCAGGGCGGCCCTGTTGCTCAGCGACGCGGGCCGCCCGGCCGAGGAGGTCGCCCGCCATCTCCTGCTGCCCGGCACGCCCGAGCCGTGGATGGTGACCTTGTTGCGCGACGCGGCCGACCTGGCCGACGGCTGCGGCGCCCCCGAGCGGGCCGTCCGCTATCTGCGCCGGGTGCTGGAGGCGGAGCCCGGCGACGTCGCGGCGCGGCTGCGGCTCGCGCTCTCGCTGGCCGAGACCGACCCCGGCGCGGCGCTCGCCCTGCTGCGGGACGCGCTCGACACGGCCACCGACGTCCGGACCAGGGCGCGCTTCGCGGTGCAGTACGCGCTGACCTGCCTGAGCGTCCAGCGGACCTCCGAGGCGCTGCGGGTGCTCGACGAGGCGTTGGACACGCTGTGGGCCACGCGCCGGCCCGGGCCCGACCCCGCCCTGCGTGAGCTGACCACCCGTCTGGAGTCGGCCCGGCTGCTCGTGGAGTGCGCCCACAGCGGGGCGGCGGCCGCCCCGGTCCGGGCGCGCCTGGCGCGGCTCCCCGCGACCTGGACGGACCCGGCGATGCGGCTCGACGGCGAGGCGCTGGCCGCGCTGCTGAGCGCCCTGGACGGCCGCTCGCTGCGCCGGACGCTCGAGCACGCCCGCCAGGTCACCCGGAGCGCGGGCGCGGCGGCGACCAGCCGGCCGCTGATCACCTCCGCCCTCGCGCTGAGCCTGGCCGACCGGACGCAGGAGGCCCTCGGCGCCCTGGACCGCGTTCTCGTGCACGGCGGCGAGGACGGCCCCTGCTGGACGCGCGCCCTCGCGCTCTCCCACCGGGCCCTGGTGCTGCGCGGCGTCGGCGCGATTCCCGACGCGCTGGCCGACGCCCGGGCTGGCGTGGCCGCCCTCCCCGAGGAGGGCAGCGACGCCCCGTCCTCGCCGATGCCCCACCTGGCACTGGCCTCGGTGCTGACCGAGCGCGGCGAGCTGGAGCGGGCCGAGGGGCTGCTGGAGCGGATCGAGCCGCCCGCGCCGGACGGGGCGTCGCTGGAGTACCACCTGTACCTGACGGCCCGGGCCCGGTTGCGCTGGGCCGCCGGTGACGGCAGCACGGCCCTGCGGCTGCTGCTCGACAGCGGCTCCGCACAGGCCGAGGCCGGCCTCGCCAACCCGGTCTTCGCGCCCTGGTGGGCCGGCGCCTCGCGGATCCTTGCGGTGCTGAACCGCGTGGAGGAGGCCCGCGAGACGGCCGCGCACGGCAGCGAGCTGGCCCGTCGCTGGGGCAGCGCCCGGGCGCTGGGGATCGCGGCGCTGGCGCACGGCGCGATCACCCCCGGCCGGGCGGGCGTCGACCTGCTCGCCGAGGCGGTCGAGCTGCTCGCCGCCTCGCCCGCCCGGGCCGACCATGCCCGGGCCGAACTCGTCCTGGGCCGGGCCCTGCTGACCACCGGCGACCAGCGAGGCGCCCGCGAGCACCTGCGGGTCGCCGCCGACCTCGCGCGCAGCTGCGGAGCGCTCGCGCTGGCCCGCACCGCCCGGCGCCGACTGATCACCGCCGGCGGACGGATGCGGGAGATCACGTCATCTCGGGCCGATATCCTCACCGACACCGAACGCAAGGTCGCGGCTCTGGCAGCGGCAGGAGCCAGCAACCGCCAGATCGCGACCGCGCTCTTCGTCACCGTACGAACCGTGGAGACCCATCTGACCAGCGTGTACCGCAAACTGGGCGTCAGCCGACGGGTGGGGCTGGCCTCGGCGTTGCACAACCCGGCCACGCCCGCTGTGCGGGCACTGGCCCGGGTGCCCTGACCCCGGCGAGGACCGCAGCGGACGAACCTCGACGACGAGGGCGTGAACGGACCGGACGGCGACCTGAAGACCTGGTATGACCATGCACCTGCACCTGCACCTGCCTCTTGCGTTCAACTCCCCTGTACGCGGTGGCCCGCACGCGCGGCCCGCCCTACCCGCCCCGCTGCACCGCGAGCCCGAACAGGCCGTGCTGGCCTCGGTGCTCGCCGCGCTGAGCGCGGGCCGTCCCGCCGTGGTCACCGTCAGGGGCCGTCCCGGCTTCGGCCAGAACGCCCTGGCGCGCTGGGCCGCCGCGCGCGCCGAGGCACTCGGCCTGCGGGTGCTGCACGCCCGGGCCAGCTCGGCCGAGGGCGCCCTGCGGCACGGGGTGGCCGCCCAACTCCTGGCGCCACTCGACGGGTTGGCCGACGAGTCGCTGCGGGCGCTGGCCGCGCCGGAACGCGGTGGCCGCCACCCCGGACTGGCCGACCTGCTCGGCGCCGCCCGGGAGCGGGCGACCCTGCTGGTCGTCGAGGACGCCCAGTGGCTCGACCAGGAGTCGCTGAGCTGGCTCCAGGCGCTGGTCCGCCGCTCGCGCGGGGTCCCGCTGGCCCTGGTGGCCGCGGGCAGCGGCCTGTCGGCCGGGGGCCCGGACTGGCTGAGCCTCGCCTCGGCGACCTGCGCCACCTCCCATGAGCTGGTGCTGGCGCCGCTGAGCCGCTGCGAGGTGGCCCGCACGGTCGAACTGGCCTGCGGTGAGCCGGGGGAGGCGGCCTTCAGCGCGGCGGCCTGGAGGATCACGGCGGGCAACCCCGCGCTGCTGCGCGACGCGCTGCGCGGCTTCGTCGACGAGGGCTGCCGGCCGGTCGCCGAGCGGGTGGAGCGGCTGCGCGCCACAGCTGCGCAGGTGAGCGCCGAGCGCGTGCTGTGGGCGCTGCGCGCGCTGTGCCCGCGGACGCTCGCCACCGTCCGCGCGCTGGCTGTCTGCGGCCACCTGCTGGACCTGCCGATGGCCTGCGCGCTCGCCGACTCGACCTCGCTCGGTGAGTCCAGGCTGCGGGCGGAGCTGAAGGCGACCGGCATCGCCGTGCCCACCGAGAGCGGCCTGCGGGTGGACCCGGTGGCCCGTACCCGGGTGCTGGAGGGGATGACCGTCGAGGAGCGCGCCGCCCTGCACGCCCGCGCCGCCGAACTCGCCCACCGCGCGGCCATGGACGACCGGGCGGTGGCCGACCTGCTGCTCTGCACCCGGCCGTTCGGCGCGCCCTGGGCCGTGCTCGCGCTGCACCGCAGCGCGGCGGCCGCCATCCGGCGCGGGGACCACCGGCGCGCGGCCGGCTACCTGTCGCGCACCCTGAAGGAGCCACTGGACCCTGCCCAACACGCCCGGATGACCTTCGAGTTGGCCGCTGTCCAGCTGGTCACCGCGCCCGAGGCGGGCCACCGCCTGCTCGACGAACTGGTCCGCAGCACCGGCGCCCACCCCGAACTGCGGCTGCGCGCCGTCGACCTCGGGCTCACCCTGGGCGATCCGCAGTGCATCCGCCGCGCGGTGGCCGACATCCTGCCCACCGCGCGCGGCAGCGAACGGGACGACCTGGTCGCCCTGTTCTGGTCGGCCGAGCCCACCGCGGCGGACGACACCGAGCTGCTCTCGCCCGAGGTGCCGCCGCTGTCCGACAGCCCGGCCTCCCCTGCTCAGGCCGGGGTGCGCGCCTGGCAGCTCGCCGTGCGCGGCACCGCGTCGGCCACCGCCCGGGAGCTGGCTCGCCGTGCACTGGCCCGGCGCGCGGCCCGCAGCACCCCGGTGCGGGCCCGACTGGCCGCCTGCCGCGCGCTCTGTCTCACCGACGACTACGAAGAGGCCGAGGCGGGCCTGAGCGCGCTGCTGACCGAACTGCGCGGCGATCCGCTGAGCGTCGGCGCCGCGCAGGTGCTCGCCGTGCGCGCCGAACTGTACCTGCGCAGCGGCCGGTTGGGCGCCGCCGAGCAGGACCTCGGCGCCGCCGAGCAGGCCCCGGGCCGCAGCGACCCGACGGCGCTGCACCTGCGGGCGGTGCGCATCATGCTGGCGCTGGAGAGCGGCCGCCTGGACGTCGCGCGGGCGCTGGCCGCGACGCCGACACCGCGCGGCATCGACGACAGCACGTCCGGGGCCTACCTGCTTTTCGCCCGGGGGCTGCTGGCCTCCAGCGAGGGCGACCCGGTCGGGGCCGGGGAGCTGCTGCGCGAGTGCGGACGGCGGCTGCTGAGCCGCCAGCACGTCAACCCGGCCGTGCTGCCCTGGCGTTCGATGGCCGCGCTGGCCTGCCAGGCAGCCGGCGAGCACGCGGAGGCGGTGCGGCTCAGTCACGAGGAACTCCAGTGCGCCCGGCACTGGGGGGCGGCCAGCACGGTGGGCTGGGCCGAGCTGACGGTCGGCCGGATGGCCGGCGAACGGCTGGAGGGGGCCCGCCGGGCCGTCCGTACGCTGCGGGACGGACCCGTCGGTCTGGTCTACGCGCGTGCACTGGCCGAGCTGGCCTCCGCCGAGCTGGCCGGCCGCGAGGGCGACCGGCACGCCGCCCAGGCGTCGCTGGCCCGCCTCTCCACCCTCACCAGCACCCACCCCGGCGGCCCGATGCCCGAACGGGCGCGGCTGCTGGCCGAGGAGTTGGGGCAGGCCCACGCCGAGGAGGCACCCGCGCCCGGCGCCTCGGCCTGGGCCGCCCTGCCGCAGACCGAGCGGCACACCGCCGCACTGGCCGGCAACGGGCACAGCAACCAGCACATCGCCGACATGCTGTCGGTCTCGCGGCGCACGGTCGAACTCCGCCTCAGCCGCACGTACAAGAAGCTTCGCATCGGTGGCCGGCAGGAACTGTCGGCACTGGTGCGCGCGATGGAAGGACACTGACGGATGCTGCTTGAACGCGTTTCGGAGACGGCGCTGGTCACAGAGGCGCTGCGCGACGCCGCGGCGGGCAGGTCCGCGCAGATCCTGCTGACCGGCCCGCTGGGCATCGGCCGCTCGGCCCTGCTCCAGGAGCTGCCGGCCTGCGCCGGCGACGACGTCTACGTGCTGCGGGCCAACGCGGCGCCGATGGAGCAGGACTTCGCCTTCGGCGTCGTGCGCCAACTCTTCGACAGCCTGCTGGCGGTGGCCCCGGAGGCGGACCGCGAACGCTGGTTGCGCGACTGCGGCTCCGCCCGGCTGGTCTTCGCCGACGACACCCTGACCGTCGAGGAGAGCCCCGACTGCGCCTGCGAGGCGGTCCTGCACGACCTGCGCTCGCTGCTGGTGCGGGTGAGCGCGGACGTGCCGCTGCTGATCCTGGTCGACGACCTGCAGTGGGCGGACAGCTCCTCGCTGCGCTGGCTCGCCTACCTGGGCAAGCGCCTGCACGGCCTGCGGGCGGTGCTGGTCTGCACCCTGCGCGACGGAGACCCGCGCGCCCAGGACCCGCTGGTGCGCGAGGTGGCGGACGGCTCCGGCCGGGTGCTGCGCCCAAGGCCGCTGTCGCTGGAGGCGGCCCGCACGATGGTGCGCCAGAAGTTCGGCGAGGCGGGGGACGAGGAGTTCGTCCAGGCCTGCCACGAGGTCTCGGCGGGCAACCCGGTCTTCCTGCTGGCGGTGCTGGTGGACCTGGTGGTCACCGGCCACCGGCCCAGGGTCGACCAGGTGGACGCGGCCCGCTTGCTGCGCCCCCGTCAGCTGAGGGAGCGTCTGGCGGGCTGCCTGCGCACCCAGTCGCAATCGGTGCGCGACCTCGCGGTGGCGATCGCCACCCTCGGCGAGCACGGCGATCCAGCCCTGATCGCCAAGCTGGCCGGGCTCGACTCGATCGGCACCGGCGGAGCGCTGCGCGGCCTGTACCAGCTGGGGCTGCTGGCCGGCCAGGGCGAGCCGCGCTTCGTCCACCGCGTCGTGCAGGACGCGGTGGAGTCCTCGCTGACCGTGGCGGAGCGTCAGCACTGGCACGAGTCGGCGGCCGCCCAGCTCTACCACGCCGGACGCCCCACCGAGCAGGTCGCCGCCCAGCTGATGGCCATCGCCACCTCCAGCATGCCGTGGTCGGCGGCCGTCCTGCGCACCGCCGCCGACACGGCTGTCCGTCGCGGCGCCCCCGACGTGGCCGCCCGCTACCTGCGGCGCGCGCTGCTGGACAGTTCGGAGCAGGGCGAGGACCGGGCCCGGCTGCTGATCGACCTGGCCACCGCCGAGCGCTCCTTCGACACCTCCGCCTGCGAGCGGCACATCTCCCAGGCGATACCGCTGCTGAGCACCCCCAGGGACCGGGCCGCCGCCGCCCTGCGGATCTTCCCGGGCTTCCTGGGCACGCTGCCGCCCTCGGCCGTCGACCTGCTGCGCCAGGCCGCCGAGGACCTCGGCTCCCCGGACCTGCTCACGGGCTCGGCACGAGATCCGGGCCTGCGCCTGGAGGCACGACTGCGGCACGCCGCCCGCGAGGACTCGGCCGAACTGGCCGACGCGGTCGAGCGCCTGCACCGGATGGGGGAGCAGCCGTCGGTCGGCTCCGGGGCGGAGCGCGAGTTGCTGGCCGTGCTGCTCAACGCGGCGACGCTGACCGCCGCGCTGCCGGCCGCCGAGGTCGCCCGGCACGCCGACCGGATCCTGGAGCGCGAACCGGCCACCTCCGCCCGGGCCCGGTCCGTGCTGCCGCTGCTGGCGCTCTGCTTCCTCGGCGCCGACTCGCTGCGCACACTGCGCTCCTGGCACGCGACCGAGGAGCAGACCCGTCGTCAGCGCGGCGCCGCGGTGGACGCGCTGGTGCACGCCGAGCGCGCCCTGGTCTTCGTCGGCCTCGGACGGCTGACGCCCGCGCGCGAGCACGTCGAGTCCGCCTTCGAGCTGGGCCCGGCCGACTGGCAGGAGGCCGGGGACATCGCCACCGCCGCGCTCTGCGCGGTGGCCCTGGAGGTGCGCGACCCGGCGTTCGGCGAGCGGGTGCTGACCCATCTGGGTCGCCACCGGCCCACCGGGCTGATCTCCACCGGCCTGCTGCGGCTGCTGGAGGGCGCGGCGCAGGCGCAGCGCGGCCGCTGGAGCGATGCGCTGGACAGCGTGCTGAGCAGCGGGCGGCAGTTCGGTGCGGCCGGCTGGCACAACCCCGTGCTGTTCCCGTGGCGCCCCTGGGCGGTCGGCCTGCACCGCCGGCTCGGCGACACCCGCTCGGCGCTGGTGCTGGCCGAGGAGGAGTACGCGTATGCCACCGCCTGGGGCGCGCCCGTCGGCCTGGGCCGGGCCCTGCGGCTGCGCGGCGCGCTGCTGGGCGGCGAGGTGGGCAGCGACCTGTTGCGGGAGGCGGTCGGCGTCCTGCGCGGGTCCGCCAACGAGCTGGAACTCGCGCGCGCCCTGCGGGCGTTGGGCCGGCGCCTGGGCGAGGGCGCGGAGGCGGAGGCGGCCCTGCGGGAGGCCGCCGTGCTGGCCCGCGGCTGCGCGGCCCCCTGGCGGGCGGAGCGCGCCGTGCTGGGCGGCGACGAGGCGCCCGGCGCCGCGCCCGAGGCCCTGCTGACACCCACCGAGTCCCGGGTGGCGGCACTGGTCACCCGGGGGCTGACCAACCAGGAGATCGCCGGTGAACTCGGGGTGAGTTCGCGCGCCGTGGAAAAGCACCTCACCAATTCCTACCGGAAACTCGGGACCTCCGGCAGACGTGAGTTCGTGGCCCTCTGGAAGGGCTCCGATCCCGCCGTCGCCTGAACTCAGCTCCTCCTCCACTCGTCGTCCCATCGTCGGTCGGATCCTGTTCCCTCGGTCGGTGCGCCCTGGTTCGGTCCGTCCGTCAACCCCCTTCGGTGGGCCGGGCGGACCGAACCCCGTCAGGGGTTCGTCAAGGTACGGATACGGCCTCTGACCTGCACAGGAGTCGGACCGTACCGTACCGAACCACCGAAGCCCGCAGTGCGGACCGAACCCCCCGCACGGGCGACCACGGGGTTGGCGGCGGTGGCCCGAGCGGCATTGACCAGCTTGCCTCAACCTATCTAGGGTTAATTCCAGACCTCGCCCGAAGAGCGCATTTGCGGCCACGGGTGAGATGTCGCGAAGGTTGATTTCCGTGAGGCTCAAGGCCCGAGGAGAATGAGTCCCTTGACGATTTTCGCTCCCGAACTGGTGGACCTGGCGCAGGTACTGGTGCAGGAACCCGGTGGCTCGACCCAGGAGGGACCGCAGCCCGGGCGGACCGATCTGGACATGGCCTGTCTAGACAGGTCCCTGACGATCCAGCAGGCGAACCACGAGTTCTTCCGCCGCTTCGGCCGCTCCTCGGTGGAGCTGTGCGGACGCACCTTCAGCGATCTGGTGCACCCCAGCGTCCAGCAGCCGTTGCAGCGTCAGTTCTCCGGGCTGCTGGAGGGCCGCCGCGACCGCTTCGCCACCGAGGTGATCGCGGTCGGCGCCGACGACACGGCATTCACCGTGCCGCTCACCGCCGTTGCCGTCCGGGACGGCTCGCCCGACGTCACCGCGATCCTGGTGATGATGACCGCGGAGGAGGGGAGCGCGCCCGCGGCGGGCGCCGCGGTCGCCAGCAGCCGCAAGAAGATCCTCAGCGAGATAGACGCGCGCATCCTGGAGGGGATAGCCGCCGGAGTCTCCACCGTCCCGCTGGCTTCGAAGCTCTACCTGAGCCGGCAGGGCGTCGAGTACCACGTGACCTGCCTGCTCAGGAAGCTGCGGGTCCCCAACCGGGCCGCACTGGTCTCCCGCGCCTACTCGATGGGCGTGCTCAAGGTCGGCGTCTGGCCGCCCAAGGTGGTTCAGGAATACGTCAAGTGACTTAGACCGGCCCCTAGTTGGGGGCCGGTGTGTCGGCGGGCTCGGCGATGGCGGACAGGACCAGCCCACCGCTGATCAGCCACCGGCCGCGCAGTTGGTGCAGTGGCCGGCCGTGGCGCCGCAGCGGCGACGGAACCAGTAGGTGGGCGGTGAACGTCGAGGTGGCCGGATCGACCGTGATCCTGGCGTCCTCGAAACCGAGCGGGCGGATGGTAACGGGGGACCACGCCTTGTAGACCGCCTCCTTGAGACTGAACAGCAGTCGGTCCCAGTGCGTCCCCGGTGCGACGGCCTGCAACTGCCGTATCCAGACCCGCTCCTCGGGTAGCGAGACGGTCTCCAGGGTCCCCTCGGGCAGTGCCGCGTGCGGCTCCGCGTCGATCCCGAGCATGCTCAGCCGCTCGGAGCGGGCGACCGCCGCGGCCCGGTAGCCGACGCAGTGCGTGATGCTCCCGACGACGGAGTCGGGCCAGCGCGGTGCCCCGCGCGGATCGGCGAGCAACGGCCCCGGTGGCAACCCGAGTTCGGCCAGCGAGCGCCGCGCGCACCACCGCCCGGTGGCGAACTCGCGCCGACGCGACTGCACCGCGTTCCGGACGATCAGCGCCTCCTTCGGATACAGCCGCACCTCTGTCGGATCCCCGAAGGACTCGGAACTCACCACGCCGAACGGAAGAATACGTTCAATCACGAGCTTCTCGATTCTCGCCGTCCGGATTCGTACCCGGCCCTGCAGTCTACGGACCCGGAACTGGTGAATTCCTCAGAGGTGCTCGGCCGGGATTCCCGCGTACAGCGCCCGCAGTTCGTCCAGCGCGCCTTCGTCCCCGGGGAATTTCACGTCGTCGACCGCGCTGACCGTTCGTACGCCGATCGAGGTGTTGGTGGCGAAGGCGATGCGCATGGCGGGCAGCTCCCCGAGCAGCACCGGCGTGCTGACGCTGTGCCCGCAGGCGTCCTGGAGCAGCCGCATGGTCACCCCGGGCAGCACGTCGGCCTGCGGCCAGCGCACGGTTCCGCTCTCGTCCACGAAGCCGATGTTCCAGGTGGTGCCCTCGGCGATCCGGCCGTCGCCCTCGACGAGCAGGGCGTCGTCGAAGCCGGCCAGCTGCGCCTCCCGACGTAGCCTGAGCTGGCTGTACAGGCCGACGTGCTTGACCGCCGCGTGGTCGCGGCCGAAGGTGAAGTGCTTGGCCGTCAGGGGTGGTGGCACGGACGCACCGGCCGGGCGGGTGGTGACCAGGACCACCGGGTCCGCGTCCGCGCCGGGGCGCAGCATCTCCAGCGTCGGGTCGAAGACGGTGACGCGCACGGTGATCGGCCCGGGCCGCTCGGCGACCTCCCGACGGACGTACGCGCGCACCCGCTCGCGGTCCAGATCCGCCGCGAAGACGGCGCGGCAGTCGCGGACCAAGCGGTCGAGGTGCAGCGAAAGGCCGCGCACCGCGCCGTCCTGCACCAGCATGGTGGTGAAATGCCCGTAGTTCGTCAGAGCCAGGGTCTGCAGTGCGTCCAACGACGCCGGTACTCCGTTCACGGTAGCCATGCGGGCAATTCTGGCACCGGCCGGCGCACCCTCGGAAGAGTAGCGGGAGAGCCACCTGCCCAACCATTGGTCCGGCCAGAGAAAGTCTCGGGTTTTCCCCAGCGTTTTCGCTGCATGATGTGGCCTCGCGACGCCGCGACCCTGCGCCGACGCGACGTGCTATTGGCAATCCGAAGGGGCCGATGCCATGCAGCCGGCAACGTTCAGTGAACTCATCGAGGACGCGATCCAGGTCCTCATCGGCACGGGAAACGTGATCGCCCCCCGGCAGGAGGCGCAGGCTCTGGCGGCCCACGTCTTCGGCGCGGACGCGGAGGTGCTTCCCCCGGACGGTCGGCCCGACGACGCCTCGTCGGCACGATTCGCGGCGCTGCTGGACCGCCGGGCCGACGGGGTGCCGCTCGGCCATCTCACCGGGGTGGCCACCCTCGGTGGCGTCGAGGTGCTGGTCGGCCCGGGTGTGTTCGTGCCCCGGGCGCAGAGCGAGGCGGTGCTGGCCCACGGCCTGGCCGTGACCGAGCAGGTCATGGGCCCGCTGGTGGTCGACCTCGGTACTGGCTCCGGGGCGCTCGCGCTGGCGGTCGCGCACCGGCGGCCCGACGCCACGGTGCACGCCGTGGACTGCGATCCGCCCGCGCTCGACTACGCCCGCCGCAACAGCGAGCGTCGGGTCGCCCTCGGGGACACCCCCATCGTCCTGCACGAGGCCGACTTCGCCGGGCCGGAGCTGCTCGCCGAGCTGGACGGCACCGTCGACCTGGTGCTGGCCAACCCGCCCTTCATGCCGGACGAGGCCCAGCTCCCACCGGAGTTCGGCGTCCACCAGCCGCAGCTGGCGGTCTTCGGCGGTCCGGACGGCCTGGACGTCATCCGGCAGACCGTGCAGACCGCTGGGCGCCTGCTGGCGCCCGGTGGCAGCCTTGTCCTGGAGCACGGCCACCTGCACGCCGAAGCGGTCGCGGCGCTGCTCGGCGCCGACGACCGTTTCGGGTCCGTCTCCGGCCATCTGGACCAGTACGGATACCCGCTCTTCACCGCTGCAGCCCGCAACCATGACGGGGCTGCGGGCTGACAGTTGACCAACGCGCCACTGGCGGTGGACTCCCCGGAAAGCAGCAGCACCGCTGCGTGGTGGCTGCCTTCAGCGGCGGCTGCGGCTGCGTCGATGGCGTGAGAGGACGGTCCAGATGGCGGTGACGAGAGCGATGGCGGCGAGGGTGAGGAGCCAGTTCCTGAGGTAGGGGAGCGGCAGGATGGTGGGGTTGCCGTTGTGGTGGTCGGCGCGCAGGACGGCGGGTAGGGCCACCGCCGAGACCGCGGCGGCCACGATCAGGCCGGTGCGGACCGGGGTGGTGCGGGCGATGGTGATGCCGCAGAGGCAGAGGAGGGGGAGCCACAGGCCGTCGTGGAGGAGGAGCCCGGCGATGGCCCAGCGCAGGATGTCGAAGGGGTGGTGGACGAGGTCGATGTAGTGGTCGGTGGCGATTCCGTAGAGGCCGCAGCCGGTCAGGACCAGGCCGGCGAGGACGAGCAGGGTGCGTGCGGTGCGCATCAGAGCACCTCGATTCGGGTGACCCATTTGGTCTGCAGGACTCCGGGTCGGTTGGGGGCGATGATCCGGGCGGGATAGCCGTGATCGGGGTCGAGGACCTGGCCGTTGACGCGCAGGGCGAGCAGCGTGAGCGGGTCGCGGGCGTAGTCGGCGGGCATCTCGGTCACCCGGTAGGGGCCGTCGTTCTCCAGCGAGGTGATCTGGAGGCGGGCGTCGGTGGGGGCGCCCGCGAGGTCGAGGAGGTCGCGGACGCGGACTCCGGTCCAGTGCGCGCTTGCGCTCCATCCCTCCACACAGGCGATCGGCAACTCGGCTGTGGTCTGCGGGAGTTGTGCGAGCTCGGCGAGCGTGAGGCGCAGCGGGTGCGGGCCGTCGACGGTCAGTTGCCAGTTCTCGGCCGACACGGTGGTGGTGCCGGCCTGGACGGCGGTGCGATTGACCGGCAGACCCTGCGGGCCGATGTCGGGACGGCGCGGGGCGAACAGGTCCAGGGCGCGCAGCCACGGCACGCTCTGCCCGGCGGTGGTGAGAGTGACCACGCCGACCGAGGCGGTGACGGCGGTGAGGAAGGCCCGCCGCTGCGCGAGGCCGGGCCTGACGCGTCGCCAGTGCCTGGCGATCAGCGGCGCCTTGGCGGCGATGTGCAGCAGCAGCCCGCCGACCGCCAGCCAGGCCAGCCAGAAGTGCGTCTGGCGGAACGGGAAGGGCCAGGGGTACCACTGGAGGGTGTTGAGCAGCCCGGTGAACACCTCGAGCACCATCGCCGCCACCAGGATCGCGATGCTCAGCCGCTCCAAGGCGTGCAGCACGCTGCGGACCGGCGGCCACTCGAACAGTTTGGGGTAGACCGTCCACAGCTTGGCGCCGAGCAGCGGGATCGCGGCGATCCCGCTGATCACGTGCAGCCCCTGGCTGATCTGGTACCCGTCCACCGGACGGCTGGGCAGGTGGTCGCGCAGCCAGCTCGGCGGCTGCTGGAGCAGGTGGCTGAGCAGGCCGGTCAGGAAGCAGGTGAGCAGCGCAGCGCCGAGCCAGCGCCCGATCACCACGGCGGTGCGGGGCTCGTGCAGGGCGGAGCGGAACGCGCCCTCGCGCAGCGGGCCGCGCCGCAGGGCGTCCGGCGGAGTGGGCAGCGGGAGGTCGTACGACCTGCGGCGGCGGGTGGGAGTGTCTTCTTGGCGCACCCCACCATCACACCCCCTGCAAGGCGTCGGCAGGGGCTTCGCGGTGCTTACGGAAGTCGTACGGACGTAGCAGCGACCCCTGAACCCGCCGACCCGGGTGGCAGGGTGGCGGGGTGTCCGGTACCCGATCCACTCGATCCACTCGATCCACCTGGTTCTGCCTCGCCGCCCTGAGCGCGCTCACCGCGGCGCTGGCCCTGACGTTCACCGGCGGCGGCACGCTGGGGCAGAAAGGTCCGCTCTACCTCTGGTACCCGGCGGACCTGGCCCTCTTCGCCCTCGCCCTGCTGACGCTGCGCCGGGTGCCCGCGCGGCGGGTGGCGGGGCTGGTGCTGCTGGGCAGCGTCGCGGTGGCCGCCTCCGGTCTGCTGGCCGCGCCGCGGACCAGCGACGACGCCTACCGCTACCTCTGGGACGGGCAGGTGCAGGTCGCCGGCACCTCCCCGTACGCCTATCCGCCGGACGCGCCGCAGCTCGCCGCGCTGCGCGCGAAGGCCCCGGCGCTGTTCCCGCCGACCGGCGACTGCGTGGGCTGGGACCTGCGGCGGGCCGGGCCCGGCTTCTGCAGCCACGTCAACCGGCCTGCCGTGCCGACCATTTACCCGCCGGTCGCCGAAGCCTGGTTCGCCGGCCTCTACTTGGCGGGCCACGGGCACGGCGTGCGGGCGGCGCAGGTCGGCGGCGCGCTGCTCGCGGTCTCCACCACGGGCGCCTTGCTGTGGTTGCTGCCCGCCGAGCGCCGACGCCGCGCCGCGCTCTGGGGATGGTTCCCGGGAGTGGCGGTCTGGGCGGTCAACGACGCCCATGTGGACACCCTCGGCGCGCTGCTGATGGTGGTCGGCCTGGGTGTTGGTGCCCACAACCGACGCAGCCGGCGCGCGTGGTCCGGAGCCGCGCTGGGGGCCGCGGTGGCGGTGAAGCTGATCCCGGTGCTCGCGCTGCCCGGGGCGCTGTCCGGCCTGCTGGCGCGCGGCCGGGACACCCCGTGGGCCCGGCGGTTGGTGCTCCCGGCCGTCGCGCTGGGCGTCTTCGTGCTGAGCTACCTGCCCTACCTCGCGCTCTCCGGCAGCAAGGTGCTCGGCTTCCTGCCCGGCTACCTGCGCGAGGAGGGCTACGACCAGAGCCAGGTGCAGCGGTTCGCGCTGATCCGGCTGCTGCTGCCGGACTCACTGGCGGCCGTCGCGGCCGGCGCGCTGATCCTCGCGGCGGCGCTGTATGTGCTGCGCCGGGGCGACCCCGACCGGCCGTGGCGCGGCGCGCTGCTGGTCACCGGCACGGCGCTGCTGGCCCTGACGCCCGCCTACCCCTGGTACGGGCTGCTGGTGGTGGCCCTGGTCGGGCTGGACGGCCGTTGGGAGTGGCTGGCCGTGCCGGCCGCCGGCCAGGTGCAGTACCTGCTCGGCGGAGACGCCCAACAGCCCGCCTACGCCGCCGCGCTGGGCCTGGTGCTGGCGGGCGCGGCGGTCCGCCGGTGGTCTCGGCCCGATCTCTCGGGTCCGCCCCGACCGGTCTCTGTCAGGCTGGCGGGTCCTCCAGCCGGAAGCCGACCTTGACGGTCACCTGGAAGTGCCCGATCACCCCGTTCTCGACATGTCCGCGCACCCCCACCACCTCGAACCAGTCGACATTGCGCAGGGTCTGCGACGCGCGCGTCAGGGCGTTGCGGATCGCGGCGTCGGTGCCCTCGTGGGACGTCCCGACGATCTCGGTCACCCGGTAGGTGTGCTCGGACATGGCGGCCTCCAGCGCTGGGTTGCTGCTGCTTCTCCCCTCCACCGTGAGGCATCGCGCGGCGACCCGCGCGCCGGGCGGGTCAGCGGCGCAGCGCCACGAAGCAGCGCCCGTCGACACTCCACCGCTCGTGCTCCGACAGCCCGGCGGCGGCCGCCCAGCGCACCGCGGCCGCCGCGTCCAGCCGGGCCCAGCGGAACGGCGGCCCGCACCGCCCGGTGGCGTCCTCCACCTGGACGGTCACCCGTTCGTCCGCCGCGGCCGGCTCGACCTCGGCCAGCAGCGTGCCGCCGGGGGCCAGCAGTTCGGCGGCGCGGGCCAGCAGGGCGGCCGGATCGCCGCCGATGCCCAGGTTGCCGTCCGCGAGCAGGGCGGTGCCCCAACGGCCCTCGCCGGGCAGCCGCTCGAAGACCGAGCGGCAGATCGCCGCGCCGCCCAGCCGACGGGTGCGGGTGACCGCCGCCCTGGTGACGTCGACGCCCAGCGCGGGCAGGCCGAGCGCCAGCAGCTCGGTGACCAGCCGCCCCGGCCCGCAGCCGATGTCCAGCGCCGGGCGCCCGGCGACCAGGCAGCGCAGCAGCAGGCTGCGGTCGGCCGCGTCAGGCGGCGCGCACCAGCGCTCGACGTCCAGCCGGTGGCGTCCGCCGTCGGCGCGGCGCAGCCAGAGCGGTCCGCGTCCGGTGCGCATCGCCTCGGCGAACGGGTCGTCGCTCCATGGGCGGTTGGTAGGGCGAGTGGCGGTGCTCTGGAGCAGGCTCACCCGGTCACCGCGGCACGCTGGGTGACCTCGCGCCAGCAGGCCGCGAACCGGCCGGCCGGAGCCTGGGCGGCGACCTGGCGGGCGTCCGCCGCGGTGTCCACGTCGGTCAGCTCGGGCAGCCGGTGGACGCGCAACCCGGCGTCGGCGAGCCGCTGGAGCAGTGCTTCGCCGGTGTGCGGGGTGGACATCGGCACGCCCATCAGCAGCCGTCCGGCCAGCTCCGCGCTCGGCCGGGCCAGGCCCAGCGCCCAGAACCCGCCGTCCGCCGCCGGCCCGTACCAGGCGTCGGCGCCGCGGCGCTCGGCAGCCGAGAGCGGGGCGGCCAGCGCCTGGGCGCTCAGCTGCGGGGTGTCCATGCCGACCAGCAGGGCCGGTGCACCGGCCGGGGCGTGCCCGAAGGCGGCGGTGAGGCGGGCGTCCAGCCCGCCGCCCACCTGTGGCACCACCTGCCAGCCGGGCGGCAGCCACCGGCCGGGCGCGCCGTCCAGCACCAGCAGCCGCCGCCCGGCCGGGACGGTGCCCAGCGTGTGCAGGGTGTCCGCGAGCGCTGCCTCGGCCAGCGCGGCGGCCTGCTGCGGGCTGTACGGCGGGGTCAGCCGGGTCTTCACCCGTCCGGCCACCGGCGCCTTGGCGATCACCAGCAGGGTCGGCGGCGGCGAGGCCAGCACCGCCCGCATGTCCTGGACGGCCTGCCGGGTGCCGCGCAGCGTCCCGGTGACCTTGGAGCGTCCGGCCCGCGGGCGGTAGGTGACGTCCACCTCGGCGATCCGCATCCCGGCGGCGGAGGCGGTCAGCACCATCTCCAGCGGATAGCCCGAGCGGCGGTCGCCCAGGCCGAGCGCCAGCAGCCGCTCGCGCCGGGCCGCGCGCATCGGGCCCAGATCGTGCAGCGGAGCGCCGGTACGGGCGCGCAGCCGCCCGGCGAGCACGGCGTTGGCCAGCCGGGCATGCGCAGGCCAGGCGCCCAGCGCGGTCGGCCGGCGGCGGCCGAGCACCAGCTCCGCCGTGCCGGCCAGCACCGGGTCCACCACGCGTGCCAGCTCGGCCGGGTCGAGTGAGCCGTCGCAGTCCAGGAAGCAGACCACCTCGGCGGTGGCGGCCAGCAACCCGGTGTGGCAGGCGGCGCCGAAGCCGCGGCGCGGTTCGTGCACCACGGTGGCGCCGAGCGAGCGGGCCAGCTCGGCGGAGCCGTCGCGCGAGCCGTTGTCGACGACGACGGCACGCCAGCCCGGCGGGATCCGGTCGAGCACCCAGGGCAGCGCGGCCGCCTCGTCCAGACACGGCAGGACGACATCGACGGAGGGATGGAGGGGAGTTGTGGTCACGCTCTTCACGCTACGCACGGTCACCGCCCGCGAGGAGGTACCGGCACCTTACGGAAGTCGTACGGGGAACCGGCTGCTCTGTTCGGGAGAGCTGCGCTCCTTATGCTCAAGGGGTGACAGAAACGACTCCGACCCCCGCGCCGTCGGCCGCCCGTGTGCTGGTGGTCGACGACGACCCGACCGTCGCCGAGGTGGTCACCGGCTACCTGCTGCGCGCCGGTTACGCCGTGGACCGGGCCGCCGACGGCCACGAGGCGCTGGAGCGGGCCGCGGCCGGGCGCCCCGACCTGGTGGTACTCGACCTGATGCTGCCCGGCATCGACGGCCTGGAGGTCTGCCGCCGGCTGCGGGCGTCCGGCGCCGGACCCGCGGTGGTGATGCTCACCGCCAAGGGTGAGGAGTCCGACCGGATCCTCGGCCTGGAGCTGGGCGCGGACGACTACGTCACCAAGCCCTTCAGCCCGCGCGAGCTGGTGCTGCGGATCCAGTCGGTGCTGCGCCGGCACACCGCCCCGGCGCCGGGCCCGGGTACCGCGCTGCTGCGCGCCGGTGACCTCACCCTCGACCCGCAGGCCCGGCGGGCCTATCGCGGCGAGCGTGAGCTGTCGCTCACCCTGCGGGAGTTCGATCTGCTGGCGTTCATGGCCAGGAACCCCGGCACGGCCTTCGGGCGGGAGGAGCTGATGCACAAGGTCTGGGGCTGGGACTTCGGCGACCTGTCCACCGTCACGGTCCACGTGCGGCGGCTGCGCGAGAAGGTCGAGGACGATCCGGCCGCGCCGGTGCTGATCAGCACGGTGTGGGGGGTCGGCTACCGCTTCGACCCGGTCGGCGTGCCGACCGTCGGAGTGGCTACCACGCAGGGGAGTGCGTCCGCGTGAAGGACCTGCTGATGATCGCCCTGCTCGCGGCGCTCGGCACGAGTGCGGTCGGGATGGTGGGCTGGCCGGCCGTGTGGCTGCTGCGGCGGCGCTCGGTGGCGCTCTCGATCTTCGCCGTCGCGGCGGTTACCGTGCTGGCGATGACCGCCGGCACCGTCGTGGTGGCCCATGCGATGTTCCTCTCCGACCACGACCTCGGCGTGGTGATAACGGTGCTCTGCATGGCCGCCGTCGTCTCACTGATCATCGCCGCCCTGCTCGGGAACCAGGTGGTGGCCGGCAGCAGGGCGTTGGCACTGGCGGCCCGAACGGTCGGCAGCGACGAGGGGTTTGCCGCGCCGACCGGTCCGCTCGGCTCCGAGATGGCCGAGCTGAGCGCCGAACTCGCGTCCACCAGCGCCCGGTTGGCCGAATCGCGGCAGCGCGAGAAGGCACTGGAGGCGTCCCGGCGCGAGCTGATCGCCTGGATCTCGCACGACCTGCGCACCCCGCTGGCGGGCCTGCGGGCGATGGCCGAGGCCCTGGAGGACGGCGTCGCGGAGGACCCGGCCCGCTACCACGGCCGGATCCGCACCGAGGTGGACCGGTTGACCGGCATGGTCGACGACCTCTTCGAGCTCTCCCGCATCCAGGCCGGCGCGCTGACCCTCACGCTCTCCCGGATCTCGGTGTACGACCTGGTCGGCGACGCCATAGCGGGTGCCTATCCGCTGGCCCGCGAGCGCGGGGTGCACCTGAGTGGCGAGCAGGTCGAGCCGGCCCCCGTCGAGGTGGACAGCCGGGAGATCACCCGGGTGCTGGGCAACCTGCTGATCAACGCGATCCGCTCGACCCCGCAGGACGGCGTGGTCGCGGTGGCGGCCCGGCGTGAGGCGGGCGAGGTGGTGCTCTCGGTCACCGACGGCTGCGGTGGGATCCCCGAGCACGACCTGCACCGGGTCTTCGAGACCGGCTGGCGCGGCGGCAGCGCCCGCACCCCGCGCCAGGCGCGTCCGATCAGCGGCGTGGCGGGCGGCTCGGCGATCCAGCACCACGGGGACACCGGCGCGGGGCTCGGCCTGGCGATCGTGCGCGGCATCGTGGAGGCGCACGCCGGGCGGGCGTCGGTGCGCAACGTCAGCGGCGGCTGCTGCTTCGAGATCGCGCTACCGGCGGCCCAGGCCTCGCTGGCCTGACTGCTGTGGCGTCGGCTGCGCGGGCAGGGGTGTGGGGCCGGTCGGTGCGTGGCAGGTGTAGGGGGCGGGGTCGAAGCGGCTCAGTTGCCGGATGAGCCGCCCGGTGGACCAGGGCCAGGCGAAGGTGTTGCGGCCGCCGGGGCTGAAGTAGTAGCTGGTGCAGCCGCCGGAGTTGTAGACGGTGGTCCGCAGCGCCTCCTGTACCGCCGTGTTGTGCGCGGCCTGGGCGTCCGGCCGGACCTCCAGGGCGTGCTGGCCGGGTCGGTCGAGGTGGGCCAGAACGGCGGTGAGGTAGGTCAGTTGGGCTTCCAGGACGGTGATCGCGGAGGTGGAGCCGCCGAGCAGGTTGGGCCCCAGCAGCAGGAAGAGGTTGGGGAAACCGCTGACGGTCGTGCCCAGATACGCCTGCGGCCCGCCGTCCCAGGCCTCCTGCAGAGTCCGGCCGTCGAGGCCGTGCAGACTGCGGGCCAGCGGGAGTTCGCCCATGCGGAAGCCGGTGGCCATGATGAGCACATCGGCCTGGACCGAAGTGCCGTCGGCGCCGACGATCTCGTTGCCGCGTACGGCCGTCACGGCGGTGGGGTGCAGACGGACGTGCGGTCGGGTCAGGGCGCGGTAGAAGGTGCTGGAGGTCAGCAGTCGCTTGCAGCCCAGCCGGTAGCCCGGGGTGAGTGCCTGGCGCAGCTGTCGGTCGCGGACCGCGAGCCGCAGGTAGGCGCGGGCTCCGAGCTCGAGCAGACGGGCGAGCCGAGGGTGGCGAAAGGCGTAGGTGAAGCCCTCCTGCAGGGTGTACTGCCCGGCGCGCAGAGCCGCGCGGGAACCGGGCAGGCGGTCCAGGAGCCGGTTGACCGTCGCAGGTACCGGTAGGTCGGGTTTGGGCAGCACCCACTGGGCGGTTCGCTGGAAGAGGTGCACGGCCGCCGCGCGGGCCGCGATGGCCGGGACGACCTGGACGGCGGAGGCGCCGCCGCCCACCACGGCCACGCGACGCCCCGTCAGGTCGAGGCTGTCGTCCCACCGTGCGGTGTGGAGCACGGGCCCGTCGAACTCCTCGATCCCGGGGACGTCGAGCCGGCGCGGGACGTGCCACGGCCCGGTGGCCAGGACCAGGACCGCAGCGCTGTAGGGTCCGTCGCTGGTCTCGATCAGCCAGCGCCCGGCCGTCGGATCCCAGCGGGCCTCCCGCACCTGCACTCCGCAGCGCAGGACTTCGTCGAGGCGGTACCGTTCGGCCGTCGTCCGCAGGTAGGTGTGGATCTCCCGCTGCCCGGCGAAGACCCTGCTCCAGGCGGTGTCCGGGGTGAACGAGTAGCTGTACAGCGTTGAGGGCACGTCGCAGGCGCAGCCCGGATAGGTGTTCTCCCGCCAGGTGCCGCCGAGTTGCGACTCCTTCTCCAGGATGAGTAGGTCGTGGAACCCGGCCCTGCGCAGTCGGATGGCGGCGCCGATGCCGGAGAATCCCGCTCCGACGACCACGACGCGCACGTCCTTGCGGGGCTGTGCGGACTGGACTGGCTGTGCGGACTGGGCCGGCTGTGCGGACTGGGCCGGCTGTGTGGCCTGGGCAGGAATCACAACTGAAGAACGCAGGACGAGGCCCGGAGGTCACCCTTGGTGTGCGAACCCGGAGCTTGTTTCCGACGGGCCGATGCCCGTAGCGTGCGAGCGGGCTCGTCCGACCGGGACGGGCGGCACGACCTGGGGGTGGCATGGCACGCGCGCAGCTGGACGGCCTGGAGACGGAGTACGAGAGCTTCGGCAGCCCGGCGGACCCCGCGCTGCTGCTGATCGCCGGCATCGGATCGCAACTGACCTGGTGGCACACCGGGTTCTGCGAGCTGCTGGCGAACCGCGGCTACCACGTGCTGCGCTTCGACAACCGCGACAGCGGACTCACCGCGGCCGAGCACCGGCCCCCGCCGGTGCGTCCCGCCGGGGCGAGCCGGGCGCCCTACCTGCTGGGCGACCTGGCGTCCGAGGCAGTGGGACTGCTGGACGCCCTGGGTATCCCGGCCGCGCACATGGTCGGTGCGTCGATGGGTGGGATGATCGCCCAGCAGCTGACGATCGATCACCCGGGCCGGGTGCTGAGCCTCTGCTCGCTGATGTCCCGGCCCGGCGACGGGGTCAGCGGCGACGCACAGAGCAAGGTCTACGACGCCCTGCTGAGCCGGCCGGGCGAGGGGCGCGAGCGGGCGATCGAGGCCGGGGTCGCATTCGGCGAGATCATCGCCTCGCCGGACCACCCGCTCGACCCGGCCGTGCGCCGCGCCGAGGTGGCGGCCGCATACGACCGCGCCTACCGCCCCGACGGGTTCATCCGCCAGCTGTCCGCGATCCACGGCTCGCCGGACCGTACCGACGGCCTGCGCTCGGTCACCGTGCCGACCCTGGTGGTGCACGGCGAGCAGGACCCGCTGATCGACCCGAGCGGTGGCCGGGCCACTGCCGCCGCCGTTCCCGGCGCGCGGCTGTGGCTGGTCCCGGGGATGGGACACGACCTGCCGCGGGCGCTCTGGCCGGCCCTGGTCGAGGCGATCGCGGACAACGCCGCGGACAGGCCCTAGCCGCTCCGCTCAGCGGTGGTCGAGGTATGTCCGGGCGCCGCGCAGCGGGGCGGCGGCGAACTCGGCCATGCCCGCGGCGAAGGGCACGGTCGGCCGCCAGCCGAGTTCCGCGCGCAGCCGCTGCGAGTCGGCGGTGATGTGCCGGACGTCGCCGAGCCGGTACTCGCCGGTCACCACGGGGGCCGGGCCGCCGAACGCGGTGGCCAGCGCGGTGGCCATCTCGCCGACCGTGTGCACGCTGCCGCTACCGGTGTTGAAGGTCCGCACGGTGCCCTCCGGGCTCAGCGCGACGGCCGCCAGCGCCGCCTCGTTGGCCGCCGCGACATCGCTGACATGGACGAAGTCGCGCCGCTGGCCGCCGTCCTCGAACACCCGGGGCGGACGGCCGGCGGCCAGCGCCGAGCGGAACAGCGAGGCGACCCCCGCGTACGGCGTGTCGCGCGGCATGCCGGGGCCGTAGACATTGTGGTAGCGCAGCGTGGTGACCCGGCCGCCGCAGGCGCGGGCCCAGGCGGCGGCCAGGTGCTCCTGGGCGAGCTTGCCGGCGGCGTAGACGTTGCGCGGGTCAGCCGGCGCCTCCTCGCCGACCAGGCCGGGCAGCAGCGGCGCGGCGCAGTGCGGGCACGGCGGTTCGAAGCGCCCGGCGTCCAACTCGGAGGCCAGCCGCGGCCCGGGGGCGACCGGCCCGTGCGCGGCGCAGGTGTAGCGGCCCTCGCCGTAGACCACCATCGAGCCGGCCAGCACCAGCTGCCGCACGCCGCCGCGGGCCATCGCCGCGAGCAGCACCGCGGTGCCCAGCTCGTTGCAGCTCACGTACTCGGGCGCGTCGTCGAAGTCCAGGCCGAGGCCCACCATCGCGGCCTGGTGGCAGACGGCGTCCACCCCGTCCAGCGCGCGCCGCACGGTGGCGGGGTCGCGGACGTCGCCGTGCACGAACTCGACCTCGGTCGGCAGCGTGACGCCGGCCCGTCCGTCCGGGTGGACGGCGGGCAGCAGCGCGTCCAGCACCCGGACCCGGTGGCCGGCCGCGACCAGCCGGGCCGCGATGGCGGAGCCGATGAACCCGGCACCGCCGGTGAGCAGAATGTCCATGCGCCGACGCTAACGCCGTGGCGGGCGGCGATGGAGCGGTGGCGGCGGACCGTCAGATCTCCGTAATGCCCGAGCACAGCCCTGGCTGCGGGCGATTTCCGGGATCACGGCAGGGCCGTCCGTGGTGTCTCGTACGCTCAGTATCATGCACCACGCGAACGCCCCTGCCGACCCGCCTCCGCATGCGCACCCGCCGGCTGACGACGGAATCTGGCAGCGCCTCGCCGTCTACTCGTACCTGAGCGCTCCCGAGCGCCTCGAATACGTGGCCGTGATGCGGGTGTTCTGCTCGACGCTGCTCGCGGACCTTGCCGTGCCGGACGTGGTCGAAAGGCTCGCGCGGGACGGGGTGTGGCAGGGGCAGCTCGACGCCGACGTCCTCACGGCGCGGCTGGAGCAGCTGGTGAAGTGGGGAAACCTGCTGCGCAGCAGCCACGCGGTGAAGGCCGCCAGCATCGCCGAGTACCAGCGCTCACGGGCCCGGTACCAGCTCTCGAAGCCCGGCGAGCAGGTGCAGCGCGATGCCGAGGAGGTCCTGGCGAGCGCCGACGCGGCGCGCGAGGTCAGCAGCGAACTGCTGGCGCTGGTGGACCGGGGGCTGCGAGAGATCGCGGCGGCCGTCCACGTGCCGGGCGGCGCCGATCCGCAGGAGGCGCTGGAGAGGATCAGCACGCTGTTCGTGCAGTTCGCCGAGTTCGCCGAATCGGTGCGGGACTTCTACGCCTACCTCGGCCAGGTCCTCGCCCGGTACGACCTGGACGGCGCCGAGTACCAGGGCTTCAAGGAGCTGCTGCTCGACTACGTCGAGGCGATCACCGAGGAGGTCGCGTTCCGGTCGCCGAGGATCGCGGCGACCCTGACCCGGCTCTGGCCCGACCTACCGGGGCTGCTGAAACTGATCGGCGCTCACGCCACCGGGCTCGGCGCCCTGACCAGCGGCCTGCCCGAGACCCGGGTGCAGCGCAGCCGCGGGCGCGAACTGGCGGACTGGGAGGGCCTGCGCGGCTGGTTCGTGGACACGGACGGGCGGGGCAGCCAGGTGGACCAGCTCCGGGACGCGACCCTTCGCGCGCTGCAGTCACTGCTGGCCAACGCCAAGCGGATGCTGCGGTCGGCGGCTGGGGAGATGTCCCGCCGCCGGGATCTGCTGCGGCTCGCGGCCTGGTTCGACGCCGCCGACCCCGAGGACGCGCACGATCTGGCGGTGGCGGCGTTCGGGCTCCACAGCGCGCGGCATCTGGGCGTCGCCCCGGATCCCGACGGCACGGTGCCCGCGTACGTCAGTTGGTGGAGCGGCCCGGCCGTTGACGTGCCGGTGGCGCTGCGCGAGCGCGGCAGCCGGGCGCAGCGGGGCCGGTCCGCGGCGGTCGAGGACTACTCCGCACAGAAGGCCCGGCTGCTCGCCCTGGCCCGCGAGCAGGCCGTCGCCCGCCAGGCGGCCGCCGACGAACTGCGCAGCGCGTCAGGGCGGTTCGGGCATGTTCGGCTGAGCGCCGCCGCCATGGGCCTGCTGCTGGAGCTGCTGACCTCGGCGCTCGGGAACTCCCGGCTGCGGTGGGCCGGCCCGGCCGCACCGCCCGGGTTCGGCCTGGAGGACGCGCGGGCCGGTGATGCCGAGCTGGACCTGCGCCTGACGCTGCGCCGGGTGCCGGGCGCGGTGACCGTGCTGCGCTCGGTGGACGGCGACCTGGCGGTGGACGACCTGGAGATAGCGGTCACCGCCTTCGCGGCAGTGGCCCGCGAGGAGGTGGGCGCGTAGTGGCGCTGCCCTCCTCCCATGACGTCGCGCTCGCCGCCGAGCGCCGCAGCGCCGCCCGCCTGCTGCTGCGCCACCCGCTGGTCACCGCCGACGGGCCGCACGCCGACGCCTTCCCGCTGGTGCGCCGTCACGCCGACTGGTTGGCCCAGCGGTTCCAGCAGGTACTCGGATACCGACTCCTGGTGGAGGCCACCTACGCGCGGCTCTTCAAGGCGGGCCTCGGCCCGGGCTCCGGCCACCGGATGGAGCGCTCCACCGGCACGCCGTTCACCCCGCGGACCTACGCCTACCTGGCGCTGGCCCTCTCCGTCCTGGTGACCGCGCCGGAGCAGGTCCTGCTGTCCCAACTGGTCGCCGACGTACGGGCGGCGGCCGTCGACGCGGGCCTGTCCATCGAGGACTCCGGTCGGCCGGTGGAGAAGCGGACGCTGGCGGCCGCGCTGCGCCGACTCGTCGACTGGGGTGCGCTGACCGAGACGGACGGCAGCGTCGGTTCGGTCGCCGCGGAGGCCGGCGGCGAGGCGCTGCTCACCGTCAACCGGGAGATCGCCCGCTCGATCGTGGCCGGCCCGCTGACGCAGAGCACCGACGGCGCGGACCTCGTGCTGCGGTCCGCCGATCCCGGATTCGGCGGACCGCGCACCTATGTGCGTCGGAGACTGGTCGAAACCCCGGTCGTCTATCTCGACGAGCTCACCGAGGCGGAGCGCGACTGGCTGCGGACCCGGCAGCGGCGCGAGGCCGAGGCCTTCTCCGAACTGCTGGGCCTGGAAGCCGAGATCCGGGCCGAGGGTGTCGCCATGATCGACCCCGACGACGAGCTGACCGATCTCCGGCTTCCGGGCACCGGGACGGTCGCCCAGGCCGCGCTGCTGCTGGTCGACCGGCTGGTGCGACGGCTGCGACCCGACGAGGCGGGCCATCCGGCGGTCGGCGGCCGTCTCACGATCGGCGTGCCGATACCGCCCGGCCTGGTCGCCGAGCTCCTCGACGAACTGGTCGAGGAGTACGGCCGGCGTGCCAACTGGCAGCGCGGCTACCTGGACAGCCCGGCCCTGCTGCGCGCCGACGCCCTCGAACTCCTCAGCCGCATGCGACTGGTGGCACCGGCCGGACCGCTGCGTGCCGACGGCCACGGCGTGCCGCCGTGGTACGAGAGGGCCGCCGGCGACGGGCGGGCCGTCACCGACGTGTCCGCGGCCCGCACCGCCGTCGTCGGCGAGTGGGTGCTGCTCGCCGCGGCCGCCCGGTACGCCACGACCGTCTCGCTCAAGCACGCCGATCAGCGGGCAGCGCAGCCCGACCGACAGGGAGAGCCTTCTTCGTGAACCGCCGCCCGACCCACCCCGTGTCGCAGCACGCGGCCCCGCACCGCTTCCGGCTGGGCCGCGCCGGGATTCTCAACGTCTGGCAGTACGACCAGCAGGAGTTCGCGTTCGGCGATGGCCGGCTGCTGCTGCGCGGCAAGAACGGCGCCGGCAAGTCCAAGGCCCTGGAAATGCTGCTGCCCTACCTGCTCGACGGTGACGCCCGCGCCCTCGACGCGACGGGAACCGGTCGCACCACGCTGGCCTGGCTGATGCTGGACGGCTTCGAGCAGACCAACCGGCTGGGCTATCTGTGGGTCGAGTTCTGCCGAACCGACGAGGACGGGAGTGAGCAGTTCCTGACGGTCGGCGCCGCCGTGCGCGCGTCGAAGTCCACCAACTCGGCCACACCCTTCTTCTTCACGACCACGCTGCGGATCGGGCACGACCTCCAGCTGGTGGAGTCCGGCCAGCCGCTGGCGCTGGACCGGCTGCGGGCCGCCGTCGGCGCGGGCAACGTGCTGGACAGCGCCCGTGACCACCGGACCAGAGTGGCCCGGGAGTTGTTCGGGCTGACCGACGCCGCGCGCTACCGCAACCTCGTCCAGCTGCTGCACCGGCTGCGCCGCCCGACGATCGGCGACCGCATCGAGTCCGGCGGTCTGGTGACCGTACTCGGCGAGACCCTCCCCGCGCTCCGACGACGACGTGATCGACAAGGTCGCCCGCAACCTCGACGATCTCGACAGCGTCCGCCAGGACCTCGGGCGGCTGGAGCGGACCAATGAGGCGCTCCACCGGTTCCTGGGTGGCTACCGCGGCTACCTCCACGGGGCCCTGCGCCGTCGGTCGGGCGAGGTCGTCGCGGAACTCCAGAAGCTCGCTGAGCGGCGACTGGCCGCCGGGGAGATCACCCGACGGGTGGCCGAGCTGCGTGGTGAGGAGGCCGAAGCACGGGAGCGCCACGAGCAGTTGGCGGCCGAGCAGGACACCGCCGAGGCGGATCTCGTCACCCTGCGGACCAGCGCGGGCTATCGGAGCCTGTCCGAGCTCGGCGAGCGGCGTCGCACGGTCGCAGCCATCCAGGCGACGGCCGGAGCCAGTTACGCGGCCTTCCAACTGGCGCACGGCGCGCAGCTGGCGGCCGGCGCCGCGGTCAGCGCCGGCGCCCATCGTACGGCCGGTGAACTCCGCGAGCTGGGCACGGCCCACCGTGAACTCTGCGACCTGGCCGACCGATCCGGCCTGGCGCCCGCTCACCTGGGCGATCCGGCCAATGGCACGGTGGCGGTACTCGCCGCCGCGAGCGAGCACGAGATCACCGATCCGGACGGCGGCAACGAACTCCTGCGTGGTGAGCGCGTGGAGGCCTTCGACACCGCTGCGGTGGCCGCCTCGCTGCGCTCCTGGAACGCCCAACTCGCCGCCGCCGAGCCGGTGATCAAGAGCAGGATCCGTGTCGTCACCGAACTCGCCACCCTGCTGGACGAGTTGCGGGAGACGCAGACGAAGGCCCGGGAGGCCGACACCGAGCACGAGCGACTGGCGATCCAGGCCGAAGCCGAGGCAGCTCTCGTGACGGATCGTCAGGCAGCCGTCGTCACGGAGGGCGAGGCGTACGCGGCCGCGGTCGACGCCTGGACGGGCCTCCTGGAGGTCCGCTCCGGCGTCTCACTCGACGCCGTACGCGAGGCAGTGCGCCGCGACCCGTCCACGGATGCCCCTTTCGAGGAGCGGACGCTGCCCGCCTCGGTCGGGGAGGAGGTGACGTCCGCCGCCCATGAGGCACTCGACGCCCACCGGCAGGCCCTCTCGGACCAGCGCGAACAGGCGGCCTTGGTGGCCGACGGTCTCGCCCGTACGCTCGACGCCCTGCGGGCGGAGCGAGCCGACTGGGAGCGGCACAGCGACCCCGTACCCCCGAGGCCGCCGCTGCGGGACGCTCCCCGGCTCCCGGACGGCGGCGCCCCGCTGTACCGGCTGGTCGACTTCTCGCCGGACCTGACCGAAGCCCGGCGGGCAGGCCTCGAAGCGGCGTTGGAGGCGGCCGGGCTGCTCGACGCCTGGGTCAGCGCGGACGGCGTACTGCTCGATCCGCACACCCGGGACACCGTGCTCACCCCCACCGCGCCGGCCGGCGGCTGGTCGCTCGCCAACGTGCTGCGCCCCGTCCCCGCGGCCGGCGGCGGCGTGACGGCCGCCCAGGTGGCCCGCATCCTGGCGGCGGTCGCGCTGGTGCCGGTCGGCGTCCCCTTCGGGGCGGCGGCGGGCGGCGCGGTGAGTACCGACGGCCGGTGGCGGCTCGGCGTCGCGGGCGGTGCCCACACCAAGCCGGTGGCCGAGTACGTGGGCGCCGAGGTGCGGGCGCAGACCCGCCGCCGGCGCCTCGACGAACTCGCCCACCGCATCGGCGAGGTGGCGCAGGAGACGGAGCATGCCCGCTCCCACGCAAGGGAGTTGACGGATCGCCGGGCGGCTCTCGACGAGCTGCTGCGACGCCCCCCGACGAGCCGGACCCTGACCGGAGCCTGGGCGCGCCTGGAGGAGACCGAGCGGATCACCGCCGATCTCCGCCAGGCGGCCGCGGCGGCGGACCGGGTCGCCCAGGACGCCCGGACCCGCTGTGTCGACGCCCGCCGCCGCGCCGAGTCCGCCGCGACCGCACACGCGCTGCCGGCCGACCCGCGCGCGCTGCCGCTGGTGCGCTCCGCGCTGGACGGCCTGGCCGACGGCGTCAAGCGGCTTCGCCGCCGCGTGGCATCCGCCGCCGACGGCCTGGCCGCCCACCGCGAGGAGCGCCGGAGCTACCAGCGCGCTCGCACCGCCCGGGAGGAGGCCGAGCTCGGATACGGTCGGCGGGCAGCGGAGTTGGCGACCGCCCGCCGGGACATCCGGAAGCTGGAGAGCGCCGTCGGAGCGAGCGAGCAGGCGATCCTCGCCGAGGAGGAGGCCGTGGTACGGCGCCTGGACGAGATCGGCAGGGAACTGCCCGGAGCGCAGAGCAAGGCTGTGCGCCTGCACGACGAGGTGGTGCGCGCCGAGCAGGACGAGCAGACCAGGCGCGCCGAACTCGCCACCCAGGAGGAGGCGGTGATCCGTCGCGGGCGGGCCCTGCGCACCGCCCTGGCGACGCCCGACATCGTCCGCGGGGCGGCCCTCGGCGAGCACCTCGGTGAGCTCTCCATCCCCGACCCCGTCCACGAGGACGCCAGGACCAGGCTGAGAGCCCTGCAGGCCCTGGTCGAGGCCGCCCACCGCAGCCTCGACCCCGAGCGCCACGACGCCTCCGACACCACGCTGCTCAACCGCTTCAGCGAACTGCGGGACCAGCTCGCCGGAGGATACGACGCCACCCTGGAGGAGCCCGACGGCATCAAGGTCTGCCGCCTCGTCGACGACACCGGCCCGCACGATGTGGCCTTGGTCGGTGAGCGCATCGCCACCCAGGCCGCCGACGCGCGAGCCCGGCTCACCAACCGCGAGCGGGAGGTCTTCCAGCGGTTCCTCACCGGCGAGTTGGGCGATCATCTCTCCTCGCAGATGCTTGCCGCCGGAGCGCTGGTCGACGCCCTCAACGCCACCCTGCGGTCCGTCCGCACCTCGCACGGCCTCGGCGTCGAGCTCGACTGGCGGTTGGCCGACACCGTCGACGCGGATGTGCGGGCCGCCGTCGACCTGCTCCGCAGCCCGTCCGGCCTGCGGACCCGCGAGCAGTCGGAACAGCTGCGGGAGGTCCTGCAGCGCCGGATCGAGGACGCGCGCCGCGCTGATCCGGCAGTCGGCTACGCCGCCCATCTGCGGACCGCACTCGACTACCGGATGTGGTTCACCTTCCAGCCATGGGTGCTGGACGAGTCCTCGACCGCCCGCCGCAGGAAGTTCACCGGGCGCACTGGGCTCAGCCAGGGCGAGCAGCGCGTCCTCTCCTATCTCGCGCTCTTCGCCGCGGCCGCCGCGCAGTTCACCACACTGGCCGAGAGTGCCCCGCACGCACCCCGGCTGATCCTGCTGGACGACGCCTTCGCCAAGGTCGACGAGCCGACGCACGGCAGGCTCGGCCGCATCCTGGTCGATCTCGACCTCGACTTCGTCCTCACCAGCGAGCGCCTGATGGGCAATTGGCCCGACGTGCCGGCGCTGCAGATCTACGAGTGCCTGCGCGACCCGCACGTTCGCGGGGTCGCCACCCTGCACTACACCTGGAACGGACGCAACCGACGGCTGGTGAGCGTGTGACCCTGCCCGCGCAGACCCTCGGGTTCCTGGCGCAGCCCGCCCTCGGCCGCTTGTGGACCGCGGTCCGCCACCGCCTGGAGCGCAACGGACTGCAAGCGGTCGGCAGCATCCGCCTGGACGGCCTCAGCGCGGTGGAGCACCAGGCGCTGTCGCTGCTGCTCGGCCGCCGGACCAGCGGCGCCGCCACCACGGTCCGGCTCGCGGAGCTGGACGCCCGACTGCGATCCACGGCGGCCGGTTGCGGCCTGAGCACGGCCGTCGAACACCTGGGGCCACCGCTGACCGACCGGCGCGCCGCACGGGACACCGGTCGACAGGCGCGGACCGCGCTCTGGGCGGCCGTCGACGCCGCTGTGGCCGCCTCCCCGCTCGCCGGTCAGGAGTGGGTGAGCGGCTGGCTGGACGAGCTGCGCCGCAGCGGCGCCGTCGGCAGGCTGTCCCCGCAGGACGCCGCAGGCCTGCTCCGCCAGGCCGTCCAGGTCCTCGGCGTGCTGCGCCCGGGGCGGGACGAGGAGGCGCCGCCGTACGGCCGAGGGGAGCTCGCCACCCGGGTGACCGGCACTGCCCACGGGCTGGACGACGACACCGCCCTGTCCCGCCTGGTCCTGCGGGGCCTCGCGCAGGCGATGGGTACCGAGCCGCCTTCGAGCGCGCCCGGTCGCCGCGCGCTGTGGCGGGCCGCATCCGTGGTCCCGGACGAGGTGTCGAGCACCGTGCTCACCTACGGCCTGCGTCCGACGGGCGGAGGGTGGCGCCGGCGGGCTCTGCGGGAACGGGCCGACCACCACGCCGAAACCCATCTGACGCTGCGTGAACTGCACGCCCTCGAGCTCGAGTTGACGCCGGACACCCCGGTGTATATCTGCGAGAACCCCCGGGTGGTCGAGGCCGCGGCCGAAGCCCGCTGCACCGGCGCGCTGGTCTGCACCTCCGGCAGCGCCTCCACCGTCGTACTTGAGCTGCTCGACGCCCTCGCGGCCGCCGGCCAACCGCTGCGCTACCACGGCGACTTCGACTGGCCGGGCATCGCTCTCGCCAACCGCGTCATGCGCCGCTGCGCGGCCGGGCCGTGGCGGATGGCGAGCCAGGACTACGAACAACTCGCCGCCCACGCCCGGTCGCAGGGAACCCCGCCGCTCCCGCTCGTCGGCGCTCTCGTGCAGGCGAGTTGGGACGCCGGCCTCGCCGCCGCCATGACGGCGTCGAACGCGGCCCTGCACGAGGAGTCGGCACTCGACTGGCTGATCGCCGACCTGGCGCCGGAGTAGCGCAGCAGGAATCCATGCTCTACTCGGCCCCTACCTCCTGCCGGCATGAGGCGACGAACCGCAGCAGGTGCTCATTGACCAGGTCGGGGCGCTCCAGGTTGAGTCCGTGGCCGGCCCGCTGCACGATCTCGGCCCGGACCCCCGGGATCAGCGCGGTGACCCTCTGCAGTACCTGGCGTGGGCGGAGCAGGGCGCTGCGGCTTCCCACCAGGACGAGGGTGGGCAGCCTGATGGACCTCAGTTCCTCGTCGGTGAACGGCCTGGCCGCGGGGCGGGTACTCGGCTTGAAGGTGCGCATGCCCAGCATCAGGGGAGCGATCATCTCGGGCGGTGAACTGAGTGCGGGGTTGGCGAGCAGCCGTCCCAGCGCCGGACGCAGCCGCCGCGGGGCGAGCATCCCGAACAGGCCGCCGATCATATGCGCGTAGAACCGGGCGGGGACCTTCTCGATGCCGCCCGGGTCCAGCGGTGCGACCGACGCGAGGCGCTCGGGCCCGTGGATGGCCTGGTTGAGGGCCAGCCAGCCACCGTAGGACAGACCGACCAGATGGATCCGCTCCAGTCCGAGACGGGCGAAGACCTCGCCGAGCCAGGCGGCGTTCTCCTCGGAGCCGGCTGCGACAGCGCGCTGAACACCACGGCCGGGGTCGTCCAAGGTGTCGATCGCATAGACCGGGTGATTCTCGCCCAGAGCGGCGATCTGGGGGTACCAGTTGGACGCGTGCCCGGCGTGGCCGTGCAGCAGCACGATCGGCTCGCCGGTCCGGGGCCCGTAGCGGTGGACGTGGACGGTGCCGTAGGCGGTCTCGACGTCCAGTTCCTCGCGCGGGGCCGGCCACAACTCCATGGCGCGGTCGTACGCCTCAAGGAATTTCGTCCGGGCCTCCTCGGAGGCGAAGCGTCCGACGCTTGTCCTGGTCATGATCCCTCCCGGTGGATGAAGCAGCATTTGATGGTATGTTTGTACCATAAAAACGTTCGAAGGGAGCCCGATGCCGAAGCTGGTGGATCACGAGGAGCGACGGGCCCAGATCATCGACGCCCTGCTCCGTGCGGCGGCGGACACCGGACTGCACGCCGTCACCATGCGGTCGGTCGCGGTCGAGGCGGGCATCTCGGTGCGGCTCGTGCAGTACTACTTCGACACCAAAGAGCAGCTGCTCCTCGCCGCACTCACCCGCCTGGCCGTACGCATGGGCGAGCGGGTTCGCGACCGGGTGAGGGCGGTCGGATCCTCGACGGCTCCGCGCGACATCGTCCGGGCGGTCCTGCTCGAAGCCATCCCGGCCGACGAGGAAAGCCGCACCTTCCACCTCGTCTACACCGAGTACGCGGTGCTCTCCGTCACCGACCCCGTACTCGCCGGCCAGCCGTTCCTCGCGGCCCCCAACGAGATGGAGGACTTCCTGGTCGGCCGGCTGACCGCCGCCCAGCAGGCGGGTGACACCGACCCGCGCCTGGACGCCCGTCAGGAGGCCGTCATCCTCCTGGCAGCCTCCGCCGGCCTCGGCCTCAGCGTCCTGCTCGGCCAACGGACGGCGAACGACGCGGCCGCTGTCCTGCACTACCACCTCGGCCGGCTGTTCCCCGATGCGCAAGCCTCCGACGGCTGTAGCCAAGCAGAGAAAGTTCCCGGCGAGCCGAGTTTCACTCGAACTAATGATTGATTACGACTTTCTGGTGGGCGGGTGGTGCCTCTCAGTAGCGTCTGTGCCACGAGCTGACCGAGTGTCAGCAGTGGTTCGACGGGTGTGGGAGAGGGTGGGGAGACATGGCTGTGCGCAGGTCACCAGGGCGGGTATCGCCGGAGGGCGGCGACGCGATGGGTGGCGCGGTGGGTGACGCGAGGGGTGACGCGGCGCAGGACGTTGCGGACGCGTCGGGCGGCGGTTCGCTCGGCGGGGCGGCGGGGCTGACGCGCCGCCGATTGCTGGCCGGCTCCGCCGCGCTGGGTGGCGGGGTCTGGCTGCTGCGCGGCATGGTCGGGCCCGACACGGCCTCGGCGGACGCGGCCTCGGGAGCCGTCCCGCCCGCCTTCCCCGCCGGGATCGAGCTCTACCAGCGGGTCTTCGAGAACTGGGCCGGCGAGATCCACACCGACCAGCTCTGGACGTGCGCGCCGCGCACCCCGCAGGACGTGGTGACCCTGGCGAACTGGGCCAACGCACAGGGCTGGCGATTGCGCGCCCAGGGGTATCGGCACACCTGGGCGCCGCTCACGGTGGCGGACGGCACGCCGTCCTCGACCGCCGTGCTGCTGCTGGACACCACCCGGTACCTCACCGCGGTGGGGCTGGCCACCGAGCCGGGCGGCCTGCCCGCCGTCCGCGCGCAGGCCGGCGCGGGGATGGAGCAGGTGCTCGCCTTCCTGGCCGGCCAGGGCCTCGGGGTCACCAGCTGCCCGGCCCCCGGCGATGTGACGGTCGGCGGCGTGCTCGCGATCGGTGGCCACGGCACCGCCGTCCCGGCCGCGGGGGAGAGCCCGCTGCCCGGCCACGGCTACGGGTCGGTCAGCAATCTGGTCACCGAACTCACCGCCGTGGTGTGGGACGAGGGCGCCGGTCAGTACGTGCTGCGCACCTTCCAGCGCAGCGAGGCCGACAGCGCCGCCTTCCTGGTCCACCTGGGCCGGGCGTTCGTGACGGAGGCCGTGCTGCGGGCCGGCGCCGACCAGAACCTGCGCTGCGTCAGCCGCCTGGACATCCCGGCGAGCGAGCTCTTCGCGGCTCCGGGGGCGAGTTCCAGCTCGCGCCGGTTCGCCGACTTCCTGGAGCGGGACGGCCGGGTCGAGGCGATCTGGTTCGCCTTCACCGAGTACCCGTGGCTCAAGTCCTGGAGCGTCACCCCGGAGCAGCCGTTCAGCTCGCGGGCGGTCGACCAGCCCTACAACTACCCGTTCTCCGACAGCATCCCCACCCCGGTGGCCGACCTGGCCGGCCAACTGGTCGGCGGCTCCTGGGCCTTGGCACCGGTCTTCGGGCAACTCCAGTTCCTGATCGCCCGGCTCGGCCTGACCGGCGACCTCACCGACGTGCTGCTCTCCGGCGGCCTGCTGCGCGACCTGCTGACGCTGGACGTGATCACCCACCTGCTCGCGGACGGCCTGGGCTCCGACCTCTGGGGCCCCTCGCGGACCCTCCTACAGTACGTCCGGCCGACCACGCTGCGGATGACGGCCAACGGATACGCCGTGCTCGCCAAACGGGCCGACGTGCAGTGGGTGGTCAACCAGGTGACCTCGGGTTACCAGCAGCTGCTGACGGAGTACCAGGGGCGGGGCGCCTTCCCGATCAACGGCGCGGTGGAGATCCGGGTGACCGGCCTCGACGATCCGGCGGTGGTCGGCGTGCCGGGCGCCAGGGCGCCGCTGCTCTCCGCGCTCAGCCCGCGGCCCGACCACCCCGAGTGGGACGTCGCGGTCTGGTTCGACGTGCTGACGCTGCCCTCCACCCCGGGGCTGCACCAGTTCGGCCGCGATCTGGAGCAGTTCCTGCTGACCACCTTCGACGGCACCCGGGCCGCGCTGCGCGTCGAGTGGTCCAAGGGCTGGGCCTACACCGCCGACGCCACCTGGGCCGACCAGGACGTCATTACCAGGGTGATCCCGGACAGCCACCGGGCCGGCGGCGGCCCGGGCTGGGACGAGGCCGTGGCGACCCTGAACCGCTACGACCCGCACCACGTCTTCAGCACCCCGTTCCTGGACACCCTGCTGCGCTGAGCCGGTGGCCTCGCGCCCTCGCCCTCGCCCTAGCCCCGGCGTGGGCGCGAGGCCACGTCGCCGGGCCGCTGCGAACGGCGGAGAGTTGAGGGTGGACGCGACACGGAAGGGAGCAGACCGTGCCCGAGCAGCTCCAGCAGCAGCCGGCCGTGGCGGTGGGCCCGCCCCGGCGGTCGCATGGCCTGCCCCAACGCTGGCGCGGCCTGTTGCTGGGCGCCTACCTGCTGCTCGCCGCCGCCGTCGCGGCCGATCTGCTCACCGGCCCCGGGACCACCGTCTCGCCCGTGCTGGCCGCTGTCCCGGTGCTGGCCGGCACCGGCAGCCGCTCGGCGCGGGTCCCGCTCCTGGCCGGGCTGATCGCGCTGGTGGCGGTCGCGCTGCTCAGTCTGGCCAACCGCGACGTGCCCGCGTCCGTGCACGCGGCCGCCCTGATCGCCGTCGCGGCGGTCACCCTGGCCAGCGTTGCCAACGTCGTGCTGCTGCGCGCCCGCGACCGCGAGCTGCGCCAGGTCCGCACCGTCTCCGAGGCGGCCCAGCGGGCCCTGCTGCGCCCGGTGCCCGCGCGGATCGGCCCGCTGAGTCTGGCCGTCCGGTACGAGGCCGCCGCCGCGGAGGCCCGGATCGGCGGGGATCTCTATCAGGTGCTTGACACCCCGCACGGCGTGCGGATCCTGCTCGGCGATGTCCAGGGCAAGGGCCTGGGAGCCGTCGACACCGCCGCCGACGTCCTCGGAGCCTTCCGTGAGGCGGCCCGCACCGAGGCCGACCTTGCCGTGGTGGCCGAGCGGCTGGATTCCGCCCTCGCCCGCGGGTCGACGAGCGACCGCTTCGTGACCGCCGTCCTGGTCGGCCTGCCCGGGCGATCGGGAGTGGCGGAGGTCGTCAACTGCGGTCACCCCGCGCCGATGCTCCGGGTGCGCCGCACTGGCGCGGTCAGCGAGGTGCAGCCTCCCGGTTTCGCACCGCCGCTGGGCCTGCGCGAGCTGACCGGCGAGCACTACCTGGTCCGTGAGGTCGAGTTGCACCCCGGCGACCTACTGCTGCTCTACACCGACGGGGTGTCCGAGGCCAGGGACGCCGGCGGAGTGTTCTACCCACTGGCCACCCGGCTCGCCACACTGCCCGCCCACGACCCGGGCGGGCTGCTCGACCAACTCCTCGCCGACGTCGAGGCCTACGTCGTGGGCGGGCTGACGGATGACGCGGCGCTGCTGGCCGTCCGCCGCGAGGTCTGAGAGCCGCCCCGGGCTCCGGCTCCGGGCACCCCGTGCCGTCAGCGGCCCGCAGGCCACCCAGCACAATGAGCGCCATGAGTACCCATGACGAGAAGGACAGCCCCGAGCCGGACCACCTCGCCGCACTGCTCCATCGCCGGCTCGACCGGATCGAGGCCCTGCTCGGCTCCGGAGCGTCCGTGGACAGCACGGTGACCGGTGCCGACGCTGACGGGGTTCCGCAGGCCGAGGCCGGCCCGGGCATCCCCACCCGCCCGGGCATCCCCACCCGCCCGGCCTGGCGGGCCGAGACCGAGGCCGAGCAGCGCTGGGCGGTGACGGTCGCGATCCTCTCCGCTGTCGCGCTGCAGTTCTTCCTGCCGGCCCGGCTGAGCATCCACCCGCGCTGGCTGCTGCCCGCCCTGGAGGTCGGCCTGCTGATCGCGCTGGTCGCGATGAACCCGCACCGCCGCCTCGACCAGAGCTCGCGGGTGCTGCGCGCGCTGAGCCTGGCCCTGGTCGCGGCGATCAGCCTCGCCAACGGCTGGTCGGCGGTCAAGCTGGTCCGCGAGCTGGTCACCGGCGCCGGAGCGCCCACCGCGCTCGGACTGCTCGGTACCGGCGCCGCCGTCTGGGCGACCAATGTGATCGCCTTCGCGCTCTGGTACTGGGAGTGGGACCGCGGCGGCCCGGCGGCCCGTGCCCGCGGCACCGCCGACTACCCCGACCTGCTCTTCCCGCAGATGCAGCAGCCGGACATCGCCCCGCCCAACTGGGAACCGGGGTTCTTCGACTACCTCTACGTGGCCTACACCAACGCGACCGCTTTCAGCCCGACGGACACTATGCCGCTCTCGCTCTGGGCCAAGATGCTGATGATGCTGCAGTCGGCGGTGTCGCTGCTGACGGTGGTGCTGGTGGTGGCCCGGGCGGTCAACATCCTGCAGTGACCGCGTGGCACGCCGCCCGCTGCGGCGAGAGGCTGGACCCGTGCCCCGGGGAGACCGGGGCGAGTCCATCCGAGGAGGTCCGGTCGAGATGGCCGAGCTGACACCAGCGCCGCAGGTCTGGCCCAGTCTGCGGTCCCGCGACGCCCGCGCGCTGATCCGCTTCCTGACGGAGGCGTTCGGGTTCGAGGAGGTCGTGGTCTACGGCGAGGGCGAGCTGGTGCACCACGCCCAGCTGGCCTGGCCGGAGGGCGGCGGCATCATGCTGGGCAGCGCCCGGGAGACCCCGGACGACCGCTGGCCCCTGGTCCCCGGCTCGTTCGGCGCCTACGTGGTGACCGATCACCCCGACGCGCTGTACGCGCGCGCCAAGGCCGCCGGCGCCGAGATCACCAGCGAGCCGCACGACACCGACTACGGTTCGCGCGACTTCGCCGCCCGCGATCCGGAGGGAAACCGCTGGTCGTTCGGCACCTATCGGGGTGAACCGCGCAAAACCCCCTGAGCGTGACCTGCTGATGATCGATCTCACCCGGTCGGCGGAAATAACCCGGCGGCCCGGGCGGGCTGAGCTGGGTGGAGGTGTGGCGCCATGGGCGATGAGCAGACGTACCAACCGGAGCAGACGGTCCAACCGAAGCAGACGGACCAGCCGGGGCAGGCGTACCGGACAGAGCACGACTCGATGGGCGAGGTGAGGGTTCCCGCCCACGCGAAGTGGCAGGCGCAGACCCAGCGGGCGGTGCAGAACTTCCCGGTCTCCGGGCAGCGCCTGGGCCGCGCGCATATCGCGGCGCTGGCCGCGATCAAGGCCGCGGCGGCCAAGGTCAACGCCGAGCTGGGCATCCTGGAGGAGCCGGTGGCCGGGGCGATCGTCTCGGCCGCGGAGGAGGTGGCGCAGGGCCGCTGGGACGAGCACTTCCCGGTGGACGTCTTCCAGACCGGCTCGGGCACCTCCTCCAACATGAACACCAACGAGGTGGTGGCCACCCTGGCGAGCGAGCGGCTGGGCAGCCCGGTCCACCCGAACGACCACGTCAACGCGAGCCAGTCGTCCAACGACGTCTTCCCGTCCTCGATCCACATCGCCGCCACCCAGGCGGTCACCGACGACCTGCTGCCGGCGCTGGCCCAGTTGGAGGCGGCGCTGGAGAGCAAGGCGGGCGAGTTCGCCCAGGTCGTCAAGGCGGGCCGGACACACCTGATGGACGCCACGCCCGTCACGCTCGGCCAGGAGTTCGGTGGTTACGCGGCCCAGGTCCGCTACGGCCAGGAGCGGCTGCGCGCGACCCTGCCGCGGGTCGCCGAGCTGCCGCTGGGCGGTACCGCCGTCGGCACCGGCATCAACACCCCGCCCGGCTTCTCCGCCGCCGTGATCGCCGAGCTGGCCCGGGCCACCGGCCTGCCGCTGACCGAGGCGCGCAACCACTTCGAGGCCCAGGGCGCGCGCGACGCGCTCGTCGAGCTGAGCGGCCAGCTGCGGACCGTCGCGGTCGGCCTCACCAAGATCGTCAACGATCTGCGCTGGATGGCCTCGGGCCCGCGCACCGGCTTGGGCGAGATCAACCTGCCCGACCTCCAGCCCGGCTCCTCGATCATGCCGGGCAAGGTCAACCCGGTGATCCCCGAGGTGGTCGCGATGGTCGCGGCCCAGGTGGTGGGCAACGACGCGACCGTGGCGATGGCCGGGGCAAGCGGCAACTTCGAGCTCAATGTGATGCTGCCGGTGATCGCCCGCAACCTGCTGGAGTCGGTCCGGCTGCTCGCCAGCGCGTCCCGGCTGCTGGCGGAGCGCACGGTCGACGGCGTCACGGCCAACGTCGAGCGGGCCCGCCACTACGCCGAGTCCTCCCCGTCCGTGGTCACCCCGCTCAACCGCTACATCGGCTACGAGGAGGCCGCGAAGGTCGCCAAGCAGGCGCTCGCCGAGTCCAGGACGATCCGTCAGGTGGTCATCGACCGCGGCTACGTCGAGCGCGGGCTGCTGACGGAGGCCCAGTTGGACGAGGCGCTGGACGTCCTGCGGATGACCCACCCGTAGGCCCGGTCCGACGCCGCTGCGGCGCGGGCACGGTGCGGGTACGGTCGAGGGAAACCAGCCGTGTACGGAGGAGGAAGCACCGATGACCGAGGCAGCAGTGGGGCGGGCAGCGGTGCGGTGCGTGCCTGCGGTTCCCAGCTGGGTGACCCTGATGGCCCGTGACCTGGACGCCGCACAGGCCTTCTACGGGCCGCTGCTCGGCTGGTGCTTCGAGCCCGGCCCCGACCGCTGGGGCCCGTACGTCCGCGCTGTGGTCGACGGTGTGGCGGTGGCCGGGCTGAGCAGCTCGGCGGACCTGCAGCTGCCGGTCGCCTGGACCACCTACTTCGGCACCGAGAACGCCGACGTCACCGCCGAGCGGGTGCGGGCCAGGGGCGGCACGATGGCGGTGGGCCCGCTGGGCTTCGACGCCGGACGCCTCGCGGTCGCCGCCGACCCGGCGGGCGCCCCGTTCGGGATCTGGGAGGGCAAGGAGCACGGCGGGTCCTCCTGGCTGAGCACCCCCGGCGCGCCGGTCTGGATCGAGCTGCGCACCCGCGACGCCTTCGAGGCGGCGCTCTTCTACGGCGAGGTCTTCGCCTGGGACGCCCGCGACCCCCGGCAGCTGGAGGTCCGCTGGGAGCATGACCGGGTGGTGCTGCGCACCGAGGGCCGCAGCGTGGCCGCGCTGGCCCGGCTCGCCGACGACACGGGCGTCGAGGACCGGCCCGCCTGGCACGTCTACTTCTCCGTGGCGGCCACCGACAGCTCGGTCGCCCAGGCGCTGGCCCTGGGCGCCAGCGCCATCACCCCCGCCACCGACACCCCCTACGGCCGGGTCGCCCACCTGAACGACCCGCAGGGCGGCCGCTTCTCCCTGATCAGCTCCCACCGCTGACCCCACCGCGGACCCCACCGCGGACGAGTCTCCGGTTCGCGGCTCAAGGGATCCTGCATAGCCGAATGGTAGGCCGGGTGGCTGTACCAGGGCGGCCATCCGGTGGAACCGGGAGGTTGTTCCGTTTGGGCGTGATCGACTCGGGTAACGGGTCGGCCACGATCAGCAGTCGAAGATCGACAACCCGGAGGAGACCAGATGGAACGCGAAAGCACCACCACCACGACCGAGCTCGGTAACTGGCAGGAGCAGCCCCCGATGCGGGCGGCCGAGGAGGTCGAGCCGGCCGACCCGTTCGACCGCGGGGACACCGAGTGGTACGCCGTGCTGGGTGAGGACTGAGAGCCAGGCTTTCATCCAGGCTCTGAGGTCCGATCAGGTGGGGGAGCCCGCTGCGGCGCCGGTCTTCAGGTCGGCGCCCCAGCGCTCGAGCGAGTCCTGGAGGTCCAGCGGCCGCAGGCCGCTCTGGCCGTCGTCGCCGGGCCAGTCCGCACGCGGGACGCGCCACATGACCTCGAACTCGATGCCGTCGGGGTCCTTGGCGTAGACGGACTTGGAGACCCGGTGGTCGGTCGCGCCGACCAGTGAGCCGCGCTCGCGCAGCCGGGCGGCGATCTCGGACAGCTCGCCCAGCGTGCCGACCTCCCAGGCGAGGTGGTAGAGGCCGACCTGGCCGGGCACCGGGCCGCCGGCCTGCGCGCCGACCGAGAAGAGGCCGAGGTCGTGGTCGTTGAGGGTGTCCTCGGCGCTCAGGAAGGCGGCGCGGCCGGGGATCTCCACGTCCACCTTGAAGCCGAACACGTCGGTGTAGAACTCGACGGACCGGGCCACATCACGGATGTAGAGGACTGCGTGGTTGAGGCGTCGCACGGGCATGGCCGGCTCTCCTTCGGATTCGTCGCTGTGTGGCGGTCTGGTGGTCTGGTGGTCTGGCGTGGGGGTACTTGAGCTTTCAAGTGTCAGTGTAGACGAGATTGCTTGAGCACTCAACGGTTGAGCGTTCAAGTATTGCCACTAGGATAGTCGCATGACCGAGACCCGATGGCTGGATGAGGACGAGCAGCAGACCTGGCGCGCGTTCCTGTGGACCTCGCGGCTGCTGAACGAGGCGCTGGACCGCCAGTTGCAGCGGGACTCCGGCCTGCCGCACGCGTACTACGTGATCCTGGTGATGCTCTCCGAGGCTCCCGGGCGGGAGCTGACCATGAGCGAGCTCGCCCGGCTCGCACGCTCCTCGCCCAGTCGGCTCTCGCATGCGGTCAACCGGCTGGAGGAGTCCGGTTGGGTCCGGCGCGTCAAGCACCCCGGCGACCGCCGGACCACCTTCGCGCAGCTGACCGACGAGGGCTTCGAGGTCCTGGCAGCCGCGGCGCCCGGGCACGTGGAGGCGGTGCGCCAGCACCTGTTCGACCCGCTGAGCCGCGAGCAGGTGCTTGAACTGCGCGAGACCCTGCGGACCGTGCTGAGCACGCTGGACCGCGACGGCGAGGGCCCGAAGCTGTACGGCCCGGGCGAGCTGCCGCGCTGACCGCTGCGCTGGCCACTGCGCTGACCGTCGCATCAGCCAGCGCGCGCCAGTAGCCGTCCGGAGGAGATCAACTGATCCACCGTCATGCTCCGGGCGCATAGGCTGTGCCGCACGGGCCCCGGGCGACTGGCGCAAGGGGGTGGAGCGGATCGGCGCCGGTCGGACCGCTCCTGACGGACCATCCGGACTGGGGGAGTCATGCGTCTTCGGACTCAGGTGGGGATCATCGGTGCGGGGCCCGCCGGGTTGGTGCTGGCCAACGTCCTGCAGCAGGCGGGCATCGAGTGCGTGGTGGTCGAGCGGCACACCCGGGCCCACGTCGAAGCCCGGGCCAGGGCCGGGGTGATCGAGCACCGGACGGCCGACTTCCTGGCCCGCCACGGCCTGGCGGACCAGTTGCTGGCGCAGGGCGGGCGGCACAGCAGCTGCGAGTTCCGCTACCGGGGCGAGCGGTTCTCCGTTCCGTACGCCGAACTCTCCGGCGGCCGTGCGCATCATGTCTACCCCCAGCAGTTCCTGGTCCGCGATCTCATCGCGTCGTTCCTCGGTGCGGGCGGCACCCTGCTCTTCTCGCACCCGGTGGTCGGGGTGGCCGGACTGGACAGCGGCCGGGCGGTGCTGCGCTGCGAGCCGACTGCCGGCGGCGAGGGCGGCGAGGGCGGAGGCGCCGACGACGGCCCGGGGGAACCGCTGGACCTCGACTGCGAGTTCGTCGCCGGCTGCGACGGCTTCTACGGCGCCGCGCGCGCGTCCGTGCCGACCGGGCGGCTGCAGGCGTACTCCAAGCAGCACGAGTTCGGCTGGTTGGCCATCCTGGCCGAGGTCCCGCCGTCCACCGAGGAGATCATCTACGCCCTGCACGAGGAGGGCTTCGCCGGCCATATGCTGCGCACCCCCAGCGTCAGCCGCTTCTACCTCCAGTGCCCGATAGGCGACGCGGTGGAGAACTGGCCCGAGGCGCGGATCTGGGCCACCCTGCGCCGGCGGCTCGCCGTCGACGGCTGGGAGTTGAAGACCGGCCCGATCACCGAGACGAGCGTGCTGGACATGCGCAGTTTCGTGGTCGAGCCGATGCAGTACGGCCGGCTCTTCCTGGTCGGTGACGCGGCGCACATCATCACACCGGCCGGCGGCAAGGGCATGAACCTCGCCATCGCCGACGCCGCCGAGCTGGCGCGCGGGCTGGTCGCCCACTACTCCGGCGCGGGATCGCGCCTGCTGGACGGCTACTCGGCCGCCCGCCTCCCGGAGGTCTGGCGGGCCCAGGAGTTCTCGCACTGGCTGCTGCACCTCACCCACAGCCCGTCGGGCGGCGGTTCGGATGCTCCGTTCATGCATCGGATGCAGCTCTCCCGGTTGGCCCACCTACGGGACTCGCTGAGCGGGGCGCAGTTGTTCGCGGAGGGTTACGTGGGCTCGGACCTGCCCGGCCGCGTGCTGCGCTGAGCGCGCAAGCGCCTACGCGCCGGCGGGCAGCAGCTGGATGGTGTGGGCGTGGGTCAGCGCGGTGCCGTGGGCCTTGGTGCGCAGGTAGTGCAGGTTGCTGGGGGAGGTGTGGACGCCGGTCGGGACGCGGGTGGCGACCTCGATGCCGAGGGCGGCCAACTGCTCGGCCTTGTCGGTGTTGTTACTGAGCAGGTCGATCCGGTCGACGCCCAGGGTGTGCAGCATCTGGGCCGCGGCGGTGTAGTCGCGGCCGTCCTCGGGCAGGCCGAGGGCGGCATTGGCGGCATAGGTGTCCAGCCGGCCGCCGTCCTGCAGGGCGTAGGCGTCCAACTTGTTGTAGAGGCCGATGCCGCGGCCCTCCTGGCGCAGGTAGAGCAGGTAGCCGCCGACGTGGGCGATCTGCTCGACGGCTTCGCGCAGCTGGGGGCCGCAGTCGCAGCGCTCCGAGCCGAAGACGTCCCCGGTGAGGCACTCGGAGTGCAGCCGGACCAGCGGGGTGGCGGCCGCGGCCGGGTTGCCCAGGGCCAGTGCCAGGTGCTCGGCGCCGTCGGCGAGGTCGTGGAAGGTCAGTATGTCGGCTTCGACGCGGTAGCCGTCGCCGAAGCGCAGCGGGACGCGCACCTTGGTCCGTACACGGGCGGACGGCACCTGGGGCAGTTCGGGTGCTTCGGCGACGGCGTGAGTGCGAGGCATGTCCGGTCTCCGGTCATCCAGGGGCGGGCGGGGGAGGGTGAAGCTGGTTGTTCAAATTTGAACTCTGGGTGACCGTACACCTGGATTCAAATTTGAACAACCGGGATAGGCTTCTCGGTATGGCGGAGACCCGGTGGCTGGACGAGCAGGAGATGGCGGCGTGGCGAGGCTTCCTCGCGGCGGGCCACCTGGTGGCGCGCCACCTGGAACAGCAGCTCAAGGACGGTGCGGGGCTGTCGCACACCCAGTACGAGATCCTGGTGCACCTCTCGGCCGCGCCGGACCACTCGCTGCGGATGGCTGATCTGGCCGAGCGGCTGATCACCTCCAAGAGCGGCCTCACCTACCAGGTGGTGCAGCTGGAGAAGGCTGGACTGGTGGGGCGGCGGTCCTGTCCCAGTGACGTCCGCGGAGTCTTCGCGCACCTCACCGAGCAGGGCATGGCCGTGCTGCGGGAGGCGGCGCCGGGGCATGTCGCCGCAGTGCGCGAGGCGCTGATCGACGTGCTGGACGCGGAGCAGCTGCGGGTGCTGGCCGAGGCGCTGGGGGAGGTCAGCCGACGCCTGCGCGGCGGGGACCCTGCGGACGGATGAACGGATCTCCCCGGCGACCAGGACCACTTCAACGGCGCCTACAGCCAGCTCCGGGCCCTCGCCCGGGGCTGACGGCCACCGGGTGGTCACCTCGCTCGTTCGGGCTCCCGGTGGCACATCGCGGGACGTACTGTGACAAGGAGGGCAGCTCATCGGTCCGACCAACCCGAGGAGGAGACATGGGCATCTTCGACAGGTTCCGGTCCAAGGCGCATGAGCACGCGGATCCCGCTGAACGCGCGGCCCTGGCGCACGACGAGGCTGCGGACGCGTTCGCCGTCGACATCGAGAAGTCCGCCGAGTCGGCCCAGGCGAAGCCCCAGCAGGCCGACGAGGACCGCCTGGCCGCCGAGAACATGACCGCCGAGGGCGACCCCTGGGGCTAGGCCGGCCGCGGGGTAACTCGTTCGGGTGGTACGGCGTTTGGCGCTGTACGCTGCCCTGCGCGTATAACTGGTCACTCGGTGTGATCGGTGGGAGGCGGACAGGTGGCTGTGGTGTCGAGGACGGGCCGGGCAGCGGCGTCCGGGGAGCGGGATCTCGATGCGCGGGTCGACCTGGCGGATCCGGCGTTCTGGGGCCTGCCCGCCGCCGAGCAGGCGGCGGCCTTCGCCCAGCTGCGCCGACTGGGCGCCCCCGCCTACTTCGTGGAGCGTCCGGCGTCGCGGCTGCGGGCCGGGCGCGGGTTCCATGCGCTGGTGCGGCACGCGGACGTGGTGGCGGCCAGCCGGATGCCGGAGGTCTTCCGCAGCGCGCCCGGCGTCACCACGCCCGAACCGCCGCGCTGGGTGCGCGCGTTGTTCGGCGATTCGATGGTCAATCTGGACGACCCGCAGCACGCCCGGCTGCGCCGGATCGTCTCGCGGGCCTTCACCCCGAGGCTGATCGCCCGGGTCGAGGAGGACATCCGGGCCGTGGCGGCGCGGATCGTGGACGACGTCATCGAGCGCCGGCCCGTGGACTTCGTCACGGCGGTCGCCGCCGAACTGCCGTTCCAGGTGATCTGCACCATGATGGGCATCCCGGAGGAGCTGCGCCCGCCGATCCTGGCCGAGGTGAACCACGCCTCGGAGCACACCGGCGTGCGGCGTCCGCTGCATCGGCGGATCCGGCTTCCCGGGCGGGGGCTTCGTGCGCTGGCCAGGATGCAGGGCATGGTCGCCGACCTGGGCCGGGAGCGCCGGCGCCGGCCCACCGACGACCTGATCTCGGCGCTGGTCACCGCCGATCTGGAGGGGCGGCAGCTGACCTACCGTCAACTGGGCGCCTTCTTCTCGCTGCTACTGGTGGCCGGCGTCGAGACCACCCGCAACGCGCTGGCCCACGGCCTGCATCTGCTCACCGAGCACCCCGAGCAACGAGCGCTGCTGCTGGCGGACTTGGACGGCCGGTTGGAGGGCGCGGTGGACGAGATCATCCGCCACTCGACCCCGATCATCCAGTTCCGCCGCACGCTCGCCAGTGACTGCACGCTGGGCGGGGCACACTTCGCCCGCGGCGAGAAGGTGGTGCTCTTCTTCGGCTCCGCCAACCGGGACGAGGAGGTCTTCAGCGATCCGGAGGTCTTCGACATCACCCGAAGTCCCAATCCTCACCTGGGATTCGGCGGCGGCGGTCCGCACTTCTGCCTCGGCGCCCGGCTGGCTCGCCAGGAGATGACGCTGCTCTACCGGGAGCTGTTCAGCCGACTGCCCGAGGTGCGGTCGGTGGGCGCACCGGAGCTGGTCCCGTCGAGCTTCGACCACCGGGTGCGCTCGCTGCGCTTCGCCTTCGATCTGCCGGACAGGCCCTAGCTGAGCCCCAGTCGGCCGGGTGCCGGGCGGCGGGCGGGCGGCCGGGGCACTCGCGGGCGTGCGCGGAGCCCGTACCGGGGGAGCCCGCGCTGGGCGGTCGCGCCGGGCGCCCCGCGTGCTCCCGCAGGGTGGCGGCCGACCGTTTCCCGCCGTGCCACGGGTGGCATGCCCCTGCTGCGAGGAGCCGGTCGGGCGGCCGGCCCTCGCACCTGCCCGCGCGGACGAGGGGGACGCTGCATGGCATCGACCACGACCAGGGAGTTCAGCACCGGCACGGCACCGGGACGGCTGCCGCTGCTGGGCCACGCCGTCCCGCTGCGCAGACGGCCGCTGGAGTTCCTGGCCGAGCTGCCGGCCCGCGGCGACGTGGTCACCGTCCACTTCGGCCGCTCGCCCGCCCACCTGGTCTGCCACCCGGAGCTGGTGCGCCAGGTCCTGCAGGACCCGCAGACCTTCGACAAGGGCGGCCCGCTCTTCGACAAGGTCCGGCTGCTGATCGGGAACGGCCTGGTCACCTGCCCCCGCTCCGAACACCGGGCGCAGCGGCGGCTGGTGCAACCCGCCTTCCAGCCGTCCCGGATCAGGACGTACGCGCAGGCGGCCGCCGCCGAGGCGGACCGGGTCACCGCGGACTGGCAGCAGGGCGTGCCGGTGGACATCGGCGCCCGGATGCAGATCCTGACCGCCCGGGTGACGGCCCGCACCCTCTTCGCCACCGACATCGACGAGCGGGCCATGGACGAGCTGGCGAACAGCCTGGCCGTGGTCCTGGACGGCCTCTACCGCCGGATGGTGCTGCCGCTCGGCCCGTTGGACCGGCTGCCGACACGTGGCAACCGCCGCTTCCAGCAGGCCCTGACCGGGCTCGGCGAGCTGATCGACGCCATCATCGAGGCGCACCGCGGCGATCCCACCGACCGCGGCGACCTGCTCTCGGCGCTGCTGGCGGCCCGCGACGAGGAGACCGGCGCCGGGCTGACCGGCCATCAGATCCACGACCAGGTGATGACGGTGCTGTCGGCCGGCACCGAGACCACCGCCAACACCCTCGGCTGGGCCTTCCACCTGCTGGGCACCCACCCCGAGGCCGAGCGCGCCCTGCACGCCGAGCTCGACGACGTGCTCGGCGGCCGCCCGCCGCGGGTCGAGGACCTGCCCGCGCTGGAGTACGCCCGCCGGGTCCTGACCGAGACCCTGCGGCTGCGGCCGCCGGCCTGGCTGCTCACCCGGGTGACCACGGTGGACACCGAGCTTGCCGGGCGCCGGCTGCGGGCCGGGAGCACTGTGGCGTTCAGTCCGTACGCGCTGCACCACGACCCGGCGCTGTTCACGGCCCCCGAGGCCTTTGACCCCGACCGCTGGCTGCCCGAGCGGCTGGGGGAGATCCCGCGCGGGGCGATGGTGCCCTTCGGCGGCGGCGCCCGCAAGTGCGTCGGCGACAGCTTCGCGCTGACCGAGGCCACCCTGGCGCTGACCCGGATCGCGGCGCGCTGGCGGCTGCGGCCGGTGCCGGGCCCGGCGGTCCGGGCGGTCCCGAAGATGACTCTGGGCACCGGCCCGCTCCCGATGCTCCCCGAGCCGCGCTGATCCCCTTGGCACGGGAAAGCCCTTGGCATGGAGGCCTCTTGGCACGGGGATGCGGCGTACGAGATGATCATCGGGCGCACTCGCCAGTTCCGGGGGGATACCGATGGTCACCGACGCCGTACCGATCACCGTCAGCAGGGACTCGATCAGCAGACTGTGGACCCTGACGGCTCCGCTCGGAAGCCTGCAGCGGCCGATGGTCAACGGGGACACCGTGCACGTCATGGTCGCCGGGCGGTTGGTCGCTCTCGACCGCGAGGACGGGCACCTGCGATGGCAGAGCGCGGAGCCGGTCGAGAGCGCCAGTTATCTGTCCCCCGAGAACCTCGTCGTCGCTGGGGAGTACCTGGTGATACCCAGCAGTACGCCCCAGGGCCGCTACTGCCGGGATCGAGAGCCGATCGGATTCACCGTGCTGAGCGCGGCGAGCGGGGAACGCGTGTGCGTCCGCGACCGCGAGCAGGTCTGGGGGTTCGCCGCGGACGCGAGCACCCTCGTCCTGTGGCGGGGCAAGAGGGACGAGGACGAGCTACCCGCCCGGATCACCGCCGTCGACCTCCAGGACGGCAGCGAGCTCTGGCACCGCGAGTTCCGCGACGTCGGGTCGGTCCTGCTCACGGGGGGCCGGGTGATCGCCACTACCGAGGGCCGCAAGCACCGCCGCACCCGGGCCTTCGACGCGCGCACCGGCGAGGAGCTGTGGCGCAGCGAGCCGGACGCCTACTCCGGCGCCTTCCTGACGGCTGCGGAAGCCGGCCGAGACGGCGACGGCCAGCAGTCCTTCGTCCTGGCCTGGAACCGGCACGACGACCGACTGCAGTGGTTCTCGGCCGCGACCGGCGAAGCCGCCGGCGCTCTCACCATCCGCCCGCGCTGGCAGCGCTACCGGAGCTACGAGGCGACCGTCGCCGACGGCGGACGCACGGTGTGGTTCTCCGCCCCGGGGGCGCGCTCGGTGCACCGCGTCCGCCCCTTCGAGTCGCCGATGCTCACCCAGACGCTGCACACGGTCCGGCCACTGCCGTACGCCGCCGACCCGGTCACCGTCATCGACGGCTGGATCTACCCGCTGCGACGCCGGGGCCGGCTCTCTGCGGCGAAAGTCGGTGGCAGCCGTCGTCACCGCTGGCTCGCGCCGCTGCGGCTGCCCTGGGGGATCCCGCTGGGCGAGCGCTTCGTCAAGACCTACGTCACCCTCCTCGAGGGCGGGAACCACTGCTACGCGGTCCGGGTGTCCCGTAGGGGCCAACGCCTGCTGGTGATCCGTCGCGGCCGGGTGCTGTGGAGTCGCCCGCTTCCCGGTGACCTCGTCGCGACCGGAGACCACCTCCTCGTCATCGGGCAGGGCGACGACCACGACCACCTGTGGCTGGTGGACGGCGAGACCGGTGCCTTCACCGGTCCGTCGCCGTGGCCTGACGCCGCCTGAGCCGACTGAGCCGCCTCAGGCGGCGTCGGGGATCGCGGTGAGCGGGACGGCGGGGTCGGCGAGGGCGGCCAGGTCCAGCGGGCGGCCGGAGCGGACCAGATCGCGGATCGGGTCGGTGACGTCCCAGACGTTGACGTTCATGCCCGCCAGCACCCGCTGCCCGGCCACCCAGAAGGCGATGAACTCGCGGGCGGCGACGTCCCCGCGGAAGACCACCTGGTCGTAGCCGTCCGGCTCGACATAGCCGGTGTACTCCATGCCGAGGGTGTACTGGTCGGTGAAGAAGTACGGCGTCCGGTCGTAGGCGACGTCCTGGCCGAGCATCGCCCGGGCGGCGGTGCGCGGCTGGTGCACGGCGTTGGCCCAGTGCTCCACGCGCAGGTGGCGGCCGAGCAGCGGGTGGTAGGCATTGGCGACGTCGCCGGCCGCGTAGATGTCCGGCGACGAGCTGCGCAGGCTCTGGTCGGTCTGCACGCCGTTGGCCACCGTGAGGCCCGCCGCCTCGGCCAGCGCGGTGTTGGGCGTGATGCCGATGCCGACCACCACGGCGTCGGCCTCGATGACCGTGCCGTCGGCCAGTCGGACGCCCGTGACGGCGCCGTCCGGGCCGCCGACCAGTGACTCGACCCGCGCGCCGAAGCGGAACCCGACGCCGTTCTCGCGGTGCAGGGCGGCGAAGATCTCGGCCACCTCGCGGCCCAGCACCCGCAGCAGCGGCAGCTCGGCGCGCTCCAGCACGGTCACCTCGACCCCGGCGGACCGGGCGGCGGCCGCCGTCTCCAGGCCGATCCAGCCCGCGCCGATCACCACCAGCCGGCCGGCGGAGCGGAACGCCGCCCGCAGCCGGTCGCTGTCGCCGACCCGGCGCAGGTAGTGCACGCCGTCCAGGTCGTCGCCCGGGACGGGCAGCCGGCGCGGGGCGGAGCCGGTGGTCAGCAGGAGCTTGGCGTAGTCCAGCCGGCCGCCGTCGGAGAGGGTGACGTGGTGCTCAGCCGGGTCGATGGCGGTGGCCTCGACGCCGAGCCGCAGGTCGATCCGCTGCTCGCGGTACCACTCCCGCGGGTGCACGTAGACCTTCTCCCGAGGTTCCGCGCCCATCAGGTAGCCCTTGGACAACGGGGGCCGCTCGTACGGGAGTTCGTTCTCGTCGCCGATCAGCACGAGCGGTCCGTCGTACCCCTCCTCGCGCAGCGTCCGGGCGGCGCTCGCGCCGGCCAGGCTCGCTCCGATGATGACGTGTGCCGTGCGGGCGACCATGACCGACTCCTCCGTGTGCGGGCTGAGGTCTCCATCACAGCCCGCGGACGCGGCGGTTGCCAACCGCCACGCGGGACCACGGGCGCCGGGCGCCGGGCGGCGCTCGGCGCGCTGCGGGCGGAAGATGGAAGCATCCCGGCCGCGCGGGCGCGGCGGGCGACTCATCGAATCGGACGCATCGGATCGGACTCACCGAATCGGACTCATCGAGGAGGCGGCGATGGAACCCACGAGCGACGCCGGGCCCGCCGGACCGACGGCGGTCGAAGCCGCGGCCGGCAAGCCGGACAAGCAGGATCTGCCGTACCAGCCCGGACTGCGCCAGACCATGCGGGCGCTCTACGAGATCAAGATCCACACCGTGTTCTTCATGGTCGCGGCCTCGCTGGGGCTGGGGCTGATCGCTCCGCAGGTGTCGACCATCGCGGTACTGGTGGTCTTCGCGGTCTTCTGGGGCGCGACGGTGATCGCGATGCTCGCCCTGGCGGCCAGGATGATGAGCGCGCGCGGCGCCGGCAACGGCCGGCACCGGCGGGTGGCGCACTCCTGAGAGCCGGACGCACCGCGGGCCGTGACCAGCAGCGTGGTCACGGCCCGCGGTCGTGCGGGTGCTGTCGTGCAGGTGCTTACGGCTGCATCTCGTACGCGCCCGAGAGCGCGGCGACCTGCTCCCACAGGCGCTCGGCGCGCGAGGCGTCGGCCACCGGGCGGCGGACGTGGGCGAGCGCCCAGGCGGCCTGCTCCTCGGTCGCCGAGGCCTTGCCGTGCAGCTCGGTCGCGTGCGCGGAGAAGTCGCGCACCAGGACGTCGAAGATCCCGTCCAGCAGGTCGCCGTCCAGGCCGATCAGCTCGGCCTGCTCCAGGATCAGCTGGCCGTAGACGACCAGCGCGAAGAGCTGGCCGATCTCCAGCAGGAAGTCCAGGTCCTGCTGCTGCGCCTGGTCGGGGGCGTGGGCGAGCAGCAGCGCGCACAGGCCGTCGGCCTGCTCGCGGAAGCGGGCCACGTTGGCCACCCCGGCGTGCGCGTCGTACGCGGTGCGCCAGTCGTGGAAGCGGATCGCGCCCAGGCCCTGGGCCGGGCCCTGCTGGAAGAGGAAGGTGTCGTCCGCGGCGTCCGTGCGGGTCGGCACGGCCGGGTACTCGGTGGGCGCGAACAGGTAGTTGCCCATGAACTTGAGGATCAGCGCCAGGTTGACGTGGACGGTGCCCTCCAGCTTCGGCAGGCCCCGGATGTCGCGCGCGGCCTTGTCGAAGTAGGTGTCCGCCTCGAAGCCCTTGGCCGCGATGACGTCCCACATCAGGTCGATGACCTTCTCGCCCTCGGTGGTGACCTTCATCTTGGTCATCGGGTTGAAGAGCAGGTAGCGGCGGTCCTCGGGGGAGGCGGTGCGGAAGTAGTCCACGGCCCGGTCGCTGAACAGCTTCATCGCGGTCAGGCGGGCGTAGGCGTCGGTCAACTCCCGGCGCACGTGCGGGAAGTCGGTGACCTTCTTGCCGTACAGCACCCGGTTGTGGGCGTGCGTGACGGCCTCGTACATCGCGTGCTCGCAGATCCCGACCGAGGCGGTGCAGAGGTTGAACTTGCCCACGTTGACGGTGTTGAGCGCGGCGTCGAAGGCGGCCTTGCCGGTGTGCAGGACGTCCTCGGCGGTGACCGGGTAGTCCTCCAGGCGGAACTCGCTGACGTACATCTGCGAGTTCACCACGTTCTTGACCAGGTGGTAGGCCGGGTGCCGGCTGTCCGCGGCGAAGAAGACGTAGCCCTCGGGGCCCTCGACGTCGGAGCGGCGGCCGAAGACCGAGACCAGTCCGGCCACGTTGCCGTTGCCGATGTAGTACTTGGAGCCGTTGGCGCGGAAGCCGCCCTCGCCGTCCGGGGTGAGGATCAGGTCGGTCGAGTAGATGTCGGCGCCGTGCGTGCGCTCGGAGAGACCGAAGGCCATCACATGACCCTCCGTCAGCAGCTGTGCGGCGCGGGCCCGCAGGGCCTCGTTCTCGCTCTGCCAGACCGGGCCGAGGCCCAGGATGGTGACCTGCCAGGTGTACCAGTAGCCGAGCCCGTAGAAGCCGAGGATCTCGTTCAGCGCGGCGTTGCGGGAGGTGTCCCAGCGCTTGGCGCCGTCGCCGGCGGCCTGCTCGCCGGGTGTCAGGAAGGCCGCGAACAGGCCTTCCTTGGCGGCGAATTCGAGGAAGTCGCCGTACCAGGAGCGGTCGATGTAGGAGTCGATCAGCGCCTTCTTGCCGCGCGACTCGAACCAGTCGACGGTCGCCCGCAGCAGCCGGCGGGTCGGCTCGTCGAACTGCACGGGGTCGTAGGTGCGGGGGTTGAACAGCAAGGAGTCGGCCATCATGAGTCCAAGGTGTGTGGGGTGAGGGTCAGTTGCTCAAGGAATCAGGTGCTCAGCTTGTGCAGGGTGGCGAGTACGTCGTCCAGCCAGGCCAGCGTCATCCGCTCGTACTCGATGCCGCCGCGCAGCACCACATGCTGCAACTGCTGCTGGACGTCGAGGGCTTCGAGGTCGGGGAAGTCGCGCTGCTCGCCGGCCAGGTAGTGGTCGAGCAGCTCGGCGTGCGCGGTGCGGTGGCGCTCCACCTCGGGGATCAGCGCCGCCGGGTCGTCGAAGGCGGCGGCGCGGATCCGGACCGCCATCTCGTGGCGGACCGTCTCGGCCTGGACGGGCTCGCGCAGCCAGCGGGCGAGCGCGGCGCGGCCGGGCTCGGCGGCCGAGTAGATCTTCTTGTCCGGGCGGCCGCTCTGCTCGGCGAGCTCGACGGCCAGCCAGCCGTCGGCCTCCATCCGGCCCAGGACCCGGTAGATCTGCTGGTGGGTGGCGGTCCAGAAACGCCCGATGGAGCGGTCGAAGCGCCGGGCCAGCTCATAGCCGGAACCGGGCTGCTCCAGCAGGGAGACGAGGATCGCGTACTCAAGCGCCATGGGCACAGCTTGCTATGCAACGAGTTGCATAGCAAGCGTGCCAGGCTCGCGTGAGACGCAGGTCACGAGAGAGCCGTCGGCTCAGAAGTGCAGCGGAATCACTTCGAAGGCGGCGGCGAAGCGGACCCCGAGCCGGCTGCCGGTGGCCCGGCCGATGGACTCCAGGAAGCCCGAGGGGTCCGCCATGTCCCCGCCGAGCCCCGCCAGATAGGCCCGGTGCGCCTTGAGCGAGGCGACCCCGGTGTCGAAGAAGTCGGTGGTGTCCGCCGCGTGCCGGGCCAGCGGGGAGCCCGCGGCCCAGATCTCGCGTACCCCGTTCCACGGCTGGTGGCCCTCGTCGACCAGCTCCGGGAAGACCCAGCGGTTGCCCGCGTCGCGTACGGCGTCCAGGGCGGCCCGGCCGGCCGCGATGTGGTCGGCCTGGTTGGGGAAGGTGCCGCCGTAGGTGTCACGGAAGTTGGTGGTGATCACGATGTCCGGCCGGTAGCGGCGCACCACCCGGGCGATGTCGCGGCGCAGCGCCAGCCCGTAGTGCAGCACGCCGTCCGGGTGGCCGAGGAACTCGACGGTGTCCACCCCGACCACCGCGGCCGAGGCGACCTGCTCCGCCTCGCGGATCGGGCGGCACTCGACCGGGTCCAGCGAGTCGATGCCCGCCTCGCCGCTGGTGACCATCGCATAGACGACGGTCTTGCCCTGCGAGGTCCAGCGCGCCACGGCCGCGGCCGCGCCGTACTCCATGTCGTCGGGGTGCGCGACCACGGCGAGCGCCCGCACCCAGTTCTCGTCGAGCGGCGCGAGCGGCTCAGGTGGCTGTTCCGTCATGACTGAGGTCCTTACTCTCCGGGGGGTCAAGAGTCAGGCTCACTATGGCCCAGCCGGGGCGCCGGATCAGGCAGGCTTGCGGGCCGAGATCGACACCAGGGAGTAGGAGAGCGCGCTGAACGCGGGGTCGCGGACCAGGGTGCGGAAGCGGCTCAGCTCGTCGGGGGTCAGGCCGGTGGCGAGCAGGCGGTCGTGGAGCTGGCGGGAGTTGATCTCGTGCAGGCGGGCACCGCCGTCGCCCGACCAGCTCTCGGCGTGCACGGTGCTGAGCACCTCGGTCAGGCCGAGGTCGGCCATCGCTCCGTGTGCCTGCTGTGCCCAGTGCAGGTCGGCGCCCTGGGTGGCGAGTACCTCGAGGATCCGGTCGACCACCCGGGTGAAGAGCGCCGCCGCCTCGGGGCCGGGGGAGAGCAGGACGTGCAGCGGGCTGCGGTCGAACTCCTCGACCAGCAGGACGCCGCCCGGACGCAGCGCGCCGGCCAGGGTGGCCAGCACCTCGCGCCGCTCGGGCAGGTGCAGCAGCACCAGGCGGGCGTGGATCAGGTCGAAGCCCTCACCCGGCGGTGCCTCGTGGCGCGCGTCGTGCCGCCGCAGCTCCAGGTTGGGTGCCTCGCCGTGGAAGCGGGCCAGGTCGAGGTCGGTGGCGATCACCTGCCCGTGCGGGCCGACCCGGTCGGCGAGCAGCCGGGCGATGGAGCCCCCACCGGCGCCGACCTCCCAGCAGCGGGCGCCCGGGCGCAGGCCCAGACGGTCCAGTCGGCGGCTGGTGACCGGGTCCAGGAAGGCTTCCAGGATGGCGAGTTGGACCTCGGCGTCGGGGGCCTGGTTGTCGAAGGCGTACGAGGTGGCGGACATCAGGGGGTGGCCTCCGTCGGTGGGTGTAGTGGTGGGCCTCAGCTGCCGATGGTGGCCAGGTCCTGGACGGTCAGGTTGGACAGCGTACGGCCGTCGTTCTCGACCTGGCGCAGGTACCACTTCTGCACCGGCGAGTGGGTCTCCTTGCCGAACTCCCAGGTGCCGCGCGGACTGTCGATCTGGCCGAGCCCGGCGATCGCGCTGTTCAGCGTCTCCGAGGTGAGGTTGCGGCCGGCCGCGGCGATCGCCTTGTCCAGCACGCCGGCCGCGTCGTAGGAGGCCATCGCGTAGGTGGTCGGCGGACCGGAGTGCTTGGCCTGCCAGGCGGCGACGAAGGCGCGGTTGGTGGCGTTGTCCAGGTCGGGCGCGTAGTTGAGCACCGACTGGATGCCCTTGGCCGCGTCGCCCTGGGCGTTGAGCACGCCGCCCTCGGTGAGGAAGCCGGCCGCGTACAGCGGCACGTCCTTGACATCGGACTGCGCGTACTGCTTGACGAAGTCCACCGCCGCGCCGCCCGCGTAGAAGCAGTACACCGCCTTGGCATGGGAGTTCTTGATCTGCGTGAAGTACGGGGTGAAGTCGGTGGTGGCCGGGAACGGCGTGAAGAGCGTCTTGCCGCCCGGGTTGGCGAGTTGGCCGCCGTCCTTGGTGAACGCGTCGGTGAAGCCCTGCAGTTCGTCCCAGCCGCCCTGGTAGTCCGGGCCGATCGCGAAGACCGGCCCTGGCACGGTGTCGTGGACGTACTGGGCGATCGCGGCGCCCGGGTCGTCGGACATGAAGCTGGTGCTCCATTGGTGGCTGACGTCCTTGATCACCGGTCGGCCGTTGGAGCTGATCAGCGGGATGCCGCTCTCGGTCAGCAGCGGGGTGACCGCGGCCACCGAGCCGGCGCCGACGATGCCGGTCATCGCGAGGATCTTGTCCTGCTTGACCAGCTTGGTCGCGGCGGGCAGCGCGGTCGGCGCACCGTCGCCCTCGTCGGCCACCACCAGGTCGACGGTGCGGCCGCCGAGCTTGCCGCCGTGGTTGTCCAGGTAGAGCTGGAAGCCGTCACGCAGGTCGGTGCCGACCTCCTGATAGGTGCCCGACAGCGAGGCCAGCAGACCGATCCTGACCGGACCCTGGCCGGCGGCGGCATCGGTGCCGCCGCCGCTGCAGCCGGAGAGGCACAGGACGCCGGCGAGCAGGAGAAGCCCCGTGGCACGGGCGCCGCGTACGGGGGCGCGTCGCTCGGATGCGCTGCTTGCCGGTGTCATGCGTACTCCAGGATCGGTGTCATACAGGTGAGTTGATGAAGCGTCAGGGCTGGTCGGGCGCGTGGGAGTTGAGCAGCATCGCGCGGGCGGCGGGGGCCAGTGCCGGGCCGACCTGGTTGATCAGCTCGGCCATCTCGTAGGAGACCTGGCCGATGTCGCAGGTCTTGGAGGCCAGCACCAGCAGCGAGGCGCCGCTGCTGACCGCCATCGAGAAGAGGAAGCCGCCCTGGAGCTCGGTGAGGTTGCTGATCACCGGCTCCGCCTCCAGCAGCCGCCCGGCGCCGGCCAGCAGGCTGACCAGGCCGGAGGCGATCGCCGCGAGCTGGTCGCCGCGCTCGGTCGCCACGTCGCGGGTCGCGGCGATCAGCAGGCCGTCGGCGGAGACCGCCACCGCGTGGGTGATCTCGGGCACCCGGGCCGCGAAGTCGTTCAGCAGCCAGTCCAGGTCGGGGGTCGGGGTGGAGGTCACGAGTCTTCCTTCTGTTCTGGGTCGGACAGGACGGAGGTGGGGGCGACCTGCCGGGAGCGGCTGGCGCCGATACCGCGGGCGTAGGCGGCCATCGCCGCGGAGACGCGGGCGGGGTCGCGGCGCTCGTCCACCGGCTCGGCGGGTGCTGCCGGGTCGGGGGCGGGGCGTCGGGCGTGGCGCCCGGCTGCGGGTGCGGCGGCCTGCTCGCCGTCGGCCGGCGCGGGTTCGCGCGCGGACGCCGGCTCGGGCTCGGCGCCGCGCGGACGGCGCTGCGGCAGCCCGGCGGCCGTCAGTCCGACCGGGGAGGCGCCGCGTGCGGTCGGCGCGGGCACCGGCGGGGGCTCCGGCGCGGGGGCCGGCGCGGGAGCCGGGGCGAGCGGGGCCGGGGCGGTCGGCTGGGCGGCCGGTGGGGTGTCCGAGGCCATCCTGAACACTGAGACGGGGAGCGAGACTTCGGCGATCGTGCCGCCGCCGGGCCGGGGCCGCAGCTCGACCCGGATGCCGTACCAGGAGGCGAGCTGGCCGACCACGCCCAGGCCCATCGCCCGCACGCCGGTCACCTCCACCGGTGGCGGACTGGCGAGCCGGGCGTTGACCGGTGCCCACTGGTCGTCGGCCAGGCCGATGCCCTCGTCGCAGATCAGCACGACCACCCGGTCCGCCAACTGCCTGGCCTCGGTGACCACCCGGTGCTCGGGCCGGGAGAACGCGGTGGCGTTGTCGAGCAGTTCGGCGAAGAGGTGCACCAGGTGGTCCACCGCCTCGGCCGTGATCAGCACCCCGGGGTCGAAGGTGCCGAAGTCGACCCGGGTGTAGCGCTCGATCTGGGCCATCGCGGCCCGCAGCACGTCCTCGATCGGTGCGCTCGACCCGCGCACGCGAGCCGAGGCCTCGCCGCCGAGCACCAGCAGGCTGTGGTTGTTGCGGCCCATCCGACTGGCCAAGTGGTCCAGGGCGAAGAGCCGTTCGAGTCGGACCGGGTCGTGCTCGTTGCGCTCGGCCGCGTCCAGCGCCTTGATCAGCGCGCCGGTGAGCCGCTCGCCACGGCGGGCCAGGTTGACCAGCAGGGCGCCCAACCTGTCGCGCATGGCGGCCTGTTCGGCCGCGATCCGGACCGCCTCGCGACTGACCGAGTTGAACGCGGCGCCCACCTCGGCGATTTCGTCGCGCCCGCGCACCTGCACCGGATCGCCCGCGGCGGCGGCGAACTCCGCGGGGGTGGACAGGCCGAGCGCCCCGCGCGCGGCCAACGCCTCGACGGCGGCGGGCAGTCGCTCGTGCGCCACGGCGTGCGCGGCGTCGCGCAGTCGGCGCAGCTCGCGGATCATCGGCCGGCCCAGCCGCAGCGCCAGGGTCACCACGGCGCCCACCGTCAGCAGCACCGCCAGGGCCTCGCCGAGCGTCCAGGCCCGCTGGGTGTCGCGCAGTTGGGTGACCTCGGTGGAGACCGCCTGGTCGATCTGCTGCTCGACCTGCTGGAGCCGGTCGACGCGCTGGTTCATCGCGTCGGTCCAGCCGCCGGAGTCCGGCAGTTGGTCGCCCGGGCGGGCGCGCTCGACGGCGTCCTCCAGACGGTTGGCGTCGATCACGCCGTCGCCGGTCAGCGCACGGTCCAACCAGGCGGGCCAGACCGGGTCCGCGGTGCGGCCGAACTCCAGGATGGAGTCGGTGTAGCCGCTGCGGGTGGCGGCGATCGAGTCCTGCCCGGCCGGGGTGAGCGGGCCGCTGGCCCGGGCCCGCAGCACCGCCAACTCCTCCTGGCTGGCGTACTCCTCGGCCCGGGCGAGGGCGACCGAGCTGTTGATCCGGGACGCGACGACGGCGGACGCCTGGCCGGCCTCCGCGACGTCGGCGCGGAAGTCCAGGATGTCGGCGACCACGATCCGGTACTCGAAGGTCACCGCGGAGAGTTCGGCGCCGGGGCCCGACTGGACCTGGCGGCGCAGCGCGGGCAGGGTCTCGAGTGCGTGGTCGACGGTCCGCAGCAGGCCGTTGGTGCCGCCGGGCATCGCCTGCAGGCGGTCGCGCAGCCGGCGGTACTGCGCGATGCTCGCGTCGGTGACCCGGGTCTGGTCGAGGTAGGCGTTGGTCTGGGTCGCGTCGGGAGCGGGACTGCCCGCGCCGCTGGAGAGGATCACCGCGGCGGCGGTGCGCTCGTTCTGCAACTGGTGGGTCAGCTGGCCTGCTTGGGCGCCCAGCGAGACCAGGGTCTTCAGCCGGGCGGCGTCCAGTGCCTGGCCGGCGGCGGTGCGCAGCGCGAGGGCGGCGAAGGCCAGTACGGCGATCAGCGGGACCACGGCGAGTACCGCGACCTTGCGGGTGATCCTCACCGGCTCGAACCTCCGAGCCGCTGCGGGTCGAGCCGGACGGACGCGCCGGATATCCGGCGACCGGGGGGCCCGGTACAGAGGTGACGATCAGTCATAAAGGCGCCTTGGCTGGGGATTCGGTCGGATTCGGGAGCCGGGTGCGGGAGCCGTGACGGACCGGCCAGGCCGCCCGGCGGGGGTAGCCGGATGTGCGGCGGCGGCGCAGCCGGCTCCGTGCTGCGGACGGTGCGGGGGCGCAGGCGTTCCCCTGCGGTGGGGCGTCCTGGGGGAGTGGTGGGGGAGCGGTGGGGGTTCTGCGGCAGCTGGTTCAGAGCGGCAGCTGTACGGGCCGAACGCCGTGGAGCGGTGGGACGTTGCCGACCTCTGTCGCCCGCCGCCGGGGGGCGGTCCGAGCGGCGATGAGCACAGTGACCTCCGATGGACAGGTACCTGCCATGCACAGCTGCGGACAGGGTATCGACTCTCGAACCGGTCATCACCTGTCGGGAGTCAGCCGGAAGCGTAGCGCCTCTCATCAGCTAAGTGAACCGGTGCCATGACGGGGCGTCCGGTGCGGGTTCGCCCTTTGTTCGCTAGGTTGCCTTCTTGGTTGCCTGTTGGCGAACCGCCGCGTGCGTGCGGCGGGCGCCGGCAGCGGCGCGGTACCGATGGGGAAGGTGGGACCGATGGTGAGCTGGGTCGGGCGTGGTGCGGTGGAGATCGCCGCCGCGGTACGGGCGGGCGAGGTGACGGCGCGCGAGGTGATGGTCGAGCACCTGGCCAGGATCGCGTCCGTGGACCGCAGGGTCGGCGCGTTCCGGTCGCTCTGGGCCGAGCGGGCGCTGGCCGAGGCGGACGCGCTGGACGCGCGGGCGGACCTGGCGGACCTGGTGCTGGCGGGCGTGCCGGTGGCGATCAAGGACAACCTCGCGGTCGGCGGCGAGGTGAGCCGCAACGGCTCGGCGGCCACCCCGGACACCGCCGCGCCGCAGGACCACGAGGCGGTGCGCCGGCTGCGGGCGGCCGGCGCGGTGCCGGTCGGGCTGACCGCCGTTCCGGAGCTCTGCGTGTTCGGCACCACCGACAGCGTCTACGGCGTCACCCGCAGCCCGTGGGACCTCTCGCGCACCGCCGGCGGCTCCTCCGGCGGCAGCGCGGCGGCGGTCGCGGCAGGCATGGTGCCGATCGCGCTGGGCAACGACGGCATGGGCTCGATCAGGATCCCGGCGGCCAACTGCGGTGTGCTCGGCCTGAAGCCGGGGCACGGGGCGGTGCCGTCCGGGCTGGGCGTGGACGGGTGGTTCGGGATGGCCGAGAACGGCCCGATCGCCGCCGGCGCCGCCGATGCCGCGCTGATGTACCGGGTGCTGGCCGGCACGGCCGCCGAAGCCGCCGCGGGGGCCGACGATCCCGCCGACCTGCGGGTCGCGCTCTCGGCCCGCTGCCCGTCGGCGGGGATCCCGGTCGACCGGGCGCACGTCGGCGCCGTCCGGGCCACCGGGCGGCTGCTGGCCGACGCCGGGCACACCGTCTCGCGCGCCGAGGCGCCGTACCCGCTCTGGCTCGGACCGGCCACCGTGGGCCGCTGGTTGGCCGGCACCGCGGCCGACGCGGCGGCGCTGGACGCCCGGCTGCTGAACCCCCGCACCCGCCGGCACGCCGCCGTCGGCCGCCTGGTGGCCCGGGCCGGGCTGGTCCGCCCGGCCCAGCGCAGCCGCTGGCAGCAGCAGTTGGACGACTTCTTCACCCGCTACGACGTGCTGGTCACCCCGACCCTCGCGCAGGGCGCGCCGTCGGCCGCCCGCTGGCACGCGCGCGGCTGGACGGTCAACGTGCTGTCCAACATCCGCTACGCGCCGTTCAGCTTCCCCTGGAACCTGGCGGGTTGGCCCGCGCTCGCGCTGCCGGCGGGGGAGCACCCGACCCGGCGGGTGCCGCTCTCCGTGCAGCTGGTCGCGCCGCCCGGCGGGGAGGAGCGGCTGCTCGCGCTGGCCGCCGAGCTCGAACGCCGACGGCCGTGGACCCGGACGGCCCCGCTGCCCGGGTCGCAGTGACGCGGGCGGCGGGGCCGGGGCCGGGGCCGGGGCCGGGGCCGGGGACAGCGGGCTACGGCCGGTGGGCCGTGGGCCGGCTCAGGACGGCTTGCCCGGCCGGGTCTCGACGCTGACGTGGTCCACCCGCATCGGATGCCCGGGCTCGGTGCCCGGGCCGACCGAACTGCCGTAGGCGGCAGGCAGGTTGCCGCCGACCGCGACGTCCAGGACGAGGAAGAGGCCGTGGTGGACCGCGGCCCAGCGTCGGCAGCAGCGCCGGGTAACCGGGGTAGGGCGTCGCGGAGTTGAAGCGGACCACCGACCAGCCGATCGCCGCGGCGCCGGCCCAGCCGCACAGCGCGAGCAGTGGACGCAGCAGTGCACGCAGCGGTTGGCGGGCTGGGCGCAGTCGGTCCAGCGGCAGTAGCGCGAGCAGCGCGCCGACGCCGAACTGCCAGACCCGGGACGGGGATCCGAGATAGGCGAGGGAGACCGAGCTGTGCGTCCAGTGCAGCGAGAGCGCGAAGGAGACGGCGCTCGCGGCGGCGGTGACGGTGATCAGCAGTGGGCGCAGCACCAGACACCGGCCAGCGCCACCACGGCCAGCACCAGCGCGGCCGAGGGCAGCAGCCGTCGAGCCCGGCGCGAGAAGAACTCCGCCAGCGCGATCCGCCCGCTGCTGACGGCTTCGCGCAGCAGGAGGCCGGTGATCAGATAGCCGGAGATCACCAAGAAGCCGTCCACCCCGACGAACCCGCCGGTCAGGCCCGGCACGGCGGCGTGGAAACCCAGCACCGCGAGCAGCGCGAGCGCGCGCAGCCCCTCGATGTCGGGGCGGAAGGCGGCGGCCTGCCGCGCGGGCCGGCCGGGCGGTGGCCCGGGGAGGGTGACAACGGGGGAACGGAGTTCCGGCACCGTGGTCGAGGACATCGGCATGACCACCTTTCAGCCCAACCAGGGCAGCATCGGGCTGACCCAGCCGGAGGCGAGCAGCGCGGTGAGCGCGAGCGCGGCGGTGACGGCCAGTGCCTCGGGCCAGCGCCTGGGCAGCATGCCGTTCGCGCCGCTGGTCTGCCCGTTCGCGCCGTCGGCCGGTCCGTTCGCGCCGCGGGTCTGCCTGTTCGCGAAACCGCTGGTCCGCATCTTCGGGCCGCTGATCTGCGTCTTCGGGCCGAGCAGGCGGGAGGGTCGCGGACGGCGGGACGGGCGCAGCTCCGCGACCAGGTCCCGGATCAGCGGCAGGCCGATCTGCGCCTGCACCAGCACGTAGAGCCCCAGGCCCCAAGTGGGCCACCAGCCCTGTGTGGTGACGTCGCGGGCGAGCCCGCCGGCCGCCGCGGCCAGTGAACCGGCCAGCCAGGCCAGCGCGACCAGCACCACCCGGCGGCGGCGCGGCGGAGATGTTCACGGCCATCGTCAGGTAGCCGACGATGCCCTCTTGAAGTGCTCTCCCGGCAGGGCGAGCGGCGCCAGGTTGAGTATGAGAACGGCAAGGAAGGCCCACAGGGCGGGAGTTCGCAGGGCAAAGGTGAGCATGGTGGCAGCGGTGAAGACAAAGGCGAGCGAGGTGCAGATGAGCACCCAGCGGCGCTGCGGCCCGAAATACCAGTAGAGCTCCTGATCGTTGGGGGGCAGGAAGGTGATCGACAGTCATATGGCCCCCACAGCCGTGTGTTCGACATCGTCCTGGGGGATACGCTAGCCGATTGGTATGGACCACTTGACCACGGGTCCCTGCGGCTCCCTGCGGGTCCCTGCGGGTCTCTGGAGGGGGACAGCATGCAGTTGGTCCCCGCAGGCGTGCCTACGGGGACCAACTGGGACGGGCGTTGTGCGGACGGTCCGTCAGCCGATCGCGTGCGACAGCAGGGCGGCGTCGCCGTTGGCCTGGGTGGTCTGGCCCACGTTGCAGATCTGGTGCGACTGCTGGTTCAGCACCGGCACGTCGACCTGCACCGGCACCAGGAGGCCGACCTGGACGTGGTGGACCTCGGGCAGGCAGATGTTCGGGTTCTCCAGCGTGTGGAAGTTCGGGCTGTGGTTGCCGGACGTTCCCGTGGTGTTGGTTCCGCCATTGCCCTGGACGGAGGCCGCCGAGCCGTCGGTGTCACCGATCGCCATCGCCGGCGCGGCGAGCGCGGCGATCGACGCGACGGCGATTCCGGCGCCCGCAAGAGCCTTCTTGAACATGAGTCATCCCTTTCGACAGTGACCGGCGGACCGCCTTCAAGGGCGGCGCCGGTGCAGCAACCAACGTCGCGTTCAACGCGCCGTCGGCCTCGAGGACACTGCCCGTCCGGCCGACTCACCCGTCCGGAGGGTGGGCCCGGTTGTAGGGTGCCCCCCATGTCATCCAGGGGGACGGGTCACGCAGCCCGAAGTGCCGAGCCCATGAGCCGCCGACCAGCCGGGACCCCGCCGCACCGGCTCCGAGGATCGGCCGACGAGCCCGGCGCACACTCGACGGTGCCGGACTCTCGATTCTGCGGGATGTCCTCGGACCGTTGGCGCTTGAGCTGATCTGGGGGGTGGGCACCTTCCTGCTGTGCCTGCTCCTGGCGATCGGGTAAGGCGGGATCCGCCCGAGCGGTACGCGCTGTTCCGGTCAGCCGGTCGGCCAGTGCAGGCGGCCCAGGCTGATCAGGCGCAGCCGGTCGCGGGCGATGGCGGCGATCCGCTGCTCGGCCTCGGGCTGGTCCGCGGGCGCCTCCAGGAACGCCATCGCCGTGGAGACCAGTTGCTCGACGTACAGGCCGGAGAGCATGCGCAGGTCCGGCTCGCTCCACGACGCGCTCTGCTCCTGCAGACCCAGCGCGGCGGCGACCTCGGTGGTGAAGGCGTCGAGCTCGGCGGTGATCGCCGCGCGTACCGGTTGCACGCCGCCGTGCCGCTCGCGGGCCAGGAAGCGGACGTGGGCGGGGTGCTCCCGGACGTGCTGGGCCACCACTTCCACGGCGCGGTCGATCAGTTCGTCGGCGTCGCCCCGACCGGCCAGCACCGCCTTGATCATGCCGTGCAGGCTCAGCAGCGACTCCTCGACCAGGGCGACGCCCAGGTCGTCCAGGTCGCGGAAGTGCCGGTAGAAGCCGGCGGGGGACATCCCGGCGGTCCGGGTCACCTCGCGGACGCCGAGGCTGCTGAGGTTCTGGTGTTCGAGCAGCAGCAGTCCCGCGTCCAGCAGAGCGCGGCGGCTCTGCTGCTTCTGGGCCTGTCTGACTCCGGCAGCAGCGGGCGCGGGCGCGGGGGTGGCAGCGGCAGCGGGAATGTGACTCACGTCATTCAGTAAACAACTGTTTGCCGACTTTGGCCAGCGTAGAGTGAAGAAGTCAGCGAACAGTTGTCATCCCAAGTGTTCGCCGAACCCGAAAGGACTCGCATGTCCCTCCTCGCCGTGATCGCCGTGATGGGCGTCCTGATGGGCGCCGCCACCCACACCTCCCTCCCGGTCTTCCTTGCCGCGGCCGCCGCCATCTCGGCCTGGCTGCTCGGCTTCACCATCCGCGAGGGCGCCGCCCGCGCCCGTCGCCAGCACTGACAACTCCCAGGAAGGAACAGCCAGATGGCACCCGTGAGCCACCTTCAGCAGCCCCGCGCCGGCGCCGCAGCAGCGACCGACGACGCGGACGGCATGGCCGTCGCCTCCTTCGTGCTCGGCCTGATCGGACTCCTGCTCTTCAATGTGGTCCTCGGCCCCTGCGCCCTGGTCCTCGCCACCCTCGCCCTGGTCCGCGGCACCAACCGCCGCGCCCGCGCCGCCCTCGGCCTCGCCCTCGGCACGGCCGACCTGCTGATCCTCGCCGCGGCCATCGCCACCAGCCACGGCACCATCTGGCAACTCGGCGCCTGATCCGTGGATGGTGTCGCTGCCTGCCCGTGACCGCGGGTGGGGTGGCCGCGGTCGGCGGGATCAGCCCTGGTACTGCATGAACTGCAGGGTCACCCCGAACGTCGTCTCCGGCACCGTGAAGATCGAGCGGACCTCGTCGGTCTTGAATTCGCCCTGCAAGGCGACCCCTCGGCGTGCCAGTTCGGCCTTGGTGTCTTCGAGGTCGTCGACTTCATATCCGAGATGGCCGATGACCGCAGTCTCGCCATCCTTGAGCATTGGCATGCCGAAACCGGCAGCGCGCGCCTCGATCAACTCCAGGCGCGTTTCACCGAAGAGCAGAAACTGCAGGTCGATGTCGCCGGCGAGAACAGGCTCGCCAAGAGCTCTGCCATCAACGGTCTCGCCCGCCCGAGCGATGGTTTGGTTGATATCGCGCACGACGATTCCGATGTGATCCAACCCGAGTAGCTTCATGGACCTCAGTCCTCCTTTGTCTCTTGCTGTCGATTCGAGATGCCCGCGTTCAGGTCGTGACCGGCGGTCGTGCCCATGTCGAGCCACGTCACGGCGCTAGACGGCGGTGCGGCCGCCGTCGGCGGCGATGACCGCACCGGTTGACATCCTCGTTTCTCTGCAGAACGACCTGATGCCAGCATTTGCGCTCCCGCTGGGGGAGGGTCAAGAGCGGAGTTGCCGTTTGACTCTCCTATAGGGGGAGAGCCACACTGCGCTCGTGAATTCGACGATGCCCATCGGCGACTTCTCCCGGGCCACGCACCTGACCGTGAAGATGCTTCGCCACTATCACGAGCTCGGCCTGTTGAAGCCGGTCGAGGTGGATGTGGACAATACGCCCTGGCGGTCGACGGACCGATTCGCGAGTACTACCTCGTCGGTCCCTCCGATACCCCGGATGGGTCGTTGTGGCAGACCGAGGTCGGATGGCCGATCTTCCAAGCCCGGCCCAGGCCTTGGACAACTACGTCACACGTCGAGCGGTCCGGCGCGTCTGGTGCTCTGACCGGTTACGTAGGCCGGGTTGTGTCGTACCTGCGTCTTATGGTGTCGGAGTGCCTCGCTGTCGTGATCGGACCGATGTTCGGGTGGTGCGTCGCACCGCCCGGATCGGTCTGTGTCTGACCCAAGCGCAGGTCCAGCGAGGCTCGGGGCGCAGCGCGTGCTCCGCCGTAGGCAAGCAACTCAGGGAGGTAGGCACATGAGAGCACTCCTCACGTCGTCCGGGATCAAGAACAGCAGCATCCACGACGCGCTGGTCGACCTGCTGGGCAAACCGATCGCCGAGTCCAACGCCCTGTTCATCCCCACCGCCATCTACCCCTTCCCGGGCGGGCCCGGCATGGCGTGGCGGGCGATCTCCGGTGAGGGTCCATCGCCGTTGTGTGGACTGGGTTGGAAATCGTTGGGGATCCTGGAGCTGACCGCGCTGCCGAGCATCGAGGAGGCTGCTTGGGTGCCAACGGTCCAGGCCGCCGACGCACTGCTGGTATGGGGCGGCGACCCCCTGTTTCTCGCCAACTGGATGCGGCGCTCCGGCTTGACCGGCCTACTGCCGACGCTGCGCTCCGAGGCGGTCTACGTGGGGGTGAGCGCCGGGAGCATGGCTGTTGCCTCCACCTTTGTCGAGACCTACCGCGAACCGCCCCGCGGGAACGATGGACCGTTGAGGTCGGAAGACATCGTCTTCGCCACGCCTCAGGGTGACGTCGACAGAATCCTGGTCACGGGACAGGGAGCAGGACTCGTCGACTTCGCGGTGATCCCGCACCTGGAGCACCCGGACCACCCCGACGCCTCCTTGGCCAACGCGGAGAGGTGGGCGGCACGGATTCCCGCGCCGACGTATGCGATCGACGACGAGACCGCCATCAAGGTGGTCGACGGCGCCGTCCAGGTCGTCTCCGAGGGGCAGTGGAAATTGTTCCAGCCCTAACAGCACCGGGCAGTTCCTGCTTAGAGCGGCAGCAGGTCTGGGCGCTTGGCCTCGATGTGGTCGCCGGAGGACTCGCCGCGCAGGCGGCGGCCGACCCAGGGGAGCAGGTAGCTGCGGGCCCACTGGAGGTTCTCGCGGCGCTGTTCGGCGGAGGTGTGGAGGCTCTCCGCGGGCCAGGGGGCGGCCGGGTCCTGATCGGTGGTCAGGCCGAGGGCGCGGGCGGCGAGCAGGGCGACGCGCTGGTGGCCCTCGGGGGAGAGGTGCAGGCGGTCCTCGCTCCAGGCGGGGCGGGCCTGCAGGGGGCGCAGCGACCAGAGGTCGGCCACCGCGCAGTCGTTGCGGTCGGCGATGGCCCGCAGGTGCACGTTGAAGGTGGCGATCTTGCCGCGCAGGTGGCGCAGCACCGGGACGCCGCGGGTGTCGAAGCCGGTGCAGATCAGCACCGTCCCGGCGGACTCGCGCAGTTGGAGCACCGCTGCCTCGAAGCGCTCGGCGACCTCGTCCGGGTCGCTGCCGGGCCGCAGGATGTCGTTTCCGCCGGCGCAGAAGGTCACCAGGTCGGGGCGGATCCGCTGGACCTGCGGGACCTGTTCGGCCACCACCTGGTCGAGCAGGCGGCCGCGGACGGCGAGGTTGGCGTAACGGAAGTCGCCGTCCGGACGGTGCTCGGCGAGCAGTGCGGCGAGGCGGTCGGCCCAGCCGGCGAAGCCGCCGTCGGGGGCGGGGTCGTTGAGCCCTTCGGTGAAGCTGTCGCCGAGGGCAGCGTAGGAGCTGAGGTCAGGTGTCTCCGGTAGTTCGGCCATGGAGATAAATAGTTCACTACCTCAAGTGACCTACGCCACCGTAGGTGCGGGGTCGCGCACCGTGACCTTGGCCACCCCGGCCACGGGAATACGGCGACGGACTCAGAGGCGAGTCAGAGGCGAGTCAGGGATGGGTCCAGGGGGCGTCGGCCCGAGCGTGGCCGGCGGTCGCCGCGGCGATCGCGAGCAGGCCGATCAGCGGCGCCAGCAGGGCGGTGGTGTGGCCGGTGTGCAGCGCCAGCACGGCGCCGCCCGCCGCGCCGCTCAGCAGCGCCAGCACGGAGAGCAGCCGGCGGCCCGCCCGCACCCGGCCGGCCTGGTCACCGGCATCGGCGAACACGCCAGTGATGGTCGAGGTGAGCACATTGGTGGTGGCGAGATCGGGGACCCGCAGCGAGCGGACCACGGCGTTCTGCAGGCCCATCGCCGCTCCCAGCGCGGCGGTGATCGGGTAGCGGCCGCCGTGCACGCCGTCGGCCGCCGTCAGCGCACCGGCCGTGGCCAGCAGGACGGCTTCGGCGAGCACGCCCAGCAGGAGCGCGCGCCCCCGGTGGCGCAGCGACCTGACGATGCGTCCGCCCGCCAGCGCGCCGGCTGCGAAGCCTGCCAGCGCGGTCGACGAGGCGCCGACCGAGAAGCCCTGGGCGCCGGCCAGCGCGAGGCCGAGGAAGACCACGTTGCCGGTCATATTGGCGACGAAGACCCGGCCGAGCAGCAGATAGCCGACCGCGTCCACCAGGCCGCTGAGCACGGTCAGCGCGAGGAGCAGCGGCGGCAGCGGGCCGTGCCGGTCGCCGGCGGCGGGCACCACCGTGCGCCAGGCCCCGCGCAGGACCGGGTTCATGCTCCTCCTCCCCGGCCGCCCCGCCGGTCAGTCGCTGATCTCCACGCCCCGCCAGAAGGCCACGTGCCCACGGATCTGCTCGGCCTCCGGCTTGGGGTCGGCGTAGTACCAGGCGGCGTCGGTGTTGCGCTGCCCGTCGACGACGACGGTGTAGTAGCTCGCCGTGCCCTTCCACGGGCAGACGGTGCCGGTGTCGGAGGTCTCCAGGTACTCGGCCCGGACCGTTGCGAGCGGGAAGTAGTGGTTGCCCTCGACGATCGTGGTGCGGTCGCTCTCGGCGATGGTCCGGCCGTTCCAACTGGCTGTAGTCATGCGGCAAGTGTGACATCGGGTAGGCCGTTTGGGAGCCCCCGGGCCGACGTGTCGGGTCCGCTGGGCCCGCTGGGCTACTGGGCGTGGTCGGCGAGCAGGTGGGCAGGCGGTCCGGGTGCAGGGCCGGGCGGATGGCGGCAGGCTGGGGAGGGGCGGCCCGGTCTGCCGGCCACCCGTTCGCCGACCAGCCGTTTCGCCGACCCGACCCGTTGGAGACTCCCGCCATGACCGCGCAGCCGCACGAACACACCCAGGCCGAGGAGCAGGCGCACGCCCAGGTCGGCGTCACCGGGTTGGCCGTCATGGGCCGCAACCTGGCCCGCAACTTCGCCCGGCACGGCTACCGGGTCGCCGTGCACAACCGGACGGCGGCCCGGACCACCGAGCTGGTGGACGAGTTCGGCCACGAGGGCGACTTCCTGCCGGCCCGGACCACCGAGCGCTTCGTCGCCTCGCTGGAGCGGCCCCGGCGCATCGTGATCATGGTCAAGGCGGGCGCGCCGACCGACGCGGTCATCGACGAACTGGTGCCGCTGCTGGACGAGGGCGACATCGTGGTGGACGGCGGCAACGCGCACTTCCTGGACACTCGCCGCCGGGAGGCCGCGCTGCGCGAGCGCGGACTGCACTTCGTCGGCAGCGGCATCTCCGGCGGCGAGGAGGGCGCGCTGCACGGGCCCAGCATCATGCCGGGCGGCAGCGAGCAGGCCTACCAGGCGCTCGGGCCGCTGCTGGAGTCGGTGGCCGCCAAGGTGGACGGCGTGCCGTGCTGCACCCACGTCGGCTCGGACGGCGCCGGGCACTTCGTCAAGATGGTGCACAACGGCATCGAGTACGCCGACATGCAGCTGATCGCCGAGGCCTACGACCTGCTGCGGCGCGGTGCGGGGATGCAGCCGGGCGAGATCGCCCAGGTGTTCCGCGGCTGGAACGAGGGGCGCCTGGAGTCCTACCTGATCGAGATCACCGCCAAGGTCCTGGCGCACACCGACGCCGAGACCGGCAAGCCCTTTGTGGACGTGGTGCTCGACCAGGCCGAGCAGAAGGGCACCGGGCGCTGGACTGTGCAGACCGCGCTGGATCTCGGGGTCCCGGTCAGCGGCATCGCCGAGGCGGTCTTCGCCCGCTCGCTCTCGGGCAGTGCGGCGCTGCGCGAGGCGAGCCGCGGCCTGCCGGGGCCCACCGAGACCTGGTTGGACAGCGCGGCCTCGGACACCTTCGCCGCCGAGGTGGAGCAGGCGCTGTACGCGTCCAAGATGGTGGCCTACGCGCAGGGCTTCAACCAGATCCAGGCCGGCGCCGCCGAGTACGGCTGGCGGATCGACCCGGGTGCGATGGCGACCATCTGGCGCGGTGGCTGCATCATCCGGGCGCGCTTCCTGGACCGGATCAGGGCCGCCTACGACGCCGACGCCGAACTGCCCACCCTGCTGACCGACGACCACTTCCGCACGGCGCTGGAGGGCGCGCAGTTCGCCTGGCGCCGGGTGGTCTCGACGGCGGCGCAGCTGGGCGTGCCCGCCCCGGGCTTCGCCACCGCGCTCGCGTACTACGACGCGCTGCGCGCGCCCCGGCTGCCCGCCGCCCTGGTCCAGGGGCAGCGCGACTACTTCGGCGCGCACACCTACCGCCGGGTGGACCGCGAGGGCTCGTTCCACACGCTCTGGTCCGGCAGCCGGACGGAGGAGGAGCGCTGACCGGGGGAGGAGCGCTGACCCGAGGAGGAGCGCTGACCCGAGGAGGAGCGCTGACCGGGGGCGCCGCCCGAACGGGTGGGCGCGGCCGGTAGCGTGCGGGCTGAGCCGGTCGCCGAGGACCGGACCAGCGAGGGGAGAACACCGTGGCAGAGCCGCTGATCGCCGAGGTCTTCGGGCGGGTGCCCGCGATCGACCCGACGGCCTTCGTCGCGCCGGGCGCGGTGGTGGTCGGCTCGGTCACCCTCGGCGCGGGGGCGAGCGTCTGGTACGGCGCGGTGCTGCGCGGCGACGCCGAGTCGATCACGGTGGGCGCGGGCAGCAACATCCAGGACAACTGCACCGTGCACAGCGACCTCGGCTACCCGGCGGTGCTCGGCGAGCGGATCTCGGTGGGGCACAACGCCGTGCTGCACGGCTGCGTGGTGGAGGACGACGTGCTGATCGGCATGAGCGCCACCGTGCTCAACGGCGCCCGGATCGGCGCCGGTTCGCTGGTCGCGGCCGGTGCGGTGGTCCCGCAGGGCATGCAGGTGCCGCCGGGCTCGCTGGTGGCCGGGGTGCCCGCCAAGGTGAAGCGCGAGCTCTCCGAGGAGGAGCGCGCAAGCATCAAGGCCAATGGCGAGGGCTATCTGCTGCTGGCCGGCGGGCACCGCGAGATCCGGCCCGCCTGATCGCGCCTACTCCTCCCTACTCCTCGATGGCCCCGCCCACGGCGCGCAGGTGGTCGCGGAAGGTGAGCGCGGGCGTCTCGCGGCGCGCGGCGAGGTACCCGTCGAAACCGACCTGCTCGCGCAGCGAGACACCGGCGCGGATCCGCTCGGCCTGCCGCCGCTCGGTGTCGCGGATCGTCTCGGCCAGCGTCAGCAGGCCGTCGGCGCGCTCGGCCGGTACGAACAGCACGCCGTCCTCGTCGCCGAGGACCAGGTCCGCGCGGCCTACCCGCCAGTCGCCCACGACCGCGGCGTCCAGCGCGTCCTTCGCCCGGTCGTCCAGCCGCTGCGGGCCGGTCGGGATGGTGCCCTGGCTGAACAGCGGCAGCCCGATCGCCCGCAGGTCGGCGCTGTCGCGGTGCAGCCCCCAGATGACGATCCCCGCCACGCCGGCGCTCTGCGCCTCCAGCGCCACCAGGTCGCCGACGCAACTCTCATCGCACCGGCCGCCGTTGTCGACCACCAGCACGTCGCCGGGAGCGGCCTGGCCGAACGCCTCCAGGAAGACGTCGACGCTGCCCGCATGCCGTGCGGGCAGCACCCGCCCGGCCACCCGGGCACCGGGCAGCGCGGCCTGCAGCGCCGCCGGCGCACAGCGCACCGGGAGCCCGGCGCGGATGCAGGCATCCGCCAGATGGGCGGTGGTCAGCGCCGCGAACCGCCGCTGTAGTTCTTGGTGGTCCATGCTGACACCCTCCGGCCGGTCGCTCCCAGGTCCCCTCTCCTGCACTCTAGGCCGGACTGCCCGCTCACGTTCAGCCTTCGAGGAGCGCGTCCAGGTAGACCCAGGCGCCCTCGACGCGGACGAAGCGGCTGTGCTCCTGCATCGTGCCCGGCGTGCCGTCGTCGACGTAGTGGGCGCGGAAGACGACCGTGCCCTCGATGTGGAACGGTCCGCCGTCGGTGGCGGCCAGGACCTCCAGGCGCTGCCAGCTCAGCCCGGGGTCGAAGTCGATGTGGGACGGCCGGGTGTCCGGGTGCCAGGTGCGCAGCAGGTACGCCTCGTCGCGGACGGCGAAGGCGGTGAACCGCGAGCGCATCAACTGCTCGGCGGTGGCCGCTGGTTGGCCCTGGTGCAGGCGCCCGCAGCAGGCCTCGTACGGGGTGGGCAGGCCGCACGGGCAGGGCGCGGTGGGCGTGCCGGCGGCGGGGCGGGGCTGGGTGTGGCGTCGGGACATGACGGCTATTCTCCCTCAGCCGGACGGCGGCCCCAGCAGGAGATCATCGGGGAGGTGGCCAGGTCCAGGCGGCCGGACTCCACGGCGGCCAGGTGGCGGGCGAGTTCCTCCTCGGTGGCCAGGCCGCGGGCCAGCAACGAGGCGCTGACCTGGCGCACGGTGGCCGCCTCCAGCACCGCGCAGGCGGGCGAGGTGATCGGGAAGAACGCGTCCGCCGAGACGTCCACCAGCCCGGCCTCGCGCAGCAGGCGCGGCAGCTTGCGCCCGTAGCCGAGGTCGGCGCCGCGTTCGGCCAGCAGCTCGCGAAAGCCGCGGCGCAGCCGGTTGCCCAGCTCCTGCTCGGGGCCGAACTCGTCGGGGCAGAGCAGCGGTTGGAGCGCCGGGTCGGCGTCCTCCAGGAGCAGCAGGCCGCCGGGGCGCAGCGCCTGGACCATCGTCCGCAGGGCCTGCTCGCGATCGGCTACATGCACCAGGACGAGGCGGGCGTGCACCAGGTCGAAGCCCTCGCCGGGGGCCGGGTCCTTGCCGACGTCGTGCCGGAGCGCCTCGACGGGCGGGCCCAGTGCCTCGCGGTCCAGCCAGGAGGTGTCGAGGTCGGTGGCCAGCACCTGGCCGGTGGGGCCGACCCGTTGGGCCAGCCCGCTCGGCACCGAGGGTCCGCCCGCGCCGACCTCCCAGACCCGCCAGCCCGGGCCGATGCCCAGCGCGTCGAGGTGGCGGAAGGTCGAGGGGTCGAACAGCTCGGCGAGCGCGTCGAAACGCGTCCCGGCCTCGGTCTGCCGGTTGTCCAGGAGGTAGCGGTCATCGGGTGCCATGCCTCGATCATGCCAGCAGTCGCTGGACGCGCTCAGCCGCTGGACGCGCTCAGCCCAGGAACCCGCGCAGCAGGGCGGCGGTGGCCTCCAGGTGCTCCTCGGTCGCCCGCCGGGCGGCCTCGGCGTCCTTGGTCAGGATCGCCCGGACGATCGCCTGGTGCTGGTGCGAGGCGTTCTCGATGTTGCGGTCGATCATCGGGATGGCGTTGAGCAGGTCGTTGAGCCGCATCCGGGTCTCGGCGATGCCGGCGGCCAGCGAGTTGGAGCCGGTCAGTTCGCCGATCGCCAGGTGGAAGCGCGAGTCGCACTGCCGGTAGGCGTCCGCCGGGGCCGCTTCCAGATCGGCCAACCGCTGTTCCAGGTAGGCCTGCTGATCGGGCGTCAACTCGCGTTTGGCGGCCCACTCGGAGGCGCCGGTCTCCAGCACCAGGCGGTAGGTCAGCGCGTCCTCCAGCTCCGCGCCGAGGTCCTCGGCGGCGCGCCGCAGGTCGCTGAGATTGGGGGCGGGCAGCCGGTAGGTGACGAAGGTGCCGCCGTAGCGGCCGCGTCTGGACTCGACGCAGCCTGCCTCCTGGAGTGATCGCAGGGCCTCACGCAGCGTCACCCTGCTGACGTTCAGCCGGACGGCGAGATCCCGCTCGGCGGGGAGCCGGTCACCGTGCGCGAAGATGCCGAGCTTGATCGCCTGGAGGATCCGCTCGATGGTCTCCTCGAAGGCGTTGCCCGTGCGGACAGGGCGGAAGATCGCCCCACCTGGCCAATCTATCCGCGCGTCCTGCTCGTCCGGCCCCTCTGGCTCGCCCATGGCCGCATCGTACCCAGCTCGCATCTGTCCTGGGCGGTTAACAAGCTGGTAACGCGGGGTGGTGACTCGATTCGGTTCCGTTGTCCCGGGCCTCTTGACGCGGCGTGTGCGGGGGGTGAACCATACCCGGAAACGCCAATGGACTGTTCCTAGTCCATTGAGCGAATGGAGAGCGCGCCACAGGGCTGTGGTCGCACCTTCGGATCCCACCCCCCACGTCTGCACCCGGATCCCACCCCCACTTCCTAGGAGGTGCGCATGTCTCCTGATCATTCGGCCAACGGCGCCGAGACGATCACGCCGGCCGCGGTTCTCACCGCCGACGAGCAGCGGCTGCACGAACTCGGCTACACCCAGGAACTCGCCCGCTCGATGTCGGGCTTCTCCAACTTCGCGGTCTCCTTCTCCATCGTCTCGATCCTCTCCGGCTGCCTGACCCTCTACGGCTTCGGGATGGCCACCGGCGGCCCGGCCATGATCACCTGGGGCTGGCCGCTGGTCGGTCTGATGACCCTCACCGTCGGCCTGGCGATGGCCGAGATCTGCTCCGCCTACCCGACCGCGGGCGGCCTCTACTACTGGGCGGCCAAGTTGGCGCCCTCGCGCGGTCCGGCCTGGTCGTGGTTCACCGGCTGGTTCAACTTCCTCGGCCAGGTCGCGGTGACCGCCGGTGTCGACTTCGGCGCCGGGTTCTTCACCAACGCCTTCCTGGAGATGCAGTTCGGCTTCGCGGCCACTCCCGCGCACACCGTGGAGATCTTCGCGGTGATCCTGGTGCTGCACGGGCTGCTCAACACCCTCGGCGTGCGGCTGGTGGCGATCTTCAACAACGTCAGCGTCTGGTGGCACCTCTTCGGGGTGCTGGTGATCGTCGGGGTGCTGGTCCTGGTGCCCTCGCACCACGAGTCGGCCTCCTTCGTCTTCACCAAGTTCGTCAACAACACCGGCTTCCACAACACCTTCTACGTCGCCATGCTGGGCCTGCTGCTGGCGCAGTACACCCTCACCGGCTACGACGCCTCGGCCCATATGACCGAGGAGACCAAGGACGCGGCCCGCTCGGGGCCGCGCGGGATCGTGATGTCGATCGTGGTCTCCCTGGTGGCCGGCTGGATCCTGCTGCTCGGTATCACCTTCGCGATCCAGAACTACGACGGCGCGCTCAACAGCGCCACCGGCGTACCGCCCGCGCAGATCTTCATCGACGCGGTCGGCAACACCGGCGCCAAGTTCCTGCTGCTGATCGTGATCGGCGCCCAGTTCTTCTGCGGGATGGCCTCGGTCACCGCCAACTCCCGCATGATCTACGCCTTCTCGCGGGACGGCGCACTGCCGGGATCGCGCTTCTGGCACCGGATCAACCCGCGCACCCAGACCCCGACCAGCGCGGTCTGGTTCGCCGCGGTCGGTGCGTTCCTGCTGGGCGTGCCCGACCTGTGGAACCCGACGGCCTACGCCGCGGTCACCTCGGTCTCCGTGATCGGCCTCTACATCGCTTACGCCATCCCGGTGTTGCTGCGGCTGCGGCAGGGCGATCGGTTCCAGACCGGGCCGTGGAACCTGGGACGCTGGAGCAAGCCGATCGGCGTGGTCGCGGTCGGTTGGACCGCGCTGATCACCGTCCTGTTCATGCTCCCCACGCTCAGCCCGATCACGGCGACCAACTTCAACTACACCCCGGTCGCGGTCGCGGTGGTCCTCGGGTTCGCCGGCATCTGGTGGCTGGTCTCCGCCCGTCACTGGTTCACCGGGCCGAAGATCCACGGTGCGGCCGATGAAATCCCCGCCATCGACACCGAATTGGAGATCTGATGAGCCACCGACGTGGCCGGCTGACCCTGGAGGAGCTGCGCGCTCTGGTCGCCGACGGCACCATCGACACGGTCGTCCTGGCGATGACCGACATGCAGGGGCGGCTGCAGGGCAAGCGGATGGCCGCCGACTTCTTCCTCGCCGACACGGTGGCCAACGCCGCCGAGGGCTGCGGCTACCTGCTGGCCGTCGACATCGACATGAACACCGTGGACGGCTACGAGATCTCCTCCTGGGAGACCGGCTACGGCGACTTCGTGCTGAGGCCCGACTTCTCCACCCTGCGCCTGGTCCCCTGGCACCCGGGCACCGCGATGGTCCAGTGCGACGTGTACGCGCACGACGGCGCCCCCGTGGCCGTCTCGCCCCGGCAGATCCTGCGCCGCCAGCTGGAGCGGCTCGCCGCGTACGGCTGGAACGCCTATGTGGGCACGGAGTTGGAGTTCATCGTCTTCAAGGACAGCTACGAGCAGGCCTGGGACAAGGACTACCACAGGCTGACCCCGGTCAACCAGTACAACGTGGACTACTCGATCCTGGGCACCTCCCGGGTGGAGCCGCTGCTGCGCCGGGTGCGCAACGAGATGGCCGGCGCGGGCCTGACGGTGGAGTCGGCGAAGGGCGAGTGCAACCTCGGGCAGCACGAGATCGCCTTCAAGTACGACCAGGCGCTCGTCACCTGCGACGACCACTCGGTCTACAAGACCGGTGCCAAGGAGATCGCCGCCCAGGAGGGGGTGAGCCTGACCTTCATGGCCAAGTACAACGAGCGCGAGGGCAACTCCTGCCACATCCACCTGAGCCTGCGCGACGACGCGGGCGCGCCGGTGATGGCGGGCGAGGGCGAGTTCGGCTTCTCGCCGGTGATGGAGCACTTCCTGGCCGGCCAACTCGCCTGCCTGGCCGAGTTCTCGCTGCTGCTCGCCCCCACCGTCAACTCCTACAAGCGCTACGTGCCGGGCAGCTTCGCGCCCACCGCGGTCGCCTGGGGCCGCGACAACCGCACCTGCGCGCTGCGGGTGGTCGGCCACGGCCAGTCGCTGCGTTTCGAGAACCGGGTCCCCGGCGGTGACGTCAACCCCTACCTGGCGGTCGCCGCGCTGATCGCGGCCGGCCTGCACGGGGTGGAGCAAGGCCTGGCGCTGGAACCGGAGTTCACCGGAAACGCGTACGCCTCCGACGCCCCCCGGGTGCCCGCCACGCTGCGCGAGGCGATCGACGCCTTCGCGGGCAGCGAGGTGGCCGCGCAGGCCTTCGGCAAGGGCGTGGTCGAGCACTACACCCACGCCGGCCGGGTGGAACTCGCGGCCTTCGAGTCCGCTGTGACGGACTGGGAGCGCCGGCGCGGATTCGAGCGGCTGTGAGCGCCGCGGCCCGCCGACCGGTGGTCGGCATCAGCAGCTACCTGGACACCGCCGCATGGTCGGTGTGGCAGGAGCCGGCCGCCCTGCTCCCGCAGGTCTATGTGGACGCGGTGGTGCGCGCCGGGGCCGTCCCCGTCCTGCTGCCCCCGCAGGCGGTGGGCGCGGCCGAGGTGCTCGGGCTGATCGACGGGCTGCTGCTCGCCGGCGGCCCGGACATCGACCCCGCCCGCTACGGCGCGGCCGCCCACCCGCGCACCGGCGCGCCGCACGGCACCCGGGACGCCTGGGAGTTCGACCTGCTGCGCGGCGCGCTGGAGCGGGACCTGCCGGTGCTCGGCGTCTGCCGCGGCATGCAGCTGCTGAACGTCGCACTCGGCGGCGAGCTGGTCCAGCACCTGCCCGACGTGCTCGGTGACCAGAGCCACCAGGCCGCCCCAGCGGTGTTCACCGGACGCAACGTGCGGATCCGGCCCAGCAGTCGGCTGGCCGCCGTCCTCGGCCCGTCGGCGCAGGTGCTGTGCTACCACCACCAGGCGGTCGGCCGGCTCGGGGACGGGCTGCTGCCCGCCGCCTGGAGCTCGGACGAGTCGGTCGAGGCGATCGAGCTGCCCGACCGCCGGTTCGCCGTCGGCGTGCAGTGGCACCCGGAGCAGGACAGCGCGGACCTGCGGCTGTTCGAAGCGTTCGTCCAAGAGTCGGCAGTGTCTGCCGCAGCCAAGGAGACGTGAGTCAACGATGACCCAAGTGAGCACCTCCGATCCGACCTCCTACGAGGTGGTCAACCCGGCCACCGAGCAGGTGATCGAGGTCGTGACGATGGCCGGTCTGGAGGAGACCGACGCGGCGATCGCCCGCGCCAAGGCCGCCTTCGACTCCTGGCGCCGGGTGGCCCCCGCCGACCGGGCCCGGCTGCTGCGGGCCTTCGCCGCCGCCGTGGACGGCGAGCGCGAGCACCTGGCCGCGCTCGAAGTGGCCAACGCCGGGCACACCGTGGGCAACGCGCGCTGGGAGGCGGGCAACGCCCGCGACGTCATCGAGTACTACGCGGCGGCGCCCGAGCGGCTCTTCGGCCGGCAGATCCCGGTCGCCGGGGGAGTGGACCTCACCTTCCAGGAGCCGCTGGGCGTGGTCGGGGTGATCGTGCCCTGGAACTTCCCGATGCCGATCGCGGCCTGGGCGCTGGCGCCGGCCCTGGCGGCCGGCAACACCGTGGTCCTCAAGCCCGCCGAGCTCACCCCGCTGACCGCGCTGCGGCTGGCCGAGCTGGCCCTGGAGGCCGGGATCCCGCCGGGCGTGTTCCAGGTGCTGCCCGGCTACGGCCCGGTGGTGGGACAGCGCTTCGTCACCCACCCGGACGTGCGCAAGGTGGTGTTCACCGGGTCGGGCGCGGTCGGCAAGCAGATCATGGCCGGCTGCGCGCAGCAGGTGAAGCCGGTCACCCTGGAGCTCGGCGGCAAGAGCGCCAACATCGTCTTCGCGGACGCCGACCTCGCCAAGGCGGCGGCCAGCGCGCCAGGCGCGGTCTTCGACAACGCGGGCCAGGACTGCTGCGCGCGCTCGCGGATCCTGGTGCAGCAGTCGGTCTTCGACGAGTTCATGGCGCTCTTGGAGCCCGCCGTGCTGGGCTTCAGGGTCGGCGATCCGACCGACGAGAAGACCGACATGGGCCCGCTGATCTCGGCCGCGCACCGCGCTCGGGTGGCCGGTTTCGTTCCTGACGACTCGTCAGTCGTGCTGCGTGGCAACATTCCTGAGGGCCCTGGCTTCTGGTTCCCGCCGACCGTGCTGGCGCCCGGCTCGCACGATGTGCCGGCCTTCACCGAGGAGGTCTTCGGACCGGTGGTGGCCGTCGTCCCGTTCCGGGACGAGGAGGACGCGCTACGGATCGCCAACAGCACCGAGTACGGCCTCTCCGGCTCGATCTGGACCAGGGACCTGGGCCGGGCCCTGCGGGTGGCGCGCGGCGTGGAGGCGGGCAACCTGTCCGTCAACTCGCATTCCTCGGTGCGCTATTCGACCCCCTTTGGCGGATTCAAGCAGTCCGGCCTGGGACGCGAACTGGGCCCCGACGCCCTCGACGCCTTCACCGAAACCAAGAACGTCTTCATCTCCACGGAGGAGTAGCACCATGGTCAACCCCCTTTCCCCCCGCCTCGACGGCCGCGTGGCCGTCATCACCGGCGCCGGCAGCGGCATCGGCCGCGCCACCGCGCTGCGCTTCGCCTCCGAGGGTGCCTCCGTGGTCTGCGTCGACCTGGACGAGACCAGCGGCAAGGCCGTCGCCGAGGAGGTCGGCGGCCTCTTCATCCAGGCCGATGTCACCAACGAGGACCAGGTGCGGGCGATGTACGCCGCGGCCGTCACCGAGTTCGGCAGCGTCGACATCGCCTTCAACAACGCCGGCATCTCGCCGCCCGAGGACGACTCGATCCTCACCACCGGCCTGGAGGCCTGGCGCCGGGTGCAGGAGGTCAACCTCACCAGCGTCTACCTGTGCTGCAAGTACGCCATCCCGCACATGCAGCGCCAGGGCAAGGGCTCGATCATCAACACCGCCTCGTTCGTCGCGGTGATGGGCGCGGCCACCTCGCAGATCTCCTACAGCGCCTCCAAGGGCGGCGTGCTGGCGATGTCGCGCGAGCTGGGCGTGCAGTTCGCCCGCGAGGGCATCCGGGTCAACGCGCTCTGCCCGGGGCCGGTGAACACCCCGCTGCTGCAGGAGCTGTTCGCCAAGGACCCCGAGCGCGCCGCGCGCCGCCTGATCCACATCCCGCTGGGCCGGTTCGCCGAGCCGTCCGAGATCGCCGCCGCGGTGGCCTTCCTGGCCAGCGACGACTCCTCCTTCATGACCGCCAACACCTTCCTGGTGGACGGCGGCATCTCCGGCGCGTACGTCACCCCGGAGTAGCAGCCCCCACCCTGGTGGCGGCGGCCGCACCGGCCGCCGCCACCACGGGGATCACTCGGCGATCGTGCGGGTGAGCAGCAGCATGGTGGCGAAGGTGCGGTAGAGCCGGATCGGGTCGTCGTCGGTGATGTGCACGGTCAGCTCGTCGTCGCGGACCACGCCGTTGATCCAGGTGGCCGTCTCGGCGAGGTCGGCGTTGCGCAGCCGGATGCCGAGCGTGGCGGGGAGCTCGATGGTGGGCGGCGCGGCCCGGTCCAGCCCGCGCACCGCCTGCTCGGCGGTGCTCCTGATCAGCTCGCGGGCCTCCTGCGGGTGCATGCTGTCGGCGGCGTGCCGGGAGACCGAGGTCTTGACCACCGCGGCCCGCAGGCCCGGGCAGAACGGCCGGGCCTCCTCGGCGGTGGTCCCGTCCCCGGTGATCAGCACCACCGGCACCCCGTGCCCGAGCGCCACCAGCGCGTTGATCCCGCTCTCGCCGGTCGGCACGCCGTTCAGCGTGACCTCGGCGATCGCCCGCGGACTGTAGGTGTGCGACAGAACGGACGGGGCGCCGCCCATCGAGCCGTGGTACGAGACGAAGAAGACCGCGTCGAACGAGGCGTCCAGGCCCTGCATCATGTAGAGCGGCTTGTGCCGGCCGGACAGGTAGCGGGCCCGGCCCGCCAGCTCGTCCGGACGGAGGTTGGCCATCGCCCCGTGCGAGTCGTTGACCAGGAACGCGTCGGCGCCGCCGGCCTGCGCACCCTCGATCGCGGCGTTCACCTCCGCCTGCAGCAGCCCGCAGAAGTAGTCGTAGGACGGGCCGGTGGTCCGGCACTGCTCCCAGTCGACCACTCCGGCGGTGCCCTCCATGTCGGACGAGATGAAGATCTTCAACTGCGCTCTCCTTGGATATCCGGGGACAGTGGGCGGGCTCAGAGCCGGTCGCCGGCCGCGAGGACGGCGTCGGCCAGTGCCCGCACCGGCTCACGGGCCGTCGTACGACCGGTGCTGAGGATGAACTCGATGCTGCCGAGGTCCGGCAGTTCGGCCTGCCGGGGGAGCACCCGCAGGCCGGGCGGGAGCAGGCTGCGGGCGTGCGCCACCACGCCGAGCCCGGCCAGCGCGGCGGCCCGCACGCCGTTCAGGCTCCCGCTGGTGCAGGCGATCCGCCACGGGCGCCCGGCCCGCTCCAGGACGTCCAGGGCGCGCGCCCGGGAGATGCTGGGCGGCGGGTAGACGATCAGCGGCACCGGCTGGCGAGGGTCGAGGCGGAAGTCCTCGGCGCCGATCCAGACCAGTTGGTCGCGCCGCACCAGCGGGCCGCCCGAGCCGTCGGCGGCGCGCTTGCCGAGCACCAGGTCGAGGCGGCCGTCGGCGAGCTGCTCGTGCAGCAGGCCGCTCAGCCCCACGGTCAGTTCGAGGTCCACCTGCGGGTGGTCGCGCCGGAAGCCGCGCAGGATCTGCGGCAGCTCGGTGAGCACGAAGTCCTCGGAGGCCCCGAACCGCACCCGTCCCTGCACCTGCGTCTGTGCGAAGTAGGCGTGCGCCTGCTCGTGCGCCGCCAGGATCGAGCGGGCGAATCCCAGCATCGCCTCGCCCTCGCCGGTCAGCTCCACGGAGTGGGTGTCGCGGACGAAGAGCCGACGGTCGGCAGCCGCCTCCAGGCGCCGGATGTGCTGGCTGACGGTGGACTGCTGCAGCCCCAGCCGCTGGGCGGCCCGGGTGAACCCGCCGCTCTGGGCGACCGCCAGGAAGGATCTGAGCTGCACCGGATCGAACATCTGGTCATCATATTTCGTGATGGCAGTAAGTGTGGCTAGCGGGATTCACAATCACCGCGACGGGGGGCGAGGCTGGGAGCACACCCCCGGACCTGCCTGCGGAGACCCTCCATGCCCATACCGCGCCCGAGCCTGCCGCGCCGCCTGCCGTTCGACCCGTACATCGCGGCGCTGCTCGCCACCGTGGGCCTGGCCCTGCTGCTCCCGGCGCGCGGGGTCGCGGCGCCGGCGGTCTCGGACGCCGCCGAGGGCGCGGTCGCGCTGCTCTTCTTCCTCTACGGCGCCCGGCTCTCCACCCGCGAGGCCGTGCAGGGCCTCAAGCAGTGGCGACTGCACGGCACGGTGCTGGCGGTCACCTTCGGGCTCTTCCCGCTGCTCGGGCTGGCCTGCCGGGCGCTCGTCCCCGAGCTGCTCTCCCCGCAGCTGTACCAGGGCTTGCTCTTCCTGTGCCTGCTGCCCTCCACCGTGCAGTCCTCGATCGCCTTCACCTCGATCGCGCGCGGCAACACGGCGGCGGCCGTCTGCAGCGCGACCTTCTCCAGCCTCTTCGGCATCGTGCTCACGCCGCTGCTCGCCGCGGCGCTGCTCAGCACCCGGGGCGGCATCTCGGCGGGCGCGGTGCTGGGGATCGCGGAGCAGCTGCTGCTGCCGTTCCTGGCGGGCCAGCTGCTGCGCGGCCGACTCGTGGGCTGGATGGGACGCCACCGCGCGCTGCTCGGCCTGGTGGACCGCGGTTCGGTCCTGCTGGTCGTCTACAGCGCCTTCGGCGCGGGCGTGGTCGGCGGGATCTGGGGTCAGCTGTCGCTGCCCCGGCTCGCCGTGCTCTTCCTGGTGGAGGCGGTGCTGCTGACCGTGGTCCTGACGGTGACGCTGACGCTCGGCCGCCGCCTGGGCTTCAATCGGGCGGACCGGATCGCGATCGTCTTCTGCGGCTCCAAGAAGAGCCTGGCCGCCGGCGTTCCGATGGCCTCCGTCCTCTTCCCCGGGCCCGCGGCCGGGCTGCTGGTGCTGCCGCTGATGCTCTTCCACCAGCTCCAACTGATGGTCTGTGCCATCCTGGCCCGCCGCTGGGCCCGCCGGCCCCCGGGAACCGAGCCAGTGGTGGCAGGTCAGGCCGCCACACCCAGCTCCGTGCGGGTTCGCTGGACGAAGTCGGCGACCCGCGCCTCGCGCCGCCAGGGAGTGAGCGCGGTGGTGAACTCGCGGACGTAGTCCAGGGCCCGGCTGGACTGGACGCGGCTGAGGATGTCGACGGCCTGGTGGCCGAGCTGGAGCCCGTGGTCGAGGTCGCGGTCCTGGAGGTGGGCGGTCCCCACGATCGCCAGTCGCATCCCGACCGAGCGGGTGAACACCCCGGGCGCCATGGCGGCGGCCTGCGCGTTCCACGTGAGGGCGGCCTTGGGGTTTTTCAGGTCGCGGAAGATCTCGGCGGCGTCGGCTGAGAGCCGGGCGTGCTGGTAGAAGTCGATCCAGGCGGGTTCCTCGGCGCCGTCGCGGGCCTGTCCGAGCAGGGTCTCCGAGGCCGCGAGCGCGGCGGAGGCCGCCCTGGCGTCTCCGTCGCGGGCATGAGCGCGGGCCTCGATGAGCTTGGTGAACGCCAGGACCCTGGGGGCTGCCTCACCCTTGGCGCGCTGGAAAGCGCCCTGGGTCATGTCGATGGCCTCACTGGCGAAACCCCGCAACAGGGTCTGCATCGCCATGGTCGTTAAGACATAGCAGCCGAGCTGGACGTCGCCGCCGGCCCGGGCGAGGCGGAGGGCCTGGATGAAGTGGCGTTGGGCGGCGTCGTGTTGGCCGACATCGAAGGCCGTCCAACCGGCCAGCCGGGACAGCTCGGCGGTCACCGAGAAGAGCTCGCGGCCGACGCCGTCGCCGAAGGAGCCGTTCAGCAGCGGCACGGCCCGCTCCTGCAAGCAGGCGGTGACGGAGTTGGCCTTCCAGTTCCCCCCGCCGTATTTCGAGTCCCACCGCCTCGCATCGTCGGCGGCGTCCCGCAGCTCGGCGAGGTCGGCGGAGCCGACGCGCACGCTGCCGCGACGGGCAGCGCTCTCATCGGCGGGCGTCCCCAACCAACGGGTCACCGGGGTGGCGAACGCGGCGACGGCGAAGCTGGATCCGGTGAGGAAGTCGCGGCGGTCCACAGAACTCCAGAACGAAGTGGCGACGCGCACGGCGTCAGCGGGGTCTCGGGGCTCCGGCCGGCCGAGGCGCATCGTGGTGGGCGGGCCCGGGTACACCACCCGCAGCTTTATGCCGCCGGGGGGCGTTTGGCGGCGGAGAGGGCTGTTGTGATGGTTGCGGCGTCGGCCGGCTTGCCCGGGTCCTCGTTGAACGGGCGCCCGGGGTCGGCCACGTAGGGGAGCCCGTACGCGGGGGCGCCCGGTTCGAAGCGCCAGCTGTCGGCCAGTGAGCCGGCGTCGACGGCGTCGAAGCCCAGCGCGTCCAGCAGGGCGCGGGCCCGCTCCTTGGCCGCCGGGTCGTCGCCGGCGATCGGCAGGGCGGTGCGGTCGGCCGAGCCGGCGGGCCGGGCCAGCGAGGCCAGGTGGCCGAAGTAGATGTTGTTGAAGGCCTTGACGACCGAGGAGTCGGCCAGGTGCTCCTGCAGCAGCTCGCTGCTGGTCAGCTCCTGCGCGTCGAGCCGCGCGATGCTGCTGTCGCGCTCCGGGTAGTAGTTGTTGGTGTCCAGCACCGTGCGCTTGGCGAGCGGGCCGGCCGGGATCTGCAGGTAGTTCTTCAAGGGGACGGTGACGACGACCCAGTCCCCGGCCTCGGCGGCCTCCGCCGGGGTGGCCGCCCGGGCGCGCGGGCCGAGTTCGGCCACCAGGCCGGCGAGGGTCTGCGGCCCGCGCGAGTTGCTGAGCACCACGTCGAGGCCGGCGTCGACCGCCAGCCGGGCCAGGGTGCCGCCGATGTTTCCGCTGCCGATGAGTCCGAGAGTAGCCATGCCGGTGACAGCTCCCAGCGGCCCACTGCTATTCCTGACCCGACGTCATTTCACCCGAACGGCTGCCGGGACCGGCCGGACGGCGCCGGCGTACTCGGCGCCCCAGACGGGGTCGTGGAACACGTCCGCCAGCCCGGCGACCAGCGTGCCGGTGTGCGCCGCGTGGATCATGCCGCCGTCCCCAGTGCAGACACCCACGTGGTGCAGCGGGGCGTCCGGGCGGGAGAAGAACAGCAGGTCCCCGGCGATCAGCTCGGCGCGCTCCACCGGGGTGCCCTTGTGGAACTGCGCGACGGTGTAGTGCCCGAGGTCGACCGCGCCGCCGCTGGCGGTGTACCAGCAGTAGAGGGTCAGGCCGCTGCAGTCGAATCCGATGGTGTCCTCGCCGCGGCACACCCCGTCGAGGTAGCCGTTGTCGTCCTCGCAGTAGCCGGGGCCCGCCCCGAGGCGGTCGCCGCCGCCCCACGCGTACGGCACGCCGAGCTGACGCTGCGCCACCGCCAGTACCTGGCGGCCCAGTTCCTCGCCACCGGCCGCCCGTGCGGTGCCCGCTCCGGCGGCCGGCGAGCCGCCCGCCGCGACGCCGGCGACCGCCAGCAGCCGGCCGAGGAACTGCCGGCGCCCCCGTGAAGTCAGGCCGCGCAAAACAGGGTTGATTTCCACCCGGCCGAGGTTAGGCGCTGCACACCGGCTGCCGGCCGCGACCCGCCGTGCACGGAGTAAAGCGGCTGCCCAGCAGGTGAACGGCGACATAATCCCGTCGGGTGTACGGGCCTCCAGCGATGTGGCGAGGCGTCCCCGAGATTGTCCAGCTGTTCACGGATCGCCCTGCTGACAATGGACCTGTCAATGAGTCAGAGTCATAGCCGGTTGGTGCGTCCGTACCTCAGGCGCTTTCGTGCGTGTCGGCACAGAGGGAGAGACCAGTGTCCGGAATGACCCGACGCAGGCTGCTGGGTTCGGCGGCCGGTGTGGCAGGCGGTGCGGCGGCGATGGCGCTGCTGCCGCCGAGTGTTCAGCAGGCGGTGGCGGCCGGGGCGCGGCGCGGTTCGCTGCGCGATGTGGAGCACGTCGTCCTGCTGATGCAGGAGAATCGTTCCTTCGACCACTACTTCGGCACGATGTCCGGGGTGCGCGGCTTCAACGACCCCGACGCGCTGCGCCTGGACACCGGCCGCTCGGTCTTCTACCAGCCGGACGAGGTCAACCCGGACGGCTACCTGCTGCCCTTCCACCTGGACACCCGCACCACCAGCGCGCAGGCGATTCCGTCCACCAGCCATGCCTGGGCGGTGCAGCACCAGGCCTGGAACGGCGGCAAGATGGACCAGTGGCTGCCGGCCCACCGGGCGGCCGACGGGGACAACGGCCCGTATGTGATGGGGTACTACACCCGCGACGACATCCCCTTCCAGTTCGCGCTCGCCGAGTCGTTCACCATCTGCGACAACTACTTCTGCTCGGTGCAGGGCCCGACGTGGCCCAACCGCCTCTACTGGATGACGGGTTCGATCGACGCGGCCGGCACCCAGGGCGGTCCGATCCTGCAGAACGACGCGCCCACCCCGCTGAAGTGGACCACCTACGCCGAGCAGTTGGAGTCGGCCGGGGTCAGCTGGAAGGTCTACCAGGAGGCCGACAACTACAGCACGGACGTGCTGTCGCTCTTCGACACCTTTCAGCAGGCCAAGCCCGGCGACCCGCTCTACGACAAGGGCATGACCGCGCAGCCGACCGGCACCTTCGAGGACGACGCGCGCAACGACCGCCTGCCGGCCGTCTCCTGGATCCTGCCGACCAGCACCCAGTCCGAGCACCCGAACTACCTGCCTGCCGCCGGTGCGGACTTCGTGGCCTCCAAGATCGAGGCGATCGCGGCCAACCCGGAGGTCTGGGCGAAGACCGTCTTCATCCTCAACTACGACGAGAACGACGGCCTCTTCGACCACGTGCCGCCGCCGGTGCCGGTTCGCGGCACGGTGGACGAGTACGTCGAGGGGCTGCCGATCGGCGGCGGGTTCCGGGTCCCGTGCATCGTCGTCTCGCCCTGGACGGTGGGTGGTTGGGTCGCCTCCGAGGCCTTCGACCACACCTCGGTGCTGCAGTTCCTGGAGCAATTCACGGGCGTACAGGCCGCCAATGTGAGCGACTGGCGCCGCAGGGCCTTCGGCGACCTCACCTCCGCCTTCCAGTTCGGCAGCGCCGCCCGCCCGGCACCGCAGCTTCCCCCCACGGCGGCCCAACTCGCGCTGGCCGAGCAGGAGGTGGCGACGCTGCCGGCGCCCACCCTGCCCGGCGCCGAGCAGCGTCCGCCGCGTCAGGAGCGCGGCGGGCGCCGGCAGGTCCCGCCGCAGCACTACCGCTGAGCAGTACAACAGTGCTGAGCAGTACAGCAGTTCAGGGCGGTGCGGCAGGAGTGATGCGGCGCAGGTCGTTGGTCAGGCCCTGCAGCCACGCGCCGGTGTCGAAGAGGAGCGGCAGCGCGGCGGCGGGCGTGTCGGCGTAGGCGAAGGCCGGGGCGGGCGCCGGGTCGATCGGTCGAGCGGCGTCCGCGCGGTCCAACTCCTCGGCGAGCAGCAGGTACCGGCCGGCCACCTGGGCCGCCTGGTCCTGGAGCCAGTGGCCGGCGAGCGGGCCGAGTCCGGGGGTGCCGGGCGGGTCGTGGTGGTCGAGCAGCCGCTGGGCGCCGTTCATCGCGTGGTGGCCGGCCAGCAGGGCGGCCTGCCAGTCCAGTCGGCCGGAGCGCGCGCCGGCCGGTTCGCACTGCGCCTGCGCGTAGGACGACTCGGCCAGCAGCAGTGCGTGCTGCACGGTGATGGGTGCCGGTGGCTGCCGAGTGTCCCCGCTCGTCACACTCGCCGCCGTCGTGGTGACGCTCGCCGCGATGGCGGCCAGCAGCGCTCTGGTGGCCCGGCGCAGCTCGTCGTGCCCGCCGCGCGGCCAGGCCAGCAGCCCGCAGAGCAGTCCGATCAGGCTGCCGGTGAGCACGTCCAGGATCCGGGCCTCGGCCAGCTGCCAGCCGGCCGGCGCGAGTTGGGCGAAGACCGTGGAGACCACCAGGGTGAACAGGGCCTGCGCCCAGCCCACGCCCAGGAGCGGGCCGAGGCAGAAGGTGGCCAGCATGAGCGGCGGCAGGGCCGCCGCGTAGACGGTGGTGTGGTGGCCGACCAGCACCAGGAGCGCCGCCGCGACCAGTGCGCCCGCCATCGTGCCGGTCAGCGCCTGGCGCACCGTGGTGCGGGTCTGCGCGGTGGTGGACCGGGTCAGCGTCAGCGCGGCCAGCATCGCCCAGAAGCCGTGCGGCAGCGAGACCACCCCGGCGACCGCGCGGGCGGCGGCCAGCCCGAGGCTCAGCCGCACGGCGTTCTGGAAGTAGACCGAGCGCCGACTCAGGTGGCCGGCCAGCCGGTGGCGCCAGAGCTGCCAGGTGCTCTGCCGTGCGTACCAGAACGGTCCGTCCGCCGGCTGGTCGGTGCGCCCGCTGAGCGCGAGCTCGGTGGCGTGCAGCAGGGTCAGCGCCGAGACGGCGGCCTCGATCAGCGCCGACTGCCGCAGCAGCACGGCGGGCCGCCCACCGGCCCGCCCGACGCGCCCGCGCCGGTACTGCACCAGCCTCGTCTCCAGGGCCGAGGCATCAACGGCCGAGGCATCAACAGCCGAGGCATCAACGGCCGAGGCGTCGACTGACGCGGCGCCGCCGCGCAGCACCGCGCCCGCCGCGACGCCTCCCGCGCTCACCTCCGCCAGCAGCCCCAGGCTGGGCTCGCCGGGGCGCGTGCCGGGAGGGCCGGCCGCCGGCAGGTCCTGCAGTCGGGCCAGCAACTGCCGGGCGGCGCCGCCCGCGTGGGCCAGTGCCCGCTGCCGGACACCGGGCCCGGCCGGGCGCTCGGCCTCGGCCACCCGCGAGGGGCGCAGCGCCTCGCTGGCCGCCCGAGCCCGTTCGCGCGCGCCGGCGCCGAGCGTCCACGGGTCGCGGGCCAGCTCGCCCGCGCAGTCCCCGGCCGCCTCGGCGGCGTCGGCCAGCAGCTGCCGGTAGCCGGGCGTGGCCGGGTCGGGCAGCAGCAGCGACTCGGCGGCGATCAGCAGGGCCAGTCCCAGGGTGGCGCCGCCCAGCCGCTCGCCCAGCTCCTGCGGGACGAAGGGCGGGAAGCACGGCAGGATGTAGAGCAGTTGGAGCCCCGGGCCGGCGCCCGCCAGCCGAGGCCCGCCGACCGCCGCGAACGCCAGCCAGAAGCCGATCACCAGCATGCCCGCCACCGCCGCCCAGGTCCGTACGGCCAGCAGGCTGCCCGCGCTCACCAGCAGCCAGGCGAGCGGCAGCACCCGGGCGATCACGGCGGCGCGTTGGCGGCCCGAGCCGGGGATCCGCGAGAGCCCGGCCATCGACACGGCGGCGAACAGCGCGTAGGTCGCGGTCACCGGCTGGTGCAGTCCGTAGAGGCAGCTGTAGAAGCCCGCGCAGGCGGCCACCGTCACCCGCACCGAGCGGCGGGCGGCGGTGGCCGCGGAGCCGCGACCGGTCCGCAGGCCCCGCAGGACCGCCGCGGGGCTCTCCGACCGGACGCTCACGTTCACGCCCACGGCCGCCGCCGCCCGTCAGCCGAGCCGAGGGGGCAGCGCCGCCAGGTCGCCGCCGCCGCGGATCAGCGCCGCCGCCCGCTCCGAGGCCACCGGCCGGGAGAACAGGTAGCCCTGGCCCAGCGGGCAGCCCATCATCGCCAGCAGATCCCGCTGCTGGGTGTTCTCGATGCCCTCCGCGATCACCCGCACCCCCAGCGTCTCGGCGATCCGGGTGATCCCCTCCACCAGCGCGTACTGCTGGGTGGACTTGCCGAGCCCGTCGATGAAGGACTTGTCGATCTTGAGGATGGTGATCGGGAACTCGCGCAGATAGCTGAGCGAGGAGTAGCCGGTGCCGAAGTCGTCGATCGCCAGCCGCACACCCAGCTCGCTCAGCGTCAGCATGTCCGCCCGGATCCGGTCGTCGCGGCGCATCAGCACGCTCTCGGTCAGCTCAAGCACCAGCGAGCCGGGATCCAGCTCGTAGCGCTCCAGGGTCTGGCGGACCACGTCGACGAAGCCGGGATCGCGGAACTGGCGGGCCGAGACATTGACGCTGACGTACAGCGACCCGTGCCCGGCGCGCTGCCAGCGGGCGGCCTCCTCGGCCGCGTGGCCGAGCACCCAGGCGCCCAGCGGGACGATCTGGCCGCTCTCCTCGGCCAGTCCGATGAACTGCTCCGGTGGCACCATGCCCCGGCTGGAGTGCGGCCAGCGCAGCAGTGCCTCGAAGCCGACCAGACCGCCCGAGGAGATCTCCACGATCGGCTGGTACAGCACGGTGAACGAGGTCGAGGCGACCGCCGCGTCCAGGCTCTCCTGCAGCTCGTGCCGCTCGATCATGCCGGCCTGCAGCACGGGGTGGAAGCGGCGCCACTGGCGCTTGCCGGCCCCCTTGGCCGCGTACATCGCCAGGTCGGCGTGGGCCAGCAGCTCGGCGGCGTCCTCGCTGTCCTCGGTGGTGGAGATCCCGACGCTGACCGAGATGTTCACCGGGCCGGTGCTGAGCCGGAACGGGTCGGTGAACGCCTTGATCACGTGGTTGGCGAAGGCCTCCACGTCGGAGGGGCCCAGCGAGTTCTCGATCAGCACCGCGAACTCGTCGCCGCCCAGGCGCGCCGCGGTGTCCGAGGCCCGGGCGATGGTGGACAGCCGCAGCGAGACCGCGACCAGCAGCTCGTCACCGACGCCGTGGCCCATGGTGTCGTTGACGACCTTGAAGTCGTCCAGGTCGATCAGCAGCACCCCGGCCGCCAGCCCGCCGCGCACTCCGCGCAGGAAGGCCTGGTTGACCCGGTCCTGGAAGAGCACCCGGTTGGCCAGCCCGGTCAGCGAGTCGTGGAAGGCGCGGTGGCTGAGCTCGCGCTCCAGCTGCCGCTGCTCGGTGACGTCACGCAGGGTGAGCACCAGGCCCAGGACCGTCGGGTCGCGGCGCAGGTCGCTGGCCCGCACCTCGACCTCGATGCCCACGCCGTCGTGCCGCACCATCCGCCAGTGCTCGCGCCGGTCGCGGTGGTCGCGGCTGCGCATCTGGGTGAGCGCACCGACCGCCGAGGCGCTCTCCTCGGGCGGCACCAGCTCCGCGATCGCCGCGCCGAGCAGCGACGGGTAGCCGAGCACCTGGTCGGCCGAGGAGCTGGCGTACCGGACCCGGTCGTCGTCGTCCAGGATCAGGATGACGTCCGAGGCGTTCTGCACCAGGGTGCGGAAGTACGCCTCGCTGTTGCGCCGGTTGACCTCCTGGCTCAGCGTGATGCGCTCCAGCGCCAGCGCGGCCTGGGAGGCCAGCGACTCCACCGGGCTCAGCAGGGCAACCAGTTCCTCCTCCTCGCCGCCGATGATCAGCACGCCGATCAGCGGGTCGCCCGAGGGGCGGTCCTGGAGGGCCAGCGGGCAGAGCAGCGCGTCGGCGCTGCCGGGCAGCATCTCCCCGAAGCCCGTTCCGAGCTCGGCGACCGGGCGCAGCTGGGTGCGGCGGGTGGCGATGAAGGCGCGCACCGCCGAGGGCAGCCGGGGGAAGGGCGGGCCGGCGGCCGTGCTGCTGGGCCCGGGTGGCAGTCGTAACTGACCGTCGTCGCTCAGCCCGAGCAGCACCTGGCGCTGCGGGTGGGTGGGCGGCAGCGCCGCGGCTGCGCTCCGGATCGCCGAGGTCACCTGGTGCACCCCGGTGGCCGCCGCCAGTGCGCCGACGGCTGAGCGCAGCGCCCGCTCGCGCGCCACCGTCAGCCGGTGCGCGGCGACCACCCCCGAGAGCCGGGCCAGCACCAGCAGGAACAGCAGCGCCGAGAACGCGCCCACCACCCCGGCGTCGCGGTTGTTGCCGCGCACCGCCTCCAGCAGCAGCACGCCAGGGGCGATCATCGAGGCGAAGCAGAGCAGCCCGATCCGTCCGCGCCCCACCTCCGACTGCGGCTGGCGCAGCACCGGGCGGGTCATCGTCACCATCGACGGGTGCAGGGCGGCCGCGCCCCACAGGGTGTAGTAGGCCGCCCAGCCCAGGTCGACGGCGGTGCCGATGTGCCAGGTCCCGTAGAGCTGGATCAGGCCGAACAGCACGTCGGAGACCAGCATCCCCACCGTGCCGATGGTCAGCAGCTTCAGGGCCAGGCTCTTGGGGCCGTGCGGCACCAGCAGCCGCAGCAGCATCGCCAGCACCAGGATGTCGCCCAGCGGGTAGGCGATCGCGAAGGCCTTCTGAACCCAGGTCAGGCCGGCGCTGTGCACGTTCGGCAGGACGATGTAGATCCAGGAGAGCAGGGTCAGCGCGGCGGTGAAGGTCAGCGCGTCGATCAGACTGCCGCGGTCGCGGCCTGCGCTGCGGCGGCGGATGAAGATCAGCAGTCCGGCGGCGTAGAGCGGGTAGGTCGCCAGGTAGAAGCCGTCGGCCACCGACGGGAACGGGTTCCCCTGGTGCAGCAGCTGGGTGAGCACCACCTCGGAGACCTCGCCCGCGGTGAAGCTCAGATTGGCCGCGGCCAGCAGCAGCCACGGCAGCGGGTGCGAGGGGCGGTTGCGCACGGTGCCGAGGATGATCGCGGCCACTCCGCTGAGACCGATCCCGGTCCACCAGACGATCCGCTCGCTGGGGTGGGCGTAGTACATGGCCGTGAGCAGGCTCATCCACCCGAGGAAACCGAGCGTGACGTAGGGCCACCGCCAGTTGGTCAGCGCATTGTGCATGCAGTGCTCCACCGAGATACGCGAGAGGCACCTGGGCAAGCGGCGCCGGGATACGCGCGACAGCTTTCGGGCGGAATTCACCACCAGCATACCGGACCGCTCGGAGGCTGTAATTCCTGGATGTTTCCGTGCACTTGCCCGGTGGCGGGCCGGTCGTCGGGCTGTTCTGCTGCGCCGTGGCCCGCAGGCGTATATTCGAAACACGCCCTAGAGACCGGGAGGGCCCGACGTGGCGGACCACGACTCCTTCTCGCCGAAGGCCGACTCACCGGTTGAGTCACCGGTTGGCCCATCGTCGGCGGCCGATGAATTCCAGGTGGTCGTCAGCAATTCCAGGGGCCAGTATTCGCTCTGGCCGGCGGACCGTCAGCTTCCGTCCGGTTGGCGGCGGGTGGGGGAGCCCGCCTCCCGAGCGGACTGCCTGGCGGCCGTCGGTGCGCGCTGGACCGATCTGCGCCCGACCGGCCCCGGCGCCGCGGCGGCCACCGTGCCCGGGCTGCTGGCCGAACGGGCGGACGAGGCGGACGGGCAGCCCGCGGTGGTGTGGGCGCACGGCGCGCTCAGCTACCCGCAGTTGGAGGTGCGGGCGGCTCGGTTGGCCCGGCGGTTACGCGGGCTCGGGGCGGGCCCGGACTCGGTGGTGACGGTCTGCCTGGAACGCAGCCCCGGCATGGTCGTCGGGCTGCTGGCGGTGCTCAAGGCCGGCGCCGCGTTCCTGCCGGTGGACCCCGCGCTGCCCGATCGCCGGCTGGCCCAGTTGCTCGACGACTCGCCGTCCACCCTGGTGCTGACCGGCGCCGATCACGCCGGGTTCGCGGCCGGGCACGCCGAGGTCGTGCTGCTGGAGCAGGACGGGCGGCAGCCGGCGCCGGGCCCGGGAGCGGCGCTGCCGACCGGTCCGCACCCCGACGATCTCGCCTACATGATCTACACCTCCGGCTCGACCGGCGTCCCCAAGGGCGTGATGGTCGATCATCGCTCCTTCGCCCGGGTGCTGCTGAACCTGGTGGACGCGTACGGTCTGTGTCCGACCGACCGCGTGCTGCAGCTGGCCGCACTGGGCTTCGACACCTCGCTCGAACAGATCTTCGCCACGCTGCTCGGCGGCGGCACGCTGGTGCTGCCCACCGGTCACGGCTGGGCGCCGACCGATCTGCCCGCCCGGCTGCGCGAGTACGGCATCACGATCGCCGACCTCACCCCCTCCTACTGGCACCAGTTCCTCGGCGCGGTGGGGGAGGCCAGCGCCGCGGCGGCCGCGCTGCGCATGGTGGTGGTCGGCGGCGACACCGTGCAGGCCGACGACTGCCGGCGCTGGCAGCGGCGGATGCCCGGCGTGCAGCTGGTCAACGCGTACGGGCTGACCGAGACGACCATCACCTCCACCCTCTGCCACCTGGACGCGGACGTACTGGCCGCCGCGCCCGCCGGCCCGGTGCCGATCGGCACTCCGCTGCCGGACACCACCGTGCAGCTGCTCGACGCCGCGCTGCGGCCGGTCCCGGCCGGGCGGCGCGGCGAGATCTTCATCGGCGGCTGCGGCGTGGCGCGCGGCTTCTGGCGCCAGCCCGGCCGGACCGCCGAGGCCTTCCTGCCGGACCCGGAGGCCGCCGAGTCCGGCGGGCGGATGTACCGGACGGGTGACCGGGGGCGCTGGCGGCCGGACGGGCGACTGGAGTTCCTGGGGCGGATCGACGACCAGGTGAAGATCCGGGGGTTCCGGGTCGACCCGGCCGAGGTGGAGTCCGTGCTGGCATCCCACCAGGGGGTCGGCGAGGCGGCGGTGGTGGCCGTGCCGGTCGGCAGCGAGCGGGGCCTGGCGGCCTTCTACACCCGGGCGGACGGCGCGGTGGGGGAGCCGGAGTTGCGCTCCTTTCTCGCCGAGGCGCTGCCCGGCTACATGCTCCCGGCCCGGCTGACCGCCGTCGAGTCGCTGCCGCTGGACCGCAACGGCAAGGTGGACCGCCGGCGGCTCTCGTACGGCGACGGCGGCGCCGCTCGCGCCGGGCCCGCCCCGGCTGCGCCTGCCGTGCCTGCCGCTGTGTCTGCTGACGCGCCTGCCGAGGCCACTGCTTTTGCCGCCGGGCCGGTGCCGGCGCACGGGGCGTCGGTGGCGGCCGGGATCAGCCAGCTCTGGGTCCAGCTGCTGCACCTCGAACAGGTCGACGAGAGCGACGACTTCTTCCAGATCGGCGGCAACTCGCTGCTGGCCATGGAGATGCTGGCCCGGGTGCGGATCATGTTCGGTATCGGCGTCACCCAACTACGGGCGCTGACCAGGGCGTTGCTGGAGGACCCGGTGCTGGCCGCGTTCGTCGGCAGCACGCTGGCCGCCCGGGCCGGCACCCTGGACGCCGCCGGCCCCGGCCGGCTCGACTTCGCGGTGGAGAGCGAACTGGGGGTGCCGATCCGCTGCGACGCCGAGCCCCGGCCGAACTGGCAGCAGCCCGCCGACGTCCTGCTGACCGGGGCCACCGGCTTCTGCGGTGCGCACCTGCTGGACGCGCTGCTGCGCGGCACCGGCGCGCGGATCCACTGCCTGGTGCGCGCCAAGGACCCCGGGCACGCGTTGGAACGGCTGCGAGCCGCCTGCCGCCGCCACCTGGACCACGACCCGCTCGGCGAGTGGTCGGCCGGCCGGGTGGTGCCGGTGGTCGGCGACCTGGCCCAGCCGCTGCTGGGGATGGAGCGGGCCCGGTTCCAGGCGCTCGGCGACAGCGTCGACCTGATCTACCACTGCGGCGGCCAGGTCAACTTCATCTACCCCTACCGCGAGCTGAGTGCCGCCAATATCGCCGGGACCAGGGAGATCATCAACTTGGCCGGCCTCTCCCGAGGGATCCCCGTGCACTACCTCTCCAGCCTGGCGGTGCTGGCCGGCTACGGCGCGGCCGGGGTGCGCCAGGTCACCGAGCAGAGCCCGCTGCGCTACCCGCACTACCTCGCGGTCGGCTACGTCGAGGGCAAGTGGGTGGCCGAGGCGCTGCTGCAGCAGGCCTCCGAGGCGGGGCTGCCGGTCGCGGTCTACCGGCTCAACGACGTCACCGGCGACCAGCGGACGGGGGTGATGAACACCGGGACCGAGATGTGCGCGCTGATCAAGTTCATCGCGGACACCGGCTGGAGCCCCGATGTCGATCTGCCACTGGACTTCCTGCCCGCCGACTGCTTCGCCCGGGCCATGGTGCATATCTCCACCCGGCACCGGGCAGCCGGCGTCACCTACCACCTGACCAATCCGCGCGACGCGCAGATCGACCTGCTCGTCCAGCGGATCCGGGGATTCGGCTACCCGGTGGAGGAGTTGCCGTATCCGGAATGGGTGCGGCGATTCTCCGGATTTGCCGCCGCCCACCCGAACCACCCCATGACCTCCTTTCTTCCGCTGTTCGTCGACCGCAGTCCAGGCACCGAGTTGACGGTGAGTGAACTGTATTTCCGAAGGACCTTCCCGCAGTTCAGCCGGTCGAATTCGGAGGCCGCGCTCGACGGCAGCGGAATCGACATCCCGCCGGTCGACGGCCGGCTGCTCGACCGCTATCTGGAGCACCTGCTGGCCACCGGCTACCTCGCCCCGCCGCGGGTCGGCCGTGGAGCCGTCGCATGACCAGGCGCTGCGCGAGCTGGGCGGCGCTCGACCTGCGACGGGCTCCGGCGGGCGGACCGGTCGCCTTCTGCGGGGACCTCGGCCCGGCGAACCTGCTGGCGGCCTACCGCGCCGGGCTCTTCCCCTTCCCCGCCGCCGGCCCGCTGCTGCGCGACCTCAACGAGGCCCGCTACGAGCAGCAGGTCGCGGACGGCCTGATCGCGCTGGTGGGCGACGACGCCCGCGACCCGTACGCGGTGTCCTGGTGGTGCCCCGACCCGCGGCCGGTGCTCGCGGTGGAAGGCGTGCGGCCCGGGCGCAGCCTCGCCAAGCAGCTGCGCAACCGCACGCCGTGGTCGACCAGCCTGAACCGGGCCTTCGGCCAGGTCGTCGAGGAGTGCCGGACCGACCGTGAACCGCAGTGGCTCACCGAGGAGTTGGCCGACAGCATGGCCTCGCTGCACGCCTCTGGCTGGGCGTTGAGCGCCGAGGTGTGGGAGGGCGAAACGCTGGTCGGCGGGGTCTTCGGGCTACGGGCCGGGCCGGTGCTGAGTCTGGACTCGATGTTCCATCGGCGCTCCAACGCCGGCAAGGTCGCGCTCGCCGACCTGGCCGACCGGTTCGCCCGGGTCGGCGGGGCGCTGCTTGACACCCAGTGGGACAGCCCGCAGACGCGCGCCATCGGCGCCGCCCCGCTGCCGCGTTCGCGCTACCTCGACCTGCTGCGCGGCGCCCCCGCCCCGCCGTCGCCGCCCGACCACCCGCTACCGGCCCGCCGACTGGCCTGAGCCCGGTCCAGCCGCTGGGAGCTGCCGGTCTGCCGGATCGCGAAACGGCAACGGGGGAGCGAACGGTGCGGTCTGAAATCCAAATGTGGAGATAAGTGCTGTGCCGTGCAGGTAATCTGACATGCCGTGAGGCGGTGCCCGCCGTTTCACCAGGTGGGGGTGCCCGACGTGCCGTCGGGCCGGGGTGGGGATGGGTATGCCTACACACGTGCGCGCCGGCAGCGGCGCGCTGTTCAGACGACCTTCCATGCGATCGGCGGCCCTGCCGGTCCTGCTGGTCGCCGCGTTGCTGGCGGCGCTGCTGGGGCTGACGGCCTCCCGGGCCGCGGCCGACGAGACGACGGTGTCCACCGACACCCTGCGAACCGGCTGGGACAGCCACGAGCCGGGCCTGGGTCAGTCCTCGGTGCAGTCCTCCGACTTCGGGCAGCTCTTCTCCACCCAGCTCGACGGGCAGGTCTACGCCCAGCCGCTCTCGATCAACGGCACGCTGGTCGCCACCACCGAGAACGACAAGGTGTACGGCCTCGACCCGGTCAACGGCACCATCAAGTGGACCCGCGACTTCGGCCCCACCTGGCCGGCCTCCGCCATCAACTGCGGTGACCTGGCGCCCAACGTCGGCTCCACCGCCACCCCGGTCTACGACCCGGTGAGCAACGCGGTCTACCTGACCACCAAGGTCAACGACGGCCCGGACGCCCAGCATCCGCACTGGTACATGCAGGCCCTCGACCCGGCCTCCGGTGCCGAGAAGCCGGGCTTCCCGGTCACCATCGCCGGCACCCCCGGCAACGACCCCACCGGTGCCTTCGACCCCTACCGGCAGATGCAGCGCCCGGGCCTGCTGCTGCTCGACGGCGTGGTCTACGCGGCGTTCGGCTCGCACTGCGACTTCGGCCCGTACCGCGGCTACGTGGTCGGCGTCAGCACCACCAAGGCGGCTCTCACCTCCATGTGGGCGACCGAGGTCGGCTCCAGCAACCAGGGCGGCGGCATCTGGATGTCCGGCGGCGGCCTGGTCTCCGACGGTCCCGGGCGGATCTTCCTGGCCACCGGCAACGGCATCAACCCGCCGCCCGGGCCGGGCCTGACCCAGCCGGGTACGCCCCCGCCGGGCACGCTCTCCGAGTCGGTGGTCCGGCTCCAGGTGAACAGTGACCAGAGCCTGTCCACCGCTGACTTCTTCAGCCCGGCCAACGCACCGACGCTGGACCAGAACGACACCGACATGGCCTCCGGCGGCCCGATGGGGCTGCCCGACAGCTTCGGCACCCCCTCCCACCCGCACCTGCTGGTGCAGCAGGGCAAGGACGGCCGGATCTTCCTGCTCGACCGCGACAACCTGGGCGGCCGCTCGCAGGGCCCCGGCGGCACCGACGCGGCCGTCGGCGTGATCGGCCCGTACCAGGGGCAGTGGGGACACCCCGCGGTCTGGGGCGGCGACGGCGGCTACGTCTACATGGTCGGCAACGGCGGGCCGCTGCGCGCCCTCAAGGCCGGCGTCACCGGCGCGGGCGTGCCCGCGCTCTCGCTGGCCGGCACCAGCAAGGACACCTTCCCCTACACCAGCGGCTCGCCGGTGGTGACCTCGGACGGCACCACCTCAGGCAGCGCCCTGGTCTGGGTGGTCTACTCGGGCGGCCCCACCGGCGGCGGCGCCTCGCTGCGCGCCTACAACCCGATCCCCGACGCGAACGGCATCCTCCAGCTGGTCTGGTCCGCCCCGATCGGCACGGCCGTCAAGTTCGCCACCCCGGCCACCGACGGCAACCGGGTCTACGTCGGCACCCGGGACGGCATGGTGATCGCCTTCGGCCGCCCGGCGCAGACCTCGCTCAACGGCCAGCCGGTCGACTTCGGCAACGTCGCGGTCGGCTCCACCGGCACCGGCACCGCCACCCTGACCGCCAGCAGCGCCGTGACGATCACCGGGATCAGCGCCGGCGCACCGTTCGCCGCCACCCCGCCGACCCTGCCGGTCTCCCTGACGGCCGGCCAGCAGCTCAGCGTGCCGGTCTCCTTCGCCCCCACCGCCGCCGGCGGCCTGAGCGGCCAACTGACCGTCACCACCGCCACCGGCAGCTTCCTGCTCGGCCTGCACGGGAGCGGCACCAAAGCCGGCCTCGCCGCCTCGCCCGGCAGCGCGACCTTCAGCGAGCAGCCCAGCGGGACCAACTCGACCGTCAACGTCCAGGTGACCAACACCGGCACCGCCGCCGAGACGGTCAGCGCCACCACCTCCCCGTCCGCGCCGTTCAGCGTCACCGGTCTGCCGGCCGTCGGGACGTCGGTGGCGCCGGGCAGCTCCTTCGTGGCCTCGGTGACGTACGCGCCGACCGCGGCCGGGACCAACACCGACGCGCTGACGGTCACCAGCACCTCGGGCACGCTCACCGTCCCGATCAACGGCACCGCGACCGCGGGCCAGGGCCAGCTGGTCTTCAGCCCGCCCACGGTCTCCTTCGGCAACGTCCCGGTCGGCAGCTCGGCGACCGGCGACTTCGACATCACCAACAACGGCAATGTGCCGGTCACGGTCACCAAGGCGAAGGCGCCCAACGACGACTTCACCACCTCCACCCCGCTCGCCGAGGGCCTGGTGATCGGCCCCGACCAGGTGGTCCACCAGTCGGTCACCTTCACCCCGACCGTGCCCGGCACCCAGAGCGCCGACTACGAGGTGACCGGTGACGCCGGGCAGGGCGCCATGCTGGAGCCGATGACCGGCACCGGCACCGGTACGCTGCCCGTCCCGGCCAGCGGCACCTGGACCACCAACGGCACCGCGACGCTGCCGAGCGCCGGCACCGTCCAACTGACCGGGCAGGTCAACCAGTCGGCCGGCTCCTCCTTCTTCACCAACCCGCTGCCGACCGACGGCCTCAAGGCCTCCTTCACCGCCCAGCTCGGCCCGGGCACCGGCGGTGACGGGCTCTCCTTCAGCCTGCTCGACGCGAGCAAGGCGACCTCGGCCGGTCTCGGCGCCACCGGCGGCGGCCTCGGCTTCTCCGGTCTGCCGGGTGTCTCGGTCGACCTGGTCACCTCCTGGAACAGCAAGGCGAGCTCCGGCAACTTCGTCGGCGTGGCGGTCGGTCCCAACAGCGGCATCGACAACCTGAGCTTCCTGGCCACCGCGGCGCTGCCCACCTCGCTGCGCACCGGTACCCACCAGGTGGCGGTGGCGGTGGCCGGCGGGCACCTGACGGTGAGCGTCGACGGCACCCAGCTGCTGGACACCACCCCGCCGCTGCCGGTCTCGGCCTACGCGGGCTTCACCGCCGCCACCGGCGCCAGCGCCGACGTGCACACCGTCAGCGCCGTCACCATCAGCACCAGCACCAGCGCGACGGCCCCGGCGCTGACCGCGGGCTCGCCCTCGCTGGACTTCGGGACGCTGCCCACCGGTGACAGCAAGAACCTGACCCTGCAGCTGACCAACAGCTCCACCCTGGCCACCACGGTCACCGCCGTGACGGCGCCGTCCGTGCCGTTCACCGCCACGCTGCCCGCCGCCGGGACCGCGGTGCCGGCCGGCGGCAGCGTGCAGATCCCGGTCACCTTCGCCCCGGCGGCGGCCGGAGCGCAGAGCGGCACCCTCGCGGTGACGACCAGCGGCGGGACGACCACCGTGCCGCTGACCGGCACCGCCGCCCCGGTCGTCCCGGCCGGGCAGCAGCTGCCCGCGACCACCGACGCCTCCTGGCAGCTCAGCGGCTCGGCCGCGATGAGCGGCACCGACCTGGTGCTGACCAAGGCGGGTGGCGGCTACGGCGCGGGCTCGTCCTTCTACCCGACCGCGGTGCCCTCCTCGGGCCTGCACGCCTCGTTCACCGCCGAGATGGACGGCGGCACCGGCGCCGACGGGCTGACCTTCGCGCTGCTCGACCCGGCGGCCGGCACGCCCGTAGGCCCTGGCACCCCCGGCGGCGGCCTCGGCTTCGCCGGTCTGCAGGGTGTCGCGGTGGCCCTGGTCACCGACTGGAACAGCACGGCGAACTCGAACAACTTCGTCGCCGTGGCCACCTCGACCTCCGGCTCGGGACCCGACGCGACCTACACCGCGACCAACGCCACCGTGCCCTCGCTGCGCGCCACCACCCACACCGTGACGGTGGACTACACGCCGGCCGGCCACCTGGTCGTCCAGCTGGACGGCACCCAGGTGCTGGACACCGCCGTGCAGTTGCAGCCCAGCGTGCTGGTGGGCTTCACCGGATCCAACGGCGGCAGCGACGACAACCACATCGTGCGCAACGTCGCCATCACCGCGGGCAAGCCGCTCAGCCAGACCCTGCCCGCCTTCACCGACCCGAGCTGGACCGCCAACGGCAAGGCCACGGTGGCCGGTTCGACCGTCACGCTGACCACGGACGGGCAGAAGTTCGCGGCCGGTTCGATCGTCAACTCGACGGCGGTCCCCTCCGCGGGTCTGCACGTCACCTTCAACGAGCAGATCGGCGGCGCGGGCACCACCGGTGCCGACGGGCTGGCGCTGGCCCTGCTGGACCCGGCCGGGGCGTCCGTCAACTCGCTGGGCGCGACCGGTGGTTCACTCGGCGTCGGCGGTCTGCCCGGCACCTTCGTCGGCCTGCAGACCTACCCGGGGGGCGGGGTCAACTCCTACAACTTCGCCTCGCTCGGGACGACCGGCACCGCCTCGACCGCGCTGACGACCCTGCAGTCCGCCACCAACATCCCCGCCCTGCGCGGGGCGACGCACACCGTCGACGTGCAGGTGACCGCGGCCGGGCACCTGGTGGTGAGCCTCGACGGCACCCAGATCATGGACACCGCCGTCACCCTGCCGCCCAAGGTGCTGGTCGCCTTCACCGGCGGGGTCGGCGGGTTGACCGACAACCATGTGGTGAGCAGCCCCACCATCAGCTACAGCATGTGACAGCCAACGAACGAACAGGTGGGGAGCCCGTGAGGGCTTTCGGAGGGGATCGGCTGTGGGGACAGCAGGGGGGTTGCGTGCTGCGAGCACGCAGTTCGAAGAGATCGAATCCACGACTGGACATGCCGTTGCCACGCCGCACGCGGTGGTACGCGGCAGTTACGAGACCGCGCACCCGCCCACCGCATACCGGGAGCCCGGCCGCGCCGCGGTCTGGTCGGGGCGGGCGGCGGTGGCGCTCTGCGCGGCCGGCATCGCCTGGTACCAGCCAGGGCCGCTGCTGCCGCTGGCCACCCTGCTGCTCGGGGTCGGCCTGGCCTGGGTCGGCGGTTGGCACGGGCGCAGCCTGCGGCTGATCGCCCTGGCCCTGGCCGTCTTCGTGAGCGCCGTCGACTACCTCTCCTGGCGGCTGTCGGTGCTCTCCTGGTCCGCCTGGTGGATCGGGCTGCCGCTCTTCCTGGCCGAACTGCACGCCGCCCTGCACACCATGGGGCTGCACAACACCGTCTGGCCGCGCCGGGCCGAGCAGCTGAGGGACGATCAGGATCCGTCCCTGCTACCGGTGTTCGTCTTCGTGCCCACGGTGGACGAGGGCGTGCAGATCGTCGAGGAGACGCTGGTCGGGGTGCTGGCCGCGCGCGCACGCTACCTCGCCGCGCACCCGCACGCCGCGATCACCGTGGTGGTCTGCAACGACGGCGGGGTGGCCGGCGCCGACTGCAGCGACGACATCGTCGCGCTGTGCGAGCGGCTCGACGTGGTCTGCGTGACCCGTACCGTCGGCGGCGGCGCCAAAGCGGGCAACATCGAGAACGCCCGCCAGCTGCTCGACGCCACCGGTGACGCGCTGCTGGTGGTCTTCGACGCGGACCAGATCCCGCGCGAGGAGTTCTTCCTGCACACGCTGGCCCCGATGAAGGACGCCCGGGTCGGCTGGGTGCAGTCCGGCCAGTTCTACGGCAACCGGGAGAATCCGGTGGCCCGTTGGGCCGACGACCAGCAGTCGCTCTTCTACCGGCTGCTCTGCCCGGGCAAGGCGCTGCACGACTCCGCGTTCATCTGCGGCACCAACGTGGTGCTGCGGGCCGCCGCCCTGGACGAGATCGGCGGCTTGCCCACCGACTCGGTCACCGAGGACTTCGCCGCCTCGATCCGGCTGGCCCCGCGCTGGCGCAGTGTCTACCTGCCCGAGGTGCTCGCCGTCGGGCTCGGCCCGGTCGACCTCAACTCCTACCTCAAGCAGCAGGAGCGCTGGGCGCGCGGCACCCTCTCGGTGCTCGGCAGCCACTGGCGCGACCTGCTGCTGCCCCGGCGCGGCGGCCTGCGCGCCCAGCAGCGCCTGCAGTACGGCCTGGCGGTCACCCACTACCTGGCCGGCGTGCGCGACCTGGTCTTCCTGGTCGCGCCGGTGCTCTACCTGGTCACCGGGGCGACCGGTGTGCGCGGTGCGACGCTGGGCCAGTTCCTCGCGCACTTCGTCCCGTACTACCTACTGGCCACCGTCGCCTTCGCGCACGCCGCCTGGCGCACCACCAGCTGGCGCAGCATCGTGGTGGGCTTCGGCTCGTTCCCGTCGCTGATCAGAGCCTTCTGGATGACGGTGACCGGCAACCGCGGGCGCTTCACCATCACGCCCAAGAAGCGCACCGCGGGCTCGGCCTGGCGCACCGCCCGCTGGCACCTGATCGCGCTGGCGGCCTGCTTCGCCTCGCTCGTCCTGGCGTTGACGCTGCACCGGGAGCCCGCCTACTACCTGGCCGCGTTCTGGCTGGCCTACCTGTGCGTGCTGATCTGCGTGCACCTCTCGCTGGTGCGCCAGGACGTGAAGGCCGCCGCCGCTGCGGCGCCGGCGGTGGCCGCGGAGCGGGTGGTGCGCGGTGAGGAGCCGCGTCGGGTCCGCCGGGGCCTTCGTGCCAGGGCCCGCCGACTGCCCAGCCGGACCAGACGGTTCATCTCGGCGGGCGCGCTGACCAGCGTGCTCGGCCTGGTCGCGGGACTCGCCACGGTGTCCACCGCAGGCGGCGCCACCACGCCGGTCGCCGGCCTGCCGCCGGCGGCCGCGCCGGGGCGGCCGTTCGTCGGGGCCGGATCGCTCTCGCAGCTCCAGGCGGTCTCGCTGCAGAGCACGCTGGGCCTCAGCTTCACCCTGCGCGCGCGCACCGACGAGATCGACGCGCATCTGGACACCGCCTGGGCCAACTCGGTCAGCGCCGCCGGCGGTGTGCCGTGGCTGACCCTGGTCCTCTCGCACCGCGGCAAGCCGGGGCTGGACTCCTCGCTGACCGCCGTCGCCAACGGCGTCGACGACGCCGCGCTGCAGCGCTGGGCGCGGGAGATCGCCGCGTACGGCAAGCCGATCTACCTGACCGTGCTGCCCGAGGCGGACCGCAACTACGCGGCCAGCTCTGCCGTCGCCCGCGGCGGCATCCCGCAGGACGTCGCACCCGCCTGGAACCGGATCGAGCAGCTCGTCCGGGGCGCCGGGGCCAGCAACGTCGGCTGGGTGTGGGGCCCCGCCGACCCGACCGCCGACGCGGCCTACGCCCCGCCCGCGGCGAGCGTGGACGCGGTGGCCGTGACGCTCTTCGAGTACCCCGGCACGGTCTGGGTCGACCCCGCCCGGGCGCTGGCCGGCGCGGCGGCCGCCCACCCGGGCAAGCCGCTGATGGTCGACGTCAGCTGCGCGGGCCCGCCCGCCCAGCGCGCGGCCTGGCTGGACCGGCTCACCGCCGCGGTGGCCGCGCGCAGCGATGTGGCCGGCGTCGTCTACCAGCAGACCGGCCCGGAGCTGGACGTCAACTCCGCGGCCGCCCGCAGCTGGTCGCTGACCGCCGACCCGCAGACCACCGAAGCCGCCGGCCGGCTGATGCGCCGACTCTCCGGAGGCTCCTGAGATGACCGCTGTTCTCCCCATCGAGGCTCCGGTCGTCGAGGAGCCCGACGGCGGCCTGCGGGCCGCGCTGGCCCGGGTCGCGGCCGGCCACCGCTGGGCGGCGGTGCGCACCCGCGTCCCGCTGTTCTGCCTGCTGGTGCTGCAGGCCGTGCTCAGCTGGCGGCTGAGCAACAGCGCGTTCCAGGACGAGTCGCTGTACCTCTACGCCGGTCATCGGGAGATCGCCCAACTCCTGCACCACACACCGACCTTCGACAACTACTCCAGCTACTTCTCGGGCGCGCCGTTCCTCTACCCGGTGCTCGGCGCGCTCGCCGACAGCTTCGCCGGGCTGGGTGGGGCGCGGGCGCTGAGCCTGTTCTTCATGCTGGCCACCACCGGTCTGCTGCACGCGCTGACCCGGCGGCTGTTCGGGCGCCCCGCCGCGCTGCCGGCGGCCGCCGTCTTCGCGGTGACCGGCCCCACGCTCTTCCTCGGCCACCTCGCCACGTACGACGCGATGGCGCTCTTCCTGCTCGCGCTGGCCTCCTGGACGGCCGTCCGAACGGTCCGGCTGCCCGCCCTCACGGCCGCGCTGGCCGGCCCGCCGCTGGTGCTGGCCGCGCTCACCAAGTACGCGGCGCTGCTCTACGCCCCCACCGTGATCGCGCTGGCCGTGCTGGCCGCCATCCCCGAGCGGGGTCGCAACCGCGCCGTGCAGCGCGGGTTGCTGGTGGTGGTGGCGGCGCTCGGCTGCGGGTACGGACTGGTCAGCCTGGCCGGCCGGGCGTTCATGGTCGGCCTGAAGAGCACCACCACGGCCCGCGCGGTCGGCACCGACGGCACCGGGCTGCTGGTGCGCAGCTCGGTGGAGTACGGCGGCGCGGTGTTCGTGCTGGCCATCGCGGGAGCGGTGCTGCTGGTCCGGGCGCACGCCGCGCGCACCGGCGAACGCGGCGGCGGCCGCCCCGGGCGGCTGGCGCTGGGCCTGCTGCTCACCGGCACCGCCCTGCTCGCCCCCGCCTACCAGATCCACCTGCACACCCTCACCTCGCTGCACAAGCACGTGGGCTACGGGCTCTTCTTCGCCTCGCCGATGGCCGGCTACGCGATCTCCCGGCTGCTCGGCTCCCGGCTGCACGACCCGCGCCGGCTCGGACTGGCGCTGGGCATCTGCCTGGTGGTGGCCGGGTTGGGCATATCGCAGTCGGCGGCGCTGTTCCAGCAGTGGCCCGACGCCACCGGTCTTGTCCAGGTGCTGCGCACCCAGGTGCGCCCGACCACCGGCCGCTACCTGGTCGAGGAGTCCGAGGTCCCCCGGTACTACCTGCGCGACCTGGTGCAGCCTTACCAGTGGTCCGGCACCTACTACTTCGAGTACACCGACAAGAAGGGGCAGCACTACACCGGTGTCCCCGCCTACAAGGCCGCGATCGCGGACCGCTACTTCGACCTGATCGTGCTGCGCTACGGCCCGACTGCCGCGCTGGACCGCCAGATCGACGGCGACCTGACCGCCGGCAAGGGCTACCAGCTGATCGCCAAGGTCGCGGCGGACAGCAGCTACGGCGCGGGCACCTGGTTCGTCTGGCGCGCCGACGCCGGTTGACCCGGCGCCCGCCCTCGATGCTGCGTGAGGGCGGGCGCCGGGCCAACCGGGCGTGCGGGGCGGTCAGATGGCGACGACGTTCGCGGCGCTCGGGCCCTTGGGGCCGTCCTGGATCTCGAACTGGACGTTCTGGCCCTCGGCGAGGGTCTTGAAGCCGTTGCTCTGGATCGCGGAGAAGTGGACGAAGACGTCCTTGCTCCCGTCCTCGGGGGTGATGAAGCCGAACCCCTTGGTCTCGTTGAACCACTTGACCTGACCCTGTATCGCCGTCATCTACATGTCCTCGCTCGTGTCCGGGGCGCGGCCTGCAGCACTGCGCCGCCGCGATCATGCCCAACGCCCGGCGGTGAGAAACGGATCGAGGGTGGCTGGGCGGGCGGGTGGTGGCGGCTTCTCGCCATCTGTTGCCATTCGGTCACGCACCGTCGACGGCCTGCTAGGCTCATGCTCATGTCAATCCGCGTATGTGTCCGCGTATGTCTCTGGCATCCGACTCGGCCTGGCCACCTTCGCGGCAGACCCGCCACCTGCTCTGCCCGTACCGCCCGCTCGGCCCGCGCCGTTCGCCCGGCCGCCGGGTTCCGCGCCTGTGCGGCGAACGTCCGCCCGAGAACCGGCTGCGACGACGCTTCATCCTAAGCATCGCCATAAGCACCGCGCGAAGGCACCTTTCTGTTCACATTCACTCGTCCCGCGCGTCGGCGCTGGGCGCTGCTCCCAAGGGTTGCGACAAACGTGCACGGGTCACACGCTTCACACGGGTCATTCGAGGAGTCAAGGCGCCGTACGGCCAAGAGCTTTGCGCTGCGCAACTGGCGCATACGCAGCCGGTTGGCGGTGCTGCTGGCGCTGCCCGTGCTGGCTGCCACCGTGCTGGGGGGCCTGCGGGTGCAGAGTTCGCTGCAGCGCGGGCAGGACCTCGACTCGGTCGCGGCGACCAACCGGCTGGCGTCCGCCGCGACCGCGCTGGCCGACGCGCTGCAGCAGGAGCGCGACATCTCCGCCAGCGTCCTGCCGGCCCAACCGCCCACCCAGAGCGGCGCGGTGGATGCCGACGTGCAGGCGGCCCGGGACACCACCGACCGTGCACAGGCCGCCTTCGCGGCCGTCACCCAGGCCGTCAAACCCGACACACTGCCCGGCGGTGACATCTCCGTGCTCGCCGTGCAGTCCGGTCTGCGGGAGCTGTCCGCGATCCGCCAGGACGCCTTCGCGCCCACGACGACCGGCCGCAGCCCGGTCCAGAAGACCGTGAGCGCCTACGACGCGGTCGCCCGCAGCGCCGTCGACCTGGGCCAGGACATGGCGCTGGCCACCGGCAACTCGCGGATCATCCGCATCGCCCACGCGCTCCAGCAGTTCTCGCTGGCCCAGGACGACGCGTCCGTGCTGCGCGCGGTGATCGGCGCCGCGCTGGCCGGCCCGGGGCAGCGGCTCAGCGCGGACGACCAGGCGTACGCCGCCCAGGCGGCCAAGGACCGCGACAGCCAACTCGCGGCCTTCCGCGCCGCCTACGGCACGGCAAGCGCGGGGCCGCTGCTCGCCTCGCTCACCCACGACGCCAGCACCCTGGACGCCGACCAGTACGCCCACCAGGTGCTGACCGACCCGTCGGGTCACACGCTGGCCGGCGAGATGTCCGCCACCACCTGGAACAGCCTGGCCGGGCGGCGCATCCAGGCGATGAACCAGGTGGAGCAGAAGCTGCTCGGCGACATGGACGGCCAGGCCGCGAGCCTGCGCTCGCGCACCGAGCAAACCGCCGTGCTCAACGCGATCCTGGTCTCCCTGGTGCTGCTGGTCGCGGTAGGCGGGGCGGCGCTGGTGGCCCGCTCGATGGCGCGGGCGCTGGCCCGGCTGCAGCGGGCGGCCGAGGATGTCGCCGAGCGCCAACTCCCGGATCTGGTCTTCGCGTTGTCCCGGGCAGAGCCGCTGGAGGTGAGCAGCGAGGTGACCCCGATCGGGATCGACAGCACCGACGAGATCGGCCATGTGGCGCACGCCTTCGACATGGTGCACCGCGAGGCCGTCCGACTGGCCGCCGAGCAGGCGCTGCTGCGAGGCAACATCAACGCGATGTTCACCAACCTCTCGCGCCGCAGCCAGGGCCTGATCCAGCGTCAACTCTCGCTGATCTCCGAGCTGGAGAGCCGCGAGGCCGACCCCGACCAGCTCGCCAGCCTGTTCAAGCTCGACCACCTCGCGACCCGCATGCGCCGCAACGGCGAGAACCTCCTCGTCCTGGCGGGCGAGGACCCGGGCCGCCGCTGGACCCGCCCGGTCCCGCTGGTGGACGTGCTGCGCGCGGCCGCCTCCGAGGTGGAGCAGTACGAGCGCATCGAACTCGCCGCCGTCCCGACGGCGGAGGTCGCCGGGCGGGTCGTCAACGACCTCGTCCACCTGCTCGCCGAGCTGCTGGAGAACGCCACCTCCTTCTCCAGCCCGCAGACCCGCGTCCGGGTCACCGGCCACGCGCTGCCCGACGGCCGGGTGCTGGTCGAGATCCACGACACCGGCATCGGCCTCAGCCCCGACGACCTCGGCGAGATCAACGAGCGGCTGGCCAACCCGCCGACCGTGGACGTCTCGGTCTCGCGCCGGATGGGCCTCTTCGTGGTCGGCCGGCTCGCCCTGCGGCACGGTATCCGGATCCAGCTGCGCCCGAGCGACTCCGGCGGCACGGCGGCCCTGGTGGTGCTCCCCGCCGACCTCACCCCGTACGACGCACCGGCGCGGACCGGCCACACGACGTCGCCGCTGATCGCCGCCGAGGCGCAGCCCGCCGTCACCCAGGGCGGCCCGGGGCCGGGAGCCGGCCTGCTGTCAGGACGTCAGTGACGGTGCCCGCCCGCGACCGAGGGCTCGGGCAGGCCCTAGGCAGTGACGCCTCGGACGACCAGCGCGGCGAGCAGCTCGCCGGTGGCCTCCGCCACCGCGTCGACCGCGGCCTCGAAGGCGGCCCGGTTGTGGGCGGCAGGGGCGTGGAAGCCGGAGACCTTGCGGACGTACTGCAGGGCGGCGGCCCGGATGTCCTCCTCGGTCACCTCGGGCATCGCGGGTGGGCGGAGCGTCTTGATGCTGCGGCACATGACTCCAGTGTGCCCCACACGCTGGGGAGGGCCGGGGCTACGGGGCCCCGGCGGCCCGTGCGGCGCGCAGCGTCAGGTAGTGCCGCTCCGGCAGGCTGGCCGTCCGGCTCGCCGCCTCGCGGTAGTTCGCGGCGGCGCCCGCCCGGTCGCCGGCCATCTCCAGCAGGTGCGCCCGGGCCACGTACAGCCGGTGGTCGCCCGCCAGGCGCGGATCGGACTCCACGGTCGCCAGCAGCGCGAGCCCGGCGTCCGGGCCGTGCACCATCGCGGCGGCGACGGCCCGGTTGAGGGTGACCACCGGCCCGGGCGCGACGCGCTCCAGCACTCCGTAGAGCGCCAGGATCTGCGGCCAGTCGGTCGCCTCGGCCGTCCGCGCCTCGTCATGGACGGCGGCAATCGCCGCCTGGACCTGGTACGGGCCGAGCGGCCCCCGGGGCAGGGCGCGGGTGATCAGCGCGATGCCCTCGGCGACGGCCTCGCCGTCCCACCGGCTGCGGTCCTGGCGGTCCAGCGGGATCAGCTCGCCGTCCGGGCCGGTGCGCGCCGCGCTGCGGGCGTGGTCCAGCAGCATCAGCGCCAGCAGCCCGGCGACCTCGCTGTCGTCCGGGAGCGTCGCGTGCACGGCCCGGGCCAGCCGGATCGCCTCGCGGGACAGCTCGACGCGCTGCAGGTCGGGCCCGGCGGTGCTGGTGTAGCCCTCGTTGAAGATCAGATAGAGCACCTGCAGGACCGCGGCGAGCCGATCGGCCCGCTCGTCCTGCGCCGGCATCCGGAAGGGGATCCCGGAGGCCTTGATGCGCTGCTTGGCCCGGCTGATCCGCTGGCCCATGGTCGCCTCGGGGACCAGGAAGGCGTGCGCGATCTCCGCCGTGCTCAGCCCCGCCACCGAGCGCAGCGTCAGCGCGATCGCGGAGGCGGGCGAGAGCGCGGGGTGGCAGCAGAGGAAGAGCAGCAGCAGCGTGTCGTCGCGGCCGCTCGCGTCCTCGCTGTCGGAGGCCGGCGCCGTCTGCCGGTCGTCGGGCACCTGCCGGGCGACCAGCTGCTCGCGGCGCCGGCGCGCCTGCTCATTGCGGACCTGCTCGATCATGCGCCGGGACGCCACCTGGATCAGCCAGCCCCGCGGACTGCCGGGCACGCCCTCCTGCGGCCACTGCGTCGCCGCCGCCAGCAGCGCCTCCTGCACGGCGTCCTCGGCGCCGTCGAAGTCCCCGAAACGGCGGGTGAGCACGCCGACGACCTGCGGCGCCAGGCGGCGCAGCAGGTGGTCGGTGGTTTCAGCGGTCTCGGACAGCGCTCACATCTCCTCGGAGGGCGCCGACATCACCTGGCGGACCTCGATCGGCATGTTCAGCGGCCTGCCGCCGGGGCCGGGGGCCGTCGAGACGAATGCGGCGATCTCCACCGCCCGCTCAAGGCCCTCGCAGTCGACGATCCAGTAGCCGGCCAGGAACTCCTTGGTCTCGGCGAACGGGCCCTCGGTGACCAGCGGGGCGCCGTCGCGGCCGGCCCGGACGATCCGGGCGGTCGCGGGCATCGCCAGACCCTGGGCATCGACCAGCTCGCCGGACGCGGCGAGCTTCTGGTTGGCCCCCACCATGAAGGCGATGTGGGCCTGGAGCTCGGACTCCGACCACGTCCCGATCGGCGGCAGCTCATCGGACATGTTCCCGCTGAACTGCATCAGCAGCATGTACTTCACGGCCTGCTCCTCATCCTCACGCGCGCCCCCGACGGGCGCTCTCACCCCTCAGTAGAAGCAGGCTCCGCGATTTCGACGTCCTGGACGCGACCGGATCGAGAGATTTTCCGGGCTGACGGACTCAGCCGGGTTCAGGCGATCAGGCGATCAGGCGGTCTGCTGGGCGGCGGCGCGGCGCTGGCGCTTGCCCAGGGCCGCTTGGGAGAGGTCCTCGGCCTGCGACTTCAGCGTGATCTAGCGAGGAACCCCGGGCGTTCACGACTCCGTTGGGAAATCCGTAAACCGGGCTGATCAGGCTGCCAGGTCGAGTGCGGCCAGGTGTGAGGTTCTTGTATCGCCGAGTGGTGTGTCGGTGAGCCAGGCGTCGAGCCGGATGAGGTTGATTGCGGTGGCGGCGAGCACGTTGCCGAGGTGGGTCTTGGCCAGCCCGGTGTAGCGGGTCCTGCGGATGCCCGTGCGGCGCACGGCCTGCGAGATCGTTCCTTCTACGCCTGCCCGGACGTCGTAGCGGGCCTTCCATTCCTCGGTCTGTTGCTCGACGCGGCGTTGCTCCAGGACCTGCTGCTGCTCTTGGGGTAGGAGTGTGAGGGTGCGGCCGTATCGGCCGTTCGCGGCCTTGGTGCACCGCGTTCGTGCCGGGCATGGATCGCAGTCCCGGAGCGCGAAGTGCACCCGGGTGATCGGGGTTCCGCTGGGTTTGCGCTGGTCGGACCAGCTGACGCTGACCGCTCCTTGCGGGCAGGTGACCTTCCTGGCGTCCCAGTCGACGATGAAGGCACTCTGGGGGATGTGCTCGCCCTCGTGGCGTTCGTGCATCGTGTCCGCTGCGACGGGTCCGAGCAGGTCGATCCGGTGTGTGTCGCGGGCGGGCGACGATGTGGGCGGCAGTGACGTAGCCGGCATCCACGGCGTGCTCGCTGGGAGGTAACTCCCTCGCGGCCAGGCCCTCGTGGACGGTCTCGGTGACCTCGGTGTCGCCAATGGTCGCGTCCGTGGTGACCACATGGGTGATCACGTGCGGAGCGTCGCTCTCGCAGGTCTCACTCAGATGGGTCTTGTAGCCGCACCAGCCCGAGCCCCGCTTCATCCCGAAGCGGGCGTCGAGGTCGTAGGGCGAGGACAGCCGGGCTCTGGCTGGCGGGAGGTCCTTCGCCTCCCGCCAGCGCACCCCCTCACCGTCGCGGTGGTACTGCTCCACCCAGGCCCGGCGCAGGACCTGGACGGCGGGGATCTCCCGCAGCCAGCCTGGCGCACCGGGTGCGAAGACGGCCTCCAAGAAAGTGAAACCGTCCCGGCCGACCTGCTCGGCCCACTCCTGCCGGATGTTGTCGCCTTTGGGGAAGCGGTAGGAGTCGATCCGAGCTCCGTAGCGCTCGACCCACTCGGCCGTCACGAGCCCGGCCAGCCACTGCGGGGCCGCTGCAGCCAGGACCTCCAGAGCCGCTCGCAAGGTCTCGCCGACGAACTCCATCCGGTTCAACGTCCTTACCGCCGCCAGTACATGGGTGGAATCGGTACGTTGACGGCCACCCGCGCGCAGCAGTCCGAGCTCGCGGATCCGTCCCAGGATCAGCTCCAGGAGCCTCTCCTCCAAGCCGTGCTCGATCAGCCGGGAACGGAAGTCGCCAAGGACGGTGAAGTCGAAGCCTGGATCGTCCAGTTCAAGGCCGAGCAGAAACTTCCAGTCCATCCGGGCCCGGACCTGATCGGCGGCCTGCCGGTCGCTGAGCCCCTCCGCGTACTGCAGTACCGACACCAGCGCCAGGGCCCCGGGCGAGACCGCAGGCCGACCGCGAGTAGGGAACGCCACGGCAAATGACTCGTCCTCGAACAGCGGCCCAAGCGCCTCCCGAACGCGAATCGCCAGCGTCCCCTTCGGGAACGAAGCCCGCACCACCCGCACGGTCAGCTCCGGCACTCCCAGGTCACCCCGTGGCTCCAGCGACATCCGACCCCCTTGATCGACAACGAGCCGATCCTGACAGCCCAGACCATCCACTGTCACCGGTTTACGGATTTCCCAACGGAGTCGTGAACGCCCGGGAGGATTCGCTTCCTGAGTCCCGGTGGTGCGGAGCACCGCCGTGTCACTGGGGGCGTTGCTGGTTCTCGATGTACTCCTTGATGGTCGACAGGGGTGCGCCGCCGCAGGATGCGGCGAAGTAGGACGGGGACCAGAAGTGCGCGCCCCACAGATACTTGCGGATGTGGTCGGGGAATTCCTGGCGCAGACGGCGGGCAGAGACGCCTTTGAGTGATCCGACCAGGCGGGACAGGGCGACCTTCGGCGGGTAGTGCACGAGCAGGTGGACGTGGTCGCGTTCGCCGTTGAACTCGACCAGCTCGGTCTCGAAGTCGGCGCAGACGGCCCGCATGACCTCTTCGCAGCGCTTGAGGATCTCATCGGTGAACGGTCCGCGTCGGTATTTGGGTGTGAAGACCAAGTGGGCGTGGAGAGTGTGGACGACCGTACGGCCCCTGCGAATACCGGGATTTGGTTCCCATCGTGGCGACATAGATCAATGATAGAATCTCGCGCGTGAAGATCGTGGTGCAGGTGAAGCTCCTGCCGACGCCCGAACAGGTGTCGGCACTGGAGGGCACCTTGCGCACGGCCAACGAAGCGGCGAACTGGGTGTCCGGGATCGCTTTCGATCGAGGCGTGCCGCGCGAGTACGAGCTGCGCAAGCACACGTACGCCGAGTTGAGGGCCCGTGGGCTGGGGGCACAGGCCGCCCAGCATGTGATCAAGAAGGTTCGGGACGCCTACACCGCGTTGAAGGCGAACATCCGGGCCGGGAACCTCGGAAAGCCAGGCTCCAAGCGCAGGATCAAGGCCGAGTCCAAGCCCATCGCATTTCGGCCTGCCGCTGCCCAGACGTACGACGACAGGTGTCTGTCCTGGCGGTACGACCAGCAAACGGTGTCGGTATGGACCATCGCCGGCCGCCTCAAGGGCGTGCGCTTTGCGTGCTCCCCGGACGCCCTCAAGGCCCTTCGCGGGCACCGGCAGGGTGAGTCCGATCTCATCGAACGCGACGGCGTGTTCTACCTGGTCGCCACGTGCGAGGTGCCCGAGGCTCCGCTGAACCAGGACCCGGCGGGTTTCATCGGCGTGGACCTCGGGATCGTCAACATCGCCACCACCTCGACTGGCTATCGGGCTGCCGGGCGCGGCGTGAACCGGCATCGCAGGCGGCAGCTCGACCTGCGCAGGAAGCTGCAGGCCAAGGGAACCAAGTCCGCCAAACGCCTGCTGAAGAAGCGCTCCCGCACGGAGACCCGGCACGCCGCCAACCAGAACCACATCATCTCAAAGACCATCGTCACGACCGCTGAACGCACCGGCTGCGGTATCGCCCTGGAAGACCTCACGGGCATCCGCGACCGGGTACGGCTCCGCAAGGACCAGCGGCAACCACTGCACTCGTGGGGCTTCCACCAGCTCGCCTCCTACGTGGAGTACAAGGCGCGCCGGGCCGGAGTACCACTGGTGCACGTCGACCCGGCGTACACCAGCCAGCGCTGCTCCGAGTGCCATCACGTCGACCGCAGAAACCGCGTCGATCAAGCGAGTTTCGCGTGCCGCGCCTGCGGCGTCACGATGCACGCGGACCACAATGCATCCCGCAACATCGCCCGCGAGGGCGAGGCCGTGTGGATAGCGGGGCGTGAGTCACGCGTCCCAGCCACCCCCTAGGTGGCTCAGACGGAGGAGGCCACGCCGCAGCCAGCCGCGCCCTACCTCCAAGCCCGGTCGATTACGGCCGGGTCAAGTTGACGTTCTTGTACCCGTAGCCGCGCTCGGCCAGCCAGGCCCGGGCGGCGGTCTCGGCGCGCTCGGTGGCCGCCAGGATATCCTCCTCGGCCTCGCCCGCCTCCAGGAAGCGGAAGGTGAAGAAGGGGCGGGCAGCGAGGTCGTAGCTGAGGTGGCCCTGCTCGGTGAAGGCCGCCTGCAGCACGTCGTGCTCCGACGCGCGGGCCAGCAGCTCGGCGCGCTGGTCCGTGCCGAGCGCGTCGAAGGCGCCACGGACGGTGATGCGGAAGGTACGAGTGGTCATGCCCGGACCCTAAGTGGTTCGCGCCGTAAGTCCTTCGGGGGTTGACTGCGGGGGCGGTGTGGCGGACGGAGTCTGGTCGGCATGGTGTCCCGCCATGTGGTGTAGCAGGGAGCTTGACGTAGCCGCTGGTCTGGGAGCCGCCACCGCACCGATGCGGGTCACTTGGCATGGTGGGGACTGGGTGGACTTCTCACGTCGGCTCGGGTGGTCAGCCGTGGTGCTCGAAGTCTGCGAATGGAGAGTCGCGCAGTGGAAGGGGCTTCGGCCACCAGGGCGGTCGGCCGTGCGGGCAGCGGGCGCTCAAGTAATCCCCATGCGGCGGCGCGGCGTTGTACGCCAGGTCACTGGCAAGGACGGCCGAGAGCATCAGCAGCCCGGCCAGGATTCCGGTCAACGCTCGGACGAAGCGGCGCCGTGACGGGACGAGGAAGCGTCTGGCCAGGAGGAAGCCCAGTGGGAACGCACAGCAGTACGCAGCGATGAGAGGGAGGTCGAAAAGGAGGTAGAAACGGGGGCTGTCCGCGATGTCGTACGCCGCCGGCCACGCCATGTTCATGCAGTAGGACCAGCTGTCGCTGATGAAGGAATCAGCTTCGGCCCAGGCCAGAAGGCCGAGCACCACTCCGGCGACTGGCAGCAGGCATCCCCACCGCCCACGCGAGCCTGGTGTCTGTTCTTCGCTCACTGTCCCTCCCGCCCGGGAAGGACGGCAGTCGGCGGGAAACGGTTCCGCTGGTCAGACGTCAAGGGCGGCGAGGTGGGGTCGGCAGGCGCAGTCGAGGGCCTTGGCGGGGGTGCCCGAGGGGCTGCCGGTGGGCAGGATGGTGTCCTCGTAGCGGTCGCTGCCGACCAGGTAGAGGGCGAAGTCCCACCTCTTGCCGACGGTGCCTGCATAGCGCAGCCGCATCAGCTTGGCCCGTTCGCCGTGGGCCAGTTCCGCCTCTACGTAGGCGAAGGCGCCGCGGTGACGGACGTGCAGTTGCCTGATCTGCGGCCAGGCGGTGCGGACGCGCTCGCCGAGGCGCGCCTCCACGGACAGGCGAGCGTGTTCCGAGGGCGTGGGCATGGCGCTCATCCTGCCCGAGGCGGGGCCCGGGGATGCGGCAGGCTACGACTTGTCCTTGATCCACTTCGTCCGATCGGCCTGCCTGCCTTGCCCGTTGCCACCGCCCGTCCGATAGTCCCGCGCTCCGCCGAGCGCGAGCGGCTGAAACTGATGGCCTACGGCCACAAGACCGAGTACCGGCTGCGGATGCGCGCACAGATCGTGCTGCGCGCGGCGCGCGGGCGCTCCAACGCGCGCATCGCTCGTGAGACCGGCCTGCACCTGGACACGGTGCGGTGCTGGCGGGGCCGGTTCGCCGACCATGGGCTCGCCGGTCTGAGCGACCGGGACCGGTCGGGGCGGCCGCCGTCCTACACGCCGTTGCAGGTGGCCCAGGCCAAGGCGCTGGCCTGTCGGTTGCCCACCGAGACCGAGGTGCCGCTGGCGCGCTGGTCGTGCCCGGAACTGGCCATCGAACTCGCCTCGCGCGGCATCACCGGCCCGATCTCGGCCTCCACCGTGCGCCGCTGGCTGCGCGCGGACGCGATCAAGCCCTGGCAGCACCGCTCCTGGATCTTCATCACCGACCCCGACTTCCAGGTCAAGGCCGAGCGGGTGCTGGACCTGTACGCCTGCACCTGGCAGGGCGTCCCGCTCGGCGCGGACGAGTACGTCATCAGCGCGGACGAGAAGACCTCCATCCAGGCCCGCTGCCGCTGCCACCCCACCCTCGCACCGGGACGGGCCCGGGCGATGCGGGTGAACCACACCTACGGACGCGGCGGCGCGTTGGCCTACCTGGCGGCCTACGACGTCCACCGGGCGAAAGTGTTCGGCCGCACTGAGGCACGCACCGGCATCGACCCGTTCATGAACCTGGTCGCCCAGGTCATAAGCCAGGAGCCCTACGCCGGCGCGAAACGCGTGTTCTGGGTCGTCGACAACGGCTCCTCCCACGCCGGCCAGAAGGCCGCCGACCGCTTGACCGCCGCCTTCCCGAACGCGGTGCTGGTGCACACACCGGTCCACGCCTCCTGGCTGAACCGGGTGGAGATCTACTTCTCCGTCGTGCAGCGCAAGGTTGTCTCGCCCAACGACTTCACCGACCTCGCCCAGGTCGGGGACCGGCTCCGAGCCTTCGAAGACCGCTACAACGCCACGGCACAGCCGTTCCAGTGGAAGTTCACCACCTCCGACCTGGACGGTCTGCTGGCCAGGCTCGACCGGCACACCGCCGATCACCAGGAAGAATCCTCGCTCCGCCTCGGCGCATGATCAACCTCCGAAGGACTTACGAACCCAACCACTAAGCACTCCGGGCGGCCCGTTTCCACCCGTTTTCGGCCCCGCCCGGGCCGGGGGAGCGAAAAGCCGCGATGATGGAGGGAACGGATGAACAGGGTGAACCGCGTCAGGGGAGATCCTCATGCCGGCTCTTCAGGACATGACCTTGTCGACCAGCGCCACCGCCACCGCTACCGCCACCGCTACCGCGCAGACCGCGCAGGCAGCGCGGGACGTACCGTACGGATCGGTGTCACGCGGCCCGGTGGCGATCGAGAACCCTCGCGCGGTGGGCCCGGCCGACGCGCGGGCCCTGTCGAAGGAGCTCTTCGTGCGCCTGCGCGCGCTGGAGGAGGGCACCAGCGACTACTCGTACGTCCGCGGCACCCTGGTCGAGCTCAACATGGCGCTGGTGCGGTTCGCCGCCGGGCGGTACCACCACCGCAGCGAGCCGCTGGACGACATCGTCCAGGTCGGCACGATCGGGCTGATCAAGGCGATCGACCGGTTCGACCCGGCCTTCGACGTCGAGTTCGCCACCTTCGCGCTGCCCACCATCAGCGGTGAGATCAAGCGGTTCTTCCGGGACACCGGCTGGATGGTGCACGTGCCCAGGCGACTGCAGGAGCTGCGGCTGGCGCTGGCCAAGGCCTCCGACGTCCTGGAGCAGCGGCTCGACCGGGTGCCCACCGTCGCGGAGCTGGCCGAGCACCTCGCGCTGCCCGAGGAGGAGGTCGCCGAGGGGCTGCGGGCGAGCAACGCCCAGACCGCGCGCTCGCTGGACGCCGGGTCGGACGGCAGCGACGGCGAGAGCAGCCTGGTCGACCGCTTCGCCGTCGAGGAGAAGGCCTTCGAGACGACGCTGGAGCTGGAGTCGCTCAAGCCGCTGATCGCCGCCCTGCCCGAGCGTGAGCGGGCGATCCTGTCGATGCGATTCGGCGCCGAGATGACCCAGGCCCAGATCGGCGAGCGGCTGGGCGTCTCCCAGATGCACGTCTCGCGCATCCTGAGCCACCTGCTGAACGACCTCCGGACGGCCCTGCTCGCCGAGGAGTGAGCGGGGACGGTGAGCGGGGACAGTGAGCGGACGAGCGTGTGGTCCGATTGCCCGTTTACCCAGGCCGGGTGCGGTTAGGTGCCTCGTATGAGCAACTACGTGCTGACCATCCCAGGAACCTTCAAGCGCCCTCTCACCGCGGACGCGAAGCAGCGGCTGCTGGCGGCGCTGCACGGGGTCGACCCCGAGGAGGTCGGCACCGTGACGCCCGACCTGGACGTGCTGACGGCCGAGGAAGGGGGCGTCCACTTCGTGCTGCGGCTGGAGGTGGCGGCGGAGGACAGCGGTTCCGCCGAGCGGCTGGCCATGACGGTCGCGCTGACCGCGCTGGCGGCGGCGGGCTACCAGGAGGACGCCGTGTTCATGGGCGAGCCGGTGGTCACGGGCATCGACGTGCGGTAGCAGCGGTAGCAGGGGAGTCGGGATCGGGGTCAGGGTGGTCGGGCTCAGGGCCCGGAGTCGGAGCCGGGTCCGGATCGGGCAGCGGCGGGGTCGGCTTCGGCGGGACGGGCCGGAACGGCGTGGGATCGGGAGGCACCGGCCCGATGTCGGGATCCAGTGGCACGGGGATGGAAGCCATGACTCTTCGCTCCTGGTTGCTCGTTGCTCGTTGCGCGCCTACCCGGCCGCCGCCGGGGCAATCAACTCGGCGCCATCACCTCGGCCGCCTGTACGACTATTGCGGGGTGTCGGCGCGTCTGCCGTGAAGGCTGTTCGCCGGTGGGTCGAATGGGGTCGGCATCCGCGCCTCTGAAGGGAACCTCCCATGCGTCATCTGCTTCGACTCCCCACTCTGGCACTGGCGTTGATCCTGCTCACCGGTGCCGCGGCGCTGCTGGCCCCGGCTGCGCCCGCAGCCGCCGCTGCTGCCGCCGCGCGTCCGCGCCCCGGGCCGATCGCCAACCACTGTGCGACGTTCGTCAGCCACCAGCTCGACGCGCGGCTGCACTCCGCGGTGCTGGGCAAGGCCTGCACGGGCGTCACCCGCGTCGGCGGTTGACACGCCGGCGGTTGGCACCCGTGCGGTCTGCGCCCGGCTCAACTCCCCTCAGGTAGTAGCCCCTTGATCAGCTCCATCACCGAACTGTCCGTCAGGGTGGTGACATCGCCGAGCTCGCGGTGCTCCGCGATGTCCTTGAGCAGGCGCCGCATGATCTTGCCCGAGCGGGTCTTCGGCAGCTCGGGCACGATCAGGATCTGCCGCGGCCGGGCGATCGGGCCGATCACGTGGGTGACGTGGGCGCGCAGGGCCGCCACCGTCTCCTCGGGGGAGTCCGCGGCCTCGGCACCGGCGGTCCGCAGGATCACGAATGCGACGATGCCCTGCCCGGTGGTGGGATCGGAGGCGCCCACCACGGCTGCCTCGGCCACGCTCGGGTGGGAGACCAGCGCGGACTCCACCTCGGTGGTGGAGATCCGGTGCCCGGACACGTTCATCACATCGTCGACGCGGCCGAGCAGCCAGATGTCGCCGTCCTCGTCCTTCTTGGCACCGTCCCCGGCGAAGTAGACGCCCGGGAAGCGTGACCAGTAGGTGTCGCGGTAGCGCTGCTCGTCGCCCCAGATGGTCCGCAGCATCGCCGGCCATGGTTCGGTGAGCACCAGGTAGCCGCCGGAGCCGGCCGGTACCGGGCGGCCCTCGTCGTCCACCACCTCGGCGCTGACGCCGGGCAGCGGCCCGAGCGCCGAGCCCGGTTTGCAGGTGCTCAGGGCGGGCAGCGGGCTGAGCATCTGGGCGCCGGTCTCGGTCTGCCACCAGGTGTCCACCACCGGGCAGCGGTCGCCGCCGATGGTGTGCCGGTACCAGACCCAGGCCTCGGGATTGATCGGCTCGCCGACCGAGCCGAGGATCCGCAGGCTGGAGAGGTCGAAGCGGGCGGGGAACTGCTCGCCCCACTTCATGAAGGTGCGGATCGCGGTCGGCGCGCAGTACAGCACGGTGACGCCGTAGCGCTCGACGATCTCCCACCAGCGGCCCTGGTGCGGGGTGTCGGGCGTGCCCTCGTACATCACCGAGGTGGTCCCGTTCGCCAGCGGACCGTACACGATGTACGAGTGGCCGGTGACCCAGCCGATGTCGGCGGCCGTCCAGAACACGTCCCGGTCGGGCTTGATGTCGAAGACCGCCCAGTGCGACCAGGCCACCTGGGTCAGATAGCCGCCGGTGGTGTGCAGGATGCCCTTGGGCCGGGCGGTGGTGCCCGAGGTGTACATGATGTACAGCGGGTGCTCGGCGTCGAACGCGCGCGGCACGTGCTCGGTGGACTGACGCCCCACCAGCTCGTGCCACCACACGTCCCGGCCCTCGGTGAACGGGACGGCGCTGCCGGTGCGCCGCACCACCAGCACGGTGCGCACGTCCGGGCACTGCGCCACCGCCTCGTCCACCGCCGGCTTCAGCGGGGCCGCGGCGCCCTTGCGGAAGCCGCCGTCGGCCGTGATCACGACCCGGGCGTCGCAGTCGAGGATCCGGTCGCGCAGTGCCTCGGCCGAGAATCCGCCGAAGACCACCGTGTGCGGGGCGCCCAGGCGGGCGCAGGCGAGCATCGCGACGGCGGTCTCCGGGATCATCGGCATGTACAGCGCGACCCGGTCGCCGGCCTCCACGCCGAGCTCCTCCAGCGCGTTGGCGGCCCGGCAGACCTCGTCCTTCAGCTCCGCGTACGTCAGCGAGCGCCGGTCGCCGGGCTCGCCCTCCCAGTGGAAGGCGACCCGGTCGCCGTGCCCGGCCGCCACGTGCCGGTCCACGCAGTTGTACGCCACGTTCAGCCGCCCGCCCACGAACCAGCGGGCGAACGGCGCCGCACTCCAGTCCAGCACCTGCGTCCAGGGCTGCTCCCAGCTCAGCCGCCCGGCCTGCTGCTCCCAGAAGGCCAGCCGGTCCGCCGCGGCCGCCCGGACGGTCTCCGCGGTGGCGTTCGCCGTCGCCGCCATCCCGGGCGGCGGCGGAAAGCGCCGGCTCTCGTGCAGCAGGTTGGACAAGGTCTGCTCACTCATGCCAAGTCCTCCTCCATGGGGTGTCCGTGGGGTGTCCGTGGGGTGTCCGGCCCGGTTCGGGTCAGCGCGGGGTCAGCGGTCCGGTGGGCAGCACCTTTCTCTTCCAGGTTCCGTTGGTGACGATCGCCAACGAGGCGTACCAGGCGACCACCGCCGTCACCAGCCCGGCCCACCCGCCGACCTTGGTCATATTGGTCGACTGCGCGAAGGAGCCGATGGTGAGGAAGAGGAAGGTGAGGGTCAGCACCACGAAGACGCTCAGCACCGAGACGCTGGTCCGCAGCGCCGCCAGCGTCATATAGGCGGTGAAGACGGTCCAGGCGAGCAGGTAGACCCCGGTGGCCTGGTACGCGTGGGCTGCGCCCAGCCTGGGCGCGACCACTCCGACGTAGGCCGCGAAGGAGAGCCAGAACGCTCCGAAGGAGGAGAAGGCGGTGGCGGCGAAGGTGTTGCCGCGGCGGAACTCCCACATACCGGCGAGCAGCTGCACGAGGCCGCCGTAGAACAGGGCCAACGGAAGCACGACGCGCTCGACGGAGACGTTGATCAACCCGGCGTTGAAGCAGCTCAGCACGAAGGTGGTCATCGCGAAGGCCGCCAGGCCCAGGGCACCCGGGTCGGCGGTGGCCGGCGACGCCGCCGCGGCCGGCCGGGTCGGGGTGAGTCTGGAGGGAGGCTGCGATTCCGGTTGTTCGAGGTCGGCCATGACAGGTCCTTTCGGTGAAGGCCGACACCGCGAGAGTCGCCTGCCCGGCCTCGGCGGCGATACACCTGATCTTCCGGTCTCCGTGTGCTGTGCCTCGGGACCTCGTTCGAGGGATCGGAAGCGATGGCTGTTGACGCGGTATCAAGGATTCGTCAGAGCGGTCCGAGGCGCCTTGCGGCCGCGATCCGGGTGGACTTGGATGGACCGTATGAACCGCTCCGAGCGCCACCACGACCGCCCCCCGCATCCGCGGGCGCTGGGCGTTGTCGCGGTCCTCGCCGCCGCCCGGTTCTCCCGGTAGCACCTCCCACAGGTCACTACCGCAGGTCACTCCCGCACGTCACTCCCGCATTCCCGGTCCCCCCGGTGCGCGCACGTCCGCGCCCCGGCACACCGGGGTGCCTGGCAACCCTGGATACGTCATGTCCGCAGTTCTGCCGTCCCCCGTCGCCCTGGTCACCGGTGCCTCTTCCGGCATCGGCTGGGAGACCGCCCGGTTGCTCGCCGAAGGCGGCGCCACCGTCATCGTGCACGCCCGGACCGGCTCCGAGGGCGAGGAAGCCGTCGACCGGCTGGTCGCCGCCGGCGCCTCCCGCGACCAACTCCGGATGATCGCCGCCGACTTCACCGACTTCGCCGAGGTCGCGGTGCTGGCGGGCACCGTCACCGCGGCGTTCCCGACCCTGGACCTGCTGGTCAACAACGCCGCGATCATGGCACCGGAGCGCTGCACGCTCACCAAGGACGGCAACGAGGTCTCGCTCCAGGTCAACTTCCTGGCCGCGCACCTGCTCGCCAAGCTGCTGCGGGCCCCGCTCTCGGCCGCCGGCGCGGCCCGGATCATCAACGTCTCCTCCGCCCTGCACCGCACCGCCGCGATGAACTGGAACGACCCGCACCGGGTCAAGAAGTACTCCCGGGTAGCCGCCTATGCGCAGTCGCAGCTGGCACTCACCATGGCCACCCGCGACATGGCCCCGGCCGACAGCGGCATCACCGCCGTCAGCGTCAACCCGGGCCTGTGCGACACCGCGCTGCTGCCGCTGTACGGACGCGTGGGCGCGCCGGCCGCCGAGGGCGCGGCCGCCGTCGTGCGGCTCTGCGACCCCGGCTTCCGGCTGACCAACGGCGAGTACTACGACGGCGGCGACATCGCCCCGAGTGCCCAGCCGGTCCACGAGGAGCGCTCGCTGCGCCGACTGGCCAAGCTCGCCGACCAGTTGGTCACCCAGGGCTGAGCAACCGTCCCGCAGCCGCTACTGCGCCGGGGCTTCGGCGCTCCACCGGACGAGCGGCGGTCGGATGCTCGCGCAGAGCGGGTGCCCCTTGCCGTCGGTGAGGCCGAGTGCGGCGACCAGCACGCCGGTGCGCAGCGCGGCTGTCAGGACAGCGGGGTCGATGGCGTTCAGCAGCAGTTTGGCGCGCCGGAACATCCTGAAGCCGCCGTCGGCGTCGACCGTGCCCCACGAGAGATAGATGAACCGCCCGCCCGGGCGCCCCTGGACGTACGGGCCCCGCAGGTCGACCCCGGACGGGCTGGGCAGCACGGTGCAGTCCAGCGTCCAGCTCGCTGACGCGGCGTCACCGGGCTGCAGGCCCAGCAGCTCTGCGGGCTTCTCACGGCGCTGGACCGCGACATGGATGTTGTCGTAGCCGGGGAAGTCCGGGCCGCCGGCGCAGCTGCGGCCCGGCAGGTCGGACGCCTCGATCCTGATCTGCATGCTGCCATCCTCTCCCGGACCGCTCCCGTCCGGTAGCCGTCCGGGAGGCTCAGGGCCGGTCGGACTCAGGGCCGGTCGGGCGCGTCCCCCGGCGCCGCGTGCGGCAGCTGCACGGCGGGGATGACGCCGAGCCGGCCGGCCTGGTAGTCCTCGACCGCCTGCCGGAGTTCGGCCTCGGTGTTCATCACGAACGGACCGTAGTGCGCGACCGGTTCGCCGATCGGCCGCCCGCCGAGCACCAGCAGCTCCAGCTCCGGGGAGTGGCCGTCCTGCTGCGGAGCGGCGGCCGCGGTCAGCAGGTCGCCCGGTCCGAACAGGGCCAGCTGCCCGCTGCGGACGGGCCGTGCCTCGGCGCCCACCGTGCCCCGGCCCGCGAGCACGTAGACCAGCGCGTTGAAGTCCGTCCGCCACGGCAGGGTCAGTTCCGCTCCGGCGCTGACGGTGGCGTGGATCATCGTGATCGGGGTGAAGGTGGACCCCGGCCCGGTGTGGCCGGCGACCTCCCCGGCGATCAGGCGGATCAGCGCGCCGCCGTCCGCGGAGGCGAGCAGGACGGCCTCGCGGCCCTCGATGCTCTGGTAGCGCGGCGGGTTCCACTTGTTGGCACTGGGCAGGTTCACCCAGAGCTGGATGCCGTGGAAGAGGCCGCCGGAGACCACCAGGTGCTCCGGCGGCGCCTCGATGTGCAGGATCCCGCTGCCGGCGGTCATCCACTGGGTGTCGCCGTTGGTGATGACACCGCCGCCACCGTTGGAGTCGGCGTGCTCGAAGATGCCGTCGATCATGTAGGTGACGGTCTCGAAACCGCGGTGCGGGTGCCACGGGGTGCCTTTGGCCTCACCGGGCGCGTATTCGACCTCGCCCATCTGGTCCAGGTGGACGAAGGGGTCGAGGTCGCGCGTACTGACACCGGCGAAGGCCCGCCGGACGGGGAAGCCCTCACCCTCGAAGCCGCTGGGCGCGGTGGTCACCGACCGGACCGGGCGCTGGGTCAGCGGGACGCCTTCGGGGAGGGCGATGCGGGGGAGGGCGAGGATGTTCTGGACGGTGACTGCGGGCATCGGACTCTCCTTAGGAAGCCGTTCCCGGGACTCTTCTCGATGGTACGGAAGAACAGATGTTGATCCTTCAATATTCCGATCTTCCGAACCAGCGCTACTCGTCCGCCCCGTCCGCCTCTACCGCTTCGTCTGCCGCGCCCGCCGGCTGGGAGCTCTTCAACTCGGCCTCCAGCTCGGCGACTCGGGCCTCCAACCGCTGGACGTCCGCGGCCGCCTCCCGGTACGCCTCCTTGTGGCGCTTGGCGACGGCCGACAGCGTGTCCACCCGGTCCGCGAAGGCGTCCCGCTCGGCAGCGAGCGGGTCCGCCACCTGGAAGGCCACCGCCCCCGCGATCCAGTCCGCCCACTCGTTGATGCGTTGGTGGCCGGCGGCTCCGTGCAGCGCGATGTCCTGGAGGCCGGCGAGCATCGCCGGGCGGATGGTGTCGGCGATGCGCTGCTGCAGGCCGGGCTGCTTGGTCACAGCTGCTCCTGGGTGACAAGGCGGATGGCTACGACGACCGCGCGGTCCGGGCGGTGTCGGGGTGACGATCTTCCCACGCGGCGGCGGCCGCCCTCCCGGCCCCCAGTGACCGGGCCAAACCGCCGGGTCACGGTCAGCCCCCGTAGACCTCCCGGCACAGGCTTCCCTGCCCTGAGCCCGCCGCCCACTGGCCGTAGCGTTCGGCGGCCCCGCACATCCCCGCCCCGGCGAGCTCCGGCGCCAGCGGCTGGTCCGCGCTCGGCGCCGACCCGCCGCCGGCCGTGTCCTGACTCCCGTTCCCCGGCGCCGACCCGCCGCCGTTGCTCCTGGGGCTCGGTGGGTCGGTGTGTCGCCGAGCTGCCGGTGACCTGGAGCCGCCGCGCCGCGCCGAGGTCGCCGCCTCCGAGGCCACCGCGCTCGCGTCCGGACCCGGTGACGGGCTGCCGCCCAGCGTCCTGAGGTGCTGGACCGCGCTGACCGAACCCGAAGCCGAAGCCGAACCCGAAGCCGACGGCGACGCGGACGCCGGTCCGCCCGGCGAGGGCGTGGCCCGCACCAACGTGGCCCCCTGCGGATCGGGCCCGCCCGGCCCGCAGGTCGACAGCAGCGCCGCCAGTGCCGCCACGCCCAGCACCGCGGGCACACCCCAGCGCTTCGCGCGCCGGCGCAGCGGGCTCACGATCGGCGCCGGATGGGTCAGCGTTCGCGGCAGCGGCGTGATCGGCATGGCGATGGGCCAGGGCGCCGGCGTCGGGCCGGTCGTCGGTCCGGTCGTCGGTCCGGGCATCGGTGGCCAGCCGGTGCCCGCGGCGCCGGCCGGGTCCCACGGCTCGTGAAGCTCGTCCATGCCCCGTTCAACGAGCGTGCGGGCCACCGGGATGCGAGCCCACCAGGCCCCCCGGGGCGCGAACAGGCCTGCTCACGCCCCCCTTCACCCGCGCGCGCGGGACGGTGGGCGGCGGCCCCAGCGGATGCCGTACCCGGCCCTCCCGGACTAGCCTGAGCCAATGAACATCGCCGACCTGCTGCTGGACGCGTTCGGCCGGGTCCAGGAGGTCGTCCACGAGGTGGTGGACGGCCTGACCGCCGATGAAGCGGCCACCCGGCTGGACAGCCGGGCCAACTCGATCGGCTGGCTGGTCTGGCACCTGACGCGGGTTCAGGACGACCATGTCGCCGAGGTCGCGGGCACCGAGCAGATCTGGACGGCGCAGCGCTGGGCCGACCGGTTCCAGCTCCCCTTCCCGCCCGGCGCCACCGGCTACGGCCACACCAGCCGCCAGGTCGGCGCTTTCCGCGTCGACCCGCCGTCCCTGCTCACCGGCTACTACGACGCGGTCCACGCCCACACCGTCGACTACCTGAGCGGTCTCAACGGCACGGCCCTCAACCGCATCGTCGACGAGAGCTGGAGCCCGCCCGTAACCCTGGGCGTCCGCCTGGTCAGCGTCCTCACCGACGACCTGCAGCACGCCGGCCAGGCGGCCTACATCCGCGGCGCCCTGGGCCGCTAGCCCCGACGCGGAGGAGCGGAAAGGGTGGACGGGGCGGCTGCGCGCTTCTAGGATCTGGCGACGCTCCGGCTGGCCGGTGGGCTCCGAGCGTGGTCGGGTGGCGGGGGCTCCGCTGCCTGTGGGTGCTGGTGGCCGGAGGCGTGCGATGGATCGGCAGGACCGTGAGGCGGCTCGTCGGGCACTGGCGGCCGTGGGGGGCAGGTTGGTCCGGCTGGTACGTGCCGCTGACCCGGACGCGCAGGTGGGCGACTCGGACTGGCGGGTGGCCGATGTCGTGGTGCACCTGGCGCATGTCTTCCTCGGCTTCGGCGAGGCCGCGGGCGGCACCAGCGGGCAGTTCGCCCGCTATGTGTCGGACGAGCCGGACTTCCACACCCGGCTGGCCGGCGTGAACGGCACGCTGATAGCCGAGTTCGACGGCGCCGGGCGGTCGCTGTCGGAAGCGATCGAGATGGTCGAGTCCGGCATCGGAGCCTTCCTGGCCGCGACCGCCCGACTCGACCCCGCCGCTGCGCTGGAGACCCCTTGGTACGGGCTCGGCGTGACCCGCACACCGGACACGCTCACCGCGCTGGCGCTCGGCGAGGTGCTGGTGCACGGCCTGGACATCGCCCGCGCGACGGGGGAGCCGTGGCGGATCGAGCGCGCGGAGGCCGCCGTGGTCGCGGACGAGGTCTTCGTGCAGATGCTCCCGCTGATGCTCACCGACGCCGGGCGGCAGGCCGAGCTGTCGTACCGGATCCACTGGCGCGGCACGCGCTCGCCGGGCCTGGTGGTCCGGCTCAGCCGCGGTGCGGCGACCGTCGCGCGGGCCGGGCGGCGCGAGTCGGTGGACTGCCGGCTCTGGGCGGATCCGGCGGCCTTCCTGCTGGTCGGCTACGGCCGCTCCGGAACGTGGCGCGAGGTCGCGGCCGGCCGGATCCTCGCCTGGGGCCGCCGCCCGTGGATCGCCACCCGCCTGCCGGAGCTGTTCTGCCGCCCCTGAGCGCCGGGTGGGTGAGTCAGCGGCCCACGGGCGCGTCGTGCAGGCCGAGTCGCAGGTGCTCGACGTGGAAGAGCGCCTGGTCGAGCAGCTCGGCGACGTGGTGGTCGTACAGCGCGTAGACGATCGAGCGTCCGCGCCGCTCGCCGCTCACCAGGCCCAGGTTGCGTAGCAGCCGCAGTTGGTGCGAGCAGGCGGACGGCTCCATGTCGACGGCCAGTGCGAGGTCGCCGACCGAGCACGGGCCTTCGTTGAGCCGGGCCAGGATGCGCAGCCGGGAGGGTGTGGCCAGGGCCTGCAGGGTGGCGGCGACGTCGGCGGCCCCCACGGTGTCCAGCCGTTCGCGGGTGGTGGCGCTGTTCTTGGCTTCGACTCCGTGGCCCATGGCGACCATCTTACCGATCACATATGAAGACCTGTTCAGATGTTCCTGTACGGTAGTGGGTGCCGCTTGTCCCCATGCCCGTGAAGGGTCGTCCCGCCATGCCTTCTGTCGTCGTCCAGCGCCCCGAGGCCGTTGCCGCACCCGGCCCCGTGCCCGCCGCGCCGCGCCGCCGCACCCGGGTGTTCGCGCTGGTGGAGGCCCGCTGGGCCGCCGCCGCGCTGGTGCTGTTCCTGCTCGCGCTGCCGCTGCAGCTGACCGGCGCGCCGAGCTGGAGCTGGGGGCCGCTGTACGCGCTCGCCTATCTCGCGGGCGGCTGGGAGCCGGCCCTCGCGGGGGTGCGGGCGCTGCGCGAGCGGACGCTCGACGTCGACCTGCTGATGATCGTCGCCGCGATCGGGGCCGCCGCGATCGGGCAGGTGATGGACGGAGCGCTGCTGATCGTCATCTTCGCCACCTCGGGAGCGCTGGAGGCGCTGGCCACCGCCCGCACCGCCGACTCGGTGCGCGGCCTGCTGGACCTGGCGCCCACCACCGCGACCCGCCTGGCAGCCGACGGGAGCGAGGAGACGGTGGCCACCGAGGACCTCGCGGTCGGCGACACCGTGCTGATCCGCCCCGGCGAGCGGGTCGGCGCCGACGGCCGGGTGCTGGACGGCGCCAGCGAGGTGGACCAGGCCACCATCACCGGCGAGCCGCTGCCGGTGGCCAAGGGGGTCGGCGACGAGGTCTTCGCCGGAACGCTGAACGGCACCGGCGCGCTGCGGATCGTGGTCGAGCGGGACGCCGCCGACTCGGTGATCGCCCGGATCGTGGCCATGGTGGAGGAGGCGTCCGAGACCAAGGCGCCCACGCAGCTGTTCATCGAGAAGGTCGAGCAGCGCTACTCGCTCGGCATGGTGGCGGCGACCCTGGCGGTGTTCGCGATCCCGCTCGCCTTCGGCGCCGACGTGACCACCGCGCTGCTGCGGGCGATGACGTTCATGATCGTCGCCTCGCCGTGCGCCGTGGTGCTGGCCACCATGCCGCCGCTGCTGTCCGCGATCGCCAACGCCGGTCGGCACGGTGTGCTGGTGAAGTCCGCCGTGGTGATGGAGCGGCTCGGGCAGGTCGACGCCGTCGCGCTGGACAAGACCGGCACGCTCACCGAGGGCACCCCGCGGGTCACCGAAGTCCGTCCGCTGCCGGGCGGCGGGCTGAGCGAGGACGCCCTCCTTGCTCTCGCGGCCGCTGTCGAGCATCCCAGCGAGCACCCGCTGGCCCGCGCGATTGTGGACGCGGCCCGCACCCGCGGCCTGGTACTGGCCGCGGCCGAGGACTTCGGCTCCACCCCCGGCGTCGGCGTCACCGCCACCGTCGGCGGCCGGGTCGTCGCGGTCGGAGCCCCGACCCGCCTGCTGGACCAGCCCCACGACGAGCCGCACGACCAGCCCCACGACCTGGTCCGGGAGTTGGAGGAGGGCGGGCGCACCGCCGTCGTCGTCGAGCTGGACGGCCGACCGGTCGGCGTCCTCGGCATCGCCGACCGCCTGCGCCCCGGCGCCGCCGCCACCGTCGCCGCCCTGGCCGCCCTCACCGGCTCCGCGCCGATGCTGCTCACCGGGGACAACGCTCGCGCCGCCACCTGCCTGGCGGCGGAAGTCGGCCTGTCCGACGTTCGCGCCGGGCTGCTGCCGCAGGACAAGGTCGCCGCCGTCCAGGAGCAGGAGCGCGCCGGGCGCCGGGTTCTGCTGATCGGCGACGGGGTCAACGACGCCCCGGCGCTGGCCGCCGCCCACACCGGTATCGCGATGGGCCGGGCCGGCTCCGACCTCGCCTTGGAGACCGCCGACGCCGTCATCGTGCGCGACGAACTCGCCACCGTGCCCACGGTGGTGGCGCTCTCCCGGAGCGCCCGCCGACTGGTGGTGCAGAACCTGGCCATCGCCTCGGTGTTCATCTGCGGGCTGATCGTCTGGGACCTGGCCGGCCGGCTGCCGCTGCCGCTGGGCGTCCTCGGCCACGAGGGCTCCACCGTCATCGTCGGCCTCAACGGCCTGCGGCTGCTGCGCGAGGCGGCGTGGCAGCGGGCGGCGGCGACTACCCGGTAGCCTCCCCGGCCGTCCGCGTCGCCAGCGCGGTGAAGGCCTGCGCGGCGGCGCTGCGGTAGCCGGCCTCCCGCCGCAGCAGCGCCACCGTCCGTGCGGGGAGCGGGGGTTGGACGGCCACGAGGTGCAGTCCTGGCTGCTCGCGGGCGATCGCTTCGGGCAGCACGGTGGCCAGCGCGCCGCGCCCGACGATCTCCACCAGCGCGCTGATCGAGTTGGCCTCGACGGCGACGCGCGGTCGCACCCCGTGCTCGGCGAAGTAGTCGTCGATATGCCGGCGGGTGGCGAAGTCGCTGCTGAGCAGCGCGAGTCGGTGACCGCCCAGGTCGTCGACCGGGAGCGGCTCGCGGCGGCCCGCGCAGGGGTGGGCGCGGCCGACGACCAGGCCGAGGGTCTCGGTGAACAGCGCCCTGGCCGCGATACCCGGCCGGTGCGCCCCGTCGAAGGCGATGCCCAGGTCGAGCTCGTCGCCCAGCAGCGCCGACTCGATCTGATCCTGCGTCAACTCACGGATCTCCAGGGAGATTCCCGGGTGCTGTTGATGGAACTCGGCGGCCAGCGGGCCGATCAGGTAGGCGGTGAAGGTCGGCGTCATGGCCAGCCGCAGGGTGCCCTGCGAGAGGTCCCGGACGTCCAGCACCGCGCGCTCGGCCGCCGCCAGCTCCTGCAGGGCGCGCCGGGCGTACCGGGCGAAGGCCTCGCCGGCGTCGGTCAGCCGCACGGCGCGGCCCGAGCGGTCCAGCAGCTGCACCCGCAGGGCCTGCTCCAACTGCTTGATCTGCTGCGACAGCGTCGGCTGCGAGACGTGCAGTGCCTGCGCGGCGCGGGTGAAGTTGGCGTGCTCGGCCACGGCGAGCAGATACCGGAGGTGGCGCAGTTCCATGCCCACCACTATAGGCAGCACCAATGATTTCCATCCACACCACGACTTGGACGCTATAGCCCCAGCTCATGCACAGTGGAGCCATCGACCGAACGGCCGACCCGAACGGCAGGGAGTGACCCCATGCAGGAGCTCGCAGCAGGAATCCAACGCTTCAGGCGCGACGTGTACCCGGCCCGCGCGGCGCTCTTCGAGCGGCTCGCCACCACCCATCGGCCGAACGCGCTGTTCATCGGCTGCTCGGATGCCAGGGTGGTGCCGGAGCTGATCACCCAGCGCGAGCCGGGTGAGCTGTTCGTCATCCGGACGGCGGGCAATCTGGTGCCGCCGTACGGGCCGGGCGCGGACGGTGTCGCGGCGAGCATCGAGTACGCGGTGAGCGTCCTCGAAGTCGCCGATGTGATCGTCTGCGGGCACTCCGCCTGCGGTGCGATGACGGCGCTGGCCGGCGGCGGCGACCTGTCCGAACTGCCTGCCGTCGCCGGTTGGTTGCGCCACGCGACCGTTGCGCCCTCGGCAACCGGCACGGTCGCCGCGCTGGTCCGCGAGAACGTCCTCGACCAGCTGGCGAACCTGCGGACCCACCCGTCGGTCGCCCGGGCGCTGGCCACCCGCCGACTCACCCTGCACGGCTGGGTCTACGACATCGGCTCCGGCGCCGTCGCCGAACTCGACGCGGCCAGCGGACGTTTCGCCGAACTCGTCGCCGCCGACTGACCAAGCCGCCAACCGGCCGCGCCGCCAACCGGCCGCGCCGCCAACCGACCGTGCCGCCAACTGACCACCTCGTACTCTCGAACCCGCCAACTCCCGTTCCACGAAAGGACCCACCCCGTGATCCACGCACAGACCGACCCGCAGGCCCGTCAGCAGCTCGCCATCCAGGCCATCGAGGCCAAGACCCGCAAGGACCTCAGCTGGAAGGAGCTGGCCGCCGCCGCCGGACTCTCGCCGGCCTTCGTCACCGCCGCCGTGCTCGGGCAGCACCCGCTGCCCGCCGACGCGGCCAAGGCCGTGGCCGAGCTGCTCGGCCTGGACGAGGACGCCGCCCTGCTGCTGCAGACCATCCCGGTGCGCGGCAGCATCCCCGGCGGCATCCCCACCGACCCGACCATCTACCGCTTCTACGAGATGCTCCAGGTCTACGGGACCACCCTGAAGGCCCTGGTGCACGAGGAGTTCGGTGACGGCATCATCAGTGCGATCAACTTCAAGCTGGACGTGAAGAAGGTCGAGGACCCGGACGGCGGCCACCGCGCCGTGATCACCCTGGACGGCAAGTACCTTCCCACCAAGCCGTTCTGACACACCGGGCGGGCCGGGAGCGGATCCACCCCGGCCCGCCGGCCACCCGGGCGGCGGACCACGAGTGGCGGGCGGTGCTGACGGCCCATAGCGTCGATTCGGCGGACGCGTACGCGATCGGCGCGTTGACCGCGGTGCCGCGGATCCTGGAAAGCAGGTTGGCACGTATGCCCAGAGCACGGGCTCTTCACCTGGCGAGCATGGCCGGCGGAATCGTTCTGGCACTGGGGGTGGCACCGCCCGCGCACGCCACCGCCCACGCGGCGGGGAGGTGGCATCTGGTCAGTCCGGGCGAGTCGATCCAGGCGGCCGTCGACAGTGCGAGCCCGGGGGACACGATCCTGCTGGGCCCGGGCACCTTCGACGGAAGCGTCGACATCACCGTCTCCGGACTGACCCTGCGCGGGGTCGGCCGCCACAGCGTGGTCTCGCCGGCCGCGCAGCCCTCCGCCAACGCGCCCGCCAACGCGCCCGCCAACGCGCCCGCCAACGCCTGCGCCGCCGCCGGCCACGGGATCTGCGTCACCGGAACGGCGGGCCACCCGGTGACGGACGTCCGGATCGAGTCGCTCACCGTCTCCGGCTTCCCCAAGAACGGCATCTCGGGCTCGGAGACCGACCGGATGACCGTGCGCGACGTGCTGGCGCAGGACAACGGCGAGGAGGGCATCGCCCAGGAGAAGTCCACCCGCGGCCGACTGGTGGACAACACCGCCCGGCGCAACGGTCAGGCCGGCGTCTTCCTGGCCAACATCGCCTACGGCAAGGGCGGGGCGCTCGACACCCAGGGCGCCGTGATCGCCGGCAACGACCTCTCCGACAACCGGATGGGCGTGGTGGTCCGGCGGGTGCGCGACCTCACCGTCGAGCGCAACACCATCAGCGGCAACTGCGGCGGGGTGTTCGTGGTGGGCGACGACGGGCGGCCGCGGGCCGGCGCCCTGAGCGTGCGCGACAACCAGGTGGAGGGCAACAACAAGTACTGCCCGGCCACCTCCACCCTGCCGTACGTGCAGGGCGTCGGCGTCGTGCTGACCGGCGTGGAGGACACCCTGGTGACGGGCAACGAGGTCCGGGACAACGTCGGCGCCTCGCCGATGTCCGGCGGGATCGTGCTCTTCCGCAGCTTCGTGGGCGGCGCCAGCACCGGCGTCACCGTCCGGGACAACACCGCCCTCGACAACGGACCGGCCGACCTGGCCGACCGGGACACCGTGCTCGGCGAGGCCTTCGCCGCCAACGACTGCCGGGTCTCCGAACCGGCGGGCCACTGCTGAGCGTCCGCTCGCCGGCCGCCCGGTCGCCCGCCCGGGCGGCCGGGCGGTCTTCACCGTCCGCATTCCCCCCTTCCCAGGAGAAAGACGGCCTTCATGATCACCGCACCCTCCACCACCACCACCACCCCCTCCACCACTCCCTCCACTACCGCGCCCACCCCCGTCGGTGCACCGCCCCCCGCCATGCGGCTGCGCGAACTCGTCTTCGGCGCCGCTGTGGCGGCCGCCGTCCGCGCGGCCGCGCGGCTGCGGATCGCCGACACCCTGGGCGACAGCCCGGCCAGCGCCGAGGAGCTGGCCGCCGAGCTGGACATCGCCCCGCAGCCGCTGCACCGGCTGCTGCGGGCGCTGTCCTGCTACGGCGTCTTCGCCGAGACCGGCGACGGCCGCTACACCCACACCGAGATGTCCCGGCTGCTGCGCGAGGATTCGCCCGACAGCCTGCGCTACATCTCCCTGTGGTGCACCGAGCCGTGGACCTGGGAGGCCTGGCCACTGCTGGACGAGGCGGTCCGCTCGGGCAAGGACGTCTTCGCCGGCCTCTACGGCAAGGGCTTCTTCGACTACCTGCACTCCGACGCGGGGGACTCGGCCCGGGTCTTCGACCAGGCCATGACGCACTCCAGCCGGCAGTCCGCCCAGGACCTCGCCGACTACGTCGACCTGGCCGGCGTCTCCAGTGTGGTGGACATCGGCGGCGGCCAGGGGCATGTGCTGGCCAGCCTGCTGGAGAAGGACGAAGCCCTGCTCGGCACCCTGCTCGACCTCCCCAAGGTGGTCGCCAACGCCGACCCGCGGCTGCGCGAGGGCGGCCCGCTGGCCCCGCGCGTCCAGCTCGTCCCGGGCGACTGCCGAACGGCCGTCCCGGTCCGGGCCGACCTCTACGTCATCAAGAACATCCTGGAATGGGACGACGCCAGCACCCGCAAGACCCTGCGCAACATCGTGGAGTCCGCGCGGCCCGGCGCCCGGGTGATGGTGGTGGAGAACCTCATCGACGACAGTCCCTCGATGCGCTTCACCACCGCCATGGACCTGCTGCTGCTGCTCAACGTCGGCGGCGCCAAGCACTCCAAGGACAGCCTGATCGCCCTGATGACCGAGGCCGGTCTGACGGTCGGTGAGGTCCGCCCGGTCAACGCCTACCTGCACGCCTTCGAGGCCGTCGTCGGGTAGGGCGGGGAGCCGCCAACGCCGTATGGCCCGCCACCGGGGAGTCGGTGGCGGGCCATACGGCGTCGGTGGCGGCGGTCAGTTGGCGCTGCCGCGCTCCCAGCGGTAGAACTCGCGGGCCATCGCGTCCTTCGGCTCGCGCCAGGTGGCCGGGTCGTAGGCCTGCACGAACGCGGCCAGGCGCTCGCTGACGTCGCGGAACTCCGGATGGCCGGCCAGCTTGGCGACCGCGGGGCCCGGCGGGCGCTCGGCTTCGATCAGGTGCAGGTAGAGGTCGCCGAACTGGAAGAGGCTGCGGCCGGTGACCCCGATCAGGTGGGGCAGCTCCCCGCTGTCGGAGGCCGCGAAGGTGTCGGCGATCTCCGAGGCGGTGTCGGGCCGCATCCGGGCGACGATGAGCGCGCGGTGCATATCTGACATCCCTTCGTGCATACAGAGGAGAACGTGCGGGCCCGGGCGGGCCCGCACGGCGGCCGGCTCAGCGCGGCATGGTCGCGGGGGTCTCCTTGGCGTGCTGCTCCACCTTGTCGCGGATCAGCTCCATCTGGATCCGCGAGTTGCGGTTGATGTGCTCGGTCATCCCGGCGTCGTCGACCGGCGCGGTGGGCTTCATCCGGAAGTCCTGGATCCAGCGCATCGACGTGCCGCCCGGGACCTCGTGGTACTCCCAGCGGATGCTCATGTGCTCGAACGGGCCGGTCTCCACGCGGCGCGCCTCGACCGTCAGCGACTGCCGGTCGGCCTCCCGTTCGGACACCCAGCTCCAGACCTTGCCCTGCTCGTCCGGGTGCATGGTCAGCCGGAAGGTGACCCGGTCCCCGTCGCGCTCCAGCACCTCGACCGAGGCGTACTCGCTGAACAGCTGCGGCCAGCGTTCGAGGTCGTTGGTGAGCTCCCAGGTGAGGTCCACGGGCGCCGAGATGGTGATCTGGTTGTCGGTGTGTCCGGTCATGTCAGGCTCCAGAGGTGAGTTGCGGGTTGACGAGGTCGAGGAACTCGTGCGGGGTCTTGCAGGTCTCCGGGTCGTTGCCGATCGACAGACCGAACCGGTTCTCCAGCTCGGACACGATGCCGAGCAGGCCGAGCGAGTCGAGGCCGTAGTCGACGAAGGCCGACTCGGGGTGGCTCTCCATCTCCCACGGGTCCACCGAAAGGCCCGCCCGAGCCTTCATCAGGGAGGCGAGGTCTTCGAAGGTCACAGGGCCGTTCATCTGGGTGTCTCCTTTGTGGATGGGGGCGCGGACCGCGCGGGTCACGCCCGTTCGTCCGGGGCGCGCCGCAGCACCAGCGCCGAGTTGCAGCCCATCAGGCCCCGGCTGAGCACCAGCGCGGTGCGCAGCGGGATCTGGCGGGGGTGCCCGGTGACGAGGTCGAGGTCGTGGCGCACCTCGGTGACATTGGGGGTGGGGGGCACCACGCCGTGCTCCAGGGCGAGCACCGCCGTGGCCACGTCCAGCGACGAGGCCGCGGAGTAGGCCCGGCCGTACCCGGTCTTGGGCGCGGTCACCGGGACGTCGGCGGCGTGCTGGCCCAGCGCGTCGGCGATCGCCAGCGCCTCGGCCTGGTCCGCCGCCGGCACGCCCAGCGCGTCGGCGAAGACCACGTCGACGTCCTGGGCCGAGCAGCCGGCCTCCGCCAGTGCCTCGTGGATCGCCCGCGCCAGCCCCTGCCGGGAGCGCTGCCAGTCCCCGGTGCCGGTGAAGGTGGCGGCGTGGCCGGCCACCACCGCCCGCGCCTTGGCCCCGCGCCGGCGCGCCGCCTCCTGCTCCTCCAGGACGAACATCGCGCCGCCCTCGGCGGGGGAGAAGCCGCAGGCGTCCTCGGTGAACGGCAGGTAGGCCCGCGTCGGGTCCGCGGCCAGGCTGAGCTCGCGGGTAGCCGAGCTGGCAGACCACCGAGTACGGCGCCAGCGGTGCCTCGGTGGCGCCGGCCACCATCGCGTCGGTGCCGCGCCGGATCGTGCGGCAGGCCTGCGCGAAGACGTCGAGCCCGCCCGCCTCGTCGTTGGCCAGCACCCCGCACGGTCCCTGGAAGCCGCCGCGGATCGAGATCTGACCGGTGCTGGCCGCGTAGAACCAGGCGATCGACTGGTACGGGCCCACGAAGTGCGGCCCCTGGCCCCAGAGTTGCTGCAGCTCGGTCTGGCCGAACTCGCCGCCGCCGGAGCCGGCCGCGGTCACCACGCCGATCGCGAACGGCGCCTTCGGGTCGGCGGCCAACTGGGCGTCGGCCAGGGCCAGATCGGCCGCGGCCATCGCGAAGTGCGTGAAGCGGTCGGTCTGCACCAGGAACCGGCTCTCGATCAGCCCGGCCGGATCGAACTCGTCCACCTCGCCGGCTACCCGCAGCGGCAGCTCGGTGCAGCCCTCGCGGGAGACCGGGCCAAGCACCGTCCGGCCCTGCTGCACGGCCTTCCAGAAGGCGTCGGTCCCCACGCCGTTCGGGGCGACCACCCCCAGACCGGTGACCACCGCCCGCCGGTGCGCCGGCTGCTGTTTCGGCTTCATGTTGTTCTCCCGTCCTCTAGCGCCAGTACCACCGCGGACTGGAAACCGCCGAAGCCGCTGCCGACCGAGAGCACGGTCCGCAGCTTCGCGCTGCGCGCGGTGCGCGGCACGTAGTCGAGGTCGCAGTCCGGATCGGGGGTGTCGTAGTTCGCCGTCGGCGGCACCACGCCGTTGGCCAACGCCAGTGCGCAGGCCACCAGTTCGATCGCCCCGATGGCGCCGAGCGAGTGGCCGACCATGGACTTGATCGAGCTCATCGGCACCTCGAACGCATGGGCGCCGAGCGAGCGTTTGACGGCCGCCGTCTCGTGCCGGTCGTTCTGCTTGGTGCCCGAGCCGTGCGCGTTGACGTAGTCCACCGCGCTGGGATCGAGCCTGGCCTGCTCGAGGGCCCGGTCGATCGCCTCCGACATCTCCCGGCCCTCGGTGGTCAGGCCGGTCATGTGGTAGGCGTTGCCGAAGGTCGCGAAGCCGCGGATCTCGCAGTAGATCCGGGCGCCGCGGGCGCGCGCGTGCTCCAACTCCTCCAGCACCAGCACGGCCGCGCCCTCGCCGAGCACAAAGCCGTCGCGCTCGGCGTCGAAGGGGCGCGAGGCGTGCGCCGGGTCGTCGTTGCGCGTCGAGGTCGCCTTGATCGCGTCGAAGCAGGCCACCGTGATCGGCGAGATCGGCGAGTCCGCGGCCCCGGCGACGATGATGTCCGCCTTGCCGTCCTCGATGGCGTGGAAGGCGTGGCCGACCGCGTCGAGTCCGGAGGTGCAGCCGGTGGAGACGGTCTGCACCGGTCCGTGCGCGCCGACCGCCTCGGCCACCTCGGAGGCCAGCGCGCTGGGCGAGAAGGCCCGGTGCAGATGCGGCCCGGCGCCGCGCGCGTCCACGTCCCAGCGGTCGCCCGCCGCGCTGACCGCCACATAGTCGTGCTCCAGGCGGGTGGTCCCGCCGACGGCCGAGCCCAGCGACACGCCGACCCGCCACGGGTCCTGCAACGCGAGGTCGAGCCCCGAGTCGCGGACCGCCTCGGCGGCCGCCGCCAGCGCGAACTGCACGTAGCGGTCGGCGCGTTGGGCCCGCACCGGGTCCAGGCCGCAGGCCACCGCGTCGAAGTCGCACTCCGCGGCGATCCGCGAGCGGAACCCCTCGGGGTCGAAGAGAGTGATGCCCCGGGTCGCGGTCTGCCCAGCGGTGAGCAGATCCCAGAAGGCGCGCACGCCTATGCCGCCGGGAGCGACCACGCCCAGCCCGGTGACCGCCACCCGGCGGGTCACGCCCTCGCCCCCAGCTGGTCGGCGTCCATGGTCTCCTCGGTGTCCACGTGGCCGAGCTCGGGGCGCGGTGCCAGCGGCCCCAGGTGGAAGACCATCCGCGCCTCGGTGGCGCCCACGTTGCGGAAGCGGTGGCGGACCTCGCGGGGGATCATCAGCCCCTGGTCGGGCCGCAGCGGGTGGCTCTCACCGTCGAGGTCCACCTCCAGAGATCCGCTGACGACGAAGACGAACTCCTCGGAGTACGGGTGGTAGTGCTCGCCGATCCGCTCGCCGGGCTGGATGATCGCCAGGCCCATGAAACCGCTGGTGGCTCCCACCGACGTCGGGGTGAGCAGGGCGCGCAGGTCTCCGCCGCGCCGGCGGTTGGGTTGCGTCTCGTCGAGGTGCACGATGCGTGCGGGCTGAGTGGTCATGGTCGCTCTCTCTGGTGATCGGGGAAGTCGCAGGCGGGCGGTCGGTGGGTCAGGAGTCCTGCGCCTGGCGGTCGGTGACCGGTTCCATCGCGCAGGCGGCGAGGAAGCGCCGGACGCCCTCCTCGGTGCTCAGGTCCCCGTCCGGGCCGAGGTCCAGCAGCCGGGCCAGCTCGCCGGCCGCCTCGCGCAGGCCAGGACCGGCGGCCGTCTCCCGGTGCGGCCCGCGCAGGTCGACGATCCGCACCAGCAGGTCCTGGCTGAGGAACAGCGTCGAGGCGGCCAGCGGCTGCGCCGGGTCCTCGGCCGCCCGTACGTCCAGCTCGGCCAGCAACCGCGCCGCCGCCGCGCCGCAGCCCGGGCGGACGGTGTGCAGGAAGGCCCGGCGGGTGAGCTCGCCGCTCAGGCCGGGCTCGGGGTCGACGCGATGCGCGGCGGGCAGCGCGGCGCGGGCGAAGAAGGCCCGCGCGGAGGACGGGTCGGTGAGGTCGCGGGCCTCCTCCAGGTACGGGTTGACCGCCTCCTCGACGGCCCGCACCTCCGGCTGGGAGGCCACGTGCCGCAGCGCGTTGCCCAGGTCGCCGGCCACCTCGACGGCCCGCACCACTCGGTTGCCGTGCATGAAGAGCGAGGTGCGCAGCAGCTGGGTGGTGCCGTCCACGCGCGCCTTGGGCGAGCGGTAGCCGGCCAGGATCCTGGCCACCTCCGGCTCGCTGCCGGGCTTCACGGTGAAGGTCAGCGCGTGCCGCACCACCCCGGCGCTGGCCAGCGGGGGGTGCGGGATGGGGTCGGCGCTCGCTCCCTGCGCCCGGCCGGTGCGCTCGGCGGCCGGCTTGCGAGTGCCGGGCTCGGGCGTCTCGCGGGCGATGACGAAGCGCAGCGAGTGGGTGTCGCGCACACAGCCGTGCAGCGGCTCGACCATCTTGATGTGGGCGGGGCTCTCCACCCAGTCCAGGAACGGTTCGGCGCTCTCCCACTCGCTGGTGATCAGCCACTGCGAGGAGTTGCCCAGCGACTGGCAGAGCTGGTCGCTGACATGGCCGGGGACGTCCGCCACCTGGTGGCGGATCTGCTCGTAGGCGGCCAGGAACCGCTCCTGGTGGCCGTCCAGGACGTCCAGCAGCAGCACCACCCGTAGCCGGGGCGTCTCGACGGCGGGGATCGGGGATTGTCGGTCGTACAGGGTGGTCACGTGCTCGTTCCTCTCGAGTGCGGCGAGGGTCGGCGCACTCGAACGCTGTCCCGCTGCGGCGCCGACGCTGTGGATCGCATGCGTTCGATGCTTACGCACCGCGACGTAACCCGCGCGATGCGTGAGTCGTGCGAGTGAAGATCCGGTCAAGCAGGTCGCGGCGGGGAATAGAGATGCGCAGCCGGGGACGACCGTCGTGAGTCCGCGCGGTACCCGCTTGACCCGTCTGGAGAGAGTTCATGACGTCGAAGGTCGACGATCGCGTGCCCGTCCTGATCGCCGGTGGTTCGCTGGTGGGGCTGTCCGCCTCGCTGTTCCTGGGCCGGCTCGGTGTGCCGCACCTGCTGGTGGAACGGCACGCGCGGACCTCGCACCACCCGCGCGGGCGCGGCAACAACGTGCGCACCATGGAGCTGTTCCGCACCGCCGGGGTGGAGCCGCTGATCCGCGAGGCCGCCTCCGTGCTGGCCGAGAACCACGGCATCCTGCAGGCCGACACGCTGACCGGCGCGGACCAGGAGTGGCTGTTCAAGAAGATCGACCCGGGCGGCGCGCTGTCCCGGCTGAGCCCCTCGGGCTGGTGCCTGTGCAGCCAGAACGACCTGGAGCCGGTGCTCCTGCGCAGCGCCCGCGAGCTGGGCGGCGAGCTGCGCTTCGGCACCGAGCTGGTCTCCTTCGAGCAGGACGACCGCGGGGTCACGGCGCAGCTGCTGACCCGGGAGACCGGCGAGACCCGTACCGTGCGGGCCGACTACCTGATCGCCGCGGACGGTCCGCGCAGCCCCGTCCGGGACCGGCTGGGGATCGGCCTGACCGGGCAGGGCGACTTGTTCCACAACGTCAGCATCACCTTCCGGGCCAAGCGGCTGGCCGAGGCGGTGGGCGACCGCCGGTTCATCGTCTGCTACCTGACGAACCCGCAGAGTCCCGGAGCGCTGCTGCCGGTCGACAACGAGCGCGACTGGGTCTTCCACGCGCCGTGGCGCCCCGACGACGGCGAGACGCTGGAGGACTTCACCGAGGAGCGCTGCATCGAGCTGATCCGCACCGCGACCGGCGTGCCCGACCTGGAGCTGGAGATCACCGGCAAGGCGCCCTGGCACGCCGCCGAGCGGGTGGCCGAGAGCTACGGCAGCGGCCGGGTCTTCCTGGCCGGCGACTCGGCGCACGAGATGTCCCCGACCGGCGCGTTCGGCTCCAACACCGGCATCCAGGACGCCCACAACCTGGCCTGGAAACTCGCCGCGGTGCTCGCCGGCTGGGCCGGCCCGGGCCTGCTGGAGAGCTACGACGCCGAGCGGCGCCCGGTGGCGCTGGCGACCAGCGCGCGGGCCTCGGTGCGCTCCGCCGAGCACCGCCACCCCGGCTACGACGTCAGCCCCGGCACCGGCCGGCAGGCCGGCATGCTCGCCGTGGTGCTCGGCTACCGCTACCCCGCCGGCGCGGTGCTCGGCACCGTGCCCGACGGCCCGGCCGTCCCCGAGGACTTCAGCCCGGTCGCCGAGCCCGGCGGCCGCGCGCCGCACCTGTGGGTGCACCGCGCCGGGGTCCGGATCTCCACCCTCGACCTGTACGAGCGGGCGCCGGTGCTGCTCAGCGGCCCCGGCGGTGCGGCCTGGCACGCCGCCGGCCTGCGCGTCGCCGAGCGCACCGGCACGCCGCTGGACTGCTACCGGGTGGGCCACGGCGCCGAGCACGAGTTGTCGCCCGAGCCCGGCCCCGACTGGGCCGGGCTGCACGGCATCGAGGCGGACGGCGCGGTGCTGGTGCGCCCGGACGGGTTCGTGGCCTGGCGCTCCACGGCGGGGGCCGGCGACCCGGAGCAGGTGCTGGCCCACGTGCTGCGCAGCGTCTTCAGCCGCCAGTGACGCGGGGGCCGCTACCGGGTCAGGGGCTGACCCGGTAGCGGCCCACCATGCCGCCCATCATGTGGTGCACGACATGGCAGTGGTAGATCCAGTCGCCCGGGTTGTCCTCGGTGTACTCGATGGTCACGGTGGTGGACGGCGCGATGATCTGCGAGTCCACCCAGCCCTGGTAGCCCTGCGGGCTGCGCCAGCGGTGGCCGTGCAGATGGAAGACATGGGTCTCGTTGCCCAGCGCCGCGATCCGCCAGCGCACCCGCTCGCCGGCCTTGGCGGTGAAGGTCGGGGTGTTGTCGACGAACGCGCCGCCGTTGAAGAGGTTGAGGCCCTGCGCGAGCGAGGGGATGTCGCCCGGTGTGGCGTCGTGGCAGAAGAGGACGAACTCCCGGTCCACGGCGGGCGTGTGGCGGTCGGTGACGGCGATGACGCCGAACAGGCCGAGCTCCGCGCCGATCTCCATCACCGGCATCTTCGGCTTGGCGCCGGGGACTTGGATGGCCTGCGGCACCGAGTGGTCGTGGTAGGGCCAGGTGCCCACCGAACTCGGGCGGCAGATCCAGGTGTAGGTGTAGTCGGCGCCGAACGGGACAGCGGTGCCCGGGCGTTCGGTGTCGTCGGCGAGCCAGCCGCCGTCGTTGTCCTGGTCGTACCAGACCCCGTGCGGGTGCAGGCTGTGCGGCCAGCGGTAGTGCTCGTCGTTGTTGCGGAAGTGCACCCGCAGGGTGTCGCCGACCTCGGCGCGCAGCACCGGCCCCGGGATGCCGCTGTTGTCGCCGATGCCCTGCGGGCTGGCATCGGCGTCCAGCGGGCGGCCCCAGTCGGCGGTGTAGGCGCGGAAGCCGACCGCCCAGAAGGTGGTCTGATCGGCCGTGAAGCGCATGCCCGTCATGCCGTCCTGGCCGTTGGGCACCGCGTTGTGCTGGAAGGAGTCGGCCTGCAGCCAGTACTCGCGGACCCGGCCGCCGGGCCGGACCTCCTCGGCCGCGAAGGGATCGGCCTCTGCCTGCGCCGTGGCGCCCAGCTGCGCGGTGGCCGCGAACCCGGCCAGCGCGCCGCCGCCCAGCAGGGTGCGCAGCACGGTCCGGCGGCGGTCGTCGTGGGTCTTCTGGTGCGCGCGGTCGACTGGCATGGCGTCCTCTCGGGGTGGTGGGGAGGCGGTTGGCCGTCCACGGCCGACTCGCTCGGCGGGAGACTAATCGGACTTAGCGCACTATTGGGGCCACCACTCTGGAGTGTCGCCCAGTCGGCCGTGACGCCTCCTAGGCTCACGGCATGCGTATCCTCTTCACCTCGACCGAGGGCTCCGGCCACTTCCACCCGCTGGTCCCGTTCATCGATGCCTGCACGCGCCGCGGGGACGACGTCCTCGTGCTGGTCCCGCCGAAGCTGGAGGCGACCGTCGCGGCCCGTCCGCAGCCCTACCGGATCGGGGGCGCGCCGCCGGCCGCCGAGACCGCGGCGCTCTGGGAGCGCTTCCCGAAGGTGTCGCGCGCGGAGGCCAGTGTGATCGCCAATCGCGAGCTCTTCGGGCGGCTGTTCACCGCCGCGCTGCTGCCGGCCGTCGAGCAGGCCTGTCAGGAGTGGCGGCCCGACCTGGTCCTGCACGACCCGTGCGAGTACGCCTCGGTGGTGGCGGCCGAGCGGCTGGGCATCGCGCACGCCCAGGTCGCGATCTCGCAGGCCGAGGCCGAGTCGGGCTCGCTGCGGATCGCGGCGCCCGCGTTGGAGCCGTACGGCGGCCGGATCGTGGAACGGCTGCGCGAGACCCCGTATCTGACGCGCTTTCCGGCCTCGCTCGACCCCTCCCCGTACCCGCTGACCCACCGCTTCCGGGAGGCCGCCGAGGTCGCGGCTCCCCGTGAGCGCCCGGCGCGCTGGGGCGGCGACGGCCGGTTGCCGCTGGTCTACCTGAGCTTTGGCACCGTCGCGGGCGGGCTGCCGGTGGGCGCCGCGGCCTGCCGGGCCGCGCTGGCGGCGGTGGACGGCCTGCCGGTGCGGGTGCTGCTGACGCTCGGGCACGCGGCGGAGGCGGCCGAGCTCGGGCCGATTCCCGCCAACGTCCAGGTGGAGGGCTGGATCCCGCAGGCCGAGGTGCTGTCCGAGGCGGCCCTGGTGCTCTGCCACGGCGGCTCGGGGACGACCTTCGGCGCGCTGGCGGCCGGGGTGCCGCTGGTCGTCGTGCCGCTCTTCGCCGACCAGCCGGCGAACGGCCGGCTGGTGCAGGCGGCGGGGGCCGGCCTGGTCGTCACGCCCACCGGCGGGGAGCCCGGCGCGATGGGCGTGCCGGGGCCCGAGGACGTCCCGCGGATCCGCGAGTCGGTGCAGGCGGTGCTCGCCGACCCCGGCTACCGCGAGGCGGCGCAGCGCCTGGCGCAGGAGATGCGGGCCACCCCGAGCGTCGACGAGCTGCTGGACGGGCTGCTGGCGCGTTAGCTGCCGGCTCGTTAGGGGAGGTGCTCGGCCGCGATCTCCTCGACCGCCGCGCGGGCCCGTTCGGCGTCCGCCGGCACCAGGGAGAGGCGGGTGCGGCGGGCCAGGATGTCGTCGGTGTCCAGCGCGCCCTCGTGGGTCAGCGCGTACTCGACCTCGGCCCGGGTGACGTCGATGCCCGGGGCGATCTGCTCCAGCGGGCGGGCCGAGCGGGAACCCTCGCGCACGGCGGCCGAGGCGCCGCCGTGCCGGGCGATCAACGAGGCGGGCAGCGCGGCGTCGGTCGGCGGCCGGCTGCCGCTGTGCTCCGGCGCGCCGACCAGCGGCAGCCGGCGGGTCCGGCACGGCCCGGCCTTCAGGCCGCGGGCGCGCAGGGCGGCGTCGACGGCGTCCTCGGCCATCGCCCGATAGGTGGTCAACTTGCCGCCGACCACGGTGATCACGCCCGAGGGCGACTCGCGGACGGCGTGCCGGCGCGAGAGGTCGGCGGTGTCGCCGCCGCCCGCGTCGATCAGCGGCCGCAGGCCCGCGAAGGAGCCCCGGACGTCGTCGCGGGTCAGCTCGCGGCGCAGCGCGGTGTTGATCGTCGCGAGCAGGAAGTCGATCTCGCCGACGGTGGGCTCCGGCTCGTCCGGGACCGGGCCGGGGGCGTCCTCGTCGGTCAGGCCGAGCACCACCCGGCCCAGCTGCTGCGGCAGCGCGAAGACGAAGCGGCTGGTCGAGCCGGGCACCGGGACGGTGAGTGCGGCGGCGGGGTGGCCGAGCGCGGCGGCGTCGAAGACCAGGTGGGTGCCGCGGCTGGGGCGCAGCTTGATGGAGTCGTCCACCTGGTCGGCCCAGACGCCGGTGGCGTTGATCACGGCCCGGGCCGCGACGGTCAGTGAGCGGCCGGTGAGCGTGTCCACCAGCCGCGCCGAGTCACCGGTGACCTGCTCGGCGCGGACCCGGGTCAGGATCGAGGCGCCGTACTGCGCGGCCGTCCGGGCGATCGCCACCACCAGGCGGGCGTCGTCGATCAGTTGGCCGTCATGGGCGACCAGCGAGCCGCGCAGGCCCGCGGTGCGGACGGCCGGCACCAGCGCGGTGGTCTCGGCCGCGTCCACCCGGCGGGCCCGCGGCAGCACCGAGGCGGGCGTGCGGGCGGTGGCCCGCAGCGCGTCGCCGGCCAGGAAGCCGGTGTGCACCAGCGCGGCCTGAGCACGGCTCATCGTCGGGAGCAGCGGCACGAGTTGGGGCAGCGGGCGGATCAGGTGCGGGGCGGTGCGGGTCATCAGGATGCCGCGCTCCACCGCGCTCTCCCGGGCCACCCCGACCCGGCCGGAGGCCAGGTAGCGCAGGCCGCCGTGCACCAGCTTGGAGCTCCACCGGCTGGTCCCGAACGCCAGGTCGCGGGCCTCCACCAGGACGGTGCGCAGCCCGCGCGAGGCCGCGTCCAGCGCGACGCCCGCGCCGGTGACGCCGCCGCCGATCACGAGCACGTCGATGGCGCCGGCGGCGTCGGCGAGCGCGTCGAACTCCTCGGCGCGGCGGCGGGCGTTGAGGACGGTGGTGCCGGCGTGCGAGGTCATGGGCGCAGGTATCCGTTCAGGGCGGTGGCCAGTTCGCGGCGCCAGGCCGGCTCCGGCAGCAGCTGGGCGATCATGCGGTGCGACTGGACGGTGGACTGGGTGATCAGCAGCACCATCGCGGCCAGCTCGGTGGGCTCTCCGGGGCGGATCGAGCCGTGCCGCTGGCCGAGTTCGAGCGCCTCGCGCAGGGCGTCGAGCAGGCCCTGCTGGCTGGTGCCGAGTCGTTCGACCACGTATTCGAGCAGGACGTCGGAGTCCGAGCGCAGCAGCGCGCCGAGCACCGGGTGGTCGCGGACCTGGACGGCGGTCTCGACGACCCAGGCGACCACCGACTCGCGGTCGTCCCCGGCCCGGGTGACGCGCTGCTGGGTGCTCTGGATCTCCCGGGTCAGCAGCGCGCCGATCACCGCGCGGACGTCCGGCCAGCGGCGGTAGACCGTGGGCCGGCTGACCCCGGCGCGGCGGGCGATCTCGGCCAGCTGGGTGCGGCGCAGGCCGAGGTGGACGACCAGCTCGGCGGCCGCGTCGAGGATCGCGTCGTCGACGCTGCGGGCGGGCTGGGCCTCTTCGGGCTCTGCGTGACTACTTGACATGATGTGGAACACTGTAACGCATGCCCTCTGACACGCACCCCACACCCGCCCCGGCGGCGGCCAAGCTGCCGCTCCCGCCGATGAGCTGGGACGCCTGGGGTGACCCGGCCCTGGCCAAGCCGCTGTCCGACGACATCAAGGGCCTGCTGGGCCAACTGCTCGGCGTCACGCCGCAGGACACCGCCGCCCCGACCGCCGACGAGGTCGTGCTGCGCCCCTGCGCCCTGCCCGCCGAGGACCTTGCCGCGCTGGCCCGGATCGTCGGCGAGTGGAACGTCAGCGCCGCGGACGCCGACCGGCTGCCCCGCGCGGGCGGCAAGTCCACCCCCGACCTGCTGCGCCGCAAGAGCCGCGAGCCGCAGGACGCGCCCGACGCGGTGGTGCTCCCGGGTACCGAGGAGGAGATCGAGGCCGTCCTCGCGCTCTGCGCGCGTCGGCGGATCGCGGTCGTCCCGTTCGGCGGCGGCACCAGCGTGGTCGGCGGTGTCGACCCGCTGCGCGGCGTCTTCGGCGCCGTCATCTCGCTGGACCTGCGCCGCTTCGACGCGCTGCTCGCGCTGGACGAGGTCTCCGGCGAGGCCGTCCTGGGCGCGGGCCTGACCGGTCCGCAGGCCGAGGAGCTGCTCGCCGGGCACGGCTTCGAGCTCGGCCACTACCCGCAGAGCTTCCGCTACGCGACCATCGGCGGCTTCGCGGCCACCCGCTCCTCGGGCCAGAACTCCGCCGGGCACGGCCGCTTCGACGACATGGTCCGCGGCCTGCGGGTGGTCACCCCCGCCGGCGTGCTCGACCTCGGCCGGGCCCCCGCCTCGGCCGCGGGGCCCGACCTGCGCGAGCTGTTCATCGGCTCCGAGGGCACCCTCGGCGTGATCACCGCGGTCCGGCTGCGGGTGCACCCCGTGCCGGCCGTCAAGGTCCACGAGGCCTGGAGCTTCCCCGACTTCGCCACCGGCGCCGCCGCGCTGCGCGCCGTCGAGCAGCAGGGCACCGGCCCCACCGTGCTGCGGCTCTCCGACGAGACCGAGACCGCCGTCAACCTGGCGATGACGGACAAGATCGGCGGCGACCAGGTCACGGCCGGCTGCCTGGCCGTCACCGTCTTCGAGGGCAGCGCCGAACTCACCGCCGCCCGCCATGAGTCGACCCGCTCGGTGCTGCTGGCGGCTGGTGGCACCTCGCTCGGCGAGGCGCCGGCCAAGGCCTGGGAGCACGGCCGGTTCAACGCGCCGTACCTGCGCGACTCGCTGCTTGCCTGCGGCGCGCTCTGCGAGACGCTGGAGACCGCCACCGACTGGTCGAAACTGGCCGAGCTCAAGACGGCGGTGACCGCCGCGCTGCAGAGCGCCCTGCAGGAGAGCGGCAGCACCTCGCTGGTGATGTGCCACATCTCGCACGTCTACCCGACCGGCGCCTCGCTCTACTTCACCGTGCTGGGCGCCCAGTTGGGCGATCCGATCGCGCAGTGGGCGGCCGCGAAGACCGCCGCCTGCGACGCCATCATGGCGGGCGGCGGCACCATCACGCACCACCACGCGGTCGGCTCCGACCACCGCCCGTGGATGCGCCAGGAGGTCGGTGAGCTCGGCGTGGCGATCCTGCGCGCCGTCAAGAACACCGTCGACCCGACCGGCATCCTCAACCCCGGCAAGCTGATCCCGTGACCACGGCGCCGGTCCGGCGGGCGATCGCGTCCGCCGTGGTGCTGACCAACCCTGCCGCCGGCGGCGGCCACGCGGCCCGGGCCGCCGAGCGGGCGATCGCCCGGCTGCGCGAGCGCGGGGTGCAGGTGCGGCCGGTCACCGGCACCGACCCGGCGGACGCCCTTCGGCTGGCGCGCGAGGCGGTGCTCGGCGAGGCGGACGTCCTGGTGGTGGTCGGCGGCGACGGCATGATCGCCCTCGCCCTGCAGGCGCTGGCGGGCAGTACGGTGCCGCTCGGCGTGATCCCGGCCGGCACCGGCAACGACCACGCCCGCGAGTACGGCCTGCCGCTGAAGAACCCCGAGGCCGCCGCCGACGTGATCGCCGAGGGCCAGGTGCTGACGGTGGACGTCGGCCGGATCGACGCCGCCGACGGCAGCACCCGCTACTTCGGCTCGGTGCTCGCCACCGGCTTCGACTCGCTGGTCAGCGACCGCGCCAACCGGCTGACCTGGCCACGCGGCCGGATGCGCTACAACCTGGCCATGCTCGTCGAGTTGGCGGGCCTGCGCCCGCTGGCGTTCCGCCTGGTACTGGGCGACGGAACGGTCGTCGAGGAGCAGCTCACCCTCGCCGCCGTCGGTAACACCCGCAGCTACGGCGGCGGCATGGCGGTCTGCCCCGGCGCCGACCCCGCGGACGGCCTGCTGGACGTCACCCTGGTGCGCGCGATGCCCCGGCGAACACTGGTCCGGTTCTTCCCGACGGTCTTCAAGGGCACCCACGTGCGCCGCTCCGAGGTCGCCACCTACCGCACGGCCGCCCTGCGCATCGAGTCGCCCGGCATCAACGCCTACGCCGACGGCGACTACGCGGGCCCGCTGCCGATCGACGTGACCGTCCTGCCGGGAGCACTGGGCATCCTGGTCCCGTCGGCCGTCTAGGCTGCGCTGCTTGTGGTGCGCCGTCGCTGACGGCGCACCACAAGCACGGTCTAACGTAGCGAACGGTTGAGCGCGAACGTCAGCTGCGCGGCCACGTTGGGCACCCCCGCTTCGGTTGCCTCGGCCTTGAGGGCTTCGGCGACGGCTCGCACGCGAGCCAGCCGCTCGGGGATCGCGGCCTCGCTCCTGATTTCCTGCAACACGGTACGGGCGGCTTGCATGAGGCCGTTCCCCCAGGCCACCTCGTGCCCCTGGGGCGGCTGACCCTGCAGGGCCATCGTCTGCGCGCTCTGCAGGATGCTGAAGGCATTCCTGATGAACGGGACGGTGGTATTGCCGGCGAGTGCGAGGCCTTCCTGGTACGCCTGGTTGACGACGTTGCGAAAGATCTCCGGCACGGGCGCAGTGGCCTCGATCGGCGTGAGGGGGGCCTGCTGCCCCGCACGCGCCTGCTGTGCACGCGCCTGCTGTGCACCGTGGAATGCTTCGTTCGACCAGTCGCTCAGCAGTCCCGCGTCCCGGCGCAGGTTGGCGAAGCCGGTCAGGCTGGGGCCGAAGGACCGCATTTCGAGCGGAACGATCGGTACGCCACCGACCATGTCGAGTCCGTCCAGCTCTGTCATGCCTCCGAATGCGTCGCTCTGCGATTCATCGCCTGTCCCGAGCGCCGACCTGGCGTAGCGGTCGAGGTAGCGGGCCTGTTGTTGCGGGAAGGGCGGGGGCTGGTTCTCGGGGAACGGGTGCACCTGACCGTACTGCGTCCGGAAGAGCCCGATGACGAGGGTGGCATTCGCTGTGAGATATCTCCGGGAGGCAGTCGAGAGGGTGCGGCCGACTTTGTCGAGGCTGACTCTGGACAGTGCGGCCGTCTTGTTCTTCATCTGCCCCTGCGCGAACTGCCCATCGGTGCGCAGGCCGTCGGTCAGTGCGGCCAGCTGGGTGTACAGCAAGGCGCCGAAGCCCCGCAGTTCCTCCGGGTCCCTCGGCGTCGCGTCATTGACATTGGATTGGACGAACCTCTGCGCCAGCTGAGTGCCGAACTGGATCGACTGGGCGAGGTGCAGGTGGGAGTCGTGTCTCGGGCTGATCCGGATCTTCCTCCCGCCGGGGTTCAGGGGCTCCGGCTCATTGAGTGCGTGGGCGAAGAAACCGGCCATGCCGTGCAGTGGGACACCGACGGTCTGGTGGGCGAACAGACCGTCCCCCTTGTCCCGTTGGCCGCTCCGCTCGTTGTGCGGGTTCTCCGGTGCCACTCGGGCCTGCTCGTACCCGGGCTGTGGCGTGTAGCCGGCGCTGGTCGGGAAGATGCTCTGCATCTCCTTGTCGCTCGTCGACGAGGCTACCTGGGGCTGGTAGAGCCGCGCGTGGGCCTGCTCAAGGTTGTCCAGCGTCGTGGCGAGCGACGGGTACCTGCTCTCCTCGCCCGGCAGCGCCGCACTCGGGTTGGCCACGAATTCCGCGTTGGTGTAGGTGCCCCCGCCAGGGAGATTGCGCAGGTCCGAAACCAGTTTGATGCCCTGACGCTTGTGCTTCATCAACTCGTGGCCCGTACTGTCCTCTTCACGCACGGGCGTGCCGTCCGCTTTCACCACGGGTCGGTCGACCTCGATCTCCAGCCCGATCGCACGCTGCACGGCCGGCGCCTGGCCGGCCTCGGAGCGGGCAGCCGCGACCTCACCGCCGCCGTGCGTCGCAAGCCCGCCGGGGGAGGATCCCATCACCCGCCTGGCGTTGCTCTCCGCCTCCCGCTCGAACCTGTCGGAGGGGTCGGACACCCGCAGCCCGGCCCCGTTGTCGGTGCCGGCGACGCTCCCGGCGCGCTGCTGGATGACATGGGTGAGCTCGTGGGCGAGGGTGTGCGAGTCGCCGCCGCCCTCGCCGATCACGACATGGCTGCCGGACGTGTAGGCCCGGGCACCGACTTCGGCGGCGGAGGCGCGGGCGGCGGTGTCGGTGTGGAGCCGTACGTCGGCGAAGTCGGCGCCGAGGCGGGACTCCATGTCGGTGCGGGTGGCGCTGTCGAGCGGTCGACCGCCGCTGCGCAGGACGTCGTGCACGGCCGAGCGCTGCACCTGCGGTTGTTCGGTCTGCTGGTGGCCGCAGCCGGCGTCGTGCTGGTGCTGCTCCTGGACGTGACCGGACTGCTTGAGCAGCTGGACGACGGCCGCATTGCCGGCGGCGCGATGCAGGGCGAGGAGACCCTGCGGAGACGGTTTCCCCGTGCTGAGACCGGGTCGGCCCGCCGCTGCGGTGAGAGGTGGTGTCCGGGCGTTCGCGGCTCGGGCTTCGGGCTGACTGGCATTGTCTCGTGCGCGCATGTGCTTCTTTCCTACAGGAACTGAACTCTCTCTGGATATCCGGAGCGCGGCCGGGGAAGCCAGGTGCGCGGGGGCAGCGTTCGCTGCCTCATAGGGTTGCAGCGGGTCCCCGTGTTCGGCGCGGCGCGGGGGCACACTCAACCCGGGCGCTCCCGTGACGCGCCGTGGTGCTGTCGCTGCGCCGGGTGGCTGGCATGTCCGGGACTGGAAACGTGCTGGTCATAGGCCTGTTCACCGGTGCGGAGCCCGGCTAGCATTCCGGTCACGGCGGCCCTGGTCCCCCCGCGATCGGGGCTGCCGGCCAACTTGGCGCGCCCGTCCGGCGCCGCCTTCTGGTTGGGGCATCAGGTGCACCAATTCGGACAAATCGTTAGATACATTGCGATTCGTGCGTTTCGGCACCATGAACCCCGGATCTCCCAGGAGGCCGCACCCCGTGCACACCATCACCCGGCTCGGCGTCGTCGTCGCGACCGCGCTCGCCACGACCGCCGTCTTCGCCCCGTCCGTCTCCGCCACCGAGTCCCGCGCCGACCAGGACCGCCCCGGCGCCCGGCATGCCGTGTTCGTCCAGACCGACAACCTGGCGGGCAATCAGATCGTCGCCTACCACCGCGAGGATGACGGGCACCTCAGCATGGCCGACACCTATGACACCGGCGGCCTCGGCGGCATGCTGGCGGGTTCGGCGGTCGACCACCTGGCCTCGCAGGGCTCGCTGACCTACGACGAGCAGCACGCGCTGCTCTACGCCGTGAACGCCGGCAGCAACACCGTCACCGTCTTCTCGGTGGACGGTGATCGACTGACGCAGCGTCAGATCATCTCCTCCGGTGGGACGTTCCCGGTCAGCGTCGCCGTGCACGACGACGTGGTCTATGTGCTCAACGCGCTGGACGGCGGCTCGATCCAGGGCTACCGGGTGGCCGACGGGCGGCTCCACCTCAAGCGGGACTGGAACCGCTGCCTCGGCCTGGACCCCAGTGCCACACCGCAGTTCACCAACACCCCCGGCCAGGTCGGGTTCATCGCGGACGGCTCGCAGCTGCTCGTGACGACCAAGGCCAACGGCAACGCCCTCGACGTCTTCGCGCTCGACCACGGCGCTCCGGCGGACACCCCGGTGGTCAACGTCCAGCCCGGCACGGTGCCCTTCGGGTTCGTCCAGCACGGTCCGCACCTGCTGGTCGCCCAGGCCGGCCCGAACGCGGTGTCGACGCAGATGGTCGCCCCGGACGGCACCGCCACCCAGTCGTCCGTCGTCGACACCGGTCAGGCGGCCACCTGCTGGATCAGCCGGGCGGGCCGCTTCGCCTACGCCTCCAACGCGGGCAGCGCGACGCTGAGCGGCTACCGGATCGGCGACGGGGGCGTGCTGAGCGCGCTGGGCACCACGCCGACCGACCCGGGCACCGTCGACTCGGCGGTCACCCCGGACGGCCGCTACCTCTACGTCCAGACCGGCGCGAACGGGATCGTCGACGAGTTCCGGGTCAACGACGACGGCTCGCTGACCGAGGTCGGCTCGGTGACCGTCCCCGGCGCGGTCGGCGGTGAGGGGATCGTCGCGGCCTGATGACGCGGCCGCCGGGCCCTGACCTGGGCCCGGCGGCGGTCAGCCGGCGGCGGCTTCGTCCACTGTCGGGACCGGGGTCTGGTTGAAGGCGTAGTAGACCGCCAGCAGCCCGTGTACGGCCAGGGCCAGTGGCGCCGAGATGAAGGCCAGCAGCACGGTCAGCGGATAGATCACCAGCCCCAGGCTGAAGCGGGCGCGGGTCGCCCGGGCCGCCCGCGGGTCGACCCGGTCGTCGAAGCACTGGCCGGTGCGGGTGACGTGGAACCAGAACAGCACAAAGGTGACGGCGTGCGCGACCATCGTCGCGCCGTAGACGGCGACGGCGAGATGGGCCGACTGCGGAGTGCGCAGGTTCTCGGCGACCAGCGCGGTGGGGAACGGGAGGGCGGCGACCACCATGAGCAGCAGCAGGTTGAGGAAGACCAGGGTGCGGTCGACCCGGGCGATGTAGCTGAAGACGGTGTGGTGGTTCACCCACATCACGCCGATCACCAGGAAGCTCACCAGATAGGCGCAGTACGAGGGCCACTCGGCGCCGAGCGCGTGCCACAACTGGTGCGCGGTGCGGGCCTTGGGGACGCTGATCTCCAGGATCAGCAGGGTGATCGCGATGGCGAACACCCCGTCGCTGAACGCCTCGACCCGCCCCGAGTCGGTCATCCGCGTCGTCGTCGCCTGCTCAGTCGCCATCCGGCGAGGATCCCAGCCGCCGCAGCGCGCAACGGGTAGCGACGCGCTAGCCCTGGTGGCTGTCGGGGAGGTACCAGTGGTGTGGGGCGATCAGCTCGCGGATCGCGTCCGGGCCCCAGGAACCGGGGGCGTAGGGCTGGACGGGGGGTGGGTCGGCGAGCAGGTCGGTGGAGATCTCCCAGAGGCGTTCGATGCCGTCGGAGCGGGTGAACAGCGACTGGTCGCCGAGCATCGCGTCCAGCAGCAGCCGCTCGTAGCCCTCCAGGCCGTATTGGCTGCGGAAGGAGTCGGCGTAGCGGAAGGTCATCTCGGCGGGGCTCAGGTGCATTGCGGGACCGGGCTCCTTGACCAGGAAGCCGAGGGTGATCCAGCCGGGATCGTCGAAGTCGATGGCCAGGCAGTTGCCGCGCCGGGAGTGCGGGGCGCCGGGGAACATCCGCTGCGGCGGCTTCTTGAAGTGCAGGGTGATCAGCTGGCGGCGCTGGCCCATCGACTTGCCCGACCGCAGGTAGAAGGGCACCCCGGCCCAGCGCCAGTTGTCGATCTCGGCGCGCAGCGCGACGAAGGTCTCGGTCCGCGAGGCCGGGTCGACGCCGGGCTCCTCGCGGTAGCCGTCGTACTGGCCGCGGACCACGGCGCCGGGGTCGATCGGTCGCAGGGCCTGGAAGACCTTGCACTTCTCGTCGCGCAGCGGTTCCGCGTCCAGTGAGGTCGGCGGCTCCATCGCCACGATTCCGAGCAGCTGGAGCAGGTGGGTGACGATCATGTCGCGGTAGGTGCCGGTCTGTTCGAAGAACTGCGAGCGCCCCTCGATCCCGATCGCTTCGGGGACGTCGATCTGCACATGGCTGATGTGGTTGCGGTTCCAGATCGGCTCGAAGAGCCCGTTGGCGAAGCGCAGCGCCAGGATGTTGTCGACCGACTCCTTGCCGAGGAAGTGGTCGATCCGAAAGACCCGGTCCTCCGCGAAGACGGCGTGCACCGCCGCGTTCAGCTCGCGGGCCGAGGCGAGGTCGGTGCCGAACGGCTTCTCGACGATCACCCGGGCGCCCTCGGCGAGCCCGCTGTCGCCCAGCATCGCGATGACGGACTGGAAGGCGGCCGGCGGCACCGCCAGGTGGCAGATCCGCCGGGGCTCGCCGCCGATGGCCTGCTCGGCGGCCTGGACGGCGCGCAGCAGTGGCCCCGGGTCCTCGGGGTCGGCGGCGCCGAAGGACAGCGTGGCCTCGAACGCGTCCCACGGCGCGCCCTCGGGGGCGCTCAGGCCGAACTCCTGTACGGCCTGGCGGGCGTGGGCGCGGAACTCCTGGTCGGTCAGCGCGAATTCGGCCGGCGCCGAGCCCACGATCCGGTAGCGCGCGGGCAGCAGGTCGGCCCGGGCGAGGTGGAAGAGGCCGGGCAGCAGCTTGCGCCGGGCGAGGTCCCCGGTGGCGCCGAACAGCACGATGACGTGGTCGTCCGGGCGGGGGTCGTCCGGGCGGGGGTCGGCGGCCTGCTGGGTGGACGCGGCTTGCTTGGACATGGCACCTCCTGACCCCCGTCCCTCCATCGTGCGGGACGTCCCCGGGCCCTGCGAGTCAGTGGCGGGCCGGCTCCGGCTCGGGCTCCGGCGCGGTGAGCTCATGGGCCAGCGGCGAGCGGCTGAGCAGCACCAGGCCGAGCAGGATCAGCGCGCTGCCCGCCAGCTCCACCGCCGCCCACCAGCCGCCCCGGATCCGCTCGCCGTAGAGCACGGCGCCCAGCGCCACGCTGGTGCCGGCGTCCCCGAGGGTCAGTGCAGGCTGGGAGAAGACCAGTGACCCGGACTGCAGCGCGTTCTGCAGCAGGAACAGCGAGGCCACACCCACCGCGGCGAAGCCGTACGTCTGCCAGGCGGTGAAGAAGCCGCGGATCCCGTCCGCCTCCCAGCGCAGCGCCGAGGTCTTCAGCAGGGCCGCGGTCAACGCGTATCCGATCGCCGCAGCCAGCGCGAGGCAGGCTGCCCTCACCGCCCCCGGCGGGCGCGCCGCGGCGGTGGCGGTGAGGAAGGCGGCCGCGCCCAGGCAGCAGACCAGCACCAGCACCCAGCGCCCGGCCGGCACCGCCGAGCCGTGCCCGGCGGTCGGCGAGGCCGCCCACAGCGCGACCCCGAGCCCGACGGTGATGCAGCCCGTCGCCCGCCACACCTCGGCCGACAGCCGCCGGCGCAGGATCACGCCGGCCAGCAGCAGCGCGATGGGCAGCTCGAGGACGAAGACCGGCTGGACCACCGACAGCGCCCCGTTCGCCAGCGCCAGCGCCTGGAAGCAGGCCGCCGCGCCGGTCGCCGCGATGCCCGCCAGCCAGACCCGCTGGTGCACCAGGCGGGTGATCAGGCTCCAGCGCAGCCCGTCCGCGGCCGGCACCCGCCGGGCCGCCTTGCGCTGCAGCACGGTCGCCAGCGCGTTGCTCGCGGTGGTCAGTAGCGCGAACAGCACTGCCGCAGGGGTGTGCACGGGCCGCCTCCAGTCCCAGAGGCCCCGCCGGTAGCGGCGGGGCCTCCTGATCCTGTCACCGAGCGCGCCCGCGCGGTGTCAGCCGGCGGCCGTCGAGACCTCCGCGCCGAGCGCCGCCCGGAGCGGGAAGTGGCAGGCGGCCAGGTGGTTGTCCGGGCCGTAGGCCGTCAGCGCCGGCTCGGTGGTCGCGCAGATCTCCTGGGCGGCCGCGCAGCGGGTACGGAAGCGGCAGCCGGACGGCGGGTCGATCGCGGACGGCAGTTCGCCGGCGATCCCATGGCTGCTCTTGGCCTTCTCCACCGCGGGGTCGGCCACCGGGATGGTGTCCAGCAGGCCGCGGGTGTAGTGGTGCACCGGCCGCGAGTACACCGACTCCGCCGGGCCGATCTCCACCAGCTTGCCCAGGTACATCACCCCGATCCGGTCGGACAGGTAGCGGATCACCGACAGGTCGTGCGAGATGAACAGGTAGGAGAGGCCGAGCTCGCCCTGCAGGTCCTTCATCAGGTTCAGCACCTGCGACTGGATCGAGACGTCCAGCGCCGAGACCGGCTCGTCCGCGACGATCAGCCTGGGCCGCAGCGCCAACGCGCGGGCCAGCCCCACGCGTTGGCGCTGGCCGCCGGAGAACTCGTGCGGGTAGCGCTCCAGGGCGCTGAGCGGCAGGCCGACCAGTTCGAAGATCTCCCTGATCCGCCGGTCGCGCTCGGCCTGGCTGTCGACCCGGTGGATGTCCAGTGGCTCGCGCATGATCGAGCTCACCAGCATCCGCGGGTTCATCGCCGCGTAGGAGTCCTGGAACATCAGCTGGACGTCCCGGCGCACCCGGCGCCGGGCGGTCCGCGGCAGCGCGGCCAGGTCCTGGCCGTCGAAGACCAGGCTGCCGCTGGTGGGCGTCTCCAGACCGACGATCAGCTTGCCGACGGTGGTCTTGCCGCAGCCCGACTCGCCGACCAGGCCGAGCGTCTCGCCCTGGTGGACCGTCAGCGAGACGCCCGCCACCGCGCTGACCGTGCCCACGGTGCGCCGCAGCACCAGGCCGGAGGTCACCGCGTACTCCTTGACCAGGCCGTCGATCCGCAGCAGCGGCTCGGTCAGCGTGCTGTCGCGTGAGGCCGCCGCTGGTGTGCCGGTCGTGGCGGCGGCCACCGGCAGGGCCTCGGTGTGCAGGCCGGGCCGACCGACCGGCAGGATGCAGGCGTACCGGTGCCCGGGGACGTTCCCGGTCAGCGGCGGCTCGGCGGAGCGGCACGCGTCGACGGCGTACCGGCAGCGCATCGCGAACCGGCAGCCGGCCGGCGGCGCCGTCAGGTCCGGCGGCAGGCCCGGGATCGAGTAGAGCCGCTCCCCGGATTCGGCGCCGCGCTCCGGCAGTGAGGCGAACAGCGCCTCGGTGTACGGGTGCCGGGGGTTGGCGAAGAGCGCCTGGGTGCTGGTGGTCTCCACCACCTTCCCGGCGTACATCACGGCGATCTTGTCGGCGCGTCCGGCGATCACCCCCAGGTCGTGGGTGACCAGGATGACGGCCATGCCGAGCTGGTGCTTGAGGTCGTCGATGAGTTCGAGGATCTGCTTCTGGATGGTGACGTCCAGCGCGGTGGTCGGCTCGTCGGCGATCAGCAGCTTGGGCTCGTTGGCCAGCGCCATGGCGATCATGGCGCGCTGGCGCATGCCGCCGGACAGTTCGTGCGGGTAGACCAGCGCGCGCTGCGCCGGGCTGGGCATGCCGACCAGGGAGAGCGCCTCGACGGCGCGCTCGTGCGCCTCCTTGCGGGAGACGTGGCGGTGGATGCGTACCGACTCGGAGATCTGCTTGCCGATCGTCATGGTCGGGTTGAGCGAGGTGGTCGGGTCCTGGAAGATCATGCCGATGTCGTTGCCGCGGACGGTACTCATCTCGTCCGGGGCGAGCGTCAGCAGGTCGCGGCCCTCGAGCAGGACCTGACCGCCGGTCACACTGCCGCCGTTGGGCAGCAGCTGCATGATCGACATCGCGGTCATGGTCTTGCCGCAGCCCGACTCGCCGACGATGCCCAGGGTCTCGCCGGCCTCGACGCTCAGGTCGATGCCGTCGAGGGCGTGCACCACCGAGCGCTTCAAGCGGATCTCGGTGCGCAGGCCGATCAGTTCGAGCAGTGGCACGGCCGGACCTCCCCGGTGGGTCGCGTGACTGGACGGGTCATCCGGCTCACCGCTTCTGCAGTCGGGATTCGAAGGCGTCGCGCAGGGCGTCGCCGATGATGTTGAAGCACAGGATGATCAGGATGATCAGCACGGCGGGCGGGTAGATCATCCACCAGTAGCCCTGACTGGCGTAGTTGGTGCCGATGTTGAGCATGCCGCCCAGGTCGTCGTTGGGTGCCTGCAGGCCCAGGCCGATGTAGCTGAGCGTGGACATCGCGAAGACCGCGTCGGCGATCGAGAAGGTGGTGTTCACGATCGTGGTGCCGACGGTGTTGGGCAGGATGTGCCGGAAGATGATCCGCCGGGCGCCGGCGCCCATCATCCGGGACGCCGCCACGTAGTCGCGGACCTTGATGGCCAGCGCCTCGCCGCGCACCAGGCGGGTGATGCCGAACCAGAAGGTCAGGCCCACCTCCAGGATCAGCATCTCCTTGCTCTTCCCGTAGACGCTGCTCAGGTAGATCAGCAGGAAGATCAGCGGGAAGGACATCAGGGAGTCGATCACCCTCATCATCAGCGCGTCGACCCAGCCGCCGAGATAGCCCGCGATCGCGCCGTACAGCGCGCCGACCACCGCGGCGATCAGGCCCGCCGCCAGGCCGATCTCCAGGCTGGTCTGGCCGCCGGCCAGCAGCTTGCCGAGCTCGTCGACGCCGTCGTTGTCGGTGCCCAGCGGATGCCCGGCGCCGGGTGGCAGGGTGACCTCGGTGAGGTTCACCACCGAGGTGTCGGAGTGGTAGAAGAGCGGGCCGAGGAAGCACAGGCCCACCACCGCGACCAGCAGGCCGACCGCGACCAGGGCCAGCCTGTTCTCGGCGAAGACCTCCCAGCCGCGCCGCAGCATCGAGCGGGGGGCCTCGACCGGTTCGCTGCCGGGCGCCGCCGCGGGCGGCTCGGCCGTCGTTTCGGGTGCGGTCGTCATCAGGTCAGCCTCACTCGGGGGTCCAGGACGGCGTAGCCGATGTCGGCCAGCAGCGAGCCGATCACGGTGACCACCGCCGTCAGCAGGGTGGCCGCGAGGGTGATGCTGTAGTCGTTCTGCAGCGCGGCCCGAGTGGTCAGCAGGCCGATGCCCTGGATGTTGAACACGTACTCGACGATCAGCGCACCGCCGACCAGGGCGGGCAGCGAGAGGCCGATCAGGGTGACCATCGGGATCAGCGCGTTGCGCAGCACGTGGGCGTACAGGGTGCGGCGCATCGAGGCGCCCTTGGCCTGGGCGGTGCGCACGTACTCCTGGGTGATCTGGTCCAGGACGCCGGAGCGCATATAGCGGCTGTAGCCGGCCACGGTGGTGACGGTCAGGGTCAGCACGGGCAGGCAGACCGCCTCCGGATGGGTCAGCGCCCCGCCGAAGGTGGAGATCTGGTTCTGCACCGAGACCCACCGCAGGTCGTCCTCGAACCACTGCTGGATCAGGAAGCCGAGGAAGAAGGTCGGCACCCCGTAGGCGACGAAGGAGAACACCGTGAAGGCGTGGTCGAGCGCGCTGTTGCGCCGGGTCGCCTGGATCATGCCCATCGGCACCGCGATCAGCATGGCCAGCAGCAGCGAGCTGCCGACGATGTACGCCGAGGCGCCGAGCGCGTTGAAGAGCAAGTCGGAGACCGGGCGCTGCTGGGCGTAGTCGAAGCCCAGGTTGCCGTGCAGCAGGTCGTCCAGCCAGGTCCAGTACTGGCTGTAGAGGGGTTTGTCGAGGCCCATCTGCTGGGTCAGGTGGGCGATGTTGGCCGGGGTGGCGCGGGAACCGAGGATCGCTCGGACCGGGCCGCCCGGCATGAGCTTCATCAGGCCGAAGGAGATGACGGTCACCATGAACACCGTCACCACGGACTGGAAGAGCCGACGGATGAGGTAGGCCGTCACCGCGGCCCCCCGGAGGGGACCGCGGTGACCCGCGTGCGGGAGTTCATCACTTGGTGTAGTACCAGTACTCCGGCTCGTACCCCTGGAAGGGGTCGCCCGCGTCGATGTGCAGGTTCTTGCTGATCTCGGAGACCGCGAGCTGGTTGGGGATGTACGCCACCGGCTGCTCACCGGCGATGTAGTCCTCGTAGGCGTACATGTCGTTGATGTCGCTGGTGGTCGTGGTCTTGACGATCAGCTGGTCCAGCTTGGGGTCGCTGAAGCCCCAGACGTTCGGGCCGGCGCCGGTGGCGAACAGCGCGTCGCCGGTCGGGTAGTAGTCGGGCGAGTAGACCCAACCGCCGTAGAGCAGGCCCTGCCACTGGCAGCCGGCCGGCTGGGCCGCCGTGCAGGCGATGCCCTCGTTGCCGATGGTGTTCTGGGTCTGGCTGACGGTGTTGATGGCGAAGCCGGCCTTGGCAGCGTCCGAGCGCATGTCGGCGGCCATGGTGTCCAGCGCGGCCTGGCCCGACGGGTAGTCCAGGGTGAACGCGGCCTTGGTGCCCGCGGCGATGCCGGCGCCGCACTGGTTGGCACCGGTGCCCGGGCTGGTGCAGACCGCCGGGGTGCTGTCGGTGTTCCAACCGTGGCTGCTCAGTAGTTGCTTGGCGGCCGAGGTGTCGAAGACGGCCTGCTCGGACTTGGCCTTGGGGGAGAGCGGGTTACCGGCCGGGATGCCGGGGATGGCGCCGGTGGTCGGGTAGCCCCAGCCCTTCCAGATGCCGTTGATGATGCCCTGCTGGTCCACGGTGTCCTGGAGCGCCTTGGTGAAGTAGCTCTGCTTGAAGAGCGGGCCCACACTGGAGTTGGCGAAGTTGATCTGGTAGTACGAGATCCCGTCCAGGTACTCCGGGGGCGCGATGTAGTAGCCGCTGGTGCTCAGCGGGTTGCCGGAGTCGGGGTTCTTGGCGTTGAACGGTGGGGCGTCCTCGGCCGGCAGGTAGCCGTAGTTGATCGCGTTGGAGCTGCTGCCGCCGGCCTTCAGGTCCGCGTACTCGGTGGTGTCCGAGGTGTACGGGACGAAGTCGACCTCGCTCAGGTACGGCTTCTGCGGGCCCGAGTAGGAGCTGTTGGGCACCATGCCGTACGCGCCGGAGGTGCCGTTGTAGCTCTTGAGCTTCCACGGGCCGTCGACCACCGACCAGATCGGGCTGCCGACGTAGCCGGCGCCGTTGGTCGACTCCTTGCTGAGGTAGGTGTAGTCGGCGGTGCAGTCCTTGGTGGCGGCGTCCGAGCCGAACGCGTCGCTCGCGCAACTGCCCTTGGCGCTCGGACCGGTGAGGTCCCAGGCCAGCGGCATCGGGGTGATCTGGCTGAGCTCGTCGTCCAGGAACCAGGTCTGGCTGACCTGGGTGTTCAGCGTCATCGTCAGGGTCTGGCCGGAGGCGGTGGCCGAATCCACGTTGTCAGGGAAGTACTTGGCGCCGATCGCCGGGTTCGGCGGGGTGTAGTAGGCGCTGTTGGCGCTCTCGGCCTTGGCCATGTTGATCCAGAACAGCACGTCCTGCGCGCTGACGCTCTCGCCGTTGGACCACTTCCACGGCTTGAGCTGGATGGTGACGGTCTTGCCGTCGCTGCTCCAGGTGGGCTGCTGGGCCAGCGAGACGTCCTGGTCGAGGCTGACCTTGTCGTTCAACCCCCAGTAGTACAGCGGGCGGTAGAACTCCTGCTGGAACTCACTGGTGTTCACCGTACTGACCTGGGCGGCCGTGTCGAACGGCCAGATGGCGTCCGGGAAGGTGGAGGGCAGCTCGGCGACCCGCACCACGCCCCCCTGCGTCGGCGCGCCGGTCGGGCCGCTGCCGATCGGGCCGCCGCCGGTGCTACTGCTGCTGCACGCAGCAGTAGCGGTCAGTGCTGCGATGAGCACCGCCGCTTTCTTGAGCCTCCGCGATCCTGCGGGTTTCATCATTCTCTGAACGCCTCTCTCCCACACGCATGAGCACCAGCGATTTCCCGGATTCCGATGGAACTCCGGAGTCGCACTCGGTCCTCCCGTTCATTTGCCTACGGGGGCAACAGTCCGAGTGTTGGGTACCAGTGAGACGCATTTCCTAGGCGGAGAGAAGAGTCGTGCAGGACTCCAGTTAGTCACGTTTCCATCAAGGCACCGATTTGCCTGATAAGTACGATCCGGGCTGTTGGGGCTGTGTGTGGCGATCCGCCGGGCGATTGAACGCCACAGGTGTCCCACTAGTCACAGGGGTCTCAGTGAATGCGTTTGGAATCGGGGATCTCTTGGTGCATCCGGTGTCCCGATGGCCTCTTTTGTATTCGCCGGCAGGTGGCTGCCGGGTCGTTGTCGGGGTCGCTGCCGGGCGGCTGGTGAATGCTGGTATTCACCGGGATTCGCGCGCCGACCTGCGCATTCACCGGAATCAGGCCGTCCGGTGCCGGAATTCCCGGGGCGACGGGTTCCGGCTTTCGCGGCGGGTCGCCGGGAGTTCGTGTGCACGACGTGCGCCGGTGGGCCGGGCGCGGGCGGTACCGGCCGTTCCGGCTCGGCCGACGGGTGGTGGGTCGGCGGTGGGTGGGCGATCGGCGGACGGTGGTCGCGGGGCGGTGGGGCGGCTGGGGTGGGGTGGTTGGGGTGGGTGAGGCGTCGTTTTCGGCCAGTCGGCCGGGGTGCGGGGTGGCCGATCGGCTCAGGTCCGATGAGGACATGTCAACTGCGGGTGGCAATACTGCGGTGAACGTCCGTTCAGTCGACCAAAGGAGTTCGATATGCGTACGCAGAACAGGTTCGCGGCCGTGCTGACGACCGCGCTGGCCGCCGCCCTGGCGCTCGGGGTGGGCACGGTGTCCGCGGCCGCCGACGCCCCTGCGGGCCCGGGGGTGCCCGGGGTGCCCGGAGCGCTCGGGATGCTCGGGGTGCCCAACGCGCTGGTCCTCACGGTGAGCGGCGCCGCCCCGAACGCCTCCGACACCGAGCGCGCGGTCACGCTCAGCTGCCGCCCGCAGCCCACCGGGGACCACCCGGACGCGGCGGCGGCCTGCGACAGCCTGCTCGGAGTCCAAGGCGACTTCGACGCGCTGCCGGTCGAGCACATCTTCTGCCCCGAGCTGTACCTGCCGGTGGTCGCCACCGCCGAGGGCGTCTGGGACGGCGCGCAGGTCGATTACCAGCAGAGCTTCACCAACGAGTGCTCGCTGCTGCGCGCGACCGGCCAGGTCTTCGACTTCTAGCCGCTGGAAATAATGCGGGCGGCGGTGTCGGATCGGGGCGAAGGTGTTCGTAGTAGAGGTGAGCGGGCGCCCGCGAGGGGCGTTCCCGAAACACAGGAGATGGTGCGAGATGCAGTACCTGGTTTCCGTGATCACCGACGCGACCGAGCTCGCCACCCCGCAGGAGCAGGCGGCGATCGACGTGTTCAACGACCGGCTCCAGGCCGAGGGCCACTGGGTCTTCGCCGGCGGCCTCGGCGGGCCCGACACGGCCACCGTGATCGACAACCGCGGTGCGCAGGCGCTGTTCACCGACGGGCCCTTCGTGGAGTCGAAGGAGTACCTCATCGGCTTCTGGATCCTTGAGGCTCCCGACCTCGACGTGGCGCTCAAGCTGGCAGCCGAGGGTTCGAAGGCCTGCAACCGGAAGATCGAGGTGCGGCCGTTCCTGTGAGCGTGACCGACCCCCAGGAGGCGATCACCCGGGCCTACCACGAGGAGTGGGCGCGGGTGGTCGCCACCCTGACCAGGTACTTCGGTGACCTCGACATCGCCGAGGAGGCCGCGGCCGAGGCGTTCGCGACCGCCGTCGAGCGGTGGCCGGCCGACGGCGTACCACCGAACGCCGGCGGCTGGCTGACCACCACCGCCAACCGCAAGGCCATCGACCGGGTCCGGCGCGAGCACAAGCGCGGCGACAAGCAGAGGAAGGCTCAGCTGTTGTACGACGACGAACCGCCCGAGCCTCTCGGCGCCATCGAGGACGAACGGCTCCGGCTGATCTTCACCTGCTGTCACCCGGCGCTGGCGATGGAGGCCCGGGTGGCGCTGACACTGCGCCTGGTCGGAGGTCTGACCGTGACCGAGATCGCCCGGGCCTTCCTGCTGCGCCGGCTGGGCTGCGGGCAGCAGTCGCGCGCGGCCTACGACAGAGCCATCGAGCTGGCGGGCAACACCGCCGAGATCGCCTCCCTGACGCGCCGTCGCGACCAGCTGGGGTGGCGGCCCCCTTTTGGCGTGGCCCGGCGACCGGTCACCCTTTCGGGGCTTCGGAGCGAACTATGCTGCGAGGCAAGCCGGAAGGGGGCATCGGGTGAGGCTCAGCGGGGTGGGCAAGCGGTACGGGCGGGGTGCGCCGTGGATACTGCGCGGGGTGGAGCTCGCCGTGCGGCCGGGGGAACTGGTCCGGATCGAAGGGGCGAACGGCAGCGGCAAGTCGACGCTGCTCAAGCTGATCGGCGGCGTCGAACCGCCGAGTACGGGGACGGTCGCGGTGCCCGGCCGCCGGGCGTACGTCCCCGAGCGGTTCCCGCCCGCGCTGCCCTTCGACGCGCGGACGTACCTGTGCCACCTCGGCCGCATCCACGGGCTGTCCACCGCGGAGTCCGCCCGCCGGGCCGGGCACTGGCTGGACCGCTTCGGCATCGCGGACCGGTCCGGCACCCCGCTGAGCCGGCTCTCCAAGGGCACCTGCCAGAAGGTCGCCGTCGCGCAGGCCCTGCTCGCCGAAGCTGAGGTGCTGCTGCTGGACGAGGCCTGGACGGGGCTCGACCAGGCAGCCCGCACTCTGCTCGACGAGGCGGCCGCCGAGCGCGCGGCGCAGGGCGGCCGGGTGCTCTTCGTCGACCACGACCCCAACCGGCTGGCGGGCGTGGCCACCGCCGCGTACGCGGTCCACGACGGCGGACTACGAGCCGTCGAACCGTCATCGGAGGCTGGGCCAGGCCAGTTGATGATGCGGATCGAGGTGGACGGGCCGCTGCCGGACCGGCTGCCGGGCGACCCGGCCCGCACGCCGCTGGAGGACGGCGGGACGGCCCTCGACGTACCGGCCGGGCACTGCGATGCGCTGCTGCGCCGGCTGCTCACCGGGCAGCCCGCCGCCCACATCCGTTCGGTCCAGCCTCAGGGGAGGCGGCCGTGACCGCCCTGATCCGCTATCAGCTGGAGCTGCTGTTCCGGTCGCAGCGCTGGCTGCCGCCGTTCCTGGCATACGCGCTGCTGATGGTGATCGGGATCTCGGCGGGGGAGTCGCTGCTCGGCGCGTACGGCTTCGGGACGGCGATGCTGCTGCCGGTCACCGCCTGGTACGTCCGCTGCACGGTGACCGGCGAGCCGGCCGCCTCGCGGGCCTGCCTCGGTGCGGCGGCGGGCCGGCCGCGCACGCACCTCGCCGCGCTGCTGGCCGCGCTGGTCACCGGGCTGCTCCTCGGGCTGGCCGGGCTGCTCGGGGTCTGGGCGGTCAGCGGGCGGACCACCCTGGCGCCGCAGGCGGAGGCGCCGCTTCCGCGGGTGCTGCTGGCGGGCCTGCTCGGCACGGTGGTGTGCGTCCTGCTGGGCGTGGTGGTGGGGGCGCTCTGCACCCGCCCGGTGCTGCCGCGCGCGCAGTACGGCATCCCGGCGAGCCTGGGGGCGGCTGTGCTGGTGCTGGTGGTGGCCGGGTCGCCGGCGAACGCCGTCGTCCGGGCGCTGATCACCGCTTCGCGTACGGCGCGGGTGACCTTCCCGGTGGTGGCCCTCGCCGAATCCGCCGTGCTGGCCGCCCTGGTGATGGCGGGTGCGGCGGTGTTCGCCGGGCGCCGTACGGAGGGGGACGACTGAGGTCCGGAGCCGGCTCGTCGCCGGGCCGATCCCGCTGGTGGGGTCGGCCCGGTGACGTGTGCTCAGGCCCGTTCGAGCACCACGACCGGGATCTCGCGGTCGGTCTTGGTCTGGTACTGGTCGTATGCGGGCCAGGCCGCGACCATCGTCCGCCACATCCCCGGCTTCTCCTCGGGTCCGGCGGTGCGGGCGTGGGCGGTGAAGCGATCGCCCTTCACCTGGACCTGCACGGTGGGATCGGCCTGGAGATTGAGGTACCAGGCCGGCGGCTGGTCCGCGCCGCCCTTGGAGGCGACGACCAGCAGGACGTCCCCGTAGGGCTGGTAGATCAGCGGGGTGGCGTGCTGCTGCCCGCTCTTGCGGCCGGTGGTGGTGAGGATCAGCGCGGTGGTGCCCTCCCAGTCGTGGCCCTCCGCGCCGTCGGTCTCGATATAGCGCTTGACGTGCTCGCTGCCGAACAGCATCTGCCAACTCCTCTGTGGATACCGATGGTTCGTTGCAGTCGTCGGCGGCCCCGCGGTACTCGCGGGCCCGGCGCCGCTGCCTGCTGACCGGTTCAACGCCCGGGCGCCGTCATCGGTCACCGCCGGGTTCGAACTCCTGGTGACCGGGCATAGGTACCCCGACCTCGACGAGGATTCGTCCGACGGCGCCGGCAGGGCCGCCGAGCAGACCCGCGACGCCTGGCCACCCGCCGTCCCCACCAGGAGCATCCATGGCCGCCCTCCCGTCGACCCAGCCGTGGCGCGTCGTCATCACCACCGCCGATGGCACCCTCATCGAGACCAACCACCGTACCAGCCAAGGCGCTTACAACCGGGTCGTGGCCGAACGCGAGGCCATCGCGGACGGCCGGTCCAGCAGCACGGCCATCCGGGTGGAGCGCTGGAACGCCGAGTACGACCAGTGGGCGCTGTACGAGCAGGCCTACCTCAGGCGCTGAACACCCGAGCGGCGCGGGGCACTTGGGCCGACCCCTCAGCACGGCCCTGCGGGAGGGCCCGGCGACCGGCTGGCCCCCAGGTCGGCGAGGAGGGTGGGGGAGGGTTGCGGGATCTCGCCGAAGTCGCTGTCGGCGCAGTCGATGGGGAGGCCGTTGATGACGGCCTCCAGTCGGGCCGGGAGGGCGGGGTGGCGGCCGCGGTGGCACTGGGCGAGCAGGTCGTTGCGGACCTGCTCGGGCAGCAGCGGGCGGGCCGCGCGAACCGCGGGGCCCGGGGCGCTCGCGGGTGGGCGCCGGCTCTGCGCGCGCCAGTAGGCGGCGTCGCGGTACTCGGCGCGCTGCTGGTGGGCGAGGAAGAGGCAGAAGGCGGCGGTCCGGTTGCCACCGCCGGCGGCGAAGCGCCACCAGAAGCCGGCCGCCTCCCGGTAGCCGGCGAGGTGCAGCAGCGCGGCGAACACCAGCGCGCCGGAGGGTTCGATGCACTGGTCGTTGACCAGCCGGCCGAGGCTGCCGGCGGCTTCGGGTGCGTCCACGATCAGCGCGACCGCGAGGTCGAGGTCGTGCGCCGCCTGGTCGCTGGCGGCCGGGAACGCGCGCGGCGGGGTCTCGGCGTGCGGCGGGGCGTCGGCGCGCGGCGGGGTTTGCGCGCCGATGTGAGCCGCCGCGCGCCGGCGGGCGTGCACGGTGTGCGCGATGCGTCGGCGGGCGGCCTCGGAGTCGTAGCCCTCGTACTCGTCGCCGAGCACCTCGGCTCCGTCCAACAGTGCGTCGATGGAGAGGTGTTCGTGGATGCGGTGCACAACTACTCTTCCCGGTCGGGTGCTTCCGGCAGGTTCAGGTCCTTGGACAGGCGGCGCTTGGCGTGTCGCACATGCGAGCGGACGGTGGCGGCGCCGATCCCCAGGTACTGGGCCACCTCCTCGTCCGGGTAGCCCAGCACATAGCGCACCACGATCACGTCGTACTGCCGGTCGGGCAGCGCGGCGATGGCGTTGTAGAGGCCCAACTCGCTCTCCAGGAGCGTGAACTGGTCGCGCAGCTCGTGGATCAGCAGCTTGCCGATCGCCGAGCGGAAGGCCGCCGTCCCCACCAGGACCGGGTGCAGCCCGCGCTCGTCCAGCCAGCCCTGCACGTGCTCCTTCAGGACCGTCCAGGCGTACTCGGGCACCGACTCCTGCTCCAGGGCGTGCTCCCAGTGCTCCAGCAGGTAGGAGCAGGCGTCCTCCACCACCGTGAGGGCGGCCGCACGATGGCCGACCTGGGTGTGGGCGTACCGCAGCCAGAGTTTGTGGTGGTATTCGTGGAAGGCACTGAAGGTCACGCCCGGCCGCCGGAGCAGCTGGCCGAGCGGTTGGTGGTACGGGCCGCTGCCTGCGTCGATGCGCGGGGCGCTGGGCCGATGCCCCATCAGACGCTCCTTTCGGGACGGTTCGCTTCCGGATCGACGGTCACGGGCGTCCCGTTCATGGGGCACCGCACCGCTCCACGGTGGAGCGGGCGTCGGTGCGTGGTGCTGGTGGGCTCGGTGCTGGGTAGTGCTGTCACTGTGCTGTTGCTGTGTGGTTCTCTACTGAGCAGCAAACCGGATGAACGGCCTCGTTGTGCAGCCCGAGTTCCAGAAAATATCACCCAGCGGAATATTATGATTACTCTGTGGGGCGGCGGCGGGCGAGCTGGTGGCGGCGGGGCTGTGGAGGCGGGGCGCGATGACGGGCGACGGCGTGGTTGACCTGGAGCTGGACCGGGCGCACTCGGCCCGGATGTACGACTACTTCCTCGGCGGGAGCACCAACTTCCCCGCCGACCGCGAGGCCGCCGTGCGCGCGATGGCCGCCTTCCCGCTGATCCTCTCCACCGCCAGGATCAACCGCCGCTTCATGCACCGCTCCACCCGGTTCCTGGCCCGGTCCGGCATGCGCCAGTTCCTGGACATCGGCACCGGCATCCCCACCTCGCCCAACCTGCACGAGATCGCCCAGGGCCAGGCGCCCGAGGCCCGGGTCGTCTACACCGACAACGACCCGATCGTGCTCGCCCATGCCCGGGCCCTGCTGCAGAGCCACCCCGCCGGTCGCACCGCCTACGTCCAGGCCGACGTCACCGACCCCGCGGCCCTGCTCGCCGCGCCCGACCTGCTGGACGCCCTCGACCTGAGCCGCCCGGTCGCGCTGAGCCTGAACGCGCTGCTGCACTTCATCACCGACGACCGCGGCGCGCACGCGATCGTCGACCGGCTCAAGGCGGCCCTGCCCTCCGGCAGCACCCTGGCCATCAGCCACGTCACCCCCGACTTCGACCCCGAGGGCATCGCCCGCCTCACCGAGGCCTACCGCGCCGCCGGCACCCCGGGCCAGGCCCGCACCCGGGCGGAGGTCGCGCGCTTCTTCGACGGCTGGGAGCTGCTGGCGCCGGGCATCACCCCCTCCCACCGCTGGCGGCCCGACCCGCAGGACGCGCCGGACGAGGTCACCGATATCGAGGCGGCCTGCTACGCCGGGATTGCCCGCAAGCCGTAGGGCGTGCGTCTCGTCCGATAACTGGTTGTGTACGGGCCGGAGTTGACCGAGACTGCCGCAATGTACTCTGACGCCGACGCGGCCGCGCTGTACGACCTGCTGAACCCCTGGGATCCCGACCGGCATCCCGGAGACCGCTTCTACTACCCGCTGCTGACGTCGGCGGACTCGGTCCTGGACGTCGGCTGCGGCACCGGCGCGATGCTGCGGCTCGTACGGGAGCGGGGCCATCGCGGCCGGCTGGTCGGCCTTGACCCCGACCGCGCCGCGTTGGACCGGGCCCGGCGCCGGGAGGACGTCGAGTGGGTCGAGGGCCGTGCGGCGGACGCCGAGCGCGGCGCCGGCTTCGAGCTCGCGACGATGACCGGCCACGCCTTCCAGTTCCTGCTCACCGACCACGAGGTGAGCTCCTCGCTGGCCGCGATCCACGCGGCGCTGCGCCCCGGCGGCCGCTTCGTGTTCGAGACGCGCCATCCGCTGGCGCGGGCCTGGGAGGGGTGGGACCAGTCGAACCCGGACGACGTCGCCGAACTCGTCGACGAGGCCGGGCGGGTGCTGCGGGTCTGGCACCAGGTCGATTCCGTCGTCGGCGACGTGGTCACCTTCCACGGGACGCTGGCCGGGGCGGACGGCACCGTGCTCCGGGTGGACTCCGAGAGCCTGCGCTTTCTCGGCGTCGCGGAGCTCAACGCCTTCCTGGCCGAGGCGGGCTTCGAGATCGAGGCGCAGTACGGCGACTGGGACCGGGCGCCGGTGACCGACGCCAGCCGGGAGATCATCACGGTCGCCCGCCGGGCGTAGTTGCGCGGGACCCGCCGCGATGCGCGCGTTCCGCCGAACGGGTGACGGCCAGCACCGCCATGTCGTCGTCCCGGGGGCCGCCGGTCCACTCCTCGACGTCGCCGACCAGGGTGTCGATCACCTGCTGCGGGCGGCCGAAGGGCCCGCGGTCGCGCAGCCGGGTCGCGGGGTCGTAGAAGGTCCCGGCGCCGTTGCGGGCCTCCGTCACGCCGTCGGTGAGCAGCAGCAGGGTCTCGCCGGGTGCGAACGGCCAGCTGTCGGCGGCGGGGCGGGTCAGGCCGAGGCCTCCCATGCCCAGCGGGAGGCCGGGCTCGCCGGCCTCCAGTGTCCGGACGGCGGCGCCGTCGAAGAGGTAGGCGGCGGGGTGGCCGCAGTTGAGCAGCCGCAGCAGGCCGGCGTCCGGCGTGATCTCGCCGAGCAGCGCCGTGATGAACCCCTCCAGGCGGAGCTCCTCCTCAGCGTCGGCGAGCTCGCGCTGCAGCGAGTGCTCCAGCCGGTCGGCCAGCGCGCCGAGGTCAGGAGCCTGCTCGGCGGCCTCGCGGAAGGCGCCGAGCAGCACCGAGACCGCCCGCACCGCGCCCAGCCCCTTGCCGCGGACGTCCGCGATCAGCAGCCGCGTGCCGTGCGGCGTCTGCTGCACCGCGTACGCGTCGCCGCCGATCAGGGCCTCGGTCTGGGCCGCCCGGTAGCAGGCGGCGAAGACCAGCGGCCCGATCCGCTCCGGCGGGGCGGGCAGCACCGCGCGCTGCGCCGCCTCGGCGACCGAGCGCACCACGGCCAGGCGGTGTCCGTAGCGGGCGATCACCCGGTTCACGCCAATCCCGATGGCCACGGCGAAGAGGGTGTTGGCCAGCTCCAGGTAGCCCGCGGTGTGGCCGGTCAGCCCGTCCCGGACGGACAGGATGATGATCCCGACGGTGAGCGCCGCTCCGACCAGCAGCACGTGCCGCAGCGAGAAGAGGGCGCCCGCCACCACGCAGGCGGCCGCGATCATCGGGTCGCCCCAGTAGTCGGCGGGCGCCAGCGCGTCCCAGGCCAGCCCGGCGGCGACCAGTGCGCCCGGCACGAAGCGCAGGGCGGGCGGCCACTGCGTGGAGCTGGATCGGGTGGAGCTGGATGCCATGCGTGTCCCCGATCGCGGCGCCCCGGCCATGGTTCGGCGGATCAAGCCTAGTCGGCGCGGGGCGGGTGGGCCTGTGGTGCGGTGCGGGGGGCCTACCGGCCGTAGGGCTCGCAGGCTGCGGCGGTCTGCTCGGTGATCATGGTGAGCAGGCCCTCGCGGCCGCTGTCGCGCGCGGTTCGGCGCTGCTGTTCGGCGCCGTTGCCGTCGCGCAGCATGCGATGCAGGACGGAGATCACCTGCCGGGCGTCGTCGGCCGCCCGCAGAGCCGGGAGCAGGTGGTCCACCAGGTCGGTGAGGACGTCACCGGCCTTGCGGAGCCGACCGGTGACCGGGTCGTGCAGCCCGTCGGTGATCCCGTAGCGGGCGGCGTGCCAGCCGGCGGCGGCCAGGCGCTCGGGCTGGTGGACGGCGACCGGCCGTCCGCACTCCTCGTCGCGCAGCGCCGTGACCGCCAGCGCGCGGACCATCCCCGCCAGCATCACCGCGTCGTCGGCCCGTAGTTGGACGTCCATCGCGCGGACCTCCACGGTGGGGTAGCGCTCGGAGAGCCGGGCCTGCCAGTACAGCTGGCCGGTGTCGCGGATCATCCGCGCCTCCTGGAGCGCGCGGATCCGGCAGTCGTAGTCCCGCGCGTCGGCGAAGAGCGGCGGCACACCGGTGATCGGCCAGCGGCCGAAGACCAGGGTGCGCCAACTGGCGAAACCCGTGTCGTGGCCTTGCCAGAACGGGGAGTTGGCGGAGAGCGCCACCAGCAGTGGCAGCCAGGGCCGCAGCCGGTTGAGCACCAGCACGCCGGCGGCCCGGTTCGGCACGCCCACATGCACGTGCATCCCGTTGATCAGCTGCTCGTCGATCAGCTGCGGCGCGTCCGAGTGCAGCGCCCGATAGCGGGCGGATTCCGTGACCGGCTGCGGCTCCAGCCCCGCGAACGGGGCGGCCCCGCAGGCGGCCAGGCAGCAGCCCACCTCCTGGGCGGCCTCGCCGAGCGCGAGCCGCAGCCGCAGCAGATGGCCGCCGACCTCCGCCAGCTCCCGGCAGACCGGGGTGGCGATCTCCAGCTGCGCCTGGAGCAGCTCCGGCTGGACCTCCCCCTCGCTCAGCGCCGGTTGCAGGCCGGCGGCGGCCCGGACCTTCTCGGTGAGCGGGACCGGCAGGCCGGTCAGCGGGTCCAGCAGCAGGTACTCCTCCTCGACGCCGAGCGTCAGCAGGGCGGCCTGCTCAGGCACGGCGCGCGGGGTGGCCGGGTACGGGGCGGTGGTGGCTGGCGCGGCTTGCGTGGCTTGCGGGTGCGCGGGTCATGGTGGTCGGCTACCCGCGCTGCCGGGGTCGAATCGCCATCGCGGCGGCGGACTGTCGTACCCGGGGGCTAGCTTCGGCTTCGGTGCAGGTCGGGGAACTGCTCGGGACTGTTGGGTCAAGAGCAGTGGTGAAGGGGAGGAATCGACAGGTGGCGGACATCGAGCGCACGGCGATGGTGACGGCATACGCGGTGGCGCAGCCGTCGATGATCGGCGTGCTGAACGGGCGGTTGCGCGGCGCGACAGCGCAGATGCTGCGCAGCGCCTATGCGCTGCCGCGCCGGGTCACGGACGCGGTGATCGCCTCCGGTGACCGCGAGTTGCTGCTCGCGCTGGCGAGCAACGAGTCGCGTACGCCGGCGATCCGGGCGGCGCAGCTGCGGCTCGCCCGGCTGGGCGGCTCCGAGCTGGGCGGCTCCGGGCTGGGCGGCCCCGAGCTGGGGCGCGCGCTGTACAAGGCGGAGCGGTCCGAGGACAGCCTGTCCACGATCCGGGCCGCCGTGCTGGCGGGCGCGGATCCGACCGATCCGGCCTGGCGCGTGCCGGGCGGGCTGGTCGCCGAGCTGCTCGGCGCGTCCGGCGGCGAGGTACTGCTGCCGGCCCTGCGAGCGCCGTTCCCCGAGCTGGTCACCCACGCGCTGGGGACGCTCGGCGCCACGCTGACGCTGCCGCTGGTGCTTCTCTCCTGCCGGGTGGTGCTGGCCCACGGTGGCCGGGATTCGCTCTGTGCGCTTGCCGAACTCATCGAGAGAGAAGAGGAGTTGGGGCACCCGGGGCTTGCCACGCTGCTGCGCCGGGCGCTGGCCGACCCCGATCCGGCGGCTGTGCTGGCCGCCGATCCGTCAAGCACCGACCGGGTGGTGCACCTGGTGCGCAGGTACCCCGCCCGGCTCCCGGCGGTCGGCGGCGCCGCGATGGACTGGGCGCGGGTCTGCGCCGAGCACCGCCGGCTGCCGCTGTCCGCCGAGGCGATCATGACGCTCAACCGGCTGCCCGGTTGTCCGCAGGAGCTGGCGGTGCAGGGCTTCCGCGCCGATCCGGTCGCCACCATGGCCGACGGCAAGGGGCCGCTGCCACCGTCGGTGCTGAGTGGTCCTGACCTCGACCTTGACCTTGACCTCGGCCAGGACCTCGATGTCGACGTCGTTCTCGGCCTCGTTCACGCGCTGCCTGAGCGCCGGCTGGCCCAGGCGCTCGAAGGCGGCCTGGCGGCAGGCTGGTTGCCCGTCGAGTGGATGCTCGACCGGGTGCGCCCGGCCGCCGTCACGCTGGGCTGCCTGCCGGCGGCGGTGGACGCCGGCGAAGGCGTGCGTACGGCGGTGCGGGAGCTGATCGCGCCGCTGGGCGCCGATCCGGCGGCGTGGCTCTCGCTCTACCGCCTGGTCAACCGGTTCACGGAGCCGGCCACCGCGCTGGTGGCTGCCGCGACTGTGGCAGCCACAGCGGCCGGGAACAGCAAGGCCGGGAGGCGCAACGCTGCTCGCTGGCCCCGACCGCTCGGTGCCGCGTTCCCGGCCCGGGAGCCGGAGGATGCTCGCCGGATCTTCCAACTACTGTTCGAGTACGCCGAGTTGGAGGTCCAGGAGGCATTGGTGCCGTACCTGGATGCCCGGGCGGTCCAGCACCTGCTGGTCTACGGGCACCCCGCGCAGCGGATCCGCGACCTGATCGCGACCGTGCACGGCCCGTCCGCGCAGCTCGGGCGCGCCGCCCACCGCAGGCTGCCGGTCGAGGTGGTCGAGGAGTTGCTGGACCTTGACGACCCGGAGGTCAACGCCAAGCTCTACCTCTACAGCCCGATCGCCGAGGAGGAGCGCGGGCGGATCCTCGCCGGGCGTGGGCGGCGCGGCGGCGAAGCCCCGATCCCGGTCTCCCCGGCGCTGCTCGACGCGCTGGCGAAGGTCAAAACGCCCCGCCGCCGGGGCTGGCTGACGGCCGGTCACCTCTCGGGGGACCTCCAGGTGCTGCGGGCGACGCTCGGCAGCTGCCGGCTGAACACCGACATCGGCCGGCTGCGGGTGCTGATCCGCCTGTGGGAACGCCAGGGGCCGCAGGCGGTCGAGGCCTTGCTGGACGAGCAGGAGTTCCCCGGCCGCAGCACCCGGCACCCGCTGCCCGCGCGGACGCACCGCACCGTACGGCAGGCGCTGGGGGCGCCGGACGGGCTCGCCGTCCTCCGCGCGCGGCTGGCCGCCGAAGAGGATCCGGAGCGGCTGGCGGCCCTGCTGCTGCGCAAGGTGGGCGACCGGACGACCGACGACCGGGTGCGCCACTTGGCGGCGGAGGGCGCCGCGCTGCCCTGGCCGCAGCTGATCCGCGCGCACCGGAGCGAACCGCTGTCGGAGAGTCTGCTGACCGCCCTGGCCGCGGTGCCGGACTGCCCGCGCGAACTGCTGCTGGAGGCGCTGCGCGCGCAGCCCCTGCCACCCCGCGCCCAGGGCGCGGAGTGGCTGCCGCGCGCGCTGAACGGCGGCCGACTGACCACCGCGGACGTCCTGCGGCATGCCCACCCGGCCCCCGCCGTGCTGGCCTTCCTCACCGCGACGGACTTCAACCGCCTGCCGGCCGTGCCCCGTTGGCGAGCACCCCGGCGCGAGGCGGCGGAGCTGGTGCGGGATTGGCTGGGCACCGACCCGGAGGCCTGGGCGACCGCCCTGCAGCTGCTCCCGGACTTCACCGGATCGCTGCCCGAACTGCTCACCACCACGGCAGCCGTGCTCGGCTGAGTCCGAAGCCCAGCGCTGGAAGCCGCCGCCGCCGGAACCGGGAGCACGCCTTACGCCGCGTACCAAACACAGACGCGGGTCACTGTCACACGAGCAGCGCCTCGAGCTCCGGAAGTCGGCCGAACAGGTCGGGGAGGCCGCGCACGCCGTTGCGCACGGACTCGTGTGACAGCGCGAGGTCAGGGCCGGTGCTCGCCTCGACACCGGCGAGGCACCGGAGGATGTTCCACCTCGTGTGCCCCAGCCAGCCGCCGATCATGAACACGAACCAGCTTGGACCTGACGGCGGCAGTGCTCCGCCCCCCGCGACATAGCCGTCGAGGACCGAGCGGAAGATGGCGGGCTTGATGCCGTCGAAGCCCGGTCCCTTCGCGAGGCTCAGCGCGGTCGAGCCGAGCTCACCGGACAGGTCGAGCATCCCCGAGAGCTCCCAGTCGAGCACCACCGGCCGACCCTCTCGAGCGAGCAGGTTCCACGGTTGGATGTCCCGATGGGTCAGCACGACGGGGCCTGGCCGTTCGCAGGTGTCGACGAAGTGGGCGATCGCGAGGAACGTCTCGACGTGAGAGGCGAGTTCGCCGGCCCACGGCTGTCCGGTTGCCGCCGCCCGCGCGGCGAGCTCGGGCCAGTCCCGTGACGTCGGTTCCTCGATCGGCACATGGGTCCACGCGACGTCGAGCGCGTGGATGCGCGCGAGGATCTCACCGATCTCAAACGCGTACGCCGCCGACACCGGTGCTTCTGGCACCTTTTCTCCCTCGATCCATCGATGAACGAGCGTGTGGTCGCCGGCCGAGATCGGCTCCGGCATCGGGATGCCGGCGGCGAAGGCCGCCCGCTCAAACCTGAACACGTCCTCGACACGATAGGTCCAGCGGCGGTCGACGAGGTTCAACTCCTTCACCGCGAACGACCCTTGGTCGGTGTCGAGCCGGTACATCCGGTTGGCGAACCCGCCGTGGACGCGAATCATCGGCCCGATCGGCGCGCCGAGATGGGAAAGGTTCACCTGCGCATGCTAGGGGCTGGCAGTTCATCGACGCACCGGACTTTCCCGCGATGCATGCAGCCAGTGGTCGTAGTCGGTCAAACTGGGGTTGCTGACTGCTGGTCATGGAGTGTGCATAAGTGGGCTTGAGTGTGCGGGAGTTCTCTCCGGGGACGTTTCTCGGACGTCCAATTCAATGATATTTGACATGGTTTGACGATTTGTCGGTGGTTGTGCCTATGCTCGGTCTGCCGGGTGGACGAGGGAGGTGATCGGGCGTGACGGAGAAGAGGAAGCCGCGTCCGGTCGGCTCGCCGTTCGTGGTGGTCGGCCCGAGCGGGGTGACGGTACGTGATCGCCTCAAGGGACTGACGGCGGAGGACGAGAGGGTCCTGCGGCTGGTCGGCGAGCATCTCGGTTCGCTGGCCTCCCGCGATCTGGCCGCCCGGTGCGCGCAGGGCCTGGGGCACTGCGCCGACACCTGGGCGGCCCGCAAGCGGGGCCTGACCCCGCAGTCGTCGTCCCGGTGGGCCGGGTCGATCACGAAGGCGACCCATGACCAGTGGGCGCTGTCCCGGCGCGGGCAGGCCGCGCACCTGGAGGGCCTGGACGCCGGGATCCGCACGCTGCGCCATCGCCTGGCGCTGCCGATCGGGGAGAAGGGCGCCAAGCGTGCCCCGGGCGGCTACCGCTCCAAGCGCGAGTGGTTCGTCAAGTCCCGCCGCCTGCACGCCCTGCAGGAGCGCCGCGCCGTGGTCAGTGGGGACCGGGAGGCGGGGCGGGTGCGGGTGGTGCGCGGGGGCCGCAAGCTACTGAACACCCGGCACCACCTGGCCGCCGCGAATCTCACCGAGCCGCAGTGGCGGGAGCGCTGGCAGGTGGCGCGCTGGTTCCTGTCCGCCGACGGCGAGTCGGGCAAGCGATTGGGCAACGAGACGATCCGCGTCGCCCCCGACGGCGGGATCAGCCTCAAGCTGCCCGCCCCCCTGGCCCGTCTGGCCAATGCCCCCGGCGGCCGGTACGTCCCGGCGGCGACGGTGCGGTTCGCGCACCGGGGCGCCGAGTGGGCCGACCGCATCGCGGGTGATCGGGCGGTGGCGTACCGGATCCACTACGACGTGGCACGCGGGCGCTGGTATCTCGACGCCTCCTGGACCCGGCCGGCCGTCCGCACCCTCCCGTTGGAGAGGGCCCGCGCCAACGGCATGGTCGGCGTCGACACGAACGCCGACCACTTCGCCGCCTGGCGCCTCGACCCGCACGGCAACCCGGTCGGTGAGCCCCACCGCTTCCCCTACGACCTGACCGGGTCGGCCGGGCACCGCGACGCGCAGATCAGGCACGCCATCACCCGCCTGCTGCACTGGGCCAAGCACTGCGGCGTCACCGCCATCGGCATCGAGGACCTCGACTTCGCCGCCGAGAAGACCCGCGAGAAGCACGGCCGCAACAAGCGCTTCCGCCGGCTCATCTCCGGCATCCCCACCGGCAGGCTCAAGGCACGCCTGGTGTCGATGGCCGCCGAGATGGACCTGGCCATCGTTGCCGTGGACCCGGCCCACACCAGCGTGTGGGGTGCGCAGCACTGGCAGAGGCCGATGGCCGCCCCGCACCGCAGGACCACCCGACACGATGCCGCGAGCATCGCGATCGGCAGGCGCGCCCTCGGACACCCCATTCGGCGACGGACGCAACCGCCCCGGCAGCACCAGAGCGATGGTGCCGGGCATCGGAGCGTCCAGGCCGAACCGGGCATCCGGGGGCGTGAGGAAACCCGCCACCCCGCCACGGACCGTGCACACGATGCACGCCCCCGAGCAGGGACCCAGAGAACGCGGGCGACCAGTCGGGCATCCACCACCGTTCGGGATGCACGCAGTGACCAGCACTGGGTCCAAGACTCACTCCTGCTCGCTTAATTGGAACGGTGAGCTGCTCGAAGACTGCCGAGAGCAGGACAGCGGGGGAGGGGACGACGGGTCGATGGTGCTGCTGCGGCTGGATTCGATGGCCTTGTCCCGGTCTCGCTTCGCGCTGTCGCCGCTCGCGGAGACGCTGGGCTCGATGATCGTCCTCAGCCGGCCCTGTACGGCTCCGTGGCTGGCGGCCTGGCACGGTCGCCACCAGGCCGCGTTCCGGGCCAGGTTGGACGCGGACCCCTTCGCCAAGGGGCTGGTGATGCTCAGCGGCTCGACGAAGTACCTGCCCGACCACGTCACGCTGCCGCCGACGGGTGGCATGGGCACCACGCTCGACTCCGAACTCGCCGAGGTCGTGGGGGTGTCGGACGAGGTGGTGCGGGAGGGCTTGGAGCAGGCGGTGGCCCACAGTTGGGAGGACCACAACCTGCGCTGGCTCTCCGGGCGCGACTGGTCCGCTCGGACGGCCGAGCTGTTCAGCGACTTCTGGCGCGTCCACCTCGCCGCCGACTGGCCGCGGCGCCGGGCGCTGCTCGAACGCGACGTCACCTACCGCGCCGGCCTGCTCGCCGCCTACGGTTGGCCGCGGGCGCTGGAGCAGATGGGCCGTCGCAGCGCCTGGGTCGGCACGGACGCGATCCGCTTCAGCGACAGCCCGGGCCCGGACCGTATCGTCGGCGTCGACGGCATGCTCTTCGTTCCGGTCACCAAGCAGCGCGGCAGCTGGCTGTGCGAGTGGCCGTCGAACCCGTACGCGCTCGTCTATCCGGCGCGCGGCACCGGTGCGACCGCCGACCCGGCCCGACCCGTCCACGCGCTCGCCCGCCTGCTCGGCCCGGGCCGCGCCACGATCCTGCGCGAACTCGAACGCCCGGCGACCAGCAGTGAACTCGCCGCCCAGCTGGGCCAGTCGCTCGGGACGATCGGCGGCCATCTGGCCGTGCTGCGGGAGGCCGGTCTGGTGACGGGCACCCGGGTCGGCCGCCGCGTGGTCTACCGCCGCACCGAGCTCGGCGAGCAGTTGGCCGCAGCAGGGAGTGCCGGGGCAGCCGATCGCCTCTCCGGAACAGCCCCTGGACGCAGGCGGGTTCGTGCGTCCCCGTGATCGTAGGGGCGCCGGTTTCCGATGTGCTGCCTGCGCTCTGGCGCAGCGACAACGGCGCGTACACGTTGTGGCTGTACAAGCGGGACAAGCAGTCGTGGGCGTCGGCCGATTACGTGCGAAACCGCACGGAGTACGAGGCGCTCGTCGGTTTACCCACCCCGTCAGGCGCGGGGCTTGGTGCGGACGTGCATGCGTTCTCCCTGCCGGCCGAAGAGGCTGAGGATCTCGACGGGTCGCCCGTCCGCACTGCTGAACCAGTGCGGCAGCCGGGTGTCGAACTCGGCGACCTCGCCGGGGCCGAGGACCAGGTCGTGCTCGGCGAGGACGAGCCGCAGGCGGCCGTCCAGGACGTACAGCCACTCGTAGCCCTCGTGGGTACGGAGCTCCGGCTCGGTACCCCGGTCGGGGATGATCATCTTGTACGCCTGGAGCGGGCCGGGACTGGGGCTCCGGGACAGGGGGACGACCGTGCCGCCGCTCGGCAGGGTGCGCGGCGTCAGCCGTACCCGGGGATCTCCCACCTCGGGCGCGCCGACCAGGTCGTCCAGGGGCACGTGGTAGGCGCCGGCCAGCGGCAGCAGCAGTTCCAGGCTGGGGCGGCGCTGGCCGGACTCCAGCCTGGACAGGGTGCTCTTGGAGATGCCGGTTGCTTCGGAGAGTGCGGCCAAGGTCAGGCCGCGCTTGGCGCGCAGCCGTCGGAGTCGGGGGCCGACCTCGTCGAGGACCGTTTGGTAGGGCGGTGGGGGACTGTCCATGAGGCCATTCCACTCCGCTGTCCCGGAAACAGCAACAAGGTTTGCCAGTGCCATCTCGGCAGGGGCACGCTCTCGGCATGAGCGCACACAACGACTCCGGACATGGCCACGGACATCGCACCGAGCACGGCAACGGCCACGGCAAAGGCAACGGCCATGGGCACAGCCACGGCAGTACCGACATCGACTGGGGAGCCATGGCCGCCCGCCTGGAGACCAGCGGCGAACTGCAGCTCCCGTCCCTGCGCCGGATTGCGGCCCACCTGCGGGGGCTGCTCGACCCGGCGACGAAGGTCCGGCGGGTCCTCGACATCGGCAGCGGGCCGGGCGTGATGACCTGCGTGTTCGCCGAGGCGTTCGAGGACGCCCAAGCGGTCGCCGTGGACGGCACGCCTGAGCTGCTGGACCACACCCTGGCCCGCGCCAAGCGGCTCGGCCTCGGCGGCAGGGTGGCCGTCCGGCACGCGGAGCTGCCCGCGGGCCTGGCCGGCGGGGAAGAGGGGGAGGACGGCCTCGGCAGGGCGGACCTGGTCTGGAGCAGCAAGGCCGTGCACCACCTCGGCGACCAGCAGGGCGCACTCAACGCACTCGCCGCCGTACTGAGGCCCGGCGGGGTGCTCGCCGTAGCGGAGGGCGGACTGCCGATGCGCTTCCTCCCGCGCGACATCGGCATCGGCAGGCCAGGCCTCCAGGCCCGGCTCGACGCCGCGCAGGAGTCCTGGTTCGAGCTCATGCGGGCGGAGCTGCCCGGCAGTACCGCCATCGTTGAGGACTGGCCCGCCATGCTCAGCCGCGCCGGGCTCACCCCGGTCGGCAGCTTCACCTCGCTCCTCGACCTGCCCGCGCCGCTGGGCGAGTCGGGCCGGGCCTTCCTGCATGACCATCTGACCCGGCTGCGGGAGGTGATGGGCGAGTCCCTGGACGCGGAGGACCGCGCGACACTCGATGTGCTGATCGACCCCGTGGCACCGGAGGGCATCTTGCGCCGGCCCGACGCCTTCCTCCTCTCCGCCACCACGGTCTTCACGGGCATGCGTCCAACGCCCTGACCCTGACCCCGGCCGGTCCGGCCCGGCCCGGCCCGGGGCACCTCAACGACCGGCGGTCTCCTGCGGGAGGTCGCCGGTCGCGTGCCGCCGGTCGTGTGCTGTCGATGGTGACCGCGGCCACAGTGCCGGGCATCCACCGGCTACTCCCTGTGAGCGAAGTGGTCGTGTTCCGTGCTACCGGGCAGGGGTGGCTCGGTGAGGGTACTCACACGGCCGGGCCCACTACGACGCTGCGTAGGAGGACGACACGGCCCGCGCAGCCTGGTCGGGAAGCGGCCTCGGCGCGCAGTCCGGCCAGCCAGCTACGACGGTGCGTCGTAGCAAGGGGGTCTTGGCGAGGGGCGCACAGCGCGTTAACACTTGCCGAGTCGTTAGCCGCACCCGGTCTGTCCGCCGGGCGCAGCTTATTGCCGCGTCCCGCCAGTGACCCTGCGGGCCCTGTCCGGCCCATGGTCGAAGGCGGGCGGGACGCGGCCCAACCCGATTGAGGTCGTAGCTCTTCATGCCCAATTTCAAGCTTCGCATGCGCACTTCTGCTGCCGTTCTCGCCGGCGCCGCCGCCCTGACCGCGATGGGAGCGGGCCTGATGCCCGCCACCGCGTCCGCCGCGACCCCGTCGCCGGAGGCCATCGCCGCCCAGATCGTGCCCGCTTCGCAGCTCGCCTCGTTCAGCGAGATCATCTCGCACGAGTCCAGCTGGAACGTCCAGGCGACCAACGCCTCCTCCGGCGCCTACGGCCTGGGCCAGGCCCTGCCGGGCTCCAAGATGGCCTCCGCCGGCTCCGACTGGCAGACCAACCCCACCACCCAGATCAAGTGGGCGCTGGGCTACATGGACTCCCGCTACGGCAGCCCGGACGCCGCGTGGACCTTCTGGCAGAACCACCACTGGTACTAGGAATCCCGCGCGGAGACGCGCCGGTTCGCCCCTGGTAGCAGGAAGCAGCACTGACCAGCAGTGCGCAGTAGGACATGGCAGGGCAGGTACAGGTCCTGGCGACCGCGGAGCGGAGACGCTCCGCGCGATCAGCCAGGAGACCGGTGCCTGCCCTGCCGTCGTCACCGGCAACCGGATGGCCCGGCCCACCGCCCTGTCCAGCCCCATGCCCACCGCCCATGCCGACCGCCCTGTCCACCACTCGCCGTTGTGGCGTCGCCGTTGTCAGTGGCTCCGAGTACGGTGGCCGTGATCACAGGAGGTGGTGGTGTGGCGATCCATGTACTCGTGCCGGGTGCCGACGGCCGAGCCTCGTACTGGTACCGCGTTGTTCCCGAACTCCGGGCGCGGGGGCACGAGGTGGTCACGATGGACCTGCCCTCGGACGACGCAGCCGATCTGGACGACTTCGCGGCCGCGATCATCGCTGCGGTAGGCGCATCGGTCAATGCATCGGTCGGCGATCGCGCCGCGGGGGAGCGGCTGGTGCTGGTGGCACAGTCGCTCGCCGGCTTCTCGGCGCCGCTGGTCTGCGGGCGGCTGCCCGTCGACGAGTTGGTGCTGGTGAACGCCATGGTCCCACTGCCCGGTGAGACCGCCGGGCAGTGGTGGGAGGACACCGGTCAGCCACAGGCCAAGGTCGCGCATGCGGCGGCTCTGGGGCTGGATTCGGGCGGGGAGTTCGACCTGCTGGCCGACTTCTTCCACGACGTGCCGGCCGAGGTGACCGAGCAGGCCATGGCGCAGGGTGCTTCGGCTCCGCCGTCCGCCCTGTTCGCCCAGCCCTGGCCGTTGTCGAAGTGGCCCGAGGTGCCGACCCGCTTCCTGCAGGGTCGGGACGACCGCTTCCTCCCGCTGGAGTTCCAGCGGCGCGTGGTGCGCGAGCGCCTCGGCCTGGCCGTGGAGGAGATCCCCGGGGGACACCTGGCTGCGCTCAGCCGGCCGCGCGAACTCGTGGATCACCTGCTGCGATCCGGCTGAACTCTCCTTTCGGTACGGCTGGTCAGCGTCCGTGCTCGCGCTGCCCGCGCTGCTGGCCTTGCTGGCCCTGCTCGTGCTGCTCGCCGCACGCGAGCAGCGCGAGCCATAGCTGGACGCGGTCCTGCATCGATCCCAGCGAGCGCCCGGTGAGCCGTTCGATCTGGTCCAGGCGGTAGCGGACGGTGTTGCGGTGCACGCACAGCTGGTCGGCGACCGCCTGGACCGAGCAGTCCGCGGTCAGGTAGCCGTGCAGGGTGGCGACCAGCTCGCCGCGGTGTGCGGCGTCGAACTCGGTGAGCGGGCGCAGCACTTCGGCGCCCAGTTGCCGTAGTGGCAGGTCGGGATTGGAGAGCAGCAGCCGGGGCAGGTTGAGCGGATCGCCCTGGTGGACGCCCGGGCCCCGGCCGAGCGCGGCCTGCGCCTCCAGGTAGCTCCAGCGCAGGCCGTCCACGCCGCGGTAGCTGCCACCGATCCCGACCGCGGCCCGGCGGTCCACCGCTGACAGCAAGCCCGCCAGCTGCGGTGCCACCTCCTGGGCCGGTTTGGCCTGCGGCAGCACGGCGACGAGGTAGCGGCCGACCACCGCGGTGAGCACCGGCTCCGCACCGCCGGGACGGCTGCCGGTGCTCCACGGGAGCCGCGCCAGCCGCTGATCGTCCTGCTGGCCGTCCATCTTTCCGCCCGGTGCTCCGCCCAGTCCTCCGTCCTGCGCTCCGGCGTCGGGGGGCCGTCCCGCGTCCCCCGGTGCCAGGCAGCCGAGGATGACGCGATGGGCGCGCTTGGGGTCGAGCCCGAAGGCCTCCAGTCGGCGTTCGGCGGTCGCCGGTTCGATCACGTCCCGGACGATGTCCTGGAGCACCTGGCCGACCAGCTCCCGCCGCCCGGCCAGCAGGGACTGACGGCGCGCCAGCTCCAGGCCGACCAGGCGCACCGCGAAGGGCAGCACGTCGGCCGCGTCACCGATCGAGCGCAGGCAGAGGTGTGCCACGACGATCCCGTCGACCGGGACCGGCAAGCAGATCGGGCTGTCCCGATCGACGAGCCCGATGGCGGCGCTGTCGGGGGCCGCCAACCCAGACCCTGCCAACCCAGGCGCTGCCAACCCGGAGGCTGCCAACCCAGGCGCTGCCAACCCGGAGGCTGCCAACCCAGGGCCCGCCGCCCCGCCAGCACCCGCCCCGCCAGCACCCGCCCAGCCAGCACCGGCCCCGCCGGCACCCGCGCCGCCAGCACCGGCCCCGCCGGCACCCGCGCCGACTGCCGCCGCCAGCCTGGCGGCGCGCTGCGGCACCCCGGCCAGCAGCACACCGTGCCGGTCCACCACGGCGACCTCGCAACCCGTGGTCCGGCGCAGCGCCCGGAGCAGCCCGACCAGACCGTCGCCCGACAGCAGCGCCTCCGCGAGCAGGTCGTGCTGCTCGACCAACCGCCGTTGACGGCTGTGGTCCTCGGCCGAGACCCGCTCGACGACCAGCTGGTTGATCGCGATGAACGGTGTCTCGTACGGGACTTCCAGCACCGCGACGCCCAGCCGCTCGGCCTCGACCACGGTCGCCCGGGGGACGGCGGGGTGACTGAGCCCGATGCCGAAGCCGATCCCGGACGCCCCGGCGGTGGCCATCCGCTCGACGAACGCGCTCTGCGCACCCGCGGTCCGCTGCCGCAGGCCGGTGGTGAGGACCAGTTCGCCGCCGGTCATCCACGGCGTGGGGTCGGCGAGTTCGGTCACCGCGACACAGCGGACGACACGCTCCAGTGCGCTCGCGCCGGCGCGCAACCGCAGACGGAGACTCGGGTCCAGCAGAAGATCGCGCAGTGCCACCGGCATGCGCCGGACTGTAGCGCCGCACAACGCGGTGCGAAAAGACCGTGCGGCCGTCCATGGCCGACTCGGCAGTGCCTCCCTAGAGTTCGGACCGACCGCTCGACGCGGCCCGCATCGGGCCCGTGGCCACCCCTGTGGTGCGGCGGACCTCCCGAAGGCACAACTGGAAGGCCACCCGATCTGATGAACGATCTCCCGGCGCCCGGCGCGGTCCGTCTGGTCGGCCTCGCCAAGACCTTCAACGGCGGCGTCCGAGCGGTCGACGGCGTAGATCTGACCATCGGCGAGGGCGAGTTCTTCGCGATGCTCGGGCCGTCGGGGTCGGGGAAGACGACGGTGCTGCGGATGATCGCCGGCTTCGAGCTGCCGACGGCCGGCCGGGTCCTGCTCGGTGGCGTGGACGTCACCGACCGTCCGCCGTTCGACCGGGACGTCAACACGGTCTTCCAGGACTACGCGCTCTTCCCCCATATGACGGTCGATCAGAACGTCGGCTACGGGCTGATGGTCAAGCGGGTGCCGAAGGCCGAACGGGCGGTGCGGGTGCGCGAGGCACTCGCGATGGTCCGACTCGACGGCTTCGGCCCGCGCCGGCCCGCCCAGCTCTCTGGCGGCCAGCGCCAGCGTGTCGCGCTGGCCCGGGCGTTGGTGAACCGGCCGAAGGTGCTGCTGCTCGACGAACCGCTCGGCGCGCTGGATCTCAAGCTGCGCCACGAGATGCAGGTCGAGCTGAAGCAGATCCAGCGCGAGGTGGGCATCACCTTCGTCCTGGTCACCCACGACCAGGACGAAGCCCTGACCATGAGCGATCGGGTGGCCGTGCTCAGCGGCGGCCGGATCGAGCAGGTCGGCACGCCCGCTCAGGTGTACGAGCACCCGGCGACCGCGTTCGTCGCCGGGTTCGTCGGCACCTCCAACCTGCTGGACGGCGACAGCGCGATGCAAGTGGTGGGCGAGACAGGGTTGTTCAGTGTCCGGCCAGAGAAGATCAGGATCGCGCACCCCGACGACCCGGCGGGTCCTGACGAACTGTCGGCGCCCGGACGGGTCGCCGAGGTCGTCTACGCCGGCGGCCACACCCGCTTCCTGGTGGACCTGGAGGCCGGCGGGCGGCTGACCGCCGTCCGGCAGAACCTCGACGAGGGCTCGGCCGACGTACTGCGCCACCGCGGCGCCGAAGTGGTCCTCGCCTGGCAGCGCAAGCACACCGTCCGCGTCGGCTCGTGAGAGCACAGCACCATCTACCCACCCCAGGATCGGAGTTCAAACAGATGCTCACCAGCTGGCTCGTTCGAGTGGCGGCGGCCACCGGCGCCGTCCTCCTGGCCGCCGGGTGCACCAGCACCAGCACCGGCACTGCGACCACGGCCCACGGCTTCACCCCGCCGAAGCTGGCGATGAAGCAGAGCCTGGGCCCGGGGGAGGGCACGTTGAACCTGATCGCCTGGGCCGGCTACGCCGAGGACGGCTCGGACGACAAGACCGTCGACTGGGTGCACCCGTTCGAGCAGCAGACCGGTTGCCAGGTGAACACGAAGATCGCCGGCACCTCGGACGAGATGGTCTCGCTGATGAAGACCGGTCAGTACGACGCGGTGTCCGCCTCCGGCGACGCCACGCTGCGGCTGATCGCCGGCGGCGACGCGGCCCCGGTCAACACCGGGCTGGTCCCGAACTACGCCGATATCTTCGACGGGTTGAAGAACCAGCCCTGGAACTCGGTGGGCGGCCAGATGTACGGCATCCCGCACGGCCGCGGCGCCAACCTGCTGATGTACCGCACCGACAAGGTCTCACCCGCGCCCGACTCCTGGAGCGCGGTCTTCGACGGCGCCACGGCCCACGCGGGTCACGTCACCGCCTACGACTCGCCGATCTACATCGCCGATGCGGCGCTGTACCTGATGAAGACCCAGCCCGACCTCGGCATCAAGGACCCCTACGCGCTGGACGCCAAGCAACTGCAGGCGGCCGTCGACCTGTTGAAGGTCCAGCACAAGTCGATCGGCGAGTACTGGAGCGACTACCAGAAGGCGGAGAACTCCTTCAAGACCGGCGACACCGTCGTCGGTACCACCTGGCAGGTGATCGCCAACATGGCGCAGGCCGACAAGGCGCCGGTGCAGGCGGTACTGCCCAAGGAGGGCGCGACCGGCTGGTCGGACACCTGGATGATCTCGGCACACGCGGCCCACCCCAACTGCGCGTACCAGTGGATGAACTGGATCGTCTCGCCGAAGGTGAACGCCCAGGTCGCGCAGTGGTTCGGCGAGGCGCCGGCCAATGCCAAGGCCTGTGCGCAGACCACGGACCCGAACTTCTGCGGCACCTTCCACGCCAGTGACGACGCGTACTGGAAGAACATCTACTACTGGACCACGCCGATCAAGGACTGCCTGGACGGCCGCGGGCCGATCTGCACCGACTACGCCGCCTGGACGGCCGCCTGGACCGAGATCAAGGGTTGACCGGGGTGCTGCGCCTCGACCCGTCCGACCCGCTCGACCCGCCTCAAGTCATCGCCTCCCGAGCTCAACGGCGTTACGGGTTACGGCCGCTGGCCTCGCTGCTGGACCGGCATGCCCGGCTGCGGCTGGCGCTGCTGCTGACGGCGCCGATGGCCTGGCTGGTGGTCGCCTACCTCGGATCGCTGGCCGTGCTGTTCCTCTCGGCCTTCTGGAGCGTCGACGACTTCACCTACAACATCCAACGGGTATGGAACACGGCGAACTTCGCCACCATCCTGACCACGCCGGTCTACCGGGCCGTCGCCCTCCGCACGCTGGGGATCGCGGTCGCGGTCACCGTCGTGGACGCCGTGCTCGCGTTCCCGATGGCCTTCTGCATGGCCAGGATCGCCGGACCCAGAACACGCAGACTGCTCGTGGTCGCCGTGCTGACGCCGCTCTGGGCCAGCTACCTGGTCAAGGCCTACGCCTGGCGGGTGATGTTCAGCGAGGGCGGCGTCATCGACTGGTTGGGAAGGCCGTTCGGCGTCTCCAGCCCCGGATACGGGACGCCGGCGGTCATCGTCGTGCTGGCCTACCTGTGGCTGCCGTACATGATCCTGCCCATCTACGCGGGCCTTGAGCAGCTGCCGGCCAACCTGCTGGACGCCTCCGCGGACCTCGGGGCCTCGGCGGGCCGGACGCTGCGCTCGGTCGTGCTGCCACTGGTGCTGCCGTCGGTCTTCGCCGGGTCCGTCTTCACCTTCTCGCTCAGCCTCGGTGACTACATCGCGGTGCGGATCGTCGGCGGCAAGACCCAGATGCTCGGTACGGCGATCGCCGACAACGTCACGCTCAACCTGCCGCTGGCCGCCGCGCTGTCCTGCGTGCCGGTGGCGATCATCGTGGGTTACCTGCTCGCCGTGCGCCGGACCGGCGCCCTGGACTCGCTGTAGCGGAGGCTCTGTCCCGTGGTCTTCTCCCGAGCCGCCCGGCTGGCGCTGCGCGTCGCGCTCGCCCTCGGGCTGGGCGTCATCTACCTGCCGCTGGTGCTGGTCCTGGTCAACTCGCTCAACCGGGACCGCTCGTTCGCCTGGCCGCCCACCGGCCTGACCACCGAGTGGTGGCTCCGGGCCTGGCATTCCGAGGGAGCCCGCAGCGCGCTGGCCACCTCGCTGAAGGCGGGCCTGGGAGCCACCGCGGTGGCGCTGGTGCTCGGAACGATGACCGCCTTCGCCGTCCAGCGCTACCGGTTCTTCGGCCGGCAGGCGGTCTCGTTCCTGGTGATCCTCCCGATCGCGCTGCCCGGCATCGTCACCGGTATCGCACTCAACGCGGCGTTCCGCACCCTGCTCGGCCCGGTCGGCATCGGCTTCGGCCTGCTCACCGTCGTCATCGGGCATGCCACGTTCTGCATCGTGGTGGTCTTCAACAACGTCATCGCTCGACTGCGCCGCCTGGCACCGTCGGCCGAGGAGGCGTCGGCGGACCTCGGCGCGCACACCTTCCAGACCTTCCGGTACGTCACCTTCCCGGCCGTCCGGTCGGCGCTGCTGGCCGGCGCCCTACTGGCGTTCGCCCTGTCCTTCGACGAGATCGTCGTCACGACCTTCACCGCCGGCCCCGGCGTCCAGACCCTGCCGATCTGGATCTACGCCAATCTGGCGCGCCCCAACCAGGCCCCGGTGGTCAACGTGGTCGCCGCGATGCTGGTGCTGCTCTCCGTCGTCCCCGTCTACCTGGCCCAGCGCCTCTCCAACGACACCACGGGCAGCCGCTTCTAGCTGCTGTCGTGGGGAGGGAGGAGGGAGGGGAGGCCCGGGGTGGGAGGCTCGGGCGCCGACTGCGGTGGCCATCCGCAGACACAGGTGTTCTAGGATGTCGGCCCATGACGGATACACGGGGGACAGGGCAGGCCGGGAGTGACGTGCCGCTGGTGAGCGAGGGGGTGCAGCCCGACTGGGCGGCCCTGGCGGAGCGTCACCATCAGCAGGTCCATCGACGCAGGCAGATCCGGGTGGTGGTGAGCGGCGTGGTGGCCGCTGCCGCCGTCGGCGGGATCGTCGTCACCGCAGCCCAGGTGTCCGGTGCGACGCACAAGCCCGGCCACACCAACTCGACGGCGATCACCAGCCTCGGCAGCCGTGGCGCCACCGGCGATCCGAGTACCGTCACGGTCGTGACCGGCGACGATCCCACGGCCGGTGCGTCCTCCGCCTCGGCCACCGACCCGGCGTCCAGCGCCGGCCCGAGCTCCGCTGCCACGGCCGCCACGCCCTCCGCCGGCGCGTCAGGCGCAGCGCCGGCGACGGGCGGTGGTGGCGCGGCGGCCGGTCCGGCGAATCCCGCCGCTCCGCTGCCGGGCGCACCGGCCGCACCGGGTGCGCCGGTTGCGGGCAACACCCCGGCTGCGCCGGCGGCCGTCCCGACCGCCGCTCCGCAGCCCGCCCCGACCCCGACCAAGGCCCCGCCGCCACCGGCCCCGACCGGCGTCAACCCGTACAGCGCCGGCCAGGTGTGCGGCAGCGGATACGCCGTCATCGACTCGCACAACCTCGGCGCCGCCACCATCTACCTGCTCTACAGCAACGCCACCGGGAACAACTGCGTCGTCACACTCGCGGCCCACACCGGCGGCGCGGTCGCGATGAACGCGACCCTGAGCGTCAAGGGCGGCGGCTCGTCGAGCAACCCGGGCAACTTCACGTACTACGCGGGCCCGGTCACCGAGCACGCCCCGAAGACCTGCATCGAGTTCGGCGGCTCCTACCAGGGCACCACGTGGACCAGCCCCTGGAGCCACTGCAGCTGACCCGCTCCGGCCGGCCCGTCCCCGCTGCTTCGGGAGGTGCCGGCCCGACCCGGACCCGGGCCCGCGCCGGTCACCGTAGGCTGTCCTCCGCACACGGGAGGGAACATGAGCGAGATCGTCTTCGTGCACGGCGTGGGCAAGCAGTATCTGAGTGAGGACTCGCTGGCTCGGGACGTCGTGCCGGAACTGCTGGGCGGCCTCCGGTTGGCCGGCGGCCCGGTACCCGCTCCCGGGGACGTCGGGATCGCCTTCTACGGCGATCTGTTCCGCCCGCCCGGCACCCGCGGCGGTCAGCAGCCGCCGTACGACGCGAACGATGTCGAAACCGAGGACGAGTACCGGCTCCTGATGGCCTGGTGGGCCGAGGCCGCCCGGACCGACCCGGCCGTCCCGGCCCCCGACGAGCGCGGCACCCGCGGTGCGGGGGGCTGGGCGGCCTCGCAGGCGCTGCGGTCGGCCTCGGTGCGGGCGGCGCTGGACGCCCTCACCGGCGCCGCGTGCCTGCGCGGTGTGCTCGACCGCGCGCTGATCGGGAGCCTGAAGCAGGTCACCGGCTACTTCGCGGACGACGCCGTCCGGCGCGCGGCCCGGGCCAGGCTGGCCGCGCGCATCACCCCGCGGACCAGGGTCGTGGTGGCCCACTCGCTCGGTTCGGTGCTCGCCTACGAAACCCTCTGCGACGAGACGCTGAACGGCAGTTGGGACATCCGCGGGCTGGTCACCCTCGGCTCCCCGCTGGGCATGCGCGCGCTCGTCATGGATCGCCTCGACCCCAGGCCCGAGGGCCGGCCGGCGGTGTGGCCGAAGCCGCTACGGGCCTGGACCAACATCTCGGACGCCACCGACATCGTGTCCGTCGTCCGCGAGCTGCGTCCGCTCTACGGGGACGCGGTGGTCGACACGGTCGTGCACAACGGCAGCCGGATGCACGACGCGACCCGCTATCTGACGGCCGCCGAGACGGGCCGGGCCATCGCGGCCGGGCTGGTGCGGGAGCCCGGGGACCGGTGACGCGCTATCTCATCGCCGCGGGCACCGGCCGCTACCTTGAGGAGCCGGAGCTGCCGCTGGTGCACGAGGACGTCGACCGAGCGGTCAAGCTCTTCGAGTCGATGGACTACCAGCGGGTGCTGGCCCGCGTCTCCCGCGATCCCGACTCGGCCGACTTCGAGAACGCCCTGTCGGACTGGTGCCGAAGTCCCCTGCTGGGCGCGGACGATGTGGTCGTGCTGTACTACGCCGGGCATGGCAACCGATCGCCGGCAGGCCAGTACCGGCTCGCCTGCGCGGACAGCACGCACGGTCGGCCCCGCTCCTGGCTGTCCCTGCCCAACCTCGCCGAGGTCCTGGCCACTTCGCCCGTACGCAGTGTGCTGTTCGTGGTCGACGCCTGCCATGCGGCGGCCGCCGGCAGCGAGATCGGCACGGTGACCGACACCATCGTGGCGAGCCGGGCGCGCGCAGACGTGTTCGGCGCCGGCACCTGGCTGCTGGCCTCCGCCCGCCATCGCGACCTGGCGGCGGACGGGGCCTTCGTCACGGAGCTTGCGGCGGCCTGCCGACAGGGTGACGGCCCCTCGCAGCGCTACCTCGCGCCCGGCACGGTCGCCGAACGCGTCAACCGGTCATTCGTGGCCGCCGGGCTCCGCCAGCGGGCCGCCTGTTCAAGCGTCGACCAGTCCGAGCCCCCGCCGTTCTTCCTGAACCCGTCGTTCGATCCGCGTGCCGAGGTCGCGCCGGACGGACGCGCCGGCGCGGACGCCTCGGACCTGTCCTCGCACTTCGAACCACGAGGGCGCGGCGTCGAGCAACTCCACGATCCTGGTTCGTACTTCACCGGCCGCGAGCGCGCCCTGCGCTCGGCGCGCGCCCATCTCGCGGGGGAGGGCACCGAGGGCATCCTCGTGGTGACCGCCGATCCGGGTTCGGGGAAGTCGGCGGTGCTGGGGCGGCTGGTGCTGGAGGGCCACGCGGACGCCTCCGTCAACGCCCGCCATCAGACCCTGGAGGCGCTGGTCGGGCGGCTCGCAGCCGCGGCGGATGTGCGGGCCGACACCGCGGCGGCGCTCTTCGCGGCGCTGGTCGACCGTCAGCAGCCGTTTCGCGTCATCGTCGACTCGCTCGACGAGGCGGGCGCCGGCGGCGACAAGGCGGAGGCCCGCCGCATCGCCTGGGAGCTGCTGCGTCCACTCGCGGGGGCCGCCTGCGTCCGCCTCGTGGTTGGCTCGCGCCGGGAGCTGCTGCCGCACACCGGGGACGGCGTTCCGGTCATCGACCTCGACGACCGCGCGTACGCCGACGACACCGACACCACCGAGTACGTGCTGAAGATCATCTCTGACGCGGGCACCCCGTACGAGCACCGCCCCGAGACCGCCCGCCAGGTCGCCGCCGAGGTCGCCCGCCGGGCCGGCCGCTGCTTCCTGGTCGCCCGGATGACCGCGAGCGCACTGCTGCGCGGCCCCGCCGTCGACACCGCCGTGCCCGGCTGGGCCGAACTGCTCCCCTCCGATGTCGGCGGAGCCTTCGAGGCCTACTTCCGGCGGCTGCCGGCCGAGCGCCTGGCCTCCACCACGGCGCTGCTCACCGCCCTCGCCTTCGGGGAGGGCAACGGCCTGCCGCGCAAGATCTGGGTTCGGGCGGCGACGCGGCTGTCCGGTATCACCCTCGCGGAGGCGCACATCGATGTGCTGCTGGCGGAGGACGGTTCCTATCTGGCCCATGCCTCGGTGGACGGGACCAAGTACTTCCGGCTGTACCACCAGGAGTTGACGGACCACATCAAGAATCGCGTACTCAGGCACCGGGATCTCGCGGACGTCCAGGAGTGCTTCGTCGACACCCTGTTGGATCTCGTGCCGAATCTCGGGCCGAACCCTGCGCCCGACCGTGTGCCGGACCGCGACTGGTCGCGCGTCCACCCCTACGTGCGGGCCCACCTGGCGACCCATGCGGCGGCGTCCGGGGATCTGGACGACCTGATCGAGGACGCCTCGTTCGTGGTCGCCGCCGAGCCCTCGACGCTGCTCCCGGCCGTGCGGCACGCGCTGCGCCACCCGCCGCTGTCGATGGCCGTCGAGCGCTACACCTACCTCCTGCTGGACGTGGAGCCCGCCGTCGTCGACCGGGCCGCGCTGTTGGCCTTTGTGGCGCGGACGTACGGGGAGCACCGGCTCGCCGGGCAGGCAGAGCGGATCTCGACGTCCCTGCAGCGGGTGCGCGTGGAGCCGCGCGCGATCACCCCGCACCGGGTCGTCGGGCGCCACGAGGGGGACTCGTACGCGGTCAGCTCGGTGGGCATGGGCTGGCTGATCCGGGACACGCGGCTCGCTGACGGCAGTCGGGCGGTGCTGGCGGCTCCGCCCGGGGGATCCCAGGTGCATGTCTGGCTGATCGACAGTCCGTCGCAGTCGACCGTCCTGCCGCACCCGGCGCCTGTGGCGGGACTCGAACTACTGGTCGACTGGGCGGGGCGCGCGCAGGCCGTCACCCTCGACGCCGAGGGTGGGCTGCGGATCTGGGACGTGACGGACCAGACGCTCTCCAGCGCCGTCCTCGGCACCGGCTACACCTGTCTCTTCGACGCCGGACGGCTGTCCGACACCACTCCCGTGCTGGTGTGCGGCGACGAGCAGCGGGTGGCCGCCCTGTCGCTGCCCGGCGGAGACCTGCTGGCCGAGGCGCGCTGCGCCGCGGCCCGGAACCATCGCTGGTTCCCCAGCCCTGGGGCGACCGCCTGTCTGGGCCACGACGGGGATGGGCGCGCCCAACTGCTCGTCTGTGACGATGTGCTGGGACGTGTCACGCTGCACCCGCTCGAAGGGGCGGGCGAGGCGGCCGTGGTGCAGGACGGCTTGGCCAGACCTACCTTGGCTGACCGTATCCACGGCCCGGGGGGAACCGTTGCCGCGATCTATGAGCCGCGATGCAGGGTGACCCTGCTCGATACGGCTTCGATGACGATCACCGTCGTACCGCTCAGCGGCCTCTGGTGGGGGATGGGATTCGCCCATGGCAGCGCCGCGGATCCCGTGCTCGTGGCACGGGATAGCGACGATCTGCTGATCGCCCGCCTCGACGCCCAGCCCGTGCGGATCGCGATGCAGGGCAAGGCGGTCAGCTCCGCGCACCTGATGGTGCCGGTCTCTCATGGTGGGCAGGTCCATGCCGTGCTGTCCGGCCTGGGGAGCCCACTGGAAGTGGTGGACTGCACCACCGGGGATGCCGTCGGCTCACCGCTCGTCGGGCATGAAGGCGCCGTCAGTGCCGTGCATGTACTCACCGCATCGGCAGGCGGCGGGCTCGACATCCTGACGGTCGGCAACGACGGGACCGCGCGGCTCTGGCGGCGGGGCATCCATGAGGAGCCCTTCATCGGCGGCCGGCACTCCGACCGCCGTCACCTGGAGCGCATCCCCGAGATCAACCAGTTGATCCCGTGGAGTCGGGAGCCAGGCGCGGTCGTCTCCGTGTCACCTGGGCGCGTCCGACGGATCGAAGCCGATCTCTCCGTTCAGAACATGGAGCTCGGGGGGTTCGGCGAGGCCGGCGACCACGTCGACGATCACGACGGCACTCTCAACCTCCTCCGCTGGCAGTACCCGGACGACGCCGAACCGCCGCGTCCAAAGCCAGTGCCCCACTACGTCTGGTGCCGCCTGCGACCAGGCGCCCGCACCGAAGCCGCCCGCCTCGCCTGGCTGCAGGGCAACGAGGGCCGTATGAACGGGCACTTCCTGCCACCGTCCCACTTCAACCCCCACACCCGCCTCGTCGGGTTCGACGGGGTGGGCGGCCGGGTCAGGCTGCTGGACACTCCCGAGGACACCGCGGACTGGATGCACCTCTCGCTGCCCTGGGCCGTCGACCCCGGCAAGGCCTTCTTCACCTCGACGGCGTTCACCGCCTGCTCCGGGGAGACGCTGCTGATGGCGGGTGCCGGAGAGAATCGCGAGGTGAAGGGCGGCGTGCGTACCCTCCGAGTCGCGCTCCTGCCCGAACCCGGTGCCGACTCCGCAGTGGTCGGCGGGGTGTGGAATCTCTTCGGGGGAGCCGCGCGCCGCGTCGATGTGATCGAACTCGCCCACGACCTCCAGTGCCTGGTGCCGGACCACGGCCAGGCCGGATCCCGTTGGGTCGCGCAGCGCGGACAGAACGGCGCGACCTCGGTGATCGAGCTGTCGACGAACCGCCAGTACGGGGTTGTTCCAGGACGCTCTGTCACGACCTGGGGAGCACGGGTCGACCACTCCTACGCCGAGCCGGCGCGATTTCTCCGGTGGGCCGAGCCGCGCGGCGATGCGCCCGTGCTGCTCTGCCTGGCGCCCGACTCGCATCGCCCCGCACGGCCTACTCCCGTCGTTGTCTGGAACCCCGCGGCCCCCGACAGCCCGCGACGGCTACCCGTGTTGGCGACCCGGATCCTGTGGACGGGCTTCGCCCCCAGCGGTGTGACGCTCGTGGCGGTGAGCGACGAGCACGGCGTGGCCCTGTGCGAGCTGCCCGGCTGCGAGAAGGTGTGGTCCACCCCGTTGCCGGCTCTGGTCACCTCGCTCACAGCCGTTCCCGGGAGCCCGCACCTCGACCTCGCCGTCGGTACCCAGCAGGGCGTGGTGCTGCTGCGCCCGCAGTTGTCCGCAGCCTGGCGCCGGCGGCTCGGGGTCGGCTGATAGCACTGGTCAGCTCCAGCTCCAGCTCCAGCTCCGGCTCCGGCTCACCGGTCAGCTCCGGCGCGAGGTGCTGACCACCACGCCGACCGCCACCACCACGATCGCGCCGCCCAGCACCTCGGGGAGCGTCAGCTGCTCGGCCAGCACCAGCCACCCCAGGAAGACCGCCACCACCGGGTTCACGTACGCGTACGTGGCGACCAGCCCCAGCGGCGCGGACTGCAGCAGCCAGGCGTACGCCGTGAAGGCCAGCAGCGAACCGAAGACCACCAGGTAGGCCAGCGCCACCCAGGACCGGGTGGAGATCGCCGCCAGGTCCAGCCCGTGTTCCTCGCCGCGCGCCAGCGACACCAGCAGGCAGCCCGATCCGCCCACCAGCATCTCGTACGCGCTGGCGGTCAAGGGATTGGCGGGCATCGGCAGGCGGGACGAGCCGAACGACCCGATCGACCACGCGATCGAGGACCCCATCAGCATCAGCACGCCGACCAGCGAGACCTTGCCGGTGATGCCCGGTGCCGACAGCACCGCGAGGCCGACCAGGCCGAGCAGGACGCCCAGCAGCGCGCCGGCGCGGGGCCGTTCGCCGGAGGCCATGCGCAGCAGTACCACCCAGAGCGGCACCACGGCGATCAGCAGCGCCGCCATCCCGGACGGGATGCGGCCCTCGGCCAGTACCACCAGACCGTTGCCGCCCACCAGCAGCAGCACCCCCACCAGCGCCGCCGAGGCCAGCTGGCGCCAGGTCACCCGCAGCGCGCCGGTCCCCTGGCGCCAGGCCGTCAGTCCCAGCAGGAGCAGGCCGGCGGTCAGGAAGCGGATGGCGCCCGAGAGCAGCGGGGGCATGCTCTCCACCACGATCCGGATCGCGAGGTAGGTCGAGCCCCACACCACGTAGACGACCGCCAGCGCTGCCCACACCGTGCCGGAGAGCCGGCCCCGTTCCAGGGCCACCGTTCCGTCCGGCGCTGCTGTTGACTCGGAGGAGTTATGCGGGCCGGTAGTCGTCATGGGTGTCTGCTCTCATTAAGTACTGTGCGAGCTCTTGTGCGAGCCGCTGATCATCAGACCGCATCCGATGTTTCGTCCGCCAGTGGGTATCGGGTCGCGGACCAGCCGCCGTAGGACCAGCCGCTGTAGGACCAGCCACCTGATCGCGCCCCGCCGTCGCGCCGGCTCCCGTACAGTCCGAGATGCCGATGCCCCATCAGGGGGCAAGCCCAGCGGTCGGACAGGAGCAGACCCGTGGCCACCGAAACCAGCCCCGGCCCCGGCCCCGGCCCCGGCCCCGGCCCCGTGCCCGCCCCCGACTCCGGACCCGTCCCGACCCCGGCGAACGCCTCCGCGTCGGGGCGGCCGGTCCCCGAGTTGGACGCCGCCGTGGTGGAGCGGTGGCGCTCCGGGGGAGGGGAGTTGGTCGACCTGCTGGCCCAGGCGTGTGCCGAACTCGGCCCCGTCGCCGGGTTCCGACTCGGCGCGCAGCCCACCGTCCTGGTCACCGGGCCGCAGGCGGTCCAGCACGTGCTCGCCCAGCACCCGGACACGTACGTCAAGCGCTCCCACCGTGCCCGCGTGCTGATCGGCGACGGCGTGCTCGCCGCCACCGGCGAGGCCTGGAAGCGTCAACGGCGCCTGCTGCAGTCCCAGTTCACCGGCACCGGGATGCGCCGCTACGAGCAACGGATCACCGCCGCCGCCACGACTGCCGCCGAGCGCTGGGCCGGGTACGCCCGTACCGGGGAGACCTTCGACCTGGGCGAGGAGATGCGCCGCTTCGCCCTGGACACCATCTGGCGCTCCCTCACCGGGCACCCCCTCGACGCCGCCACCGAGCACGAACTGGCCGCCGTGGGAACCGTGGTGGCCGCCCTGCCGACGCTGCCCGCCGACGCGGCGGACGCCCAGGAGGCGGTCGCCGCCGACCTGGCCAGGATCGACGCCGTCGCCCGCTGCGCCATCGCGGCCGCCCGTGGCGGAGCAGCCGGTCCCGACGGCCCGGGCCTGCTGCACGTCCTGCTGGACGCCGCCACCGAGCGCCCCGAGTACACCGACCGGCTGATCCGCGACGAACTGGTCACCCTGCTGCTCGCCGGCCACGAGACCACCGCCACCACGCTGACCTGGCTCTATCTGCTCCTCGACCGCCACCCCGAGGCCCGAACGGCAGCCCTGGCCGCCGGTGGCGCGGGCTCAGCGGAACGGCGCGAGGCCGTCCAGGCACTGGTCAGCGAGACGCTCCGGCTCTACCCGTCCGCCTGGCTGCTGCCCCGCCACGCCGCCGCGGACGACATCTTGGCCGGCTACGCCGTCGAAGCGGGCGCCGATGTCCTGGTCTGCCCCTATCTCACCCACCGCGACCCGCAGTTGTGGCCGGACCCCGAGCGCTTCGACCCCCGGCGCTTCACCACACCGGGCGCGCGTCCCTCCCAGCAGGGCGCCTACCTGCCCTTCGGTATCGGCCCGCGCGCCTGCCTGGGGCTCCAGTTCGCGCTGCGCGAGTCCACCGTGCTGCTCGAACACCTGCTGCCCGCCCACACCCCGGTCTTCCGCTCCACCCCCACCGGGGCCGCCTACAGCATCACCGTCCGCCCCGACGGCCCGACCCCTGCCACTCTGACCCCCGCCGCTCTGACTCCCGCCGCTCTCACTCCGTGACCCTCACATCGCCCTGAGCCCGAAACCGCGGGTGGCACCGAAGCCCGTCTCGTGGTCCCACAAGTGCGCGCAGCCGGGGCACTGGAGGTGCAGCAGGCTGCCGGTGTTGGCGAGCAGGTAGCGCCAGTGGTCGCCGCAGTTGCGCCGCTCGTGGCAGCCGGTGCAGTCCCGGCCGTCGTCGCAGCTCGGGCAGGCCACCCAGGCGCGGCGGCCGATGTCCGCCTGCGGGTCAATGGGCAGCATCACGCGGCTCCGGTCCGGGCAGCACGCCGGCGGCGACGAGCTCCGCGTGGATCCGCTGCTGCTCCGCGTCGAGCCCGGAGTACAGCAGCGCGTACGCCTCGTCCTCGCCCTGCAGCACGGCGACCGGGTCCCAGTCCGGCCCGAGCGCGGCCACCACCTCGGCGCGCCGCCGGGCCTCGTCGACGCTCAGGTCGAGGTCGAAGGCTATGAGGTCGGGTGAGGAGGGGGTGTGGTTCGCAGACATGCCAGCCATGGTTAGGCAAGGCTTACTTTTATGTCAAGGCTCTGTCTGAAAGCTTCTGAAAGCTCACATCCGGACGCTCCGCAAACGAAGTGTCGGCTCTCCCGCAGGATGCGGGAGAGCCGACACTCACGGCCGTTCCGGCCGTTCCGGCCGATCAGCTGCTCAGCTGACGTTGATCGCCGTGTCGTCGATGACGAACGAGGTCTGCAGCTGGTTGTCCTCGGTGCCGGTGAACTTCAGCGTGACGTTCTGCCCGGCGTAGGCCGCCAGGTTGAACGTGTGCTGGGCGTAGCCGGTGTTGTGGTTGAGGTTCGAGTAGCTGCCCAGCGTGCCGAGCACCGTGCCCGCGCCGTTCAGGACCTGCACGGAGAGTGTGTCGTAGGCGCCGGTGGTGGTGGTCTCGGCCGTGTCGATGTGCAGCCAGAAGCTCAGCTGGTAGTTGGTGCAGCCAGCCGGGAGGGTGACCGCCTGGGACAGGGTGTCGGTGTGCGCGGTGCCGTAGCCGTCGAGCCAGGCATCCCAGGAGCCGCTGTGCGCCGGCTCACTGCTGCTGTTGTTGATCACACCGGACGACGCGGACCACGGCGACGCGGTGCCGGTCTCGAACCCGGGGTTGCCCAGCAGCTGAGCCGCGGCGCAGGTGCCGGAGGCGGGGTTGACGGTCCAGGTGAAGGTGGTGCTGCCGCTGGCGTTGGTGGTGTCCTTGGCCGTCACAGAGACGGTGGAGGTGCCGGCGGTGCTGGGGGTGCCGGTGATCTGGCCGGTGGAGGCGTTGATCGAGAGGCCGGCGGGCAGTCCGGTGGCGGTGTAGCTGAGGGTCTGGCCGGAGGCGGAGTCGCTCGCCTTGATCTGCACGGTCGCGGCGGTGCCGACCGTACCGGTCTGGCTGCCCGGGTTGGTCACGGTCACCGAGTTGCCGGCGACGGGGTTGATCGTCCAGGCGAAGGAGGCGTTCCCGGACGGTCCCGTGGAGTCGGTGGCCGTCACCGTGACGCTGGAGGTGCCGGCGGTGGTGGGGGTGCCGGTGATCTGGCCGGTGGAGGCGTTGATCGAGAGGCCGGCGGGCAGTCCGGTGGCGGTGTAGGAGAGGGTGCCGCCGGCGGTGTCGGTGGCCGGGACCTGCAGGCTGGCGGCGGTGCCGACGGTACCGGTCTGGCTGCCCGGGTTGGTCACGCTCACGCTGCCGCTGGTGGTCTGGCCGAAGTCGGCGTTGAACGCCGCCTCGATGCCGCTCACCACGCCGGAGTCGCTGATGATCAGGCCCAGTTCACGGTTGTGGTTGAGCGAGTTGTCGGAGAAGTTCTCCGACCCGGCGAACACCTTGGCGCTCGACGTGCCGTAGTCGGCGACGATGGCCTTGGCATGGATGTAGTAGCCGGTGGAGCTGGTGTAGGTGGTCACCTTGCCGCCCGCGGCGGTGACCTGGTTGAGCTGGGTGGTGTAGGCGCTCGCCTCGTTCTCCGCGACGACCCGGACGGTCACGCCGCGCTGCGCGTCCGCGACGATCGCGTTGACGAGCGCGGTGTCGCCGAACTCCTCCTCCTCGACGTCGAGGCTGTGCTGCGCCCCGTTGACCAGCGCGAGCAGGTGGCTCTGCGAGTCGGTGGGGGACCAGACGAGGTTGTCACCGTCGGACGGGGTGATCGAGGTCTTCGCGTAGTCGGCGTTGAAGACCTGCTCGATCGCGCTGACGTCGTTGGCGTCGTTGTCGAAGACCCCGTAGTCGCGCGAGGTGGCGTAGTAGGTGGTGTCGAAGTTGCCGGTGCTTATGTACGACTCGGCGCCGTCGACGGTGATCGTCTTCTGGTGGGTGTAGACGAAGGCCGAGGACGAGTAGGTGACCCCGACGCCGCCCGCGGACAGCGCGGTGTAGGCGGCGCCGTCCACGGAGGTGTGCTGGGCATCCATGATCACGCGGACCTGCAGGCCCGCTTTCTCCTTGGCCACCAGGTCGTTGACCAAGGTGGTGTCGCGCAGCTCGTAGATCGTCACGTCGATCGACTTCGTCGCGGAGTTGACGAAGTTGTAGATCGCGCTTTCGCCCTGGTCCGGCAGGACCACCAGGGAGTACGACGGCGTGACGGCGTGGGCGGCGGCCGGCGCGAGGATGGTGGCAGCGGCTGTGACGCCCGCGGCGAGAGTGAGGCTCAGACGACGGGTGGCGGTCATGTGGGGCCTTCCTGACAGATGGTCTGACAAGCGTGCAACGCGCGTAGCGTCCACTAGTAAGACACTGGGGCTGACGGGCCGTGAAGGGCCTGGGGGTGACGATTCGTTGAACAACATGGCGGTGTCCCGTCAAGAACTTTGCATCCTGTCCAGCCGGCCCATGGGTACCTGTCCATCGGTGCACAGGCGTCTCAACGGACCATTTGCGGGCGTCGTGGGCACCCCGCGCGGCGGCCGCTCCGCAATGAGAAAGCGAACGGGGCGTGCGTGATCGCTCCCAGTCGGCGGGTGACTCTCCACCCGGTCTCCACCCGTCGTCCACTCCTGGGCCGATGGCGCGAGCTCCTGGTCCGAGTAGCTTTCGAAGTCGCGCAGGGGAAGCGGAGTTTTCTTAGAAACCGTGGAACGGAAGGGAGTTCGCCATGTTGATCGGCATCATCATCCGCATCGTCAGAGCGATCAGGCGCCGCCGCCGCGCCTGACACCGGCCGCCGGGCGCCGGCGCCACCTCGGGTGCCGTGTGCCTTATGCGGTGTGCCTTATGCCGTGTGGAAGCCGACGCCGACGACACGCGTCCTTGGCGTCGGCCCCGGCCCCGGCCCCGGCCCCGGCCCTGGCCTCTGCCGCTACCTCGGCGTCCGTTCGATCCGTTGCCACCCGGCCGCCGGCCTGTCGCCGATGGTCACTCGTGCGCCCGCTCCGGCGCGACAACTTCGCCGCCCATGCGAAGACTGACGTTCCAGGTGCCCTCACCCTGTCCCGGCGGCGCCGACCGAAGTGTCCGCTGCCGCCTTTGCCACCTGCGAGCGGGGTGCCCGGCGTTGCCCGGCCCAGCCCTCGCCCAGCTCAGCCTCGGTCAGTGGGTCCCACTCGACAACACCGCCACCTTCGACGGGATCGTCAACAAGTAACCCAGGAGCTGAGTTTGTCCCTCGAATCCACCGCCGCCGCCGTGCTGCCCCGCCGCACTCTGCTGGCCGCCGGCGCGGTCGCCGGCGGCGCCGTTCTGGCCCCCGCGCTGGCGGCGACCGACGCCGACGCGGCCTCAGCGCCCTCGCCCTCGCCGTCCCCGGTCACTGCCGTTACCTTCGCTGCTGGCGAACTGCCGCTGCGTGAGAGCGAGGAGATCCAGGGCGACATCCTCGCCGGGTTCCGCAAAGACCACGTCCAGCTGCTCCTGCTCACCTTCACGGCCCCCCAGGCCGCCCGCGACTGGCTGCGCACGTTGCTGCCGCAGCTCGCCACCACGCGCCAAGTCGCTTCCTTCAACCAGGCGTTCAGCCAACAGCGCCGTACCCGGGGCGGCGCCGACCCGGCCGCGATGAGTGCCCAGTGGACCGGTCTGAGCCTCACCCACGCGGGGTTGGCCGTGCTCGCCGGTCGGGAACCGCTGCCCGGCGCCGCGACGGGCGGCACGGCCGAGGCGTTCCGCCAGGGTCCGGCCGCGCGCGCGGCGCTGCTCGGCGATACGGGCGACAGCGCGCCGGACAACTGGCTCTTCGGCGCGCCCGGCGCAGCGCCCGTGCACGCCGTCCTCACCCTGGCCGCCGACCACCCAGGCGAGCTCGCCGCCGCCCTGGAAGCCCAGCGCCTTGCCGCTGCGCAGGCCGACATCGCCATCACCTTCCAGCAGGAGGGTGCCGCGCTGCCCGGCAGCCTGGCCGGCCATGAGCACTTTGGCTACCGGGACGGCATCAGCCAGCCCGGCGTACGCGGCTTCGACCCGCTCGACCCTGACTGCCCCGACCAGGTCCAGGGCAGTCCCGGCACCCGGGTCGTCCCCGCCGGCGAGTTCGTCGTCGGCCGGCCGCGTGCGGTCGGACACCCGGGTGCGGTCGACCTGCCCGCTTGGATGCTGAACGGCTCCTTTCAGGTCGTACGCCGCCTCGCCCAGGACGTCCCCGCCTGGCGGACCCAGCTGCAGACCCGGCTCGCGACCCTGGTCGCCGCCGGAGTGGCCCCGGCCGACGCGCCGCCCGAATGGCTCGGTGCCCGGCTGGTCGGCCGCTGGCCGTCCGGCGCGCCAGTCGGCGCATGCCCCTTCGCCGACCCCCTGCCCGACCCCGGCAAGCCCGCCGACAACGACCTCAACTACGCCGACGACCCGCAGGGTTGGGCCACCCCGCTCTTCTCCCACGTGCGCAAGGGCAATCCCCGCGACGGCCTGGTCGTCCAGCCGGGCGCGCGACCGCTGGCGCAGAGCGCCATCGACGTCCACCGGATCATCCGCCGCGGCGTGCCGTTCGGCCCCGCCTTCGACCCTGCCTTCGGCCCCGCCGCGGAGGCCGCTCCGGACGGCTCGGCCACTCCGCGCGGTCTGATCTTCATCTGCCACCAGGCCGACCTGGTCGACCAGTTCGAGTTCCTCCAGCGGCTCTGGTTCGATGAGCAGGACTTCCCCCCGAACCGCACCCCCAAGCCCGGCGGCGACACGGTCATCGGCCCCGACACACACGTCGCCTTTGAGACACCGACCGGCGCGTCCAGTAGTCGGGTCACCCCGCTCGACTTCACCCGCTGCGTACGCACCGAAGGCACCGTCTACGCGTTCAGCCCATCCCTCACCGCCCTGCGTGAGCTCGCCGACGGGCGCCTCGACACCAGCCCGCTGACACACGCGGGTTGAGCGGTCTGCGATGGTGTGCGGATGCGTCCGTCCGTCCGGGGCCGAGCCTGGCACACTGGGCCGGTGATCCAGTTCCGGTTCGGCCTGCTGCCCGTGCACGACATCCATCCGTGGGGTGGCGAGCGTCCCGAGCTGAGCTGGTTCGGGCTGACGGACGGTTGGTACTGCATCGACCTGGCCGGCCACGAGCTGCTGCGCTACTCGGATCGCACGCTCGAACGGTTGAGGGGGCGGCAGAGTGGCGCCCAACCGAGCCCGTACGTCGACTACTTCGTGGTCCGGCTATGGGAAGACGTGCTCGATGTGCTGGCAGCGGTCATGGAACCGGTGCCGGCGGACCTGGTCGGTTTCGTCTCCGAGGACCACGCGGACTGGCCCCCCTCAGACGGGCTGGAGGCGGCAGCCGAGATGGACGTCGACGCCGAGAGCGAGGTTGAGGCCGCTGCGGTCTGGCGCGGTGACCATTGGTTCTCGATGGGGCACTTGCGCAATCCGCCGGAGCTCTGCTGGTGGCGGACGCTGGGTGAGGGTGAGGACGTCATCACCGTGACGTGGCGGCACCGCCCCGATGCCGACATCGAGTTCGCGGCTCCGGAAACGGGCCGTGTGACCGTCCCGACCAGCGAGTTCGTCGCTGCCGTGACCGAGTTCGACCGCGCGCTGCTTGCCGCAATGGAGCAGCGCGTCGCGGAACTGGAAGCCGGTGGAATTCCGGCCGGCGTCCACATCGACCTGCGACACCTGCGGCGCGAGCAGCAGGACCGCGCAACGTGGCTGCAGCGCGCGTGGGCCCGCGAGCCCACCACCGACTGGGCCGCCGTCCGAGCGGGAGCCCTGACGCTCCAGGCGCGCGGGGCGGCGCAGTCGCACGGTGACCGATGAGAGCAGTGCGCGGAGGTCCCAGGTCGGGATTTCCGTCACAGGCCGCCTTGGGGGAGCCAGTCTCCGGGTAGACAGAGCGGCGCTCTCTTTCTGGAGCGTCGATCTTTGTTGCGAGCGTCTGATATCTATTCAGAGCAGTGCTCGCCAACGAGAGCACTGCTCTTCATTTGGAGTGCGGAGGGCATTGAGGAGCGCCGATCCTTAATAAGAGCGGCGCTCGCAACTGAGAGCGGTGTCCTCAAATGAGATCGCTGCTCTCCAAGTGGAGCGCCATTCTCCTGAGTCGGAGTCGACCAGGTGTCAGGCGGTCACCACCGGCACGCCGTTCGGGTGGCCGGTGAGCAGTGCGGCGATGTGGTCCGCGCACTGAATGGCCGCTGTGGCCATGGCGCTGCGCGTCACTCCGGCGACGTGTGGGGTGAGCAGGGCGTTCGGCAGGCCGAAGAGCGGTGAGGCGAACGCGGCGTGCTCGTGCTCGAAGGTGTCGACGGCGGCTGCGGCGAGCGGGTGTGCGGGGTCGGCCAGGGCGTCGGCCAGGGCTTGCTCGTCCACGATCCCGCCTCGGGCGGTGTTCAGCAGGATCGCTCCCGGGCGCAGCTGCGCCAGTTCCGCGCGGCCGATCAGCCCCCGGGTCTGCGGGGTCAGCGGAAGGTGCAGGGAGACCACGTCGCTGGTGCTCAGCAGAGCGGTGAGGGAGTCGGCCCGCGCCACCGGGGAGGTAGGGCCGGCGGTCGGCGGGTGGCGCGAGAGCGCCTGGACGGACATGCCCAGGGCGTCGGCCCGGCGGGCGAGTGCCAGTCCGATCCGGCCAAGGCCGACGATGCCCAACCGCAGCTCAGCCAGCTCTGCGGCGGGAGCGTCGGATGCGCTGGGTGCGCTCGGTGAACTCCAAAGGCCTTGCTGCGCCGCCTCGTTGTATGCCGTGAGCCGACGGGTCAGGGCGAGCAGCTGGGCCAGCGCGAACTCCGCGACCGCGTTGGCGTTGGAGCCGGGAGTGTGCGTGACGGCGACCTCGTGGCGGGCGGCGGCGGCCAGGTCGACGTGGTCGGTGCCCACTCCCGCCCGGCCGACCACCTGGAGCCGGTTGGCCAGCCCGGTTGCCGTCGCCGCCGCGAGATATCCGGCCCGCAGCGGAACGCCCGCGCGGGACTTGACGGCGTGGTAGCCGACCCCGTCCCGGACGGTCTCGCCGATCAGCGCCGCCTCGTCGAAGGCATCGAAGTCGGCGAAGTCGACCGACCCGGCCCAGGAGTCCCGCACCCGGGCCGGGTCGGTCACGCGCCGCAGGTTCAGCGTGAGCGCCACCCCGTGGTCGAGCAGTCGCCGCAGCTCCCGGTCGAGCAACTCGCCGGGAGCCGCGTCGAGCAGCAGGATGCGCGATTGCTTCATCTGAGATCCACCATTCCCCGTTCGCTGTGCGGGAGACCCTATCGGCGCCCCGCAGCGGCAGTTGGTCAGCAGCAGATGGTCAGGGGGCAGGTGGTCAGCACAGCATGTGGTCAGCTGTGCGCTGCTTCGTCGCGGGTGCTCTGGGTCTGCTACACGACCGGGTGCTTCGCGACCAGGTGACCGTATCCGCCGGCCTGCCAGACGAGGGCGCGGAACTCCTGCAGGCTGAGTGCCTGCGGGCGCTCGCCCGGGGTGGGTGGGAAATGGACCGAGCCACAGCGGGCGCAGTACCAGGCACGGGACCAGACCTGCTCGGCGGCGGGGCGGCCGGCCAGTGCGGTGCGGAACGCTGAGCCGCGCCGCGCGGCGATGATGAACAGCAGTACCGCCGCGAGGAGGGCGAGCCCGGAGACCCACCCGAGGAAGGCGAGGTCGGAGTGGGGCGCGGGGGCCGTGGCAGTCGGGGCGGTGATGTAGGTGGGTATGCCGTTGATCGTCAGCGTGGACCCGTACGCGTCCGATGGTGGCGCGGTGGCGGTGCTGCCGGAGAACCAATGCCCGCCGACCGCACCGCCGATGAACGTGCCGACGGCGACGAGCAGGGCGAGCACGCCGAGCCCTCGGAGTCCCGTGAATGTCGGGGCCGGGCTCGGTGGCGCGGGTGCGAGGGCTGCCGAGAGCGCTGTGGTCACGGTGCGCGTGACCGTAGTCTCCCGGCCGTCCTCGTCCTTGCCGCCGGGCATGGTGATGCTGTCCCGCCCGGCCAGGTAGACGGCTGGGACGCCCTTGACCTGGTCCGGCAGGTCGCAGCTCGGGCAGGAGTGGAGCCCATGGGGCTGGGGTGGTGTGTCGCCGTTGGTCGCGTGCATCTGGTCCCCCTGCGGTTCTGCGGAGCGGTCGGCTCGTAGGAGTGTTGCAGCTCACAGTGGGGATGCGCGACCTCCTTTGAGCGCCGCCTGACCGTCGCCGACGGCCCCTGGCGCGCGTCAGGGATCCGTCAAGGGATGCGGTGTTCTCGCTGCGACTGTTGTCTACTGATCCCAGGGAGAAACAAGAGGTGACCAGCTACTTGGTGGACATCTAGTCGACTCTAGCCATAGAATCAAAGGCATACCAGCCGAAACACCGTTATAGACCGAAGGAAGCGAAGCATCATGGCCGAGGGCACCCGGATCATCGTCGGAGTCAGCGGAGCGCAGAGCAGCCCGGCCGTCCTGCGTCGCGCGGCGGAGGAGGCGGCCCGCCGCGACGCCGTCCTCGTCCCGGTGATCGCCTGGACGCCGGTCGGCGGCGAGCCCGCCTACCGCGCCCACCCGTGCCCGCCGCTGGCGAAGGTCTGGGAGCAGGCGGCGCTCGACCGGCTGGAGGCCGCCTTCGAGCAGGCCTTCGGTGGCTACCCGCAGGGCGTCCGCGTCGAGCCGATGGTGATCCGCGGGGACGCCGGCGCGGCGCTGGTGGAGATCGCGGACCGCCCGAGCGACCTGCTCGTGGTCGGCGCGGGCCGGCGTGGCCGCCTGCCGCGGCTCCTGCGCGGCTCGGTGAGCCGCTACTGCCTGGCGCACGCCGCCTGCGACGTGGTCGCGGTGCCGCCGGCCGACCTTCCGTCCGCCGCCCACGCCGCGCCGCGCCGCTCGGACCGCTCGTTCCTCGTGGCGGCCTGACCCCGACCCCGACCCCGACCCTGGCCCTGGCCTGACTCTGACCCCGACCGGCGCCCGGTCCCCGGGTTGCTAAGGGCTGCCGGACAGGACGCGGCGCATCACGGCGAGCACCTCGACCTCGGGAAACCGGGTCAGCGCGGCAGCCTCGGCGGCGGCCAGCACCTCGGCCAGCTCCGTCGGCGCCGCGCGATTCGCCAGCCGGCCGACCCACGCCGCCAGGTCCGCGAGCTCTTGCGGCAGCCCGGGCGGCAGCGCCCCCGCGTACGGCGCGGGGGTACGCCGCCGCCTGCGCGGCTCGGAGCGCGGTGCCTGGTAGGTGCGCGCCGCGCCCGGCTCGGCGTCCCCCGGCGCGCTCAGCGGCATGCCCGTCACGCCAGGCGGCGTCGGCCGCAGTGCACGTGCGGGCACCGGCTCGCCGTCGCTGCCGTACCGTCCCGGCGGCAGGCCGACCTTGTAGGGGTGCACGCACACCGGCACCCGCGCGGCGGTGTAGCGGAACCCGTCGGCCGGATCGAACGGGCACTCCCTGCTCGGCTGCTCGAAGACATCGAACCCACCGGCCGGAAACCGCAGCGACGGGCAGAACCAGCACACGTCGTGATCGCTGTCGTCATCCACGAACGGCTCGGCGGTATCCACCCCCGCACCCTATCGACCCGGCGGAGCCGGACGGGTGAGCAGTGCGGCGCCAGGATGTGGCCTGCTTCACTCGCGGGGAGTGTCCGGGTTGTCCTGATATGAGCGTGATGTCAGGTGGTGCTGACGCTGGGTCGACAATGTGGTGGGCCTCACCCGTGGTTGGCGGTGACCGCGGCCACATTCGGGGGCCGGGGGCGGGTCGCGGGCCGGTGTTTTCGGGGGCGGGGAGCCTGCTGTACCGGCGGTAACCGGGTGTTGACCTGGGTGTTTGGGTCGAAGTCTTGTGGCGTGTGGGGGGTTTCCGTAGCTTCGTTTGCAGCGGTGAGCAGCACGAGTCGCCGTTACTTCCCTGAACGACACCGCTTTGCGGGCTTGGTTCCGTCTGCCCGCGTCCGGTACTTCCGAGAGGATCCACATGACCTTCCGTAACGAGAACGCCGCCGCCGCTTCTGCCGCCGCCACCCCCGCCGCCGGTCGCAAGCGCAACCGTGTGCGGATCGCCGTTCTGGGTGGCGCGCTGGCTGTGCTGCCGGTCGCGGGTCTCGTCACGGCCACCGCTTCGTCGGCCGCGCCGGTGAGCACGTGGGACAAGGTCGCGCAGTGCGAGAGCACCGGGAACTGGAGCATCAACAGCGGCAACGGCTTCTACGGCGGCCTGCAGTTCACCTCCTCCACCTGGGCGGCCTTCGGTGGCACCCAGTTCGCGCCGCAGGCCAACCAGGCCACCGCGGCCCAGCAGATCTCCGTCGGCGAGAAGGTGCTGGCCGCCCAGGGCCCCGGCGCCTGGCCGATCTGCTCGGTCAAGGCCGGCCTCTCCTAATAGACGAGCCACACCCCGCGAAGGACCCCGACTGCGCGCAGTCGGGGTCCTTCGTGCTGCCGCAGCAGCGGGAGCGCCGTCCCGCCGGACGGGTGGTCGGGGGTCCGACGCTGCTCCAGATGCCGCCGTGCTGGACGTGTGCTCCGGGGAACGCGCCGGGGGCGGTGGTAGATGTCTGAAGACCGACCCCATGCCCGGCCCGGACAGGAGAAGACCTTGCCTGAACCCTCGCATCGTCGGGTCGCCGCCCTCGCGGCGATCGTGCTGGCCTCGGGGGCGCTGTTATCGGTGGTCGGCCAGGCAAGCGCGGTGGCCGACGCAGGCCCGGGATTCCCGGCCCGCTTCACCGCTCCATACGTCGAGAGCTGGGGCGAGCCCGAAGCGCTGGCCCGGGCTCGGGAGGCGACGGGGCTGAGCTACTTCACGCTGGCGTTCGTGCTCAGCGACGGCGGCTGCGCCGGGGCGCTGGACGGCACCACCTCGCTCGACGACCAGGACTGGCAGGCGGCGATCAAGAGCCTGCGGGGGTCGGGGGGCGACGTGATGGCCTCCCTCGGCGGCGGGCGGGGACGCGAACTCGCCCTGGCCTGCGAATCGGTGGACTCGCTCAAGGCGGCCTACCGGCGGGTGATCGACACGCTCGGCCTGACCAGGATCGACTTCGACATCGAGGGCTCCACCATCGACGACGGCGCGGCGAACGACCGCCGCAACCAGGCGCTCGCCGAGCTGCAACGCGAGTACGCGGCGGCCGGCCGCCCGCTCGCCGTCCAGTACACGCTGCCGGTCAACCCGTGGGGCCTTTCCCCCGACGCCGTCGAGCTGTTGCAGAACGCCCACGACCACGGCCTCGGGGTGAGCGTGGTCAACATCATGGCGATGGACTACTACCGCGACGATCTCGACATGGGCGACGCAGCGATCAGGGCCGCAATGGGGCTGCACGCCCAACTCGCCTCGATCTGGCCGGAGAAGAGCGACGAGCAGCTCTGGGCGATGGAGGGTTGCACCCCGATGCTCGGGGTGGACGACACCGGTGACGAGGTCTTCGGTCTCGACGACGCCAAGCGGCTGGCCGCCTTCGCCACTGAGAAGGGCATGGGCCTGCTCGCCTTCTGGGCGCTCGGCCGGGACCGGCCGTGTGCGGCCGTGGCCTCCTACCGTTCCGACGGTTGCAGCGGGGCGGCCCAGCAGCCCTACGATTTCACCCGCGCCCTCAATCTCCCCGCCCCACCCGCCCGACGCGCGACGCCGGTGGGTCAGGGGCCGCCGCCCGAACCGTCACTGGCGGCTTCCGTGAGCCCGTCCGAGACCTTCGGCGTGCCGCGACTGCCGCGCCTCGGCCCCTTCGCGCTGCATCAGCCGCAGCGCGAAGCGAACCCGCTCCCGCTCCCACTCCCGGTCCCACTCCCGAGTCTGGCTCCGGCTCAAAGCCCGAGCCCGAGCCCAGGTCCGATGTCGATGCCGATGCCGATGGCGGGTCCAGGGACGTGGCCGGCGGTTCCGCTGAGGATGAACCCGCCCGGGGGAGCGGCCGCCCGGGCGCCGCGAGCCTGGCCGGTCTTCATCCCTTGAGGCGATGGCCAGTTGACATGACGTCAGTGCCGACGACGGAACAACCTCGCCCACCGGCCCGGCTTGCGGGGACTCTGGACGACGACGTTGCCGCCCGTGACCGCGCCCGTGACGGAGACCCGCAGCGTGAGCGGCGGGACCGGGGCCCCGGTCCCGCCGCGCACCCGGCGGTGGACGTTGCCGCCGAGCATGTCGATGTCGTCGACGTCCACCGCGACCTCCGGCGGCACGATCAGCCGCAGGTTCCCGCCGTAGACCTTGACGTCGAGGTCCAGGAGGGGCGCGCTCAGCACCGCCTGGGTGAAGTCGATGACGATATTGCCGCCGGTGGCCTCCAGCTCCAGCCGGCGCGGCACGGTCCAGGCCCCGGTCCGGCTGATGTTGCCGCCCCGGCTGGTCATGCGGACCAGCTCCTTGGCGGGCGCCGCCGCGGGTACGGTCGGCGCGGCCGCTGTGGCCGCGCCGGCCGCGCCGCGAGCGCCGGGCAGATCAACCAGGAGCAGTTCGAGCTCGGCGTACGTCCGCGCCGTGAGCGCGGCCTCCAGTCGGTCGTCCAACTCCTCGGAGCTGAGGCGGCCGTCGCCCGCCGCAACCCGCAACTGCTCCACGACCTGGTCTCGGTCTTCGTGCGACGCTCGAAGGTCGCCGGGCTTGGGCACTATTTCCCCTGACATGACTCGAAACCCTAGAGGAAGCCCCGAGCGGTGGCGACCTTGTCAGAGGTCTGATTCGAGGAAGGTCAGCATGTCGTCGGCGTGCTCCTCCTCGCGGGCCAGGATCTCCTCCAGGATCCGCCGGGTGGTCGGGTCGCCATCGCCGAGCCAGCCGATCATCTCGGTGTAGGAGGCGATGGCGATCCGCTCCGCCACCAGGTTCTCGTGGATCATCTGCCGCAGGTCCACCGCCGGTACGTACTCGGAGTGGGCGCGCCCGACCACTCGGGCCGGATCCAGCTCCGGGGTGCCGCCGAGCTGGGCGATCCGGGCCGCCAGCAGGTCGGCGTGCCCCTGCTCCTCGTTCGAGTGCACCAGGAACTCCTGGGCGACCGGCTCCGAGTTGAGCCCCTTCGCCATGAAGTGGTGCTGCCGGTAGCGCAGCGTGCAGACGATCTCGGTGGCCAGGGCGGTGTTGAGCAGTTCGATCACCTTCGGCAGGTCCGCTCGGTAGGCCTCGGTGACCGGCCCTTTCATGATCTGCTCGCGGGCCTTGGTCCGCAGGGCATGGATATCGGTCAGAAAGTCGGCCATGTGGTCCTCCGGGGACGGAAACGCCGGGGCACGCCGGGCGCGCCAGGGGCGGCGGGTGGGCTGCGCGCGGGAAGGGGGGTCGGGTCCCCGCTCGACCCAGCCGACCATCCGCGAACGGGCCCCGCGCGACGGCGGATCCGGACGGGTGAGCAGTGCGGCTCCAGGATGTGGCCTGCTTCACTCGCGAGGGGTGTCCGAGTTGCCCGGATATGAGCGTGATGTCAGGTGGTGCTGACGCTGGGTCGACAATGTGGTGGGCCTCACGGGTGGTTGGCGGTGACCGCGGCCACATTCGGGGGTCGGGGGTGGGTGGCGGGCCGGTGTTTTCGGGGCGGGGAGCCTGCTGTACCGGCGGTAACCGGGCGTTGACCTGGGTGTCTGGGGTGAAGTCTTGTGGCGTGTGGGGGGTTTCCGTAGCTTCGTTTGCAGCGGTGAGCAGCACGAGTCGCCGTTACTTCCCTGAACGACACCGCTTTGCGGGCTTGGTTCCGTCTGCCCGCGTCCGGTACTTCCGAGAGGATCCACATGACCTTCCGTAACGAGAACGCCGCCGCCGCTTCTGCCGCCACCACCCCCGCCGCCGGTCGCAAGCGCAACCGTGTGCGGATCGCCGTTCTGGGTGGCGCGCTGGCTGTGCTGCCGGTTGCGGGTCTCGTCACGGCCACCGCTTCGTCGGCCGCGCCGGTGAGCACGTGGGACAAGGTCGCGCAGTGCGAGAGCACCGGGAACTGGAGCATCAACAGCGGTAACGGCTTCTATGGCGGCCTGCAGTTCACGTCCTCGACGTGGGCGGCCTTCGGTGGCACGCAGTTCGCGCCGCAGGCCAACCAGGCGACCGCGGCGCAGCAGATCTCCGTGGGCGAGAAGGTGCTGGCTGCCCAGGGTCCCGGCGCCTGGCCGATCTGCTCGGTCAAGGCCGGCCTCTCCTGATAGACGAGTTACACCCGCGAAGGACCCCGACTGCACGCAGTCGGGGTCCTTCGCGCTGCGAGCCCGTGCCGGTCGGTCTACGGCACGTTCAGACGTCGCGGCGCCGTACGGCGACCAGCGCGAGCAGGACAGCGATCAGTGGCCAGGCCGCGTAGGTGACCCAGGAGCCGGCGACGGTGGGGACGTAGAAGCTGTCGTGCGGCGATGGGTCCCAGTCCTGGATCAGGCGGCCCCACGCGCTCTGCACCATCGCGTGGCGCACGTCGGCGGACCAGTGCGTGCTCGAGGAGAAGATCGTCGGCAGCATCAGCAGGGTGAAGGCGGTGGTGACCATGGTGGCGGCGCTGTGCCGGATCAGCACGCCCAGGCCCAGGCCGACCAGCGCGCAGACCGGGGCCAGCAGCGCGGACGCCGCCAGGGCCTGCAAGGCGTGGGGGTGGGTGATCGGGAAGCGGACGTGCCAGCCGTCCAGGATGCTCTGGGAGAGCGCGAAGGAGACGGTGGAGATGACCGTACCGAGCACGGTCCAGACCGCGGCCAGCACGATCGCCTTGGCCAGCAGCACCGCGCCGCGGGCGGGGACGGCTACGGTGGTGGTGCGGATCAGCCCGCTGCTGTACTCGCCGACGATGGTGACCGCGCCGATGCTGCCGGCGACGAGCATCAGGGTCAGGTATCCGGCCGGCGGGAATGCGTCGCCCAGCGCGAACAGGTGCAGCCGCTGCCCGAGCGGGGCGGAATGCGACTGGTGGCCGTAGTCCGCCAGTGCCGCCACGGCCGCGGACCCGATGATGAAGAGCGCGGTGAACGCCAGCGCCCACGGGGTGGAGCGCAGTGACCGCGTCTTGATCCACTCGGAGGCGAGCAAGTCGGCGAAGCGGGCGCGCGGTTCGGTGGTGGGTGTGGTCATCGGGCCTGTCCTGCCTGGTATTCGACGCTGTCGGCGGTGAGTTCCATGAAGGCCTCCTCCAAGGAGGCGGTGCGAGTGGCCAGTTCGCTCAGTGCGATCCGCTGCTCGAAGGCGAGTGCGCCGATCCGCTCGGCCGCCAGCCCGGTCACGACGAGCCGCTCGGCGCCCGCCGAGCCCTCCGGCTCGACCGACGCGCCCGCGGCGGTCAGGACCGCCGCCAGCTCGGCGGCCTGCGCGGTGCCCACCACGACGGTGCGGCGGGTGCTGCGGGCCGCGAAGTCCCGTACCGGCTCGGCGGCGAGGAGTCGGCCGCGGCCGATGACGACGAGCTGGTCGGCGGTGTTCTCCATCTCCGACATCAGGTGGCTGGAGAGGAAGACCGTGCGGCCCTCGGCGGCCAGCCGCCGGAAGAGGTGGCGCGCCCAGAGCACGCCGTCCGGGTCCATGCCGTTGATCGGCTCGTCGAACATCAGCACCGGAGGGTCGCCGAGCAGCGCGGTGGCGATGCCGAGCCGCTGCTTCATGCCGAGCGAGAACCCGCTGATGCGGCGGTTCGCCGCCTCGGTCAGGCCCACCTCCTGCAGCACCTCGGCCACTCGGCTCAGCGGGATGCCGTTGCTGCGGGCCAGCGCGGACAGCTGGGCGGCGGCGCTGCGTCCGCCGTGGACCTGGGTGGCGTCGAGCAGTGCGCCGACGTGCCGCAGGCCGCGCGGGTGGGTGTGGAAGGGGACGCCGCTGACGGTGGCGGTGCCACCGCTGGGCGCGTCCAGGCCGAGGAGCAGCCGCAGGGTGGTGGTCTTGCCGGCTCCGTTGGGGCCGAGGAATCCGGTGACCTGCCCGGGGCGGACGGTGAAGGAGAGGTGGTCCACGGCGGTCGTGCTGCCGTAGCGCTTGGTGAGTTCATTGACTTCGATCACGGGAGCAACCCTGCCGGGAGGTCACCCGTGCGGGCATCGGGCCGTGGGCGGCAATCGCGGGGTCGGGGTTGGCCCGTGGGCGTACATCCCCGGGCGGATGCCTCGCGGGGCGGGGGCCGGTTAGGGTCGCGGCATGGATGCCACACCGACCACCCCGCTGCCTGCGCGCGTTTCGCGTCGCAACCCCAACCCCCGCCCGGGAAGCGCGCGTTGCCGATGATGAGGACGACGGCCACGGCCTGGGTGGGGGGTCTGCTGTACCCCGTCGTGGTGCTTCTGCTGGTGTGCGGTGCGCCGCGTGCCTCCGGCACCGTGCATGCCGGCGGGTCCCTGCTCGCCTTGGTGCTGCTCGTCGGTGTCCTGCGACGGCTGCCGCTGCTGGCGCTGGCTCTGACGCTCCTCGGGTCCGTCGCCGTCGTGGTGATGGTCCCCGGCAGCCCTGCCCGTGCCACCCTGTCGTTGTCGTATCAGGGCCAGTTCCTGTCGTACCTCGCGGTGGACCTTGTCCTCGGCTTCATCGTCGCCACCTGCTCCCGGCGGGCTTCGATCGCGGCTGTGGCCGTCTGCTGCGCCGTGCAGCTCCTGGTGATCGGCGGCTGGGCGCACGGGGACAACCTGACGGCCAACGCGGTGATCGCCGTCCTGGCGCTGGCCGCGTCCTGGACGGGCGGGCTGCTGAGCCGCGAGCGTCGCGAGCACGCGGTGGCGCTGCGCTCCCAGGCGGTGGCCGAGGCGGTGACCGCCGAACGGCTGCGGATCGCCCGGGAGTTGCACGACATGGTCGCGCACAGCATCGGCATCATCGCGATCCAGGCCGGGGTGGGCCGCCGGGTCATCCAGACGCAGCCCGCAGAGGCCCGCGAGGCGCTGCGGGCCATCGAGACCACCAGCCGGGAGACTCTGGCAGGCCTTCGGCGCACGCTGGTGGCACTGCGTCAGGCCGATCCGGACGCGGCCTCGGGGCGGGCATCGCTCGGGCCCGCGCCGGGGCTGGCGGACATCGAACGGCTGGCGGCGGCGACCGCGGACGCGGGGGTCCGCGTCGACGTGCGGCGCAGTGGGGAGCAGCGCCCGCTGCCGGCCGACATCGACCTGTCCGCCTACCGTATCGTGCAGGAGGCGCTGACCAACGTGGTCCGCCATGCGGGCACCGGGCACTGCCTGGTGGCCATCGACTTCGGGAACGAGGAGCTGTCCGTGGAGGTCCTCGACGACGGGCGCGGCCCCACAGCGACCGGCCCGGCCCAGGGCTTCGGCATCGTCGGCATGCGGGAGCGGGTCGGTCTGCTGCACGGCCACCTCAGCGTCGGGGCGAGTCCCGAGGGCGGCTTCCGGGTGGTGGCCCGGCTGCCGCTGCCCGAACCCGCAGGCGTTGCGGCGGCGGCCCGATGACCGTCCGGGTGGTGCTCGCGGACGACCAGCCGCTGATGCGGTCCGGGCTGCGCGTGATCATGGCCGACCACCCCGACCTGGAGGTGGTCGGGGAGGCCGCGACCGGCGCCGAGGCGGTCCGCCTGGTCGGCGAGGTCAGCCCCGACGTCGTGGTGATGGACATCCGGATGCCCGGCATGGACGGGATCGAGGCGACCCGCCTGATCACCGCCGGTCCGACGGCGACCCGCGTCCTCATGCTGACCACCTTCGACGAGGACGAGCACGTCTACGGCGCGCTGCGGGCCGGTGCGAGCGGATTCGTGGTCAAGGACATGGACGTGGACGACATCCTCGCGGCGGTCCGCGTGGTCGCCGCCGGTGACGCGCTGATCGCGCCGGGTGTGACGCGCCGTCTGATCGCGGACTTCGTCGGACGCCCAGGGGCCGCCCCGGAGCCCTCGCCACGGCCGGTCGAGGGCATCACCGAGCGGGAGCGGGAGGTGCTGACCCTGGTCGGACGCGGCCGGTCGAACGCCGAGATCGCGCAGGACCTCTTCATCACGGTGGCCACTGCCAAGTCGCATGTGGCGAGACTGTTCAGCAAACTGGGCGCCCGGGACCGGGTGCAGCTGGTGATCATCGCCTATGAGCTGCGGCTGGTCCTGCCGTCTGGCTGAGCGTCACCTGCGGCGCCGTCGGGGCGCTGTCTGAGGCGCTGTCGGAGGTGCTTGCTAGGGTCCCCACATGGGAAAACGTGTGCCATTCACGGGTGGCGAGAAGGAAAGCCTGCATGTCGCGCTGGACCGGCACCGCGATGTGGTGCTGTGGAAGCTGGAGGGGCTGGACGACGAGCAGCTGCGGCGGCCGATGACCCCGTCGGGGACGAACCTGCTGGGGCTGGTCAAGCACCTGGGGGGAGCGGAACTCGGTTGGTTCTGCGAGACGTTCGGCCGGGAGACCGGGCCGCTGCCCTTTGACTTCGAGGCCGACGAGGGCTCCGACATGCGGGTGGAGCCGCGCGAGTCCACGGCGGACATCCTGGCGTTCTACGGTCGCGCCAGGGCCTCGGCCGACCAGGCGATCGGCGAGCTGGCGCTCGACGACCTCGGTACGTCCTGGTCGGGCAACGCGGTGTCGCTGCGCTGGGTGCTGATCCACATGATTGCCGAGACCGCTCGGCACGCGGGTCATCTGGACGTGCTGCGCGAGCTGACCGACGGCGCGACGGGCGACCACAAGCGGGGCTGAGCGAGCGGCAGTTCGGGCCCGGGGGGCGTCGGCGCGCGCTCCCCGGGCCTGCTTCTCGGCCACTATGCATGATGTGCATACACGATGTGTATAGTTGACGGCATGTCACTGGGTCACACCATTCTCGGACTCCTCGAGTCCCAGCCCCGGCACGGCTACGACATCAAGCGTGCCTATGACGAACGCTTCGGCCACAGCCGCTCGCTGCACTACGGACAGGTCTACGCGACGCTGTCACGGCTGCTGAAGAACGGCCTGGTCGAGGTCGACGGCGTCGAGTCGGACGGGGGCCCCGAACGCAAGCGCTACGTCATCACCGATGCCGGCGTCACGGACGTCGGCCAGTGGCTCGCCAGGCCGGAGAGCCCCGAGCCGTACCTGCAGAACACCCTGTACACCAAGGTCGTCCTCGCGCTGCTCACCGGCCGCTCGGCGCGCGACCTGCTGGACGTCCAGCGGGCCGAGCACCTGCGGCACATGCGCGAGCTGACCCGTCGCAAGCTGGCCGGCGACCTGGCCGACCAACTCGTCTGCGACTACGCGCTGTTCCACCTGGAGGCGGACCTGCGCTGGCTCGAACTGACCGCCGCGCGGCTGGACGAACTCGCGCGGAAGGTGCAGTCCTGATGCCCGCCCCGACCCCCGCCCCCGTCGTCGCCCACGGCGGCTCCGACCGCCGCGCCATACCGGACGGCGCCCTGCTGTCGGCGGTCGGCCTGTGCAAGGCCTTCGGCCCCACCCCGGCGCTGAACGGCGCCGAATTCGCCGTCATGCCAGGCGAGATGGTCGCGGTGACCGGCACCTCCGGCTCCGGCAAGTCCACCCTGCTGCACTGCCTGGCCGGCATCACCCGCCCCGACGCGGGCGTCGTGACCTACCGGGGTGAGGACCTGACCGCGATGTCGGATGCCCGGCGCAGCGCGCTGCGGCGCGGTGAGTTCGGCTTCCTCTTCCAGTTCGGCCAACTCGTCCCCGAACTGTCCTGTTTGGAGAACGTCGCGCTGCCGCTGCGGCTCAACGGGCTGCGCAGGCGGGCCGCGCAGGAGCGCGCGTCGCAGTGGCTGGAGCGTCTTGAGGTGCTCGACCTCGCTGCCAAGCGGCCCGGCGAGATCTCCGGCGGCCAGGGGCAGCGGGTCGCCCTGGCCCGCGCCCTGGTCACCGATCCGGCGGTGGTCTTCGCCGACGAACCCACCGGCGCCCTGGACTCGTTGCAGAGCGAGCGGGCGATGGCGCTGCTCACCTCGGCCGTGGGCCTCAGCGGCGCGGCAGTCGTGCTGGTCACCCATGACGTGCGGGTGGCGGCGTACGCGGACCGCGAGGTCGTGGTCCGCGACGGCCTGACCTGCGAGCCGGGAGCCGTCCGATGACCGGGCACCCCGACCGGCCGGGCAGCCGCCCGGGCAGCCGGCCACCCGTCGGCCGACCGTCGCCGACGCGCTGGGCCGGCGATCTGCTGCTCGGCCTGCGGCTCGCGGTCACCGGCGGGTGGGACGGCGTGGTCCGCACGCTGCTGACCGCCGTCAGCGTCGGCCTCGGCGTGGCGATGCTGCTGCTGGCCTCCTCGTTCCCCGTTATGAAGCATCACCGGGACGACCGGATCCACGCCATCGCCGACATGCTGTTCGCCGACGGCGCGCCGCGCTCGGACCACAGCCTGCTGATCACGGACCTCAGCACGACCTACCACGGCCGGGCGGTCCGCGGTCGGGCCGTTCAGCCCGAGGGGCCCGCCGCCCCGCTTCCGCCGGGTCTGAACGCGTACCCGGCGCCGGGCCAGCTGCTCGTCTCGCCCGCGCTGGCCGACCTGCTGCGCTCGCCCGACGGCAGACTGCTCCAGGAGCGGATCGGCCGGCCGATCGCCGGGCGGATCGGGAACGCGGGCCTGGTGGGCCCGGGCGACTACGCCTTCTACCTCGGCAGCGACCAACTCGCCGGCGACCCCACCGCGCTGCGTCTGGACCACTTCGGCGGGGACCTGCCGAAGACCCCGATACCTCCGCTGCTGGTGTTCCTGAGCGTGGCCGGGGTGGTCATCCTGCTCACCCCGGTGGCTGTCTTCCTCGCCGCGGGCGTCCGCTTCGGCGGCGAGGCGCGCGACCGCAGGTTGGCGGCGCTGCGGCTGGTCGGCGCCGACCAGGCGTCCACCGCGCGGATCGCGGCCGGCGAGTCGCTGGCCGGCGCGCTGGTCGGCCTGGCCCTGGGAGCGGTCTTCTTCCTGGTCGGCGCCCGGCTGATCGAGTTGATCACCATCGCCGGGATCAGCGTCTTCGCCGTCGACGTGGTGCCGGACCCGCTGATCGCCGTCCCCGCCCTGCTCGCGGTGCTGGTGCTGGCGGTGGTCGTGACGCTGGCGACCATGCGGCGGATCTCCGTCGAACCGCTCGGGGTGGTGCGCGCGGGCCGCGCCCGCAAGCGCCGGCTCTGGTGGCGGGTCGCGCTGTCGCTGCTCGGCACGGCCCTGCTGCTCAGCCGCAGTTCGAGCGTCCAGGGCCTCGACGACCAGACCGGGATCGCCGTGGTCATCGCCGGCCTGATGCTGCTGCTGATCGGCGCGACGACCCTGCTGCCCAGCCTGCTCGAGCTGGCCGTCCGCGGCCTGGGCGACGGTCCGCCCTCCTGGCAACTCGCGGTCCGCCGCATCCAGTTCAGCATCGAGACGGCGGCCCGGCCGACGTCCGGGATCGTCGTCGCGGTGGCCGGCGCGATCGCGCTGCAGGCGCTGCTCGGCGGCATGACCGGCGAGTACAGCTTCGGCGGGGGCAGCGCGTCCGACCGGGGCGACTCCGCGATGGTGCAGGTCGACTTCACCGCCGGCGCCGACCAGGCGGCCCGCGACGCCGATGCCTTCCGCGGCTCCGCCGCCGTCGCCACGGTCGCGGGCTACACCGAACTGGACGTCCAGTCCCTCGCCCGCCCGGACGCCGGGACCCGGGTCGAGGTGGCCGACTGCCGGACGCTGCAGGTGCTGTCGGATGTCGCGGACTGCGCCGACGGCGACGCCTTCGCCACCGCCCCGGCGGGCGCCGGCGGCAGCGCGATGGCCGGCGGCGCCAGTGCGGTGGCTGCCGGCGGCAGTGTGGTGGCCGACGTGCAGGTCGGTGAGACGGTGATTCCGCGGACGTTTCCGCCGACCACCAGCGGACCGCGGTGGCGGATCCCCGCCGCCCGCGCCACCGTTCATCTGAAACCCGCGATCCTCCCCCAGGTCCTGGTCGGCACGCTGCTGGTGACGCCGTCGGCCGTCCCGGCCGCGCTGCTGGGCGGCCTGCACCCGACCGTCCGCCTGCTTCCCGCGCCGCGGGAGCCGGACGCCGAGGAGCAGATCCTCAACACGGCGGCCCGGATCGACGTCCACGCGATGGCCTACCACCCGTACGCGGCGCAGCTGGATTCCACCTTCTCCAGCATCGAGCGCGCCCTGACCGCCGCGGTGGTGGCGATGCTGACCCTGATCGGGGCCAGCATGCTGGTCGGCCTGCTGGAGCAACTGCGCGACCGCAAGCGCACCTTGGCGGTGCTGACGGCCTTCGGCACGCGGCGCCGCACGCTCGCCTGGGCGGTGCTCTGGCAGAGCATGCTGCCCGTGCTGGTCGGGCTGGTCCTGGCGGTCGCGGCGGGCCTGGCGCTCGGTGGACTGCTGCTGAAGCTGGCCCACCTGCCGATCGCCTTCGACTGGGCGGAGATCCTGCGGATGGCCGCCGCCGGCGGGGTCGCGGTGCTGACCGTGACGGCGCTCAGCCTGCCGATGCTCTGGCGGAACACCAGGGCGGTCGGCCTGCGTTACGAGTGAGACCTGTGGGTGAGCGCCCCCAGCCCGCAGCCGTGCCGCAGGCCGCGTGCAGCAGACTGGGGGCGATCACCCGACCGACCTGAGGATGGATGAGTTCATGGCCGACCGCCCCTTGACGCTGATGGCAGTGCACGCCCACCCGGACGACGAGGCGACGGGCACCGGAGGCGTCCTCGCGCGCTACGCGGCGGAGGGCATCCGCACGGTGCTCGTCACCTGCACCGACGGCGGCTGCGGCGACGGTCCCGGCGGCAGCAAGCCCGGCGATCCCGGGCACGACCCGGCCGCCGTCGCCGCGATGCGCCGCACCGAACTCGAGGCGAGCTGCAAGGTCCTCGGGGTCACCCACCTCGAACTCCTCGACTACGCGGACTCCGGGATGATGGGCTGGCCGGCCAACGACGCGCCCGGGTCCTTCTGGGGCACGCCGGTGGACGAGGCGTCCGCCAAGCTGGCCGAGCTGATGCTGCAGTACCAGCCCGACGTGGTCGTCACCTATGACGAGAACGGGTTCTACGGCCACCCCGACCACATCCAGGCCAACCGGATCACCGCGGCGGCGCTGGCCCGGACCGGTCTGGCGTCCAAGGTCTACTGGACGACGGCGCCGCGCTCGATGATGGAGGAGTTCGGGAGGGTCATGCGCGAACTCGGCGCGGACTGGGAGGCACCGGACCTGTCCGACCTGCCCGACCAGCCCGACCAGTCCGAGGCCTCGCTGGACGGGCCCGCACTCGAAATCGGCCTGCCCGACGAGGAGATCACGACCTGGGTGGACACCACCGAGTTCGGCGGCCAGAAGTTCGACGCGCTGGCCGCGCACGCCAGCCAGAGCGAGAACATCTTCTTCCTGCGGATGGGCAAGGAACGGTTCACCGAGCTGATGGGCGTGGAGACCTTTGTCCGGGTCCAGGACAGCACCGGAGCCGCCCTGCCCGAGAACGACCTCTTCGCCGGGCTGCGCTGAGCCCGGGCTGCGCTGAGCCCGGCCTGTGCTGAGCCCGGCCCGCGCTGAGTCTGGCCCGCGCTGAGCCGCCGCCGGGACATGCGGTGGCTGGAGGGTGAGGATGGAACAAGACCGCGCGGGCGCACCCCGGCGGCGTGAATGAGGTGGTTGCGGTGGGCACGTCTGGGCCTGCGTCGTCGCGGCCCGGACGCGCTGGCGCCGAGTCGGCGGGGCCGGACGGGCTGGCAGCGATCGCAGAGGTCCTGCGGGGTGTCCCCGACCGGCTCGACGCGCACCTCGGCGGGCTCTACCTGCTGTCGCAGGACGGGCAGGTGCTCGATCTGCTGATGACGCTGGGGGCCGCGCGGCAGTTCTCCAGACCCTGGCAGCACATCGCGATCTCCGCACCGATTCCGGTGGTCGACGCGGTGCGCGAGGGCCGTGTGGTGTGGGTGGGCGGCGCGGAGGAGCTGGCGCGGCGCTACCCGCGGGTCGCCGTCGCCATGCCGTATACGTTCGGCCTGGCGGCCGCGCCGCTCGTCGCGCGGGGGAGCACGTACGGGGTGGTATTCCTGCTCTGGCCCGCCTCGCACCCCGCCGAGCTGTCGTCGGGGGAGCGTGACCGCCTCGTGCTGCTCGCCGAGCAGCTGGCCGAGGTGCTGGCGTCGGCGGCCGACGCCGGCCGACCGGTCCGGGCCGGCCCGCGACGGGTGGTGGCGGAGGAGGACCGCGCGCCGGCGGACCCGTTCACCGCGATGGTGGCCCGGCTGCCGGAGGGCATGTGCGGTATCGACCTGAACGGACGGCTGGCCGCGGTCACGCCGACCGCCGCCGCCCTGCTGGGGGCGCCGGTCCAGCGGCTGCTGGGCCAGCGGCCGTGGGTGGAGCTGCCGTGGCTGCGGGATCCCGTGTACGAGCACCACTACCAGGCGGCGGTGATCAGCGGGCAGGAGACCTCGTTCGTCGCCCTGCGCCCGCCGGACCACTGGCTCTCCTTCCAGCTGCACCCCGACGCCACCGGCCTCACCGTGAGCATCACCGCCGTCGGGAGCGCCCCGCACAGCCGGGCCGCCGCCGAGTGGTCCGCCGAGTCACTCAAGTCACCCCAGTCACTCAAGTCACCCGAGTCATCCGAGTCACCCGGCGAACCGGTCGCGCACACCCGCCCGGGGGTGCTCTACCACATCCTGCATTTCGCCAGCGCGCTGACCGAGGCGATCGGTGTGCACGACGTGGTGAACATGGTCTCCGACCAGATCGTGCCGGCCTTCGGCGGCCAGGCCGTCGCGGTGCTGATGGTCGAGGGCGGCCGGCTGCGCATCGTGGGGCACCGCGGCTACTCGCCCAACGTGGTCGACCAGTTCGACGGGACGGCGCTGACCGAGCCCACACCCGGCGTGCAGGCGTCGACCAACCCGGTGCCGACCTTCTTCGAGACCCGCGAGGAGTTGGAGCGGCTCTACCCCGACCGGCGCGAGACCCAGGACGGCATGGCTGCGTGGGCCTATCTGCCGTTGGTCACCTCGGGGCGCCTGATCGGCACCTGCGTGGTGGCCTTCGACCAGCCCCACCGGTTCGCGTTGGGGGAGCGCGCCGTGCTGACCGCGCTCGCCGGCCTGATCGCCCAGGCCCTCGACCGGGCCCGGCTGTACGACACCAAACTCGGCCTCGCCCACGGCCTCCAGGACAGCCTGCTGCCCCGCGCCCTGCCCGCCGTCCCGGGCCTGGAGACCGCCGCCCGCTACCTGCCCTGCACGGAGGGGATGGAGGTCGGCGGCGACTTCTACGACCTCATCCGGGTCGACCGCGACACCGCGGCCATCGTCATCGGGGACGTCCAGGGCCACAACGTCCACGCCGCCGCCCTGATGGGCCAGATCCGCACGGCCGTCCGCGCCTTCGCGACGGTCGACGCCGACCCCGGAGTCGTGCTGGCCCGCACCAACCGCCTGCTGGCCGACCTGGACACCACGCTGCTCGCCAGCTGCGCCTTCCTGCGCGTCTACCCGCTGCGGCGGGAGGCCTGGCTGGGGGACGCCGGGCACCCCGTGCCGCTGGTGCGCAGCCCCGACGGGCGGGTGAGCCTGCTGGAACCGTCCAGCGGCCTGGTGTTCAACGTCGACCGGGCCGCCGAGTACCCGCTGACCCGCGTCGACCTGGCGGTCGGCACCACCCTGGTGCTGTACACCGACGGCCTGGTCGAGACGCCCGGCGTAGACCTGGACTGGTCGCTGGCCGAGCTCGGCGCCATCCTGGCCCGCCACGGCGGTGAACCGCTCGACGTGCTGGCCGACGCGCTGATCGGCGAGGCCGTGCAGGCCGAGCATCGCACCGACGACATCGCCCTGCTGCTGGTGCGGTCGGTGCCGTTCTGATTTCCTTCTCGTCTGAACGGGTGGGGGCTCTTGGGGGCTCGTTCGCGCTGCCCGATTTGGTGTGTTTGTCACGCTTACGGTGACGGGATGCGAAAAGGCGTACGGCAGTGGTCGGTGGTCCTGGGCATGTGTACGGCGTTCCTGGTTCCGGTGGCGCGTCCCGCCCCGCCGCTGCCGGCGCCGCCGCCGGTGGCTCAAGCGGTGCCGGCCTTCGGGGCGCCGATGGTCGCCGCAGCCGATCCCGCAGCCGGTGTCGCAGCCGCTGCTCCGACGGCCGGGCCGGACTGCGCGCGGCTGGCGTGCGTCGCGCTGACCTTCGACGACGGTCCCTCCGCCGCGACATCCGGCCTGCTGGACGACCTCGCCGACGCCGACGTGAAGGCGACCTTCTTCATCGTGGGGGAGCAAGCCCGTTCGTTTCCCGAGCAGTTGAGGCGCGAGGCCGCCGAGGGCCACGCGATCGGCAACCACACCCTCACGCATCCGTTCCTGACCACCCTGACGCCCGCTCAGGTGCACGACGAACTCGCCCAGAGCGAGGACGCGATCGCCGGGATCACGGGGAGCCGCCCGCTGCTGGTGCGGCCGCCCTACGGCTCGTACAGCGCCGCGGTGCGCTCCTTCGGCCACCCGCTGGTGCTGTGGGACGTCGACACCCGGGACTGGCAGCACCACGACCCCGCGCAGGTCCTCAGCCGGGCCGCGGCCATGGTGCACCCGGGCTCGATCGTCCTGATGCACGACACCGAGGGGCAGTTGAGCACGCTGGGCGCCGTGCCTCAGCTGATCCGGAACCTGCGCGCCGCCGGCTACACCCTGGTCACCGTCCCCGAACTGCTGGCCCCGGCCTCGCCGGCCCCCGGCGCGGTCTACCGCAACCGGGACTCCGCCACCCGCCCCGCCGACCACCTCCAGCCCTGGGACACCGCGCCGGCGACCACCGACCAGGACACCGACGCCGCGATCGCCGGCACCGTCGCGTGGCAGTACCCCACCGGCGCCGCCGACGGCCCGGCGGAGGCGGAGCGGGTGGAGAGCGGGCTGCGGCCGGGTGAGTGCCGCAACACCCTCGCACCGCAGCCCGCCCCGCAGGACACGCCCGCGTTCGCCCTGCGCAACAGCACCGGCCATGACCTGGTGATGTACGACCGGGCCGACTGCGACCACTGGACCGCCGTCCTCACCCCCGGCGGCGAGCAGTACGCGGAGGTGCGCAGCTTCTCGATGCGCTGAAACGTCAGGGCCGGGTCTTCAGGATCCGAGGGGCGGGAGGAGCTGGACGTCGGTGGCCTTCAGGTAGGCGAGCCGGTGGTTGTAGCGGATGGGGTAGTAGCGGTCCTGGCCGACCACCAGGGTTCGATCGTTGGGCGCGTCGCCGTTGATGTTCCTGTCGTAGAAGAACTGACTCACCGCCGGTGTGCTCTCGGCGGCGAGATAGGCCTGCCCCGCCGGGACGCCTGTGTTCATGGCCACCACCGCGGGGGCCTTGATGGCGGGGTAGGGCGCGTAGGCGGCGGCCTCGGGGTAGGCCCGGCCGTAGACCGGGATCGAGGTGCGGCCGGGCGCGGGGGTCAGCACGGTCCGCCCGGGCCGGCGCACGTCGGTGCGGGCGCTGCGCCCGCCCGGGTTGAAGAACCAGCACTGCTTGCCGTCGTACCAGATCGCCGTCCAGTCGCCCTGCTGGTCGGCGACGACGTAGCCGGCTCCGGTCACCGCCTTGTCGCTCCAGTCGGCGGCCTGCGTGCCGCCGCCGTTGACGAGCGGCGCGTCGGCGCTCGGGCGGGTGCGCAGGTAGACGAAGTTCTCCGGTCGGGCGGCCGTGCCGGTGACCGGGGGCTCGTTGGTCGCGTCGAAGGGCGGGGCGATGGTCACGGTGTCGCCGGCCTGCGGCGGGGCGTCGGTGCCGGGGGCGATCGGCGCGCCGAGCAGCTCCAGGTAGTGGCTCCAGTCCCAGAAGGTGCCCGGGTCCCAGTGCATGTCGGCCACGGAGTCCTGGGTCGGCGCGGGGACGTCGTCGTGGCCGATGACGTGCTGACGGTCCAGCGGGATGCCGAACCTCGCGGCCAGGTAGCGCACCAGCTCGGCGGAGGACTGGTACAGCTGCTCCGAGTACCAGGTCGGCCGGTCGGTCGGGAGCGCATAGCCCTCGTGCTCGATGCCGATGCTGTGCATGTTGACCGTCTTGTTGCCCGCGTGCCAGGCGACGTCCCGGGTGGGCACCAGCTGCGTGACATGGCCGTCGGAGGAACGCACGAGGTAGTGCGCGGTGGCCTGCTCGTGCGGGTCCTGGAACGAGGCGATCGCGCCGGCGTAGTCGGTCTCGGTGTCGTGGATGACGACCGAGCGGATCGCCTGGCCGTCCGCGGGGCGGTTGGCGGGGTTGTAGTTGCCGTACGAGGTCGGGTCGTTCGGGTCGGTCAGTGCGTACGCGGCGGGGGTGACGTCGCAGCCGAGGTCGGCCGGGCACTCGGCTGCGTCCTGGGGGCCGGCCGTGGTGGGCCGGGGCACCGGCGGCTGCGGGGTCGCGGTGGCGGTGGCGGGCAGGGTGACCCGCTGGCCCTCGGAGGTGGTGCGGGCGGCGCCGGTGCGCACGGTGGCGTAGACCCGGTCCGCGAAGACGCGACCGGCCGCCGCCTCGCCCTGGTTACCCTGGTTGCCCTGGTCGCTCAGGCCGCCCCGGCCGAAGCGGGCCATGGCCTCGTACCACTGGCCCGGGTCGGCGGTGGCGGGTGCGCCCACGGCCTGCTGGTAGTGGGCCAGTAGGGCTGCGCCGCCGCGGATGTTCTGTGCGGTGTCGCTTCTCAGCTGCGCGGGTGGGCGGTGGATCAGTGCGGCGGCGGCGTCGAGGGTGTGCAGGGCGGGGGAGTCGGTGAGGTGCCGGGCGGCTGCTGCTGCGGGGTGCGGCGGGCGCGCGGGGCCGGGCTCGCCGCGCCCGTCCCGCTCGCTGACGGTAGCGGTGGTGGCGGCGTTGGCTGCGTTGGTTGCGGCGACGTCGACCCCGGTCAGGCCGAGCACGCCGTAGTTCCCGGTGGTGCTCGGCTGCCCCTGGTGGGACTCCCAGCGGGTCTCCTGGTAGGACAGCGCCATCAGCACGCTCTGCGGGACGCCGAACTCGGCTGCGGCGCTGGTGAATTGGCCTTGGAGGAGTTGGGAGTCGGCGGCGCCGGCGTCGGCCGGTAGGGCCGAGCCGGTCAGGCAGGTGATCGTCAGGGTGGCGACCAGGGCGGTCGCTGCGGCTCGGTGGCCGGTGATCAGGAGTGCGGACATGGCACAGTCCTAACCCGCGTGACGGCCCGTCACGTGGAGTGACACTCCCGGTCGACCCTAACCGTCCCGGCCCGCCCTGGCCGCGGCGAGACGGGCCAGCAGAACGCGCTCGTCATTGCTGACGGCCGGCAGGTCCTCGGCCGCCGCCCAGCAGAACCGGTCGTGCTCGTCGCTCACCACGACGGCCTGGCCGGCCGGCGCCGTCGCCGTGAAGACGAACTGCCGGGTGCGCTTGCCGCGGGCGCTGGTGTAGTCGAAGTAGCCGACGTAGTCGGTGAGTTCGACGTCGGTGAGGCCCGCCTCCTCGGCGAGTTCGCGCAGTGCGGCCGCTTCGACGCCCTCGCCGTCGTCGACCCCGCCGCCCGGGATCTCCCAGATCCCGGGCAGCACCCCGCCGGGGGCGCGGCGCAGCAGCAGGATCCGCTCGTCGGCGTCGGTGACGACGACGGTGGCGGTCGGCCGCTGGATGCCGGCGGCGGGGGCGGAGTCGACGTCGGCGGTGAGCTGGGGGCGGGAGGTGTTCATGGCGCCAGCCTACGGGCCTTGGCGGCCCAGCTCGGCTCAGCTCAGCGGGCGGCAGAGCAGCGCGTCGGGGACGCCGCCGTCGTTCCACCTCCAGGTGTAGGCGACGCCGGCCAGGTACTCGTTGTCGGCGCACTGGCCCTTGTAGTAGCCGGGCGCCCAGTCGCTGGCGGACGAGCCGCCGGACGACGGGCGGTTGTCGCCGTGATCGAACCAGACGTCACGGCCGCCGGTCGGCAGCGCGGTGCTCGCGGGGGCGCAGAGCAGGGTGGACATCGCGTTGCCGCGGACGCTGTAGCCGACGGCGAAGTAGTCGTCGGGGCACTGGAGTTTGTTGTACCCGGAGGCCCAGTCGCCCTCGGTGACATAGCGCTCGTCGGTGACCGCCAGATACGGCGCGCCGGTTTTGGCGGGCTCGCCGGAGTCGGTGCACAGGCCGCGGCTGTCGCTGCGGCCCAGGCCCGCCAGTCGTTCGCTGTCCGGGCAGGCGCCCTTGCGGCCACCGGAGTCCCAGTCGGGGAGCGCGAGCATCTGCGCGGAGGTGTCGTAGTCGGCGTGATCGAGGTTCAGCATGTTCCAGCGGGCGGAGAGCGGCACCGGGCCGGTCAGACCGGGCGCGTTGATCAGCTTGTTCCAGTCGGCGGCCCGCCAGTCACCCGGGTCGTTGATGCTCAGCTGGTTGCCGCTGGAGTCGTAGTCCAGCAGGGCCCAGTTGTCCAGTGGCACGCCGTTCTGGGTCCAGCCCACCAGCGGCCAGATCGCGAAGTCGGTGTCGTTGGCGGCCAGGATGTCGGTGAAGGCGTCGAACCAGGCCTGCTCCTTGGGGTCGCTCTCGCTGCGTCCGGCCGCGCCGAACTCGCTGACCCAGACCGGGGCGGTGAAGTGCTGGCCGGACTGGGTGACGAACAGAGCCTCCTGGCTGACCGCCTGGGCGAGTTGGGCCGGGGTGAAGTCCTCGTAGCGCGGATCGCTGGTGACGCCCAGACCGCTGGAGGCGCCGCTGTTGGCGGGGCCGGTGTAGGCGTAGAAGTGCTCGGAGTAGACCAGTTTGTCGGACTCGATCAGCGTGTTGGAGAGGTTCTGAACCGGCGTCAGCATCGGTCGACCATGCGGGAGTCCGTTGAGCGGGATGCCCTGCCAGTTGATGCCCTCCATGATGATCAGCAGGTCCGGGTCGGCCTGCAGGATCTGGTTTCCGGCCTCCTCGAACGCGGCGTTCTCGTCATGGCTGTCGCCCCAGCCCCAGTTGGGGTCGTCCCAGGTGTCGCGGCGCACCTCGTTGCGCAGATCGACGCCGACGACGCGCTTGTCGGAGCGGTAGCGGTTCACCATGAACAGCCAGTCGCTCTCCCACTGCGCGGTGCTCTGGCCGCTGTTCCAGCGTTCGTTGCCGTCCAGGCCGCAGCACCAACGGGCGGTGGTGGTGTGGTTGTTGAGGATGACCGCGAAGCCCTCCGCGGTCAGCGCCGCGACCACGGCGTCGTAGACCTGCAGCGGAGTGTCGCCGCGCAGCTGCGGGTTGGCCGTGACGGCGGCGTCCGGCACCGGGGTGGTGTCATGGATGAGCGCGTTGGAGAAGGGCAGTCGGATGCTGTTGATCCCGAGGCTGTGGAAGCCGGCCAGGATCTGCGCCATGGACGCCCGGTCCAGGCCCAGTGGGAGGCTGTAGGAGGGCTCGCCGTGCGCGTTGTTGGCCGGGTCGTCGACGGCCCCGCTGCCGAGCCAAGTGCCCTGGGCTCCCTCCCAGTTGCCGGAGGCGAGCTTGAATCGGTTGCCGTTGGCGTCGACGATGTAGCGGCCGCGGGTGCTGAGCGGACCGGTCCAGGAGGCCGCGAGTTGCTGCCCGGCGCCGGAGACGGCCGCCGCGCCGGCTGCCGGCTTCGGCAAGGGTGCGGCCACCGTGCTGCCTTGGGACAGCAACAGGGTGGTGGAGAGCGCAGCGACCATCGCGAGGGTGCGGGTGACGAATCTGTGCATCGCCGTCCTCAGGATAAGAGTGAAGTTGATCAATCCTGAGTGTTTACCCATCAGTAGGTCAACGAAATCCGTCATGAACAATCAGTGCGGACGGTCGCACAGGCGGGATGCTTCGGTAGGCTCAGTGAACGCAAGGCATGGCCGCGCATATTGACATGCGCATGATACGTGGGCTTAACCTGGCAGCCGCTACCCGTCGGTAGCGTACCTGCAGCCGAGCAGTCGCACCCGTACGACTGGCGTTTCGGCATGCCACGGGGAGTTTGCGGCCAGCCGCGTCCATTGCCACCCGTGCCCCGACGTGCCGTCAGACTCACACCCGGAGGGCTCATGAGGCCTGTCTTATCGCTGACTTCGCCGCTGACGGACCTGGTCATCGGGATCACGCCCCTGCAACAGCCGGACGCCGCGCTCGCGGAGGCCGTCTGCCGGGCGGGCGCCTTGGGCGTGCTGGACCTCGGGGTCGGCGACCGCCGCTCGCGGGAGGAACTCGCGGTGCTGCGCGAGCGGTTGGGTGGTGGCTACGGGGTCCGGGTCGGGCCCGACTGCCTGCTCTCGCCCGCGGACCTGCCCGCACCCGACGGCGTAAGACCCGCGGTGCTGCTGCTGGATGGCCAGGTCCCGGGCTGGGAGGTGGCGCAGCTGGCCGCCGAGTACCGCGTACTGGTCGAAGTAACCTGCCTGGAGCAGGCTTTGACGGCCGCCCAGGCCGGGGCACACGGCCTGATCGCGCGGGGCGCCGAGAGCGGCGGCCGGGTCGGCGAACTCAGCACCTTCGTCCTGCTCCAGCAGCTGCTGGGAGCGCCGGCCATCGACCTGCCGGTCTGGGCCTGCGGCGGGATCGGGCCGCGCACCGCCGCGGCCGCGCTGGCGGGCGGCGCGGCCGGAGTGGTGCTGGACAGCCAACTCGCCCTGCTGGCCGAGTCCGCGGCGCCGCAGGAGGCGGCAGCGGCGCTGCGCGGTATGGACGGCAGCGAGACGACGGTGGTCGACGGGTGCCGGGTACTGGAGCGCAGGGCCCGGGGCGGCGAGTCACTGAAGTTGATGGTGGGTCAGGATGGTTTTCTGGCAGCCAGGTTCGCCGATCGCTGGGGAACGGTCGGCCATGCGGTGCGCGGTGTGCGGGAGGCCGTGCTGGACGTACTGGACGGGCTGCGCGCGCCGGCCGGTCCGGGCGCGGCGGCGCGGCTGGTGGGGCGCGGGACGCTGATGAGCCAGGCGCTGGGCACGGAACTGCCGGTGGCCCAGGGCCCGATGACCAGGGTCAGCGACCAGCCCGGCTTCGCCGGCGCGGTGGCGGCGGCGGGTGCGCTGCCGTTCGTGGCGCTGGCCCTGGCCGGCCCCGAGCAGACCCGCGAGCTGCTGGCCCGCACCGCCGACGCCATGGGTGGACTCCCGTGGGGCGTGGGCGTCCTGGGATTCGCGGCGGAGGAGGTCAGGGCCGCCCAGCTGGAGCAGGTGCTGGCGGCGCGGCCCAGCCACGCGGTGATCGCGGGCGGACGGCCGTCCCAGGCACGGGTGTTGGAGGAGGCGGGGATCCGTACCTTCCTGCATGTGCCCTCACCGGGACTGCTGCGGCAGTTCCTGGAGGACGGCGCGCGGCGGTTCGTCTTCGAGGGCGCGGAGTGCGGCGGGCATGTCGGGCCCCGGCACAGCTTCCCCTTGTGGGAGGCGCAGTTGGCGGTGCTCGAGGAGTTCCTGGACGCGGCGAAGGAGCCGTGGCAGCCTGGGGCGCCGGCGGTCGTCGAGGTGCTGTTCGCGGGCGGCGTGCACGACGAGCGCTCGGCGGCGATGGTGGCGGCGCTGGCCGCACCGCCGGCGGCGCGGGGCATGGCCGTCGGGCTGCTGATGGGCACGGCGTACCTGTTCACCGAGGAGGCGGTGGCCCATGGCGCGGTGCAGGAGCAGTTCCGGCGCCAGGTGCTGGCGGCCGACGGGACGCGGCTGCTGCAGACGGCGCCCGGGCACGCCACCCGGTGCGTGCCGAGCCCGTTCACCGTCGAGTTCGAGCAGACCCGGGAGCGGCTGCGAGCGGAGGGCGTGCCGGACCGGGAGGCCTGGGAGCAGCTGGAGCGCCTGAACGTGGGCCGGCTGCGGATCGCCAGCAAGGGCGTCGACCGGCTGGCGGGCGAGCTCACCGCGGTGGACGAGCAAGGGCAGCTGGAGCGGGGGATGTTCATGGCCGGGCAGGTCGTCGTGCTGCGCTCGGCGACCACCACGCTGGCCGAGCTGCACGCCGCGGTCAGCGGCGGCGCGACCGACTTCCTGACCGCCCGCGCCGCCGAGCTCGCGCAGCGCCTGGGCCTGGCCCCGGCGGCCGCGCCGCAGCCGGAACCGGCGCCGCTGGAGATCGCCGTGATCGGCATGGCGGGGATGTTCCCGCAGGCCCCCGACCTGCCGGCGTTCTGGGCCAATGTGGTGGGCGGGGTGGACGCGGTGACCGAGGTGCCGCCCGAGCGCTGGGACCCGGAGCTCTACCACGCGAGCGACGGCGCCGCGGGCACGACGCCGTCCAAGTGGGGCGGCTTTCTGCCGCCGATCCCGTTCGACGCGCTGAGCTACGGCATCCCGCCGACCGCGCTCGCCAGCATCGAGCCGGTGCAGCTGCTGGCCCTTGAGGCGGCCCGCCGAGCGCTGCAGGACGCCGGCTACGACGCAGGCGGAGCGCAGGGCGGCCGCAGCTTCGACCGCTCGCGCACCAGCGTGGTCTTCGGCGCGGAGGCGGGCAGCGACCTGTCGAACGCGGGGGTGCTCGGGGCGGTGCTGCCCGGCTACCTCGGCGCGGTCCCGCCGGCGATCGCCGAGCAACTGCCCAAGCTCACGGAGGACTCCTTCCCCGGCATGCTGGCCAACGTCATCGCGGGGCGGATCGCCAACCGGCTGGACCTGGGCGGCGCCAACTTCACGGTGGACGCGGCCTGCGCCTCCTCGCTCGCCGCGCTGGACGTGGCCTGCAAGGAGTTGGCGACCGGCAGCAGCGACCTGGCGCTGTGCGGCGGCGCGGACCTGCACAACGGGATCAACGACTTCCTGCTCTTCGCCTCGGTGCACGCGCTCTCGCCCACCGGCCGCTCGCGCCCGTTCGACGCCTCGGCGGACGGCATCGCGCTGGGCGAGGGGGTGGGCTGCCTGGTGCTGAAGCGGCTGGCGGACGCCGAACGGGACGGCGACCGGGTCTACGCCGTCGTCCAGGGGATCGGCAGCGCCAGCGACGGCCGGTCGCTCGGCCTGACCGCGCCGCGCCCCGAGGGGCAGCGGCTGGCGCTGGAGCGCGCCTACCGCGGCGCCGGGCTCACCCCGGCGCAGGTCGGCCTGCTGGAGGCGCACGGCACCGGCACGGTGGTCGGCGACCGTACCGAACTGGCCACCCTGGAAGCGGTGTTCACCGAGTCCGGGGCGGCGCCCGGGAGTTGTGCGCTGGGGTCGGTGAAGTCGCAGATCGGGCACACCAAGTGCGCGGCGGGGCTGGCGGGACTGATCAAGGCCTCGCTGGCGCTGCACACCGGCATCAAGCCGCCGACCCTGCACCTGGAGCAGCCGAACGCGGCCTGGCAGCCCGGCGCCAGCCCGTTCGCGTTCCACGCCGAGGCCCGCCCCTGGGTCGAGCCCTCGGCCGAACGGGTCGCGGGAGTCAGCGCGTTCGGCTTCGGCGGCACCAACTTCCACGCGGTGCTGCGGGGTTACCAGGGGCCGGCGCCGGTGCACGGCCTGCAGCAGTGGCCCGCCGAGCTGTTCACCTTCCGGGGCGCCGACCGGGAGCGGGCCCTGCGCGGCGCGGCGGAGCTGCTGCGGCTGGCGCGAGCGGAGGGTGCGCCGTGGCGGCTGCGCGATCTGGCGCTGGCGGCCTCCCGGCGGGCGGAGTCGGGCCACGGCCCGGTGCAGCTCGCCCTGGTCGCCACGGACCTCGCGGAGTTGACCGTGCTGCTGGAGCGGGCGGTGGCGGGGGAGCAGAGCCCGGGGCTGCATCTGGCGGCGGAGGACGGCGATGCGGCAGCGGGGGCGGTCGCGTTCCTCTTCCCCGGGCAGGGCAGCCAGCGTCCTGGCATGTTCGCCGAGCTGTTCGCGGCCTTCCCCGGGTTGCAGCGCCATCTGCGGCTGGGCCGGGCGCAGGCCGAGGTGCTCTACCCGCCGCTGGCCTTCACCCCCGAGGACCGTCAGGCGCAGCGCGCGGCGGTCACCGACACCCGGGTGGCCCAGCCCGTCCTCGGCATGACCGGCCTGGCGGCGTACGAGCTGCTGGCCCTGGCCGGGGTGCGTCCGGAGCTGGCCGGCGGCCACAGCTACGGCGAACTGGTCGCGCTGTGCGCGGCGGGGGCGCTGGCCGCCGAGGACCTGCCGCAGCTCGGCGCCGAGCGGGCGCGGGCGATCCTGGACGCGGTCGGCGAGGGCGGCGACCCGGGGGCGATGGCGGCCGTGGACACCGGCGCCTCGGAGGTCGAACAGCTGCTGGCCGCAGCGGGGTTGGCGGGACGCGTGGTCGCGGCCAACCGCAACGCGCCCCGGCAGACCGTGGTGTCAGGACCGACCGCGGAGGTCGAACAGGCGACGGCGCTGCTGCGCGAGGCCGGGCACGGGGTGAAGCGGCTGCCGGTCGCGTGCGCCTTCCACAGCCCGCTGGTGGCCGGCGCGGGCGAGCGCTTCGCCGCGGCGCTGGCGGCACGCACGGTGCGGGCCCCGGAGTTCCCGGTCTACTCCAACCGGACGGCGGCCGCCTACCCGCCGGACCCAGCCGCGGTGCGGGCCGGTCTTGAGGCGCAGATCGGCGCGCCGGTGCGATTCGTGGAGCAGATCGAGGCGATGTACGAGGCGGGCGCGCGGGTGTTCGTCGAGGCCGGGCCCGGTTCGGTGCTCAGCCGGCTGGTGTCGGCGGTGCTCGCGGACCGCCCGCACCGGGCCGTACCGCTGGAGGGGCGCCGCCGGGCGCTGCCCGGATTCCTCGACGCGCTGGCCGAACTGGCCGTCGCGGGCGTGCCGGTGCGTACCGACCGGCTGTTCCGCGGCCGCGACGCGGTGGACGCGGGCCGGGCGCGGGCGGCGCGCCGGCCCGGTTGGACGGTGGACGGGCAGCTGGTGCGTACCGCTGCCGGAGAACTGCTGCCCGGTGCGCTGGCACCGGTGCGACCCGTACCGGAGGCTCTGATGACGGCCCAGACACCGCAACCGAACAGCGATGCGCTGGTCTCGGAGTTCCTGCGCAGCAGCCGGGAGTTGATCGCGGCCCAACGGGACGTGCTGATGACCTACTTCGGTGCCACCGGCCAGCCGGCGGCCGCACTGCCGGTGCCCGTCGTGGCGCCGTTCGCGCTGCCGCAGCCGCCGGTCGAGGCCGTCACGGTGGAGGAACCGATGGCCGAGGCGGCGCCCGGGGCGCCCTCGCTGACGGCGGACGACCTGCTGCGCGCGGTGGTCGAGGTGATCGGCGAGCGCACCGGCTACCCCGTCGACATGATCGAGCCCGACCTCGACCTCGAAGCCGACCTGAGCATCGACTCCATCAAGCGCACCGAGATCATCGGCCAGCTTGCCCGCCGGCTGGCCGCCGCCCCCGAGCTCGGCGCGCTCGCCGACGAGCAGGTGGAGGAGCTCTCGCGCGCCCGCACGGCGGCCGCCATCACCGCCTGGCTGACCGAGCGCCTGAGCGCTCCTGCCGTACAGCTTGAAGCAGCGGAGCCTGCGCCGCAGGAGCCGCAGACCGTCCAGAGCCACGACCCGGTGCGCCTGGAGTTCACCGCCGCGCCGCTCGCCGAGCCCGACCGGGCGGCGGGGGAGCTGGCAGGCCGGCGCTACGCGCTGCTGGGCGAGGACGGCCACGGCGTCGCCCAGGCGCTGTCCGGGCGGCTCGCCGCCCTGGGCGGGCAGCTGCTGGCGCTCGACGCGACGTACGAACTGCTCCCCACGGACGGCCCGTTGGACGGTGTGCTGCTGCTCGACCCGCTCGCCGAGCACGGCGCGCCGGTGCTGCCGGGGTGCGTGCCCGCGCTGCAAGCCGCGCTGGCCCGCTCCCCGCGCCACCTGCTCGCCGTCCGCGCCCTGTCCAGCCCCGAGGCTGGTAGGGCGGACGGGCTGCGCGGGCTGTTCCGCACGCTGGCCCGCGAGTACCCGCAGCTCTGCGCCCGGCTGGTCGAGGTCGACCCGGCGGACCCGGAGCAGGCCGCTGACGCGCTGCTCGGTGAGCTGCTGGCCGAGGACCACGAGCCGGTGGTGCGGCGCACCCCGGCCGGCCGCCAAGGCCTGACACTGGTCGAGCGCGGCCTCGGCGCGCTGGGCAGCACGGGCGCGGGCCCGGCCGGCGACGGTGTCGCCGAGGCGTCCGCACTGGGCCTGGACCAGGACGCCGTGGTGCTGCTGGTCGGCGGCGCGCGCGGGATCACCGCGCGGTTCGCGGCGACGCTGGCCGCGGCGAGCCGCTGCCGCCTGGAGCTGCTGGGCCGCACCGCCTGGCCGCAGGACCCGGAGAGCGCGGTGACGGCCGCCGCCCGCGACCGCTCGGCGCTGCGCTCCGCGCTGGCCCGCGACGGCGTGCCGCTGCCTTCGGTCGACGGCGCGGTCTCCCGGCTGCTGGCCGGGCGCGAAGTCGCGGCGACGCTGGACGAGTTGGCGAGGCTCGGCTCGCCGGCCCGCTACCGGTCGGTGGACGCGGCCGACCCGGCGGCGCTGCGCCAGGCGGTCAAGGAGGCCTACGCGGAGTACGGCCGACTGGACGGCGTGGTCTACGCGGCGGGCGTGATCGAGGACAAGGTGCTCGCGCAGAAGGACCCGGAGTCCTTTCGGCGGGTCTTCGCCACCAAGGCCGAGGGGGCCAGGGCCCTGCTGGAGTCGCTGGCCGAGCTGCCGGCCGGGCCGCGCTTCACGGTGCTCTTCGGCAGCATCGCGGCCGCGCTCGGCAACCGCGGCCAGAGCGACTACGCCGCCGCCAACGACGCCCTTGAGGAGCTCGGCGCCCGCTGGGCGGACCGCACCGGACGCCGCGCGCTGACCGTGCACTGGGGACCGTGGGCGCCGTCCGGCGCGCACGGCGGCATGGTCTCCGAGGAGCTGGCCCGGGACTACACCCGCCGGGGCGTGCGGCTGATCGAACCGGGCGCGGGCACGCTGGCGCTGCTGCGCGAACTCGCCTGGGGCGACGAGTCGGTGCGGGCCGTGGTCTACACCGCCTCGGGCTGGTGAGCGCCCCGATGGAGCGGACGGCCACCCCGGTGGCGGTGGTGGGCATGGCGGTGCTGCTGCCGGGCGCGCCGGACCTGGCGTCCTACTGGCGCAACCTGGTGGACGGCGTCGACGCGATCACGGACGTCCCGGCGGGGCGCTGGGACAGCCAGTACTACGACCCGGGCGCCGCCGCCGGACCGGGCGCGCCGGACCGGCTCTACTGCCGGCGCGGCGGCTTCGTGGACGGGTTGGCGCAGGTGCAGCCGACCCGGTTCGGCCTGATGCCCAGTTCGGTCGCGGGTACCGAGCCCGACCAGCTGATCGCGCTCCAGGTGGCCGCCGCCGCGATCGACGACGCGGGCGGCCAGGACCGGCTGCCGGACCGCGACCGGATCGGCGTGGTGCTGGGCCGGGGCGGCTATCTGACGCCTGGTCAGGTGCGGCTGGACCAGCGGGTCCGCAGCGCGCACCAGGTGGTGCGCACCCTCGGCGAGCTGCTGCCCGAACTGACAGAGGGTCAACTCACCAAGGTGCGCGAAGCGTTCACCGACCAGCTGGGACCGGACCAGCCCGAGTCGGCGATCGGCCTGGTGCCCAACCTGGCCGCCTCCCGGGTGGCCAACCGGCTGGACCTGCGCGGCCCCGCGTACACGGTGGACGCCGCCTGCGCGTCCTCGCTGGTCGCCGTCGACCAGGCGGTCGGCGAACTGGCCACCGGCCGCTGCGATGTGGTGCTCGCGGGCGGAGTGCACCACTGCCACGACATCACGCTGTGGAGCGTCTTCACGCAGCTCAAGGCGCTGTCGCCGAGCCAGCGCAGCCGTCCCTTCCACCGCTCGGCCGACGGCCTGCTGATCGGCGAGGGCACCGGCGTGGTGGTGCTCAAGCGGCTCGCCGACGCCGAGCGGGACGGCGACCGGGTGTACGCGGTGATCCGTGGCACCGGGGTGGCGAGCGACGGCCGCACCCAGGCGCTGGCCAGCCCCGACCCGGGCGGCCAGGGCCGGGCGGTACGGGCGGCCTGGCGGGCGGCCGGCCTCGACCCGGCGGCGCCCGGCTCGGTCGGCCTGCTGGAGGCCCACGGGACGGCCACCCCGGCCGGGGACGTCGCCGAACTCACTACGCTGGCCGAGGTGTTCGGCCCGGCGTCGGTCGACGGCGACCGCGCGGTGCTGGGCTCGGTGAAGTCGATGATCGGCCACACCATGCCGGCCGCCGGCATCGCCGCGCTGGTCAAGGCGGCGCTGGCGGTGCACCATGGCGTGCTGCTCCCCACGCTGCACTGCGACGACCCGCACCCGGCGCTGGCCGCCACCCGCTTTCGGACCATCGGCGCCGCCCAACCCTGGGAGACCGGTCCCGGCGCAGCGCCGCGCCGGGCCGGCGTGAACGCCTTCGGCTTCGGCGGCATCAACGCCCATGTGGTGCTTGAGCAGGCCCCCGACCGCGCCGTCCGGGCGGCCGCGCCGCCGCGTCGGCCTGCCGTGGTCACCGAGCCGGAGCGGGTGCTGCGGCTGGCCGCCGACGGGCCCGAGCGGCTGGCCGAGCTGCTGGCGGCCGACGACGCCACGCTGCTGGCCGCCGCAGGCGCCCTCGCCGAGCCGGCAGGTTCCGCCCCGCGCTGCCGACTGGCGATCGCCGACCCGACGGCCAAGCGCCTGGCGCTGGCCCGCCGCGCGGTGGCCCGGGGGCGGGCCTGGCGCGGGCGCGGCGACCTCTGGTTCACCCCGCGACCGCTGCTCGGACCCGGCTCCGAGGGAGGCCGGATCGCCTTCCTCTTCCCGGGCCTGGAGGGCGAGTTCGCACCCCGGGTGGACGACGTGGCCGACCACTTCGGCCTGCCCCGCCCGCTGCCCGCCGAGGCCGGCGCACCCGTGGGCGACATCGGACGGCACGGGGTGGGCGTGGTCGCCGTCGGACGGCTGCTGGACGCCGCGCTACGCCGGATCGGCATCCGACCGGACGGCGTGGCCGGGCACAGCGTCGGCGAGTGGACCGCGATGATCGCCGGCGGGCTCTACTCCGGCGCGTCGGTGGACGCCTTCCTGGAGTCCTTCGATCCGGACGCCCTGCGGGTCCCCGGACTGGCCTTCGCCGCGCTCGGCGCGCCCGCCGAGCGGGTGCTCGACGCGCTGGCGAGCGTGGACGGCATGCACGAGGTCGTCCTGTCGCACGACAACGCGCCGCAGCAGTCGATCGTCTGCGGGCCGCGCGGGCCGGTCGCCGAACTCGTCCAGTGGTTCCGCGAGCGCGGCGTGCTCGGCCAGCTGCTGCCGTTCCAGTCCGGCTTCCACACCCCGATGCTGGCGCCCTATCTGGAGCCGATCCGGCAGGCCGCCGGCCGCTTCGAACTGCACCGGCCTACCGTGCCGGTCTGGTCCGGCACGACCGCCTCGCCGTTCCCGCAGGGCCCTGACGCCGTACGGGAGTTGTTCGTCCGCCATCTGCTGGAGCCAGTGCGCTTCCGCCCGCTGGTCGAGGCGATGTACGCGGCGGGCTTCCGGGCCTTCGTCCAGGTTGGCACCGGGCAGCTGGCCTCGCTGGTGGGCGACACGCTCGGCGAGCGCGCGCACCTGGTGGTGGCGGCGAACTCCCCGCACCAGGACGGTCTTGCGCAGCTGCGCCGGGTGGCCGCCGCGCTCTGGGTGGACGGCGTCGAGCCGGACGCGGCCGCCCTGCTGCCCGCCGCACCCCTCTCCCGCAGCGCGGCGCGCCCGCATCCGGCCGTCCCACTGGACCTCGGGGGCGCGCTGGTCTCGCTGGCCCCCGCCGCGCTCGGCCCGCTGCGGGCCGCGCTGGCGACCGGCAGGCCGGGAGCCACCGTCGGCTCCGCGTCGATCGCCGGTGCGGGCCTGGCCTCGCTCGCCGACCGGTTCCCGGTGGCGGCCGAACTGGCGGCGCTGCTGGGCGACACCGAGCGGACGGCGGCCGAACTGATCGGCGCCGCACGGCAGTCGACGCCGCGCCGGGCCGCCCCACTTCCGCCGGTCGCCCCCGCGCGCCCGGCGGTCGTCAGCAGCAAGCTGCACGTCTCACTGGACGCCATGCCCTACCTGCTCGACCACTGCTTCTTCCGCCAGCGCGCCAACTGGCCCGATCCGGCCGACCGTTGGCCCGTGGTGCCCGCCACCACGATCCTGCAGCACCTGGTGGACGCCGCCGAGCAGGCGATGCCCGGCCGGGTGGCCGCAGCCGTGCACGACCTGCGCTTCGGGCAGTGGACGCCGGCCGCGACACCGATGGACGTCGAGATCACCCTGCGGGGCGCAGGCCCGCACCGGCTCGCCGCCACCTTTGGTGAATTCGCCCGTGGCACCGTCGAAGTGACGGACCGCCATGCCTGGCCGCCCGCACCCTGGCCGGTGCAGCGGGAGGGCGAGAGCGCACCGGAGGTGACGGCCCAGGACCTCTACGAGCAGCGCTGGCTGTTCCACGGCCCGGCCTTCCAGGGCCTGACCGAGCTGACCGCCCTTGGGCCCGCGCACGTCCGCGGCGTGATCACCGCGCCCCCCGCGCCCGGCGCCCTGCTGGACAACGTCGGCCAACTGCTCGGCTACTGGATTCTCGCCACCCGCACCGAGCGCACCGTCGTCTTCCCGGTCGGCATCCGGCAGTTGAGCTTCTTCGGGCCGGCCCCGCACCCCGGCACGCCGCTGCGCTGCCACATCCGGATCACCAGCCTCACCGAGGCCGCCCTCGAAGCCGACGTCCAACTGCTGCTGCCCGACGGCACGCTCTGGGCCGAGGTGCGCGGCTGGCAGGACCGCCGCTTCGACAGCCACCCGCAGACCCGCCCGGTGGAGCGCCACCCCGAGCGCAACACGCTCTCCGCGCCGCAACCCGGCGGCTGGGTGCTGCTGCACGAGCGCTGGCCCGACCTGGCCTCCCGCGACCTGATCATGCGCAACCACCTCGCCGGCGCCGAGCGGGCCCGCTACGAGCAGCAGCCGCCGCGCGCCCGCCGGGCCTGGCTGCTGGGGCGGATCGCGGTGAAGGACGCGGTGCGGCGCCTGCTCTGGGAGGACGGCGAGGGCCCGGTGTTCCCCGCCGAGATCGAGGTGCTCAACGACGAGAGCGGCCGGCCCCGCGCGGCCGGGGGTGCACGGCCGGACGCTCCCGGCGCTGGACGTCTCGCTCGCCCACTGCGGCGAGGCAGCGGTGGCCCTGGTCCGGCACCCGACAGCGCAGGGCGTGGGGATCGACCTGGAGGAAGTCACCGAGCGGCCCGCCGAGACCCTGGCGGTCGCGCTCGGCCCGGCGGAGCTCGAATTGCTGGCGTCATGCCGGCAGAAGCACGGCGGCTCCGAGGCGCTCTGGTTCACCCGCTTCTGGACCGCCAAGGAGGCGGCGGCCAAGAGCGAGGGCACCGGACTGGGCGGCAGGCCACGCGAGTTCGCCGTGATCGCGGCCGAACCCTCCGCCCTGCTGGTCGCGGTCGGCGCGCGCCGCCACCGGATCTGCTGCACCGAGCTTGCCAGCCCGCCCGGCCTGCCGCAGCGCAGCTACGTCGCCGCCTGGACCGCGGCGGACGACACCCACACCCGACACCTGAGCGACGAGAGGACGACATCGAAGTGACCACCACCGAACAGGAGGTTCTCGCCGAGATCACCGCCATGCTGGCCACCGTCCTGGAGGAGTACGGCCTCGACGACGCCGAGGTGACGATGGAGTCCCGGTTCACCCAGGACCTCGAACTGGAGAGCATCGACCTGGTCACGCTGGCCGGGCAGCTCCAGGAGCGCTGGGGCGGGCGGATCAACTTCGCCGAGTTCATCGCGGGCATGGAGCTCGACGAGATCATCGGGCTGACGGTGGGCCGCCTGGTGCACCACGTGGTGGGCCGCCTGCAGAGCGCCGAGCGGAGCTGAGATGGCCTTCCTCGACCTCGACGGCCGGCGCTGCCACGTGCAGCGCCTGGGCCCGCGCGACGGCCGGCCGCCCGCCGCGACCGCCGTCCTGCTGCACGGGCTGCTCACCGACAGCCTGGCCAGCTACTACTTCACCCTGGCCCCCGCGCTGGCCGCCGCCGGGGTGGAGGTGCTGATGTACGACCACCGCGGCCACGGCCGCAGCGGGCGGCCCGCCACCGGCTACCGCCTGGAGCACTTCACCGATGACCTGGAGGCCCTGCTGGACCGGCTGGAGCTGACCGGACCCCTGCACCTGCTCGGCAACTCCTTCGGCGGCACGGTGGCGTTCAGCCTCGCGGCCAGGCGCCCCGAGCAGGTCGCGAGCATCCTCGCCATCGAGTCCGAGCCGGCCTCGCCGGCCTGGGCGGTCAAGCTGGACGGCATCCTGCGCGAGGCCGAGCGGCACCTGGTGGCGGAGGAGTCGCTGGCCTGGGTCGCCCAGCACCGCGGCGCGCACACCGCCAGGCTGGCCCGTTCGGCCGGCACGCTGCTGGTCGGCACCACGCTGGCGCGCGACATCCCCGCCAGCCGCCTGCCCTCGCCGGACGAGCTGCGCGCGATCCGCTGCCCGGTGCTGGCCGTCTACGGGACGCGCTCCGACCTCGCCCCGCAGGCGGCCTGGTTGGAGGGGCTGCTGCCCGACTGCCGCAGCACCTTCGTCCCCGACCAGGAGCACTCCGTGCTGATCGAGGAGCCGGAGACGGTCCGCCGACTCGCCTTCGACTGGCTGCGCGAGAACGGCGCGCGGCTGGTCCCGCAGGCCGAGGGGAGTCTGCGGTGAGCCGGTTCCTCTTCGTCGTCCCGCCGCTGGTCGGCCATCTGAACCCGGCCGTCGCCGTCGCCGCCGAGCTGGCCGCTCGCGGGCACTCGATCGGCTGGGCCGGCGTGCCCGAGCTGATCGCCCAACTCGCGGGCCCGGCAGCCGAAGTGCACCCCTGTGCGGTCTCCGCCGGCGGCCCCGACGGCCCGGCGCAGCGCCCACCGGAGCTGCGCGGGCCGGCGGCGTTGAAGTTCCTCTGGGAGGACTTCCTGATCCCGCTCGCCGAGGCGATGGCCCCCGGCGTGACGGCGGCGGTGGCCCGCTTCCGCCCGGACGTGCTGGTGGTGGACCAGCAGGCGGTGGCCGGCGCGCTGGTCGCCGAACGCCTCGGCCTGCCCTGGGCCACCTCCGCGACGACCTCGGCGGAGTTCACCGGCGCGCTGGACGGCATGCCGCTGGTGGACGCCTGGATCGCCGGGCTGCTCGCCGACCTGCGCACCCGGATCGGCGACCCGCGCGGCAGCGCCGATCCGCGCTTCTCACCGCACCTGATCCTCGCCTTCACCACCCCCGAGCTGGCCGGTTCGGTTGCCGCGCCCCCCGGCCCGCTCCGCTTCGTGGGCCCGGCGATGACGCCCCGTCCCGGCGGGCCGGCCTTTCCGTGGAGCCGCCTTGATCCCGACCGCGCCACGGTGCTGGTCACCCTCGGAACCGTCAACACCGACGCGGGCAGCGCCTTCCTGAGCGCCTGCGAGCAGTCGCTGCGGGCCCGTTCGGCCCGGCTGCAGGCCGTCGTCGTCGACCCCGGCGGGGTCCTGGGCGACCGGGATCCAGCCGACCCCGACATCGTGGTGCAGCCCCGCGTACCGCAGCTGGACCTGCTCGCCCGCGCTGCCGCCGTCATCTGCCACGCCGGCCACAACACGGTCTGCGAGGCCCTGTGGCACGGCGTGCCGCTGGTCGTCGCCCCGATCCGGGACGACCAACCGGTGGTGGCCGGCCAGGTGGTCGCCGCCGGCGCCGGCGTCCGGGTGCGCTTCGGACGCACCAGCGCGGACCGGCTCGGCCAGGCGCTGGACACGGTCCTGGACGACCCCGCCCACCAGGGCGCGGCACGTCGCGTCGGCGCCTCCTTCCGCGCGGCGGGTGGCGCGGCCCGCGCCGCCGACCACCTCGAAGAGCTGACCGCCAGGAGCCCCCGATGACCACGACCAGCAGCAGTAGCGCGGTCGCCGCCCTGCGGCCCGGCTACCAGGCCGAACTGGCCGACGGCACCGCCAAGTTCTTCCACCAGCGACGAACCGACTGCCCCTGGTGCGGCAGCGGCCGGCTGGCCCTCCGGCTGCGCACCACCGACCTGCTGCAGCACAAGCCGGGCGAGTTCCTGCTGGACGAGTGCCAGGACTGCGCACACGTCTTCCAGAACCCCCAACTGAACGGCACCGGGCTGGAGTTCTACTACCGCGACTTCTACGACGGCCTGGGGGAGCAGCGGTTGGGCGGCGTCTTTGCGACCCGCACCGCCGCCTACCGCAGCCGGGCCCGCTCGGTGACCCCGTTCGACGCCGCGCCGGCCAGCTGGCTGGACGTCGGCACCGGGCACGGGCACTTCTGCGAGACCGCCCGCGAGACCTTCCCCGGCACCTCCTTCGACGGCCTGGACCTCAGTGAGGGAGCTGAACTTGCCCAGCGCAACGGCCGGTTGGCCAACGGGTTCCGCGGCGCCTTCCCCGACCTGGCACCCGAGCTGGCCGGGCGCTACGACGTGGTCAGTATGTTCCACTACCTGGAGCACAGCACCGACCCGGCACGGGAGTTGACCGCCGCCCGGCAGGCGCTGCGCCCCGGCGGGCTGCTGCTGATCGAGGTGCCCGACCCGCGCAGCCGCTTCGCCCGCCTGCTGGGGCGCTGGTGGCTGCCCTGGCTGCAGCCCCAGCACCTGCACCTGATGCCCGCGGCCAACCTGCGGCAGCGGCTGGGCGAACTGGGCTTCACCGTCCTGCTGGAGCAGCACGGCGAGGCCCACGACCCGGTCGACCTGCTGGCCGCCTGCTGGCTGCTGCTGGACGCGCTCGCGCCGAGCGAGGACGCGCCCTGGCGGGCCGGCAGGCCGCCGGGACGGGTGCGGCGGGCCCTGCGCGGCGCGTGCTTCCTGGCCGGCGCGCCCGTCCTGCTGCTCGCGGCCCTCGCCGACCGCCTGCTCGCGCCGCTCGCCGGCCGCACGGGCCTCGCCAACGCCTACCGGCTGCTCGCCCGCCGCCCCTGACCGAAGGTCTGTCAGGCGACGCCGAGTGGATTGAGGATGCTGAACTTCCAACTCCCGTCGGCTGCTTGGCGGGCGACGTTGGCCGTGGTACCGGTGGGACTGATCCTCGTGCCGTCGGGCGCGGTGATCTCCATCGTCCAGTCGACGACCACCAGCGCGGTGTCCGCTCCAATGAGGACGTGCGGACGGGCGCATTGCCGACCTCGACGCGATCCTGCTGCTGTTCACCCCCGCGTCCCCGCCACCCGTGCCAGCCCTCGCTTCTGTGCTCAACTCCGGCTTCGGTCCGGCCGCCTGGCCACTGCCACCGTCCGACCGTCAGGCGGTCAGCCGGACCATGTCCGACCTCGCCACGGAGTACGACAGCCTCCCGGGCCGGGAGGCACACGACACGGCGCTGACCACGGAGCTGCTGCGCCACCTGCTGGCCGCCCTCCTGCTGCGCATCGCCCGACTGCCGCATCCCGGCGACCACGACCCGACCGCCGGCGGCGAGACTTTCCGTGCCTTCCAGCGCGAACTGGAAGCCTCCTTCGCCGTGAACCGCAACGCACACGACTACGCGGCCCGGATCGGCTACTCATCCCGCACGCTCACCCGCGCCTGCCTGGCCGCCACCGGTCGTACGGCAAAGGAGCTCATCGACCTCCGCGTCGCCCTGGAGGCCAAACGCCTGCTGGCGCACACCCGACTGCCCGTGGCGGCGATCGGCCGGATGCTCGGCTTCACCGAACCCACCAACTTCGGCAAGTACTTCACCCGCGCGACCGGCCACACCCCCGGCGAGTTCCGCGCCGCACAGCACCGGGCGTAGCCGCGGGCGCGGTGGTCTGCGTCGGACCTGGCGGATGGCGGCGGCAGCTTGTTGCCTTGCAACTTGGCAACTTGCTGCCGGGCGTGCGCCGTTCCGCGGGCGGCGCTCGCCGGACATGATCCTCTTCGACGTACCCACCATCTCGGAGGTCTCGATGTCCGCACTGACCCGTCCAGCCCGTTCTCTGGCGCGCGTGGCCACCCTTGCGGCGATTGCCGTCGTCGCGGGGTTGTGCACTGTCGTGCCGGCGTCCGCCGACACCGGCAATTACTACGGCAACGGTTCCTTGACGGCCATGTCGACCGGGACGGTCGGGACGGGCATCGGTGCGCAACTGACCGGCGACATGATGGTCCAGCGCGCTCGGGACTGGGTGAGTCACCAGGTCATCTACAACCAGGGGAAGTCGTTCGCCGATGCCGAGGTCGGTGGGCCCTACCGCACCGATGACGGCGGTCTGGTCGACATGGCCTGGCAGTTGCCGAGCAGTCCGGCGGTGACCACTCCCTCGCCCGGCCTCGACTCCGCGCCGTACAGCATGAAGCTCGGCAGCTGGTCCCAGCTGCAGCCGGGCGACGCGCTCGCCGTCGCGGGGAAGCACATCAGCCTCTTCGCCGGCTGGACCAACCAGGCGAACGGCGACTTCACCTACATCGCCGAGGAGAACTCCAGCGTCCCGACCGCAGAGTACCCGGCCAACATCCACGACCCCTCGATCGACGGCTACCCGGCGTCCTCCTACGAGCTGCTGCGCTACACCAACCCGCTCCCCGCCATCCCTGCGAACTTCAACGTCACACTGTCGGGCTTCAACCCCGGACAGACCGTCGGCGCCACCGTGCACCTGACCTCCACCCCGACGCAGAGCGACGTCATCGGGGGGCTCAACTACGTCATCTCCGGCCCCAACGGCTACTACAGCGAAGTGCCGGCAGGCCCAGGCACCAACTACCCCTACGCGCTCAACACCACGCAACTGGCGAACGGCAGCTACACCGTCTCGATGATCGCCAGCGAGACAGACGGCCAGAACCACACCTACCAGGGCGCCAGCTTCACCATCGCCAATGCCGGCTCCTCCACCCTGCAGCTGCCCAACGGCGCACAGCAGACCTTCGTGATAGCGGCCAACGGCCACCTGATGACCAAGTGGCAGACGGCCGCCGGCTCCGGCTGGACGGGTTGGAGCGACATGGGGGGCGCGTTCCAGGGCGTGCCTGCTGCTGTGGTCAACCAGGGTGAGATCAGCGTGTTCGCGACGGGGACCGATGGCAATCTCTATACGTCTTGGCAGAGTTCTCCGGGTGGTGTGCTGACCGGTTTCGCCGGTTTTGGTGGCGGTAATCTCGCCAGTTCCCCTGCGGTGGTGATCGGTTCTGGTGGTGGGATGCAGGTCTTCGCGATCGACAGCGGCGGTCACCTCCGTACTGCGTGGCAGACGGCCGTCGACTCGACTTGGACGGGTTGGAGCGACATGGGGGGCGCGTTCCAGGGCGTGCCTGCTGCTGTGGTCAACCAGGGTGAGATCAGCGTGTTCGCGACGGGGACCGATGGCAATCTCTATACGTCTTGGCAGAGTTCTCCGGGTGGTGTGCTGACCGGTTTCGCCGGTTTTGGTGGCGGTAATCTCGCCAGTTCCCCTGCGGTGGTGATCGGTTCTGGTGGTGGGATGCAGGTCTTCGCGATCGACAGCGGCGGTCACCTCCGTACTGCGTGGCAGACGGCCGTCGACTCGACTTGGACGGGTTGGAGCGACATGGGGGGCACGTTCCAGGGCACGCCTGCTGCAGTGGTCAACTTGCAGCGTGAGATCAGCGTGTTCGCGACCGGGACCGATGGCAATCTCTACACGTCTTGGCAGACTTCACCGGGTGGTGTGCTGACCGGTTTCGCCGGTTTTGGTGGCGGCATCCTCATCGGTACCCCGAACGTGGTGGTCGTCGCCAGCGGCGCGATGGACGCCTTCGCGCAGGACAGCAGCGGCAACGACTACACCTCGTGGCAGACCGCTGCCGGCTCCCCTTGGACCGGCTGGGCCGCACTCTGACCCCCGCGACCCGATGCACGCCCCGCTTCGTGTGCGACATGGCGCACACGAAGCGGGGGCACCGAAGCCGCCACACCCCGGGCGCGTTCCGTGTCGCACAGCAACGCCGGTCGTAGCCGCGAGCACGCCGACCGCAGTATCGCCGTATGTGCCACGCATGCCCGTCCCGGCGGTGGGTACGACACCTCCTGTTGCGCGGGAGTCGCGAGTCGCAAAAGCGGCCGAGGAAACGAGGAGTGTCGTCAGTGATTCGAAAGTTGCAGATGGTCGCGCTGGATTGCGCCGATGCGGTACAGCTCGCGGAGTTCTACGCGAATCTGCTCGGCGGCCGGGTGGTCGCGGACACGGGGGACTCCGACTGGGTCGAGGTGCACGGGTTCGAGGGAACGCCGCTGGCCTGCCAGCGGGTCGAGGGCTACCGTCCGCCCGAGTGGCCCAGCCAGCAGCACCCGCAGCAGCTCCACCTCGACTTCGACGTGGACGACCTCGACGGAGAGGAGAAGCGGGCGCTCGCTCTCGGCGCGGCCGTGCTGGAGCGGACCGACCAGCTCCGCCCGGAGGCCAACTGGCGGATCTACGCGGACCCGGCCGGCCATCCGTTCTGCCTCTGCCTCCACTGAGTCAGCATCAGCGGATGGTCACGCCGTTAACCTGTTGCCGTCTCTTGCCCCTGACGGCACACTCGCCAGGTGCAGAAACCGAGTCACCGAGTAGGCCGGCGTCATGGGCGCCGACCGGGAAGGCACCCCGTGCGCACCGCGGAGAATGACCACGACCAGGCTGGAAAGTACGCCCGGGTGGAGCGGGAGCGACGATTCCTGCTGGCAGTTGCCCCGGAGACGTCGCAAGCACGGGAGGTTCGGCGGATCACCGACCGCTACCTGACGGGGACCCGTCTGCGCCTGCGCCGCGTGGACCACCCTGCCCCGGTCCAGCCCGAGTTCAAGCTCACCCAGAAGGTGCCCGCCGACCGGCCGGGCCCCGTGCAGGGGACGATCACGAACACCTACCTGTCCCAGGCCGAGTACGACGTGTTCGCCACGCTGCCCGCCGCCGTACTGACCAAGACGCGCCTGAGCTCCCCGCCCCTGGGCATCGACGTCTTCGACGCGCCCCTGCACGGCCTGGTCCTGGCCGAGGCCGAGTTCACCACGGACGAGGAGATGTACGCCTTCGAACCGCCCGCGGACATCGTCGCCGAGGTGACCGACGACCCGCGCTTCACCGGTGGGCGACTCGTCCAGGCGCACCGGGCCGAGCTGATCTCCTGGCTCGACGACTACGGCATCAAGCTCAACCAGTTGTAGTCAGTCGACCGGGGGCGGCATACGTGAAGGCGGGCATTCCCTGAGAAGATCAGGGGATGGACTTCCGTATCTTCACCGAACCCCAGCAGGGCGCCTCCTACGACACGCTGCTGCGCGTCGCCCAAGCCGCCGAACAGCTGGACTACGACGGCTTCTTCCGCTCCGACCACTACCTCAGGATGGGCGACGGCGACGGCCTGCCCGGCCCGACAGACGCCTGGATCACGCTCGCCGGGCTCGCCCGTGAGACCCAGCGGATCCGGCTCGGCACGCTGATGACCGCCGGCACCTTCCGACTCCCCGGCGTGCTCGCCATCCAGGTCGCCCAGGTCGACGCGATGAGCGGCGGCCGGATCGAACTCGGCCTCGGCGCGGGCTGGTTCGAGCAGGAGCATGCCGCCTACGGCATCCCCTTCCCGGACCGGCGGATCGACCGCTTCGAGGAGCAGCTGGCGATCGTCACCGGGCTGTGGGAGACCAAGCTCGGTGAGACGTTCTCCTTCGACGGCGTCCACTACCAGCTGCGGGACTCCCCGGCGCTGCCCAAGCCGCTGCAGCAGCGGGTCCCGCTGCTGATCGGGGGCATGGGACCCAAGCGCACGCCTGCCCTGGCGGCGCGCTACGCCACCGAGTTCAACCTGCCGTTCACCTCCGTGGAGCAGAGCAAGGAGCAGATCGAGCGGGTGCGGGCCGCTGTCGAGGAGCGCGGCCGGGCGGCCGACGACATGATCTACTCCAATGCCCTGGTGGCCTGCGTCGGTCGTGACGACGCCGAGGTCGCGCGCCGCGCCGCCGCGATCGGACGCGAGGTCGACGAGCTCAAGGCCAACGGTCTGGCCGGCACCCCGGCCGAGGTGGTGGAGAAGATCGCCCGCTACCGCGAGGTCGGCAGCCGCCGGATCTACTTCCAGATCCTGGACCTCGCCGACCTGGACCACCTGGAACTGATCGCCACTCAGGTCAAGCCCCAGCTCGACTGACCGAGACGGTACAGCCCCGCCACCGGCCGGCTCTCAGCACCAAGGAGCGACACCCTTGCACCGACTCACCTACGGCGACGTCAAGCAAGCCGCCGACCGCATCGCCGGGAGGATCCGGCCGGTGGCCATCGCGCCGGTCGATCCCGGCGCGATCCGCACCGCCCGGCGCGACCCGCTGGACGGCCGACCGGAAGAGCCCTGTCAGCTTTGGCTCGCGCTGGAGTACATGCAGCACACCGGCTCCTTCAAGGCCCGCGGCGCGCAGAACTTCCTCGCCGCCCACCGCGAGGCCGGCACCCTCCCGGACGCCGGGGTGACGATCGCCTCCGGCGGCAACGCCGGGCTCGCCTGCGCGTGGGCGGCGCAGCAACAGGGCGTTCGGGCCACGGTGTTCCTGCCGACCACGGCCCCGGCGGTGAAGGTCGCCAGGCTGCGCGGCTACGGCGCGGATGTGCGCCTGGTGGGCGCGGAGTACGCCGAAGCCCTCGCCGCGTGCGAGGACTTCGCGGCCGCGACCGGCGCCCTGGCCAGCCACGCCTACGACCACCCGATGATCGCCGCCGGGGCCGGCACGCTGCTGGACGAGATCCGCCGGCAGATCCCGGACCTGGACACCGTGGTGGTCGCGGTCGGTGGCGGCGGACTGTTCGCCGGGGTGGCCACCGCCGCCCAGCACCACGGTCTGCGGACCGTCGCCGTGGAGCCGGAGAACTGCCGCGCACTGAACGCCGCCGTCGAAGCCGGCCACCTGGTCGACGTCCCGGCGGACTCCATCGCCGCCGACTCCCTCGGTGCCCGCCGCACCAGCGCCATGGCCCTGCACGCCGCCCAGCAGGACGGCGTGCACTCGGTGCTCGTGCCGGACGGCGAGATCGTCCGTGCCCGCCAGGCGCTGTGGGACCACCGCCGCGTCGCCGTCGAGCACGGCGCCGCCACGGCGCTCGCAGCCCTCACCACCCCGCCGCACCACGCGTCCGCTCGGGCTGACGGGTCGAGCCGTGGCTACCAGCCGGGCAGCGGCGAGAAGGTCGTCGTGGTGCTCTGCGGGGCGAACACCGACCCGAGCAGCCTGGTTCAGCTCGCGGCCGAGGGCTGAGACCGGGCACTCAGGGGGACTGACCGGGGGCGGTCGCGCTGATCAGCGCGACCGTCCCCGGATCTTGACAGTGGGCATTCAGAGCATTCTATGAGCCGACATGCCTGGCGTCATGCTGACGACACGTCAACAATGGCATGGCTGCGGCAAGTTCTCGCGGCCATCACATCACGCCGGCGTTCGGCGGGTGCCCCCACAGTCGGCTCGTTCCACGCTGCACCGCTTCGAGGCGACGCACCCCGGCCGTTCTCCATGATCACGGAGGTCCCCCATGCTCTGGCCCGACCCTGCCCAAAAGGCGTCAACCGGTTCGACCACCGACTCGACCAGCGACTCGATCACCGGCTCAACCCGCACCCGGGTCCTGGCGGCAGTGCTCTGCCTGGCGGTGTCCTGGATCCACGTCCAGGATCAAGGCGGCTTCCCCGGCGACAAGACGCCGCACTACATCGGCGTCGGCTACTACCTGCTGGAGGCGACCGGTGTCCTGACCGCGCTGCTGCTGCTGTTGACGGCCGGACGCAGCCAGCCGGCACGGGTGGCCGGCTGGCTGCTGGCGCTTGGCGTCGCGTTCGGCCCCCTGATCGGCTTCGTGCTGTCCCGGGGCCCGGGTCTGCCCGACTACAGCGACGACCGGGGGAACTGGACCGAGCCACTGGGCATCGTCAGCGTCGCCGTGGAGGCGGTGCTGCTCGTACTCGCCATCACGGCCTTCCTTGCCGAAGCGCAGGGCGTGCGACGTCTGCTGGCCCGAACCGCTCCCTCCCGGGCCCGTGGCTGACTTGGAACGAGTAGTAATGCCCTACTCCCGTCGTATGCCCTACTCCGGTGCCTGAAAGCCGCCGATCGTCTGCTCGAGCAGTTCGGCCAGCCGCAGCGGGGTGCGGTCCTCGAACATCGGACCGATGAGCTGCACTCCCACCGGCAGACCCTCGGGGGAGCGGCCGGCCGGTACGGCGGTGGCGGGTAGGCCGGGCATGGTGGCCACACCGGCCCAGACGAGCTGGTCGAAGTACGGGTACTCGACGCCGTCGATGTCGAGTACCCGTGCCAGCGGATCGGGGTGGTGGTCGTGCGGGAACGCGGGAGTGGGCGTGATCGGGCACACCACGGCGTCGAACTCGGCGAAGAGCTGCCGCCAGCCGTGGCGATGCAGCTCGCGACGGTTGTTCGCCCCGATCCAGTCGCGGTGGCTGAACACCATGCCGCGCAGCCGCGCCGCATCGAGACTCTGGTCGTCCACGCTCAGTCCGGCGGCGCGGGTCCGCAGCTGCTCGTACGCTTCGACGGGGAAGCGTGCACCGGCGCCTGCGAAATGCAACTGCGTGTAGAGCAGCGCGGCTTCGGTCAGATCGGGCAGCAGCGGACTGTGCCGTTCGGCGCGGGCGCCGCCGTCGACCAGTGCGTCGGCCACCCGGTTCAGGCCCGCCCGGACGGCGGCCCCGGTCGGAATGAGCGGATGCTCGTCGAGGATCAGGACCCGGAAGTCGCAGAGCTGCTCGTGACGCGCGGACGGCAGCCTCAGGTCGTGCGCCACACCGAGCGTCAGCGGGTCCGGTCCGGCCATGACGTCGAGCAGCAGCGTGAGGTCGCGGGCGGTGCGCGCCATCGGACCGACGACGGCGAGGTCATGGTCGACCGGCAGTGCCGGCGCGGGCGGCGGGACCATTCCGCGCATCGCCGCCAGTCCGAGTGTCGGCTTGTGTGCGTAGACACCGCAGAAATGCGCGGGGGTGCGCAACGAACCGGCGATGTCGGAGCCGATGGACAGCGCACCGAAGCCGGACGCCAGGGCTGCCGCCGATCCGCCGGAGGATCCACCTGCCGTGCGACCGTGATCCCACGGGTTGTTGGTGGTGCCGTAGATCTCGTTGAAGCTCTGCACATCCTGCAGTCCCACCGGCACGTTGGTCTTGCCGAGCACCACCGCGCCCGCGGCCTTGAGCCGCGACACCTGCACCGCGTCCTCGGCCGGCACGTAGTCCCGGTGCGGCGGCATGCCCCAAGTCGTGGGCAGTCCGGCGATGTTGTAGGACTCCTTGACCGTCACCGGAATGCCGAGCAGCGGCCGGTCCTCACCGCGGGCGCGCGCCTGGTCGGCGTCGCGCGCGGCGGCCCGCGCACGGTCGAAGTCCGGCACACAGATCGCGTTGATCGCCTGGTCGTCCCGTTCGATACGGGCGATCGCTTCATCGGTCAGTTCCGCCGAGGTCACTTCACCGGCGCGCAGGGCAGCCGCGAGTTGTTCGGCCGTCTGAAAATTCCATTCCATGGAACCGACCGTACCGGCCGCTGGAACATGTCATGAAATGCCACTTCGCGCAACAGGATTGAAGTCTCAATACTCGTCATGTCCCTCTCCGACCAAGACAGTTCGCCTGGGCAGGGCATGGGCGGTACCACGCCCGTCAACGCCACCCCTCATGGCCCATCGGCTTGTGAAGCAAGAGCTTCCGCTGGTTGCTCGTTACTCGGCCGAGCCCTCCGCAGGCCGCGCGTAATAGGCGTTCAGGAGGCTTGTCTCGTTGAGGGTCGAGTACGACTCGGCGAAGCTGTCGCAGTCGTTCGTTGAGGCGCTCTTCTCGCTTGACGGCCTCTGCCTGGTGCCTGCGTCACCTCTGTCTGTGCGCTGTCGCTGGTGGCCTGGCGGTCGCCGTCCGTTCGAGACTTCCGCAGGCTGCGCTGATCCTCACCCGTCCCGGGGGGCGCGAGGCAGGTCTCAGCCGCACCATGGAGACCGGGGAGGGAGGCATTCGCATCTCCGCGGCGTGCAAGTGACCGTCGGCGGTTCTGGTGACGGGGTGCAACGGATGGGAGCACGACCATGAGATATGCGGTAAACCTGGCTGCGGACTACCCGCTGCTGAACGTGTTCTGGACCATCTGCGTGATCTTCCTGTGGGTCGTCTGGATCATGCTGCTCTTCCGCGTCTTCGGCGACATCTTCCGGGACCATGAGCTGGGCGGTTGGGGAAAGGCCGGCTGGTCGGTCCTGGTCTTGATCCTGCCGTTCGTCGGTGTCTTCGTGTACCTGGTCGCACGCGGCAAGGGCATGCACGAGCGGGAGGTGGAACGAGCCCGGCGCAGTCAGGAGGCATTCCAGGCCTACGTGCGCGAGACCGCCGGTCCCACGGGGAGCGCCGACGAGCTGGCTCGGCTCGCTGAGCTGAAGAACCGGGGTGACATCACGGAGGAGGAGTACCAGCGCGCCAAGGCGAAGGCCCTTGCCTGACAAAGTGGCTCACCGGACGGACGGCGGACTCTTGGCACCGTGGACGCGCCGGTGCCAAGGCCCGCAATTCAAACCTCGGGATCTGAACTCGATTGGTAGCCGGCACCGTAGGTCGGCGTGTGGTGGATGTCCACAGTGTGAGACGGGCTACTGCGAGGTGCCCTACCAGATCCTGCTGGGCGTCGGCCGATTCGATCCCGCCCGCGCGGGCCTCGCGTCGCCCGCCGTGGAGCACGAAGGGCACGACCACGCACAGCTGTTCAGCACCTGGAGTTACGAGAGCGACAAGCCGCTGGCGCTGGAGGCACTCCGGGAGACCATGCAAAAGCTGCCCGGGACGGGGAATCGCCCTGGTGGTGCTGCTCCTTCGCCGGCCTCCTCCAGAAACGGGCCTCCACCGGTCTCCAGGACCCCCGAGCACGCACCACTCCGTGACAGCAGCGCAGGAGAACGACGATGGCGCCGACCCGGTTTGACGATCTACCGGCCCAACTTCGACCGCGCCTCGTCGTCCAAACTACCCTGCGCACGACGGCCACGGTCGCCCTCGTCGTGGCCATCTACTACCTGGTCCCGATGGACCGGGCCATGAACGCCGCCACGGTGGCCGGACTCGCACTCAGCGTCCTGGCCATCTTCCGCCCGGGTGCGCCCCTCCCCGGTACGCCTCGACCAGCAGTCCGCGAAAACGGCGCCCCTGCCATCGCTGCGCACCACCGTGAGCTGGCCCGACCTGACCACCACCGTCCAGCAGCTCGCATCCTCGCCCTGATCGCAGCCGCGACCAGGGCCGACGCCGTAGTGGTGATGCGCGTACCGGTCGGCGCCACCATCCAGCGCGGCACCGACGTCGCGGAGATCCACGGGGGTGACCTGGCCGCGAAGGAGGTGGTGGGCGATCGTCTCGGGGCAGGAACGGACCTTCCACCAGGACCCGGCCTTCGCGCTTCGACTGCTCGCCGACCCCGGTCTGCGCGCACTCTCCTCGGCCGTCAACGATCCCGCCACCGCCGTCCAGGTACTGGACGCATGGAAGGGCTGCTCAAGCGGCTCGCCGCCACCGCCTTGGACGCCTGGTCCGTGACCGACGGTCAGGGCGACGTGCGGGTGGTCCTGCGTCTGCCGACCTGGGTCGGCTGTCGGCACCGAGCGTGGAACAGCTTCGAGGCGGCATCGGCCAGCACGACCAGGATCACGCCCGCCATGACCGCGAGCAGCCCGGCAAGCGCCGCGTACCGGGACGAGTCCCCCGCCGCCAACGGAGTCAGGGTGATCGCGACCGCCGCCACCGTCGCCCCCGCGACGAGATCGGTCCGCAGCATGGAGCGGTCCTACCCGGCCAGCACCGCCACCCCAGGCAGCGCCGACCGCCTGGTCAGCACCCGCAACCGCTCGGTCCACCCCTGCCGGCCCGACTCCTCAGTCAACGCTGCGCCTCGCTGCACGGGCCTGGTGGGAGCGGCATTCCAGCCCAGGAGCTCTCCGTAGTGCCTGACATGCCGTCATGCTCGCCCACGGCATCGGACGGAAGGCGCCCGGCACGCGAGCGATACGCCAACCGGGTCCGCCCCGCCACCCGGACTCACGGGAAGCCGCCGGCGGCATCGCGGCCTCGACGCCGCTTCGGAACAGCGGGCGGCAGGCCCCGGTGTCCTCCAGTCAGTCCTGAGGTCCCGGCACGGATGCGTGCAGGCCACCGTGTCACGCACCCCCCGGAGCACACACGCGCCTAGGGTCGATCCACTTGACAGCACGCTGAGCAGACAGCGCCCGCACAGTACCCCGGTGCCCTGGCGCGCCCCCGAGCATTCACCAGACCGAAGGACGTGGTGGTGTGTCGCGCAGTCCCAACATCCTGTTGATCGTCACCGATGAGGAACGCTTCACCGTCCCCCGGCCGGAGGGCTTCTCCCTACCGGCGCGCGAGAGGCTCGCCGCCAGGGGAGTGACCTTCGGGCGCTACTACGCCGCCTCGGCCATGTGCAGCTCCTCCCGGTCGGTGATCTACACGGGACAGCACCTGCCCATCACGGAGATCTACGACAACGACAACATGCCCTACATCCGTCCCCTCGACCCGAAGCTGGGCACTCTGGGGACCATGCTCCGCTCGTCCGGGTACTACACGACATACCAGGGCAAGTGGCACCTGTCGAACGCCTACATCACCCCGCAGAACCCCGGACCGACGACCAACGCCCTGGAACCGTACGGGTTCGCCGAGTTCAACGACTGGGGCGACATCGACGGCGGTGCCTGGGCCGGACTCAAGCTGGACCCCGTCATCGCCGGACAGGCCGTCAAGTGGCTGCGCAACCGGGGACCCGTCGTCGCCGAGGACCAGCCCTGGTTCATGGCCGTCAACTTCGTCAACCCGCACGACATCATGAGCTTCGACTACGGCGGCTCTTCACCCGTGAAGCTACCGCCAGGACTCGCCCACGCGGTCATCACCAAGGCCGCCGCCCGGATCCCGGTCTACTCGCGCACATGGGACTTCGACCTCCCCGCCAGCCTCCATGACGACCTGTCAGGCGCCGCCCCCGCCGTCCTCGAATTCGCCCGCATGCTCGACACCGTGTTCGGACCCGTGGCCGACGACAGTCACTGGCACGCCGGGCTGAACTTCTACCTCAACTGCATGCGGGACGTCGACCGCAGCGTCGAGACCGTCCTCGACGCCCTAGAGGCATCCGGACAGGCCGACCGAACCGTCGTGCTGTTCACCTCCGACCACGGCGAGATGGCCGCCTCCCACGGGCTGCGCCAGAAGGGCAACCTCGCCTACGACGAGAACTTCCACGTCCCCCTCATCATCAGCCACCCCGACTTCAAGGGCGGCGTCCGCAGCAGCGCCGTAGGCTCGGCCGTCGACCTCGCTCCCAGCATCCTCTCCTTCGCCGGGGTCGAGGACAGCAAGATCGCTGCCCAGTTCCCGGCCCTGCACGGGCGATCCCTGGTGCCCGCCCTGGAAGGTGGCACGGTCCGCGAAGGGGCCCTGACGGCGGTCGAGTCGATCATGCCCTTGGACGCCTCATTCTGGGGCGAGTTCGGCGACCCGGACGTCCACAAGCGCATCGAGTCCGGGGCACTGCGCCCCGACTGGACCAAGCGCGGCTTCCTGCGCGGCTACACCGACGAGCGCTACACCTTCGCCCGCTACTTCTCGCCCGTCAACCCGAACCGCCCGAGGACGGTGGACGCGCTCTTCGCTAACAACGACGTCGTCCTGTACGACCGCCAGACGGACCCGGCCGAGATGCACAACCTCGCGGCCGACCCGGTACATCGCGAGCTCGTCGCCCGCTACAGCGCCCTGCTAGAAGCCCTCATCGACTCCGAGATCGGTGCGGACGATCGCGCATGGGTCACCGAACGCCCCCACCTGCTCGGTTGGCCGACCTGGCGCGGCGACACCGCCGTACCGGCTGGACACATGCCCGCCGGTGCGGGCGTGAAGCAGTAGCCACCGCGCGTCACACAAGGACGAACGGGGGCACTGGGTGCGTTGCCCGGATTCGATTGCCCGGTGATGACCCGCGACTGGCGTGAGGAGTACTGATGAGCCACTGGGGCCTGGTGGTGGCCGGCGGCGTCGTTGCCGGCTACGGGGCGCTTTCGCGGCGACTGTCGACGACTGTGATCTCCGGGCCGTTGGTGTTCATGCTGTTCGGTCTGGCGATCGGTCCGCTCGGCCTGGACCTGACGAGCCAATCCAGGGATCCGGAGGTCACCCGAACGCTGCTGGAAAGCGCACTGGTCCTCCTGCTGTTCGCGGACGCGTCCGCGATCCGGGCCCGGGATCTGCGCCGCGAGGAGTTCCTGCCGTTGCGGCTGCTCTTGGTGGGTCTGCCGGCCACGATGGCGTTGGGGTGGCTGGTGGCCCGGCCGCTGTTGTCCGGTCTGAGTGTGTGGGAGATGGCCTTGGCTGGCATCATCCTGGCGCCGACGGATGCCGCGCTGGGGCAGCAGGCTGTCTCCAACGAGCGGGTCCCGGCGCTGATCCGCGGCGGCCTGTCGGTCGAATCAGGCCTGAACGACGGCCTGGCGCTGCCGTTCTTCGTACTGGCACTGGCGGCGGCCGGTGAGGGCCACGGCCATCCAAGCGTTGCGGAGACGTTCCTGCGGGCGCTGCTGCTGAGCGGCGCGATCGGACTCGCGGTCGGCTGGACCGGGGCGAGCCTGCTGCGCTGGTCGGCCACCCGGGAGTGGAGCAGCTCCGAGTGGCGGCAGTTCCTGGCGCTCGCCGTTCCGGCCATCGCGTACGCGCTGTGTGCCGCGGCCGAGGGCAGCGGCTTCATCGGTGCCTGGGCCTCCGGGCTGGCCTTGGGCATCCGACTGCGCCAGGTGCCCGCCAACCGAGACGACCGTGCCCCGAGCCCGGATCCCGCGCAGACCACAAGGTTCACCGAGCGCCTCGGTCTCCTGCTCGCTTCGTTGAGCTTCCTGGTCTTCGGTGCGGTCATCCTGGGACCGACCCTCCAGCACCTGACGTGGCGCATGGTCGTTTACGCGGTGCTGAGCCTGACCGTCATCCGGATGCTGCCGGTCGCGCTCGCGCTGATCGGCACGGGACTGCGGCCGGCCTCCGTGGCCTACCTGGGCTGGTTCGGTCCGCGGGGACTCGCCTCCCTGGTGTTCGGCCTGATCGCATTCGAGGAACACCTGCCCGGAATGGCCCTGCTCAGCGATGTCATCGCCGTGACCGTGGGCCTGAGCATCCTGCTGCACGGCGCCTCCGCCGCGTTCCTCGGGGACCGTTACGGCAACTGGTTCAGTCGAGCGCTCCGCACCGATCCGGGCCTGCGGGAGAACATGCTCACGGCAGATGGCGAGCGCCGAAGGCCGCTGTCCAGGTAGCAGAGCATCCCCGTGAGACCTGGTGAACGCGGCGGTTGACCCGGCAAGGGTGGGCGGTCACACCGGCCCGGCGTCGACAACTCACCTGCAAGCGCGCCCCGGCGGCTGTGCGGGAAGCCGACCGATTTCGGGTGATGCGCGATGTCCTCGACCCGCAGTGGCTCCGGGTGGCGGATGAGGTGCCCCAGCAGGCCGCCGCCGCGCGGGAACTCCACCGCGGACAGATCACCCCGCTGCTGCTCCGTCAGGCCTACCGCGATGAACTCCGACGGGCTCTCCCCCTGCTCGGTCAGGACCCCCAGCGCGCCGTAGCGCGCATCGACCAGCTCCATGGCAGTGCTCACGATGCGGCGCAGCACAACCGGAAGGTCGAGATCCCGGCTGACCATCCTAACCGCATCCAGCAGGCGCTGCATCCGCTGCTGCGCGCTGCTCAGCTCCCCGAGCTGATCACCCATGAGCCCGAGGTGGATGCTCTGCTCGATCTGTGGTCCGGGCAAGGCGCGGGAGGGCCGATGCGGCTGGTCGTGCATGCCCATTGCCACCGCCTCTCCGCCCCCGTACGAATTGTCTCCCGAACGGGACGCAAACTTCGCGTGAGCCGCTGGTGGACCCGGGCAGACGCGACAGCACAGGATCTCACCGGCAGTTGGGAGCCGCCCCGGCCAGGTGCGCACGTTCCTGCTTCTTAAGCTTGTCGTGCAGGAGTAGTGTCGGCTCCTGTACGGAGCGTTCTGTCATGCGGATATATATCGCCCATCGGCATATGCCGTCCGGGGCCTTCCCCTCGCCTTTCCCCGCGCATGCCCGTGGGGGCAGGTCCGGTGCGGCCGGACAGGTGACCAACGAGGCTCCCTGGACGGTTGGTTGAGACGTGAGACAGCTCACTCACTCAACCGCCGGGGAGCCTCATCCGCTGGTCGCGTTACGGACGAATGGTCCGGGAGCGAGCCCTGCTCGCGGACGTGTCGGCCTTGTGGTGCGGGCGGCCGGCGGCGCGTTCTGCGCATGCCTCCTGCTGGAGGATGACGGCGATCTGGTCGACGTCGTCGTTGGTGTCGAAGAATCCCTGGATGCTCGGTGCTGCCGCGCCGTTGACGCCGATGAAGAACGTGTAGAGGTGGCCGTCGTCCGCCTGCAGGTAGCCCGCGTACGTCTGCGCGTTGATGGCGATCTGCTGGTTGAGCAGGTCGCCGCCGATGATGGTGCCGGGCTTGGCGAAGACCTTGCCCTTGGCCGGGCAGTCGGTGGTGCAGTAGAGAGCGCCCGTGCCGGACACCCCGAGGATCGGCAGTGAGGTGCGGAACGCGTCCGCGTCGGGGGTGCGCAGCCAGTAGGCGAGCAGCTGGTTGAGCCCGGTGGGGGTGACGCGGTCTACGGGAACGTCACCGCGTCCGTCCGCCATCTGGAACTGGGTCGGGTCGACGTTCGCCGTCTGGCTGAGGAAGTCGTGGATGACCGGGAAGGCGTCGAAGCAGTCCTTGCTGCCGTGGTTCGCGGCGATGTTGCACAGGGCCAGGTTGGCGCCGAGGTTGTGGCTGACGTTCAGGATCAGCTTGGCGTAGTCGCGGTACTGCGGTGAGACGAAGGCGGCCACCTGCGGATCGCCGGTGTACGAGGCGGGCAGCGTGCTGTCCGGGTTGGGCCCGGTCGGCGGGGCGGTGACGGTGACCCCGGCGCGGCCCAGGGCCTCGATCAGGGCGGTGCGCCCGAAGGCGTTGGGGTCCTGGATCTGGGAGTTCTTCAGGGTGGGCTGGGCGTCGGCGGCGATCGTGCCGGAGAGGGTGATCGCCGTGCCGTCGGGGGAGGTGGAGACCTGGATGTCGGTGGTGCCGCCGGCCGCCACCGTCTGGACGTTGGACGTGACCTGGTACGGCGCGACCTGCGGACGCCAGCTCAGCTGGGCGGGCTGCCCGGGGGAGGTCGGCGTGCTCAGCAGGTCGATGACGTTGTCGTTGATGATGAGGGGCGTTGGCTGGGGGGTGATCGGCGGCGGCGTGAACAGCCGCGCGTCGATGACGACATCGCCGTCGACCGTGGTGATGCCCGAGTCGCGGACCTGCTGGGCGATCTGGTCCAGGCCGGCGAGCGGGTCCTCGGGCGTGAGGGTGGCGCCCGGGACGTCGTCGGCGTAGGTGTGGTCGATGGGGGTGAAGTCGACCGACCCGTCCGGCTTGGTCCGGCCGCCCATGGTGAGGTCGCCCTGGGCGACGAGCGCCAGGTTCCCGGTGAGGGTCGATCCGTTGATCTGGCCGACCGCGTTCACCGGCGTGGTGAAGCGGTGGTCCGGGCCGAGGTCGTGCCAGGCGCCGGAGATGGTGATCAGCTTGATGGTCGAACCTGGCATGAAGAACTGGTTGGGGTACGTGGAGTGGACGACCCGCCCGTTCGCGGGGTCGATCTCCAGCACACTCCACTGCGCGTGCTCGTACGCGGGCTTGTTCATGATCGCCGTGATGTCGGGCCCGAAGTCGCTCTGCGGGTTCCCCGCAGGTGCGGCGGCTGCTGTCCCTGCCGCGACCGCGAGCGTGACGCCGACGGTGGCCCAGGCCCGAAGCCGACCACGGATCCTTGATCTCATTCGCCCAGCCGTTTCTGAAGTCGGAAGCCCCGTTGCGCGGGGCGCTCACGGCGCATGGTAGGTGTACGGACTCCGGGGGCGGGGCTGCTGCGCGGTGTGCTGACGGCGAGGGGTGTGAAAATCCTTCGGTCGGTCGAAGGTGAGGGCCCATATGGCTAACTGATCATGGCAGGATGACAAGTTCGCGAAGTGATGGGGCGTCAGCTCAGGTTGAGCTCGGTGATCAGCCAGGCCACCAGTAGTCCGAGGGTGAGCAGGCCGCAGATGACGATCCCGATCCACGTCGCCCAGTACCGCCCGCCCACCACCGCCGGGTGGCCGGGGTGGGCGGGGTCGATCCGCACGTGGGTCAGGTGTCCGTCGGGCCAGGCGGTGGACGCGTAGCCGGTGGAGTAGTAGGTCCGGTCGTCCATGGTCCAGTGGTAGGTGCACTGGGTGTCGTTGTCCACGTCGGTGCGGCAGTGGATGACGGTGGCCGTGACCCGGGCGGTGGCGTGGCCGTCCAGGTCGTAGGCATCCAGCCAGCTGCCGAAGAGGTACGCGGAGCCGGCCGCGAACCACGTGAGCAGCGTGAACACCACCAGGGTCGCCCAGTACCCGCCGCGCTCGTCGCCCCTGCGCGCGGCGAGCAGCAGCCGCAGCGCCGCCGCCGCCACTCCCAGCGCGGCCCCGGCCCCGGCGGTCCACCACCCGTCCCACCACGCCCCGGACCCCCACCCGGTCCAGGCCGCCACTCCCGTACCGACCAGCACAGCCAGCGTCGCGCCGACCGCAAACAGGCGCAGGGTCCCCTCGGCGGACCAGGCCAGGCCCTCCGTGAAGCGATCGCGCGAGTCGGCCCGGGGCACGGAATCCTGAGGTGTCGTCACCCGCCCTATGCTCCCGGCAATGCGTCACAGCGCAACCAAGCTCTGCTGAACTCCGGGAACAGCTCAGCTAATTGCCACTCCCTGGCCGGCTGCTTACGGCAGGTCGGCGGCGTCGAGCGCGTGGCCGATCGTCACGTCCACGTGGTCCGGGATCTCGTCGTGGCGATCGCCGACCGTCGGCGTCCCGGTCGGCTCGAAGAGCAGGATCGAGGCGCCGCCGGCCGGCGCGGACGGCTTGTGCTCCGTGCCGCGGGGGACGGTGAAGACCGCACCCCGGGGGAGCACGACCGTGCGCTCCCCGGCAGGTTCGCGCAGGGCGATGTGCAGCTCGCCGTCGAGCACCAGGAAGAACTCGTCGGTGTCGTCGTGTGCGTGCCACAGGTGCTCGCCCGCCAATTTGGCGACGCGTACGTCGTAGTCGTTGACGCGCGTGACGATGCGGGGGCTCCACAGGGCGTCGAAGGAGGCCAGGGCGGCGGTGAGGTCGATCGGCGCGGTGGGTTCGTTGCTCATGGCGTCCATCCTGGCTCGATTCGCCGGGCCGGTGTGAGTGCTAGGAATTGCATATGCCGCAAGAATCCTCGCAGTCCTCGCAGTTGTCCCAGTCGCCGGCGCGCCCCCATCGGGTCGTCGTCATCGTGGACGAGAACTCCAATCCCTTCGAACTCGGTTGCGCGACCGAGGTTTTCGGCCTGCGCAGACCCGAGATCGGCCGCGAGCTCTACGACTTCAGGCTCTGCTCGCCGCAGCCGCGCACCCTGATGCGGGACGGGTTCTTCACCCTCACCGGAGTCGCCGGCCTGGAGGCGGCCGACTCGGCGGACACCCTGATCGTCCCCAATCGGCCCGACACCGAGGTGCCTCGCCGCCCGGCCGTGCTCGACGCCGTCCGGCGGGCCCACGCGCGGGGCGCGCGCCTGGTGGGCTTCTGCAGCGGCGCCTTCACGCTGGCCGAGGCGGGCGTGCTGGACGGGCGCCGGGCCACCGCGCACTGGCAGTGGGCCGACGCCTTCCAGGCCCGGTTCCCCGCCGTGCGGCTCGAATCCGACGTGCTGTTCGTGGACGACGGCGACATCCTCACCGCCGCCGGGAGCGCGGCCGCACTCGACCTCGGGCTCTACCTGGTCCGCCGCGACCACGGCGCGGAGGTCGCCAACGCGGTGAGCCGCCGGCTGGTCTTCGCCGCCCATCGGGACGGCGGGCAGCGGCAGTTCGTGGAGCGGCCGGCACCCGAGCCGGTGGACGAGTCACTGGCGCCGGTACTGGCCTGGGCCGAGGAGCGGTTGGACGCACCGCTCACGGTGTCCGACCTCGCGGCGCGGGCCAGGGTCAGCCCGGCGACGCTGCATCGTCGCTTCCGCGCCCAGCTGGGCACCACGCCGCTGGCCTGGCTCACGGGGCAACGCGTCGCCCTGGCCTGCCGGTTGATCGAGCGTGGCGAGTCGCGTTTCGAGGTGGTCGCCCGCCTCAGCGGCCTCGGCACGGCCGCCAACCTGCGCGCGCTGATCCGTCGCGAGACCGGGCTCAGCCCCTTGGCGTACCGGCGCCGCTTCGGTCCGGGGGCGGGGTAAGCCGCGGTGCGGGGTGCTGCCGGTACGCACTGCGGACGCGGGGATGCCAGACTGTCGCTTACACAGAGCGATCACGGGCGATCACAGCAGAGAACAGCAGAGAGACGGGTTACCACAGGTGAGTGCACGGTTTGAGGAGCTCGACTGGCGCCAGACGCCGATGGGTGAGCTCGCGCTCCGCCGGCGGTGGTACCCGAGTGTGGGCCGTGACGTCTACGAGATCAAGCTGAACGACGAGTTCCTGATGTCCAGCCTGTTCACGGCCGCGGAGCTGGAGCTGGGACGCCTGGCCATCGCCGAGCTCACGGGGACCGAAACAGGCGCGGGCCGCAAGCTCGACGTGGTGGTGGGCGGTCTCGGCCTCGGGTGCACCGCGCAGGCCGTGCTGGGGAGCCCGGAGGTGGGCTCGCTGATCGTCGTCGACGCGCTCAGCGAGGTGATCGAGTGGCACCAGCGCGACCTGATCCCCTCCGGGCTCGCCGCGGACCCCAGGTGCCGACTGGTCCACGGCGACTTCTTCGCCACACTGGCCTCCCCGGTGGGCCTGGACCCACTGCATCCCGACCGGCGCTTCGACGCGATCATCGTCGATATCGACCACTCACCACGCCACTGGCTGCACCCCAGCCACGCGGCGTTCTACCAGCCCGAGGGCCTGCGGCGGCTGGGCGACCGGCTGCGACCCGGCGGCGTGTTCGCGTACTGGTCGAACGACCCGCCCGAGGAGGAGTTCACCGCGGCGCTCGGCCGGGTGCTCACCGACGTGCGCGCCGAGGTGATCACCTTCGACAACCCGCTCCAGGAGCGCACCGCGACCAACACCGTCTACCTGGGTCGCAATCCCGCGTAGCGCAGGGGTTAGTGCGAGCTGCGGCGGGTGTGGGTCAGGCTGAGGAGGACGGCTAGGGCGAGTGCGGCGACCACGGCGCTGAAGACCTCGCCCGCCGGGCGCAGGCTGGTGGCGCGGATCAGCACTCCGACGCCGATCGCCGGCAGCGCGAGCATGGTGTAGAGGATCGCGAAGAAGGTCGAGACGGCCTCGCCGCGCTGCTGCGGGGCGGCGCCGGTGGTGATGGTGGTGAGGCCGTCGGCCATCGCGATGCCGCTGGCCAGGCCGTTGACCGCCGCGCCGAGGATCAGCGGCGCCAGCGTGGTGGTGGCCATTGCGGTGGCGATCAGCGCGGCGCCGACCACCAGGCCCAGGCAGGCGGTGGGCAGGGCGCGCCCGGGCGGGATGGCCCGGCTCAGTGGCTGGCCCAGGGCGGTGCAGGCGAAGGCGGTGGCGACCACCAGGCCGGTGAGCGAGTGGCTGTGCAGGTGCAGTTCGCCGCTCAGGAAGAGGCCGGTGACGGCGGTCAGCACGCCGAGCACGGCGAAGCCGGCGCCGGTGGCCATCGCCGCCCGCAGGAAGGCCGGACGGATCTCGGCCGGGATGCGCAGGGCCTGGACCCGGAAGACGAATCCCGGGCGCTCGGCGCTGCTCTCGGAGGTGGCGGCGACCGCGATCAGGCTGAGGGCGGAGAGGATCAGCAGGACGACCCACGGCGTGCGCAGCGGCGCCGGCGCCAGGTCGGCCAGGATGCCGGCCAGCAGGGTGCCGCCGGCCAGGCCGCCCATGTTGGCCGTCAGCGCGGCGGCTGCCGGGCGGATCCGGCCGCCGGGTGGGATGAGCTCGGTGAGTGCGGCGGTGGCGGCTCCGGTGACCAGGGCGGCGGCGAATCCCGACAGCACGCGGCCGACCAGCATCACCGCGAGGTTCTGGGTGAGCAGCAGGACGGTGGCGGCGCACATCGCCGTCAGCGTCGCGCCGATCAGGACGGGACGGCGGCCGATCTGGTCGGAGAGCCGGCCGAGGAGCAGCAGACCGACCACCACGCCGATGGCGTAGACGGCGAAGACCACCGTGACGGTGAACGGCGAGAACCCGAAGGCCTGCCCGTAGATCGGGTACAGCGGCGTCGGCGCGGTCGTGCCGGCCATCGTGGTCCAGAAGGCGAAGGCCACGGCGGCCGCCGACCACCGGGCGCCGCGCGCACGCCGGGGGTCGGCTGCCTGGGTGGTCGGTGCGTCGGCGGGGTTCGTCATGGGCTGCCTGCCTCGGCTGCGGGCTCGACGGGATCGCAGCATCCCTTCCACGGTAGGCCGTCGCTCGGGGTTAATCGCCGAAGGTCGCCAGGGTGGCGAGCAGGACCGGCCAGGCGGCGCTGAGGGGGTCGATCAGCGCGAAGTGCCCCGCGCCCGCCACTCGCTCCAGGCGGGTGGCGGGGTGCGCCGCGAGGTAGGAGTCGGCGAGCTTGGGGGGTACCACCTCGTCCTCGCTGCCGTGCACGATCACCACCGGCACGGACGGGGTGTCCAGCCGCACCGGATCGAGGTCGGGCCGCTCCTCGGCCGGGCCGCCCAGGAAGTCGGCCACCGCGCCGTTGTCCAGCCGCAGCTGGTCGGCGAGCGCCAGGTCCGCCACCGGGGCGAGGGCGATGACGCCCGCCAGCGCGGGAGTCGGCGCCGCCGCTGCGGACCACAGCGCCAGGTGGCCGCCCGCGGAGTGGCCGAGCAGCACCACCGACCCGTTATGCGGAGTCAGCAGGGCGGGCAGTGCGGCCAGGGCGGCGGCGACGTCGGCCGTCATCAGGTCGGGCTGCCCGGGGCAGCGGCGGTACTCGACCGAGAGCACCGTCCAGCCCGCGTCGCGCAGTGCGCCAGCCATCGGCCGTGCGTGCGTACGGTCGTAGTCGGGACGCCAGAAGCCACCGTGCACCAGCACGGCGAGCGGGCGGTGCGCCGCGCGCCCGTCCCCGGGCCAGGCGTCCGCGACCTGGTCGGCCGCAGGCCCGTAGCGCAGGGTCAGGTCGGGAGCGGGGGCGGGGCGGGTCAGAACCGAGCGGTCCTCCATGGTGCGTCGTCCTCTCCGTTCAGGCCTGCGTCAGGCCTGCGTCAGGCCTTGCGTCAGGCCTTCCCGAGGTAGCGCAGGGCGTTGTGCGAGAGCAGCTTGTCGCGCTGCTTCTCGGTCAGGAAGGCTGCCTCGTGGACCACTTGACCCACCGGGCGCTCGCCCAGCGGATAGGGGTAGTCGCTGCCGAGCAGCACCTGGTCCTCTCCGAGGGTGTCCACCAGCAGGCGCAGCGCGGCCGGCTCGAAGACCACCGAGTCGACGAAGAAGCGGTCGGTGTAGTGGCTGGGCGGATGCTCGGAACTGCCGCGCACCAGGTTGCCGCGCCGGTGCCAGGCGTTGTCGGCGCGTCCGAGCCAGAACGGGAAGCTGCCCCCGCCGTGCGCGAAGCAGAGCCGCAGGGTGGGCGGCACCCGGTCGAAGACGCCGCCGAGGATCATCGCCAGCACCGACAGGTGGGTCTCGGCGGGCATGCCGGTGAGCCAGCGCGCCATCCAGCGGTCAAGGCGGGGCCCGCCCGCCATGTCCCAGGGGTGGACGAAGACCGGCGCGCCCACCTCGGCGCAGTGCTGCAGGAAGCTGGTGATGCCCGCGTCGTCCAGATCGCGGTCACCGACGTGGTTGCCGATCTCCACGCCGACGTGCCCGGCGGCCAGGCAGCGGTCCAGCTCGGCGCACGCGGCGTCCGGGTCCTGCAACGGCACCTGGCAGAACGGGATCAGCCGCTCGCCGCCGGCTGCGGTGAGCTCCAGAGTCAGGTCGTTGAAGATCCGGGCGACCCTGACCGCTTGCTCGGCCGGCCGGTCGTAGCTGAAGAACACCGGTGTGGGGGAGACGACTTGGAGGTCGACGCCGTCCTCGTCCATATCGGCAAGACGGACGGCCGGGTCCCAGCACTGGGCGCCGACCGGGCGGAACTCGCTCTCGCCGACCATGATCATGGCCTGCCGCTCGGACTCGATCCGCAGCCACGGCCAGTCCGTGCCGCCGCAGGCCGCGGACAGCTCGGGCCAGCCCTTGGGCACCAGATGGGTGTGGACGTCGACGACGGGACCGTTCATCGGCCCTTGCCCGGGTGCAGTGCGCCGCAACTGCCGCAGGTGCGCGCCTTGTTGTCCTCGTAGAAGGCATGGAAGACCGGCGGGAGGTCGGCGACGATGTCGCGTACCTGGAGTTCCACCGAGTGCACCAGGGCGCTGCACTCCAGGCAGTACCACTGGAAGCGCTCCAACGTGCCTTCGGTGCGCACCCGTTCGATGACCACACCGATCGACCCGGGGTCGGGCCGCTGCGGCGAGTGCGGCAACTCGCCTGGCAGCACCCACATCTGGCCCTCGCGGATGTGCACCGTGCGCGGGCCGTCGGTCGTCATGACGTCGACGTGCATGTCGCCCTTGACCTGGTAGAAGAACTCCTCGTACGGGTCGACGTGGAAGTCGGTGCGCTGGTTGGGGCCGCCGACCACCTGGACGATGAAGTCGGCTCCGGTGGGGAACATCTGACGGTTGTTCACCGGGGGCTTGAGCAGGTGCTGGTTTTCCTCGATCCAGCCGGGAAAATCCACTGGGTCGGTGATCTCGCTCATCGTTCTCAGCCTTCCTGGGCGGGAGTGCGGGTCGCAGCCGGCAGCGCGGCGACCGCCTGGATCTCGATCAGCAGGTGGGGATGGGGGAGTTGGTGGACGGCCACGGTGGTGCGGGTGGGGCCGGTCTCGTCGAAGTACTCGGCGTACACCTCGTTGTAGCCGCCGAAGTCGTTCATGCTGACCAGGTAGCCGGTGACCTGGACCAGGTCGCGGAGGTCGGCGCCGACCTCGCGCAGCAGGTCGCGGATGTTCTCGATGACCGCGCGGGTCTGCACCCGGATGTCCAACTCGGTGGTGCCCAGCGGGTCGACCCGGGCGCCCGCGATCGTGTTGTCCGCGCGGCGGCTGCTCGTCCCCGAGACGTAGACCAGCCCGCCGGCCACCTTGACGTGCGGGAAGCGCCCGCGCGGGGTCGCCTTGCCCGCCACCACCCTCGCCTCAGCCATGTCCGGCTCCCCGGCCCGACGAGCGCAGTGAGGCGGTGCCCAACCCCTCCACCATGGCGCGCACATGGGCGCCGGGCGGCAGCGGCACGGCGGCGGTGGCGGCTCCGGCGAGCAGCACCCAGCCCTCGCGCAGCTGCACGCCCTGGCGCCCGGCGAGCCGCACCGCCTCGTCGAAGGCCCGGCGCGGATCGCCCAGGATCGCGGCGGTCGAGCCGGTCTGCACCACCCGTCCGTCGACCTCCAGCAGCACCCCGAGGTTGGCCAGCCCGGCCGGTGGCGGCTGCCACGGCCCGATCACGTAGCCGGCCGCCGAGGTGTTGTCGGCGATCACGTCCGGCAGCGAGAATCGGAAGTCGGCGTATCGGGAGTCGATCAACTCCACTGCGGGCGCCACCGCTTCGACCACGGACGCGAAGTCGTCGCCCGGCCGCACGTCGCGCCCGATCAGGAAGGCGACCTCGGGCTCCACCCTCGGGTGGATGAAGCCCCCGACCTCGACCGAGCCCCCGTCGGGGATCCGCATCGCGTCCGTGAGCCGGCCCCAGATCACCTCCGCCACGCCCATCTGGGCCATCTTGGCGCGGCTGGTGAGGCCCATCTTCAGGCCCACCAGACGCTCGCCGCGCTCCAGCCGGCGCTCCACCAGTGCGCTCTGCACGGCGTAGGCCTCGTCGCTGCCCGCGCCGGCCGCCGCGACGACCTGCGGGACGGCTTCGGCGCGCCGCGCCGCGTCGTCGAGCAGCGCCGCCAGGCGGTCCACCTCGTCCTGCCGCAAGCCCATCTCAGGTTCCTTCCGGTGCCGGTGCCGGTGCCGGTGCCGCTGCCGCTGCCGGTGACGATGCTGCTGCTGCCGCGCCCGCGGCTTCGCGGGCCAGGTCGAGCGCCACGTCGACGATCATGTCCTCCTGGCCGCCGACCATCCGGCGCCGCCCGAGCTCGACCAGGATCGAGCGGACGTCGACCCCGTGCTTGGCCGAGGCCCGCTCGGCGTGCCGCAGGAAGCTGGAGTACACCCCGGCGTAGCCGAGCGAGAGCGTCTCCCGATCGACCTGCACCGGGCGGTCCTGCAGCGGCCGCACCAGGTCGTCGGCCGCATCCATCAACGCGTAGACGTCGCAGCCGTGTTGCCAGCCCGTCAGCTCGGCGACCGCCGCGAACACCTCCAGCGGCGCGTTGCCGGCGCCCGCGCCCTGGCCCGCCAGTGAGGCGTCCACCCGGATGGCGCCGTGCTCGACGGCGGTGACGCTGTTGGCGACGCCCAGTGACAGGTTGTGGTGCGCGTGGATCCCGATCTGCGTCTGCGGCTCCAGCAACTGCCGGTAGGCGTCGACCCGTTCGGCCGTGTCGCGCATGGTCAGCCGGCCGCCCGAGTCGGTGACGTACACGCAGTGCGCGCCGTAGGACTCCATCAGCTTGGCCTGCGCCGCGAGCGCGGCCGGCTCGCTCATATGCGACATCATCAGGAACCCGGCGACGTCCATGCCGTTCTCCCGGGCCCAGCCGATGTGCTGGGCGGAGATGTCGGCCTCGGTGCAGTGGGTGGCGATCCGCACGCTGGTGACGCCGAGGTCGCGGGCGGCGCGCAGGTCCGCGATGGTGCCGATCCCGGGCAGCAGCAGGGTGGTCAGCCGGGCCCGGGTGAGCACCTCGGCCGCCGCCGCGATCCAGTCCCGGTCGCTGGCCGCGCCATGGCCGTAGTTGACGCTGGAGCCCGCCAGGCCGTCGCCGTGCGCGACCTCGATCGCGTCCACGCCCGCCGCGTCGAGCGCCGCGGCGATCTCGCGGACCTGGCCGGTGGTGTAGCGGTGGGCGATGGCGTGCATGCCGTCGCGCAGGGTCACGTCCTGGATGTACAGCCGGTCCATCACGCCTCCTTCCGTACCGCGCCGAGGGTGACCATCCGCTCGGCGGTGCGCAGCGCCGCGGAGGTCATGATGTCGAGGTTTCCGGCGTAGCTGGGCAGGTAGTGCCCGGCGCCGGAGACCTGAAGGAAGACCGAGACCTGAAGACCGCTGAACTCCCGCCCCAGCGAAGGGACATAGGTGTCCACCCGGTCGAACTGCACCTCCTGCTTGAGCAGGTAGCCGGGCACGTACTCCTGCACGGCGGCCACCATCCGCGCCACCGAGGCGGCGATCGCGGCGCGGTCCGCGCCGGCGTCCGGGCACAGGCAGTAGACGGTGTCGCGCATCAGCAGTGGCGGCTCCGCCGGGTTGAGCACGATGATCGCCTTGCCGCGCGCGGCGCCGCCGACGACCTCGATCGCACGGGAGGTGGTCTCGGTGAACTCGTCGATATTGGCCCGGGTGCCGGGCCCGGCCGAGCGCGAGGCGATCGAGGCGACGATCTCGCCGTACGCCACCGGCGTCACCTGACCCACGGCCGCGACGATCGGCACGGTGGCCTGCCCGCCGCAGGTGACCAGGTTGACGTTGCGCTCCGCGAGGTGCTGGTCGAGATTGACCGGCGGCACCACGTACGGGCCGATCGCGGCCGGGGTCAGGTCGACGACCAGCCGGCCGTGCTCGTGCAGCACCGCGTCGTTGTGGTGGTGCGCGGCAGCCGAGGTGGCGTCGAAGACCAGCCGCACATCCGCGAACTCCGGCATCTTCACCAGCCCTTCGACCCCCTCGGCGGTGGTGGCCACCCCGAGCCGGGCCGCCCGCGCCAGGCCGTCGGAGCCCGGGTCGATGCCGGCCATCGCCAGCATCCGCAGCGAGGGCGACAGTTGCCGCACCTTGATCATCAGATCGGTGCCGATATTGCCCGAACCGATCACCGCCACACCGGTCTTCACCGTCGCATCGGTATCGACCGTCGCATCGCTATCGACCGCCACGCCGCTCTCCATGGCCACACCGGTCTTCATGCCGCCTCCCGCTCCGTGAAGCCGACCCGGACCGAGCCCAGGCCGGAGATCCGTGCCTCGTACACCGCACCCGGGGTGACCGGCACCATCGGGCCGAGCGCCCCTGACAGCACCACGTCGCCGGCCCGCAGCGGCTGCCCGGACTGCGCCAGGCGCCCGGCCAGCCAGGCCACCGCGTGCAGCGGATTGCCCAGGCAGGCGGCGCCCGCGCCGACCGAGACCGGCTCACCCGCCTGCTCCAGCACCATCCCGCACAGCCGCAGGTCCACCTCCGCGAGCGCGCGCGGCGAGGTGCCCAGCACGAACAGCCCGCTGGACCCGTTGTCGGCGACCGTGTCGACGATGCCGATGTCCCAGTCGGCCACCCGCGAGTCGACGATCTCGATCGCCGGCAGCAGGTAGCGCGTCGCACCGATCACGTCGGCGACCGTCGCCTGCTCGTACGGCAGATCCGCGCCGAGCACGAACGCGACCTCCGCCTCCACCCGGGGCTGGATCAGCCGGGCGAGGTCGACCTCGGCGCCGTCGGGCACGGCCATGTCGGCGAACAGGACGCCGAAGTCCGGCTGGAAGACGCCAAAGGCCTGCTGCACCGCCGGTGAGGTCAGGCCGACCTTTGCTCCGACCGGCCGCCGGCCCTGCGCCGTCCACTCCTCCACCTGCGCCCGCTGCACCGCGTACGCCGCCTCGACGTCGTCCTCGGGCAGCGTGCTGCCGCGCAGCGGTGGGCAGGGGAGCTTGCTGCGGTAGGCGCCGGACAGCATCCGGGCCGCCTGCTGCACCGCGTTGGCCATCACAACTCCAAGCAGACGTTGGTCAGTTCGGTGTAGAAGTCGAGCGAGTGGGTGCCGCCCTCGCGGCCCACCCCGGAGGCCTTCATGCCGCCGAACGGGGTGCGCAGGTCGCGCAGGAACCAGGTGTTGACCCAGACCAGGCCCACGTCCAGCGCCGCGCCCGAGCGGTGGGCGCGGCCGACGTCCCTGGTCCACACCGCGGCCGCGAGGCCGTAGGCGCTGTCGTTGGCGAGCGCGAACGCCTCGTCCTCGTCGTCGAACGGCGCGACATGGCAGACCGGGCCGAAGATCTCCTCGCGGTTGGTGCGCGCGTCGGGGCCCAGGCCCGTCAGGACGGTGGGCTGCACATACCAGCCGCCGTCCCGCGCGTCGCCGAACTCGGGTACGCCGCCGCCGGTTACGACGGTGGCGCCCTCCGCCCGGGCCAGGTCGTAGTGGCCCAGCACCTTCTTGCGGTGCTGCTCGGAGATCAACGGCGTGTTGGCGGTCGCTTCGTCGGCCGGCCAGCCGAAGGCCAGTTCCGCCGCCCGCCGGGCGAGGCGCTCGGTGAACTCCTCGAAGACCGGGCGCTGCACATAGAGCCGCTCGGTGCACAGGCAGACCTGACCGCCGTTGGTGAACGAGGAGCGCACCGAACCCTCGACGGCCGCGTCCAGATCGGCGTCCGCGAAGACCAACCCGGCGTTCTTGCCGCCCAGTTCGAAGGAGACGGCCTTGACGCCGTCCGCGGCGGCCTTGGCGATGGCGCTGCCGGTAGAGGACTCGCCGGTGAAGGTGATGGCGTCGACCCCGGGGTGCCGGGTGAGGAACTCGCCGGCCGAGTCGGGTCCGAAACCGTGCACCAGGTTGAACACGCCGTCCGGCACCCCGGCCGCGGCCATCACCTCGGCGAGCAGGGTCGCCGAGGACGGCGTCTCCTCCGAGGGCTTGACCACCACGGTGTTGCCGCAGGCCAGCGCCGGGGCGACCTTCCAAGTCAGCAGCAGCAGCGGGAGGTTCCACGGCACGATCACCGCCACCACGCCAACGGGCTTGCGCAGCGCGTAGTTGAGCGCCCGACCGCCGCCCGCGGTCGCGGTGGTGAAGGACTCCGTCGGGGTGGTGACCGCGATGTCCGCGAAGGCACGGAAGTTGGCGGCCCCGCGCGGCACGTCCAGCGTGCGGGCCTGGCTGATCGACTTGCCGGTGTCGCCGATCTCGGCCGCCACGACGTCCTCGAAGCGGCGCTCCAGCTCGTCGGAGACCCGGCGCAGCACCGCCGCCCGCTCCTGGTCGCTCATCCGACCCCACGGTCCGCGCAGCGCCGCCCGGGCCGCGCCGACCGCGGCGTCCACGGTGGCGGCGTCGGCCTCGACGACCTCGAAGAGCGTCTCACCAGTCACCGGGCTGGACTTCTGGAAGGTCGGCGTGGAGCCGGTGAACTCGCCGTCCACGTAGTTGCGCAGCAGTCGGGGCGGGCTCTGCGACCGCCCGGCCAGCAGCCCCGGATGCCACAGTTCGCTCTTCACGCGTTCCTCCCGATCAGGTACAGGCCGCCGGCCACCACTCCCACCAGCACGGCGGCCGCGCCGCCGAGCAGACGCTGCTGACGCCGCACGCGCCGGCGCACCTGGGCGTACGGCACGGTGCTGAACGACACCAGCTCGTAGCGCGAGACGTAGCGGCCGGGCAGCGCCCGTTCCAGCGCGTGTTCCACGCTCTTGACGTACCGGAAGGTCCGCGAGCCGACCTTGTCGCGCATCTCCACGAAGTTGGCGAGCGCCATCTCGGCGATCGCGTCGGCGTTCGCCTTGCGCCGCTGCTCGAACAGCGCCAGCGCGCTCGGCCAGTCGCCGCCTGTGTCGGTCAGGCAGCGGTCCAGCTCGACCACGTCCTCGAACCCGCAGTTGGCGCCCTGGCCGTAGAAGGGCACGATCGCGTGCGCGGCGTCGCCGACCAGCGCGACCCGCCCGTGGGCCTGCCAGGGCGCGCAGCGGACGGTGCCGAGCCGGCCGACCGGGTTGTGCCGGTAGTCGTCCAGCAGGTCCGGCGCGAGCGCCAGCACGTCCGGGTACTGGGCGCGGAAGTGGTCCTCGACGGCGGCCGGGGTGGTCAGCGCCGCGAAGCTGGACGAGCCGTTGTTCGGCCAGAACATCGTGCAGGTGAACGACCGGTCCGGGTTGGGCAGGGCGATCATCATCGAGCTGCCGCGCGGCCAGATGTGCAGCGCGCCGGGGTCGAGGGCGAACTCACCGTCCACCGCCGGGACGGTCAACTCCTTGTAGCCGTAGTCCAGGAAGTCCACGCGCTCCGTGGTGTCGCGGCGGGCGACCAGGTGCTCGCGCACCACGGAGCCGGCGCCGTCCGCGCCCAGCACGATCGCGGCGCTCACCCGCACCTCGCCCTCGGGCGCCGCGTACGTCATCGTGCCGGTGCGCGGGTCCAGGCCGGTCAGCTGGTGGCGGAAGAGCACCCGCACGCCGGGGGCCGCCTCGGCCGCGTCGAGCAGCGCGTTGTTGAGCGCGCCGCGGCTGATCGAGTTGATGGCGCGCTCGCCGTCGTGGCTGTACTGCTGGTAGTCCAGCGGGCCGCTCACCGGGTGGATCATCCGACCGCGCATCGGCAGCGCGTCGGCCATCACCCGCTTCTCCAGGTCGATCCGGCGCAGCGCGTCCAGCCCGCGCTCGGACAGCGCCAGGTTGATGGAGCGGCCGCGCTCGGCGGTGCTGGTGCGCGGGTCCGGGCGGCGCTCGTACACGTCCACGCGGTAGCCGCGGCGCGCCAGGTAGCAGGCGAGCAGGCAGCCGACCAGGCCCGCGCCGACCACGGCGACGGTCTCGTCGGCTTCGGTGGCTTCGGTGTGCGGTGCTTGGGTGTGCTGGTGCGTCATCCGGTCACCGCCACGGCCTGGGCCAGGGCGTCGGCGGCGCGCCAGCAGTCATGGAACGTCGAGTAGAGCGGGGTGGGAGCCAGCCGGACGATGTCCGGCTCGCGCGCGTCGGTGATCACGCCGTGCTCGTGGCGCAGTCGGCGGGCCAGCTCCGCCGCGCTGCCGTGGCCGATCCGCAGCGAGAGCTGGCAGCCGCGGCGCTCCGGGTCGCGCGGGGTGACCACGCTCAGCGGACGGGTCGCGGTGAGCTCGTCGAGCAGCCCCTCCAGGTAGCCGGTCAGCCGCAGGCTGCGCTCGCGCAGCGCGGGCATGCCCACCTTGTCGAACAGCTCCAGCGAGGTGCGCACCGGACCCATCGCCAGGATCGGCGGGTTGGAGACCTGCCAGGCGTCGGCGCTGGCGGGCGGCCGGCTCACCGGGTCCATCCGGAACCGGGTCTGCGGCTCGGTGCTCCACCAGCCCTCCAGGCGCTGCACGGAGGGGTCGGCGAGATGCCGCTCGTGGACGAAGGCGGCGGCGACCGCACCCGGACCGGAGTTGAGGTACTTGTAGGAGCACCAGGCGGCGAAGTCCATGCCCCAGTCGTGCAGTTGGAGCGGGACATTGCCGACGGCGTGCGCCAGGTCCCAGCCGACCAGCGCGCCGGCCGCCTGCCCGGCTGCGGTGATCGCGGGGATGTCCAGCAGCTCGCCGGTCAGGTAGTTGACGCCGCCCAGCAGCAGCAGGGCGACGGTGTGGCCCTCGCGGGCCAGGAACTCCACGACGTCCTCGGTGCGCAGCACGTCCTCACCGGCCCGGGGCCGCAGCCGCAGCACGTCCTGGTCCGGGTCGAGACCGTGCAGACGCGCCTGGCTGCGCACCGCGTAGCTGTCGGAGGGGAACGCGCTGTCCTCGATCACCAGGCGGCGGCGCTCGCCGCTCGGGCGGTAGAAGGAGACCATCAGCAGGTGCAGGTTGACCGTCAGGGAGTTCATCACGACGGTCTCGGCCGGGAGGGCGCCGACCAGGCGCGCGGCCGGCCCGGTGAGCAGCTCGTGGTACGGCAGCCAGGGCCGACCGGCCTCCAAGTGGCCCTCCACGCCCAGGCGTTGCCAGTCGGCCAGATCCTGCAGCAACTCCTCGCGGGTGGCCTTGGGTTGCAGGCCGAGGGAGTTTCCGGCGAGGTAGGCGGCCTCGGCGTAGCGTCCGCCGTCGGCGGGCGGTAGGTGGAACAGGTCCCGGTGGCCCGGGTCGGCCGCGTCGAGGGCGCGGGCGGTCTGCTCGGGGGTGCTCACAGCTGTCTCCCTTCACCGTGGGGTGGCGGACGTCATCGTGGGTGCCGTAGGCGTCACATCAGGGTTCGGGCGGACCAGAGCTCGGGGAAGACCTCGCGCGCCATGCTCTTCTGCAGCCAGGCCAGGCCACTGGAGCCGCCGCTGCCGGGCTTGGCGCCCATCGTACGGCGCACCGTGTTGAGATGCCGGTAGCGCCACTGACCGAACTGCTCGGCCACCTCGGCCAACGCCTCACCCAGCAGGCGCAGGTGGTTGTCCGGACCGCTGTCGCGGTAGACCTCCACCCAGGCCGCCTCGACCGTGTCGTCGCTCGCCCGATCGGCGGAGAAGTCGCGGGAGAGCAGCTCCGGCGCGATGGCGTGGCCGCGCCGGGCGAGCAGCGCGATGACGTCGTCCCAGACACTGGGGGAGTTCAGCGTTTCGGCCAACTCGGCGTAGACGTCGGGCTGCTGCTTGAACGGCCGGATCAGTGAGGCGGTCTTCAGGTCGAGCAGGAACTCCAGGTGCCGGTACATCGCGGACTGGAACCCGGAGCCCTCGCCGAGCAGGTTGCGGAACCGGTTGAAGTCGGCCGGGGTCATCCACCGCAGGGTCTGCCAGCTGGCGTTGAGCCCCTCCAGGTGGAGGGCCGCGCGGCGCAGCGGCAGCAGCGAACCCCACACGTCGTCGTCCCGCAGCCGCTGCTGCACCTCGCGCAGCTCGAACCGGGTGAGCCCGAAGTAGAGTTCCATCACCTGACTGATCACCAGGAAGGACATCTCGCCGGAGTCGTCGCTCACCGGGTACTGCAGACGGTGCAGTTCCTCGGTGCGGACATAGGCGTCGTACGGGACCCGGTCGTGGAACTCCAGGGTCGGGGCCCCACCGGTGGCCAGTGCGCGATCGGCGCGCTCCTGGGCGGTCGCCGGTCTCAGCACCGCTGTCTGCGTGCTCTCTTCCATGGGTCTGACCCTTCTCTGGCAGGCCCGTTCATGATGGCGCCGGAGGCCGGGTTGGTGGAATAGTGAATCCACGGCGATGCAGCGCCGCTGCGGTGAGTTCGCGACGGAATCGCCATGATCACTTGTGGAAAGGAAGGTCCGCCGTGGACGACATGGACTGGGCGATCCTGCGGGAGCTCCAGAGCGACGCGCGGCTCTCCTACAGCGAGCTCTCGCGTCGGGTCCACCTCTCACCGCCCGCCGTCACCGAGCGGGTGCGCAGGCTGGAGGAGTCGGGCGTGATCACCGGCTACCACGCGCATGTGGAGTCGGCGCGGGCCGGCTGGTCGGTGCCCGCCTTCATCCGGATGACCTGCTACGGCCCGACCTGCCTGCTGCGGGACGCCGAGGTGATGAACTGGCCCGGCATCCGCGAGATCCACCGGGTCACCGGCGACGCGTGCAGCATCCTCAAGGTGGAGGCCGAGTCGATGGAGGCGTTCGAGGCCCTGATCGACCGACTCGCCTCCTACGGGCAGCCGTCCAGCACCATGGTGCTCTCCACCCAGCTGGACTGGCGCTCGGTCACGGCCGCGGGGCTGCCCTCGGACTGAGCCCGCGCCCGGTCCCGGTCCCGGCTATCGACTCGTCATCGCAGCTCACCGCGCTCGATGCAGAACTCGTTGCCCTCCGGGTCGGCCAGCACCACCCAGCCACTGCCGTCCGGGCGGCCGCGGTCCTCGACGAGACGCGCCCCGAGGGCCAGCGCGCGCTCCAACTCCTCGGCCCGGCTGCGGCCGTGGGGCTCCAGGTCGAGGTGGATCCGGTTCTTGGCCGACTTGCCCTCCGGGACCCGGACGAAAAGAAGCGTGGGGCCGCCACCGGGATCCTGGACCACCGCCTCCGGGTCGCCCGGCTTGTCGTCGTCGTTCAGCGACCGGCCCAGCAACCGGCTCCAGAACAGCCCGAGATCGTACGGGTCGCCGGTGCAGTCGAAGGTGATCGTGCGAATGCTCGGGTACATGGTTCTCCGTGACGGGATGGGAACGGGATGGGATGGAAACGTCGTTACTGCTCCCAGGGCCAGCCTGCCCGGCCGGACTCCTCCAGGAGTGGGATGAGTCGGAAGGCGGCGTCGCTCAGCCCGCCGAAGGTGTGGCGGTGCGGCCCGGTCGGGGCGTGACCGGTGGCGTAGCCGGCCAGGTTCCAGGTGTAGACCGGGACCCGCTGCGGCACGACGTGCAGCGGGTCGCCGCCGTAACTCCACTGCGCCTGCTCGTCGGTGACGATGACCACCCGGTCGTGCTCGCGGTAGTGCCGGGCGACCGCCTGGGCGGTGTTGGTGCCGCCGAGGTTGTGGAACCGGTCCACGGTCCGCAGGACGGACTCGCCCGCGGTGAGCTGCACGGCGCTGCTGCCGGTGCCGAACTCGACCAGGTCGGCCTGCTCGGAGCGCAGCGCCAGCGCGGTGCCGAAGATCGCGGCGGAGTCGGCCCGGTTGAGCTCGATCGTCCCGCCTGGCGTGTCGAACATCGAGCCCGAGCGGTCCACCAGGACCAGGGTCCGCCCGGACAGTGCGGGCACGTTGGCGAGCGAGTGGCCGAGGGCCGTCTCCAGGCCTTGCTGCCAGCGCGGCGAGGGCGCGGCGCGGTGAGCGGCCAGGTAGCGGAACGGGAACTGGCGGGAGCGGGCCACCTCAGCCGGGTCGGCCAGCCGCGCGGCCACCTCGGCGGCCACGCGGTCGCCGACCCCGTTGAGGTCGAAGTTGCGCAGGTTGCGGACCAGGGCCATCGACCCCATGGAGGGGATCACCGCCTCCCAGGCCGCGGCGTCCAGCGGCCCCTGCAGCCAGCCCGCCAGCGCCTCCCAGGTCATCCCGGCCGCCGCCAGTCGCTCGCCCCCGTCGGGCGCGGTGACCAGCGAGTACCGTTCGGAGATCGGGACTGACATCAACTCATGGTGAGCGGTGAGGAGTTGGTCATCGCTCGGCGGAACGGCATGGTCTGGGCGGTGCCGCCGGTCCAGCGCGTAGCGGAACAGCTCGCCCTGCCACGGCCGGTCCTCGGCCGGTGCCGGGTGGGTCAGCTCCAGGACATCGCCGAAGCGGTAGCGGCGGGAGGCGGTGTCGTACTTGAGCAGCGCGCGGCTGGTGTAGAGCCGCCGGACGGCATCCGCGACCCCGCGCTTCACCGGCTGGGGCAGCCGGCGGCCGTAGCGGGAGGTCCAGTAAGCCAGCAACTCACCTGGCTCGTCCGGGCGTTGGAGGACGGCGTCGACGGCCTGCCGGGAGAACCCGGCGGCGCGGGCCGTCAGCCGGGCGTGCGCGAACTCGGCCGCGCCCACCAGTGAGGCGGTCCGCATCCGCGCCTCGGTGCGCAGCCAGCGCAGCAGGCCGAGGGTCCATTGCGGGTCGCTGACCGCGAGTTGGCGCACCAGCTCGGCGTAGCGCGCGTCGCGGGAGGCGGCGCCCTCGTAGAAGGTGCACTGTCCGACCATGTTCGCGACCGCGAGCAGGAAGAGCTCGGACTTCGGCTCCCGGACGTACCCGGCCCCGCCCTGGTGGTTGACCATCCAGGGCCGGGCGACGACCGGCCGCGGGTAGCCACGCACCGCCGGGGGCGCCCACTGCCCGTACACCGAGAGCGGGGAGGTCGCGCCGCCTGCGGTCAAGCCCGGTAGTTCGCTCTGGATCTCTGCCCTGGCTTCGGTCTTGGTCCGCTGGCGGTTGAACCGGGTCACGCAGAAGTCCCCCTGTAGGATCGACAGTTGAAGTAGCGGTCACACGCGGTCGCGCGGTGTGCCGGCGGGCGCCTCCCGAGATCAGTGGTGGGTGCCGGTGTTTTTTTCGAGGAAGTAACCGGGGCCCGGCGCATCGGGAGGCGCGTGACGGCACGTTACCCGGCCACTCCCACGGCCGCATCCGAATTACGCGACATCGGCACTCGGCCGCTCGGCCCTTCGGCTTGGCGACGCCGCCCTCCATTTGCCGGGCGGTCTAAGGTCGCGGAATGACTACTGGATCTCCGCTCATCCCCTCGCGGGCAGCTGTGCCCGCAGATGTCGACGCCATGGTCGCGACCCTGACCAGCGCGTTCTTCGAGGACCCGCTGTGGGGGCCGGCGTTCCCCGAGGTCGGTCGGCGGGCCGAGCAGGCGGCCGCGATGTGGCGGCTCTATGCGACTTCGGCGCTGCGCTACCACCCGTGGGCGACGGTGACGCCTGGTGTCGAGGCCGTGGCCCTGTGGATTCCGCCGGGCGGTGTGGAGTTGACGCACGAGGAGGAGGGGCTGCTGGTGGACGTCCTGACCGAGACCGCGGGGGCGGAGGTGGCCGCGAGCATCATCACCATCGGCGAGCAGCTCGAAGCGGCGCGCCCCGCCGAGTCGCACTTCTATCTGACGATCCTGGGCACCCACAGCGCGCACCGCGGCCGCGGACTCGGCATGGGCCTGGTGCGCGAGGGTCTCGCCCGGGTCGACGCCCTGGGCGCGCCGGTCTACCTGGAGTCGTCCAATCCCGCGAACGACGCGCGCTACGCGAGCGTCGGCTTTGCGCCGCACGGCCGGGTCACCACCGCCAGCGGCCATGTCGTGACGACCATGTGGCGCCCGGCGCGCTGATCGCACCACCGAAATCCTCAACTGGTCCAGACCCTTGACGCGGTCATGCGGGCTGAGTTCAATCAGGGCTTGAAGGCGATGGGTGCGAGAAAGCGCTCTCGTCTTCAAGCCCTGAACACTTTCCCTCCCGGCTCCGCCCGCAGCCCGACCGACGGAGGATCAGATGCCCCACAGACCCCACCTCATGCGCAGCCGCACGGCAGTGCTGGCCACCGCCCTGCTGACCGGCGCCCTCGCGCTCACCGCGCCCCCCGCTGCCACGGCGGCGCCCGAAGCTGCGCCCAAGACGGCGCCCAGGGCGGCGACCGTCACCTCCGGCGTCACCTACACCGTCACCAACGCCAACAGCGCCAAGTGCGTAGACGCCACGGCGGCGGCCACCGCCAACGGCACCGCGGTCCAGCAGTACACCTGCAACGGCACCATCGCGCAGCAGTGGACGTTCACGGCGACCAGCGGCGGCTACTTCCAGGTCGGCAACGCCGCCGCCGGCGCTCAGGTGTGGGACGTGACCAACGTGTCCACCGCCGACAGCGCACCCATCCAGCTCTGGACGTACGGCGGCGGCGCCAACCAGCAGTGGCAGCCGGTGGCGGAGGCGAGCGGCGCGTACCACTTCGTCAACCGCAACAGCGGCAAGTGCCTGGACACGCCGAGTGCGTCCACCGCCGACGGCGTCCAGCTCCAGCAGTACGCCTGCAACGGCACCGGCGCCCAGTCGTTCACGCTGACCCCGACCGGTGGGACTCCGCCGGGCGCACCCGATCTCGGCCCCAACGTGCTGACCTTCGACCCGTCGATGTCCAGCGCCTCGATCCAGAGCCGGCTCGACGCCGTCTACAGCCAGCAGCAGACCAACCAGTTCGGCGCTCAGCGCTACGCGTTGCTCTTCAAGCCCGGTTCCTACAACGTGAACGTCAACGTCGGCTACTACACCCAGGTGCTGGGGTTGGGCCAGTCGCCGGACGACACCACCATCAACGGCGGCGGGGTCAACGCCGACGCGCAGTGGGACGGCGGCAATGCCACACAGAACTTCTGGCGCTCGGTCGAGAACCTGACCGACAACCCCTCCTCGGGGACCACCAAGTGGGCCGTCTCGCAGGCCTCCCCGATGCGCAGGGTGCACATCGCGGGCAGCATGGTGCTGGACGACAACGGCGGCTGGTCAAGCGGCGGCTTCCTCGCCGACTCGAAGGTCGACGGGCAGGTAAACTCCGGCAGCCAGCAGCAGTGGCTCTCGCGCAATGACCAGTGGGGCGGCTGGACCGGGTCCAACTGGAACATGGTCTTCGTCGGTGACACCAACGCCCCTGCCACGAGTTTCCCCAACCCGCCGTACACCACCGTCGCCACGACGCCGGTGATCGCCGAGAAGCCGTACCTGTATGTCGACTCGTCCGGCGCCTACCAGGTGTTCGTCCCGGCCGACCAGGCCGGCAGCCTGGGCACCAGCTGGGCCGGCGGCGGGACCCCCGGGACCTCGGTGCCGATCAGCCAGTTCTACATCGCCAAGCCCGCCGACACCGCCGCGACCATCAACGCGGCGCTTGCCTCGGGAAAGAACCTGCTCTTCACCCCCGGGGTCTACCACCTGAACGACACCATCAGGGTGACCCGCGCCGACACCGTGGTGCTGGGCCTCGGGCTTGCCACCCTGGAGGCCGACAACGGCGTCACCGCGATGTCCACGGCCGACGTGTCGGGTATCCGCATCGCGGGCCTGCTCTTCGACGCCGGGACCACCAACTCGCCCGTCCTGCTCCAGATCGGGCCGAACGGCTCGGGCGCGGACCACTCCGCCGACCCGACCGTGCTGTCCGACGTCTTCGCCCGGATCGGCGGCGCGGCCGTCGGCAAGGCGACCGTCAGCGTGCAGGTGAACAGCGCCGACGTGGTCGGCGACGACTTCTGGCTGTGGCGGGCCGACCACGGCACCGGCGTCGGCTGGACCTCCAACACCGCCGCGAACGGCCTGGTCGTCAACGGCGCGGACGTCACCATGTACGGGCTGGCGGCCGAGCACTACCAGCAGTACGCGGTGCTCTGGAACGGCGAGCGCGGCCGCACCTACTTCCTGCAGAACGAGCTTCCCTACGACCCGCCGGACCAGGCGAGCTGGATGAACGGCGGAAGCGACGGCTACGCCGCGTACAAGGTCGCGGACACCGTGACCAGCCACCAGGCCTGGGGGCTGGGCGTCTACTGCTACTTCGACGTCAACTCCTCGATCGTGGCCGACCACGCCATCGAGGTGCCGGACACCCCCGGCGTCAGCCTGCACGATATGGTCACCGTCTCGCTGGGCGGCGTGGGCACCATCACGCACATCGTCAACGGTGCTGGAGGGCCCGCCAACTCCGCCAACAGCGTTGCGGACCTGGTCAGTTACCCGTAGGCGGCCAGCGTTGCCGCCGAGCCGTCGTCACTGGCTCGGCGGTGGCGGCGCGGCGGGCGGCGGGAGGCCGACGGAGCTGGCCGCCACGCCGACCCGGCCGACCGGGGGAGCGGGCGGCTGGTCGCTCGGCGAAGGAGCGGCGCTGGCGGCAGCGGGCGGGAGCGCGGGGATCCCGGTGGTCGCCGGGTCGGACACCGTTCGTATCGCAAGCACGGCCAGGGCGGCGCCAACGGCCGTACAGCCGGCCCAGACCAGCACAGATCGTGGTAGACGGTTCATGCGGGACATCCTGGCGCATCGGCTACGGTGTGCTCCATGACGTCCGTCCTCGTTGTTGAAGACGACCCGATCATTCGCACGTCTCTGATAGAGATCCTGACGGCGCGTGGCCATCTGGTGCGCAGCGCGCCCGACGGCTTCGGCGCGCTGCGGGAGATCACCCAGGCGCCGCCGGATGCGGTCGTGCTCGATCTCGGCCTGCCCGATCTGGACGGCTGCGACGCGCTGCGGATGATCCGAGGCCTGTCGCGGGTCCCGGTGCTGGTAGCCACGGCCCGGGACGACGATCGCGAGATCATCAGACTCCTCGACGCGGGGGCCGACGACTACCTCGTCAAGCCCTTCTCCGGCGGCCAGTTGGTGGCCCGGCTGGCGGCGGTGCTGCGCCGCAGCGCGGCCTGGCCGGGGGAGGCGGACGGTGGCGCCTCGGGCTACGCCGGTGCCCAGGGCTACGGCGGCGGGGCGTCGGCTGCGGCCCGGGAGCCCGCGACCGTGGGCGAGCTGCGAATCGAGCCGCTGGCCCGGACCGTTCATCTGGCCGGGCGGGAAGTACGGCTGACGCGCCGCGAGTTCGACCTACTGGCCTACCTGGCCCAGCACGTGGGGCAGGTGGTGTCCCGGCGGCAGATCCTCGCCGAGGTGTGGCGCCAGCCGTACGTGGACGAGCAGACCGTGGACGTGCACCTGTCCTGCCTGCGCCGCAAGCTCGGCGAGCGGGCCAGCCGCCCGCGCTATCTGCACACCGTCCGCGGGGTGGGCGTCAAACTGGTGTCGCCCCCGTGAGAGCCGCCGTGGCCAGGGTCACGCTCGCGGTGACCTCGGTGGTGGCGCTGACCTTCCTGATCCCGCTGGGGCTGCTGCTGCGCACCCAGCTGCGCACCGAGGTGACCCGGGACGCCGAGCTGCGTGCGGCGGCGGTCGCGCCCGCGCTCTCGCTCTCCACCCAACCAGCGGACCTGCAAGCCGACTTGGGCGATGCGGGCGGTGGGGACGTGCTGAGCGTCCGGCTGCCCGACGGCCGGGTGGTGGGGGACAGCCATGCGCCCGGGCAGCTGCTCGACCGGGTCGGTGAGGTGCGGCGGTCGGTGGCGGCCGACATCCCCGGCGGGTGGGACTACCTGCAACCCGTCCTGCTGGGGCGCCAGCAGGTGGCGCTGGTCGAGGAGTTCGTTCCGCAGGCGCGGCTGGACCGGGGGGTTCGCACCGGCTGGTCCGAACTCGCGCTGCTCGCCGTGGTGCTGGTGGCCGGCTCGGTGCTGGTGGTGGACCGGTTCGCCGTCCGGCTGGCCCGGTCCGCGCGCGGGCTGGCCTCGGCGGCCCACGCCCTGGGGGCGGGGGACCTGGAGGTCCGGGTGGAGCCGACCGGGCCGGCCGAGCTGTCCGAGGCGGGCCGGGCCTTCAATGCGATGGCCGACCGGGTCACTCAACTGATGGTGGCAGAGCGGGAGTTGGTGGCTGATCTGTCGCACCGGCTGCGGACTCCGCTGACCGCCCTCTACCTGGCCATCGAGCAGCTCGGCTCGGCGGCGGGGGTGACCCGGCTGACCTCGGCCACCCACCAGCTGGAGGCGGAGGTCGACTCGATCATCCGTACCGCCCGCACGCCCGCGGCCACCGGCCACCGCGCGCCGGACGACCGTCCGGGCACCGCCGGCCTGTCACCCGGCCCGACCGGCAGCAGCCTGCGCGGCGGTCGGGAGGGAGGTCGGGAAGGGGACCGCTGCGAGGTGTCGGAGGTGGTCGCGCACCGGGTCGGCTTCTGGTCGGTGCTCGCCGCCCAGCAGGGCCGGGAGTGCCGGCTCGGGGCGACGGACGAGCCGACCCCCGTGCCACTGCTGGAGGACGACCTCGCGGCGCTGGTCGACGCCCTGGTCGGCAACGTCTTCCGGCACACCCGGCAGGGCACGCCCTTCGCGGTGAGCGTACGGCGCACGGCGCTGAGCATCGTGCTGGTGGTCGAGGACGGCGGGCCGGGCATCGATGACCCGGCCGGCGCGCTCTCCCGCGGCGTCAGCGTCGGCGGTTCCACCGGTCTGGGGCTGGACATCGCCCGCCGGGCCGCCGCCTCGGCGGGCGGGCAGGTGCTGATCGGGCGCAGCTCGCTGGGTGGTGCGCGGGTGGAGGTCGTGTTCGGCCTGGCCGCCGAGCCCCGCCGCCGCAGGCCCTGGCGCCATCGCCGCCGCTGAGCGGCACCCTGCCGCCAGGCGCCAACCGCCCGCTGTCTGCCGCTTGCTGCTTGCCCCGTTCTGGTTAAGCGCAACCTTAGGGCTTTCTTAGCGAGCTCTGCGGCGGGCGCCTTTCGCCTCCGGGCGACCATACGATCGGTGGCGTCGACTCGTTGTTCGGGCCCGAGGGTCGACGAAGTCCGTTGACACCCAAGGAGGTTCGACGGACTGGGGCGCGCGAGTCCGCGCAGCCCGTCCACGCCTGTCCACGCTTGTCCACGCCTGTGCGGGCGTGCCGGCGCGGCCGTCAAGGCGTGGCGCACCCGTAGGGACCAGTGAGCCGAGGTACGACGACCATGATCGCTGACGCAGCAGCCCCGCGGACCGCGCCGAGCGCTCCTCCCCGTGTAGCAGGACCGAGACTTCGCGTCGCGGTGCTGCTGCTGGTGGCCGTGCTGGGGCTGATGGCGCTGGGGCCGGGCAACTGCCCGCCGGCCGCCGCCGTGGCAGCTCTGCCGGGGGCCGCCCTGCCCACCGTCGTGGCCCCGATACCGGGCTCGCCGCTGGACGCATACGACAAACAGGTGCCCTATGACACCGGCGTGCACAAGATCGCGCGCTTCGCGGCGATCCTCGCGTACGCCCTGATGACCGCGACGGTCGTGCTCGGCGTGGTGCTGCGGATGCGCTACTTCCAGCGCGTCGTCAACCGCAGCACGGTCTACGGCGCGCATATGACGCTCGCGCTCTCCGCCCTGATCTTCGGAGGAATCCACGGTATGACGTTCCTGTACCAACCGGTGTGGCATATCGGCACCCGCGAGCTTGTGCTCCCGTTCGCGGGCGGCCTGCAGCGGATCCCGGTGGGCCTCGGCGTGCTGGGGACCGAACTGGCCGTCGCGGTCGGCTGCTCGGTCTGGTTGCAGCGCCGGATCGGCTACCACCGCTGGTTGCGGACACACCAGTTGGGCTATCTGGCGTTCGCCCTGATCTGGCTGCACATCATCCTGGTGCATCCGGAACCCCGCCATTTCGACCTGGTGGCGGTCGGCGTCGCGGCGGGAGCCGGCGGCTGCCTGCTGGCCTTCCTGATCCGGGTGCTGCCCTCGCACTCGCGCCTTCGGCAGAACTACCCGCTGGGCGGCCGGAGTTGAGCATAACAACGAGCGTAACAACGAGCATGACAACGAGCAGCACAACGAGCAGCGCAACGATCGAGGGACAGCTGCTCCCCAGCCCGCGACCTGCCGCGCCGCTCGCCCCGGCCCGCCCCCAACTCGTCCCCGAGTGGGAGCCGGTCAAGGTCAGCGTGGACAACAACCGCTGCCACATCTACGGCATCTGCCAGCAGGAGGCTCCCGAGGTCTTCCGCCTCGCCGCAGGCGGCTCGCTGCACTACACGGGCAGCGTGCCGGCCAGGTCGGCAGCCCAAGCCAGGCAGGCGGCCCGGTGCTGCCCGATGCAGGCCATCACCATCCGCGACGCGCCGCCGCCGCAGGCCCCGCGCCGCCGGTTTCGCCGCAGCGGCACGGCCGGCCGGGGCAGCCACCGGCGGATCGTGGTCGCCGGCGGCGGACTGGCCGGCCTCAGCGCCGCCACCCGGCTGCGCGAGCGCGGCTTCGACGGCGAGCTCGTGGTCGTCGGCGAGGAGCCGCAGCGCCCCTACAGCCGCCCGCCGCTGTCCAAGCAGTTCCTGGCGGGGGAGTTGAGCGGCGAGGACCTCACCTTCCGGGCCGACGACCCGGTCGACACCCACTGGCTGCTGGGCACGCACCTGGTCGGGCTCGACCCCTGGCGCCGGACGCTGGAACTGCGCGGCGGCGAACTCCTGCCCTTCGACGGGCTGGTGATCGCGACCGGCGTCGACGCCAAGCGGCTGCCGCAGGCGCCGGTCTTCAGCGACCGGGTGCGCACCGTGCGCACGATGGCCGACGCGGTCGCGATCCAGCGGGCCATGCACGAGGCCACCGCGCGCCGGGTGGTGATCCTCGGCGGCGGCTTCATCGGCTGCGAACTCGCCTGCACCGCACGCGAACACGGCATGGACGTGACCCTGGTGGTGCACAGCGCGCCGCTGCTGCGCCGGGTCCTTGGCCGGACGCTGGGCGAGGTGGTCGGCCGGATCCAGTCCCGGGCCGGGGTCGACGTCCGGCTGAGCACGCAGATCACCGACTGGCTCGACACCGGTGACGGGCTGCGCCTGCGGCTGGACGACGGCGAGGTCCTTGACGCCGACTTCGTCGTCCTCGGCCTGGGCAGCGTGCCGCGCACGGAGTGGCTGCGCGGCAGCGGCCTGGACGTCTCCGACGGCGTGCTGTGCGACGCCACCGGCCACGCCGTCGGCCCCGACGGCCGGCCGCTGCCCGGCATCGTGGCCGCGGGCGATGTGGCGCGCTGGCCGAACCTGCGCTTCGACGGCACGCCCCGGCGGGTGGAACACCTCATCCACGCCGTCGAGATGGGCCAGCACGCCGCCGACTCGCTGCTCCAGGGCCCGGGCCGGGCCGCGCTGTTCACCCCGGTGCCGCGCTTCTGGTCCGAGCAGCACGGGACGCGCCTGCAGGCGGTCGGCATGCCGGCGCTGGGGGAGCGGATGGACGTCGTCGAGGGCTCGCTGCGCTCCGGGCGGTTCCTGGCGGCGTACACCCGCCAGACCGCGCAGGGCCCGCAACTGGTGGCCGCGGTGGCCTTCGACATGCCGCGTGAGCTGCTGGACTACCAGGACCAGGTGGGCCGGCTGCGGCCGCCGCCGCTGCCCGGGGCGCGGACACCGAGCAGGAGGAAGCGCCGTTGAGCCACCGGGCCATCCGCCGCAGTCGGCGCCAAAGCTCTTCCTATGGTGGGCCGTTGCGCTGGTTGATCAGCCTGCCGGCGCGGCTCCATGTGCGCTGGCTGTTCATCGCCGCCGTGCTGACTGTGGTGATGGGCGGGTACCTCCACGTCCTGTTGACGGCGCCGCCGATGCCGCCCAGCCGGGCGCCAGTGCAGGTGGCGAGCCCCTGATTCCGGTCCCCCTGTCCTGCCTCCCTCCCGCCTCCCTCATCGTGCAAAGGACTCCCAATGTCGACTCACCACAGGTCCAGTCGCGATAGCTCCAGTCCCCGCCGGCCCAGCCGCCGTCGCCGCGACCGGCGCCGCCGGATCACCGTCCTCGCGCTCTCCTGCGGCGGGCTGCTCAGCGTCGCCACCGCGCTGCTGGGCGTCTCCTTCGCCGCCTCCGTCCCGCCGGCTCCCGCGTCCCCGGGCGGCCCGCTCCCGGTCGCCGCAGCCGACCCCAACTGCACCCTCACCGTGCCGGCCCAGCCGCTGACCGCGACCGGGCTGGCCACCCCGTACACCCTGACGGCCACCGACCCGGCTCACGGGCCCTGCCACGAGTCCGACGTCAACCAGTCGGCGTTCGTCCAGGCCACCGTGCTCGACCCGGCCACCGGTGCGCTCTCCGTCTACGACCCGCTGGTCACCGACAAGGGGACCGCTCCCGCCGTCGCCCCGGTGCTGCCCGCACTGCCGCGCAACGCCGTGGTGGGCATCTGGTTCGGCTTCAACGGGTCCGTCCTGACGCTCTCCGGCGGCCTCGCCAACGGTGCCTGCGTCAACGGTTCGTCCGGGCAGCCCTTCGGCCAGTTCGCCTACTGCGACGCGCCCGCGTTCTTCGCGGCGGCCGACGCGGCCGAGCAGGCGGGCCGGCTCACCGTGCCGCCGCTCGGCACCGGGCGCGACGGCAGGCCGTGCCTGACCACCCGTGACTTCGGCCTGGTCGACCAGGACCAGAGCGACAATGTCACCACCGAGTACCTGGTCACCGCCCGCGGCCGGACCGCCCAGCGGACCGCGCACACCAGCGCCGTCCTGCACGGCACCCCGCTGCTGAACGGCAGCGACAACCTGCTGCTGACCGGATTCGAGGACCCGGCGCTCGGTTGCACCCCGTGGACCGCGCCCGATCTGGCCGACCCGGGCAGCCGCGCCACCTCCCTGGGTCTGGACGAGCTGCAGGCCGCCAAGGAGCAGGCCGCGCCGGTCGCGCTGGTCCCGCTCAACGATCCGATGGTGCTGCACCGTACCCGGCAGAGCCGCTCGACGACCGACCTCTACCGCGCGGGCGTGGACCAGCCCCGGCTGGGCGCGGCCCCGGACGGCGACGGGGGAGCCTACTGCGCGCAGCTGGCGACGCTGGGCACCAGCCGGATCGCCCTTGACCGGCGGTTTACGGTCCGGGCGCCCTCGCCACAGAACGGACAGAACCTCTTCGACTTCCTTACGCAGCGACTGGCCGCCTCCCTCATCAATCTCGGCTGTCCGCAAGCCGTCCAGTCCTCCACCTCGCCGGATCCCATGTCAGCGGGCTGATCTCAACGAGTCCTTGACGTTAAGTCATATTAAAGGTGGTGTACCTTCAAGGGGTCAAACGAGTGAACAGCTCGCCAACTCTTGAAGGATTCGTTCGTGCTCCGTCACCAGTCCCCCCGTCGCCTCGGTCGCCTCACACGGTCCGCGCTGGCTGTCACTGCGGCCTTCGTCGTCCTACCCGCCACCCCCGCCCTGGCTGCTCCGGCTCCGGCTCCCGCCCCCGCTCCCGTTGCCGCACCGGCGGCCTCGACCACCCCGCACCTGGACGCGGTCGAGCAGACGCTGCGCCAGGTCTCGCCCGGGCTGGAGGGATCGGTGTGGCAGCGCACCAGCGGCAATAGCCTGGACGCCCCCGCCGGCGACCCGGCCGGCTGGCTGCTGCAGACCCCGGGCTGCTGGGGCGACGCGACCTGCGCGGACCGGGTCGGGACGCAGAAGCTGCTGGCCAAGATGACCCAGAACATCTCCCAGGCCACCCGCACCGTGGACATCTCCACCCTCGCGCCCTTCCCGAACGGCGAGTTCGAGGACGCCATCGTGGCCGGCCTGAAGGCCTCGGTGGCGAACGGCAACAAGCTGACGGTCCGCATCCTGGTCGGGGCCGCGCCGCTCTACAACATCAGCGCGGTTCCGACCAGGTACCGCGACGAACTGGTCGGCAAGCTCGGCCCGGCGGCCTCCGCCATCACGCTGAACGTCGCGTCGATGACCACCGCCAAGACCGCCTTCTCCTGGAACCACTCCAAGCTGCTGGTGGTCGACGGGCAGAGCGTGATCACCGGTGGCATCAACAACTGGAAGGACGACTACATCGACACCACCCACCCGGTGTCGGACGTCGACCTGGCCCTGACCGGGCCCGCCGCCTCATCCGCCGGCGCCTACCTCGACACCCTGTGGGGCTGGACCTGCCAGCACACCGGCGTGCTCTCCGCCGCCTGGTTCGCCTCCACCGGCGGCGCCGCCTGCCTGCCGACGCTGGAGAAGGACGCCAACCCGGCGCCCGCCGCCGCGACCGGCGACATACCGGTGATCGCCGTCGGCGGCCTCGGCGTCGGCATCAGCAGCGCCGACCCCGCCTCCACCTACCAGCCGGTGCTGCCCAGCGCGCCCGACAGCAGCTGCGGCCCGATCGCCCTGCACGACAACACCAACGCCGACCGCGACTACGAGACGGTCAACCCCGAGGAGAGCGCCCTGCGTGCCCTGGTGGCCAGTGCCACCGACCACATCGAGATCTCCCAGCAGGACCTCAACGGCACCTGCCCGCCGCTGCCCCGCTACGACGTCCGGCTCTACGACCTGCTGGCCGCCAAGCTGGCCGCCGGGGTGAAGGTCCGCATCGTGGTGAGCGACCCGGCCAACCGGGGGGCGGTCGGCAGCGGCGGGTACTCGCAGATCAAGTCCCTCGCGGAGGTCAGCGACACGCTCCGCAACCGGCTGGCCGCCGTCACCGGCAGCACGCCCGACGCCGCGCGGACGACGATGTGCCAGAACCTCCAGCTCGCCTCCTTCCGCGCGGCCCCGGGCACCGCCTGGGCGGACGGCCACCCGTACGCGCTGCACCACAAGCTGGTCTCCGTCGACGGGTCGGCCTTCTTCATCGGCTCCAAGAACCTCTACCCCGCGTGGCTGCAGGACTTCGGCTACCTGGTGGAGAGCCCGAGCGCGGCCGCCCAGCTCGACGCGAACCTGCTCACCCCGGAGTGGCAGTACTCGCAGGCCGCCGCGACCGTCGACTACACCCGCGGCACCTGCCCGGCCTGACCCTCTGTCTCCTGACCCGCGGCCTGCCCCCACCCGGGCAGGCCGGCCTCGGCGGCGAGCACCGGCGCGAGGTTCTCGTTGCGGATCCGGCGGTCCACGTAGAGCAGACCGTGGGTCAGCGGAGCCAGCGGCAGCGCGATGACGTTCGCCAGCGCCGCGCCGATCAGCAGGCATGCCATGAAGACGACAACCCCGCCGACGCTGGGAGCCGGCTGCGAGGCGTCGACGAAGCCCGGGGTGGACACCGGGTGGATGCTGCCCATCAGGGCGACCATCCCGGTGATCGCGAACGGTACGACGACCACCTGGGTGGCGAACGAGGCGATCATGTTGATCAGGTACGGGATGCCCAGACTGCGCCACCAGGCCCCGTGGTTGAGCCGCCAGGCCCGACGGATCGCCGCGACCGGCCGAGAGCGCTCCAGCACGATCACCGGCACCAGCAAGCTCAGCCGCACCTGCGCGTAGACGCAGCACCCGATCGCGGGCAGGGCGCAGAGCACGCCCACCGCAGGAACGAGGCCGGCACGCGCGCCGGCCAGGCCCAGCAGCAGCGCCGGCAGCAGCGAGACCGCCATGACCCCCACGAAGCCCGTACCGATCAGCAGTTGGCCCCCCAGCACGCGCCAGAAGTGCGGCGCCGCCTCCGCTCGGAGCACGCGCGCCGTCACCGGCCGGCCGAGCACGGAGTGCCGCAGGACCGCGGTACTCACGGTGGACGCCACGGTGGAGAGCGCGAGCAGGCAGACCACCAGCAGGAGCCAGCCGACGACGATCAGCAGACCGAGGGTGAACTTCTGGTCACCGGTCGGCTGGTAGTCCGGCTGGTTGCCGAGCTCGTCGACAAGCCCCCGCAACGAGAAGTACGCGATGACCCCGTACACGCTCAGCACCGCCAGCGCGCCCAGCGTGGGGCCGATCAGCGGTTGGTAGAGCGCCCGGGCGTACCGCTTGACGGTGCCGAAGACGCCGCTGACGATCTCGCCGAGCCCGAGCGGCGCCAGCGGCACCACCCCCGGCTTGGGCGGCGGGGCATACCCCCAGGCCTGCCACGCCCCCTGCCCCGGCGCTTGCCACTGCTGCTGCCCCGGTGGCTGCCCCGGCGCCTGCCACTGCGGCTGCGGCTGCGGCCGACCGGGTATCGCGTCCCCGTCCTGGCCGCGCTGCTCGCCCGCGGGCGGCTGTCCTGCCTCATCACTGCTCATCGCTGTTCAGGCCTCCCCCTGTGCTGTTACTGCCCAAGCACCCCGGAGCGTACGGGACGGCACAGCCCCGCTGACCAGCGGCCCTGCATCTTTCAGCGGGGTGAGCAGTAGGAGTCGGAGGAGGCGTCCCCGCCGTGCAGGTGGGTCTGGTGGACGCGCAGGCCGTTGAACTCGGCGCCGTGCGGGAAGAATCGGGGGTCGACGGTGAGGCCGCCGTCGGTGGTGTCGGCGTCGAGTTTGATGACCCAGGGCTCGATGCCGTCGGGGTAGAACTGGTCGTCCCAGGAGCCGTAGAGGGAGTTGGAGAGATAGAGGCGCTTGCCGTCGCGGCTCAGCTCGACCATCTGCGGGCCGCCGGTGAGCGGGGTGTCGGGGGCGGTGGGGTGCGGGGCGCGGGCGGTGATGCCGCCCAGTCGCACCGAGCCGGTGGCGCGCGGGTGGAACGGGTCGCTGACGTCGAACTGGTGGAGCTCGCCGGTGCCCCAGGCCGAGACGTAGAGCCAGCGGTCGTCGACCGACAGGTTGATGTCGGTGACCAACGGCGGTACCGCGCCGAAGGGTTGCAGCGCGGGTGGCAGATCCTCGGTCTTGGCGGGCTCGGCTGGGATCTCGATCACCTTGCGGACGGCGAACTTCGCGCCGTCGCGATACCACAGCCAGACCGAGGCCGACAGGTCCTCCACGCTGGTCACGACGCCGACGAATCCCCACTCCTGCTCCGGGTCGTGGGCCGGGCGCAGCTCCAGCACCATCTGGTGATGGTCGCCGAAGTCGATCCGCTGCAGGTGGCGGCCCGAGTCCAGCTCCCAGAAGTGCAGCGCGTGGCCGTACTTGCGGCCCAGCAGCAGCTCCGGGACGATGCCGTCCTCGACCATCGACGGGGTGCCCCACTCGCTGGTGACGGCGGTGTTGGTGCCCAGGTGCCACCAGACGTCGTAGGCCAGCCGCTGCGGTCCGCGCTCGCTCTCCCAAGCCCGCAGCACCTCGAAGGTGGTGTGGTCGAGCAGCGCGACGCCGCCCGGGCCGTCGTTGCCGTTCGCGCCGCCCAGGCAGGAGAGGAAGACGCCGTCGGGGCCGCAGTGCAGGGTGTGCGGGCGCGAGTAGCCGGCCTTCTCCGCGAGCTCCTCGGCGCTGACGGTCTTCACCAGGCGGGGGCGGACCGGGTCGGGCCGGGTGTCCAGCACGTGCAGGCGCGAGGAGCGCAGGCCGGGCAGCAGCAGGTAGCGCCGCTCGGGGTTGTGGTGGCAGGCATGGGCCAGGGCGCTGGAGCAGGCGTTCCAGCCGAAGTGGTGCAACTCGTCGCCGGGGGTAGGCATTTCGGTGACGTTGAGGACCTGGCCGTAGCTGGGCGAGGCGGGGTCGGTGTCGAGCGTGATCAGGGCGTCCGGTCGCTGCGCGGAGCGGTCGAAGCCGACCACATAGGCGAGCTTCTCGGGCGGCGCGGCGATCGCGTCCGCCGGCGTGCGGTAGAGCGAGGGGTCGGTGTGGATTTCGGACAAGAGGGCTCCTCGGCTCGACCGAACAGGGGTTGCAGCCTCGCACGGCGACCCCGGCGCACGGCAGGCGCACGTACCGGCGCGAACTCCGCGTCTGCGTACGGCCTGCCGCCCGCGATCAGTCGCCGGTGTGTTCGGCCGGGCGCATGCCGGCGGTCCACTTCTCCTCGATCCGGCCGAACTTCCAGACGGCGAGGGCGGCGATCCAGGTGACGAAGAAGAGGCCGACGATCACGAAGCCGAGCAGGTTGATGTCGATGCCGCTGATCCAGCCCCAGAACGCGCCGGTGAGGTTCAGCTGTTGGGCGAGCAGGCCGAGGAGTTCGACGGTGCCGATGATCAGCGCGACGGCGACCGACAGGCCGGTGATGGTGAGGTTGTAGTACACCTTGCGGACGGGTTTGGAGAACGCCCACCCGTACGCGAAGTTCATGAACGAGCCGTCGATGGTGTCCAGCAGCGACATCCCCGCCGCGAAGAGCACCGGCATGCAGAGGATCGCGTACCAGGGCAGGCCGGAGGCGGCGCCGCTGCCGGCCAGTACCAGCAGGCCGATCTCGGTGGCGGTGTCGAAGCCCAGGCCGAAGAGCATCCCGACCGGGTACATCTGCCACGGCTTGCTGATCGACTTCATCACCCTGCCCAGCAGCCGGTTCATGAACCCGCGGTTGTTGAGCTGCTCCTCCAGTGCGGCCTCGTCGAAGGTGCCGGCGCGCATCTGCCGGAAGACCTTCCAGATGCCGGCCAGGATGACCAGGTTGATGGCGGCGATGACGTAGAGGAAGGTGCCCGACACCGTGGTGCCGATCAGCCCGGTGACGTTGTGCAGGTGGGAGTTGCCGTCCCGCACCGGTCCGGCCAGCGCCTTGACGCCGATCGAGAGCAGGAACGCCAGGCCGAAGACGATGGTGGAGTGGCCCAGCGAGAACCAGAAGCCCACCGACAGTGGCCGTTTGCCCTCCTGCATCAGCTTGCGGGTGGTGTTGTCGATGGCCGCGATGTGGTCGGCGTCGAAGGCGTGCCGCATGCCCAGGGTGTAGGCGGTCACGCCGATCCCGATGCCGAAGCCCTTCGTGCCCAGGCTCAGGTGCTGGGGCGCGACGATCGCGACCAGCGTGAACCAGCCGATGACGTGCAGCGCGGTGATGAAGCCGGCCATGCCGGCCAGGTTGGTCCACTCCCGCCGGCTCATCGAGGCGGCGGCGGCGCGCCAGCCGACGCTGACCGGGTCCCTCGTGGCGGTGCTGGCGCTGCTGCTCATGGATGCGTTCCCTCCGGGGGCGGCTACACGCGAGGTGCGAGCTGAACCATCATCAGTGCAGTTGCAAGTAACTCGCAATAGTGTGATCCCGGCACGATGATCTCGACTTCGAAAGGGGCCGTGTACGCGAAGCTCTGGGACGTCGTCAACTGGAACGACGTCGCCGCCCGCTTCGCCGCCGTCTCCGGCTCCTGACGCCACGCCGCTGGGGCACGGCGGGGGTCATAGCCCCGCTGTGCCCCACCGGTCGCGGAACAGGGCGAGCGTCTGCGCGAGTTGTGAGTGCTGCGGCTCGGGCAGGCCGTCGGGGGCGAACCAGCCGAGAGCGTCGAACTTGTGCGGCTCGCCGAGGGCGACCAGGGCCGGATCCACCTCGACCGCGAAGACCACCGCGACCCAGTGCGAGACCGGGTCCCCGCGCAGGATGTTGCGCACGCCCAGGGTCTCCACCGCCAGGGCCTCGGCGACGTACTCCTCGCGGACCTCGCGCTGTACGGCCGACTCGAACGACTCGCCGTGCTCCAGCGCGCCGGCGCCGGTGTCCCAGGCGCCCGGCTCGTCCCGCGCGCCCGCGCTGCGCCGGGCCAGCAGGAGCCGGCCCTGGCCGTCATGGCAGACGAAGACGCAGGACACGGTGGGTGCGGTGAGCGCCCGCTCGGCTGGGCGTGCGGGTAAACCGTCGGTGGTGTTCATGAGCGTCGACGCTACCCAGGCCGCCCTCGCCTCGCACGGGGTTTTCAGCCTGCCCGAGTCGCTTGTCTCGCCCAACTCGCCCAACTCGCCTGACGGGCCCGCCCGGTGGCCGAGGCGTCGAGGGGCCGGGGGCGCGCGAGGAGCAGCGTCGTGTAGGGAGCGCGGGGGCGGGCATCAGAGAGCTATGAAGAAAGTTCTGGAACTGCTGGTCTGCTTCCTCCACCCCATCGCCGTCGTACTGGTCTGGATCGACCTGGCCACGCGGCGCGATGTCAGCGGCGGTCGCAAACTGGCGTGGGGCATCCTGTCGCTGATCCCGCTGGTGCCCTTCGTCTATGTGCTGACCAGCGGCGATCTCTGGTAGCCGCGAACCCGCGAAACCCGCGAACCGCGCCGGGCGGCGTACTGCGCCCGGCGCGGTTCGAGCGATGCCCGCGCTCAGCAGGTGAAGTCGATCAGGCTGAACGACTCGTAGTGGTCGGAGGTGTAGTAGTCCTCCTGGGCCGCCTCGCCGGTGATGATGCGGCGGGTGCTGCGGTTCGACGCGCCCGGGGTCGTCACGGTGTACTCGTGGTAGTAGCCGTACGACTCGTCGGGCAGGACGCCCTCGCGGTTCTGGAACACCTCGCCGTCCTCGCTGTAGGGGAACGGGCCGTCCTGGGCGATCAGGTTGAGTGTGTCGTCGGCCTGGCTGGGCAGTGCGCTCTGGCAGATGCTGCCGGAGACGTCGGCGTGGGCCTCGGAGGCGAACGTCGTCAGTGGGGTCAGGGCCAGCAGGCCGACGGTGAGAACGGAAGCGGAACGCGACTTCAACGCGCGTAGAAACGTCTGCATGCCAGCAGTCTGACGGTCCGTCGGAGCATGCGACAGGGCCCTGAAAAGTCTTCATGTCCACGTAACTTCGTGGGCATCCCGGCGACGGACGGCGGCCGCTGAACGACCTTGGCGCAGCGGTCAGCCCGGTCGGCCCGGTCAGCCTGGTCAGCCCGCTCGTCCCGGTCGGTCAGCGGCCGTGGCTACCGCGGAGGTGGTGGTGCGTCGCGCGGATCGCCTCGTGCCAGAAGGGGGCGGCGGTCAGGTAGGCGCCCAGGGCCGAGAGCACGCCGAGCGAGACGTCCACGCTCACCCGCCCCTGCTTGGCCCAGTAGACGTCCTGCAGGTCGAGCAGCAGGGCGAACTCGTCGGCGATCAGCGCCGTCCCCGCTCCGTAGGCGGCGGCCACGCCGGGGTGCCTGACCGCCCGCTGATCGCCGCGCACCGCGACCAGCCCGACTCCCACCAGTGCCGCGATACCGATGTTGTAGTGGTGCAGATGGCGACCGCCCGCGGAGATGTTGCCCCACGGCAGCCAGCCGCCCCTGATGCCGTGGGTGATCAGCCGGGCGGTGCCGAAGGTGGTGCCGAACGCGACCCAGGTCACCAGCAGTGACCGCTTGGTGGGGGACAGATGTCGCTCCGCCGCACGCCGCCAGTGCTCGGCGAGTGCCACCTCGGTCGTGCTGTCCTGCTGCTCTGCCGGCGTGGCAGCACTCATCTCGGGCCTCCCGGTTCCGTGCGACGCCCTTCGACGCCAGCCCCGACGCTAGCCAGCGTCGGCGCCGACGGCATCCCGAAGTGGGTCGGCCCGCCATTTAATCGAGCAGGCGTTCGAATCTGGAGCTACCCTGGCGGTATGGCTTTTCAACTCCAGGGATCCCTGCTGGACGGCGCCGACGAGGTCGGCCTCGGCGACCTGGCGGCGCTGCGGCGCACGCGGCTTGCGCACGGCGCCTGGGTCGACGTGCTGCCCGGCTGGCTGGCCGGCGGGGACGCGCTGTTCGAAAAGCTGGCCGTCGACGTCCCCTGGTGGGCCGAGCGGCGCGCCATGTACGACCGCGTGGTCGCGGTCCCGCGCCTGCTCGCCTTCTACGCCCAGGACGACGCGCTCCCCGATCCGGTGCTGTCCGCCACCCGCGCGGCGCTCAGCGCCCACTACGGGCCGGAGCTCGGGGAGCCGTTCAGCACGCTCGGGCTCTGCTACTACCGCGACGGGCGGGACAGCGTCGCCTGGCACGGCGACCGGACGGGGCGCGGCTCCCGCGAGGACACGATGGTCGCGATCCTCTCGGTCGGGCAGCCGCGCCAGCTGCTGCTCAGACCACGCGACGGGCACGGCCTGACCGTGCGGCACTCGCTCGGCCACGGCGACCTGCTCGTCATGGGCGGTTCCTGTCAGCGCACTTGGGAGCACTGCGTCCCCAAGACGGCCCGCCCGGTGGGCCCGCGCATCAGCATCCAGTTCCGCCCGAGCGGGGTGCGCTGACTACTGCTCGCGCAGGCCCCACGGGGAGTCGTAGGCGACCAGCAGGTCGAGGAAGGGCTCGGCCGGGAACGCCTCGGGGCCCAGCACGCCGGTGCCCGACCAGACGCCGGAAGCCACCAGTTCGAGGGCGATCACCGGGTTGATCGCGGTCTGCCAGACCACCGCCTGGGAGCCGTACTCCTGCATCGACCACTGGTTGTCGACCACGTGGTAGAGGTAGACCTCGCGCGGACGCCCGTCCTTGACGCCCTTGACCCAGGTGCCGGCGCAGGTCTTGCCGTGCATCCGCTCGCCGAGGCCGGCCGGGTCCGGCAGCGCCGCGGCGACCACGTCACGCGGGGAGACCTGGACCGGTCCCAGGTTGCTCGCGACGGTGAGGGGAGTGGTGCGGTCCAGGCCGAGGGCGTGCAGCGTCTTGAGCTTGGCGATGAAGTCGTCGCCGAGGCCGTACTTGAAGGTGACCCGCTTGGCGTCCACCCAGCGCGGCACCAGCAGGACCTCCTCGTGTTCGACGTTGACGCACTCCACCGGTCCGATGCCTTCGGGAAATTCGAAGACCTCCGGCTCGCTGAACGGCGCGGTGGTGTACCAGCCGCGGTCGGCCTGGTAGACCACCGGCGGGTTCAGGCACTCCTCGATGGTGGTCCAGATGCTGAAGGAGGGGGCGAAGTCGTAGCCCTCGACCGTGAGGTTGGCGCCGTCGCGGATGCCGATCTCCTCGATCTCGTCGAACAGTTCGTCCGCGGCGTAGCGGGCGAAGACGTCCGACAGGCCGGGCTCCACGCCCATGCCCACCAGGGCCAGCAGGCCGGCCTGCTCCCACTGCTCGGCGCGGGCGAACTGGTCGTCCCCGAGCTTGACCCCGCACAGCTCGTGCGGACGCTCGGGGTGCGGCTTGGAGAGCGACATCGCCATGTCCAGGTAGCGCGCGCTGGCCGCCAACGCAGCCTCGAACAGCGGCAGTACGAAGCGCGGGTCGGTGGCGTTGAGCAGCACGTCGCAGCGCTGCTCGGTGAGCAGCGCGGTGACGGCGTCCTGGTCGGCGGCGTCGATCCGCGCCGCGCTGAACCGGGTCCGCGCCTCGCCGAGCGCGGCGACCGCCGCCTCGGCACGGGCCTGGTCGTAGTCGGCGACGACGACGTGCTCGAAGAAGTCGCGCCGGGCCGCGATCCGGGTGATCGCGGTGCCGACGCCTCCGGCGCCGACGAGAAGGATGCGCATGGGGGGCTCCGTCCGGTGGGGATGCTCGGGGGATGCCTGGCCGCTGAGGGATGCCTGGCCGGGAGATGCCCCCATCGAACGCCTGCCGTCCGATTAAGGTCAACCGCGTTGGCGTAAGCTTGCCCGTATGGCCAAGACCGTGGTGCGGGAACAGGCGCGGCAGCGCCGCAGGCGGACCAAGCAGGGCACGGTGCTGACGCACGCCGAGATCGTCGAAACCGCCCTGCGGATGCTGCGCGAGCACGGCGCCCAGGGCTTCACCGCGCGCCGTCTCGGGCTGGCACTGGGCGCCGACGCCAGTGCGGTCTACCGCTACTTCGCCGGCATGGACGACCTCACGCTCGCCATCGCGGACGAACTGATGCGCCGGGCCATGGAGCACTGGCAACCGGTCGGCGACTGGCGCGCGGACCTGCGGGCGCTGGGCCTGCGCGTCCACGCCGCCTACCTCGCCCACCCGCACGCGGCCGTGCTGACCGCCAGCCGCGTCAGCGGCCGTCCCGAGGAGGTCGCCGCCGACGAGGCGATCCTCGGCCTGCTGCGCGGAGCGGGCTTCCCGGACCGCGCGGCAGTGCGGATCTTCCACGTCTTCATCGACCAGAGCCTGGCCTTCGCCACGCTGGACGCCGCGTCGCTGGCGCTCCCGGAGACGGCGCGCCGGTCGGACGAGGAGATGTGGCAGGCGACCTACGCCGGTCTGCCGCAGGAGACGCACCCGCACATCGCCGCCACCGCCGACCTGCTGGTCGCCCGGATGAACATCAGCGCCTACCCGGCCGCCCTGGACCTGCTGTTGGCCGCCGCGGCGGCCGAGCTGTCCGCGATCCCGCGGAGTTGATCACCCCGCCCCGGCCGGCCCGGCAAGGACAGCGCGATGCCACACCCGCCTGTCTGTTCGGGTGTGGCATCTCGCTCTCGTTCCCGCCTGGCCCGCGTCAGGGGGTCACGGCAGCTGGCGGAGCCCGATGACGTTGCCGTCCGCGTCCTTGACGGAGGCGACCAGCATGCCGCCGCCGACATCGTGCGGCTCTTCGTGGGACTCGGCGCCGGCGGCGAGGAGGGCCTGGCGGGCGGCGGCGATGTCGGGCACGTCGCGGAAGCAGACCGGGCCGGAGAGGCCGCTCTCGTGGGCGTCGGGCACGAGGCCGATCTGCTGCCCGTCGAGCTCGAAGCCGACGTAGTACGGCGAGTCCGTCGACGGCTCGACGCCGAGGAACGTACCGAAGAGCGCCTTGGCCCGGTCCAGGTCCTTGACGTGGTAAAGGATGACGCTGATGCCAGTGCTCATGACGTGGGTACTCCTGTGTCTCGGGATGGTCCTGCGGCGGCCCTGCGGGTTGCGCCGGTGATCCCACGGTAGGCGCGGGGTGCGGGCGGCCGCTTCTCCGAAACTGACCGATCAGCCGGTGCGCGCGACCCGCGCCACCGCCCGACTACCGTTGCTCCGCATGACCCACACCGAGAACGGTTCCCGCGACCCCGGAAGCCCACCTGGTGATTTCACCGACTCGTATGGGTACCACGCCTTCGGTGGAAGCCGGTGCCAGGATAGGGCCGTTCGTGACGTCGATGTACTCGACCGTGGTTCGTATTTTCCGGTGGCTCTGGGGGCCTCTGATCGGGTGATCTTCCGGATCGGGGCGTGTCCCTGAGACTGTCGGAGTTTTGAGTTTCGGTAGCTTGTGACTGCGGGCCCGTTGGCCGTCTCCCTGACAAGTCACGGCCAGGACGGGCCCGCCCCCAGGGTTACTCTTCGTTGGCTGGTCCTTGTTGCCTGGGCGGCCAACTGCGGGATTAGCGACGCGCGACGAGTTCGGCGTAGAGGCATGTGAGTTCGTCGGCGACTTGGGAGATGTCGTACATGCCCACGACCGGTGGTGGCGTCAGGGGAGGCACGCATTCCGCAGCTACCGTGGACAGGCGAGAAGCGTAGCTACGGCCGTCCGAAGGCGAATAGTAGGCGTGTCCTGCGTAATGCCGTGGGAGTTCAGCCAGTGATGGTCCGCTCGTGTAGACGACCGGGAGGCCGGCCGCCAGGGCCTCCAGGAGAGATAGTCCGAAGGTTTCGACAATGGACGGGGCCGCGAGGACATCCAGGGCAGTCAGGAGGCGTGATACGTCGTCACGCTCACCAAGGAATACGGTCCGGTCGGCCAGCTGTGCTTCGCGGGCCTGGCGGGTCAGTGCGTCAAGCTGCTGCCCCGCGCCCACCAGAACCAGCCATGGCACACGGCCGTCCGACAGAGCGGCTGGCATGGAGGCCAGGGCGTCGATGAGCACATCGAACTGTTTGCCCGGAACCAGTCGACCTACCCCGCCGATCACGTAGGAATCGAGTGGGATTCCCAGTTGCGTGCGCACCTCTCTCCGCGATTTTGCGTGCTCGACCGATGTAGACGTGTAGGCGGAAGCATCGATTCCGTTCGCGATTTTCCGGATCCGCTGAGCCGGGATTCCCCAGCTGCTCAGGCACTCCGAGACTTCACTGGAAACGGCTACGGTGCAGCTTCCAAGCCGTTCTGTCGCGGTGTATAGAAGTCTGACTCCCACGGTTGTACTGCGTCCCTCAATTGAGTTCTTCAGCAGTGAGTGCTCAGTTGCCACAATCGTTGAGACCCCCGCGAGCCGGGCTGCCAGGCGGCCGTAGACACAGGAGCGGTACAGGTGAGTGTGGACGATGTCGAAGCGCCCTCGACGGATGAAGCCGGCCAGTTTGAAGAGTGCGGCGATGTCCCGATTCCCCCGCATCGCCAGATGTGTGACCGGAGTGCCGTCCTGTCGAATTCCTTCTGCTACCGTCCCCGGGTTTTCCAATGTGACGACCTCGCAGTGATGATCGTCCGGCATGTTTCGCAGCAGAAGCCGCAGTTGCTGTTCCGCTCCGCCTGCGGCCAGACCGGTGATGATATGGAGGATCCTCATTATCTTACTCCAGGGGTGCGACTGCGCGTTCTGTTCATCTGGCGCTATTGGCGGGTGACGGCGAGGTGGCGGATACGTTTGAGTGTGAGCCGCAACGGCGTGTCGCGCTCCCCGACAAAGCAGCGTGGAATCGTATGACCCGAAGGCTGGATTGTTGCTTTAGTGGCGCAGGCGTATCGGTACCCTGCTTGCTGGGTCATTGCGGAGATCCTGGCGTCGACCGAGCCGTACGGATAGCAGAAGCCAAGGACCGGCTTGCCAGTGATCCGCTCAAGAGCCATTCGACTCCCGGTGATCTCAGCTTCAGCCTCGCTGTCGGAGATCTCGGGCAAGTGCCGGTGCGTGAGGCTGTGCGAGCCCACTTCAATGTCGGTTGAAGCCAGTTCCCTCACTTGCTCGACAGACATGATCTTGCGTTTGTCGGCGCCACTGGAGAAGTCCCAGTCATTATAGCCGCCAAGCCGCTCGACAATAACAAAGGCTGTGGCCGTGAAGCGATGCTTTTCGAGCACGGGCAGTGCGTTGCCCAGGAAATCCTCGTAGCCATCGTCAAAGGTCAGTCCGACCAGTTTATTGGCGGCAGGATCCCGGGACTGCAGCAACTCGGCCATGCTGACCCCCCTGAAGCCACGGCGGGAGAGCCACTCCATCTGCGCTGAAAACTGCCTCGGGGAGACGCAGATCATATGAGGATCGAATTCGGCTGTATCGATGGAGTGGTACATGAGGATCCAGGGCGGCTTTTGCATGTTGCTCGTCTCTTCACGCAGGGAATGGTCGGGTAGGCCGGACCCGTAGAAGGGGCCGATCGGAGTTTTCAGCGCGTATCCGGGATGTCTGGTGCGGCCTGAACCAGGACGTGGGATCGCCGGGTCTTCGCTGATCATTTAGAGGCGGCCGTGGAGAGGGTTTCCTGGGTGGCCGGGCCTCGATCGCGACCAGGTCCGTGCTCACCGATCCGATCCGCAGGCAGGTCGCCACCCCCTGGACCAGGGCGGCGGCGGGAAGCTGGCGGTGCAGCAGCAGCACCTCGATCAGCATCCTCGTGCCCTCGCGGTCCCCGACCTTCTGCTTGGCCGCTGCCCAGAACGCCTCGTGGCCCTTCGTGAAGGAGACCTCGGCGCGGGCCTGGGCGAGCGCGGACGCGCCGGCGAACGCGCCAGGCTTGACCAGCAGGATCTCCAGGTAGTGGTCCAGGAAGTCGTGGTAGGTGTAACGGCGGGTCAGACGCGGGTGGCGGGCGACGACCTGGCGGCCGTCGAACACCCACAGCTCGTTGGCCCGCAGCTTGATGCGCACCTTGCTCCCGATGAACTTCGCCGGGACGGAGTAGTAGCCCTGACGGACCGTGACCCGGCTGTTGCGCGCAACCACGGGCGTCAGGCCGATCCCGCAGTCGAAGTCGTCCGCAGGGAGCGGGCGGAGCAGGTCGCGTTCCTGCTCGAAATCGAACCCGATCGAGGTCGGCCGGCCGTGAATGTGCCGGGCGTCCTCCGCGACGTCGATCGCGGCCAGGCGCTCGTTCAGTACCGCCAGCGCGTCGACCCGGGGCGGCGGGACCATGTGTTTGCGGCGGAACCGGCCTCCCTCGTGTTCGACGCCGCCTTTCTCATGTGCCCCGGCCTCACCCGGCGCGCAGTAGAACGCCGAGAACTGGTAACACGACTTGAACGAAGCCCACCGGGACGACTCCAGCCTCGAGCGCCCGAACAAGACCTGTTTGAGCGCCGGTCTGAGGTTGTCGTACCGAATGTGGACCGACGGCACCCAACCCAGCACTGCGAACGCCTCCGCGTGGCCTTCCAGGGCCGCCTCCTGCGAGGCGGTCGCGTAGACGCGGTGGATAGCCGTGCCGGAGTAGGACAGGCGCAGGGTGAACAGCACGCACTTGCGGCGCTGCCCGGAAAGATCCAGCCAGAAGTCCGCGAAGTCGACCTCCGCCTCCTCACCCGGACGCTTCGCCTGCGGGACCACACCCTCCAGATGCCGCCGCCCCTCCAGCGCCTCCGACTTGATCTCAGGCCGCCGCTTGCTGACGTACTCCCACACCGTGGTCTGCCGGGCCAGCTCGAAGTCGTGCTCCGCTGCCAGACGCTCCATGATCCGCACGATCGTGTGCTTCTGCTTCTGCTTCCGCGGTGCGTCCACGTCCTCGCGCAGCATCGCGTCGATGAGCGCCTTCACCGGCTCCAGCACGCTCGCCCGCGGGGGAGGCGACTTCCGCTTCGGCGGCAACGGCGACTCGATCGCCTGCTTCACCGTGTTCCGCGAGACCTTGAACCGCGCCGCCAGTTCCCGCCCTGACAAGCCTTCCCGGTGGGCCTGGCGGATCCTCTCGAACAGCACTTCACGCGACCTGTGCACCATCGGTCTCCCTGACCTGGACCGTGATCAACAAGCACAGCGTGACGGCCAAACGGCCTACCGCTTCCGATTACTCCAAAAGCGGCATGTCGCACATCATCACACCGGATGGCTCCCAATCTCACCGAAGATCCACCGGCCCCGATCCAACGAAAACGTGGCTCTCGTACAACAGTTCAGGCACGGATTCCGTGCAGCCGATCGTGCTTCTGTGCGCCGGTGACGCTTCGTCATCTACGGGTGGATGCCGGCTGCGTGTGAAGAACTGGTCCTTCTGCTTCCGCATCTCGCCGGAATACAGGTCGAGTACATGGAGGTGCGGGACGTCCCCGTGCTCTGCCCGGGCTGCCAGGCGCCGTCTGGCCGGATGACCGGGACCTGATTCACTTCACGGGATCTGTGCCTGAACCCATACAACCCGACAAAATCACACCTGGGGCCCACCGGCCCACGCCGCACTACGCCGCCTCCTCGCCTCGGCCCGCCACTGATCACCCGACGTCACCCGCGGATCCCCCGGGGATCTCAAAGTCGGCCGGATCGACTTCCTGATCCTGTTCCGGCGCCCCGGAGACAGCCAGACGACAGGTCGCGGGTCAGTGCGCCTGACTCGGTCGGAGTCGTCCTCTCACGCTCAGGGGAGGCCGAGTTGTCGGTGGTGCTGTTCCGAGGGGGCTGGGCCGATGTGGACTATGTGGTCGACGGCGATGACTTCGGGACTCTTCCAGCAGCGGAGTGGATTCCGCCGGGGCGTTCGGCAACCGACTGGACGGTTGGGTGGCTCGGGTGTTCGGTGCACCGGTTGCGGGGGAGGGGCAGGGGCCGCGCGGGGGTCAGAGCTGCGCTGCGTAGATCTGGATCGGTAGGCCTGCTCGGGATACGGCGTCGCGTTCGTAGGAGAGGCCGACCTTCTGGGCCACCCGCTGGGACGGTGTGTTGTCCGGGTGGATCATGGCGATGAGGCGCTTGGTGCCGAGGACTTCGCGGGCGTGGTCGCGGCAGGCTGCGGCTGCTTCGGTGGCGTAGCCGCGTCCCTGGAGGGCGGTGCGGATGTGGTAGCCGAGCTCGATGTCGAGGGTGCCTTCGACTTCCTGGGGGGTCAGGCCGCAGTCGCCCACGAACTCGCCGGTGGCCTGAAGGGTGATCAGCCAGAGGCCGAAGCCCTCCTGCTGATAGAGGCGCTGGTTCCAGTCGATCCAGGCCATCGCCTCGGTGCGGTCCTTGGCGCGGGCGTAGTACCGCATCACCTCCGGGTCGCCGAGGAGTGCGGCCATGTCGTCGAGGTCGGCTGCGGACATCCGGCGGAACGCGAGCCGTTCGGTGCGAGCGGGTACACGGTGGTGTCCGGTGCGCTCGGTGCGCCCGGTCGTCATCGAGGCGGCCGAAGCGGGATGACGGCGAAGGTGGCGAGTCCGTCGTCGAGCAGGTGCGCGGCGCGGTGGACGTCGGCGGTGACCGCCTCGCGGACCTGGGCGGGGGTGCGAGTGTCGTCCAGGTACTTGCGCAGGGCCCGGAACTGGATCTGCCAGAGTCCGAGCAGGGCGGTGGCGGCCAATTGGGGTTCGGGGGCGTCGGGACTGGTGCCGATCCGTTCGGCCAGGGTCTCGGCGGCTACCGCGATGAGGCGGTCCGTCATGTCGCGTTGGTGGGCGCGCAGGGACGGCGTGCTGTGGATCAGGGCGCCGAAGCGCTGGAACCTGGCGACGGCCTGGACCGGGTCGGCCTGTGTGCCGAGCCAGGACGTCAGGGCGCCCAACTCGTCGGCCAGGATCTGGCGTGCGGCTTCGACCGGGGGGAGGTCCCGGTTGGCCAGGTCGATGCGCAGGGCGGCCATGGTGGCGTCCGGAAGGTCCAGGACGAGGGATTCCTTGGTGGGGAAGTAGTTGAACACCGTCTTCTCCGACACCCCGCACGCCTCGGCGATCTCCGAGACGCGGACGGCCTCGAATCCCCGCTCCACGAAGAGTTCTGTCGCGGTGTCGGACAACTCCTGGCGCAGCAGCCGCTTTTTGCGCTCGCGCAGTCCCTCGGCCTCTGGTGCCCCGATCCTGGGGCCGCGCAGTGCTGCCCAGTCCACTGTTCGTGCGCTCATGGCGACAGGATAGTCCAGCGCCTGAATGCTTACTGCTACAGTAAAGGTTCAGTGACGGTAAGATTGAGCTGGAAAGGCATGATGCATGGCTGCGCGCATCGTTGAGTTCGTCGAGTTCGTCAACCTGTTCTTCGCCGGCCTGCTGGCAGGCATGGAGTTCGTGGTCCGCTTCGGCGTGCGCGGACCGCTCGCAGCCCTGGAGGAGCGTGCGCAGCTGCAACTGCGCCAGGCGCTGATCCGGACCCTGCGTGTCGTGGTGCCGGCCGCCTACCTGCCGACGATCGTGTCCGGGGTGGTCGTCACGGCCCTCTACGGCACAGGCGCCGGCGCCGGCGCGGGCGCCAACTCCGGGATCGCGCTCGGCTTCCGCTGTGCGGCGGTGCTGGCGATGGTCGTCTGGACGCTGGCCACCTTCGGTGGCACCGTGCCGATCAACGCGGCGGTGCTCGACTGGCAGCCCGGTGCGCTGCCGCAGAACTGGCGGGAGCTGATCCGCCGCTGGGAGCGGCTGGACACGGTGCGCACCTGGGCGGCGGTGGCGGCGTTCGCCTGTTTCCTGGTGGCGGCGTCGCAGAGGTAGGGAGCGGTGGGGGTGGGGGACCGCCGGCGTCAGGCGGGTCCGTCCTCCAGGAGTTCGCGCCGGATGATCTCGAACTGCACCCGCATCGCCTCGCCGAGCGCGTTCGCGGCCGACAGCGGTCGGACCATCACACAGAACTCCTTGATCAGCCCCTCCTCGTCGAGCTCCAGGAAGTCGCAGCCGTGCACCTCCCGCTCGCCGATGCGAGCCTTGAACATCAGCGCCAGGCTGTTGCCGTCGGCGATCTCCCGGACGTACCGGAAGTCCTCGAACGCCCGGTCGGCCCCGCGCAGGATCGCCGCCACCATGGCTCGGCCCTGGTAGGGAGCGAAGGCGACCGGGCTGAGGAAGGCGGCGTCCTCGGCCAGCAGGGCCGGGATTGCCTGGTGGTCGTGGGCCTCGACGGCCTTGCGGAAGGGGTGCATCCGGCGCCTCTATTCAACTTGTTGATTAGGTGCATCGGAGAATAATCGCGCCCTGATACGTTGTCTACATGTCTCTGCGAAACGCGGTCCTGGCGGCGCTCCTGGAGGGCGAGGCCTCCGGCTACGACCTGGCCAAGCGCTTCGACGCGTCAGTGGCGAACTTCTGGTCGGCGACGCCGCAGCAGCTTTACCGGGAGCTGGAGCGGATGGAGGGCGACGGCCTGATCCGGACGCGGGTGGTGGAGCAGGAGCGCCGACCCAACAAGCGGCTGTGCTCGCTGACCGAGGCCGGGCGTCGCGCGCTGCACGCGTTCACCGCGGAGCCGGCGCGGCCCACCGCGATCCGGGACGAGCTGCTGGTCAAGGTGCAGGCCGCCGACCGGGGCGATCTCGACGCCGTACGGGTGGCCGTCGCGGAGCGGATGGAGTGGTCGCGGGCCAAGCTCGCCCGCTACGAGCGCCTGCGCGAGCGGCTGCTGGACGGTCGCCGCGAGGACGCCTACCTTGCCGAGGCCGAACACATCGGTCCCTACCTCACCTTGCTACGTGGCGTCTCCTTCGAGCAGGAGACACTGCGCTGGGGGGAGACGGCCCTCACGGTGCTGGCCCGGCGAGCGGCGTCGGCGGCCGACCAGGGCTGACTGAGCGTCAGGCTGTGGGAACGGCTGCGGGAACGGATGCGGGGGCGGCGGCCGGCTGCGGGCTCGTGATGAGCGCGAAGGCCGCATCCAGCGAGGCGGCGAGGCGGGCCGGGTCCGGATCGGCCTTGCGCAGGATCTGCAGGCCCTGGATGAGCGCGACCAGCAGGCGCGCGGCCTCGCGCGGGCTCACGGCGGCGGTGAGTTCACCGGCTGCTCGCGCCCGTTCGAGCTGCGCGGTGAACGCGTCCTCGGCGCTGCGCAGGCTGGCGCGGGCGAGTTCCGCGACGCCGAGGTTGCCCGGGAGGAGCTCGGCGATGCTGTTGACGCTGAAGCAGCCCGCACCGCTGCAGGCCGACTCCGAGTGCAGCAGCGTCTCGAAGAGGCGTCGCAGTTGCGGCAGTGCGGGCTGCTGGTCGTCGAGCGCGGAGGCGAGCAGATCGGCCTGGCGGCCGAGGTAGCGGCCGAGTGCCTGGATGAACAGGCGGTGCTTGTCGCCGAACGCCGCGTAGATCGAGCCCCGACCCAGCTCCAGCTCCTCCACCAGGTCGTTCATGCTCGTGGCCTCGTAGCCCTTGCGCCAGAACAGGAGCATCGCCCGGTCCAGGATCGCCTCTTCGTCGAACGTCCGCGGTCTTCCCATGGCCCCTACCGTACCCAAGCCGCGGGGTGGTCGGTGCACATATTTGACCTCTCGTTCCAGAATCTGTACGTTCTGGAACGAGAGGTCAAGTACTGCGGAGTGCCAACAGTGCCAACAGTGCCGACCGGTGCTTGACGCCCCCCGCCCCGATCCCAGGAGAACAGCCATGACCAACGCCCCGACCGTCCAGCGCGAGATCCAGCTGGCATCCCGTCCTGTCGGTGAGCCCACCGCCGAGAACTTCGCCCTCGTCGAGAGCGCGATCCCGCAGCTCGGCGAAGGTCAGCTGCTGGTGCGCAACACCTGGATGTCCGTCGACCCCTACATGCGCGGGCGGATGAACGCGGGCACCGGTTCCTACATCGCCCCCTTCGACCTCGGGGCGCCGCTGAGCGGCGGCGCGACCGGCACCGTGGTGGCCTCGCGGGCCGCCGCCGTCCCGGTCGGCACTGCCGTGCTGCACCAGCTGGGTTGGCGCGAGTACGCCGTGGTCGACGCCGCGGCGGTCATGCCGATCGACGTCTCGCTCGCCCCGGCCTCCGCGTACCTCGGCGTGTTGGGCATGCCCGGTCTGACGGCCTACGCCGGCCTGACCGAGGTGGCACCGGTGGCCAAGGGCGACGTCGTCTTCGTCTCCGGCGCCGCCGGAGCGGTCGGCTCGGTCGCCGGGCAGATCGCCCGCCTGCTCGGCGCCTCGCGGGTCATCGGCTCGGCCGGCGGGCCGGAGAAGGCGAAGAAGCTCGTCGAGGACTTCGGCTTCGACGCCGCCATCGACTACCGGGCCGGCTCGCTGGCCGAGCAGCTCGCCGAGGCCGCCCCCGACGGCATCGACGTCTACTTCGACAACGTCGGCGGCGACCACCTGGAGGCCGCCATCGGCGCGATGCGCCCGGGCGGGCGGATCGCCCTGTGCGGGGCCATCAGCCAGTACAACGCCACCGAGCCGGTCCCGGGCCCGCGCAACCTGGTCGCCGTGATCGGCAAGCAGCTCACCCTGCGCGGCCTGCTGGTCGGCAGCTACTACCACCTCGCCCCGCAGTACGCACAGTTGGCGGCCGGCTGGCTCGCCGACGGCGCGCTGCGCACCGAGGAGACCGTGCTGGACGGCATCGACCGCGCCCCCGAGGCCTTCCTTGGCATGATGCGTGGGGCGAACACCGGCAAGATGCTCGTCCGCCTGGCCGACTAGCCACGGCAGCTGGACCAGGCATGGCGGCTGGTGTCGGCGGCTGGTCGCTGGTCAGGGGATCAGCACGATCTTGCCGCGGGTGTGCCCCTGTTCCAGCTGCTCGAACGCGGCGCGCACCTCGGCCAAGGGGAACTCCGCAGCGATCGGAACCTCCAGCACCCCGGCCGCGACCAGCGCTGCCAGCTCCGCCAGGACGGCGGTGCTGGCAGCCGCCGCACTGCCCTCGACCTTCACCCCGTACTCCTCGGCGGCGGCGAAGTCGATGATCGTGTCGATCCGGGACGGGTCCACGCCCAACTCGTCGATCGCGAGCTTCACATAGCCCGCGCCGTGGGTGTCGATGAACGCGTCGATCTGCCCCGAGTCCGTCGCTCCGACCGGCTTGGCCGCCGCGCGCAACCGGTCCGCCAGACCGTCGCCGTAGGCGATCGGTGTGACCCCGTGCGCGATCAGCCAGTCGTGGTTCGCCGCACTGGCGATCCCGAGCACCTCGGCCCCGGCGTGCTTGGCCAGTTGGACCACCAGGGAGCCCACGCCGCCCGCAGCCCCGGACACCACGACGGTGTCGCCCGGCCGCAGCGACACCGAGCGCACGGCGGCGTAGGCCGTCGTCCCGGCGACGAACAGCGAGCCGGCGACCTGCCAGGGGACGCCCGCCGGTTTGGGCGTCAGGTTGCCGGCCTCGACGGCCACGAACTCGGCGTGGCTGCCCCGCCCATGGGTGAACCCGATGACCTCGTCACCGACGGCGACGCTCGTCACCCCGCTGCCCACCTGCTCGACGACCCCCGCCAGGTCACTGCCCTCGCCGGACGGGAAGGTGGCCGGCCAGACCGCGTGCAGCGCCCCCGAACGGATCTTCGCCTCGCCGGGATTGATCGACGCGGCCTTGACCCTGACCCGGACCTCACCCGCACCCGGCTCGGGCAGCGGCACCTCCGCCACCCGCAGGACGTCGATCCCGCCGTACTCGTTGAACCGCACTGCCTTGGGCATGGTCCGCTCCTCCGCTGTGTTGCCTCTCCGCTGTGTCACCGATCTCCAGCTGCAACAGAGGACGAGCCCTGGCTATGCCGCCGGAGCGGGAGGATTCCCCCGATTGGCCGCATCGGCTGACTTCTGCCGCGTCCCGCTCGGTCGGAGTCCTGGTCGATAGGGCTGGCACCATCGCATGCAATCGGGAAAAGGATCGCCAAGTCGCCCTAAAAGTACAAAACGGGGCAATTCTTTTATTTTTGTTTTCCGGCTTACGGCCGACGGTAATGATGCTTTGCTGAACATCATTTGGTTCGACTGGGAAATCCACGGAGGAAACGATGAAGAAGCAGATTGTCGCCCTGGTGGTCGGCGTGGCCTGCGGCGTGTCGCTGCTGGTCGGCGGAGTCGTCCTGACGGCGGGTACGTCGGCCGCCCAGCCCGCCACTCAGCATGCGACGCCCCAGAGGGCCGCGTCCGGCGGCCCCTGCTGCTGACGACCTGCGGCCGGAACGGGCAGCGGGCGTGGTCCGGGTGCTCCTCGACGGCCTCCGTTATGGCGCCACCCACCCGCGGTCGCCGGGCGACCGCGGGTGGGTGGCGTCGGGGTGAGCTGGGTCAGGCCTTCTTGACCACGCTCGACTTGAGCTGCATGGGGCCGAAGCCGTCGATCCTGCAGTCGATGTCGTGGCCGTCGACTCCGTCGACCAGGCGGATGTTGCGGACCTTGGTGCCTGCCTTGATCCCGGAGGGGCTGCCCTTGACCTTGAGGGCCTTGACGACAGTGACGGTGTCGCCGTCGCTCAGCGCATTGCCGACGGAGTCCTTGACCACCCGCTCTGCGGAGGGGCTCGGGTCGTCCACGGCGGCCTCGGCGGGAGTCCACTCGTTGCCGCACTCCGGGCAGACCATCAGCGCGTCCAGCTCGTAGGTGTACTCGCTGGAGCACTTCGGGCACGGGGGCAGGTTCTCGCTCATCCGGCCAGCCTATCCGCCGCCAATCCCGCGTCACACCAGGTGGGGGGCCTCCTCCGGGTGCCGGAGGAGGCCCGAGCGACCGCCGTCTGAACAGCTCGTGGTCGCGGGTTCCCCGCTGCCGGCTCTACGCGACGCGCAGCTGCTGCCAGGCTGCCAGCTCCTGTATCTCGTGCCGCACCGCTTCGGTCATGGACGCGGTGAAGGCGACGTCCTCGTGCACGGCGTTCAGTACGAGCGTGCCGGCCTTGCGGTCCGCCACCGCGTCGACCTTCCCGATGAGCCGGTCCTCGTGCAGGATCGGCAGGGCGAAGTAGCCCCACCGCCGCTTGTCCTTGGGCTTGTACATCTCCAGCACGTACTCGAACTCGAACAGGTCCCGCAGCCGCCCGCGATCGTGCACCAGCCGGTCGAACGGCGACAGCAGGGCGGTCCGCCCGGCGAAGGGCTGGTCGAGTGCGGCAGGGTCGACCCGCCAGGTGCCGGCGACGCCCTCGACGACCGCCTCTTCCCCCGCCTCGCCGACGTCGCCCGGCTCGCTGGGAGACCCGGCCGCGCGGGCGCGCTGGATCCCCAGCGACCGCAGGCGCCGCTCGCCCCGGAGCCTGCGCGCCTCCTGCGAGGGGACCTCGGGCGCGTCGGCCGGATACACCCGCTCGGCCAGGTCCCACAGGCGCTGCCGCCCCTGGCGGCCGGCGATGGCGACCTCGCCGCGCAAGTGCAGGATCTCCAGCAACTGCGTGACGTTGCGGTTGTTCGTCCACCCGCTCGACGGCCACGCCACCGCGCTGGTGTCCGGAATGTCCCGCGACAGCAGGGGGCCTGACGAACCGAGCAGGTCGAGGACGTCGCGTCGGAACCGCCCGTTGGCCGCCAGCCACCCGCGCGACTTCTCGCGCTGGGGCGGGCCCTTCATATCGGCGAGGTACAGCGGCAGATCCTCCATCGGCCGCACCATCGCGTTGAACTCCCAGAGCGTCCGGTCCTGTTCGAGGCCCTGCTGGAGCTGCTCAGCCCGATACGCCGAGCCCAGGCGACTCCAGGCGACCAGGTCCGCGCTCGGCGCGACGGCGGCCGTCGGGTCGATCTGCAGCAGGGTCAGCCGGCGGACGACCGTGAGCAGGTCGGTGGGCCGCCCCGCGTCCAGCAGTTGGGCCCGGACGGCGATGCGTCGTGCCTGCGCACGATCGAGTCGGTGAAGTGCCATGGCCGCAGGCTATCGACCACCACTGACAGTTCTGATGGAGGTCTGCTGCTGCGGCCGGAGGCGGAGGCGGGGGCGGGGGAGGGGAGGGGAGGGGGCCCTCGTTGTTCGATTGTCTGCGGGGACCGCTAGCGTTCCCGTCATCGCCGCACCGAGGTGTCGTATTCCCTCGGGCTGCGCGGCTTTCTGACGACGACACGACACAGCACAGCACGAGACGAGACGGGATTCGATGGCGATGGGTTGGCTTGCGGCGGGTGAGGGCTACGAAGTCGCCCTGGTGGAGGGCCGGGTGACGGCGCGGTCGACCGGCGGCCGGTCCGCCGGTCGGCAGTTGAAGACGCTGCCGAAGGCGGTCCGGGAGCATCCCGAGGCGGACCGGCTGAGCCGGCTCGCGCAGTGGCTGGAGCGCCACGCCGCGTCCTGCGCCGCGCAGGTGGACGCCTGGATGGTGTCGTCGCTGCCGGTGCCGACCGCGCTGCTGGGCCGGCTCTGGCCGGACGAGGCCTGGCAGGCGGCGCTGCGCGACCTGGCCGTGCTGGGCGACGACCCCGACGAGGTCGGAATCCTCCGGGACGCCACCCCCGAGGGGGAGTTGCGGCTGGTGAACCTCGACGGCGAGACGGTGCGGATCTCCCCCTCCCTGGTCACCCTGCCGCACCCGGTGCTGCTCCCCGACCTCGACGACCTGCGGGAGTTCGCCGCCGAGCTCGGCGTCACGCAGGCGGTCGACCAGATCCACCGGGCGGTCTGGCGCAAGCCGGACGGCCTCGCCGAAAAGGCGACCGAGGTCCAGGACTTCGCCGGCGGCAGGTTCCCCTCCCGGTTCGGCCTCGCCGGGCGGGCCACCTCACTCGGCTACCGGGTCTCGGGCGGCTACGCCACCTGCCGGGTGCGGGACGGCGGGCAGAGCAGCGAGGCGGCGGTGTGGATCGGGGAGCCGTACTGGGACGGCGACACGCAGACCGGCAGCCTCGGCTGGCGTGACCTGGACGGTCGGACGATCGCGCTGCGCGACGTCGGAGCGGTCGCCTGGTCGGAGGGAATGCGGATGGCCGCTGCGCTGCACGCGGGCCGCACGGTCGAGGAGGGCAAGGACGCATGACTGACACCGACCTGATGGCGGACCTGATGACCGAGCGCCAGGCCGTCGACCTGCTGCACGCCGGCGCGGTGCTGCCGCCCGGCACGCGCGGCGCCGGCGAGCGCGCGGTGCCGCTGACCGCGCGCAGCTACCGCCACCCGGCGCTGCACGACCGGGTCGTGGTGCGCCTGGTCGCCGCCGAGCTGGGCGCGGCCGAGGACGTGGCCGCCGGCTACCTCGGTCTTGAGCCGGCCGTCGAGCCGGTCGAGGTCGGCCTCGGCCTGCGCCAGGCGCTGGGCTTCCCCGAGTGGGTGCTCGCCCACCACCCGGCGGACGGCCACCACGCGCTGGGCCTGATGCCGGAGTTGGAGCGGATCGCCCGCCAGGCGCGGACCAAGCCGAAGGCCGCCCTGGAGGCGTACCAGCAGCTCGCCGCGCAACTGGGCACCGCCGTACCGCACTTCCTGCCCACCTTCTACGAGCAGGCCGGCCGGGTCTTCCTCGCCCTGGAGAACGCCGGCTACGCCGCGCAGCTGTTCGGCCGGGCCCGCCGGGTGGAGGCCGAGCACGGCCTGGCGCTGGACGAGGACCGGCTGGACGCCGTCTTCCTGGAGTTCGCGCTGGCCGGCGCGCTGCCCGTCAAGGTGCTCTCCGGCTACGCGAGGGAGCTCGCCGCCCGGGTGCCGGCGGACCAGGCCTTCGAACGGTTCCGGCTGCTGTGCCTGCGCCGGACGGCGGGCGGTCTGCCGCCGTCCGCGCAGATGGCCACCGACCTGCGCCGGCTGGCCCGGGCCGCGGGCAGCGACCCGGACCTCGCGGAGGGCGCCTACCTGACCGAGCTGCTGGCCCTGCCGGCGACCCTGCGCGCCCCCGCCGGCTGGTGGCGCGGCCACCGCCAGGCCCTGGTGGCCCTGGCCCGGCGGGAGCGCACCTTGCGCGGGGCGCTGCTGGACCTGATGCCCGGCGACGACGACGAGGATCTGCCCGCCCTGTGGCTGGAGGTGCTGATGGAGTCCGGCGCCGCCGACGGGCTGTGCGACGGCGCGCTGCCGGCCGCCGAGCGGCCGGCCGCCGAGCGGCCGGCCGACGGCACGGCCGGCTGGTTGGAGCGCTTCCTCGCCTGGCGCGGAGCGCGCTGGAACCGGGTCTGCCGCATCGAGGCGCTCTACCCGCTGGTGGAGCGGATGGCCGGCCTCCTGCACACCGAACTCGCCTGCGGCGGTGGCTCGGTGCGCGTCACCGACAGCGATGTCGATCTGCTGGACCTCCTGCTGGCGCTGGGACTGCCGGTCGCCGACCCCGCGGACACGTGCACGCTCCGGCTGGAGGAGTGGGCCCTGCAGGAGGACCGGCGCGACCTGCTCGCGCTGGCGGCCGACGACCGGTTCGCTCCGGCGTTCCACCGCGGTGCGCTGCGGATCGGCGACGACCACGACGGCCGCACGGCGCTCGGCGTCCTGGCCCGCTCGCCCGGCGGCCGACCGCTGCTGGCGGGCTGGATGGCCGAGGTCGCCCGGCAGTCCTCGGCCACCGGGCTGCCGAACCTCCCCGACGCGCTGCGCCGGCTGAGCTGGCTGCCGGGCGAGGTCCTGGTGCTGGCGGAGCGGGAGGTGCGGGCGGCGGCCGAAACCGACCTGTCGACGGTGCTCGCCCGCACGCTGCGGGCCGGTGTGCTGGACGAGTTGGGCTGGCCGGCCTGGGAGGAGGCGGTGGCCTCGCTGGTCGCCCGCAAGGACGTCGAGGATCTGGTGGTCGCGGACGCCTGGCCGCACCTGGTCGTCGCCGGCCCCCAGCAGGCCCGGGTGATCGACGAGCGGGGCACCGTGCTGACGCACGATCTGCGGATCCCGGCCGGCGACAGCCGCCGCGACCCCGGCTTCCACTACGTGGACGGCTCGCTGCTCGTCCACTGGTCCTCGCGCCAGAACAACCATCAGCTCACCGGGTACTGGCACACCGCCGCCGACCGGGTGTTCACGCTGGCCGAGAACGCCTCCCCGCGCGGCACCCGGATGACCTTCCTCGGCACCATGCGCACCTACAGCCTGCCGCTGCCGGGCAGTGGCCGGGCCACCGGCGGCGGGGTCGTCCACGTCGGGGACACCGCCGTGCCGCCCGAGCGCGCGCTGATCGGCGACGGCACCTCGTTCTGGGTCTGGGCGCAGACGGCCGCCGACACCCGCGCCGGCTGGCACGAGTACGACCCCGCCACCGGCGCGCTCGGCCGCGCCTCGCTGCCCGGCTTCCTCGCCGACGCCCTGCGCGAGGCGCCGTCCGGCAGCACCCTGCGCTCCGGCTGGCTGCGGCCCCACCCGACGGCCGAGACCTCCCCCTGCGCGGCCCCGGTCGACGGGCTGCTCGGCTGGCGCACCGTGCGCCACCCCGACGGGACGGTCCGCGGCGAGGACCTGGGCGGACGCTCCGTCACCCTGCGCGAGGCCGTGCCGAACAGCATGGTGCTCTTCCCCGGCACCGACCAGCCGCAGGCCGTCGTCCGGGAGGGTTACAGCATCCGCCTGGTCGACCAGGACGGCGTGACCACCTCGGTGGCCCGCACCGACGACGCCCCCGGCGCGTTCGCCGAGGGCAGCCTGATCCTGCCCCCCGTCCGCTTCTGGCACTGCCTGCGCCCGCGCGATCCGCAGGGATCGGCCGCTCTGCGGCGGCTCGACGCCGAGACCGCCGCCGCACTGCTCAAGGCCGCCTGCGCGGCGGACGCGGCGAAGCCGGAGGCGCTGACGGCGGTGGTCCGCACGCCGCAGCCCGAGGCGCTGACAGCGGCGGTCCGCTCGCTGCTGCCCGAGGTCGGAGACGACGCGCTGGTGGCCGGCATCGCCGGGGTGCTGCGCTTCGCCGCCACCCAGCAGCAGGCGCTGGCCGGGGTCGCGCAGCGCCTGGCGGACAAGCTCGCCGGGATCGGTGAACCCTCCGCCGAGCCCACCGGTCCCACCGACCAGCAGCTGCGCGAGGCGCTGAACGGCCTCGGCTGCACCACCGGCTGGTCCGGGTCGAGCACCCGCTACATCAGCGAGCAGCTGGCCTTCCTCGCGGCGGCCTCCCGCGCGCAGGCCGTACCGGGCCTGCTGCACGTCGATGCTTCCGCCCTGCCGCACGAGTGCCTGGCCTGGACGGCGCTACCGGCGCTCGCCCCCGTCGTCGCCCTGCGCGCGGCCGTGACCAGCGAGTCGGCGGAGCACGAGGTGCTCCTCCAGCTGCTGCGCGAGCTGGACGGGCTCGGCCTGACCAGCGCCGAGGGGGCGGCCCGCTGGCGCCGGCAGCGGCTGCGCCTGACGGCCGGTCACCTGATCGGCGCCGACGGCTCGGTCCGCAACGGCAGCAAGGACGCCCTGCTGGCGCTGGGCGGCGGCGCGTTCCTGCTGTTCGCCGACTCCGAGGTGCTGACCGGCGGGGACACCGAGTCCACTGTGCTGCACCACGATCCCGCCGGGCTCTTCGCGGTCCCCGCGCCGTACTCGGTGCTCTCCTCGGAGCCCGTCGGCGGGCCGGTGGACGACCGGTCGGCCGCCGCGCTGGCCGAGGCGGCCGAGCGCGGCCCGGCGCCCTGGTTCCCGGCGGCGGCCGAGCGCTTTGCCGAGCTCACCGGGGTCTCCGGCGGCCTGGCGGGCCTGGTGGTCGCGGCGCTGCCGCAACTCGACTCCTACCAGCGCAACTTCCTGCCGCTCGCCACCCGCGCCCGGCTCGGCCTCAAGGTGGCCGACGCGGCCGTGGCGAAGGAGGAGCTGCGCGGCCTGGACGTGCCGCTGCGCCGGCGCCTGGTGGCGGCGCTGCTGCCCGCCGAGCCGGCCCGGCTGTGGAGCGAGGGCCCCGACGCGGACGCGGCCGCCGAGGTGTGGAACGCGGCGGTCGGGCGGCGGGCCGCAGTGCCCGAGGCGCTGCTCGCCGAGGCCGTCCGGGCGGTGCGCACCGGCTGGACGCCGATCCGCGCGCTGCCCGCGCTGCTGGACCCGGCCGGGACCGCGCAGTTGAGCCAGGACCTGGCCTGGACCGTCCGCCGCGACCGGTGCGTGCCCCTCGAGCCGAATCCCGATGCCTTCACCGCCGACACCCTGCTCGGCACGGTGGCACTGACGGCCTGGCTCGCCCACCGGCTGCCGGCCGGCGACCCGGTCCGCGCGGCGCTCCCGGCGGCGCTGGCCGCGCTGCGGGCCCGGCTGGCCAACCCCGAACTGCTGCTCGACCTCAACCGGTTCGTCAGCCTGACGGCCTTCCAGCAGGTGGCGGGCGCGCCGACCGAGACCGGCGAGGGCTACGAGCGCTACGGCGCGGTCGTGCTGGCCACCCACGACCTGCAGCCCGCTCCGGGCATCCGCACGGCGCTGCTGGACTCCGCCGGGCAGGACCCGTACCTGCCGGTGCTGCGGCCGCAGAGCGCGGTGCCGCTGCCCGCCGAGGTCGCGCTGCGGCTCTGCCACTCGGCGGCCTTCGCGGCGCAGCTCGCCGACCCGGGGGAGCCGGCGGGGGGTGCGCGCGGCGCCGACGGCACCTGGTGGCCGCAGAACCCGTCCCACTCGGTGCCGGACCTGGTGGGAGCGGTCGCGGCCGAGCACGGCCTGGGGCAGGACGCCGCCGCCGTCTACCTGATGCTGCTGGCGATGCCCGATCCGACCGACCGCAACACCGCGCGCTGGACCGGCTGGCGACCGGCCCGGCTCAAGGCCGCCCGGGCCGAACTGGTCGCCACCGACCTGGTGGTGGAGGCCTCCCGCAGCCGGGCCGGCCGCTCGCTCTTCCTCCCCGGCGGCTGGGCGGAGCTGCGCTCGCCGATCCTGCCGCTGGAGCTGTGGAAGCTGCCGCTGCTGGAGGAGATCGGCGGCCGCGGTGCACCGCTGGACCTCCTGGTGCCCACCAGGCCCGCCGAGGCGCTCTACCGCAGAGCCTGGCAGCGCCTGCTCGACGGGGACCTGCCGCGCTTCGAGGAGCTGAAGGCGCGGCGCGGCCGACGCCGCTGACCGCCCGGGCCCGTCCCGTCCCCAGCCTGAACACCCGAACACCTGAAAACCTGAAGGACCGCGATGCCCAAGACCGCCGAACAGCCGGCACCCCGGCAGCTGCTGCCCGCCGAGGAGCGCCACGCCGCCGAACTCGCCTTCCTCGCCGCCCACGACGACGGGCCCCGACCGCCCGGCTGGGTGCTCACCCCGAGTGCCGTGGTGACCTTCGTCTGCGGCAGCGAGGGCCAGGCCCTCACCCTGGCGCCGCGCCGCCGCAAGGACGGCGAACTCCCGGCCAAGCTGGTGATCGCGCCGAAGTTCGTCGGCGAACGCGCCCTGGTGGAGCGCTGCGTGGTCACCCTGGCCGGTGAACGCGGGCTGCTGCTCGTCGGCGAGCCCGGCACCGCCAAGTCGATGCTCTCCGAACTGCTCGCCGCCGCGGTCAGCGGCACCAGCGACCTCACCGTCCAGGGCACCGCCGGCACCACCGAGGACGCCTTCCGCTACGGCTGGAACTACGCGCTGCTGCTCGCCCAGGGCCCGACGCCGCAAGCCCTGGTCGCCTCACCGGTGATGACCGCGATGCGGACCGGGCGGGTGGCCCGGATCGAGGAGATCACCCGCTGCCTGCCCGAGGTGCAGGACGCGCTGGTGTCGATCCTCTCCGACCGCCGGCTGAGCGTGCCCGAGCTCGCCGGCACCGCGGACTCCTTCGTGGCGGCCGCGCCCGGCTTCACCCTGGTCGCCACCGCCAACCTGCGCGACCGTGGCGTGTCGGAGATGTCGGCCGCGCTCAAGCGCCGCTTCAACTTCGAGACCGTCCACCCGATCGCCGACGCCGAGGCCGAGATGTCGCTGGTCCGCGGCCAGGCCACCGCCGCCGTGCAGCGGGCCGGCGCCGCCTTCGGCGTGGACGACGCCGTCCTCGACGTGCTGGTCACGGTCTTCCGGGACCTGCGCACCGGACGCTCCGCCGAGGGCTGGGACGTCGAGCGGCCCGGCACGGTGATGTCCACCGCCGAGGCCGTCAACGTCGCCTCCTCGCTCGGTCTCGCCCGCGCGTACTTCGCCGGCGCCGACGTCCTGGACCTGGTGCCCGGGCACCTGCTCGGCGCCGTCCACAAGGACGACCCGGCCGACCACGGCCGGCTGCTCGGCTACTGGGACGGGCCGGTGCGCCGCCGCGCCGAGGACGGCTCCGCGCTCTGGCGCCGCCTCTGGGACCTGCGGGAGAGCCTGCGGTGAGCGCCGCACCCAGCCCCGGACCCAGCGCCGCACACCTCGACGCAGCTATCGACCCAGCTATCGATGCAGCTGTCGACCCGCGGGAGGCGGTGGCCGCGCTCGCCGCGTGTGCGCGGCCGTACCTGATCGGCGTGCGGCACCACAGCCCGGCGCTCGCCGCCGTCGTGCCCGCGCTGCTGGAGGCCGCCGACCCGCAGGTGCTCTGCGTCGAGCTGCCGTCCGACTTCCAGCACTGGCTGCCCTATCTGGCGGACCCGGAGACGACCGCGCCGGTGGCCCTGGCCGGGACGGACGAGAGCGGGCGGTTGGGCTTCTACCCGTTCGCCGACTTCTCGCCCGAGCTCGCCGCGATCCGCTGGGCCCACCGGCGCGGCGTCGAGGTGCGCTGCTGCGACCTGCCGATGGCCGACCCCGACTGGTCGGCCCCCGAATCGGACCAGCCGCAGCCCGGTCCGACCGCCGATCTGCTGTACGGCGACGCGCTGAGTGCCGCCGGCACCGGACGCGACGGCGACGACCTGTGGGACCGGTCGGTCGAGGTACGGGCCCCCGGCAGCACGCCGGAGGCCGTCCGGCGAGCCGCGCTCGCGGTCGGCTGGGCGCTTCGGCGCGACACCGCCGCCCGGGGCGGAGTGTCCGCCGGCGACCTCGCGCGGGAGGCGCGGATGCGCGCCGTGATCGCCGAGGCGGCGGCCGGCGGGCGGCGGGTGGCGGCGATCGTCGGCGCCTTCCACGGGCCCGCGCTCGTCGGCTCTCCCGTCACCACGTCTCCCGTCACCACTTCGTCCGTCGTCCCGGTGGCATCCGTCACCACCTCGCTCGTCCCCTACACCTTCGGCCTGCTCGACTCGCGCTCCGGCTACCCGGCCGGGATCCGCGACCCGAAGTGGCAGCAGGCGGTGCTCACCGCGCAGGGCGACCCCGAGCGGGTACGCGACGCCGCCGCCCGGGCGATCACCGAGCTGTGCCGCGAGCTGCGCGCCGCGGGCCACACCGCCGGCACCGGCGAGGCGGCCGAGACCCTGCGACTGGCCTGCGACCTCGCCCGGCTGCGCAACCTGCCCGCCCCCGGACGCGGCGAGCTGCTGGAGGCGGTGACCACCGTGCTCGGCCAAGGCGAGCCGCTCGGCCGCGGCCGAGCGCTGGCCCGGGCCCTGGAGACCGTCCTGGTCGGCGCCGACCGCGGCCGGACCGCCCCCGGTACGCCCCGCTCCGGGCTCGGCCCCGCCGTCGAGGCCGAACTCGCCGACCTGCGGCTGCCCGGCCCCGACCAGCCCGAGGCGCGCGAGCTGCGCCTGGACCCGCTGCGCTCAGCCCTCGACGCGCGGCGCGAGGTCCTGCTGCAGCGCCTGCGGATCTGCGGCATCGGTTACGGCGAGCCGGTGGCCGTCGCCGCCGCAGGTGACGCCGGCGCCCTCACCACCCGGTGGCGGCTGGCCTGGACCCCCGCCGCCACGGCCCGGCTCGACCTCGCGGGCGTGCGCGGTGTGACGGCCGAACTCGCCGCCGCCGGCACCCTGCGCGAGAACGCCCACCGCCAGGCCGCCGAGGGCGGCCCCACCTGCGGCCAACTCCTGGACGCGCTGCGCCTGGCGGCCTGCTGCGATCTGCCCGCGCTGGTCGCCGAGCGGCTCGCCGAGGCGGCCGTGCTGCTGCCCGGCTCCGCCACCCTGCCCGAACTCCTCACCGCCCTGGACCTGTTGGAGTCCCTGAAGCGCGGACACCTGCCGGGCGCCGACCCGGCCGGCCGCGAGCAGGCCGGCGAACTCGCCGTCACCCTGCTGGACGCGGCGGTCCGCGGCCTGCCCGGCCTGGCCGGCAGCGACGACCCCGAGGACGCCGCCGCCCTGGTCGCCCTCGCCACCCGGGCCGGCGAGCAGCGCCTCGGCCTGCGCCTGGACGACGCGCTTGCCACCCTCGCCCGGACGGGCGCGCCGCTCGTCCAGGGCGCCGCACTGGCCGCCCGCGTGCTGCTCGACCTCGACGGCGCCGACACGCTGGGCACCCGCGCCGCCGGCTGGGTCGACACTGCGACCGGTCCGGACAGCCGCCGCCGGCTCGCCCGCCAACTGGCCGGTCTGCTCACCGCCGGGGGCCCGCTGCTCCAGGGCGCGCCCGCCGCCCTCGCCCCGCTGCTCGACCGGGTGGACCAGCTGCCCGACCGGGGTTTCCTGGACCGCCTGCCGGCGCTGCGCGGCGGCTTCGACGCCCTCACCCCCGCCGCGCGCGGCCGGCTCCTTCAGACCGTCACCGAACGCCTGGGCGAGCGCCCCGACTTGACGCTCACCGCCGCGCCGGAGCTGATCGCCCTGTGGACGGCCGCCGACGCCGCGGCCGCCGCGGCCCTGCGGGCGCTGCGGCTGCCGGGGTTGCGGGATCCCGACCTTGCCCCTGTCCCTGCTCCTGCCGCTGACCCCGTCCCCGTCCCCGTGCCGGCTCCCGCGCCGCTGCCACCGCCCGCCGACCGCCTCTCGCCCGCCGACCGCTGGCGCCTGCTGCTCGGCCGCGAGCCCGAGCGGCTGCCCTCGGGCGCCCGCCGCTACGCGCGCGCCCTCGACGAGCTCTACGGCGCCGGGCGCGGCGAGGGCGCCGCCGATCTGCCCGAGGGCGCAGCCGCCGGCGGCGGCCAGAAGGCCTCGTTCCCGACCGCCCGCGACTGGGCCGAGGAACTCGACGCCCTGTTCGGCGCGGACGTCCGCGAGGAGGTGCTCGGCCGTGCCGCCGAATCCGGCCGCACCGACGTCCTGGCCGAGCTCGACCCGGCGGCGGTGCGCCCGTCCGTGGAGCTGCTGACCTCCGTACTGAACCTGGCCGGCGGCCTGCCCGAACACCAACTGGCCAAGCTGCGCCCCCTGGTGCGCCGTCTGGTCGACGAGCTGGCCCGCGAGCTGGCGACCCGGCTGCGTCCGGCCCTGACCGGACTGGCCACGCCCCGGCCGACCCGCCGCCCCGGTGGTCGGCTCGACCTGCCGCGCACCCTGCGCGCCAACCTGGTGCACACCCGGCGGCTGGAGGACGGGCGCACCGTCGTCGTCCCCGAGCGGCCGGTGTTCGGCACCCGGGCCGGCCGGCAGGCCGACTGGCGGCTGATCCTGGTGGTGGACGTGTCCGGCTCGATGGAGGCCTCCGTCATCTGGTCGGCCCTGACCGCAGCCGTGCTGGGCGGGGTGCCGACCCTCTCCACGCACTTCCTGGCGTTCTCGACCCAGGTGCTTGATCTGACCGAGCGGGTCAGCGACCCGCTCTCCCTACTCCTGGAGGTCCGGGTCGGCGGCGGCACCCATATCGCGGCCGCGCTGGCCCACGCCCGGTCCCTGGTGAGCGTGCCCAGCCGCACGCTGGTGGTGGTCGTCAGCGACTTCGAGGAGGGCTACCCGATCGGCGGCCTGCTCGCCGAGGTCCGCGCACTCGCCTCCTCCGGTGCGCACCTGATGGGCTGCGCCGCACTGGACGACACCGGCAGCCCGCGCTACTCCGTGCCGGTCGCCCAGCAGCTCGTGGCCGCCGGCATGCCGGTGGCCGCCCTCAGCCCGCTCGCCCTCGCCCGCTGGGTCGGCGACCGCCTCCGCGGAGAGCCCCGATGACACCTGACCTCTCCATCTCCCTCCCGATCTCCCTCCCGCCGGTGGCACCACAGGTGGTCGCCGCCGCGGTCGAGGGCTTGACCTCCAGGCTGCGCAAGAAGCTGGACGACGCCATCCAGCAGTACGCCGCCCTGCCCGTCACCGCCCTGCCCGCTTCAGCGGCAGCGGACGGGGGCGGCGTCGCCGTCCGCTGCGGCGAGGACGCCGAGGTCACCCTGCTGCCCGGGCCCGACGGCGCCATCACCGACCCGGCGCAGGCGAGCTGCAGCTGCCTGCTCGCGCCGCGCTGCCTGCACCGCGCGGCGGTCCTGGGCGCCTGCCCGATCGCCGACAGCACCCCGCCCCCGCCGCCTCCCACCGCTCCCACCCCGCTCACGCCGCCACCCGCCACCGTCGTCCCGACCGCCGACCAGACCCACGCCGCCCGCGAGCTCTGGTCGGCCGCCGCGGCCGTCCTCGCCGCCGGCGTGCCCGCGGCCGGGGCGGTCCTGCAGGCCGAACTGCTGCGCGCCGCACACACCGCCCGGCTGGCCGGGCTCCACCGGGCCGAGGCCGCCGCCCTGCGGGTGGTCCGCGGACTGCGCGGCGCCCGGGCCCGGCAGGACGGCCACCGGCTCGCCGACCTGGTCACGGCGATCAGTGAACTCCTGCTCACCACCGGCTCGTTGAGCGCGAGCGAGGTCGACGCCGCGCTGCTGGGCACCGTGCGGCGCAGCTACCAGCCCGGCGGCTCGCTGCGCGTCCACGGGGTCTGCCGAGAGCCGGTGCTCACCGCGACCGGCTACGGCGGCGTGGTCACCCACCTGGTCACCGAGGACGGCCGCTGGTTCTCGGTCGCCGACGTCAAGCCGGGCGGCCCGGCCCGCGCCCGAGGGGCCGGTACGGCGCCGGTGGCGGTGGGCTCCGCCGCCCTGGACCACGCGCAGCTCTCCCGGGGCGGGCTGCTGGTCTCCGGCGCCACCGTCTCCGCCGACGGCCGACTCGGCTCGGGCGGCGGCGTGCGGGCCAACCCCGTGGCCGGTCTCGACTGGTCGACCGGCCCGCTGGCCGAACTCTTCGCCCGTCCGCTCGCCGAGGCCGCAGCCGAACGGCTCGCCGACGGGCCGCTCGCCGACCCCGAGCAGACCGGCCGGGTGCGCGGGCTGGTCGGCTGCGACCTGCTGGTCGTCGGCGCGCTGGCCGACTGCGTCCTCGCCCGAGAAGTCGACCCCGCCGACTTCTCGGGCAGCGGCCCGCTGATCCGGCTTCGCGCCGCCCACCCCCACCCCGACCTCGGCCACCGCGCGAACCTCGCCCAACTCGCCGCGCACCCCGGCGTCCTGATCCGCGTCCTGGGCAGGATCGACCCCGACCACGCCAGCACCCTGCGCCCGCTGGCGGTGGGCCCCGTACCAGGCGCCGAGCGGACCCTGCGGCTGCCGCCGGACTGGCAGGGCCGCGCCGACCTCGGCTACGACCGCCTCCAGGGCGTCCACTTCCCGCCGGCCGCCGGCCCCGCCGCCACCCCCACCGCACCGACCACCGCCGGCCCCGACCCGCTGGCCGACTCGCCGCTCTGGCGGGTGCGCCGACTGGTCGAACTCGCCGTCGCCGGCGGTCGCCGTGCCACCGCCGAGTCCGCCCGCAGCGGTGACCCCCGCTCCGACGCGGCCGCCCTGCGCCGGACCGGATTCCACACCGCCGCCGCACTGACCACAGCCCTGACCACCGAAGCCGACCGCCGCACCCGCGACACCTTCGGCCGCCTCGGCGACCCCGCCACCGACCGCTACGCCGCGAACTGGCTGGCCACCACCCTCCACCTCACCGCCGCCGAACGCGAACTGGTCCGCGCCACCTGGACCTCCCCGTAACGTCAGAGAAGTAGGAGGCCCAGCAGGGAGGAGGGGAACCAGCCCTCCAGGGAGCGCAGTTCGGGTTCGGTGGCGGGATGGGTTGCCAGGATGGCCTGGCGCACCTCGCCGCCCCCGTCGAGGGTGCTCATGCCGGCGCTGGCCAGCGTGATCGTGAGGCCGTCGCGCTGCAGGACGTACCGGTTCGCTCCGTCGGTCCAGAGGCCGCCCGGCTCCGGCAGGCAGGGGGTGAACGGGCTGCTGGTGAGGTTCTCGCCATCCGCGGACGGCAGAAGACGGCCGCAGGGGTCGCTGTAGCCCGAGGAGACCGTCTCGACGGCGGACTTGTCGAAGCCGTCGCTGATTCCGCCGGTGTTGTCCAGGTCCGCCTGGTCGCTGAGCACGAAGACTGCCCGATGCCCGTCCCCACTCATCCCGGTGATCTGCACATCCGGCGAGAGGACCGGCTGCAGCAGCGACCGGGACGGGATGCCGGTGCCGAGCAACAGGTCCCGGACCCCCAGCTCCTGCTGCATCGCCCGCAGCGGGAGCGCGAGCACGAACACGCCCAGCAGCGTGCCGACGGCCGCCAGCAGGGCGGCGCGTGAGCGCAGCACCACGGCGCCGGCCAGGGCGAAGGGCGGGAGGGCGAACACCAGCACGCTCAGCAGGCCGGGGCGGAAGGGCAGCAGCAGGGCCAGCCCGTGGAGGACGGCGAGGTCGAGCGCGATCAGCGCGGGTGCCAGCAGCCAGCGCCGCCTGGGGGCGGACGGCCGCAGGGCTTGGACGCCGAAGAAGAGCGCGGGCGCGATGGCCGCGAGTGTCACCGACAGGCGCAGGATCGCGAGGACACGCCCGTCCTCCGGGGAGTCGGAGTACTGGACACCGCTGCCGATGATCACCCAGGCCAACGACGGGAGGGCACAGGCTGCACCGAGGATGACGACCTGCCAGCGCCGGCTCGGGGCAGGCCGAGCCGGCGGGCGCCACTGCGCTGGGACCGCGTACGGATTGTGCGGTTCGACAGCGGCCATCGCTTCCCCCTGGTGTTCGGTGCCGATCCATCACTGGGACGAGCTCGCGCGGATCTTGGTTGCGGCAGGCAGGGGCAGGCGATCGGGTGGCCAGGGGCCGTTTCGTCAAGGTGTCGTCAAGGAGGGCGGCGTTCGCGTAGTCCGGGCGTCAAGGGCGGGGGCGGGTGGGGCGTGGTGGGGCTCCACTGGAGCTGCGGGCCGGACGTACCGGAATCCCCGCGCCCGGAAGGAGACGATCCGCCATGACCACCACCGAGGACGAACGCCGACTCGGACCGCTTGGTCAGCTCGGCCGCTTCGGCCCGCTGCGCCGGCCGGTGCCGGACGCGGTGCGGCGCGGTCTGCTGAGGGAGGCCGCCCCCGTCGTGGAGCAGGACGAGCAGGATGAGAGCGCCGACGCACCGGCCACCCTCCCGGTGGAGCAAGGACGCACCAGGGCGGCGCACTGCCGGATCGCCATGCAATACCTGGACTGAGACCCCCTGCCGTCCCCTGCCGTCCCCTCCCCACCTGATCTCACCCGATCCCCACCGGAGGTACCAGCCGTGAGCCACGCAGGCGCTCGATCGAAGGCGCGTGACGAGCACACCGTTCGCCATGTGCCGGTCCGGATCGTCGGATCCGTCCAAGTACTGCGACTGTTCCGGCAGCGCGACGGCAGCCGCTGTGCTGTCGCCTTCAGCTCGGCCCGAGCTCTGCACACGCTGCTCGGCGCCGACCAGGCGTCGGCCGAGCTGACCGAGCCCGCCCTGCGGGCGCTGATCGCTCCGCTCGGCGTCCGCCGCCTGGTCCTGGACCCCAAGCTCGTAGCCCCGCCGGTCACCGGCCACCCGGCCCGCGCCGCTGCCTCCCCGGCCCCCGCTTCCCCGGCTCCCGCCTCCCAGACTCCCGCATCCGCCGCTCTCAGCAGGAGCATCACCTCATGACGATCACGTCGACACTCCCGCGCGCAGCCCGGCCGACCAGCCCGGCGATCGGCAGCCCCTGGCCCGCGTCCGCCGTCCCGGGGCCCGCCGGCGAGGTACTGATCGGCGGGGTCGGCCTCGCCGAGGCCGCCGACCGCTTCGGCACCCCGCTCTACGTCCTGGACGAGACCGAGGTCCGAGCCCGCGCCCGGGCCTACCGCAGCGCCCTGCCGCACGCCGAAGTGCTGTACGCGGCAAAGGCGTTCCTGTGCAGCGCGATGGCCGCATGGGTGGCCGAGGAGGGGCTCGGGCTCGACGTCTGCTCGGCCGGCGAGCTGCGGCTGGCGGCCGCTGCCGGGTTCCCGCCCGAGCGGATCCTGCTGCACGGCAACGCCAAGAGCCCCGAGGAGCTGCGCCTTGCACAGCGGCTGCGGGTCGGGCGGATCGTCATCGACGGCCTCGCCGAGATCCCCCGGCTGGCCGCCCTCGCCATCGCGGACGCCCCGCAGCGCGTGCTGGTCCGGGTCCTGCCGGGTATCGCCGCCGGGCACCACGTCGCCGTGCAGACGGGAGTCGACGGGCAGAAGTTCGGGTTCCGGATCGCGGGCGGTGACGCGGCCGAGGCGATCAGCCGCATCGTGGCCCAGCCCGGCCTCGAACTCGCGGGCCTGCACTGCCACCTGGGTTCCCAGATCACCGAGGTCGAGCCCTATCTCGCCGCCCTCGACCGGCTGGTCGACCTGCTGGGCGAGATCCGCGACCGGCACGGCGTCGAACTCCCCGAGCTGGACCTCGGTGGCGGCCACGGCGTGCGCTACCTCCCCGAGGACCAGGAACTCGACCTGCCCGACTTCGCCGCCCGGGTGACCGAGCGCCTCGCCGCACGGTGCGCCGAGTACGGCCTCGCGGTGCCGCGCCTGCTGGTCGAGCCCGGCCGGGCGGTCGCCGCACCGGCCGGGGTCGCCGTCTACCGCGTGCTGTCGGTGAAGCACACCGCCGACGGCCGAACCTTCGCCGCCGTCGACGGCGGGATGAGCGACAATCCGCGCCCGGCGCTGTACGGCTCCGCGTACGCCGTACGCATGGTCGGCCGGGTCTCCTGCGCCCCGACTGCCGCCATCGACGTCGTGGGCCGCCACTGCGAGGCCGGCGACGTCCTCGCGCACAGTGCGGAGCTGCCGGCCGACCTGCGCCCGGGCGACCTGCTGGCCGTCCCGGCCGCCGGGGCGTACCAGCTGTCGATGGCCTCCGGGTACAACCTGGTCGGCCGGCCCGCGGTGGCAGCCGTCCGGGACGGGCGCGCCCGGCTGCTGATCCGCCGGGAGACGGTCGAGGACTTCCGGGCCCGCGAGGTCGGCCGCTGAGCCGCACGCGGGCTTCAGCGCGGGCTTCAGCAGTCAGGCCCGGCCGCTGCCCGCGAGGATGCGGACTGCGCGAGGATGCGCCGAAGCCAGCGGGAGCGGGCGTTCCGGGCGTCCTGGCTGATGGCCGCCTCCGGTGCGAGGGTGTCGAAGCCGTGGAAGGCGCCGGGCCAGACATGCAGCTCGGCTTGGCCGCCGGCCTGCCAGATCGCATGGGCGTAGGCGACGTCCTCGTCCCTGAAGGTCTCGGCCGATCCGACGTCGATGTAGGCCGGGGGGAGCCCGGACAGATCTGTGGCGCGGGCGGGAGCCGCGTACGGCGGCAGGTCCGGCGCGCCGTACCGGTCACCCAGCAGCGCCTGCCATCCGGTCGCGTTGGAGGTCCGGTCCCAGGTGTCGACGCCGGCCAGCTGGTGGCTGGAGAAGGTGCTGTTGCGGTCATCGAGCATCGGGCACAGCAGCAGCTGCCCGATGGGCGTGGGCCCGCCCCGGTCACGGGTGAGCAGGGCGAGCGCTGCGGCGAGTCCGCCGCCGGCACTCTTCCCGCCGAGAATGACGCGGTCCGCGTCGATGCCCAGTTCGGCCGCGTGCTCAGCCGCCCAGACGAACCCGGCGTAGCAGTCCTCCAGCGGTCCGGGGTACCGCGCCTGCGGTGCCAGCCGGTACTCGACGGAGATGACGGCCAACTCCAGCGTGTGCGCCCACTCGTGCAGCAGCTGCGGAAGGACGGACCACGCATTGCCCATGATCATGCCGCCGCCGTGCAGGTAGTACAGCAACGGCAGCGGCCCGGCGATCCCGGCGGGCCGCGCGCTCACCAGCGTGACGTCCGGCGCGCCCGACGCTCCCGGCACCCGCAGCTCATCCACCTCGAACCGGCCGTCCGCCCGCAGGTCCCGGACCGTCGGCCTGGGCCGGGTCGTGGCATCCCGCTCCTGCCGGGCGGCGAGGTTGTCCGGAGTGACCGGCTCCCTCGCCTGGTCCCCCAACGCCGCCAGCGCCGCGCTCAGTTCGGGGTCGAAGGGGGGTGCGACGTAGGCCGTCAGCCTGTCCGTACGGGTGGGGAGCGCTCGCGCGAGGTCCATGTGGAGTAGTCAATCACCCGCCGGGCGAGGGCGGCAGCTCCTCAGCCAAGTCACCTGCGAAGTCAGCTGCGAAGTCACCTACGATGCAGCTGGCACTCCTTCAACTCGCGGACGGTACAGGGAACATGTGCGGTCGTTTCGTCTCCACCAGCAAGCCCGAGGACCTCGTCCAGCTGTTCGGCGTGACGCGGTGGAACCCCGAGGAAGTCCTCGAACCGGACTGGAACGTATCGCCGACGGACCCGGTCTGGGCGGTCCTGGAGCGCCCGGTCCGGGACGAGGGGCCCGCGCCGGTGCGGCAGTTGCGCGCGTTGCGCTGGGGCCTGGTGCCGTCCTGGGCGAAGGACCCGTCGGTCGGCAGCCGGATGATCAACGCGCGGGCGGAGACCGTCCACGAGAAGCCCGCCTTCCGCAAGGCGTTCACCTCCCGGCGCTGCCTGCTGCCCGCCGACGGCTTCTACGAGTGGGTCGCCGTCCCGGCCACCACCGCCGCCAAGGCCCGCAAGCAGCCGTACTTCATCACGCCGCAGGACGGCGGGCCGATGGCGATGGCCGGCCTGTACGAGTTCTGGCGCAACCCCGAGGCCCCCGAAGAGGATCCGGCCGCGTGGCTGACGACCTGTTCGATCATCACGACCGACGCCACCGATGCGGCCGGCCGCATCCACCCCCGGATGCCCCTGACCATCACCCCCGCCGACACCGACGCCTGGCTCGATCCGGCCCACGGCGACCCGACCGCCCTGCGCGCTCTGCTGGTCTCGCCGGGCGCCGGCCGACTGACCGTGCGTCCGGTCTCGTCGGCGGTCAACAGCGTCCGTAACAACGGCCCGCACCTGCTCGACGAGGCCCCGCAGGCGTAGCACGCGCCCTTGGAGGCGGCTGTAGCACGGCCGTAGCACGACCGCCGTTCGACCGCCGTGCGGGGTGCCGGGCACGCGCGGCGTCACCGGATGGTGCAGGATATCCCCATGTCTACCAACGTTTTCTTCGACATCACCATCAACAACGAGGCCGCCGGCCGGATCGTCTTCAAGCTGTACGACGACGTCGTCCCCAAGACGGCGCAGAACTTCCGCGAGCTGGCCACCGGCGTTCACGGCTTCGGCTACGCCGGCTCGGGCTTCCACCGCGTCATCCCGCAGTTCATGCTCCAGGGTGGCGACTTCACCCGCGGCGACGGCACCGGCGGCAAGAGCATCTACGGCGAGAAGTTCGCCGACGAGAACTTCACGCTCAAGCACAACAAGCCGTTCCTGCTGTCGATGGCGAACGCCGGCCGCAACACCAACGGCTCGCAGTTCTTCATCACCACGGTGGAGACCGCCTGGCTCGACGGCAAGCACGTCGTCTTCGGCGAGGTCGTCGAGGGCCAGGAGCTCGTCACGAAGATCGAGTCCCTGGGCTCCCAGTCCGGTGCGACCCGCGCGAAGATCGCCATCGCGGCCTCCGGCACCGTCGGCGAGTAGTTCCCAGGCAGGCTGGGCCGCCTCAGCGCTGCTGAGCGGCCGCTCGGCCCGGCGCCGCACCGGTCAAAAACCCGGTCCGGCGCCACCTGGGCGCCTGCGGCCCTGTCCGGGTGCCGTCGTGTCGGGTGCCGTCGGCGCCTCGGGTCGCCCGCTTGCGCCGCAGGGACTGACGGACGCCCTGAGCTCGGTGATGCTGGGGTCACATCCGCCGGCATCGGCCGTGCGGCCCGGCGGAGGGACCGAGACGTGGACGAGTTCACCGAATCCGTAGTGGAGCGCGTCCGCACCGCGCGCGACGAGCTCAAACAGGCCGTCGCCGAGCATGACTCCTACGCGATCTCCCGCGGCCTGGACGAGCTGGAGAACGCCCTGGCCCTCGCGCGCGAGAGCGGTATCGAGGTGCCCCCGGTCGAGCCGGACGAGACCGACTAGACTGTCGGGAGCGGTTGACTCCCGGGTTCCCGCCATCGGGCCGGGCCGTCGTCCCGGACGCAGGATGCCCCACTCCGGGCGAAGCAGCCGCCGACTCCTCGCCACACGCACGTCGGAACGGGTCTGTGCCTGGGCGCTCGCGGCCGATCGTCGCGCACACGGTACGGGTGGCGGCGCTTCTTCACCCCCTCGGGGCGACCGGATTTCTGACGCCCTGGCAGATCGGGGCCGATTCGACTGAGAGACTTACTCATATGACCACCGATCGCCGTCCGCTGGGACTGCCCGCTTTCTCCGAGCCCGCCACCGATACCGTCAACGCCCCCACCGGGAGCGGTGATGAGCGTCGGCCGCCGGCCGTGCCGATCGAGCAGGGCGCGGACTTCCGGCAGCCGCCGAGCGAGGAGGTCCCGGCGCCCCGCGCGGTCCGCAACCCGCTCGCCGTCGGCGGGATGACGTTCTCCGACCCGGGTGGGCAGATCTGACCTACCCGCTGGTAACCGGCCGGTAGGTGCAGACGTGCACGCCCGTGCGGCTGGTGACCGTGGAGACCAGCTCGAGTGTGCGCAGCGCGCCGTCGTCGGGGAAGAGCCTCTTGCCGCCGCCGAGCAGCACCGGAATGATCATGAGCCGGAGCTCGTCGACCAGGCCCTCCCGCACCAGGGCGCGTACGAGCGTGGGGCTGCCCATGACCAGCAGGTCGCCGCCCTCGCTCTCGCGCAGCTTGCGGATGCGGGCGACCGCCTCGGCGCCGGGGATGAGGGTCGTGTTGTTCCAGGTCAGTTCGTCCGCGCCCAGGGTCTGGGACACCACGTACTTCGGGATGGCGTTCATCTGGTCGGCGAAGGGGTCGCCGGCCCGCTCCGGCCAGGCCGCGGCCATCGTCTGCCAGGTGCGGCGGCCGAACAGCAGCGCGTCGGTGCGAGCCATCGCGTCGCCGATGGCGGCGCCCATCACCTCGGGGTCGAAGAACGGGTGTGACCAGCCGCCGTGGGCGAAGCCGCCGTCGGTGTCCTCCTGGGGGCCGCCCGGCGCCTGCACGACGCCGTCCAGGCTCATGAACTCACTGATCACGATGCGCACGGGAGTTGTTCTCCTCTTCTTCGGACTTGTGGACTTCCGGACTTCTGGACCTGCGGACCTATGGACGAATCATCGCCCGGATGCGGCGCGGGGCGCGTCCCCGAGCTGCTCCGCCAGGGTGCTCAGCGCGGCGCCGAGCGGCAGGGCGACCTTGGCCGTCGCGTAGGAGTCGCCGCGCGTGGCGCCCTGGTTGACAATCGCGACGGGCTTGCCGGCCTGCGCCGCGTGGCGTACGAAGCGCAGGCCCGACAGCACCGTCAGGGACGAGCCGAGGACCAGCAGCGCCCGCGCGGCGTCGACCAGGTCGTAGCACTGCTGGACCCGGGATTTGGGGACATTCTCGCCGAAGAAGACCACATCGGGTTTGAGGATGCCGCCGCACACCTCGCAGGGAGCGATCCGGAACGTGTCCACCAGCGCCGCCGGCAGCTCGACGTCGCCGTCCGGGTTGACCGGGGAGCCGGTGTCCCGGAAGGCGCCGTTCAACGCGTGCAGGCGCCGGTCGAGTGCCTCGCGCGTGCTGGTGCGCCGGCAGTCGAGGCAGATCACGCGGTCGAGGCCGCCGTGCAGCTCCACGGCGTCGAGGGTGCCGGCGGCGCGGTGCAGCCCGTCCACGTTCTGGGTGATCACGGCCGACACCCGGCCGGAGCGGCGCAGCTCCTCGACCGCCCGGTGCCCGGCGTTGGGCTCGGCCCGGACGATCGCCTGCCAGCCGACGTGGCTGCGCGCCCAGTACCTGCGGCGGCCCGCCTCGCTCGCCACGAACTCCTGGTACGTCATCGGCGTGCCGCGGCGCCGGCTGCCGGTGGCGCCCCGGTAGTCGGGAATACCGGACTCGGTCGACAGTCCCGCGCCGCTCAGGACCGCGACACCTCGCCCGGCCAGCAGGCGTGCGATCTCGTCCAGACCAGTGCTCAGCGGGTGCGTAGGCATGTAAGCAGCTTAGACCGACCGGCAATTGGGGGGCGGCGTCGCGACGCCCGGGCTGTCGCCTGGACGGCTTCTCCTCAGTCGCCAATGCTCCGCAGTGGCTCCCTCGTCGGCACCGCCCAGACTCGGCCCGGACGCCGCTCCTTCCTCCACCCCCCAATTGCCGGTCGGTCTTAGACCGACCGCCAATTGGTGGGCGGGCGTCCGGTCACAGGTCGGTGAGAGGGGCGGCAAAGCGCATTCACAGCTTGGGGCGGGAGCGTGTCCGCCATGACCAGTACCAGCGCCGTCCCTTCGGACGCCCTCCTGCCACCGCCGCCCGTCCCGCCGCCCGGCGGCCCTGCGGCGGAGTCGATCTTCCCACCCCCTCATCCGACCGGCAGCCCGACCGGCAGCCCGAGCGGTGGTCCGCCCGGTGGCGGTCCGGGGCGCGCGTGGGTGCGGCGCGGGTGGCGGGGGCGCGCCGAGGACGCGGCCTGGGTGCGGCCGGCGTTCCTGGCGCTGCTCGCGCTCACCGCGCTGCTGTACTGCTGGGATCTGAGCGTCTCGGGCTGGGCGAACTCGTTCTACTCGGCGGCGGTGCAGGCCGGCACCCGCAGCTGGACGGCGTTCTTCTACGGCTCCTCGGACGCCGCGAACTTCATCACCGTCGACAAGCCCCCGATGTCGCTGTGGCCGATGGAGCTGTCGGCGCGCATCTTCGGGCTCAGCTCCTGGAGCGTGCTGCTGCCGCAGGCGCTGATGGGGGTGGCCACCGTCGGGACTGTCTACGCCGCGGTCCGGCGGCGGTTCTCCGCGCTCGGCGGGCTGGTCGCGGGCGCGGTGGTGGCACTGACCCCGGTCGCCGCGCTGATGTTCCGGTTCAACAACCCGGACGCGCTGCTGGTGCTGCTGATGGCGTTGGCCGCGTACGCGCTGCTGCGGGCCGTCGAGACGGCGAGCCTGCGCTGGGTGCTGCTGACCGGGGCGCTGTTCGGCTTCGGGTTTCTCACCAAGACCTTGCAAGCGTTCCTGATCCTGCCTGCGTTCGCACTGATCTACCTCGTGGTCGCGCCGACGGGACTGTGGCGCCGGATCCGGCAGCTGCTGGCGGCGGGGGCGGCGCTGGTGGTGGCCGCGGGCTGGTGGGTGGCGGTGGTCCAGCTGGTGCCGGCCGCCGATCGGCCGTACGTCGGCGGCTCGCAGGACGACAGCTTCCTGTCGCTGACCTTCGGCTACAACGGCTTCGGACGGCTGACCGGCAACGAGACCGGCAGCGTCGGTGGCGGCGGCGCTCCCGGGGGCGCTCCCGGTGGCGGTGGCGGTGGCGCCGCTGCCGGTGGCGGTGCCACCAGCGCCCTCGGGCACGGACCGGTCGGCGGTGGGTCGGGCGGCCAGTGGGGTTCCACCGGTCTTGGCCGCCTGTTCGGCACGGACATCGGCGGCCAGATCGCCTGGCTGCTGCCGGCGGCGCTGGTGCTGCTGGTGTTCGGTCTGTGGGCCACCCGGCGCTACGCGCGCACCGACTCGGCGCGCGCCGCCTTCCTGGTGTGGGGCGGTTTTCTGGTCAGCACCGGGCTGACGTTCAGCTATATGGGCGGGATCTTCCACCAGTACTACACGGTCGCGCTGGTCCCGGCGATCGCCGCCCTGGTCGGGATGGGCGTGGACGGCCTGTGGCGGGCCCGGCGGCGGCTGCCGTACGCGCTGCTGCTCGGGGTGGTGGTGGCAGGTACCGCCGGGTGGGCGTTCGTGCTGCTCGGGCGCAGCAGCGGCTTTGTGCCGTGGCTGCGCTGGGTGGTGCTGCTCGGCGGGCTCCTGGCGGCCGTACTCCTGGCGGTGCCGGGCAGGCGCCTCGGTGGGCGGCTGGCGGCGGTCACCGGGGTGGCCGCGCTGGCGCTGGGGCTCGCCGGGCCCGCCGCGTACGCGCTGGACACGGTCGCGACCGGTCACACCGGGTCGATCGTGACGGCGGGGCCGCGCGTGCAGGGCGCGAGCGGACCGGGCGGCGGTGGCATGCCCGGCGGCGGTGCGGGGCGTCCCGGCGGCCGCTTCGGCGGCGGGCTGGGCGCCGGCCAGGGCGGCCAGGGCGGGCTGGGCGGTCCGGGCGGCTTCGGTGGCCCGGGTGGCATGCCCGCAGGTGCGACCACGGGTACGACCGCAGGTACCGGCGGACCGGGCGGCGGCGGTGGCGGTATGGGCGGCGGTGGTGGCGGCATGGGCGGGCTGCTGGACGGCACCCGGGTCAGCCCGGAGCTGGCCGCACTGCTGAAGCAGGGCGCCCACGGCTACACCTGGGTCGCCGCCGCGGTCGGCTCGCAGAACCAGGCCGGCTACCAACTCGCGGTCGGCAGCCCGGTGATGGCGCTGGGCGGCTTCAACGGCACCGACCCTTCGCTGAGCCTGGCCGGCTTCCAGCAGGACGTCCGCGAGGGCAAGGTGCACTACTTCATCGCCGGCGGCGGGATGGGTGCTGGCGGCATGGGCGGCTCGTCCTCCGACTCCGCGCAGATCACCGCCTGGGTCACGGCGCACTTCACCGCGAAGACCGTCGGCACCGCCACGGTCTACGACCTGTCGGCACCGAGCAGCTGACCAGCTGACCAGCCGACCCACTCAGAACGGCCAGGCCACCAGTGCGGTGGCCTGGCCGTTCTCAGCCGTTCTTAGCCGGCGCACAGGATCGGCACAGGAACATCTCAGCGCCGCCGTCCAGGATGGCGGCCATGGTCGTCTTCCCCTCTTCCACGCCTTCCTCCGGCCCCGGCGGCAACCCGGAGCTCCGCCGGGCCGACGGCACGCCGCTGCGCCTGCTGGTCGTCGACGACGAGCAGGCGCTCACCGAGCTGCTGTCGATGGCGCTGCGCTACGAGGGCTGGGAGGTGCGTACGGCCCACGACGGCGTGTCGGCGCTGCGCCTGGCCCGCGAGTTCAAGCCCGACGCGGTCGTCCTGGACGTCATGCTGCCCGACATCGACGGGCTGCAGGTGCTGTTCGGGCTGCGCCGCGAGCTGTCGGAGGTCCCGGTGCTCTTCCTGACCGCCAAGGACGCGGTCCAGGACCGCATCGCCGGCCTCACCGCGGGCGGCGACGACTACGTCACCAAGCCGTTCAGCCTGGAGGAGGTGGTGGCCCGGCTGCGCGGACTGCTGCGCCGGTCGGGGGCGGCCGCCGCCCGCGAGGGGGCGCGGATCGTGGTCGGCGACCTCGTCCTGGACGAGGACACCCACGAGGTCAGCCGGGCCGGCGAGGAGATCGAGCTGACCGCGACCGAGTTCGAGCTGCTGCGCTACCTGATGCGCAATCCCCGCCGGGTGCTGAGCAAGGCGCAGATCCTGGACCGGGTCTGGTCCTACGACTTCGGCGGCCAGACCAACATCGTCGAGCTGTACATCTCCTACCTGCGCCGCAAGATCGACGTCGGCCGGGAGCCGATGATCCGCACCCGCCGGGGTGCGGGGTACTCGATCCGCCCCGCCGAGGCCGGATGAGAACCGTGGCCGCGCCGCGGCCATCGAACGCCGTGCCGCGGTCATCGAACGCAGCGCCCCGGCCGAAGCGCGCCGCCCGCCTGGTCCGGGTGGGCCGCTGGTCGCTGCGGGCCCGCCTGCTGGCCGCCCTGCTCTCGCTGCTCGCCGTGGCGTGCGCGGTGGTCGCGGTGGTCACCGCGGTGGTGCTGCACCAGGACCTCTACGGCCAGCTGGACCGCCAGCTGGACGACGTCGCGATGCGCGCCGCCGGTCCGCCGGGCGCGCCCATGCTGCCGAGCGGCGACCTGGGTTTCGTCCTGGGGCCCGGCCAGCCGCTGGCCACCCTGGGCGCCGTGGTGGACGGCGGCCAGGTGGTCGAGGGCCGTACCAGCTCCGGCTCGCTGAGCCCCGACACCACCGAGCTGGGCCCGACCCAACTCGCCGTGCTCGCCCCGCTCGCGACCGGCCGCGAGGGCATCGCCCACTCGGTGGACGTGCCCGGACTCGGGCCCTACCGGGTGGAGTTGGCGCACGACAACCGCAACGGCGACCGGATCCTCGTCGGCCTGCCCGCGTCCGACCAGCAGGACACCATGGACCGCCTGGTCACCGCCGAGCTCTGCGTCGGCGCCGGCGCCCTGCTCGCGGTCGGCCTGGTCGGTTTCGTCGCCACCGACTCCGCCCTGCGCCCGCTGCGCCGGGTGGCCGCCATCGCCACCCGGGTGGCCGAACTGCGGCTGCACCAGGGCGAGGTGGACCTGCACGAGCGGGTACCCGAAGCCGACACCGACCAGCGTACCGAGGTCGGCCAGGTCGGCGCGGCGCTCAACGGGCTGCTGGACCACGTCGGTTCGGCGCTGGCGGCGCGCCAGGAGAGCGAGCTGCGGGTGCGGCACTTCGTCGCCGACGCCAGCCACGAGCTGCGCACCCCACTGGCGTCGATCCGCGGCTACGCCGAACTCACCCGGCGCGGACGCGAGGAGATCGGCCCGCAGACCCGGCACGCCCTGAGCCGGATCGAGTCGGAGGCCGCCCGGATGACCGCCCTCGTCGAGGACCTGCTGCTGCTCGCCCGGCTGGACGCCGGCCGCCCGGCGTCGACGGCTCCGCTGGACCTCACGCCACTGGACCTCTCCCCGCTGGTGGTGGACTGCGTCAGCGACGCCCGCGCGGCGGGCGGCACGCATCACTGGCGCCTCGAACTGCCCGACGAGCCTGCCCTGGTGCTCGGTGACCAGGCGCGGCTGCGCCAGGTGCTGGTCAACCTGCTGGGCAATGCCCGCCACCACACCCCACCGGGCACCACCGTGACCGCGCGTGCCTACCAGCAGGGCGAGCGGCTGCTCCTTGAGGTGGCGGACGACGGCCCCGGCATCGCGGCGGAACTGCTGCCGCACATCTTCGACCGGTTCGCGCGCGGCGACGCCTCACGCTCCCGGCACGCCGGCAGCACCGGCCTGGGCCTGGCCATCGTGCACGCCGTGGTGTCCGCGCACGAGGGCGAGATCGCGGTGCGCAGCGCACCGGGCGGTACGGTCTTCACCGTCAGCCTGCCCCCGCACCAGGTGGCCGCCACGGCGCGGGCGGGAGGTTCATAGCGGGCCTGCGTTCACAGCTGGCCTGCGGTTCACAGCGGGCCTGCGGTTCACAGCCGGGTCATACCCGCGGCACACGGTGGCGACAGCAGCGCCGAGCACGGTGGCCCCATGCGAACACTGACGCCCACGCCGACCCCCTCCCACCGTCAAGCCGCCATGCCGGCCCGGGAGTTCCTGCCCACCGACCGCGACGAGCCGGTGGTCGACGTGGTGATCCCGGTGTACAACGAGGAGCAGGACCTCGCCCCGTGCGTGCGCCGCCTGCACGCGCACCTGACCACCGCCTTCCCCTACACCTTCCGCATCACCATCGCCGACAACGCCAGCACCGACACCACCCCGGGCGTGGCGCGGGCGCTGGAGGAGGAGTTCGACGAGGTCCTCGCGGTCCGGCTGGACCGCAAGGGACGCGGACGGGCGCTCAGCGCCATCTGGCTCGCCTCCGACGCGCCGGTGCTGGTCTATATGGACGTCGACCTGTCCACCGGGCTCAACGCGCTGCTGCCCCTGGTCGCGCCGCTGATCTCGGGCCACTCCGACCTGGCGATCGGCTCCCGGCTGACCCGCTCCTCGCGGGTGGTGCGCGGGCCCAAGCGCGAACTGGTCTCCCGTGCCTACAACCTGATCCTGCGCGGCAGCCTGGCGGCGCGGTTCTCCGACGCCCAGTGCGGCTTCAAGGCGATCCGGGCCGACGTCGCCCAGCGCCTGCTGCCGCTGGTGGAGGACACCGCGTGGTTCTTCGACACCGAGCTGCTGGTACTCGCCGAGCGGGCGGACCTGCGGATCCACGAGGTCCCGGTGGACTGGGTCGACGACCCGGACTCCAGCGTCGACCTGCTGCGCACCGCCACCGACGACCTCAAGGGCGTCTGGCGGGTCGGCCGCGCCCTGACCACCGGCCGGCTCCCGCTGGACCGGCTGCGCCGGCCCTTCGGCGACGACCCGCGCGACGGTGAGCTGGACCAGGTCCCGGCAGGGCTGGCCCGCCAACTGCTCGGCTTCACCGCCGTCGGCGTCGCGAGCACCGCGCTCTTCCTCGCCCTCTACACGCTCTGCCGCCAGGCCACCGGCCCGCAACTCGCCAACGCGCTCGCCCTGTTGCTCGCCACCCTGGCCAACACCGCCGCCAACCGGCGGCTCACCTTCGGCGTCCGCGGCCGCGCCCGTGCGCTGCGCCACCAGGCCCAGGGACTGCTGGTCTTCGCCGTCGGCTGGACCCTCAGCGCCGGCGCGCTCGCCGCCCTGCACACCCTCGGCACAGCGGCCCCGCGCTCCGCGGAACTCGCCGTCCTGATCGCCGCCAACCTCGCCGCCACCGTGCTGCGCTTCCTCCTCTTCCGCGCCTGGATCTTCACCGCCCCCCGCCCCCCGGCCCAGGGCGACGGCCCCGGCACGGGGAACTGACCACCGGCCAGAGCGGCCGGCGGCCTCGCTGATGTTCTGTCGGGACGCCGGTTACGATCACACTCTCTGAACCCATCCACGTAGGGGAGCGCACGGGGCCTTGAAGAGACCTGGATGCCTGACGATCTCGGTGAGTGCCGTCGTCCTGCTGAGCCTGCTCGGCTGGGGTGCGAAGTCGATGCTGGACTCGGCGTTCGGGGCGCCGGACAACCAGGTCGCGGCGACCGATTCAAGGGTCTGCCCGCAGAGCAGCGGCAACAACCTCTCCCTCGCCGATGCGACCGGGCACTTCGGCCTGGTTGTCCCCTCCAGCGCCACGAACATCGTCTTCAGCGCTGACGTAGGCGGTTTGCAAGGGGAGTCGGACCTGGCGCTGCGCTTCACCACGACGCCGGCAGACCTGGCGACGTTCCTGATGGCCAGTCAGTTCGAATCGCCGAGTGCGACCACAAAGGTGGCCGGCGGCTGGACCACCTATAGTCCCGGAGTGCCCGTCCAGCCCGCGCGCGGCCTGTGCGGCCTGACCCCGCCGGTCAACCCCACCATGGTCTACGGCCAGGACAGTCCCGGTAGGGCCAAGAAGGCCGACTCCCGGTCCGTGGCAGTGGACGGGACGACCGATCCGGCGCACCCGGTGGTGTGGGTTTCCGGCACGGACCTGTGACGCTCCCGGGTCAGAAGCAAGTGGCTCCCTTCGGGAGTTGACGATTCCGATTGTCAACTGGTCGCGGGCCGGGCGGAGTTGTCGAACTCGTACCAGGACCACTGCTCGGCCGGCCGGTAGCCGAGGGCGCGGTTGATGGTCAGCATGTGCTGGTTCTCGGCGTTGTTGAAGGTCTGGACCCAGTCGGCGGCGGGGAACTCGTCGAGCATCCAGAGCGTCTGGGCGGCCTTGATCCGCAGGCCGAGGCCCTGGCCGCGATGCTCGCGGCTGACACCGGTGTCCCAGATATCCAGGGACCTCGGTCCGTCGGGGGTGCTGACGAAGATGCTGAACCCGCCGACCTGGCCGCTTTCGGTGACGGCCGCCAGCACGTGCCGCCGCACTCCGGCCCGGACGCTGAGCTCCTCGCGCCCGCGCAGCCGCGCGAGGTCGTGGGCGACGTGCTCGTACACCATCTCACCCTGCGGCGCGTCGTTCATCGCCTCCATCGCGGCGCAGAACGACTCGGCCAGCCGGTCGGGGCAGCGGTCGGTCCAACGCACCAGCTCGTAGCGGGAGTTCTTCGGCGTGGCGCGGGCGGCGGCGTTGAGCTGGACGGGTGGCACGGCGGTGAGGTCGAGCACCGACCTGGTCGCCTTCTCCACCTGGCGCCCGCCCTTGGCCGTGACCAGGGTGTCGACGGGCAGCGCGGCCGAGGTGTTGGTGGTCACCCGCCGGCGCCCGAGCGTCGAACCCAGGCGCAGCACGTCCGCCCACAGCGCGGAGCCGACGCCGCGCCCCCGCGCGTGCGGGGCGACCCAGACGGAGGCGACGAGCAGGTCCTCGTTGGCGTCGTCCTCCCACTCGGCGATCACCAGGCCGTCGGCCGTTGCGGCCCCGGGGGAGTCGAACGCCGCGAACACGCTGGTGTGCGCCTGCCAGTCGGGCAGGCACCACAGCCGCAGCATACTTGCCGGGAGTTCCGGGAAGCCGGGCATCTGCTGGGCCAGCACAGCACGCGCGACCGGTAACGCGGCCGCCAGGTCCTCGGCGCGGTGCGCCGGGTCGAGCTCACGTATCTCCACAGCCGTCAAGCGTCCTCCTGGCAGCAGGATCCCGCCAGCGGTTTTCCTACGCCGCTACGCCGCCGCTACGCCTCGGGGTCGCGGGTCGAACTCGCGGCCGGCGGGCGGTGCTGCGGTCGATGGCGGTGTCACGGTCGGGAGAGACGACGGCTGGCTCGGGGCGCGCGGCCGTGCGGACGGCCACGACCGTGTGGAAGGCGCGTGGCCTGTCGGGCCTGTCGGGCCTGGTAGCAGGCGCGCAGGTACCAGCCGGCCAGCCGCTCGCACGCCGCCTGCCGCTGCTCGGTGGTCTCGTCCCGGCGGGTGAGTTCGGCCGCGTAGGTGCGCAGCAGGTCGTGCAGCCGGTAGCGGTCGGGGCCGTCGACCTCGACGAGGTGGGCCTCGACGAGGGTGTCGAGCAGGTCCTCGGCTCGTCGCAGGGGGAGGTCGAGGAGGGCGGCGGCAGCGTGTGCGGTGAAGCGGGTGCTGGGGCACAGCCCCAAAAGTCGGAACGCCCACGCCGCGGACCCATCGGCTGAACTGCCCGCCTGCGCTCCGGTACTCGGCCGCCCGGCCCGGATGCCCGGGAGGTTGTGGTAGCTGGTGTGGAAGGCGGTGCGGATGGCGAGGTCGCCGAGGGTGAGCTCGTCGAGGAGGTGGCGTTCGTCCTCCAGGCGATCGGCCAGGGTGGCGATGGCCCAGGTGGTGCGGTCCGCCAGGCGGGCGCCGGCGATCCGCAGCGCGAGCGGCACGCCCCCGCAGCCGGCCAGCACCCGCGCCACCGCCTCCGGTTCGGCGGCGGTCCGCCGATCGCTGATGACCGCGGCGAGCAACTCGCCCGCCTCCTGGTCGTCGAGGGTGCTCAGCGGCAGATGGCGGGTGGCGAGCAGGTCGCTGAGGCGGGTGCGGGCGGTGATCAGGACGGCGCAGCCGGCCGTGCCGGGGATCAGCGAGCGGATCTGCGCGGCGCCGGCGGCGTTGTCCAACACCACCAGCACCCGCCGCCCGGCCAGCAGGCTGCGAAAGCGCGCCGCCAACTCCTCGACCTGAGACGGGATGCTCCCGGCATCCTCGCCCAGCGCCCGCAGCCACTGGCCCAGCACCTCCGTGGGATCCCGAGGGGCGAGGTCGGCGCCCCGCAGGTCGGCGTACAGTTGCCCATCGGGGAAGTGAAGGGCGGCCAAGTGTCCGGCCTGGACGGCGAGTGCGGTCTTGCCTAGCCCGCCGGCGCCGGTGACCGCGACCACCGGGACCTGCCCGGGCCCGTGCCCGCCGGTGGTCAGCAGGCCGACCAGCTCGTCCAGTTGCTCGCGTCGGCCGGTGAAGTCGGCCACCACCGCCGGAAGTTGCGCCGGCACGGATGCCGGGGCCACTGACACCGTGGCCGCCGGGGTCGGTGGCCGACTGCCGTCGGGTGGCGACAGAGGACAATGGACGTCACCGAGCAACCGCAGCAGCCGGGTGCCGTCCACGCCGAGCGCTCCGGCCAGGGCCGCCAACGCCTCCCGGGTGACGAGCCGTTTGCCGTTCAGCCAGCGCTCCCACGAGGCATGGCTGTAGTGCGTCAGCACCCCAAGCTGCTTCAACGACAGCCGATGCGCGTCCTTCAACGCGCGCAGCTCCTCCACCAGTTGCCGCTGATCCGGGCTCAGCCCGTCAGGCAGCGCAGTCCAGTACGACACGAGACCATCCCCCCGGGGATCACAGTGTCACGAAACGCCGGTGACGTCGTCTCACAGCGCAGTTCGCACGCATCCGGTCGGTGACAGTGTCACACACCCAGGCGCCGCCCTAGGCGAACTCGACCGAAAACCCAAGGATCGGCGTCAGGTGGACAACTCACCGACAGTCCAACGATCCTGGAGGCTCACCATGCGGTTCATCACCGGCTCACGCCCGGCCCGAGTGGCAACGCTGCTCGCCACCGGCCTGCTCGCCGCCGGTCTCTCGGCCGCCACCGGCCCCACGGCCTTCGCTGCCCAGCCAGCACAGTCCGCCCACACCACCGCCAGCACCGGCGACCAGGCCAACGCGAAGGCGATGCAGCAGGCCCTGGCCGCCGCCCTGCAGAAGCAGGCCATCCTGCACCCCAACGACACCGGCCGCCACATCTGTTACGCCGCCCAGGTCCAGAACATCGGCTGGCAGGCAGCGGTATGCGATGGGCAGATCGCGGGCACCGTCGGGCAGTCGCTCCGCCTGGAGGCGCTCAATATCGCGGTCTCCGGTGTCGGCGGAGTGTGCGCGCAGGCGCACGTGCAGAACATCGGCTGGCAGAATCCGGTCTGCGGAAACGACGGCGATGTCCTAGAGGTCGGCACCGTCGGGATGTCGCTGCGGATGGAGGCCCTCAGCATCATGGTCCCCACCGGCAGCGTGTGTGCGGACGCCCACGTGCAGAACATCGGCTGGCAGGGCACGAGGTGCCAGGGCGCCAACGTCTGGGACACGGTCGGCACGGTCGGTCAGTCCCTGCGAATGGAAGCGATCGCGCTGACCGTCTGACCCTGAGTACCTCAGGTGCAGGGCCGCTCCCGCTTGCCGGCTATTGCCGCAGGCGGGAGCGGCCCTGCACCCGTGCGGCCGAGTGGGTGATCCGCAGCCGCCGGGCGGGGGAGGGCGCGGTGTGGCAGGGCGGGCCGGGTGGCTCGGCATCCAGACTCGTGATCGGGGCGACAACAGCAAGATCACCAGGAAAGCCGAGATCACGATGCATGACTCACCAGCTGACAGCCACCGGCAGGCGGACGTCGCCGGCTCAGCCACCCGACGCCGCTTTCTCGTCGGCGGCGCCGGCGCAGTGGCCGCCGTCCCCCTCCTCGGAACCGCCCGGGCGTTCGCGCAGCCCCGCAGCATCGCCGATCCGACGCAGCCGCTGGTGCCGGATGCGGACACGCCCGGGCCGGACGAGGCGCTGCGGTGGCTGGTCGAAGGCAACGAGCGGTGGGTGGCCGGAAAGCTCCTGCATCCGCACCAGACCGTGGCCCGCCGCCTCGCGGTGGCCGCGGGCCAACACCCGCTGGCGACCGTCTTCTCGTGCATCGACTCCCGCGTGCCGCCCGAGATCGTCTTCGACCGTGGCGTCGGGGACTTGTACGTCGTGCGAACCGCGGCCCAGACCAACGACGACCTGATCCAGGGCGCGGTCGAGTACGGCGCCGAGGAGGCCGTGACCCCGCTGGTCGTGGTGATGGGCCACCAGCGCTGCGGCGCCGTCACCTTCGCGGTGGATGCCCTCAACAACGGCACCGAGGTACCGGCCCACCTCGTCGCGGTCGTCGAAGCCCTCAAGCCCGCCTACGAGGCAGCCAAGCCCCACCCCGGCGACCAGGTCGACAACACCGTTCGCGCCCAGATCTGCCTCACCGCCGACCAGCTCCGCGAGGACCCCCTGCTCGCCCCGCTCGTCTCCGAGCACCGGGTCCAAGTGGTGGGCGCCTACTACTCCCTGGACACCGGCTGCGTGGAGTTCATGCTCCCCTGACGCTCGGAGGACGACCAGGTTGGTTCACCGGCTGGTCGGGGTCGTCCAGCCACACCCGGTGGTCGCCGGCGGTGTCCACGGTCAGCCCGAAGCGGTCGAAGCCGGGCCGGCCGGCGCCGAGCCACCACGCGTACGCCGCTTCGAACTCGTCCCACAGGCGCCGGGCGCCGTACTGCCGCACCTGGTGCTCAGGCTCACCGTCCCGGAAGGTGACAGCGGACCAGGCCGGCTCTGCGAGGCTGTACAGCCACAGCGTGCGGGCGCCGTCGTCGTGAGGCTGGAACGCGTGGGTGGCGTGCGGAAGTCGAAGGCCGAGCGCGAACGGGAACGGGTCGAACTGCCCATGTGCCGGCAGGGTGGCCACGGTGGTGGACTCCTCCACCGTGCCGCCGGCGTCCGGCGCTTCGGGCCACACCAGGCGGTGTGCGCGAAGTTTCATGAACTCCACCGGCCGCAGGAACGGCCCGGTGGCGGCCGTGCCGTCGTCGTGAACGGTGAGTCGCACCAGAGCATCGGCGTTGCCGTAATGGGTGCCCCACGGTGCGAGGATCACGCCGCCCGGCCGGGTCTGCTCGACCAGGGCGCCGGGGATCTGCCGCAGGCCGCAGGACACGATGACGCGGTCGTACGCGGCGCCGGCCTTCCAGCCGAACCGGCCGTCGCCACAGATCACGGTGGGCCGGTAGCCGGCCGCCCCGAGCCGGCTACGGGCGTCGGCGGTGACCTGCGGATCGACGTCCACCGCGTAGACGTTGGCGTCGCCGAGCCGGTGCGCCAGTAGCGCCGTGTCCCATCCGGTGCCGGCGCCGATGTTCAACACCTTCTGCCCCGGTTGGGGGTCGAGTTCGGCGAGCATCCCGGCAACGACGCTGGGCATGCTCGCCGAACTGGTGGGCACGGTGCCCGGTTCGGTGCCGGCGTGCTGGCCGTCGTCCCACTGAGTGACGATCGGGATGTCGGCGTCGGCCGCCTGCGTCCACGCGTCGGGGTCGGTGCGGCGGTCGAGCGGCCGGCTCCGCCCGGTGGCCATGTCGTGGGCCCACATCAGGTCGGGCAGGAACAGCGAGCGGGGCAGCGCGGTGAACGCGGCTGCCCATTGGGGGGTCACGTAGTCGGGAAGGCGCCGCCCCGGCGCACGGCCGGGGCGGTCCTCCCACTCAGGGGCGAGCGTCACTTGCGGTGGCCTCCGTCACCGGGAGGCGGGCCGCCGTCGGGGGTCGGCGGGGCCGGCGGCGGCGTCCACGGCTGACCGGGGACCAGGTCCGAGTTTCCGCCGCCGCCCTGGTCGCCGCCACCTCCTCCGCCGCCTCCGTGGCCGCCATCGTTCGCGATCATGGTTGGTCTCCTTTGTCGCGTCGGTACTGATGGTCCCTTCCCGGGGTGCGGGATGGGTAGGGCACCGGCTGCACGGGGGTGACGGCCGGCTCGCGCTCGGGGGCTGGTCCGCCCGGTGCGTTTCCACGATTGCCGAGGGGGATCGGTTGTCCTGCACCGGGCGGAGTACCAGACTGGCCATCAGAACTGCTCGTTCTCAACGCGCTTGCACGGGCTGGGGCGGCGACTGTCGGTCGATCGCGTGGTCCACCACGGTCTCCGGTGGCGGGGCGTCAACGCCATATCACCGGTAACTCATTCTGTGGAGGTTCCGAGTCGTCCGCTATCACCGGGGTGTCATCCGCTGCCCGTATGCCGCGCTCGGCCTGGGGCCGGAGCGCAGTGGCCGGGTCTGGAAGTGGCGATGATGCCGCCGCATTCGGCAGGATCTCGGTCATGCGGATTCTTGTGATGGGCGGGACATGGTTTCTGGGCCGCGCAGTGGTCCAGGACGCTCTGGAACACGGCTGGGATGTATCGACGTTCAATCGAGGCCGTTCCGGGCCGGACGTGCCCGGCGTCGAGGCGATCCACGGCGATCGAACCGATGACGATGACCTGGCACGCCTTGCCGGGTACGGGCGTTGGGATGCGGTGATCGACACGTCTGCCGGCGAGCAACCGCCTCGGACGGTTCTCGCCGGTGCTCAGGCTCTGGAGGCCGCAGCTGACCGGTACGTCTACGTCTCGACGGCCTCGGTGTACGCCGGCTGGCCCGACCAGCCGCTTCGGGTTGGCGATCCTCTGCTGGACGGCCCACCCGATGCGGATGAGGACTACGGTCGTAACCCCGAAGGCTGGGTCGGCCCCAACCTTCACTATGGACGGCAGAAGGCCGGCGCCGAACGTGCTGTCCTGGCGGCCTTCGGGGACGACAGGTCCTGGCTGTTGCGGCCAGGGGTGATCCTCGGCCCCGGGGAGTACGTCGGCCGACTTCCGTGGTGGCTCCATCGCGCCGAGCGCGGCGGGCGGATCCTGGCGCCGGGCAACCCCGACAAGGGTATCCAGCCGGTGGATGTGCGCGACGTGGCCCGGTTCGTGCTCGACGTCGCCCAGCGGCCTGGTGGCGGGGTCCACAACGTCACCGCCCCGATCGGCCGCGACACGATGGCTCGGTTCCTGCAGTCGTGCATCGACGCCACCGGAAGCAGCAGCAGTCTGGAGTGGGTGGACGACGGCCTGCTACTGGAGCACGGCGTGGAGCAGTGGACCGAACTTCCCTTGTGGCGCACGAATGAGGGAGTGTGGCTCATCGACTCGACGACCGCGTACGAGGCCGGGTTGAGCTGCCGTCCGCTGGTGGAGACCGTTGCCGATACCTGGGCGTCGCTTCAGTCCGGCAGCCTGCCGGTTCCGCACCCAAGGGCCGCCGCCCACGGCATCGCGCCGGAGAAGGAGGCGGCGATTCTCACTGCCGTTGCGGCCCTGTCATGAGACGGCGCGCGTCCAGCTCCACTGGACGCGCGCCTGTCGATGACAGAGGGACGAAGTCAGCCGCCGAGGGAAAGGCGGGTCACCCCGGGGCGGAGTTGCTTCGCAACAGACGCACGGACGTACTCCTCCAAGTCCTCGCCCAGCGCGATGGCTGTGGGGGCGGTGCAGACGGGCTCGGTGATGAGGAGATTGCGCACACGGTGGACGCGCTCTACCAGACCGGCGATGCGGCGGTCCGGGGGGAGCGTCGCAATCGGCTTCAGCATGTCGACCGCGCCGTCCAGATCACCGGCGAGCAGGAAGCCGGCGGCACCGTCAGCACGAGCTTCCGCCTCGATACGCGGTGTCCGGCGGCCTACGGGAAGCGCTGCCTGCAACGCCAGGACCTGGCCGGTCTGTTGCTGTGCTCCGGCGCCGTTGCGCAGGAGGAGGAATGTCGTGCCGTGGGAACGGGCGAGGCGGGCTGCGTCGTGGTGGAACTCCCCGCCGATTCCGTCGTGGAGATCATCGGTGTCATCGCCCTGGTCGTCCAGGCTGGCCCGCACCGCTCGCTCGGCGCGTACGGCGTCGCCGAGGTGGCCGTAGACACGGGCTTCGATGGCGGCGAGTCTGGCGCGCGCCACCGCGCCGATCCCCTGGTACATCTGTGCCTGTTTGACGTGCTGGAGAGCCTCAGCTGGACGGCCGTCCCAGTACGCCAGGATGGCCAACGTCCCGCCGGCGAAGGCCCTCAGCGGATCAAAGCGAGCAGCTTCTCCGTAGGTCGCAGCAGAGCGGGCCAGCCGGGTGGCCGCCCCCAGGGATCCGAGGTCGAACGCCGACATCGCGAGCAGCGCCGCCGTCTGCCCGGCCGTGATGAGCAGTTCCTGTCGTTGGGCGGGGATCTGGGTGCGATCCAACATGTCCGCCACGCTCTCCCTCAACGCTTTGCCGTCACGGAAGATGTCGAAGGGCGACTTCTGGTGATAGCTGCGCGACAGGTTGACGATGTCGTCGCGCAACTGCTCCAAAGACATACTGGACAGGGCTTGGGAAGCCACAGAGAAGGCATGATCCGAGGCGTCACGTGCGGTCATCGCGAGGTCGCTTTCGAGGTCGTACGGGACTTGCGGGCTGAGGTCGCCCTCGGGAGCCGGAACCAGCAGCGCTGATGCCGGCATATGGAACATCTGCTCCAACACCTGGGCAGACCTGCCGGCAGGACGGTCGACCCGTCCCGCCGTCCAGCGGCGGAAGGTGGGCTCGGAGATGGTGAGGCCGCCGAACTTGCGGTCCTTGAGCCGCTTTGCCAGATCGTTGGCCGCAGCTGCAAACTCACGTTCGAAGTCTTGGTAACTCCAGTGACGCTGCTCGGATACGAGAACCCACAGCAGTGTCCTGGTGGTCTTCATCCGCAGACCCCTTCCGATCCGTCCTGCGCGCCGGATGCGATTCGCGGTGCAGGGACCAGCTTGCCTCGTTCCTAACTGATACAGCATCACATCAGCTGTTTTCACTGGTTATGGACAGATGACATCTCAGTGATCCCCGCCGAGTGCAACGGTGCATCAGATGATCGCGGCGCGAACTGGTGGCGATACGACGGCAGGGCACACAGTAGGTGGTCGATCGAGGTTGGAAGCGAACCGAGCGGCAGCATTTCTTGCTGATCCAACGCCCGATCAATCCCTACTCACTGAGGACGCCATGACCCTTCTGCGGATCCGCCACCAGGTATCGCCCAGAGCCCTGCGGAGGGGAGCTGACTCATGTCCATCCTGAGCCGGCATATCCAGGCCCAACGCCAGCAAGCACGCATCGCAGTAACGAAATTGACGGATGCGCTGGCTCGCGCCGGGGCGCCGCTTCCGTCTGTCGGGCTCGACCCGGCTTCGGCCCTGACCGGCACTGTCCTGGTCGATCTCGGGCGGGCTCGAGCCGACGTGGTCGTAATGATCGCCGAACTGATCCTGGAGGGACTGGACGCCCGTGACAAGCGACAGAGTTGAGTCCCAAGAGGCCCGGATGGTCCGCGAGCTTCGCGAAGCCGCGCAGCGGGCGGTTGACGCCCTGGTGGACGCGTTGGAGCTCAACGGTCTGCCGCTGCTGCCCGGTCTGGAGGGTGGCCGGGTCACCCTCCTCCCTCGTGGCGTTCACGTCGAGATCGGCGGGTGCAACGTGCGTACCGTGCAGGCGATCGCCGATTGTCTCAAGGATCACGCGCGCTGTTCGAGCCGCGTGGTGCCCGGCGCGGTCGTGCCCGCTGGGCTGGCCGAACTGTCCGCTGTGCGAAGGGATTTGAGCGAATGATGAGCACCGTCGCCCCCGACGATGACGTTCCCCCGACCGGCTCGTACGTCGTCGACCGCAAGTCGCTGCGCATCCTGGTCGTCATGGACAACCGCCATGGCGAGCTCTACCTGCGCCCGCCCGGCGGCGGCGTCGAGATCACCCGCAAGCCCGAGCAGGTCCGCCCCGCCGATCGCGGCGAGACCCTGCGCGGACGCGTGGTCAAGGCCAACCTGGACGCCGAGCACGGCTGCGCCGGATGACCGACCACCCGCACGACGAACCACAATGCCTGCGCAGACGCGACATCTGGTGCACCATCCCGGACACGGTATGACAAGCCGCCGTCCGCTATGAAGCAACGGTGCTGGTCGCGGCCGTCGGCGAGTGGCTCTGATCAGGCACTCTCAGATCGGGCGTCAGCAGTCGGGAACGGGCGCGTTCCGTTCGCACGTTGGGTCAGCATGGTGACGATAGCCGGTCTGCTGTTGATGATAGTGCTGATGGTCGTGCCCTTCGCGCTGGCCTCAGTCCGGCATGTCGTGCTGCGTTCCGGCCGTCCGGCATGGCTGTGCCGTCGCATGGCCGGGCGCGGGCCGAGCAGTGGGCTCGGCCTTGGTGCCGCCGCAGCCGAGGAGCTGCACGCCTTCTTCGATGCCAGTAAGCGCGTGCAAATCGAGCAGCGCCAGGCCCAACTGGTCTTGCGAGACGACGATCAGGCTGGCGCGCCGCCCCGGACGGGCATCGACTTGGACAGAGGCATCGCGGTCGTTCGAAAGCGAGGGTAGACGCGCGAGTCACATTCCGGGTGCTGTGTAACCGGGCACGCGACACTCCACGGCTCAATGGCTCCCCCGCCCTCGCGGGTCCGTGCACCCCGCGCCGACCATTCCGACAGGTCGGGGCCATGCCGCCAAAAGACCATGAAACGAGGACAGTTGACACGCTTGACGCTCATTGGTGTGGACCACATACTCCGAACACACCAGCGGGCGCGGACACTTGGGCCTGCGCTGACGGATCCCTGGGAGCCGCAGATGACAACCGGAACCAAACCCTCGCTCGTACGACGCCTGCGCCGAGGTGTGGCGCTGGGTGCGGCGGCCGTGCTCGCCACCTTTGTGGCCTTGCCGGCTTGCGCCGGGGCCGTGACCGTACCCGGGCCGCCCTCGGGGTGGACGACGGTCTTCAGCGACGACTTCGCGGGCGCGGCGGGCAGTCAGCCGAACGGGTCCAACTGGATCTACGACACTGGTCCCGGCTCGAACTTCGGCACCGGCGAGATCGAGACGATGACCAACTCGACCAGCAATGTCTACCTGGACGGCAACGGCCATCTGGACATCACCGCCCTGCAGAACGGCGGGAGTTGGACGTCCGGCCGGATCCAGACGCCGAGCGCGAACGTCGGCGCGCCGGCCGGCGGCAAGCTGGAGGTCACCGCGTCGATCATGCAGCCGAACCCGGGGAGCGGCCTGGGCTACTGGCCCGCGTTCTGGATGCTGGGCCCGGGGCAGTGGCCCGAGAACGGTGAGATCGACATCATGGAGGACGTCAACGCGCTCTCCGACGTTGCGGGCACGATCCACTGCGGTGTTCTCCCCGGCGGCCCGTGCAACGAGAGCACCGGCATCGGCAGCGGGCTGCGCGCCTGCCCCGGCTGCCAGGGCGGCTACCACACCTACTCGATCATCCTGGACCGGACGAACACCTCGGCCGAGTCGGTCAGTTGGTACCTCGACGGCAGCCAGTACTTCAGCGTGAACGAGAGCCAGGTCGGTACGGCCACCTGGCAGCAGGCGTTCGACCACAACCTGTCCATCATCTTCGACCTCGCCATCGGCGGCGGCTTCCCCAACGGGCAGTGCGGCTGCAACACGCCGACCGGTGCGACCAGTTCGGGTGCGACGATGAGCGTCGGGTACGTTGCCGCCTACACGACCACCGGTGGCGGCGGTGGCACTGGCGGCGGGGGAGGGGCGATCACCGGCTACGGCGGACTCTGCCTGGACGACCGCTCCGCCAGCACCGCGAACTACAACCCCGTCCAGGTCTACACCTGCAACGGCACCGCCGCCCAGCAGTGGAGCTTCGTCCAGGCGGGAACCACGCTGCACGTGCTGGGCAAGTGCCTGGACGTGAACGGCGGCGGCACCGCGAACGGCACCCTGGTTGATCTCTACGACTGCAACAACACCGGCGCGCAGGTCTGGATACCGCGCTCCGACGGCTCGTTGTACAACCCGCAGTCCAACAGGTGCCTGGACGACACCGGGTGGTCCACCACCCCGGGCACCCAGGTGGAGATCTGGGACTGCACCGGCGGCGCCAACCAGGCCTGGACCCTGCCGACCTGACCTGACCAGACCGCGCGGCCCGTCGGTTTCGGTGGCCACCGACGGTTTACGCCTCGGTAACGTCTCGTTTCCTTACCGGGAGATAACGATCTGCTCCGCATTCCTTGCCTTTGCTGTACGTGGTGGTTCAGGATCCGGCCATGCCGCTCTTCGGGAATCGCCGCTCCCCCACCCCGCGTCTGAAGCCCGAACTCGACGACAAGGAGCTCGGACGAGTTCGCAAACAACTGGACACGTCTCCGATATCGAGCATGAGAGAGATCCAGGCCGATCAGATCGAGCGGATCCTGCGGGCGGCGGGCACGGACTGGGACCGTCGCTCGCATCGGATCAGTGTGCTGGCCGACAAGGCGGCCGACTCCAATCTCTCGCGCTTCTGGCTGCTGCGGAACCCGAAGAACGCCGACGCGTTGCTGTTCCAGGCATGGGTGGACCTGGTGCGGGCCCGCCAGGCGGGTGCCGCGACGGATGCGCAGGTCACGGCCGAACGGTGCTATCGGGCAGCCGAGTTGAGGCAGGAGGATCCGACGCCCTGGGTGGTTTTGCTCGGGCTGATGCGGGTGCAGCGCAGAAGTCAGCGGGAGGTTTTCGCCGTGTGGCAGGAGGTGGTCGATCGCGACCGCAGCCACCGGGAGGCGCACCTGCAGATGCTCGGTTATCTCTCGCCCGAGGAGAGCGGATCGAACTCGCAGGTTCTCGATTTCCTGGATTCGGTGCGATCGCAGGGACTTTGGCAATCTCCGGTCGCTGCCCTGGAGTTGACCGCGGAGTTCGTGCGTTATCGCAGGGCCGCGTCCGGCGGTGGTGTCGGCGAGCTGCTGGCCGACAAGATATGGCACCAAGCGCGTGCGACAGCCGTGCTGGACCACGCGGTCGCCAACTGGAAACCCGGCGTTCTGCGGCACGCGGCGGCGCTGGCCGATCTCAATCTGCTCGCCTACGTCCTCGTCCAGGCCAAGCGCTCGGCCGACGCCGCGGAGATCTTCGGGCAACTGGGCGGGACGGTCACCGCGTGGCCGTGGCAGCTCAGCGGCAACCCGGTCGACGAGTTCACGTACTGGCGCTCGCACGCCACGCGCTGACCGCTGACCGCCGTCTCGCTGTACCACCGGATCACCGTCCCGCCGGACCGCGCTGGGTCACCCGGCCGTCGAAGTGCCGCCCGGGTTGGCCATCAGCGGCTGCCAGACCGGATCGAGGGCGAGGGCGGTCAGCTGTGCCGCGCTCAGCAGCGGAGCGTTGGGGTAGGGCGTGTCCCGGCCGGAGCCCGGGCCCGGGATGTTTCCCGCGCTGATGGTCAACGCGCTCCCGTCAGGCCGATCCAGGGTGGCGGTCCAGTTCTGCTCGCCACCGGCCGCTTGGGCGGGTAGGTAGAGGCTCAGGGACGCGCCGCCGGGCTCCGCCGTGGTGGTGCAGTCGGGGATGCCGCCCGAGCAGGGGCCCACGCTCGCGCGCTGGCCGGGGTGGGCCGGCGCTCGAGTGAGGTTGATTTCGACGCCGCCCGTGTGGTGGCCGTCCGTGGCGGTGTAGGCGGCCGTCAACTGGACAGAGCCGCCGGCCGATCCGTCCTGGGTCATCGCGTTGCTGAGCCGCAGGTCGGCGGGCAGCTCGGCCTTGAACAGCTCCAGCAGCTGGCCACTGGTCACCGGGGCCGGCACCGGGGTCAGCGGTGGCAGCTTGCGCGTAGCAGCCGGCGTTGCTGGGTCGGCCGTCGTCCCCACCGTGCTCGGGCTCGACACGTCGGCCGACGGGCGCAGCTGCAGCGTCAGCACGCCTACGCACGCCATCGCCGCCATGGCCGAGGCACTCGCGACCACCGTGCGCCGACGCTTGCGGCGCCGGCCGCGCTGCGCGGCGCCGATCGCCAGCAGCTCCACCGAGGTCGGCGGCGAGGCTTCGGCGGCCTCCCGCAGGGCATGGCTGAACTCGTCTTCAAAGGGCATGGCAGAAGCCTGCTTCCGGTTCGGGTCTGGTAGGTGAGGGACCATGGCGGCGCAGCGCCAGGTCAGCGCGGCTCGACCGCCGGGCGTGAGCGCTCGGCGAATCCGGTGCCCAGCAGAGCGCGCATCCGGTTCAGGGCGCGGTGGCTGCGCGAACGCACCGCGGTGGAGGTCAGGCGCAGCGCGGCGGCGGTCTCCTCGATGCTGCGGTCCTCCCAGAAGCGCAGCACGAGCACCGCGCGGTCCTGAGCCGAGAGGTCGCGCAGGGCATCCAGCAGGGTGAGCCGCAGTGTCGGATCCCCGTCGTGGACGGCGACCTCGGAAAACTGGAAGGTGACCAGCTCGCTGCTGCTGCGCCGCCGCCGCAGGCTCAGGAAGGTGTTGACCAGGACGGTATGGGCGTACCCGGCCGGATTCTCCAGCCGGGACAGCCGCTTCCAGCGCGGGTACAGCCGGCTCAGCGCCTCCTGCACCAGGTCCTCCGCCAGGTGGGAGTCGCCGCCGGTGAGCAGGTACGCCGTCCGGTAGAGCCGGCCGCCCTGCGCGGCGGCGAAGTCCAGGAAATCGAGCGGGCCCGGTGGCGCCGGTTCCGGTTTGCTCGTCGGTGAGTGGTCCATGCCTGCCTAACGCGGTGGACCGGCGGTGATGTTGCAAGCGGTCGCGGGAAATCTGCCGCGCGGGTGGGCCATGGGGAGCGACAGGTGGGGCTTTCCCCCGGGCGCGGTCTCGGGTTGGCCCTGCCGCTTTCGGGGTGCTGGCGTGATGGCCGCGGTACGTCCCCGGTCCGTAGGTTTCACGGAGTCAGCGCAGGTCACTGCGGGGGGCGACGACCGGCCGGAGAGACCATGCCACACCTCAGCACCACCCCTACCGCCACCGCCGAACCGCGCGCGGGCAGCGACTTCGTGCCCCTGCTGAAGGCGGTCAGGGACCACGGGCTGCTCGACCGCAGGATCGGCTGGTACGGAGGCGGAATCACCGTCAACCTGCTGGCCCTGGTCGGCACGGCCGCCGCCCTGGTACTCGTCGGAGACAGCTGGTGGAGCCTGCTCCTCGCTGTGCCGCTGGCCGTCCTGTGGGCCCGCACCGCCTTCTACGGACACGACGCGGGCCACGCGCAGATCACCCGCGGCAAGCGGGCCGGGCGAGCCGTCGGGCTGCTGCACAGCAATCTGCTGCTCGGGCTGAGCTACGCCTGGTGGAACGACAAGCACAACCGCCATCACGCCAATCCCAACCATGTCGACAAGGACCCGGACGTCGGCGTCGGCGCGCTGGTCTGGACGCAGCAGCAGGCCGGTCAACGCACCGGCTTCGCCCGCTGGTTGACCCGCCACCAGGCCCAACTGTTCGTCCCGATGCTGCTGTTGGAGGGCATCGCGCTGAAGGTGTACGGATTCCAGGACCTCAAGCGCCAGGCACCGCGCGAGCGCACCGTCGAGGCCGTGCTCCTGGCGGCCCATCTCGTCGGCTACGCCGCCCTGTTGCTGACCGTGCTCTCCCCGGGCAAGGCGCTGGCCTTCGCCCTGCTGCACCACGCCCTCTTCGGCCTCCACCTCGGACTCACCTTCGCCCCGAACCACAAGGGCATGGAGATGCCCGACCCGGACGGCGAAGGCTGGGGGCACCTGCGACGCCAGGTGCTCACCTCACGCAACGTGCGCGGCGGCCTCCTCACCGACTGGGTGCTCGGCGGTCTCAACTACCAGATCGAGCACCACCTGTTCCCCAACATGCCGCGCCCCCACCTGCGCCGCGCCCAGCCGCTGGTGCGCGCGCACTGCGAGGCGGTCGGGATCCCGTACGCCGAGACCTCGCTGCTTGACTCCTACCGGCAGGCGCTGCGTCATATGCACGACGTCGGCGCCCCACTGCGCACGGCGGGGCAGTGAGGCGCCGATCAACGGGCCGGTGAGCTGAAGTTGATGATCCGTCAGTTATGCATGGACGCCGACCGGTGCTCGTCGAGCCGGCTCACCGTGGCGTCGCTGTCGGCCCCGGTCGGCTGCGCCCGGTGTGCGTGCTCGTGCTCCAGCCGCTCGCCCTCGATGTCGAGGTTCGGCAGCAGCCGGGCCAGCCACTTCGGCAGCCACCAGGCCGCGTGCCGGGTGAGCGCCAGTACGGCTGGGACGAAGGTCATCCGGATCACGAACGCGTCGATCAGGACGCCGACGGCCAGCGCGAACGCGATCTGCTTGAGGATCAGGCTGTCGGAGCCGAGGAACGAGGCGAAGACCGCGATCATGATCAGCGCTGCGGCGGTGACCACGCGTCCGCTGTGCCGCGCGCCGCTGAGCACGGCGTCGAGCGGCCTCCTGGTGCGGACGTATGCCTCGCGCATCCGGGAGACCAGGAACACCTCGTAGTCCATCGCGAGCCCGAACAGCACCGCGAGCAGCAGGATCGGCAGGAAGCTGCTGACCGGCCCGGCCTTGTCGACGCCGACCAGCCCCGAGAAGTGGCCCAGCTGGAACACGCTGACCACCGTGCCCAGGGTGGCGGCGATCGAGAGCAGGAAGCCCGCGGCGGCCTTGAGCGGGACGACGATCGAGCGGAAGACCAGCAGCAGCAGGAGCAGCGAGAGGCCGACCACGACTGCGGCGAAGGGCACCAGCGCGGAGTTGAGCTTCGCCGCGACGTCGATGCTCACGGCGGTGTTGCCGGTGACCTGGACGGTGGCGCCGGTCTGCTGCTGCAGGGTGTCCCGGTCGGCGCGGATGGTGTTGACCAGGGTCTTGGTCGCCTGGTCGCTGGGAGCGCTGTCCGGGATGACCTGCAGCAGCGCGGTGTGGGTGGCCGGGTTGACGACCGGCTTGCCGACAGCCGCGACATCGGGCAGGCCGCGCAGGGTGGTGGCGAGCTGCTGGGCGGCGGCGGTGGGGTCGGTGCCCGCGCCGGAGGCAGTGCCGGCGCCGGTGTCGGCCAGGACGAGCAGCGGTCCGTTGAAGCCGGGGCCGAACTCCTGGCTGATCCGGTCGTAGGCGAGCCGCTGGGAGGAGGCGGCGGGCGCGGTGGAGTTGTCGGGGAGCGCCAGGCGCAGGTTGTGCGCGGGCCAGGCGAGGGCGCCGACGGCGGCGATCACCAGGACCACCGTGAGCAGCGGACGGCGGGTGACCAGCCGGAACCACCGCTCGGCGGCGTTCGCGGCGGGCTTGCCCCGGGCGCTGCCGCCGTCGTAGCCGCTGTCGACGACGACGGTGGCGCGCTCGCCCGCGCCGACCGCCTGCTCGCGACGCATCGCCCGTGAGCCCGGCTTGGGGGTCAGCCGCTTTCCGGCGAAGCCGAGGACCGCGGGCAGCAGGGTGATCGCGACCAGCACGCCGGTCAGGACCGCCCCGGCTGCGCTCAGCCCCATCGCGGTCAGGAAGGGTATGCCGATGACGGTGAGTCCGGCCATGGCGATGACGACGGTCAGCCCGGCGAACACCACCGCGCTGCCCGCGGTGCCGACCGCCAGCGCGGCCGACTCCTGCGGATCCATGCCGTGCGCGAGTTGGGAGCGGTGCCGGCTGACGATGAAGAGCGCGTAGTCGATGCCGACCGCCAGACCGATCATCAGCGCCAGGCTCTGCGCGGTCGAGGAGATCGTCGCCACCCCGGTCAGCGAGAGCACGCCGAAGACGGCGGTGGCGACGCCGGCGATCGCGGTGATCATCGGCAGGCCGGCGGTGAGCAGCGAGCCGAAGGTCAGCGCGAGGATGAGCAGGGCGACGGCCACGCCGATGACGTCGGTGTTGGACTTGGACGGGGCGTTGCCGAACGCGGCCCCGCCGACCTGCACCTGCATCCCGCTGTGGTCCGCGCCGGCGACGGCGGACTTCAGCGCGTCCAGCGAATCGGGCTGCAGGCCGCTCTGCGCCACCTCGTACTGGACCTGCGCCACTGCGGTACTGCCGTCGGTGGAGACGGTGTGCGTGGTGAAGGGGCTGACGACCTTGGCGACCTGCGGCGCGGACTGCGCGGCCGTGAGGGTGGCGGTGATGGCGGCGCTGTCCGCGGGGTCGGTCACCTTCTGCCCGGCCGGCGCGGTGAACACGAGCTGCGCGCTGGTGCCGGAGGAGGCCGGGAAGTCGGTCTTCATCCGGTCCATCGCCTGCTGCGACTCCGAGCCCGGGATGGTGAAGGTGTTGTCGAGCTTGCCGGTGCCGCCGAAGGCCACCATGCAGGCCACGACCCCCGCGATCACCGCCAGCCAGAGCGCGAGGACGCGTCGCCGGTGGCGGAAGGCGAGGCTCCCGAGGCGGTAGAGGAAGGTGGGCATGGCGGCTCCGTGATCCGTGCGGGTGGTCCGTCAACCGGAGAAGTTGGCAGTCCTGCCACATTAACAAAGTGGCAGGACTGCCAGATCATCCCTGAGGGTGAGATACTCCGAGGGTGGAGACCGCAGCGGAGCCAGGGCGCAGAGAACAGAACAAGCAGCGCACCCACCAGGCGCTGATCCAGGCGGCAGCGCGCCTGTTCCAGGAGAACGGCTACGAGGCGACCACGGTGCGGGACATCGCCGTGGCCGCGGGTGTGGGGGAGCGGACGTTCTTCCGCTACTTCCCGTCCAAGGAGAGCCTGATCCTGCAGCAGTTCCGGGACCTCGTCCCGCTGATCCTGGACGAGCTCCGCAATCGCCCGCCGCAGGAGCCGGCGCTCATCGCGCTGTGCAACGCCGTCCTGGAGGTCTCCCACGGCGACGTCGCGACGATCCTGCTGGCCGGACCGCAGCCGCTGGCCGCCGACCGGGCCGTCCGCGGGGAGCGCCTGCTCCTCTTCGACCTGGAGGAGTCCTTGGCGCAGGTCTTCCTGGAGCGCCTGGCCGTGGACGCCGCCGATCCCGCGGACCCCAATGCTTTGCTCCGCGCGGCCGTGCTGGCCCGGGCGGGGGCGGGTGTGCTGCGCGCCATCCGACTGACCTACGTGCGGCTGCCCGACCCGACTCGCCATGCGGTGGATCTCGGCGAGTTCGTCCGCAAGGCCTTCGCGGTCCTGATCGAGTCGCCCGCGCCCGCGGCCTGAGTTCCCGTCCTGCCGTCCTGCCGGGCGGCGGGCGGCGTGAGCGGACTCTCAAATCCCAGATGCCGACATCATCGGGATGCTCGGTGTATCTTGCTGAGGTGAGGGAAGGAGGTCACCCATGGTGCGGTTGAGTCGGGCCCAGCAGCAGGAGCAGACCCGCGCGGCGGTGCTCGCCGCGGCGCGGACGGAGTTCAGCGAGCGCGGGTACGCGGAGGCGAAAGTCGACCGGATCGCCGAGCGCGCCGAGCTGACCCGTGGCGCGGTGTACTCCAACTTCCCGAGCAAGCGTGCGCTCTACCTGGCGGTGCTGGTCGACCAGGTCGACCGGGTCGAGCCCGGCGCCGGTGACGAGGAGCCGCCGCCGGCGCCGCCGTCCATGGCCGCGGCGCTGGGCGCCTTCGCCCGCGCCTGGCTCCACCAACTGCCGCTGACCGACGACGTACCGGCGTTCCGCCGGGTGCGGCTCGGCGAACTGGGCGGTGTGGTCGACGACGAGCCGGCCCTCGGAGCGCTCGCGCAGGTCACCCGCCTTGAGGCGCTGCTGCTGGCGCTCGCGCTGGAGTCGCGGCTCCCCGCCGGCGCTGCGAGGGAGCGGCAGGTCCGCCGGGCCGAGCTGGTCCTGCGGCTGCTGAACGGTCCGGGCCCGCTGGCCGGCAGCGCGCTCGGCTCCGGCGACCCCTTCGACGTGGCCCACGCGTGCGAGCACCTGGCCGGGCTCCAGCTGGCCGACAGCTGGGACCCGCCGCACCTGCCGTACGTGCGCTCCGCGCGAGCCTGCCAGGATCCGTGGACGCCGCCGGAGGAGCTGCCGGAGCTGCTCACCGGCCGCCGGGTCGGCTTCGCCGAGGACGGCGTGATCGCCGTCCTCGGCACCAGCCGACTGGGCGCCGCCGAGGAGATCGTCCGCGCCGCCCGTCCGGGCGACCGCGTCACCGTGGCCGTGGTGACGAGCGACCCGGCCGAGACCGGACGCCTCGTGCAGCTCAGGATCGGCGACTTCGCCCACTGCCTGCGGCGCGCGTTCGCACCGGACGCCTGGCCGCGCCTGCACCTCGTCCTCGACGACCGCGCCCGACTCGCCGCGGCCGTCGGCGTACCGGATGCCGACGACGCCACCGAGTACGCGGTCCGCGTCCAGGGCGGCGACATCGTCGCGCGGGCCCGCGGACGGGGCGCCGGACACGCCGCGGCCGCCCCCGCCGGCCGGGCCACCCCCACCCCGATGCCACGTGAGACCGCTCCATGACCCGGCCCGTCCCGCCGCACCCGACCGGCACCGACCTGCTGGTGCTGCACGCCCTGCGTGACCCCGGCCGGGAGCAAGCCGCGGCGAGCCGTCACAGGTCGGTCGTGTCGAGGTCCAGGTCGAAGGGCTCGGGAAGTCGAACGCTCGTGCCGAACGGGTGCGGGCCCTCGACGCGGGTGTAGCCGAGGTGTCCGCCGGGCTGCGAGAACAAGGTGCAGGTCCGGGCCTGGCGGTCCACCAGCAGGTAGAGCGGTGCGCCGTACTGGGCGTAGCGGCGGCGCTTGACGATGCGGTCGGTGTCGGCGTTGGTCGGGGAGGTGATCTCGACGACGAGAAGCGTCTGGTGGGGAAGCAACGCGCCTTCTGTCTTGGCGAGTTCGGCCGGGACGACGGCGAGGTCGGGGATGTACCAGTTCTCCGACTGGGGGAGATCGAGGTTGCCGGAGCCCGCGCGCAGGCCCAGGGCACGCATGCGGGGGCCGAGCTGTTCGCGGATCACATCGGCGGCGTTCTCGTGCGCCCAGGACGGGGACATGGGTGTGATGACTCCCTCGATGATCTCGGCGCGGTCTCCGGCGAGGCGTTGAACGGCGTATTTGAGGGCGCGTTCGGGGTCGGCGACGTTGCTGTAGTCCTCATGAGCTGTGGTCATGCGCGGTCCTCCTCTCTTTCGGGTTCGGCGTGTCAAGGGTGGCACCTCGATGGGGGATTGCGGGGGCGGCTCGGCCGGGAGCCGCGTCGCGGGCGCGAGTTGGTGCGGGTGCGAGTTGGTGCGGTGCGCCGAATCTCGGGAGACGGCCTGGTCGTTCCGCTGGTATGTTCACAGGCGTGCGGCGGCTCCTGAGGGTGCTTCCTTCTCCTCTCTTCTTTCTATGACACGAGCGCGCTCCATCCCCGCCGCACCTCAACGTCTCGGTCCCGCCGGCCTCTTGGCCCGGCGGGACTTTCCACACCCAGGCCGGTGCCCAGGCGCAGGCCCTTCCCCGGAGGGGGATCGACGAGTGCCCACGACTGTGACGACCACGCCCGGTGCGCCGATGGCGGCGCGCAGCCTGGGGGCTGTGCTCCTCGCGCGACGGGGCGTCGTCCACCTGCCGACCGCGGCGGCGGGAGCGGGAGCGGCGGCGTCCGCGAGCCGGGCGAGCGGGGCGAGCGGGGTGGCGCTGCTGGAGGCCGACCTGCTCGACCGCGGCTACCTGCTGTCCGGATCGCTGCGGGACGCGCTCGCTTCCCTCACGGACACCGGCCTTTCGGTCGCCGGTCGTGGCTTGCTGGCCGACCTCGATGCCGCTCTCGGCGCGGACCGCGCGCACCTGCCGCTCTTCCGCGACTTTCCCGCGTCGATACCCGCCGACACCTTCGACTTCTACCTGCGACGGGTCCTCTCGGTCCTGCTGCAGGAGCCGGAGCAGCCGTGCGTCCTGTGCGGGCAGCTGGGGTTCGTCCACGCGGTCGCGCCCTGCGCGCATCTGGTCTGCCGTGCGTGCTTCGACGGTGGCGATTTCTCCGCTTGCCCGATCTGCCACCGGCGGATCGATCCCGACGACCCGTTCCTGCAGCCGGCCAGCCCCCGAACGGCCGCCGATCCGCAGCGTGAACTGCCCCAGCGGCTGCGTGTTCTGGCGTTCGGTGGCGGCGGAGCCGAGCTCACCGCGGCCGTGCTGGCGGAGCTCGCCACGCTGTTCGAACGGTCCGGCGCGCTCAGCCCGCAGGACCGTGACGACCTGCTGGTGCTGCTGGCCGAGGCCGGCCGCACCGACCTGTCCTGGCTGCCCGCGGAGATCCCCGGCCGGGAGACGAAGGCGCTGGTGCTCGGCTGGCTGCTGTCGGATGCGCGGAGCCGGGACCTCGCGCTTCCGGTGGTGACCGAACACCTGACCACGGCCACCGATGTACTGCGGCTGGCCTCGGTCCTGTCCGGCGGCGACGCGGGCCTGCTGACCCGTCCGCGGATCCGCGGCCTGCACCGACCACTGCGGCGCGCTCTGCTGACCGCCCTGGACCGCTGTGATCCGACCACAGCGGCGGAGGAGATGCGCCGCCACCGCGGCCGCTGGCTGCGGCTGGCCGAGCAGCTGCACGTGTTCGAGTACGCCGAGCGCTATCCGCGCGCCGCCCTTGCTGTTGCCGCGCTGAGGGAGACCCGGCTGAGCGAGGACAGCCTCTCCGACACCCTGCGCGCCGCAGCGCGGATCGGTGGTTCCGGTGGATCCGACGGTTCCGGTGGGCCCGACGGCGCCGGCGATGCCCGGGGACGGGTCGTGCTGCCGAGTTGGGGCCGCCAGGTCGAGCGGGCGCTGGCCGAGCAGGACCTTCCCGCGGCGCTCGCCCAGCTGACCCAGCGCCCGGGCGAGCTGCTGCGGCGGCTGGACCTGATGCTGCGGCTGGCCGGCGGTGACGCCGAGCAGTCGCGGGCGGTGCTCGCCGCGACGCGGGCGGCCGCGCCGCGGGTCTCCCCGGCGGTGCTGCTGTCGGCACTCGGAGCGCTGCGCGCCCGCCGGGGGCCGACAGCGACTCACCGCGTCTTCTTCCCCAAGGGCGGCACCGCGAAGGCGCACATCATCGCCGACAAGCGCGCCCCGGTGCCGGCCGCCGCGGTGGAGGAGGCCGTGCGGGTGCTGGCCGAGGAGGCCGCGCGTCGGGCCGGGTGCGCGGGCGGCGTCGAGCTGGCCGTGATCGACGCCGAACTCGACGGCATCCTCGCGCCCTTCGCCGAGCGGACGGCCTCCCGCGCGCTGCTGACCCTGCCACGCGGCAGCGAGCTGCCCGTGCCGGCGGGCCGCTCGCTGCGCCTCTTCGTGCACTGGATGGAGGACGAGGAGCACGGGCGGGTGGACCTGGACCTCGCACTCGCGATGTTCGACGCGGACTGGCAGCACCTCGGTACCTGCGACTACACCGCGCTTCGCTTCGCCGACGCGGGAGCCGTCCACTCCGGTGACCTGACCAGCGCGCCGCCGCCCGACGGCGCGAGCGAGTTCGCCGATCTGGACCTGGACCTCCTCGCCGGGGCCGGCGTGCGCTATGTCGTGGCGGTGTGCTTCTCGTACAACAATGTCGCCTTTGAGGACATGGCCGAGGCCTTCGCCGGTGTCCTGGTGCGTTCCGAGGCCGGCGAGGTGGGGGCCGTCTTCGATCCCCGGGCGGTGGAGCAGCGGTTCGACCTGGTCGGCCGGGCGCGGACGAGCGTGCCGTTCGTCTTCGACACGGCGGCCCGCTCCCTGCGCTGGCTCGATGTCGTCCACGGTGTCACCGGTACCGACCACGCGGTCCACCGGCACCAGGACGAACTGGCCGTGCTGGCACGTGAGTTGACCGCGCTGTACAGCTCGGGCGCCCGCGTCGGCCTGGGCGAGCTGGCTGTGTGGAACGCTGCCACCCGCGCCCGAACGGTGCTGGTCCGCCACGTCGACGGCTCCGCCACCCGGTACGACCGCCGTGCGGGCGAGCAGGTCGCGGCCTTCGCGGCCCGGATCTCCTCGCCGGACCACGACGGGAGTGGCGAGCAGGGGAGTGCCGAGCAGGCCTTGGCTTCGACGCCCGCTCAACTTGCCTATCTGGTTCGCGGTGACCTGCGGCTGGCGCCGGGCGCCGAGGTCTACGCCCTGTACCCGTCGGCGATCGAGTCCAGCCGGGTCCGGCTGCTCACGGCCGCCGACGTGGTGAGCGCGCTGAAGCCGTCGGCCTGACCCGGGGCCTGTGAGCCCCGCGTGGCGATCCGGTGCGTTGCGGGCGCGGCGGCGCGCGGCGATGATCGAGTGGACGGACGTGGTGCGCGCAGGTCGTCCGGTCGTCCGGTCATCATCGTCCGGTCATCGAGGGAGTCGACATCATGACTACACCACTCGAATCAGCCGCACAGGACCCGCAGGATCTCCTGGCCGGTCTGGGGAAGTCGTGGCAGTGGGCCTTCGGCTTCGGCGTGCTCACGATCGTCGCGGGGATCGTGCTGCTCTGCTGGCCGGAGGAGACCACCCGGGTCGTCGCGATCATCATTGGCCTGCAGTTGCTTGTTGCGGGGGTCGCTCGCTTCGTGACAGCCTTCTCTCACGATGGGTCCACCACCGGCGCCCGCGCCATGTACGTGTTCCTGTCGCTGCTGTCGATCATCGCCGGCGTCCTGTGCCTGCGGCACCAGGTGCAGACGGTCGCCCTGCTCGCCCTCGTCGTCGGCGTCTTCTGGCTGGTGGGCGGAGTCGTCACCCTGTTCGTGGCGCTCACCGAGCGCGACCTGCCCTCCCGAGGGCTGTCGATCTTCGTTGGCCTGCTCGGAACCGTCGCCGGAATCTTCGTCCTCAGCTACCCGGTCGAGTCGGCGGTCGCCCTCGCCCGCCTGCTGGGCGTGTGGCTGCTGCTGCTCGGTCTGGTCGAGGCCGGCGTCGCGCTGATGCTGCGCTCGGTGCTGCGCCGGACGCTGCCGCGCGAGCCCTGAGGAGGGCGGGACGGCCCGGACGGCACACCTCGGGCGCGAGCGCCTCACCAGAACCCTGACGTTCTGGTTGCGTCCGGCGTTCGCGCTGCGCGTCCTCAACCGCTTCCAGCGGATCGCGGGCTTCGACCGCTCGATGGCCCTGGCCTCCAGCGCGCTGACCGCGCTGATCCCGCTCACGATCCTCAGCGGCATCGTGCTGAGCCGTTCCGGACACCAGGACATCGCGGACCGGATCGTCAACCGCTACGGCCTCAGCGGGGGCGGTGCGGAGGCGGTCAGGAAGCTGTTCGAGCCGGCCGGGGAGGCCACCAGCCTGGGCGTCCTCGGGTCGGTGTTCCTGGTGCTCTCGGCGCTGAGCTTCACGCGGGCCGCGCAGCGGCTGCTGGAGCAGACCTGGGAGCTCAAGCCGCTCAGCATGCGCAACACGCCGAACGGCCTGCGCTGGGTCCTCGGCCTCACGGCCTACCTGCTGGTCTCCGGCTGGATCCAGGTCGTTCTGGGCCGTGGGCGCCTTCAGCTGGCAGCCGCGGTGTGCGAGGTGCCGCTGACGGCGGTGTTCCTGGTCTGGAGCGGCTGGGTGCTCTGCGCGAAACGCGTTGCCTGGCGGGAGTTCCTGGCGTTCGGTGTACTCGCGGCGGTCCTCGGTTCGGTCTACTCGGTCGGCGCGACCGTCTACCTTCCGCATCTCTTCAACTCCTACGCCACCCGCTACGGCGCGGTGGGCGCGGTCCTCGCGATGATCTCGGCGCTCTTCGGGGCCATGCTGGTGCTGGTCGGATCGGCGGCGCTGGGGCGCGAGGTGACCGACGAGCTCGGCCGGATCCGCCAGGGGCAGCGGCCCGCCGACGACGAGGTGCGGCGCGAGTGGGACAACCTGGTCGACCAGATGCGATCGCGCTGGCGCTCCACCCGACGGCAGTTGTCCACCCGCCGCGATCGCGACGACCGCAGGCACCGTCCCTGACAAAGCGGTCGGAGCGGACAGAGCAATCTGGAAACGAGAAGATAAAATTCTGAGTTGATATAAAAATGACCGCCGTGCGCATATCGAATGATATTCGAGAATAGTCGGCATGGGTGTATTTGCGGGGCGGCAAAGGGTAGGGTGAATTCGGACGTTGACGAACCTACCGGTCCCCGTCCGCATCAATGCGGCATGCACGCGCGCATGCACGGCCGCGGTCGAAAGGCGAGCGAGTTCGGTGGACGGAACCTTGGACAGCCCGGTGAATGCAGAGGCGGCTCTGCTGTCGGCTTTCGCCGCGGAGGCCAGGGGGAACCCTTATGCCCCGCTCGCGGAACTCAGAAGCATTGACCCCGCCTATTGCCACGAGACTCTGGGGACCAGGTTCCTGACCAGGTTCGCCGACTGCCAGGCCGCGCTGGCCGACCCCGGCTTCGTGGTTCCCGATCGGGACTGGCTCGTCCGGGAGCGGCCCGAGTGGGTGGGGTATCCGGCTGCGGATTTCTTCTACTCCTCGCTGCTCGGCACGAACGGGGTCGGCCATGAGCGGTTGCGGCGGCCGCTGCTCGGGGCGTTCGGTGCCCGGCGGGTCGCGGCGCTGTCGGCGAGCGTGGAGAAGATCGCGGATGAGCTGCTCGACCGGTTCGCCGACCTGTCGTCGGACGGCGGTGCGGCGGACTTCCAGGCGCTGGTGGGGTATCCGCTGCCGGTCGCCGTGGTCGGTGAGCTCATCGGTGTGCCACGCGAGGACCAGGCGCAGTTCCACCTGCTGGGGCAGGGCGCGGGGCGGCTGCTGGAGCCGGTGCGGACGGCGGCGGACTGGGAGCGCGCCGATCACGCGGTGCTGGCCCTGCGCGAGTACTTCGCCGCCCTGCTGCGCGAGCGGCGGGCCAGGTCGACCGAGGATCTGGCGTCGACCCTGCTCGCCCAAGTCGGATCCGGGGAGGCGAAGTTGACGGAGCATGAGCTGGTGGACCTGCTGCTGCTGGTCTTCGTCGCGGGCTTCGAGACGACGGCGGGCCTGCTCGGTCTTTCGGTGTTCGCGCTGCTCACCCACCCGGACCAGTTGGCGCTGCTGCGAGCCGATCCCGGCCTGCTGTCCGGCGCGGTGGAGGAGTCGCTGCGCTGGGACGGGCCGGTGCTGATGACGGAGCGCCTCGCCGCCCGCCCGATGGAGGTGGGCGGGGTCGCGGTCCCGGCCGGCGGCAGCGTCACGGCGGTGCTCGGCGCCGGGAACCGCGATCCGCAGCGGTATCCGGACCCGGACGCCTTCCTGGTGCGGCGGCCGGACGTCCGGGTGCTCAGCTTCGGCGCGGGGGCGCACCACTGCCTCGGTGCGGCGCTGGCCCGGCTGGAGGGGGCCGTGCTGCTCGGGCGGCTGGTCGCCAGATTCCCCGCTCTCGCGCTCGCCGGGCCGCCGGTGCGGCGGGAGTCGGCCTGCCTGCGCTCGTTCGACAGCCTCCCGCTGGTCACCACCGGCTAGCGGTCGCTGCAAGCCCGACCCGGAGCCGGTTCCCCCGCAATTCGCTTCTCGAAGGACATGCACGTGAACTTCCTGCATCGCGAGCGCACCGCGCTCGAAGCGTTCATGCCTGGGCTGGACCAGGCGCTCGCACGGTACCCGCTGGCGGAGTTGGAGTGCTCGCCCAGCCCGGCGATCCAGGCGTTCCGGGACGCCGGCGGCCCGGGGCTGCTGGTACCGGCGGTCAACGCCGGCTCGGGGGCGAGCGCGTTGCAGGCGGTCCGGGTGCAGCGCGCGGTGGGGGCCCGCTGCCCCTCGCTCGCGGTGGCCAGCACCATGCACCACTTCTCGATCGCGGGTCTGGTCGAGGCGGCCAAGTACGGCAGCGGTCTGGAGGGGCTGCTGCTGGAGGCCATCGCGAAGGAACGGATGCTGGTGGCCTCGGGGTTCGCCGAGGGCCGGGCCGGCCAGAACATCCTCGCGCCGCACATCACCGCCGAGCGGCGCGGCGACCGGATCGTGCTGAACGGCAGCAAGATGCCGTGCAGTCTCTCGCGCTCCATGGACCTGCTGACCGCCTCTGTGGTGCTGACCGGCGAGGACGGCGTGGACCGCCTCGCCGTCGCGCTGATCCCGGCGGCCACCCCGGGGATCGAGGTGCGGCCGTTCTGGGGAACCCCGATCCTGGCGGGCGCCGAGAGCGACGAAGTCGTGCTCACGGACGTCGAGTTGGACCCGCAGATGGTGGTGCCGACCGAGGTCACCGCCGACGCCGTTCCGGACGCGCTGAATGTGGCGGGGTTCCTCTGGTTCGAGGTGCTGCTGACGGCCGGCTACCTGGGGATGGCCAGCGCGCTCGTGGAGCGGACGCTGCGGCGCCGGGGCGGCGGGGAGGACGATCCGACCCCCTTCCTGATCGCGGTCGAGGCGGCGATGCTCGCGGTCGAGGCGGTCGCGCGCGCGATGGCAGACGAGGAGTGGAGCGACGCGCTGCTCGTCCAGGCACTGACCGCCCGCTATGCCGCGCAGGACGCGATCGCGCACACCACCAGGGCCTGCCTGGCGGCGCTGGGCGGGATGGCGTTCATCGGATCCCCGGAGGGCTCGTATCTGGCCGCGGCCGCCGTCGGCCTCACCTTCCACCCGCCGGCCCGCACCAGGATGGCCCGCCCGCTGCGGGACTTCCTGGACGGCCGCCCGCTGCGGATCGGGTGAGCGGGGTGGAGCCGGAGGCCGGCCAGGAGTACGGCTACCGCGTCGAAGTGCTGCGCAGCATCGAGGAGTTGCCGGGTGACCTCTGGGAACGACTCGTCCCGGCCGACGACCCGATGTGGTCCCGGGGCGTCTTCAGCGCGCTGGAGCAGGGCCGGGTCGGGCCCGACCGCTACGCCTACCTGGTGGTGCGTCGCGGCGGCGGCGAGGTGGTGGCCGTGCTGCCGCTGTGCCTGTTCCGTGACCTGCGACTCGACCGGGTCGTCGGTCCGCGTGAGCGGCGCCTGCTCGCACCGGTGCGCAGAGTCTTCCCCCGGCTGCTGCGGGTGCCGATGCTGTTCTGCGGCAACCTGCTGGGGCAGGGGCACGTCCTTGCGGCGGGCCCCCTCGGTGCGGAGGTCGGCCGGCTGCTGGTGGCAGCGGTGCTGGAGTTCGCGCGGCGCGAGCGGCTGGGCACGGTGGTGTTCAAGGACTTCGCCGCGGCCGATCTCGACCCCCTGCGTCCGGCACTGGCGGCCGCCGGATTCTTCCTCGTACCGAGCCTGCCCGATACCGAACTCCCGTTGGGAGAGCCCTCGTTCGAGGACTACCTGGCCGGCCTCCCGGCCAAGCCGCGGCGCAACGCGCGCAGCAAGATCCGCAAGTTCGAGGCCCGCAGCGAGCTGCGGATCGAGGTGCTGGACGAGTTCGGGCACCTGCTGCCTCAACTCCTGGCCCTCTACCGGCAGGTGATGGACCGGGCCGACCAGACGCTCGATCTGCTCGACGCCTCGTTCCTGGCCGCCGTGCAGGGTGGTGCCGGCCTGCGCCGGCGGCTGGTCGTCTGCTTCGAGGGGGAGCAGCCCGTCGCCTTCCTGCTCTGCCTCTTCGCGGGCTCGGGAGCGACCGGCGCCCGGATCGGCCTCGACTACCGGGTCGCCCACGAGGCGCGGCTCTACCACAACCTGCACTACGCGGCGATCCGGCTCGCGATGGCCACCGGCTGCCGCCACATCCGCTTCGCTCAGACCGCGTACCAGCCGAAGCTCGAACTGGGCTGCTCGCTGGTCGAGCAGTGGTACGCGATGACGCACGTCCGCCCGCTGCCGCGCGCCGTGCTGCGGCGGTTGCTTCCGCCGGCGCTGGCCGCCGCACGCGCCGAGGCCCTGGGCCCGAACGCCCCGCCACGCACGGCGGAGCCCGTCCCGCGAGCCGTGCCGCGACCCGTCGCACAGCCGCTTGAATGCCACGAAGAGAGGACCCGTCATGCCACGTGTTGAAGTGGATCTGAGCATCGCGGTGCCGCCCGAGGAGGCCTGGGCGGCGGTGGTGGACGTGCTGAAATATCCGGACTGCATGGAGAGCGTCGACTCGGTCGAGATCGTCGACCAGCCGGACGACACGCACCGCACCACCGCATGGGCGGTCCGGCTGAAGGGCTCGGTCCTGCAGTGGACCGAGACGGAGCTGATCGACCATGCGGCGCGTCGCTTCGACTTCGAGCAAGTCAGCGGCGACCTGGGGGAGTTCGTGGGCCACTGGGCGGTGCGGCCCGGGCCGGGGAGCGGCAGCACGGTATCGCTGCATGTCGACTTCGACATCGGCATCCCGCTGCTCGCGGAGATGCTCAACCCGGTGGCGGCCGACGCGCTGCGGGAGAGCGCCGCCCAGATGCTCGCGGCCCTCGAACAGCGGCTGCTCGAACAGCAGTCGCCCGAACAGCGCCCGCTCCAGCAGCGGTCGCCCGAGCAGGACTTGCTCGATCAGGCGGCCGTCCGGTGACGACCACGCAGAGCAGCGCTCCGGTCGTCGCCGACGCCCCGGATGCCGCCGAGGTCTTCGACCGGCTGCGCCGCCACCTCTCCCCGAAGCTCGCCCTGACCGGGAGCTTCGCCGGTCGCGGCGCCGTGGAGGCGTCCGCGGCGGGGGCCAGGGTGACGCTGTCCGACGGCCGTACCGTGCTCGACTTCGGCTCCTATGCGGTCACCCTGCTCGGGCACCGCCACCCGGCGGCGGTCGCGGCGGTCCGCCGACAGCTCGACGCCATGCCGACCTCCACCCGGAGCCTGGCGAATCCGGTCGCGGCCGAGGCGGCCGCCCGCCTCTCCGGCTACCTGGGCGACGTGCTGCCGAAGGTCTACTTCGGACTGAACGGCGCCGACGTGGTGGAGGTCGCCGTCAAGCTGGCGCGCCTCGCCACCGGCCGGCCCCGGGTGCTGGCGGTCCGCGGTGGCTTCCACGGCAAGTCGCTCGGAGCGCTCGCGCTGACCCACAACCCGCTCTACCGGGTCGGCCTGCTCGGTTGCGTGGCGGACGTCGTCCACATCGACCCGGACGACCCGGACGCGGTGCTGCGCGAGGTGGCCGGCGGCCAGGTGGCGGCGGTCGTCCTCGAACCGGTGCAGGGCGAGAACGGCGCCCTGCCGCTGGCCACCGACGTGCTGCGGCAGTGGTGCGAGGACGCCGCCCGGCACGGCAGCTTCGTGATCGCCGACGAGATCCAGTGCGGGCTTCGCCGGTGCGGCGAGCGCTCGGTCGCGCTCGCCGACGGCCTGCCGGTCGACGCGGTGCTGTTCGGCAAGCCGCTGGGCGGCGGCGTCGCCCCGCTGTCGGCGCTGCTGTGCTCGGAGCGGCTGTACGCCCCGCTGGCCGCCGACCCCTTCCTGCACTCGGCGACCTTCGGCGGCCACCCGCTGAGCTGCGCGGTGCTGCCCGCCGCGCTGGACGCGATCGAGGAACTGGCCGAGCACGGACGGGACTTGTCCCTCCAGCTGGACGGGGTGCTGGAGGGGATCCGGGAGCGGCATCCCAGCGTGGTGCGCGAGGTGCGCGGCCGCGGGCTGCTGCGCGGGATCGACTTCAGCACCCCGCAGGCCGCCGGTTCGGTGGTGGTCGAGCTGGCCGCCGAGGGCTTGCTGGTATCGCCCTGCCTGAGCCGCCCCACCACCGTACGCCTGCTGCCCCCGCTGATCAGCACGTCGGCCGACGTGGCGCAGGCGGCCGGGATCCTCGACGCCGCGATCGCGGTGGCCGAGCGCACCGTGCAGGCAGGCGGCGCCAGTTGACCCCACCCAGCACAGCTGTCGCCGAGCGCGGCGGAAGGAGCGACATGCCCACTCGCGAGGAACTGGCCCTGACGGTCCGGACGGTGATCTCGGACGTGCTCGGCACGGAGCCGGCCGAGGTGCACGAGAGGACCAGCCTGCTGGAGGACTACAGCATCGACAGTCTGGAACTCATGGAGATCGGGGCCCGGTTGGAGCGGCGGCTGGAACTGCGGATCGAGCTGCAGGATCTGACGACGGCTCAGAGTGTGGGCCACGCGATCGATCTGCTGCAGACCCGCCTGCTGCGGATCCGGACGGCGGGCAACGAGTGAGCGGCCGACCGAGCGGCCGAGTGAGTGACCGAGTAGGCGGCCGAGTGAGCGGCCGCCACCCCTCGGGCGGACACCGCGTCGCCGTCACCGGCATCGGCGTCAAGTGCCCGGCGGGCAACGGGCTCGAGGCCGTGTTCGCGGCGCTGCTGGCTGCCAAGTCCACCGCGACCCGGGTCGACCGGCTGGTCGAGCAGGACCTGCCGGTGCACTTCGCCTGCCTGGTCCCGCCGTTCGACCTCGACGCCTACCTGACCCGCCGCGAGTCGCGCCAGGTCGACCGGACGACTCAGCTGCTGCTCTGCGCGGCGGCGGACGCGGTGGCCGGGGCCCAACTGCCCACCGGCCAGCCCGCCGAGCGGGTGGGGGTGCAGATCGGCACCGGGATCGGCGGACTGCCGAGCATGGAGGCCGTCACCCTGAGCCACGCCGCGCGGCCCCGGGACCTGCCAGTGCACACGGTCCCGCGGACCATGGCCAACTCGCCCGCCTGCCGCCTCGCCATGCGCTACGGGTTCCAGGGCTCCTGCACCACCTACTCCAGCGCCTGCGCCAGCGGAACCACTGCGCTGGGTGAGGCGGCCCGCAAGATCCGCTACGGCGAGCTCGACGTGGCGGTGGCCGGGGGCGTCGACTCGGCGCTCACCACGGTCGTGATGGGCTCCTTCGCCCGGATGCGGGCGATGTCCACCCGCAACGGCGCCCCCGCGCTGGCCAGCCGCCCCTTCGACGCCGAGCGGGACGGGTTCGTGATGGGGGAGGGGGCGGCCGTCCTGGTCCTGGAGCGCTGGGACGCGGCCCAGGCGCGCGGCGCCGTGATCCACGGTGAGATCGCCGGGTACGCGGACAACTGCGACGCCTTCCACATCGTCGCCCCGCACGAGGACGGCGAGGTCGCCGCGCGCTGCATGCGCCAGGCCATCGCCGACGCCGGACTCTCCGCCGCGGACATCGGCCACGTCAACGCGCACGGGACGTCGACGCTGCCGGGCGACCGCGCGGAGGCCCGGGCGATCTACCGCTGCTTCGACGGCCAGTCGCCGCCGGTCACCGCGGTCAAGGGCGTGACCGGCCACCTGATCGGCGGCTCCGGCGCGGTGGAGGCCGCGCTCGCGCTGCTCTGCGCCGCCCGCGGCGTGGTGCCGCCCGTCGCCAACCTCGCCAGCAGCCCGGAGGCCGATCTGGTGGACCTGGTCAGCGGCGCGCCGCGCGCCGTCCCGCCCGCCCACGTGCTGTCCAACTCCTTCGGCTTCGGTGGCCAGAACGCCTGCCTGGTCCTCGCCCCCGCGCCGTGAAACGCCCCGCGCAGTGAAACGCCCCGCGCAGTGAAACGCCCCCGCACAGTGAAAACCGAACCAGTCAGCGACGGAGACCAAGCCATGCGAGTCCTTCTCACGGGTGCGACCGGTGTGATCGGCAGCGAGCTCGTGCAGCGGCTGCGCAGCGCGGCCCGCGAGCACGGCGGCCGGCACGACCACACCCTCGTCCGGGTGGCCCGGCGGGCCGAGGACGAGTCCCTGGTGCGCTGGAGGATCGGCGCCGAGCCGCCGCCCGCCGCCCTGGCCGGCCACTGGGACGTGATCGTGCACGCGGCGGCCAGCACCCGCTGGACCCTCGCACGGGACGAGGCGGTCGCCGCGAACATCGACCCGCTGCGCGCCGTCCTCGCCCTCGCGGACCGCGACACCCACCTCGTCCAGGTCTCGACCGCCTACGTCGGCGGCGTCCGCAACCCCGAAGACCTGCGCGGCGCCGAGTTCGAGGGGTACCGCAACGGCTACGAGTGGTCGAAGGCGAAGTGCGAGGAGCTCGCCCGCGAGGAGCACCCCGGCCCGCTGACGCTGGTCCGCCCGCCGCTGGTGGTCGGGCGGCGGGGCAGCGGCGCGATCGCCCGCTTCTCCGGCCCCTACACGCTGCTCCAGGCGCTGGTCTCCGGACTTGCCGCCGTGGTGGTCGGCGATCCGGCGGGCTACGCCGAGATCAGCCCGGTGGACGAGGTCGCGACGGTGCTCGCAGCCGCCGTACTCTGCCCGCCTCCGTCGCGCCCGCGCACCGAGGTGCTGGCGGGCGGTCGCGGCAGCCTGACCCTCGACGAACTGCTCGACGTCGTCTGCACGACCCTCAACGAGTGCCGCACCGCCCAGGGCGTCGCCCCCATCGAGCGGCCGCCGCTGGTCTCGGGCGACAGCTGGGACCGCTTCTTCCGGCCGCTCGCCGACCAGTACCTCTCGCCCATCCAGAGCCAGGCCGTGAAGCTGCTCGCCATGTTCCAGAGCTACACCAGCATGAGCGAGCCCTTCGAGCCCACCTGGACGGTCGAGGACCCGGCGGCGGTGATGGCGGCTTCCGTCCGCTACTGGGCCGCGACCAGACCCCGCCTGGCGCTGGCCCGCCCCGAGCCGTGGACCCTGCTGGCCAAGGTCGGCTGCTGAGCGGCGAGACAGCCGTGCGCGCAGTACGGGCGAGGGCGAAACCCTGCCGGTGTGGCGGGTGGTCGTGCGGGTACGCGAGCTGGGGGAAGCGGTGGGAGAGCCTCGCGAAGGAGTGATGGGCGATGACCGGTAGGGAACCGGTCGAGGTGACCGACCTCGACCGCTATGGCAATCCGGCGCTGCCGTGGGGCAGAGCCGACGACGCGCTCCGGGTCTCCATGCCGAGCCCGGCTGTCACGTCCTTCCTCGGGACGGTCCGCCCGGACGGCCGCCCGTGCGCCGCGGGCATCGGGGCGGCGTGGCTCGACGGCGACCTGTACTTCACCAGCAGCCCTGACGCGCGCAAGGCCCGCAACCTGGCGGCGAACCCGGCCTGCACCTTCTCGGCAAAGCTGGAGGGCATCGACCTCGTGGCCGAGGGCGAGGCCGCGCGGGTGACCGACGAGGAGACGTTGAAGAGGCTCGCGGCCGTCTATCAGGCGGCGGGGTGGCCCGCCGAGGTGGAGGGTGCCGCCTTCACCGCGCCGTTCAACGCTCCCAGCGCCGGTCCGCCGCCATGGGAGCTGTACCGGATGCGGATCAGGACCGTCTTCGGCGTCGCCACCGCCGAACCCTACGGCGCGACCCGGTGGCGGTTCGAGGACTGAGGTTCGCCGGCTGAGCAGCGCCGCGGGCCCCGCAGGTCCCGCGGCGCTGCTGCCAGGGTGGGCGGGGGTGATCAGTGCCCGTTCAGGCTCTCGCCCAGCGCGGCGGTCAGGCTGCCGTCGCTGGTGTCGCCGTCCATCGACCAGACGAAGGTGCCGCGCAGGTCCTTGGCGCGGATGTACTGGCCCTTGATCCAGACCGAGGCCGGGTCGTCGTAGGTCGAGAAGACACCGCCGGCGGGGTCGTACTTGTAGGGCTCGGCGGCCAGCGGGTCCCAGTAGGTCTCGCCGGGGGCGGTGACCACCTGGTTGTAGTCCGGGGTGCCGGGCACGCCCGCGGCGGCGGGCTGGAAGAGCCCATCGCCGTTCGGGCCGGGGGCGACGCCGCTCCACTCGTGGGCGTAGTAGGGGATGGCCAGGCCGATCTGCTCGGGGCGCACGCCCTGCTGCTCGTAGTACTGGACCGCCTGGTCGACGCTGTACCGGTCGTTGGCCGGGTTCGGGTCGCGCGGGTCCTGGAACAGCGCGGAGGAGAGGTCGGTGGGCCCGGTCGCCTCCCAGCCGCCGTGGTAGTCGAAGGTCATCACATTGAACCAGTCGACCACCTTGGCGACCTTGCCCAGCTCCAGCTTGGCGGCGTAGGCCGGGTTGGCGGAGGTGTTGGCGGTGAGCAGGTAGTGCGTGCCGTCGGCCTGGCCGGCCTGGGTCTCCTGCTGGCGGAACTCCTGCATCAGCGCCGTGTAGTCCGGGGTGTCCTGCGGGCCGTACGGGTTGCCGTTGCCCGGCTCGCCCGGGTACTCCCAGTCGACCGCGAAGCCGTCGAAGATGCCGGCGGCGGCTCCCGCCGGCAGGCCGGGGAGGTCGCCCTTGAGGTACTGGTCCACACAGGAGGCGACGAAATTCTGCCGGCCGGCCGCGGTTGCGGCGAGCTGGGAGAACCGCCCCGACCAGGACCAGCCGCCGATCGACATCACGATCTTCAACTTGGGGTATTTCGCCTTGAGTTCGCGCAGCTGGTTGAAGTTGCCGAGCAGCGCCTGGCCGGCCTGGTCGGCCTGCCCGTCGACCGACTCGGTGGCCGAGAACGGGCGCTGGTAGTCGGCCCAGCTGTCGCCGCTGCCGCACAGGCCGCCTGCCGTGACGTCGCTGAACCCGTAGTCCAGTTCGGTGAGGTGGTTGATCTCACCGGTGCTGATCAGGTTCTTCTCCATGAAGCCGGAGTAGATGCCCCACTGGGTGAAGTAGCCGGTCAGTTCCTTCTGGCCGCCGTCCCGGTGCGCCGGCGCGGCACCGGCGGGGGCCGCGCCCAGCAGGGCGAAGGCACAGGTGGCGGCCGCAGCGGTGGCGGCTGCTCTGCGGACGGCGGTGCGGCGGACGGCGGTGCGGCGGATCGCTGGCAATGGACTCTCCTCGGCGGGCGCCGCGAGCGGGAGCGGCGGTGGGGGACGCGGGAGGTGCAGGGAGGGCGTGACGAAGGGCATGACGAAGCTATTGGCATAGACCAATGAGAGGGAAGGTATAGTCCGCCGCCCGCCGGGTCAATGACGAAGGCGGCCTTCCGCTGCCGGCGTCCGGGGCGGACAATCGCACGGCCGACCACGCGGTCGTGCGATTGTCCCGCTTCCCCGCCCCAGGAGGATCCCCGTGCGCATCCCCGCCTTACGCCCGCCACGTGCCGCCAAGGCCGTCGTTGCCGTCGCCGCCGCACTGGCGGCCGCGACCGGCGCGCTGCTCGCCGCGCCCACCCCCGCGTCCGCGCAGCCGACTTCGTCGTCCAGCGCCTTCAACAGCCTGACGGGGCAGAGCCACCCCGGCTGGATGGGCCAGGTGCCGGACGGGACGAGCCTGGGGGCCATGTCCATCCCCGGGACGCACGACACGCTCGCCATCCACGGCGGTCTGGCCCCCTGGGCGTACGAGGCGCAGGAGGACCACGGCGACAGCGCCGCGACCCTCGCCGCGCAGCTGGACGCCGGGATCCGCGCGATCGACATCCGGGTGCGGGTGATCGGCGGCGCGTTCGTCATCCACCACACCGACGTCTACCAGAACGCGAACTTCGACGATGTGCTGACGCACGCGCAGGCCTTCCTGAGCGCGAATCCCAGCGAGACGATCATGATGGACCTGCACGGCGAGTGCGACGCCGACACCACCGAGGGCGGCAGCGGGACGGCCTCCATCGGCCACTGCGCCGACGATCCGTCGAACACCACCCAGGCGGATCGGATCGCCGTCTTCAATGGCTATCTGGCCCGCTACCCGGGGCTGTTCTACGCGCCCACGGTCACCGGCAGCGGCACCGCCGCCGTGCCGACGCTGGGCCAGGTGCGCGGTCACATCGTGCTGACCGACTTCACCGGCCCGGTCGGCGAGATCTACCCGGGCTTCGGCCTGACCCAGCTGACCGGCGGCGGCCCGGGTGGCACGGTGGAGAACGACTGGACGCAGTGCGACCTCGGCAAGAAGTGGAACGAGGCGCAGACCAACCTCGCGAACGCCGCAGCCGACCGGACCGGCGCCCTCTACGTCACCTACACCTCGGCCAACTGCGCGCCGTTTGGCGCCGATCCGGCCGACATGGCGGGCGGCTACCTGGGTGGCGAGGGCGAGAACCAGCACCTGCTCGACTACCTCGACGCGGGCGGCGCGGGCAAGACCGGCGTGCTGCGGATGGACTACCCGGGCTGGGCGGTGATCGCGGGCCTGATCGACCGCAACCCGGGCATCTGGCGGACCGGCCAGGTCAGTTCGGGCATCCCCGGCAAATGCCTGGACGACTACGGCGACTCGGCCGCCAACGGCGCCGCGGTCGACCTGTACTCCTGCAACGGCACCGCTGCCCAGCAGTGGCGTCCGGCCACCGACGGCACGCTGCGGATCAACGGCCAGTGCCTGGACGTCACCGGTGGAAGTACCAGCCAGGGCACCGCGGTCGAGCTGTGGCCGTGCAACGGCGGCGCGAACCAGGAGTGGAGCGCGAACGCGAACGGCGCGCTGGTGAGCGCGCAGTCCGGGATGTGCCTGGACGACCCGTCCTCCACCACGGTGGACGGAACCCGGTTGCAGATCTGGTCCTGCAACGGCACCGGCGCCCAGCGGTGGGCGCTGCCGTAACCCGCCGTCGAGGCAGGGCGGGCTCAGACGGCCACCCGCCACCCCTGGACGGGGACGGCTTCGCGCAGCGCCCGGGTGTACTCCTGCGCCGGATCGTCCAGGACCCGCGCGCAGTCCCCCTGCTCGACCACCTGCCCGCGTCGCAACACGAGGACGGTGTCGCACAACTGCCGGACCACCGCGAGGTCGTGGGAGATCAGCAGGTAGGCGAGTCCGGTCTGCGCGCGGATGTCCGCGAGCAGGTTGAGGATCTGCGCCTGGATGGAGACGTCCAGCGCGGAGACTGCCTCGTCCAGTACCAGCACGCGCGGCCCGGCGGCCAACGCGCGGGCGATCGCGACGCGTTGGCGCTGTCCGCCGGACAGGTCGCGGGGGCGCGCCAGCGCCTGACGCATCGTCAGGCCGACCTGGTCGACCAACTCGTCCAGGCGCGCCGCCCGTTCCACCGCGGTGCGGCCGCCGTGATGGCGCAGGACTTCGTCGACGGCCGCCCGGACGCTCTGCTGCGGGTCCAGCGAGGTGTACGGGTCCTGGAAGACGATCTGCAACTCCTTGGCCCTGGCCCCCCGTTCGGCGCTCCCGCGGGCCGGGCGGCTGCGGTCGCGGCCGAGGACGGCGATGCTGCCGCTGGTCGGGCACTCCAGCCCGACCAGCATCCGGGCGATCGTGGTCTTGCCCGACCCGGACTCGCCCACGATGCCGAGCGAGCCGCCCGCCGGGATGTCGAAGCTGACGTCGGCGACCGCGTGGTGGCCCTTGAAGAACTTGTTGAGCTCTCGCACTTCCACCGCGTTCACGCCGTGGCCTCCTTGCTCGTTCGTATCGCGTGGATCTCCTCGACCCGGGCGCAGCGCACCAGTCCGCCGTCGAAGGGTGCGAGCGCCGGTGGCTCGCTCTCGCAGGCCGGGGTGGCGAACGCGCAGCGCGGCGCGAACGCGCACCCGGGCCCGGCCTCGAAGGCGGAGACGGGTCGGCCGGGGATGGCCGTGAGGCGCTCCGCCCGCGCGTCGATCGCCGGGCGTGAGCCCAGCAGCCCGAGGGTGTAGGGGTGGGCGGCGCGCTCGTGCAGGCTGTCGGCGTCGCGGAGTTCGACGATCCGCCCCGCGTACATGACCGCGACCTTGCCGCAGACCGCCAGGGCGAGGTCCAGGTCGTGGGTGATGAAGACCATGCCCATGCCCCGCTCCCGGCGCAGCCGGTCGAGGATGGCGACGACCTCGCGTTGGATGGTGACGTCCAGGGCCGTCGTCGGCTCGTCGGCCAGGATCAGCCGGGGTTCGGCGAGCAGCACGGAGGCGATCATCACGCGTTGCAGCATGCCGCCGGAGACCTCGTGCGGATACTGGCGCAGCCGGCGGGCGGGGTCGTCGAGGCCGACCTCGGCCAGCACCGCCTCCGCCCGGGCCAGCGCCTCGGCTCGGCCCAGGCCGCGGTTGTGCCGCAGGGCCTCGGTCAGGAACGCGCCGATCCTGGTGGTCGGATTGATGTGGGCGCGCGGGTCCTGGAAGATCAGGCCCACGCCGCCGTCGCGGTAGGCGCGCAGCGCGGAGGCGTCCATCGCGCCGACGTCCTGGCCTTCGAAGCGGATCGCGCCGTGGGCGGTCGCCGCGGGTGGCAGCAGCCGGGTGATCGCGCGGACGGTCATCGACTTCCCCGAGCCCGACTCGCCGACCAGGCCCAGCGCCTCGCCGGGTGCAAGGGTCAGGTCGAGGCCGGCCAGCAAGGCCCGCGAGCCGCCGTCCTCGGTGGCGAAGTCGACTGTCAGGCCTGACAGTTCGAGCAGTGGAACGGGTACGGCGGTCATGCGGCGGCTCCCACAGCAGTGCGGTCCGTCGAGGCAGAGTCCGCCGGGGCGGCGGCCCGCTTACGGCGCTTCAGGTAGCCCGGCGGCTTGTCCCCGCTGATCCGTGCGCCGAGGACGGTCAGCGCGAGCACGGTGAGGACGATCAGCACGCCGGGCGCGGCGACCGGCAGCCAGTAGCCCTTGAGCAGCGCGTCGCTGTCGCTGACCATGACGCCCCAGTCGGGTGTCGGCGCCTGGACGGCCAGTCCCAGATAGGAGAGCGAGGCCAGGTCGAGCAGTGCGTAGCCGAAGGCGATGGTGGCCTGGCCGACCACGACCGGTGCGATGTTGCGCAGGATGTGGCGGACGGTGATCCGCAGCACGCCGAAGCCCTGCACCGCGAGCGCGTCGACATACGGGCTGACCCGCTGCTGACGCGCCGCCGCCCGCACGATCCGGGCCAGGAACGGCACATAGGCGACCGACAGCGCCGCCACCGCGGGTGTGAGGCCGGGGCCGAACAGCGCGACCGTCAGCACCGCGAGCAGCAGCCCGGGCAGCGCGTAGACGAGGTCGAAGACCCGCGCCACCACCGCGTCCACCCAGCCACCGTACCAACTGGCCGCCAGCGCAAGGGGGATGCCGACCAGCAGCGAGACCACGACGACCAGCGCCGGGCCGAGCAGGCTGGTCCGCGCACCGAACACGAGCCGGCTGAGGATGTCGCGCCCGATCCCGTCGGCGCCCAGCGGGTGCGCGCCCGACGGACCGCTGTACGCGTCCAGCAGGCTGCCCTGGTTGGGGTCGTGCGGGGCGAGCAGCGGTGCGGCGATCGCCACCACCAGGACCACCAGCAGCAGAACGGCCGAGGCGGTCCCGGAGCGGCCCAGTCGCCTGGCCGCCTTGAGCAGTGTCTCCTTCACGACGTGCTCCCTGTCTCGCGCAGGCGCGGGTCGACGACGGCTTGGATCAGATCGCTCGCCGCGTTGCACAGCACGAACGCGCCGACCAGCAGCAGAGCCACCGCCTGGACCACCGGGAAGTCCTTCTGCGCGACCGACTGGATCGTCAACTGCCCGATCCCGGGCACCGCGAAGGCCGATTCGACCACCAGCGTCGAGGCGAAGGCTCCTGCGGTGAGCAGGCCCACCGCCGTCACGATCGGTGCCAGCGCGTTGCGCAGCACATGGCTGCGGAGCACCACCAGCCGGGGCAGGCCGCGCACCAGCGCGGTCTGGACGTGCTCGCGGTCCAGCTGCTCGCGGACCGCGTTGCGGGTCACCCGGCCCAGGAAGCCGCAGGAGAGCACCGCCATGGCGCAGGCCGGCAGGACCAGCCCGTCGATCCTGCCGCCCAGGCCACTGCCCAGCCCCGAGGCCGGGAACCAGCCCATCCGCACCGCGAAGACCGAGATCAGCAGTGTCGAGGCGACGAACGGCGGGACGGTGACGGACACCGAGGTCAGGGCGCTGACCGCGGCGTCCACCCGGCCGGGCAGCAGTGCGGCGGCCAGGCCCATGGCCAGTCCCACGACGACGACCAGCACCATCGTCATCAGCACCAGCAGCACGGTGGTGCCGAGCCCCGAGCTGATCCGGTCCGCGACCGGCTGGCCGGTGACCATCGAGGTGCCGAGGTCGCCGTGCAGCACGCCGGTCAGCCAGTCCCAGTAGCGGACCGGCAGCGGCTGGTCCAGGTGCAGCCGGTGCCGGGCGGCCGCCCGTACGGCGGCGGTGGGCATCCGGTTGCCGAAGAGCACGTTCTCGGGGCTGCCGGGTGCGAGGTAGAGGCTGCCGAAGATCACCAGGCTCGACAGCAGCAGCGTCGTGGCCAACCCGCCCAGGCGGCGCAGCAGCAGGCGCCCCATCAGGGTGCCCCCACTGCGGTGGCCCAGGCGTTGTCCATGTAGGAGAAGGTCAGCGGCGCGCCGGTGACCGCCTTGTTCTGGAACAGCAGCGCCCGCGGCTGGACGATCGGGATCCAGGGCAGGTCCTGGCCGAGGATCGCCTGCGCCTTGAGCACCTGCGTGGCCCGCGCCACCGGGTCGGCGGTGGCCTGCGCGGCGTCGAGCGCGGCCTGCACGGCGGGGTTGGCGTAGCCGTTGAAGTTCTGCACGCCGGTGGCTGTGGCGTAGCTCGCGTACATGCTCGCGGCCTCGGGGAACTCCAGGTAGTTGATCGTCAGGAAGCCGTCGTAGGCGGCCCGGGCCTTGGGGTCGGTGAACAGGCTGCCGTACTGCTGGTCCGGCAGGCCGACGATCTTGATGTTCAGGCCGATCGACTGGCCGGTCTGCTGCAGCACCTGGGCGAGTTGGGCCTGGGAGGGCGTACCGGCCGCGTAGGCGAGGGTGACCGGCTTTCCGGTCGCGCCCGCCTGCTGCACCAGCTTGGTGGCGCCGGCCAGGTCCGGAGCCTTGGCCAACTGGTCGTAGGCCGCCTGGTAGCTGGAGGTCGCCGGACCGTTCAGCCAGAAGCCTGGGCCGGCCACGGCGTAGAGCGGGTCGGCCGCGCCGGCGTAGATCGCCTTGGCGATGCCCGCGCGGTCGATGGCCATGCTCAGCGCCTGCCGGGTGCGGGCGTCGGCGAGGCCGCCGGTGAGGCTGGAGACGGCCAGGTCGACGTTCTGCGTGGTGGAACCCGCGCCGCCGATGTAGAGCTTGCCGGCCGCCGCCTTGCTCAGCTGGGCGATGGTCGAGCTCTGCAGGTCGAAGGCGCCCTGCAGCGAGCCGGAGGAGAGCGCGTTGGCCAGCGCCGAGGGGTCGGAGAGGAACTTGAAGGTGACCGTGTCCGCCTTGCCGGCGTGGCTCGGATCCCAGTAGGCCGGATTCTTCTTCAGCACCAGCTGGTTGGTGCCGTCGAAGGACTGCACCGCGTACGGGCCGGAGCAGACGACGCCGGTGTCCGCGTTGCCGAAGTTGGCGCCCGCCTTGACCGCGAAGGCCTTCTCGACCACCGCCGCGCCGAGGATGCCGAGGTTGCGCACGAAGATGTAGTCCGGCTTGGTCAGAGCGATCGTCACCTGCGCCGGGCCGGTGGCCGTGATGGTGTCGACGTCGTTGTAGGAGTCGGCGTAGTTGCTGGCCACCGCCGGGTCCAGGTTGCGGGCCAGGCTGTAGACCACGTCGTCGGCGGTGACCGGCTTGCCGTCGCTGAATGTGGCGCGCGGGTCGATCTGCACCACGACGTGCTTGGGGTCGGGCTGGGACCAGGAGGCGGCGACGCCCGGATGCATCGAGTAGTCGGCCGCCACCCGGATCAGCGGTTCGCACACATTGCCGAGGATGGTCTCCTCGGGGTAGTCGGCGGTCTTGACCGGGTCCTCGGAGTACGGCGCGCGGTAGTCGCCGGACCAGGCCAGGTCGGCCAGCTTCCCGGTGCCCGGCGCGGTGGTCACCTGCGCGGTCGAGAAGTTGCTGGCGGCGCCCGCCTTCTGAGCGGTGGTGCCCGGGCCGCACGCGGCGGCCAGCAGGACCACGGCCGAACTGGAGACGACGGCACGCAGCAGTCTGGTGTTCACTTCGGATCTCCTCGTTCTCGGCGCTCTCATGCGGAGGCTGCGGCGTGGACCAGTTCGCCCTGGACGTAGGTGCGCAGCACCCGGGTCTCGGCGATGGCCTGGTTCGGGCCGTCGAAGGGGTTGCGGTCGAGCACGACCAGGTCGGCGAGTTTGCCGCTCTCGACCGAGCCGGTCAGCGCGTCGAGGTGGTTCACCCGCGCGGTCCCGGCCGTGTAGGCGGCGAGTGCGGAGCCGAGGTCGATCCGCTCCTCGGGGCCGAACACCCGGTTGGGCTCCTCCTCACCGGTGCGGTTGACGGCGACGTGGACGCCGGCCAGCACGTCGGGCGTGCTGACGGACCAGTCGCTGCCGGCGGCGAGCATCGCGCCGGAGCGCAGCAGCGAGCCGAACGGGTACTGCCAGCCGGAGCGGCGCTCGCCCAGGAACGGGATGGTGAGCTCGTCCATCTGCGGCTCGTGGCAGGCCCACAGCGGCTGCATATTGGCGGTCGCGCCGAGGGTGCGGAAGCGGGCGATGTCGTCGGGGTGGACCACCTGGAGGTGCGCGAGGTGGTGGCGGTTGCCGCGGTCTCCGTTGCGGCGCAGCGCCTCCTCGACGGCGTCGAGCGCCTGGCGCACGGCACGGTCGCCCAGCGCGTGGAAGTGCACCTGGAAGCCGGCCGCGTCGAGCTCGGCGACGTAGCCGCCCAGCTTCGCGGGGTCGACGAAGTCCAGGCCCGAGTTGCCCGACGAGCAGCCGCAGCCGTCCAGGTAGGGCTCCAGCATGGCGGCGGTGTGGTTCTCGGCGACGCCGTCGAGCATGATCTTGACGGTGCCGGCGCGGAACCGCTCGCCGCCCCGCTCGGCTTCGGCGCGGCGCTCCTGGAACCCGGCCAGCTGCTCCAGGCCGCCCTCGCGGTCCCACCACAGCGCCGCGCGCACCCGTGCGGTCAGGGTGCCCTCGCGGTCGGCGCGCAGGTAGGCGCCGTAGACGTCGCCGGGTCCGAAGGCCGCACCGACGGCGGCGTCCTGCCAGCCGGTGATGCCGAAGGAGTGCAGATAGGCCTGGCCGGCCAGCAGTCCCTTGTAGCGCTCCTCCTCGGAGGTGGCGGGGATGTGCCGGGTGACCAGCTCGGCGGCACCCTCCTGGAGCATGCCGGTCGGGTGGCCGTCGGCGTCCCGCTCGATCCGGCCGTCGGCCGGGTCGGGGGTGCCGGCGTCGATGCCGGCGATCTCCAGGGCGCGGCTGTTGGCCCACAGGCCGTGGCCGTCGCGGTTGGGCAGGGCGACCGGGCGGTCGCGGACGGCGGCGATTCCGTCCAGCAGCGAGCGGTGCGGGGTGCCGCCGGGGAAGGCCTCCATGCTCCAGCCGCCGCCGGTGATCCAGGCGGCGTCGGGGCGGGTGGCGGCGTACTCGGCGATGGCGGCGACGTACTCCTCGGCGGTGTGCAGCTCGTGCAGGTCGCAGGTGCGCAGCGTGGTGCCGGCCAGCACCGGGTGGACGTGCGCGTCCTGGAACCCGGGCAGCAGCAGGCGGCCGGCCAGGTCGACGACCTCGGTGCCGGGCCCGATCAGCGGGCGGACGTCGGCGTCCTGGCCGACGGTGACGATGCGTCCGTCGCGGACGGCGACGGCGCCGGCCCAGGAGCGCGCCGGGTCGACGGTATAGACCGGGCCGCCGAGAAAGACCAGGTCTGCGGGGTGGTGATCACGATGCACGGGCGCTCCAGAGCATGGGGGAAGCTCGCTGCCGGCCGAGGGTGGGGGAGGACCGGGGGCGGCGCTGCCGGATGTGTGGAGTAGCAAAGCCTCTGACAATGCTGATGTCAATGCCATTGACAGCAGTGCGCAGTTACGATCGGATGAAGCGCCCCCACTGCGGGGGCAGTGATCCCGAGCGACCCTCGAACGGCGATGAGGAGAGACCCGCGTGGAGGCCCGAGTGGCACGGCAGGCAGAGCAGCCGGCGTCGAAGCAGCAGACGTCGAAGCAGCGGGTGGTGCTCACACGTGAGTCGATCCTGGAGGCCGCGCTGCGGCTCTGCTCCCCCGAGGGGGGCGGCCAGCTCACCTTCAGCCGCCTGGGCAGGGAACTGGGCGCGGACCCGACCGCGGTCTACCGGCACTTCCGCGACAAGGACGAACTCGTCCTCGCCCTCACCGAACTGACGGTCGCCGAGGGCGCCGAGCTGGCCCGCGCCGCCCTGCCCGACGGCCCGTCGGACGACTGGCGCAGCTGGCTCACCGTCACCGCCGAGAGCATCCGCACGAGTTATCTGGCCCGACCCGTGGTCGCCGTGCTCGCGGCGGCCCGCACCACCGCCGGCCCCGCCGAGACCGGCGGGCTCGAACTGCTCATCGCGGCGCTGCACCGGGCCGGCCTGCCGGTGGTCGAGGCGGCCGAGTACTCCCGCCAACTCGTGGATCTCACGCTGGCGATGACGCAGTACTCGGCCGCGTTCTCGTCACTCGACCCGGCGACCCAGGCCAAGGACGAGGCGGCCTGGGCGATCAAGTACGCCACGCTGCCCGAGGCCGAGTTCCCGCTGCTGCGCCAGAGCGCGCAGCGGCTGACGGAACTGTTCCGGGACGACGCCGAGGTGTTCCGGATGATCCTGGCGACCTTCCTGGACGGCATCGCCGTGCGGATCGAGAGCGCTCAGGCCGAGCGTGTTCAGGCCGGGCGCGAGGCCTGAGCGGTTACTGCGCCTCGCCCTCCTCGGCCGGCAGGAGTTCGGCGATGATCTCCATGCCCAGTGCGTAGGCCGGCACGCCCGCGGTGAGCAGCGCGGTCTCGGCGACCCCGATGAGGTCGGCGGCGACCGCGCCCGCGTGGAGCGCTCCCCGCGCGTGAATTCGAGCGGGATCCGCCCGGCCGAGGGCCAGCAGCTGTCCGAAGTGGACCAGCTGCTGCACCCGCCCGCCCAGCGGGTTCTCGGTCAGCACGAGGTGCCGCAGCGCCATCACCGCCTCCTCGGTGGCGAGCCGGTCGAAGGCGAGGGCCAGCCGCAGCCGCTCCTGCACGCCGCCGGGGACGGTGCCCAGCGTCGCGCGGTAGCGGTCCCGGACGGCCTCGAGGCGTGCGGTGCGGGCGTCGTCCGTCATGACGCGACCCGCGCGATCGAGGCGCGGACGGCCTCCAGTGCGCCTTCGGGGAAGTCCACGGCCCCGCCGATCGCCCGCGCGGCGAGCTCCGCTTCGGCGCTCTCCTCGATCGCCACCACGAGGCGGGCGGTGGCCGCCGAGTCCGGGCCGAAGACCAGCAGGCCGTGGTTGGCCAGCAGGACCGCGGCCGTGCCGGGGCGCTGCTCCAGGATCTCGGCGATGCCGCGGACCGCCACGTCCGATCCGCGCGGCCCCCAGGGCACCACCGGTACCTCCTCGGCCTGCCCGAAGCGCAGCATCGGCTCGGTGCGGCAGGGCAGCGGCCGGTGGGCCACGGCGAAGGCCGTCGCGGCGGGGGAGTGGGTGTGGATGACCGCGCCCACGTGCGGGCGGGCGCGGTAGACGACGCTGTGCATGGCGATGATCTCGGTGCTGACGGACTGCAGTTCGCCGGCGAGGACCTGCCCGTCGAAGCTCACGGTCGCCACCTGCTCGGACCGCAGCCCGCGGACGAACCCCGGGGTCAGCAGCAGGCGCTCGGCGTCGAGCCTGGCGCTCAGGTTGGCGTGGCCCGAGTGCGACATCACCCCCGCCACGAACAACTGCTCGGCGGCTTCCACGAGTTCATGCGCCTGGTGCGCAACTTTGTGCATGCCTGTCATCTGATCGGCTCCTGCTTCTCTGCGGCCGGCGGTGGCTCATCCGCCGCTGGTCCGGTGCAGGGCCCACTCTTCAACTTGAACTATGGTTTAAGTCAACTGAAGGAGGAACGGGCGTGCTCATCACGATCGGCCGGCTCACCGAGATCACCGGAGTCCCCGCCTCGGCCATCCGGTACTGGGAGCGCCACGGCCTGCTCCCCGCGCCCGAACGCCAGGGCGGCCAGCGGCGCTATCCGCCGCAGGCCGCGGAGCGGATCGTGCTGCTGCGCAAGTGCCAGCAGGCCGGACTGAGCCTGGCCGAGATCGCCGAGTTCCAGCAGGACCAGCCGCGCAGGCAGGCGATGATCAGCGCCAAGGTCGCCGAGATCGAGCAGCGCATGGTCGACCTGGACCACGCCCACCAGCTGCTGACCCATGCCCTCCAGTGCAGCAGAACGGACATCGTCGCCTGCCCCAACTTCCAGGAGCAGATGGCGACTTGGCGGATCCGCCGCGAACCGTCAGACATGGCCTAGCGGCAGCAGGTACTGGAGTGGCTGGTCCAGGTCGTCGAGGCCCAGCAGTTCGTGGGCCAGGTCGTCGAGGAAGCCGCTGAGCGGAATGCTCGACAGCCCGAGCGCGGTCGCGCTGAGCAGCAGGGTCTGGGCGAGGTGCCCGGCCTCCAGCAGGCCCAGGCGCAGGGCCCGCAGGCCGTAGCGCCGGCGCAGCAGGCCGAAGTCCACGTACAGGCCGAGGACGGCGGGCGCGTCGGTGATGTCGACCAGGTCGGGATCGTCGGCGGGGCGCGAGAAGTAGGAGGAGAGGGCGGTGAGTTCGGCGACGGACGGGGCGGGGCCGACCGGCCGCAGCACGCGGCGCTCGGGGACGCACTGGTAGGTGCCGGCCGACAGGCCGTCCACGTTCAGCGCGATCAGCCGCAGGCGGGCGGTGTAGAGGGCGCCGGCGCTCGGGTACGGGCGGTGCGGGACCGAGCGCGCGGCGCCCTCGGGCAGCCGCTGCCCCGGCAGCCACCGCTCGGTGCGGTGGCTCTCGGCGTGCGAGGACCAGAGCAGGGTGCCCAGTGTGCCGGCGTCCAGCGGGCCGACCAGCGCTCCGCGCGCCGAGACGCGAGCGGTCGTCACCTCGTGCAGCGAGCGCTCCGGCAGCGGGCCGGCGGGTAGCGCGACCTCGGGCGGCGCCGAGTGCTGGGAGCCCTCCAGGGGGTCCGACAGGAGGTCCGACGGCAGCAGCCGCAGCGCGCTGTCCTGTGGGCGGCCCGCCTGGAACTTGCTCCGTTCCAGATACTGGCGGTCCGGCGCGCGATGCCCCTCGGGGAAGAACGAGGGCGGCTCGCCCGCGTCCAGCAGCGTGCGGGCGGCCAGTCGGCACACGGCCCGCTCCTCGTCGGGGCTGATGCCCAGCCGGTTGAACAGCATGTGCAGCTGGGAGGCCCACACCCACAGCTCGCGGCCCTCGCTGCCGCGCACCGCGGCCGCCCACGCCAGCAGCCAGGGCGCGGCGTCCTCCCGCTCCAGGCCGGCCCGCAGCGTCTCGGCGCGCCTCACCAGGGCCTCGTGCTGCAGGGCGAAGACGGCGTTGACCCGGGCATGCACGGCCGCGCCCGGCAGCAGGGGGACCTCGGTGACCCAGCGCCAGCCCGCCGCGTGCCGGCGCAGCCAGCGGGCGGCGGCGAGCGGGCCCAGGCCCAGGGCCAGCGCGGTGGTGTGCGCCAGGTCGATGCCCAGGGCCAGCCGGTCGGCCGCGCGCGGCGGGCGCCGTAGCGCCAGCACCGCGACCCGGGAGGAGACCGCGAAGAGCTCCTCCGCCTCCGGCAGCGCCGCCGCTCCGCCGTAGCGTTCGGTCTCGGCGACGTACGGTACCGGCTGGACCTCGGCGTGCGTGGACGGCCAGGGGCCCTCGACGGCCGGCACTGCCTTGCCCAGCCGGCTCAGCATGTCGGGCAACTCGGCCGCGGCCGACGGCGTCAGCCCGCGCAGCCGGATCCGCAGGTGCGGGCCGCCCTCGCCGTAGCGGATGAAGAACCATGCCGCCGCCTGCCCGTCGGCGACCAGGCCGTCGAGCAGCGGGGCCAACTCCTCGGTGAGGACGGCGTCGACCGCGGCGGTGTCGCTGTGCAGGAAGAGGTGGAAGCTGTGCCAGTCGGCCATGAGGGTCCTCGGTCCGTCGGAATCGCGTCGGGATCACGGGAAGGGGTGCGGATGGATCGTCAACTCTTCGTATGTCAACGGCCGTTCGACTCGGCCGAGCCGGTGCGGGACCTCCAGTAGGCGCGGCAGGCCCCGGGTGCGGTGGTTGACGTGGCCGAAGGTCATCGGCAGGGCGCCGGGAACGATGACCTTCGCACAGTGCAGGCAGAGCCGGTCGCGCACGCCCGGCTCGTCCTGGCCCACCGCGATCACCTCAAGGCCCAGCCCGGACAGCCGCCGCACGGTCCGCTCCAGCAGCGCGGTCAGGTCGTGCACCGGCTCCGGCGTCCCGGGCCAGGCCTCGCGCCAGTCCAGCTCCGGCGTGTCCGCGAACAGGAACTCCAGCCGCGGCTGGGCCTCGGGCAGGGTGTTCAGGCCGACGTGGTCGTCCAGGGTGCGGACCAGCTCCGGCCGGCTCAGCATCGGCCGCAGCCGCTCGGGCCCGTACGGGCGCTCGGCGGTCAGCGCGCGCCGGGCGGACGCGTGGACGGTGGTGACCACCTCGATCACCGCCGAGCGGATGGCGCTGCGCGGATCGTGGTGCGCCCCGGCGGCGAGGAAGACTCGCGGGGCGTCCGGGTGGGCCCCCTGGTACCGGCAGACGGCGACCACGGCCGGGATGCCGAGGTCGTTGGTGGCGTCCAGCAGGGTCAGCCGGTAGCCCAGCAGGGCTGTCCGGTCGGCGAGTTGGAGCAGCTCGGGGTCGTCGGCGGGCAGCGTGATCCGACGCAGCGGGGTGGCCGTGTACCAGGCCATCAGGAACGCGTCCCGCTCGGCGACCTCGAACAGGCCGTACAGCACCGCCTCCTGGGGACTGTTGCCGAGCCCGCAACCGTTGGAGCACTCGTAGACGACGTGCGGCCGGTCGGCGCCCGGGACCTCCCAGTAGGCGACGTGCTCGGGCACCGCGAGGGAGCGGTCGCGGGTCAGCGACCAGCCGTGTACCCAGTCGAGTTCGAGCTGAGGGGTGTAGCGGACGGTGCGGCTGGCCGGGTGCCCGTGGTAGCGGGGGTCGGGCAGGCCGAGCCGCTCGGGGGCCACCGCGAGGTCGGCGCCCAACTGCTCGAAGGAGGCGCGCACGACGGTCCGACGGCCGGTCGGGCGCATCCCGGCGTACCGCTCCACGCTCTCGAAGAGAGCGATGCGCTCGCTGCTCTCGAAGTCGCCCGCCCGCCCGTAGCCACCGTCGTCCAGCGCCCGGCCGTCGGTGACATAGGCGCTGGTCAGGCTGAACGCCGAGTCCTCGGTACTGGTCAGCCGGCGCACCGGGCCGAACCGCTCGTCGCACAGGGCCTCGCGCAGGGAGGCCGCGTTGGTACGGGAGTTGGGACTGCGCAGCACCGCCGGATCCGACAGCGGGCGGGCCGTCCACGGGAGTTGGGCGGCCTGGGCGGTGTCCGGCGGCAGTGGCGCGCAGACCGCGCAGCCGCCGATCGGGCGGATCCGGTGAGTGGACCAGGTGGCGCGGCCGCTGTGCAGCAGCTGAACGGTGGCGCCGGGCTGGTCCGTTGGCGGGTCCGGGGTCTCCTGTGTTTCGAGCAGCGCCTCGGCCAGGGCCGTGGCGGCCTCGTCGAGGGCGGGCGCCACCAGCCCGGCCAACGCCAACTGCTGGCTCTGCCAGGGCACCCGGCCGCCGGCGGTGGCCAGCCGCTGGTACTCGGCGCAGCTCAGGCAGGCCGGCGCCCCCGGCCGCAGCACCGGGCCGATCACGGTCAGCGCGCCGTCGCTGCGCACCGGGACCAGGAGCACGGGGTGGGTCAGCGCGTGCCGGCTCAACTTCTCGGCGAGCTCCAGGTTCCACTCCTCCAGCAGGACGACGGCCGAGCCGGTGGTGATGGCCAGGGCGGCTTCGCTGGTCAGGACGGGCAGCGGGCTCAACTGTAAACCTCCTCAGCGGGTTTGGCGGCTTGGTCGGCGTTCGACGTGCTGCTGAGGACGGTGAAACCGCAGGCGTGCAGTGCTGCCGAGAGTGTCGCGGCGTCCGCGCCGACGGGCCTCCACGGCGTGGGGCGCAGGCCGGTCTGTCGGCACAGGGCGGTGCGCAGGGCGCCTTCCCTGGCGGCCAGGCCGGCCAGCCAACCGGTCGTCCAGCCCTCGTCCTCCCAGCCGGCGAGCTCCAGGTCGGCTATCGCGAGCGGGGCTGATGCTCCGCTGGGCAAGGAGAACCGATGGAACGTCAGGTTATGGCGGCGGCTGACGGCGTGGGCCACCGCGCCCAGCGCCGCGAACGCGACCGCGTCGCCGGCGCTCGCCTCGACGGCTCGGATCGGCGGTCGGCCCACCGTCCGTACCGAGGCGACGTACGCGGCTCCATATTGATGAACCGTCAGTTCGGCTGACTGGCCGAGCCGTTCGGTGAGTGTGCGCCACCAGTGCCGGGCGTGTGGGTGATCGTCCCAGGAACGGCTGGGCAAGCGGTCGCCGAGGTGGTCGCCGAGATGGTGTGCCGCCTCCCGGCGCAGTGCGCGACCCCAGGCGTGGTCCGGGGTCGCGCCGACCGTGATGCGGGAGTGCGGGTCGCTCAGGCGCAGTTCCGCCACCCGGCAGGCCGCGTCCAGCCGGGCCAGATCGGTGCGGGCCGCAGCCGCCAGCAGCGTGCCCTCGGACCCCGAGAGCGGCAGCTGGGCGCTGACCAGGGCGACGGGCAGCTGCGGCAGTGCGTCGGGCAGGGCCGGGGTGAGCACGCCGACCCGCTTGTCCCCGAGGGCGGCCACCCGGCGCAGCGCCTGCGCCAGGGTGTCCGGCGGCGGGAGCGGTGCGCGGCGATCGTGGTCCAGGGCCTGCGGGCCGAGCCAGGCGTGGTAGTCGGCCCGCAGCGGACGGGCCTCGGCGACCAGGACCGCAGGCAGGCCCGACAGCACGAGGTGGTCCTCACCGTCATGCGCGGGATCGGGCAGCCCGGCGACGGCGCACAGCAACCGCTGGGCGGCGGCCCCGGCGACCAGGGCGGTCAGCGCGGCGGACGCGGCGGGCCCGGCCGTCGTGCCCGACCCGTCGTCGGCGACCAGGCCCAGCCGGGTGGTCAGCGCCGCCGCGTCCGCTTCGGCCTGCTCGGGACTGCCCACCGCCGTGACGAAACCGCCGCCCCCCGACACCCCGGCCGCGACGGTCGCCGACCGCCCGGGCCCGGCCGACAGCAAGAGCAGCCCGGCGGGCCCGGCGGGCCAGGCGGCGACGCAGGGCACCGCCCCCGCCCGGCGCAGGGCCCGGGCGGCGGCCTGGGCCAGCGGGTCGGCCGGATCGCCGGCCCGCAGCCGGGGACGGGCCGCCGCGATGGCCCGCGCCGCCGCTGCAGGGTGCGGCGCGGCGGCGCTCAGCCACCGCGCGGCGCAGCCGTCCCTGGCCACCAGCAGGTCGTGGGCGTGCAGATGGCCGATCAGGGTGTTCAGGGCGCCGCGCAGCGGCGAACCGGTCGGCGCCTCCAGTGCGGTGGGGTCGCCGGTGCGCAGCACCGCCTCCAGCAGCTGCCACAGCGCGGGCAGGGCGCGACTGCCCTCGATGGTGACGCTGGAGCGCCAACCCCGCAGGTGCAGTCCGTTGCTCAGCGGGGTGAGCGCGACTCCCGGCCGCAGCCGCCAGCCGGCCAGCGCGTCGACGCCATCGACGCCATCGATGGCGTCCTCGGCGTCCCCGGTCTCACCGAGGCCGGGGACCGGATCGAGGGACGTGGTCACGAGCGTGCCTCCACAGCGGTGATGACCTCGTTCATCCGGTCGCGCCAGTGGTGCCCGGTGAGCACCGGGACGGCCTGGATGACCAGGTACGCGGCCAGATAGCGCTCCAACGGCCGAACGTCGCAGACCGTGAAGAGCCGGTACAGGCCGTTGGTGCAGGCGCGGTAGATCAGGTAGTCGGTGCGCCCCAGCATCGAGCCCTGCGGATCGGAGCGGGCCAGCAGCTGGTGGAACTCGCTGTACCGCGTGCGCAGTTCGGGGCTCCAACGCTCCAGCTGGCCCGGATCACCGGTGGCCGCCGCGCGCTCCTGGTACGCGGCGGGGCTCCCGCGCAGGTCGGCCCCGGCGTCGAGCCGGTGCTCCGTCAGCCGCCAGGCGTCGGCCGACCAGCGGGCCCACGGCCGCTCCCGCTCCAGCAGTTCGCCGGCGGCGATCCGCTCGACCAGAGCGGTCACCGCGCCGCCGGCGCTCTGCCAGTGCTGCTCGAAACTCCGCCGCAGGCTGCCGTCCTGGTCGTCGTGGACCAGGAAGTCCTCCAGGTGGGAGATGTACGAGTAGTGGCCGCCCACCAGCGCTCCCGGATGCGCGGCGGCGTGCGCGGCGAGTGCCGCCACGAGCAGCTGGAGCCGGGCGGTGCCGCTGTCCCCGTGCTCGCCGAGGAAGTGCGAGCCCGCGCGCAGGGCGGGCAGGCCCAGCCGCAGTAGGTCGTCGCGCAGCTCGGACCCGTCGTCGCCGAGCAGGGCGCGCACGGCGGTTCGGTCGACGCCCTCGACCTGGACGGTGTTGTCGGGCACCACTGGGCCGTACGGCGGGGCGATCAGCTCGATGCGGCCCGCCTCGGCGGCCTCGGCGAGCAGCTGGGCCTCGCCGCGGTCGCTGAGTGAGGGGTGCTCGCGCAGCCACTCGCGGACGGCGGCCGCAGCCTGTTCGGCGGCGGGCGCCACCTGGTCGGCCGGGCCTTCGATCCGCAGCCGCAGGTGAGGGCCGTGCAGCCAGTGCCGCTCGACCTGGACCGTCAGGCCCTGGCGCGCGTACCGCTCGGCGAGCGGCAGGATCGCGCCGCGCAGCAGCGGGCCCTTGAGCGGCTGATGGTAGTAGGCGACCACATCGAGGGCGGCTGGATCGGACACGGGCACCTCCTGGTCACTGGACACGGGCGTCTCCTGCCTCACTGGACACGTTCACCACGTTCACCACGGGCAGGCCGCCCGGCACGATAGGCCTCCACCACCAGCTCGACCGCCCGGGTCGGCCGGGCCTGCCCGCCGGGCGCCGGAAGCGCCTCCTCCAGCACCACCCCGCCCGGCTGGCGGGCCAGCCACCGGCCCAGGCAGCGCAGGTGCAGGGCGCTGCCGAGATCGACGAACTGCGGCTTGGGCTGCCGCAGTCGAGTGAGCAGGGCGTCGGCGTTCCAGCTCTCCGAGCTGACCGGAGCCGGGCGCAGGAAGAGCTGCTCGGGCAGCCCGAGCAGCGCGCGCCAGCGGGCCGCGGTCGCCACCGGGACCTCTGTGTCGGCGGCCAGCTGGGCGCCGAGTGCGGTGACCACCTCGGCTGGCAGGTGCCAGCGGCGCCGGTTCAGCACCACATGGCGGTAGGTCAGCCGCGGCGTGTGGAGCACCTGTCCGCCGGGCGCCGCCAGCGTGGTGCGGGGGAGCAGCGCGCGGAAGTCGACGACGCCGTGCGGGTGGTCGCAGAGCAGCGGGGCCAGCCGTGGCGGCAGCATGACGGGTGCCAGGAAGCCGGCGTACAGCACGTCCAGCCACTCGCCCGTGGCGCGCAGCCGGAACCGGAGCTGGTCGCCGGCCTCGTCGTGGACCAGGTCCAGTTCCGCTTCGCCGATCGAGGCCCAGCGCCGGTCGGGGCCGATCTCGTCGGGGACCAGCAGCGGGTGGAGGTTGGCGTTGAACCCGCCGACCGGGCGGACCTGGGCGGCTCGCGCCCCGGGCCCGAGGCCTCGGCGGAGCTGGCGGGCGACCTCGGTGGTGGCTGCAGGGGGCAGCGTATCCAGGAAGCGGCTGGTGAACCGGCCCCAGCCACCGTACACCTGGTTGACGCAGAGCAGCTCGCCGTCGAGGTCGCGCTGGACGAAGTACGAGTAGCTGAGCGGCCGTTCGACGGCCCAGGCGGGCAGTCTCGCGCCGAGCCCCTGGACCAACCCCACGGGCAACGCGATGTCCCGCACCCCGCCGGCGCCGCCGCCGTCCCCGCCGCCGTCCCCGCCGCTGTCCGGGCCGCTGTTCGGGCCGCTGTCCGGGCCGTTCACGGCGGCCAGCACCGACGCCCGCAGCTCGGCCAGCCCCGCAAGACCGCCCACGAGCTCCACCTGCCGCTGCGGAGCGAGGCCGGCCAACTGCCAGGCCTGCTCCCACGCCGCGACCATCTCGCTGCCGAACTCCCACACGTCCGGGCAGCTCCCGCCGCGCCCGTAGCGGGCCACGAAGCGCTCCAGGGCCGTCCGGCGCACGACGTGGCCGAGGTCGAACAGCTCGGCGAGAGGCGTCAGTTCGGCCAGCGCCTCGGTGTCCGTGGTCGAGAGCTGGCCGTCCGGTCGCAGCGGGGTCGGCGCCACCACGTCCTCGGACAGCACGGTCAGCTGCGCGCCCCGTTCCGGAACCGGGCGGCCCGCGTGCTCCAGCACGGCGGTCCAGCGGCTCTCCAGGTCGGCGAGGTCGGCCGGGCGCCGGGCGGCCGCCGTCAGCGCGAACTGCCGGGTGCGGTCGGCGATCTCGTCGAGCTGCTCGGCCAGTTCCGCATCCTCGGGCCAAGCCCGCAGCCACTTCGCCAGGCGGGTGAGCGGCTCGTCCCCCTGTGGATCCAGCGGCTCGCTGGGGATCAGCAGGCCGGCCTCGGTCAGCTGCTCCAGGAACGCGGCGGCGGCCGAGCCACTCGCGGGACCGCCCAGCGCCGAGCTCAGGCACTCGGTCAACTCGGCCAGCGTGGAAGGGGTTTGGCAGCGCGAGGTGACGAAGGACAGCGGGCCGGTGGCGGCCAGCTCGACCTCGTCCTCGGTGCCGATCAGGTAGCGGCCACCGGCGAACTCCAGCCGGCTGCGCGCGTAGGCCGCCCGGCCGCCGCTGATCCGCGCAGTACTGGTCATCCGGTGCGGCAGTCCGGCGCGCCGGCGCGGGGAGTCCAGCAGCGCCTGGCTGAGCGCGCTGACCAGCGTGCGGTTGACCTCGACCACCGGGGTCAGCGGGCCCGTGGCCAGCCCGGCGCCCGCGTTGTGCGGCTGCCCGGGCGCGGGCACCTCGGTGCTCAGCGCACCCCAGCCGACGACGGTGAACCAGGAGAGCGGACTGGTCTTGGTGCTGGCCCGCAGTGCGTAGCGCAGCACCCCGGGCTCCTCCTTGCGGGCCCGGCGGTCGGCGGCACCCGTACCCGCGCGCTCGACGGCGCGCAGCAGATCGCTGCTGGTCAGGGCGACCGCCCGAGCCAGCGCCGGCTCCCGGCAGAGCTCCGCGAGCGCACCGCGTTCGACGGTCAGGGCAGCCTGGGCGAGGTCGTCGGCGGTGGCGAGCAGCGCGGCGCGGCGGCGGCGCAGCGACAGCCAGGCGGCGAGCTCGGGCACCCGCTGGGGCAGGTCGCCCAGGCGTTCCAGCAGCGCGGGCCGGGACTCGCGGCCGTTGTGCAGCGAGCGGCGCAGCGGCAGGACCACCTCGCGGTGGAAGGTCTGCGAGTGGCCGTCCCGGCTGGCGTAGAGGGCGTCGCCGAGCGCGGGCCGCAGCTCGGCCAGCTCGCTCTCCAGCTCGGTCAGCCGGGTCAGTTCCGCGCGGAACACCGCGGCCTGCGGGTGCTCGGCGGGGTGGCACAGCACGGTGGCGCGGGCGAGGGCGTAGGGCGCGCAGTGCACCGCGTAGCCGCCGACCGGGCGTTGGTGTCCCGTGGAGTGTCCCGTGGAGTCCCTCATGGCATCCCGTCTCTTGAGGCCGTCGAGCCCGGTCCGTGCGCTGATCCGAGGTTGTCCCCGGGGCGCACGGGGCATCCGTGCGACCCGGGGTGGTCACCAGCCCTCGGCTGGGACCAGGGCAGTTCGGGGTGACCCGAGGGAAAATGCGCTGGTCAGCTCCGTGCCGGTGTCAGAACCGGTGTCAGAAGTCGTAGGACAGCCGCTGCTCAGCGCAGGAGGACGAGCCCTGGCAGGAGCTGGAGCCCCACGACGCGCCGCCCTCGGGCAGCGCGGCGCTGTCGCTCATCGAGGTGACGGTGAGGTCGCCGAGGTCGAGGTCGGCGAGCTCGAAGGTCGGCTGGTCGGTGGTGTCGAACATGCGGAACTCCCTGGGAGGTGAGGGGAAGCGGTGTGTTGGTCGGCTCCGTGCCGGTGTCAGGCGGCGATGGGCCCCGGCGTCGGCTCCGGCTGAGCGCAGGAGGACGAGCCCTGGCAGGAGCTGGAGCCCCACGACGCGCCGCCCTCGGGCAGCGCGGCGCTGTCGCTCATCGAGGTGACGGTGAGCTCGCCGAGGTCGAGGTCGGCGAGCTCGAAGCTGGGGCTGTCGGTGGTGCCGGTGCTGTTGGACATGGCGGTCTCCCTGTGGTTTGGGAACATGGTCCGGGGTGCACTCCGGTGAGGAGCTGACCAACCGTCAGTTGACGCCCACTCGAATCTCGGTTGTGCCTGACTCCGCTCCCACCATGCCCGCTGCCCCGCTACGGCGGCGGGGGCGGCCGCGTGGTGCGGCCGCCCCCGTCGCGTGGCTCAGGCGGGTATCAGTCGAAGATCTGGAACTCGGAGACCTGGCCGGCCGGCCAGCCGGTGTTGGCGGTGAAGTTCAGCCGCAGGTAGCGGGCGCTGGTCGCGGTCGGAAGGGTGATGCTGACGGTGTTTCCGGTGGCCGGGTCGAAGGTGTAGTTCGCGGAGCCGACCAGGGTGGTCCAGGTGCTGCCGTCGGTGGAGCCCAGCACGCTCAGGGTCTGCGTGCGGGTGGCCCAGGCGGTGGACGGCGGGAGTTGCAGGGTGACCGAACCGAGGGTCTGGGCGCTGCCCAGGTCGGCCTGGAGCCACTGCGGGAAGGCGTTGTCGGTGCTCTCCCAGTAGCTGCTGCTGTTCCCGTCGTTGGCGTTGGACGGCACGTAGTTCTGGGTGTATCCGCTGGCGGTCATGGTGGCGCCGAGCGCCAGGTTGGTGGTCGAGGACGGGTTGCCGGTGCCGGTGAGGGCGACGGTGAGCGGGCTGTTGCCGGCGTTGCCGCTGACCGTCAGGCTGCCCGTACGGGTGCCGGTGGCGGTCGGGGTGAAGGTCACACTGACGGTGCAGGAGGCGCCCGCCGCGATCGACGTCCCGCAGGTGTCGGTCTGCGCGAAGTCGCCGGTGGTGGTGACGCCGGTGACGGTCGCGGCCGCGCTGCCGGTGTTGGTGACCGTGACGCTCTGCGCGCCCGACGCCGTGCCGACGGTCTGGCCGGGATACGTCAGCGTGCTCGGACTGGCCGTCAAGGTAGCGGAGTTGGAGCCGCCGCCACCGCTGGGGAAGACCTCGAAGTCGGACAGCTGGCCGGCGTTCCAGCCGGTGTTCGCGGTGATGTTCACCCGTACGTACCGGGCGGTGGCGGCGTTGAAGGTGAGCGTCACCGTGTTGTTGCCGGCGTTCGGGTCGAAGGTGTACTCGGCCGAGCCGAGGATCGTCGAGAAGGTCGAGCCGTCCGTGGAGCCCAGCAGGGAGAGGGTCTCGGTGCGCGCGCCCCAGGCGCTGGACGGCGGCAGCCTGAGGACGACCTTGCCGAGCTGGTAGCTCTGGCCGAGGTCGACCTGGGCCCACTGCGGGAACGAGCCGTTCTGGCTCTCCCAGTAGGTCGACGGGTCCGGGTCGGTGAGGTTCGCGGCGACGTACGGGCCGTTGGCCGAGCTGGCCGAAGCCGGCCGGCCGGCCGCGATGTTGGTGCTGCTGTCGATGCCGGCGCCGCTCAGCGCGACCGTGGTCGGACTGTTGTTGGCGTTGCCGGTGATGGTCAGGGTGCCGGTGCGCGCGCCGCCCGCGGTGGGCGTGAAGACGACGTTCACGGTGCAGGAGGCGCCGACCGCGACGGTCGAGCAGGTGTTGGTCTGGCTGAAGTCACCGGTCGCCGCGACGTTGGAGACGCTGGCCGCGCTGGTACCGGAGTTGGTCACCGTGACCGTCTGCGCGGCGGTCGAGGAGCCGACCACCGTGGCGGCGAAGGAGAGGTTCGCCGGGCTCGCGTTGAGCACCGGGCCGGGTGCGGTGCCGGTCCCGGCCAGGGCGACCGTGTTGGTGACCCCGCCCGCGTTGACGGTCAGGCTCCCGCTGCGGGCGCCCGTCGCGGTCGGGGTGAAGGTCACGCCGACGGTGCAGGAGGCGCCCGCCGCGATCGACGTCCCGCAGGTGTTGGTCTGCGCGAAGTCGCCGCTGGTGGAGATCGCGGAGACGGCGGCGGCCGACCCGGTCGGGTTGCTGACCGTCACGCTCTGCGCGGCGCTGGTCGAACCGGTCGCGGCCGAGCCGAAGTTGAGCGCGCTCGGGCTGGCCGTGACACCGGTGGGCGGGTACGGCGGGTAGACCGGGGCGGGCCACGGGCCGCAGAGCGGGGTGCCGCTGATCCCGGAGTTGCCGCCGCCGTCGGTGACCGTGAAGTTGCCGCCCTCGCAGTTGTACACGGGGGAGGGCGCGCCCACGCCGGTCGCGGTGACGTTGCTGAAGGTCGCCACGCCGCCGGTCTGCTCCTGCAGCGCGAAGGTGCCGGTGCCCGCGATGGTCACGTTGGTGAGCGAGACCCCGCTGACGGTGCCTTCGACCCACTGCACGGCCTCGTACGGGCTCTGCTCGATCAGCGCGTTGCTCACGTTGATCGGCCCGGTGATCGCGCCCTGGCTGCCGTCGAACCAGAGCGCGCCGACGCCGAACTGCCAGTTGGGGTCGAGACTGCCGTCCCGGATCAGGGTGTTGTCGGAGATGGTGGTGGTGCCGACCGGGGTGGAGGTGAACCGCTGCCCGACCTGGATGCCGCCGCCCTGGGTGAGCCCGGTGTCCTGGACCAGGTTGCCGGTGACGGTGTTGTCGTGGCCGCCGTAGATCGCGATGCCGTTGGCGAGCATCTGCAGCTGCACGGTGTTGCCGGAGATCGTGTCGTTGGCGTCGGCACCGAGGCTGGAGTCCGCCCAGGTGGCGATGCCGTCGTCACCGGTGTTGCGGATGTCGCTGTTGGTGACGGTCGAGTTGGTGACGCCGCCGTGGAAGTTGATGCCGTCCGCGGTGGTGTCGCGGATGCGCATCCCGCTGAAGGTCAGCTTGTCCATCGGGCCGTCCATCCAGGCGCCGACCTTCATGTGCTCTATCCAGATGTTCGACACGGTGGAGTTGCTCAGCGCGCCGCCGATGCCGTTGACCTGGGCGCTGTCGTCGCGTTCCTGGACGTTGCCGGAGATCGCGAAGTTCTGCAGGTGCACGTTGCTGCTCGGGTTGGGCGCGGAGTTGCCGTAGAAGCCGGGGGCTGTGCCGGTGACGGTCGAGTACCACATGCCGGCGCCGGCGATGGTCACGTTGTTGACGCCGATGTGGCCGGGGACATTGAAGGTGCCCGGCGGGATCCACACCGTGCCGCCGGGGCCGGCCGCCCTGATCGCGGCGTTGAACGCGCTGGTCGCGTCGTTGACGCCGGTCGCGTCCGCGCCCTCGCTGGTCACCGAGACCGAGCCGGCTGGCTGGGAGGGCGCCGGGCCGACCTGCTCGAAGTCGGCGAAGTCGAGCGTGTACGTGGAGGCGGTGTCCTCGGCGTCGACCTGGAGCTTGAAGGTGGTGCCGGCCGGATAGCTGGTCGGCAGCAGGCGGTGCGCCTCGTCGTAGAAGTGGTGCGGGTTGCTGCCCGGGGTGTTGGTGAACGGGTAGCTGCCGTAGTACCAGCTGTACGCGTTGGTGAGGGTGAAGTCGCTCTGCTTGCTGCCGTTGATGTAGAGCGAGAGCGGCGCGGTGTAGACCGACCCGTTCGCGGTGTCCGGGATGCTGTAGCGGAAGTCGATCGAGTCGGTGGCCACCGGCGTGGTGAACGTGACGTACTGTCCGGTGCCCTGCAGCGTCACGGCCTTGCGCCCGGACGCCTCGTCGGCCAGCTGGCCCTGGGTGTAACTCGGGCCGATGACGGTGCCGTTGGTGGCGGAGTTCTCCGCCTGCACCTCGACGTACGGCAGGTTGGCGCCGCTGCCACCGGTGGCGGTGGCGGTGGCGGTGGCTGCGGTATGCGGGGCGCCGGTGCGCGGGGCGGCCGAGGCCGGCTGGGGCGCCAGTGCGAGGACGCCCACGCCGGCCAGCAACGTGGTGACGACCGGCAGGGCGAGTGCTCGGCTCAGACTTCTGACGGGCTGGAACACCTTCTGCTCCCTTCAACAGCAAATTACCTCATGGGCATGACAGTTGACGTGGTCGGCGCCACCGTGCGGGAGAGGGAGGGCGGACCCGGAGGGCGGCGAGGGCCGCGCGAGCTCGGCTGGTGGGGGATGGGGTGCCGACGCGAGGGGAACCGTAACGTCTCCGACATCAAGGTGCAATATCTAAATGCAGATCTGTGTAATCCTTACTTTCCTTTGCAAGATCTGAAGCAAGTGCGAGCCTGGGTCCGGGCCCAGACCGCAGGACGGGGCCTGTTCGGCCGGGTCAACCGCTTGCGGCAAGGGCTGCCGGAATTTTGCAGCCAGCAGCAAGTCAGTTGCGATGGGTGCTCTAGGCTGTTGGCCATGACACGACGACTTGCCGAAGTGGCCAAGAAGGTGGGGGTGAGCGAGGCGACGGTCAGCCGGGTGCTCAACGGCAAACCCGGCGTCGCCGAGCAGACCCGCGGCGCGGTGCTGACCGCCCTGGACGTGCTGGGCTACGAGCGTCCGACCCAACTGCGCGGGGAGCGCTCGCGGTTGGTCGGGCTGGTCCTGCCGGAGCTGCAGAACCCGATCTTCCCCGCCTTCGCCGAGGTGGTCAGCGGCGCGCTCGCGCAGCGCGGCTTCACCCCGGTGCTCTGCACGCAGACCGGGGGCGGTGTCTCCGAGGCGGACTACGTCGAACTGCTGCTCCAGCAGCAGGTCTCGGGTGTGGTCTTCTTCGGTGGGCTCTACGCGCAGGCCGAGTCACCGCACGAGCACTACGAACTGCTCTTCCAGCGCGGCGTGCCGACGGTGCTGATGAACGCCGCGATCCCGGAACTCGACTTCCCGCAGGTCAGCTGCGATGACGCGGTGGCGGTCGAGCAGGCGGTCGGCCACCTGGTCTCGCTGGGCCACCGGCGGATCGGGCTGGTGCTCGGGCCGCCCGACCACATGCCCTCGCGGCGCAAGCTGGCGGCGGCCCGGCCGGCGCTCGCCCGCGCCGGGCTGGAGCTCGGTGAGGACGACATCGAGCACGCGCTCTTCTCGCTGGAGGGCGGCCAGGCCGCCGCGGCGCGGCTGCTGGCGCGCGGCGTCACCGGCATCGTGTGCGCCTCCGACCCGCTGGCCCTCGGCGCGGTGCGGGCCGCCCGCCGTCGCGGCATGGAGGTACCGCGGGACGTGTCGATCGTCGGCTACGACGACTCCTCCTTCATGACCTGCACGGATCCGCCGCTGACCACGATCCGTCAGCCCATCGAGGCGATGGGGCGCGCGGCGGTGGGGCTGCTGGTGGGCGAGCTGGCGGGCGCCCGGGTCACGCATGACGAGCTGCTCTTCGAACCCGAGCTGGTGGTGCGCGGCTCGACCGGGCTGGCTCCGAAACCATAAAGCCGTAGACGTAGCCGCAGTCGTAGTCGTAGGGCCGGACCCGAACCCACGGGTCCGGCCCTCTGTCATGTCTGCTGTCAGGCCTCAGTCGTGGTGGTCCGCCCAGCAGTTGATTTCTTGCGAGTTTTCGTCGATATCTTGTGGTCGCCCGGTCAGCGGTGCTTAAGTGTGGTCCGCCACCTCGCCACCCCACACCGCCTCGAAGGGGGCTTCCCGCCCATGCGCAGATCCGCAGTGCTGCTGATCGCCGCCACTCTCTCGCTGACCGCGGCCGCGTGCTCCAGCTCCTCCTCCTCCTCCTCGCCCTCCAACTCCGGCGCCGGCAGCGCCGGCAAGGTCACCATCTCCATCGACTGCGCGCCGCCGACCAGCCGCCCGACGCAGCGTCAGCAGTGGGCGGACGACATCGCCGCCTTTGAGAAGCTCCACCCGAACGTGACGGTCAAGAGCATCGACACCTTCCCGTGCGAGACGCCCGAGCTGTTCACCGCGGCGCTCAAGGGCGGCACCGAACCCAACCTCTTCTACACCTACTTCACCGACCGCCAGCAGGTGTTGGACGCCGGCCGGGCCGCCGACATCACGTCGTACGTCACGGGCCAGAACCTGCCGGTCAAGGACGACATCCTGCCGTCGGTGTGGGGCCCGCTGCAGAGCGGCGGCAAGACCTACGGCCTGCCGCGCACCAACTACACCATGGGCATGATCATCAACCGCAAGCTGTTCCAGCAGGCCGGGCTCAACCCCGACCAGCCGCCGCAGAGTTGGGCCGACGTCGAGGCGGATGCCAAGAAGATCGCCGCGCTGGGCAACGGCATCGCCGGCTACGGCGACTACAGCGCCGGCAACAACGGCGGCTGGCACTTCACCGCCGAGATGTACGCGCAGGGCGGCACGATGGTGAGCAGTGACGGCACGAAGGCGGCCTTCGACAACGCCCAGGGCCTCGCGGTGCTGCAGAACCTGCACAAGCTGCGCTTCGACGACAACGTCATGGGCGCCACCCAGCTGTACAAGTGGGGCGACCTGCAGAAGCAGATGGCCGCGGGCAAGCTCGGGATGTACATCGCCGCCCCCGACGACATCACCTACATGGTGCAGAGCCTGGGCGCGCACTACGAGGACTTCGGCATGGGACCGATCCCCGGCCAGAACGGCCCCGGGGTCGGCAGCCTCGCGGGCGGCGACGACTACATGTTCAACGCCAAGGACACCCCGGCGCAGATCACGGCCGGCATCCAGCTGCTCAGCTACCTGTGGCTGACCGAGGGGCAGGGCCAGCAGTACGACTACGCCCGCTCCAAGGCCTCGGGTCAGGCGGTCGGCCTGCCGGAGCCGCAGCTCTTCCAGGGCGCGACGGCGGCCAAGGACGCCCAGCTGAAGGCGGCCGACGCCACCATGCCGGTGCAGGCCTTCGCGCCCTTCGTCGCCGCCGACGTGCCCGGCGTCACCGAGCCCGCCAACGCCCAGGCCATCTACAAGATCCTCGACAACGCGATGGCCTCCGCACTCACCGACCCCAAGGCCGACCTGCAGAAGCTGCTCGACACGGCCGCCGCCCAGGTCGACGAGGTCCTTGCGAACGCCCAGTGAGCTCGGCCCTCTCCCGGTCGCTGCGGCGCAACCTGACCGCGCACGGCTTCCTGATCGGAGCGGTGCTCTGCTTCGCCTGCTTCTCGTGGTACCCCATGGTCCGAGAAGTGATCATGAGCTTCCAGAAGGCGCGGGCCGGCCGGACCAGCTGGGTCGGCCTGCACAACCTGAAGCAGGTGATGAACGACCCCAGCTTCTGGCCGGCCTGGCGCAACACCGCCGAGTTCACCGGACTGGCCCTGCTGCTCGGCTTCGCGCTGCCGTTCGCCGTGGCAGTGATCATGAACGAACTGCGGCACGTACGAGGCTACTTGAGGGTCCTGGTGTATCTGCCGGTGATGCTCCCGCCGGTCTCCGCGCTGCTGCTCTTCAAGTACCTGTACAACCCCGAGTACGGGCTCTTCAACCGGGTGCTCGAACTGCTGCACCTGCCCACCTCCGGCTGGCTGCAGTCCCCGGACATGGCGATGCTCGCGGTGGTGCTCGCCTCCACCTGGATGAACATGGGCAGCGCGACGCTGATCTACCTGGCCGCGCTGCAGGGCATCCCGGGCGAACTGTACGAGGCGGCCGAGCTGGACGGCGCCGGACTGCTGCGCCGGATCCGACATGTGACGATCCCGCAGACCGCCCCGGTCCTCTCGCTGATGCTGATGCTGCAGATCGTCGCCACCATGCAGGTCTTCGTCGAGCCCTTCGTGCTCACCAACGGCGGCCAGGGCGTGGACGGTTCGACCACCACGGTGGTCTACCTGATCTACCAGTGCGCCTTCAACTTCTCCAACTACGGCGCCGCCTGCGCGCTCGGGCTGCTCCTGCTGCTGGTGCTGGCCGGCTTCTCGGCCGTCTACGTGCGACTCAACCGGAGGCTGGAGCCATGAGCGGGACCCGCACGCTCGTCAACACCGCCCAGCTCAGGCACGGCCGCTACCGGATCGTGCTGGTCCTGGTGGTGGTGCTCTTCACCGTGGCCTTCATCGGCCCGATCTACCTGCTGGTGACCAACGGGCTGAAGAGCACCACCGAGTCCATCCAGACGCCGCCCACCTTCTATCCGCACCACGTGGTGGTGGGCAACTACCGTGCCGCCTGGGAGCGGCTCGACATCGCGCGGCTGCTGCTCAACACGCTCTGGTACGCCTTCGGGGCACTCGCCTTCCAGCTCGTCCTGGACGTCGCGGCCGCGTACTCCCTCTCCAAACTGCGCCCGGTGCTGGGCAACGCGATCCTCGGCCTGATGCTGGCCACGCTGATGATCCCGGCGATGGTGCTGATCGTCCCGCAGTACCTCACCGTGCTCGACCTGCCGCTGCTGCACCTGAACCTGCTGAACACGCCCTGGGCGATCTGGCTCCCCTCGGTGGCCAACGCCTTCAACATCTACCTGCTCAAGCGCTTCTTCGACTCGGTGCCGCAGGAACTGCTCGACTCGGCCGCCGTCGACGGTGCCGGACCGCTGCGCACCCTGGTCGCGATCGTGCTGCCGATGTCGCGGCCGATCATCGGCGTGGTGTCCATCTTCGCCCTGGTCAACGTGTGGAAGGACTTCCTCTGGCCGCTGCTGGCCGAGCCCGACCCCGCACAGCAGACCCTCAACGCGGGGATCTACTCGCTCTCGCTGGGCGTGCCGGAGAACGTGCTGATCGCGGCCGCGGCCATCTCGGCGGTCCCCACCGTGGTGTTCTTCCTGATCTTCCAGCGCTCCATCATGTCCGGCCTGACCGCGGGCAGCCTCAAGGGCTGAGCTCCGGCGGCCCGATTCCGCAACCCTGACTCGTGACCCGAAGGAGACTCCTACCGTGCACCGACCCGACGAGTGGTGGCGAGGCGCCGCGATCTACCAGGTCTATGTGCGCAGCTTCGCCGACGCGAACGGCGACGGCGTGGGCGATCTGGCGGGGGTCCGCTCCCGGCTGCCGTACCTGGCCGAACTCGGAGTCGACGCGCTCTGGTTCAGCCCCTGGTATGCCTCGCCGATGGCGGACGGCGGCTACGACGTCGCCGACTACCGCGCCATCCACCCGGCCTTCGGCCGGCTCCAGGAGGCCGAGCAGCTGATCGCGCAGGCGCTGGACCACGGTATCCGCACCATCGTCGACGTCGTCCCCAACCACGTCTCCGACCAGCACCCGTGGTTCCGGCAGGCGCTCGACGCCGGCCCCGACTCGCCGGAGCGTGCGCGCTTCTGGTTCCGCCCCGGACGCGGCGCGAACGGTGAACTGCCGCCCAACAACTGGCAGTCGCAGTTCGGCGGCGCGGCCTGGTCCAGGATCCCCGACGGCCAGTGGTACCTTCACCGCTTCGCCGCCGGGCAGCCCGACCTGAACTGGCAGCACCCCGAGGTGCGCCGCGAGCACGAGGATGTCCTGCGCTTCTGGTTCGACCGCGGCGCGGCCGGGGTACGGATCGACTCGGCCGCCGAGGTGATCAAGGATCCCGCGCTGCCCGACCTGGTGGAGGGGCGCCATCCGCACCCCTACTTCGACCGGGACGAGATCCACGACGTCTACCGGGAGTGGCGCAAGGTCGCCGAGTCGTACGCTCCGCCGCGCGCGCTGATCGGCGAGGTCTGGCTGCCCGACCCCGAGCGGTTCGCCCGCTACCTGCGCCCCGACGAGCTGCACACCGCCTTCAACTTCGGCTTCCTGACCTGCCCTTGGGACGCCGAGCGGCTGCGCGAGGCGATCACCACGACGCTGGCCGCGCACGCCCCGGTCGGCGCGCCCGCCACCTGGGTGCTGGCCAACCACGACGTCACCCGGACCGTGACCCGCTACGGACGGGCGGAGACCGGCTTCGACTTCGCGGCCAAGGCGCACGGCATTCCCACCGACCTGGAGTCCGGCCGGCGCCGCGCGCGGGCGGCGGCGCTGCTCAGCCTGGCGCTGCCCGGCTCCGTCTACCTCTACCAGGGTGAGGAGTTGGGGCTGCCGGAGGTCGAGGATCTGCCCGCCGCCGTGATCGAGGACCCGATGTTCCACCGCACCGGTGGCGCCGACCCGGGCCGCGACGGCTGCCGGGTGCCGCTGCCCTGGGCCGGTTCGGCACCACCGTTCGGCTTCAGCCCGAGCGAAGCGCCCGCACCGGCCGCCACGTCGTGGCTGCCGCAGCCGGACTGCTGGGCGGAGCTGACCGTCGATCGGCAGGCTGCGGACCCGCACTCGATGCTGAACCTCTACCGCAGCGCACTGCGCCTGCGGCACGCCGAGCCCGGCCTCGGCGACGGCCCGATGACGTGGCTGCCGAGCGAGCCCGAGACCCTCGCCTTCACCCGCGGGCCCGGGTTCGTCTGTGTCGCGAACCTGGGCAAGACATCCGCCTCGCTGCCCGCCCACCGCCAGGTGCTGCTCAGCAGCGCTGAGTTGACGGAGGGTCAGCTCCCCCCGGACGCGGCCGCCTGGCTGCGCCCGGCCTGACCCGGGGATGCCGCTGCGGGGCCTCACTCGTGCGGGGAGCGGTGGTCAGCCTCCGCGGAGCCGTCCGCCGCTTCGATGCCGAGTTCGGCGATCAGGCCGCGGACGCGCCGCTCGATCTCGTCGCGGATCGGGCGGACCGCCTCGATGCCCTGGCCGGCCGGGTCCGCGAGCCGCCAGTCCAGGTAGCGCTTGCCGGGGAAGTAGGGGCAGGCGTCGCCGCAGCCCATGGTGATCACCACGTCGGAGGTCTGCACGGCCTCGGTGGTCAGCACCTTCGGTGTCTCGGCGGAGATGTCGATGCCGACCTCGCGCAGCGCCTCGACGGCGGCGGGGTTCACCGCGTCGGCGGGGGCGGACCCGGCCGAGCGGACCTGCACCCGGTCCCCGGCGAGGTGGGTGAGGAGGGCGGCGGCCAGCTGGGACCGCCCGGCATTGTGCACGCAGACGAACAGCACGGACGGAACGGCGGGAGCACTCACGGCAGGGTTCCTCCTTGAACGGGACAGACGGGACAGCGCTGGGAGAGCGAGGTCAGTGGCCGGAGGCGGCGAGCTGCTGCTCGCCGGGCGGGGCGACGAGCTCCTCGTCGGACGCCGCGGGTCGGCCGAAGCAGACCGCGACGAGGGCCACGGCGACGGCGGCGCCGATGAGTTGGGCGCCGATGAACGGCAGCACGCTGGCGGGGGCGATACCGGCGAAGGTGTCGGTGAAGGCCCTGCCGATGGTGACGGCCGGGTTGGCGAAGCTGGTGGAGGAGGTGAACCAGTAGGCCGCGCCGATGTAGCAGGCGACCGCGGCCGGGGCGAAGGGCGCGCGGCCGGTGCGGCCCAGGCCGAGGATCAGCAGGACCAGGCCGGCGGTCGCCACCACCTCGCCCAGCCACAGGTGCGGGGCCGAGCGGTCATGGGTGGAGAAGCGGACGAGCGGCTCGGCGAACATCGCGTCCGCGAGCACCGAGCCGCCGATCGCACCGGCGATCTGCGCGGGTACGTAGGCGGCGACCTCGCGCGGCCTGACCCCCTCGCCGCCGCGCCGACCGGTCCACCAGGCCGCGAGGGTGACGGCGGGGTTGAAGTGCGCGCCGGAGACCGGGCCGAGCAGGGCGATCAGTACCCCGAGGCCGAACACGGTCGCCAGCGAGTTGGCCAGCAGTTGCACGCCGACGTCCTGGGAGAGCTTGGCGGCCTGGATGCCGGAGCCGACCACCACCGCGACCAGCGCGCCCGTCCCGAGGAACTCGACGGCGGCCCGGCGCCCGAGAGGGGCTGTCGTCAGGGTCATCGGGAGCCGCCGGGGGCGGCCGGGGCTTCGAGGAGCGCGGAGAGTCGGGCCAGGGCGGCGGGCAGCACCCAGTAGTAGACCCAGGTCCCGCGCCGCTCGGAGTCGACCAGGCCGGCCTCGCGCAGCACCTTGAGGTGGTGGGAGATCGTCGGCTGGGACACGTCGAACGGGCCGGTCAGGTCGCAGACACACGCCTCGCCGCCCTCGTGCGAGGCGATCAGCGACAGGAGCCGCAGCCGGACCGGGTCTGCCAGGGCCTTGAACATCCTCGCCAGTTCGACGGCGGCCTCGTCACCCAGCGGTTCGCGGACCAGCGGCGAGCAGCACGCCGCCGCCTCGCCCGGGCCGCCCTGGCCGAGCACCTGCAACTTCAGATTCGACATGCATCTATATTGACGTTCTTCTATGCGACTGGCAACCTCGACTGTATCGACAGTCGTCGATGCAACGTCGGATCAGGGGAGACTGCCATGTCCCGCGTCCAGCTCGCCCTTCGGGTCGCCGACCTCGAAGGCTCGATCGCCTTCTATGCCAAGCTGTTCGGCGCCGAACCCGCCAAGCGCCGCCCCGGCTACGCGAACTTCGCCATCGCCGAGCCCCCGCTCAAGCTCGTCCTGATCGAGGGGACGGCGGGCGAGGACACCCGCCTCGACCACCTCGGCGTCGAGGTCGAGACCGGCGAGCAGGTGGCCGCGGCGACGTCCCGGCTGGCCGAGCTGGGGCTCGCCACGCTGGAGGAGCAGGACGCGACCTGCTGCTATGCCGTCCAGGACAAGGTCTGGGTGCACGGCCCCGGCCGGGAGCCGTGGGAGGTCTACGTGGTCAAGGCCGACGCGGACGCAATGACCGGGCAGGCAGACGGCCGTTGCTGCGCCACCACCTCGGCCGGGGTGCCCGAGGCGGCGGAGTCCAGCTGCTGCTGAGCGGCGTCGACCTATGCGGCCCAGCCGGGGCCCAGCCGGCGGCTCAGCGCACCTGGATGCCGATGATGCAGGTGTCGTCGTCGGTGTCCGCACTGCTGTGGGTCAGCAGGTGGTCGAGTCGGCGGTCCAGCGGGATGCCGCCGTCGGGTCGGCCGGCCGCCTTGGCGGTGGCCAGCAGGTGGCCCAGCGACTGGGCCAGCGAGCGGTCCTTGCGCTCGATCAGGCCGTCCGTGTAGAGCAGCAGGGTGTCGCCGGTCTCCAGCCGGGTCTGGAGCTCCTCGTACTCGGCGTCGGCGATGGCGCCGAGCAGCAGGCCGCCGGCCATCGGGAGGGTGTCGGCCTGGTCACCGCGCAGCAGGACGGGCGGGAGGTGCCCGGCCCGCGCCCAGCGCAGGGTGCGGCTGTCGGGGTCGTAGAGGGCGCAGATGGCGGTGGCGGTGACGTTGTCGGTCAGGTCGTGGGTCACGGTGTTGAGCCAGCCGAGGAGTTGGGCCGGGCCCGCCCCGGTGGCGGCGAGGCCGCGCAGGGCGTTGCGCAGGGCGACCATGCCGGTCGCGGCCTCGATGCCGTGGCCCGCGATGTCACCGACGCACAGCAGTACCTGCCCGCTGGGCAGGACGACCGCGTCGTACCAGTCGCCGCCGACCAGGTGGTCCTTCTCGGCGGGGCGGTAGCGGACCGCGATGTCCAGCCCGCCGATGTCGATCGGGCCGCGGCTGGGCGGCATGATGGCGTGCTGCAACTGCCGGGCCAGGCGGTTGTGTTCGGCCGACTGCTGCTCGCTGTGGGCGAGTTGGTCGCGGGTCGCGGCGAGCGCCACCTCCGTCCAGTGCTGCGCGGAGACGTCCTGGTAGGCCCCGCGCACCGTGATCGGGCCGCCGTCCTGCGAACCGCCGTCCTGCGAACCGCCGTCCTGCGGGTCGGCCTCCTGCGGGCCGGCGTGCGGGACGGGCTCCGCGACCACCCGGATATGGCGGGCGTTGCCGTCGGGGCGCTGCAGGCGGAAGGCGGTGGAGGAGGGGCGCCGGTGGTGCAGGAGGGTGCGCAGGAAGCGGCCGATGGCGGCCCCGTCGTCGGGATGGGCGTGCGCCGCCAGCTGCGTCAGCGGGATCGGGGTGGCCGTGACGGGGAGCCCGTAGAGCTCGAACAGCGTGCTGTTCCAGGTCAGTTCGCCCGTGCTGAGGTTCTCCTCGAAGCCGCCGATCCGGCCCAGTCGCTGGGCGTGCTGGAGCAGGTTCGCCAACCGCGCGGCCTGGTCCTGGACCCGCCAGATCAGCAGCACGCGGTCGCCGTGTCGACTGAGGCTGACGTCGGCCACCGCGGTGAGCGGCACCTGGTCGACGGTGACGGTCAGGCTCATCCGCTCGGCTCGGAACGGCTCGCCGGTGGCGTGGACGTGTTGGACCTGGTCGAAGAGTCCGCCGCTCTGCGCCGCCAGCGGATACGCCTCCAGCAGGAACGCCCCGGCGACCGAGCTGCGCGGGCGTCCGGCGAAGTCGACGAAACGGTCGTTGAGGTGCTCGATCCGGAAGTCGGCCAGCCGGCCCTGGTGATCGCGGTGCGGCCGCAGCAGCAGCGCGGGGTCGTTCAACCCGTTGGTGAGGTTGAGGAGTTCGGTGAGCAGCGGGTCCGCTGATGTGCGGGCGTCCAGGGCGCGGGTGTCCAGGGTGTGCGCGCAGAGTTCGGCCAGCGCGTCGATCTGGCGCCGGATCCGGGATGCCTGCGGTTCGAGGGCGTGCGGCCAGCAGATCTCCAGCACGCCGACGAGGTGCCCGTTGCGCAGAGCCGGCGCGGCCACCCGGCCGCCCGCCGCGTGCTGGTGACCGATCGAGGCCGATCCGGCCTCGCTCAGGGTGGCGAACCAGAGCGTTTCGCGCTGCGCCACGGCGCGCCCGGCCGGGGTGCCCACGCCGGGCGGTACGTAGTGCCAGCGCGCGGCCTCCTGGGGGGCGAAGCCGGCGTCGCCGACGAGCGTGAGCGACCCGTCGCCGCCGACCGCCCAGATGGCGACGGCCACCGCGCCCAGCGGCGCCAGCGCGTGATCCAGCAGCGATCGCGCGACGGCCTGGGCGTCACCGGCGGCCAGCGCACCGCTCTCGGCCGTGCGCAGGCGAAGGGCGACGGACGCGGCGGACGCGACGGACGGGCCCGCCACGTCCGTGACTGCTGGGGGGCGGGCGGCTTCGGTCAGCCCGTCGCGGGCGGCCTGGTCGGTGATCTCGGCGGCCAGCTCCAGGACCGACCGGCCGGCCGCCTCGGCGAGCCCCTCCAGCTGCCGGGCCGCCTGCGCGGGCCCGTACTGCAACCGCTCGACCAGGATGCCCTTGGCGAGCTCGATCAGCGCCCGGCCGTCGGCTGCGGCCTGTGCCTCGTGGACCTCGCGCCGCAGCCGCTCGACGGTGGAGGCCAGCCGCCCGATGCCGGCAGCGGCGCCGGCGTCAGTGGTGTCGGCGTCACCGGCGTCGGTGGCGGCGACGGGAGCGGTCGCTCCGGGCTGCTGGGAGATCTGCACTGCGGCGCTCCTGACGGATGCTCGATACTGCGGGACCGGCGGGGGATGGCGGGCGCTGCTACCCGCGCAGCCAGCGCCGGATGCAGGCGATCAGGTCACCGGCGTCGACGGGCTTGGTGATGTAGTCGCTGGCGCCGGAGGCCAGGCTCTTCTCCCGGTCTCCGGGCATCGCCTTGGCCGTCACCGCGATGATCGGCAGCTCGGCATACTGCGGCATGGCCCGGATGGCCGCGGTGGCGGCGTAGCCGTCCATCTCCGGCATCATCACGTCCATCAGGATGAGGTCGATGCCGCTGTGGGCGGCCAGCCGCTCGATCCCGGCGCGGCCGTTCTCCGCGTGCAGCACGGTCAGTCCGTGCAGCTCCAGGATTCCGGTGATGGCGTAGAGGTTGCGGGCGTCGTCGTCGACGACCAGCACGGTGGCCCCGGTCGGCTCCGCGCCGACCTGCTGGGTGACGGCCCGCGCCGCGTCCTCGGTGCGGACCAGCGGCAGGACGTCGCCGGGCTGGTAGGCGTTGAGGTGCAGGGCGATCCGCTCGCGCAACTCGTCCAGGCTGGAGAGCAGTTCCAGGGGCTGGGTGGCGGCGCGGGATTGCAGGGCCCGCTCCTGGTCCGCGCCCAGGCGCCGGTTGTTGTGGGCCAGCACCGGGACCTGGCGCAGGCCGGCGTCCCGTTCCAGCTCCGCCAGGAAGCGCAGCGCGGCCCCGTCGGCCAGGTCCAGCTCCAGGACCACGCAGTGGCACGCCTCGGCGGCCAGTGCGGCGGCCGCCTCGTGCACGCCGACGGCGCTGACCAGCTCCACCGGCCCGCGCGGGTCCCCGGGGTCGCGGTTGTCGGCGAGGTCGGCGACCGCGCTCTCGGCCACCAGGGACAGCAGGCCGCGCGGACGCTCCTCCACGACCAGCAGGCGGCGGCGCTGCTGGGGGAGCGCGGTTCCCCGGCGGGGCCCGCTCGGCTCGTCGGCGGGTGCGGCGTCGGAGCCCGGCGAGGTGCGGGCTGCGCCGCCGCCCGGCCGGTCGGTGAACTCGGGCCGCTCGGTGGGCAGATAGAGGGTGAAGGTGCTGCCCTGGCCCAGGGTGCTGCTGGCGGTGATGGCGCCACCGAGCAGGCAGGCGATCTCCCGGCTGATGGAGAGGCCGAGCCCCGTTCCGCTGTACTTGCGGCTGGTGGTCCCGTCGGCCTGCTGGAACGCGCCGAAGACCGACTGCAGTTGCTGCTCGGGGATGCCGATCCCGGTGTCCACCACGTGGAAGGCCAGCACCGGACCGCCCTGGCCGGCGGGCTCGGGGAGCCGCGTGGGGTCCGCGGGTTCGATGCGCAGCTCGACGCTGCCGCGCTCGGTGAACTTCACCGCGTTGGACAGCAGGTTGCGCAGGACCTGACGCAACCGGTAGTCGTCGGTGAGGAGTTCGGCCGGCACGCCGGGGGCGGTGCTGATCCGGAAGTCCAGCGACTTCTGGCCGGTCAGCGGCCGGAAGGTGGCCTCGATGTAGTCGAGCAGCCGGCGCAGCGGGATGCGCTCGGGGTCGATGTCCATCTTGCCCGCCTCGACCTTGGAGAGGTCCAGGATGTCGTTGATCAGCTGGAGCAGGTCGGAGCCCGCGGAGTGGATGATCCCGGCGTACTCGACCTGCTTGGCCGACAGGTTGCGGGTGGGGTTCTGGGCGAGCAACTGGGCCAGGATGAGCAGGCTGTTGAGCGGGGTGCGCAGCTCGTGGCTCATGTTGGCGAGGAACTCGGACTTGTACTTGGAGGCGAGGGCGAGTTGGTGGGCGCGGTCCTCCAGCTCCTGGCGGGCCTGCTCGATCTCCAGGTTCTTGGTCTCGATGTCTCGGTTCTGCGCCGCCAGCAGCGCCGCCTTCTCCTCCAACTCGGCGTTGGATGACTGGAGTTCCTCCTGGCGTGCCTGCAACTCACCTGATCTGGACTGAAGTTCACCGGCAAGCCGCTGGGACTCGTCGAGCAGCTCGTCGGTGCGGGCGTTGGCCATGATGGTGTTGACGTTGACGCCGATGGTCTCCATCAGCTGGTCGAGGAAGTCGCGGTGGATCTGGGTGAAGCTGTGCACGGTGGCGAGTTCGATGGCGCCGAGCACCTGGTCCTCGACCACGATCGGCAGCACGATCAGGGCGGCCGGTGAGGCCTGGCCGAGGCCGGAGGAGATGGTCACGTAGCCCGGCGGCAGGTCGTCGACGGAGATCGTGCGCCTGCTGCGGGCGGCCTGGCCGACCAGCGAGTGGCCCAGCCGGTAGCGGGCGGACCGGCGGACGTCGAGCGGGTAGCCGTAGGGGGCGACCAGGGCGAGCTCGGTGCCGCCCGGGGTCTCCTCGGCGAGGTAGAAGGCGCCGTACTGGGCCGAGACCAGCGGGGCGAGCTCGTCCATGATCAGCTCGGCCACCACGGCGAGATCGCGCCGGCCCTGCATCAGCGCCGAGATCCGGGCCAGGTTGGTCTTGAGCCAGTCCTGGTCCTGGTTGGCCCGGGTGGTCTGGCGCAGCGACTCCACCATGGAGTTGATGTTGTCCTTGAGGTCCCCGACCTCGCCCGGCGCGTCGACCGTGATCGAGAGGGTGAGGTCGCCCTCGGCAACGGCGCTGGTGACCTCGGCGATCGCGCGGACCTGGCGGGTCAGGTTGCCGGCCAGCTCGTTGACGTTCTCGGTCAGCCGCTTCCAGGTGCCCGAGATGCCCTCCACCTCGGCCTGGCCGCCGAGCCGGCCCTCGCTGCCGACCTCGCGGGCGACGCGGGTGACCTCGGCGGCGAAGGCGGAGAGCTGGTCGACCATCGTGTTGATGGTCGTCTTGAGCTCCAGGATCTCGCCGCGCGCGTCGACGTCGATCTTGCGGGTCAGGTCGCCCTGCGCCACCGCGGTGGTGACCTGCGCGATGTTGCGGACCTGGTTGGTCAGGTTGTTCGCCATGAAGTTGACGTTCTCGGTGAGGTCCTTCCAGGTCCCCGCCACATTCGGCACCCGGGCCTGCCCGCCCAGGGTGCCCTCGGTGCCGACCTCGCGGGCGACCCGGGTCACCTCGTCGGCGAACGCCGACAGTGTGTCGACCATGGTGTTGATCACCCCGGCCAGCGCCGCGACCTCGCCCTTGGCCTCGACGGTGATCTTCTGCGAGAGGTCGCCCTTGGCGACCGCCGTCGCCACCTGGGCGATCGAACGGACCTGACCGGTGAGGTTGGACGCCATCACGTTGACGTTGTCGGTGAGGTCCTTCCAGGTGCCCGAGACGCCCCGGACGGTGGCCTGGCCGCCGAGGTAGCCCTCGGTACCGACCTCGCGGGCGACCCGGGTCACCTCGTCAGCGAACGCGGAGAGCTGGTCGACCATCGTGTTGATGGTCTCCTTCAGCTCCATGATCTCCCCGCGCGCGTCCACCCGGATCTTCTGCGAGAGGTCGCCCTTGGCGACCGCCGTCGTCACCTGGGCGATCGAACGGACCTGCGCGGTGAGGTTGTCGGCCATCACGTTGACGGAGTCGGTCAGGTCGCGCCAGGTGCCGGCGACCCCCGGCACCTGCGCCTGGCCGCCGAGCCGGCCCTCGCTGCCGACCTCGCGGGCGACCCGGGTGACCTCCTTCGCGAAGGAGGAGAGCTGGTCGACCATCGTGTTGACGGTGTTCTTGAGCTCCAGGATCTCGCCGCGGGCCGCGACGTCGATCTTCTGCGAGAGGTCGCCCTTGGCCACCGCGGTCGCCACCTGGGCGATGTCGCGGACCTGGCTGGTCAGGTTGCCCGCCATCGCGTTGACGGAGTCGGTGAGGTCCTTCCAGGTGCCCGAGACGCCCGGCACCTCGGCCTGGCCGCCCAGCTGGCCCTCGGTGCCGACCTCGCGGGCGACCCGGGTGACCTCGGAGGTGAACAGCGAGAGCTGGTCGACCATGCCGTTGAAGACGGTGGCGATCTCGCCGAGCAGCCCGTCCGCGTCGTCCGGCAGCCGGGTGCCGAAGTCGCCGTCCCGCACCGCGGTCAGGCCCGCCAGCAGCCGGCGCAGCCCCGGCTCCCCGACGGCTTCGGTGGCCGCCGCACCGTTCCTCCTGGCAGGTGTCCCCGGCGTCGATGTCTCGCTCATGATCGCCCTCAACCCTTCGTCCGTCCACCCACCGGTGCTGCGGACCCGGCGGGTGCCGAGGCGCCGCGGACGACGGACGGACCGTCTCCTCGCGGACCGGTACCAGGCACCGGACAGCATCCGAAAGACGAACCGGGCCGTGGGCGAAGCTACCGCAAACCACTCCCCACCGGCACAGTCCCGACCGGACGAATGGCCGCCGTGGCACGCCGTGCAGCCCCCTGGACCGCGCGGCCCAAGTCGCGCCGACAGCGCGTTGACCTGGACCGCAGCGGGTTTCTCGGGGGAGCGGGGGATCACCGGGGGCCGGTGCGGCGGTGCGTGAGACTTGTCATCTTCGCCGGAGAACAGCTGCGCGGCGCCGATGATCTCCAGCAGCCGGCCCACCGGCCACCCTGCGGGCGGTCAGCGCGCCGGGTCGGGCAGGACGAACTGGTAGCCGCTGTCGATCAGTTGCGGCAGATACGTCTGAAGGGCGCTGACGGTCTGCGACCGATCGCCCAGGCCGTCGTGGTTGAGGATGATCGAACCGGTCGTGGCGTTGCTCAGTACCCGGTCGACGATGGCCGAGGTGCCGGGGTTGGACCAGTCCTCGGGATCGACGGACCAGGAGATGGGTGCGAGCCCGAGATCCCCGCAGACGGCCATGGCGGCGTGGGTGAAGTAGCCGCCCGGCGCACGGAACAGGGTCGGCGAAGTCCCGTCCGTGACCTGCGCGATGATGTCGCTGGTCCGTTGGATCTCGTCGCGGGTCTGGTCGGCCGAGAGGGTGCCCAGGTCCACGTGCGACCAGGTGTGGTTGCCGATCAGGTGGCCCTCGTCGTGGACTTGGCGCGCGACGTCCGGGTACTGGTCGACGTTGGAACCGACCATGAAGAACGTCGCCGTGACGCCGTACTGCCGAAGGATGCTCAGAACCTGCGGCGTGTAGTCGGCACTTGGTCCGTCGTCGATCGTCAGGGCCAGCGCCATGGACCCGGCGTGCACATAGTATTCGGGGTCCGCGGCGGAGTCGTCCATCGGCGCACGAGGCGTGCCGGACGCTCTGGTCAGTGCTGTTTTGGCTAACGGGGCTGCCGCGGCGCGCCCGATGCCGCACAGCGAGAAGACCGCCAGGCTGCCGGCGGTGAGCAGGTGTCGCCGCGAGGGGCGATTGGTTATACCAGTACGAGTCATCACGATCGCAGTATCACCATCCGCCGCGCCGGCCCGCAGATCGAGTAGTCCCCTCAGGTGACCGCGCTGCCACCGACAGTCACGGCGCTGCCGCCAGAGCTGGAGCAGCGCCTGGCAGCCCGGCTGCGGGGGACGGGTGAACGGGGACGGGTGAAGGGGGACGGGTGACGCCGGGCTGGCAGGTGTGCTGTGCTGGATACAGGACCCGGGGGCCGACCGCTCAGCAGGGAGTAACCGATGACCAGGGAATCCGACGACGCCAGGGCTGACGGGGTCTACCAGCCGGACGGTAGCGAGGTGACCGCGGACGAAGGCATTCTGGACTCGGCGGACACCCTCAGTGATCGCGAGGCCGACCCGTTCGATGAGGGCTGGTCGCCCCCCGAGTATCCGCTCGCGGTCGAGCGCCGGGGCACCACGGTCCGCGAGCAGCGCGAGGGTGTGAGCCTGGAGCAGCGGCTGGCGGAGGAGGTGCCCGACCCCGCACTGCGCCCGCTCGCGGCGGGGGACGGCATGGGCGACGCGAGCGACACCGACGGTGAGCTCGTCGACGGCGAGGTCGGCGACGACCGTGCGGGTCGGCTGGTCGCACCGGGTGACGGCCGGCAGGGGATGCTGGCGCAGGACGTCGGCATCGACGGAGCGGTCGCCTCCGCGGAGGAGGCCGCCGTTCACGTGGTCTCCGAGGACAGGGTGGACGCCTCCTGAGACCCCACAGCCCTCAGATAGCCCTCAGGACCGACGGCCCGTAGGCCGTAGCCCTTCAGGCCGCCTGTTCGGGGGCGAGCGGCAGTTCCGGCTCCGCGGTCGGCAGAGCGAGTTCCCCAGTGAGCATCTGCAGCGGTGGTTGCTCGGTTGGTCGTGGGCTGAACACCTGGTCCTCGAATCGGCCGAGCAGCAGCAGCACGCCGAGGAGGAGCGGAGGTATCAGCAGGGCGAAAACAATCATCGCGTCACGTCCCGGGAGACGGGGACGGGGTCTTTGCCCGCCTGCTCCGCCACCGTATCCCAGACCGGCGGGGACGGCGCTCCGGGCAGGACGGGCCGGCTGAATCCCGGCAGAATCCCGGCAGAGGACGGCCACGAAAAGTCGATTGCCGATCTTCGCGAGTGTGCCGAGAATCGACCGGATGAGGGATGTACTGACAGCTGATCAGATCGAGCGGTTCGTCCTGGACGGTTTCGTCCGCCTGCCGGAGGCGTTTTCGCGCTCACTGGCAGAGGAGTGCCGGGCGTTCCTGTGGCGCGAGACCGGGCTCGACCCGGACGACCCGGCGGCCTGGACCGAGCCGGTCGTCAGGCTCGGCGGCTACGCGGACGAGCCGTTCCAGCGGGCGGCCGGCTCCGAGCGCCTCCACGGCGCCTTCGACCAGCTCGTCGGCCCGGGCCGCTGGGCGCCACGCGTCGGCCTGGGCACCTTCCCCATCCGCTTCCCGCACCCCGCCGACCCGGGCGATACCGGCTGGCACATGGACGGCAGCTACACCCCCGAAGGCGAGGCGGGATACTGGCTCAACATCAACTCGCGCGGCCGGGCGCTGCTGATGCTCTTCCTCTTCTCCGACATCGACGCCGAGACCGCGCCGACCAGGATCAAGGTCGGCTCGCACCTGGACGTCCCGTCGTTCCTGCGGCCTGCCGGCGATCGGGGCATGGACGTCTTCACCCTCTGCGCGGCCATGGACGAGGCCGACATGCTCGACGCCCCGCAACGGCCGCTGGCACTCGCCACCGGGCAGGCCGGTGACGTCTACCTCTGCCACCCGTTCCTGATCCACGCTGCTCAGGCCAATCACGGCACCGCCCCGCGCTTCATGGCCCAGCCCCCGCTGCTGCCGTCCGGCCAGGCCGACCTTCTCGACCTGGACCGCCGCGACGGCATCCACTCCCCGGTCGAGCGCGCGGTCCGACTGGGCCTCGGCCTGGCGTAGCCACGGCTGTCGGGCTTCGCGTGGTCGTCCGCGGGCATCACCGCTACGGTCGGCTGGTGCGCCTCGCCGTCCTCGCGACTCTCGATGGGTCGCCGATCTCGCCGACCGCAGGAACCTCGCCGACCCGTGAGCGGGCTCACGCCGGGGCGGTCCAGGCGGCGCGGGAGCGGGTGAGCAGCATGGCGGTGAGGGTGCCCGCCGCGAGCAGGACGGCGGCCAGCAGCAGCGCGAGCCCGGGGTGGCCGTGCAGCACGGCGAAGCCGCCGACGAGGGCGCCGAGGAACATCGCCGCCGCCGAGAGCAGCCGGCGTCCGGCCCGCCCGCCCGGCCCGCCGGCCAGTCGGCTGTCAGCGGCGGCGCCGGCGATGGTCAGGGTCAGCACGGTGGTGGTGAGGTCCGGGACGGCCAGGGCCCGCGCGGCGGCGTTCTGTACCCCCATGGCGAGGCCGAGCAGGACGATCAGCAGGTAGCGGGGGCCTTCGCCGTACGGCTGGTCGGCCAGCTGGGTGACGAGGAGGGCGCCGGCCACCAGGACGGTCTCGACGGCCAGGGTCAGTCGCAGGACTCGGGCTCGGTGGCGGCTGGCGCTATGGGCGAGGCGGCCGCCGAGCAGTGCGCCGAGGCTGAAGGCCGCGAGCGCCGCGACCGAGGCGGCGAGGGAGAACCCGGTGGCCCCGGCTATCGCGAACCCGGAGAAGACGATGTTGCCGGTCATGTTGGCGACGAAGACGTGGCCGAGGGTGAGGTAGCTGAAGGCGTCGATGAGGCCGGTGACGACGGTGAGGGCGAGCATCAGCGGCGGCAGCGGACCGTGCGGGTCGTCCCGGTCGGGCACCATGGTGGACCACGCCTCGCGCAGTACGGCAGACACAGCAACTCCGATCTCCGGGCCCGCCGGTTGGCGGGCCGACTGTCAGCTACCAGCCTGCGGGCCCGGAGATCGGTCTGTCCACGATGGGTCCCTACGCTGATGCGATCGGGTTCCAGGAAGCCCGCAGGTCGCTGAGGCGCTTGCGCTGCTCCGCGATCCAGCCTTCCGGCAGGTTGATCGGGTCGCCGTGGCACGTCCGCCCCTGCCCGCGACGAGTGGTGTGGCCTCGTCGCGGGCAGGGGCGGACACCGGTGTGCTCGTCAGGACCGGTGGGCCGCCGCCCGGCGCAGGTCGTCGAGACCGTCCGCGAGGAAGCGGCGCAGGTGCGGGGCGAGGTCGGTGCGGGCCAGGCACTGCTCGGCCGCGCTGATCGTGGTGGCGTCGGCCGCGCCCGCCGGGAACAGCGCGCTGCCCAGGGCCTTGGCGATCGCGCCGCCGCGCTCGCCGGCGGCCGCGATCTGCTCGAAGTACCTTCGCACGTAGGCCTGCTGGGTGGACGGCGAACCGGACCGCCAGAAGCCCCCGGCGGTCGCGGTCAGCTGGTGGTTGGAGAGCGCGCCGGGGGTGAACAGCAGCTCCCAGGCGCGCTCCTTGGCCGCGTCGTCGGCGAGCGCGGCCCGGGCGCGGGCCGCGCCCTGCTCGCCGGTGTTGCTGGGATCGGCGGACAGCTCGGCGGCGATCTGCCCCTCGTCGGCGGCGCCGAGAGCGGCGAGCCGGGTCAGCGCGGCCCAGCGCAGCTTGGCGTCGAATTCCAGGCGATCCGCCGCATCGTGCGCCTGGCCGTCCGCCGCACCGTGCGCCTGGCCGTCCGCCTGGCCGTCCGCCCGGCTGTGCGGCAGGTCGCGGCCGGCGAGCCAGCCGGTGAGCTCGGCGAGCTGCTCTTCGCCCGAGGCAGTGGCGATCACCGTCTGCAGGGCGGCGATCCGCAGGCCCCGACCGGCGCCCGGACGGGTGAGCAGGGCCCGCGCGGTGTCGCCGAGCAGGACCAGCGCCTCGGGCCGGTCGGCCGGGGCGAGGTATCGGGCGACGACGTGGTCGAGCGCGAAGGTCAGCACCGCCTCCACGATGCTGTCCGCGCTCTCGCCCGGAAGGTGGGCGGCGACCAGCCGCAGGTAGCCGTCGGCCGACAGCTCGGCGCAGCGGGCCAGGTCGCGGGCGTGCTCCCAGAGGATGGCGCGGGCCAACTCGTCCGTGACGGCGGAGAGCGAGTCCGCGACGGTCGTCGCCGAGTGCTCGTCGAGCCGGATCCGCGCCCAGCTGAGGTCGCCGTCGTTGGGCAGCAGCAGGGCAGGGCGGGCGGTGCCGGCCAGCTCGGGCAGCGGGGTGCGGGCGCCCGGGCCGACCTCGGCGTCCAGCCGCCGGCGCGCCACGATCGCGTCTCCCTCCCACGCGTACACGCCGATCCGCACGCGGTGCGGGCGGCTGCCGTCGTTGACCAGGGTGGCGGAGTTGAGCGTCCCGTCCTGCGCGTCCACCTCGATCCGCAGCGTGTCGACGCCGGTGGTCCGCAGCCAGCGGTCCGCCCACCCGAGCACGTCCGGGCCGTCCTCTGGGTCGCCGGAGCCGCCGTCAGCGGCCTTCGGGCCGTCGGCGCCGCTCAGCGCCGCGAGGAAGTCGCCGAGCTCCGCGTTGCCCCAGCGGTGCTCGGCGAAATACGCGTTGAGCCCGGCGAAGAACCTCTCGTCGCCCAGCCAGTGCACGAGTTGGCGCAGCGTCGCGGCACCCTTGGCGTACGAGATGCCGTCGAAGTTGGACAGCGCCTCGGCGGCGGAGGCCGCGCCGGTGGCGGCGACGGGGTGGGTGCTGGGGCGCTGGTCGGCGTCGTACCCCCAGCCCTTGCGGCAGGCGGCGAACAGCGTCCAGATGCCGTCGTCCCCGACGGTCTCGGCCGCGATCCGGTGGCCGAGCATCTCGGCGAACGACTCGTTCAGCCACACATCGTCCCACCAGGCCAGGGTGACCAGGTCGCCGAACCACATGTGCGCCATCTCGTGGCAGACCACGACGGCTCGCATCGCGCGCTGCACGCCGGTGGGCGCCGAGCGGAACAGCATCTCGTCCTGGAACACCACGCAACCCGGGTTCTCCATCGCGCCCCAGTTGAACTCGGGCACGAACACCTGGTCGTAGCCGCCGAACGGGTAGCGCTCCTCGAACAGTTCGTGCAGCCGGTCGAAGGAGGCCCGGGTCACCGTGAACAACTCCTCGGCCTCGCGGTCGAGTTCGGCGGCGAGCGAGCGGCGGGAGTAGAGGCCCAGCGGGATGCCGTCGTGTTCGGCGTGCACCGAGTGCAGCGGGCCGCCGACCACGGTGACCAAGTACGGGGAGATCGGCCCGACCGGGGCGATCTCCCAGCGGCCGTCGGTGAGTTGACCGGCCTTGCCGTTGCCGATCACCGTCCAGTCGTCGGGTGCGGTGACGGTGAAGGTGAACGGCGCCTTCAGGTCCGGCTGGTCGAAGCAGGCGAAGACCTTCGGGCCCAGGTCGGGGGCGCACGTGGCGTAGACGTACGCGGCGCCGTCGGCCGGGTCGGTGAAGCGGTGCAGGCCCTCGGCGGTGCGGGAGTACACCATGTCGGCCTCGACCAGCAGCTCGTTCTCGGCGGCCAGCGCGGCCAGCGGCAGCCGGTTGCCCTCGTGGGTGCCCAAGTCGAGGGGGAGGCCGTTGAGTTCGGCACGGAGCAGGGTCTCGGGTTCGAGCTCCACGAAGGACTGCGCGCCGGGCTCCGCACAGCCGAACCGGATCACGGTGGTGCTGCGGAAGGTGTGGTCGCCCTGGGTGACGTCCAGGGCGACGGAGTAGGAACGCACGTCGAGCAGGTGGGCCCGGACGGCGGCTTCGGTACGCAGAAGAGCTGGCATTCCGGCATGCTGCCCCAGCCCACGCACGTCGGACAAGGGCTCTCAGTCTCGGAAAACCCGGTGTGCGGCTCGCAGCGGGTTCGCTACAGTCGCAGCAATCGCGCGGCCACGATCGGTGGGCGCGCCGCCGTGACGAGTGAGGGGAGTCCAACCATGCGGTACCGCACCGCTGTTGTTGTGCCCTCGTCGCGGTACGAGGTGATCCTGGTGTCTTCGTGCGCCCGGTGCCGGCTGCGCGGCCGGTTCCGGATGTCCGCGACGAACACCTGACCTCGCTCTGCCCGGTGGAGTGCCACCGGGCCGTGTCGTCCGGGAATCGCGCTGCTCCGTTCCGGATGGATCACCCTGAAAGGCCATCGGCCATGCGTACCGACCAGCACCCTTCTGCGACCGCCCAGTTCACCAGTCCGCTCGCCGCCGTCCGCAACCTGGGCATCCTCGCCCACGTCGACGCGGGCAAGACCACCGTCACCGAGCGGATCCTCTACACCACCGGGACCACCCACAAGCGGGGCGAGGTCCACGACGGCACGACAGTCACCGACTTCGACTCCCAGGAGCGCGATCGTGGCATCACCATCTTCGCCGCAGCCGTCAGCTGCGCCTGGGACGGGCACCGGATCAACCTGATCGACACCCCGGGCCATGTCGACTTCGCCGACGAGGTGGAGCGCTCGCTGCGCGTGCTTGACGGCGCGATCGCGGTGTTCGACGCCGTGGCCGGAGTCGAGCCGCAGAGCGAGTCCGTGTGGCGGCAGGCGGACCGGCACGGGGTGCCGCGGATCGCCTTCGTCAACAAGCTGGACCGCTCGGGCGCCGACCTCGACTCGGCGGTCGAGTCGATCCGGCGGCGGCTGCACCCCGCGCCGCTGGTGGTCCAGTTGCCGATCGGCACGGAGGACGGGTTCACCGGTGTGGTGGATCTGCTCCACCTGCGGTCGCTGCGCTGGGCCGGCGGCGGCGGCACGTACCAGGAGGGCCCGGTACCGGACGCCCTGCTGGACGAGGCGCGCAGGCGCCGCCGACTGCTGGAGGAGGCCGTGGCCGAACTGCACCCCGGCGCGCTGGAGGAGTTCTGCGCGCGGTCCACACTCTCCGCCGGGACGCTGGCCGCAGCGCTGCGCGACCTGACCCGGACCGGCGAGGGCGTGGTGGTGCTGTGCGGCTCGGCCTACCGCAACCGCGGCATCGAGCCGCTGCTGGACGCGGCGGTGGCCTACCTGCCCTCGCCCCTGGACGTGCCGCCGGTGCGCGGCACCGTGACTACAGGTGCGGGGAACAGCGCGGCGGCCGGCGCGCTGCAGGAGCGGGCGGCCGACCCGGCGGCGCCGTTCGCGGCACTGGTGTTCAAGGTGAACTCGACCGCCACCGGGCGGCTCACCTATCTACGGGTCTACTCGGGAACGATCGACAAGGGAGCGGTGGTGATGGACGTGGGCGCGCGGCGCACCGAGCGGATCAGCCGGATTCTGCGGGTCCAGGCCGACCGGCACGCCGAGGTCGACCGGGCGGTGGCCGGGGACATCGTCGCGGTCATCGGACCGAAGGCGGCCCGCGCCGGGGCGACCCTGTGCGCTCCCGGGGCTCCGCTGCTCCTCGAACCGCCGACCGTGGCCGATCCGGTGGTCTCGGTGGCGGTCGAGGCCCGCAGGAGCAGTGACTCGGACCGCCTGGTGTCGGCGCTGGCCGGCCTGGTCGAGGAGGATCCCTCGCTGGTCGTCCGGACCGATCCCGAGACCGGGCAGACGGTGCTGTCGGGGCTGGGCGAGCTGCATCTGGAGGTCGCGGTGGAGAAGATCCGCCGAGCCCACGGGCTTGAGGTCGGTGTCGGCCGGCCGCAGGTGGCCTATCGGGAGACCGTCGGGCGCGGGGTGTCCGGGCTGCTCTACCGGCACGTCAAGCAGGACGGCGGGGCCGGACAGTTCGCGCAGGTCGTCCTCGACCTGGAGCCGGCCGCCCCCGGCGGCGAGGCGGAGTTCGTGTTCCGGTCCACCGTGGTCGGCGGGCGGGTGCCGCAGGAGTACGTCCGCGCGGTGGAGGCCGGCTGCCGCGACGCCCTGGCCGAGGGCCCGCTCGGCGGGCACCCGGTGACCGGGCTGCGGGTCACCCTCACCGACGGGGCGACGCACTCCAAGGACTCCTCGGAGCTGGCGTTCCGCGCCGCCGGCCGGCTCGCGCTGCGCGAGGCACTGCGTGCGGCTGTGCTGGTGCTGCTCGAACCGGTGGTGGAGGTCACGGTCACCGTCCCAGAGGACGGTGTGGGCGGGGTGCTCGGCGATCTGGCGGCGCGCCGCGGCCGGGTCTCGGGCTCGACCTCGCAGGCGGGTACGGCCGTGATCACCGCGACCGTGCCGCTGGCCGAGCTGTTCGGCTACGCGACCCGGCTGCGCAGCCGGACGCAGGGCCGCGGCACTTTCACCGCCCGGCCCACCGGCTACGCGCCGGCGCCGACCGGGACACCGTCCCGCTAGATTCCGCCGATTCCGCCGATTCCGCCGATTCCGCCGATTCCGCTGCCCCGGTGACGGCCCTGCCCGCGTAAGGGCAGGGCCGTCACCGTGGCGCCTCAAGGCCCGGCCAACCGACGCTGGTCAGGACGCGGTCTCCAGGGCGTCCAGGGCGGCCAGGATGTCCGGCATCGGAATCCGACCGCCGGCCACCAGCTGCGCGCCGCCCCGCCGCAGGGCCGCGGCGAACGGCGCGGCCCAGAGGTTCTCGTAGACCAGGATCCCCGCCGAGCTACCGGGCTCCAGCGCGGCGCCCGCCTCGGCGAAGTCGTCCTGGCCCAGCAGGCCCGAGGTGACGCCTTCGAAGATCTCCAGTTCCAGGCCGCCGTCCCCCGCCAGGTCGGCGAGTTGTATGGCGGTGATGGAACCGTCGAGCTCCTTCTTCACGAACTCCAGGTCCAGGATCCGGATGATGCCCCGGTCGACCAGGTCGACGAGCAGCGGGAGGCCCTCGCCCGTCATACGGCTGCCGGGAAACTCGACGATCAGATAGTCGATCGGCCCCAGCTGTTCGATGTCGTCGCTCATGCCAACTCCGATGTGCGTTCTGCGATCTCCGATGTCCGCCCGATGTGCTCAGGAGTTGAGGATGTGGCTCTTCTGCTCCTGGAACTCGGCGTCGGTCAGCAGACCCTGGGTCTTGAGGTCACCGAGCTGCTTGATCTGGTCGATCTTGCTGTCCATGCTGTCGCCGCTGGTCACGGGCGCTGCCGGCGGCGCGGCTGCGACTGGCGCCGGCTGAGCGGCAGGGGCGGCCAGCTCGTCCTGGTGCGCCCATCGGCCGGCCTGCCGCCGTGACACGCCGTTGGAGACGGCGGTCGCCGTCCCGGCGATGGCGGCGGTGCGGGCGACGCTTCGCAGTAGACGGGGCATGTGGCTCTCCCACCTTTCAGGTCCGCGAGCTTGTCGGTGGCCCGGTTATTCCATGGTGCTCCTCGATCCGCGCTGCCGCCGAGGGCACTGCGCTGCCGCCGAGGGCACTGCGGCTGCTGCGGAGGGCGGGATGGGTGGGGAGCGGGGAGGCCGACCGGTCGTCGGATTCGGCCACCGGATCGCGGCGCCGGCCCGCCGCTGACCACGGCCCGAACCCGGCGGTCCGGGCGCGGGCGGGAGACCTCGCTGCTCAGGCGGGTGCGCGTGAGTGAGCCGGATGGCCGAAAGCTAATATAAGAGCATCGCCTAGCTTGAAAGATGGACCTGTGACTGTCAATGAGGACGTGTTCACTAACTGGAAGAACCGTGAGGAGATCGCGGAGTCGATGATCCCGATCATCGGGAGACTGCATCGGGAGAGGGACGTCACGGTCCTGCTGCACAGCCGCTCCCTGGTGAACAAGTCGGTGGTCAGCATCCTCAAGACCCACCGCTTCGCTCGCCAGATCGCCGGCGAGGAGCTCTCGGTCACCGAGACGCTGCCGTTCCTGCAGGCTCTGACCACTCTCGATCTCGGTCCTTCGCAGATCGACATCGGCATGCTCGCCGCGACCTACAAGGCCGACGACCACGGCCTCTCGGTCGAGGAGTTCACCGCCGCTGCCGTCGCCGGTGCCACGGGCGCCAACAAGATGGAACGCAACGCGCCGCGCGACGTCGTCCTGTACGGCTTCGGCCGGATCGGCCGCCTGGTCGCCCGCCTGCTCATCGAGAAGGCCGGTTCGGGCAACGGTCTGCGGCTGCGCGCCGTGGTCGTCCGGAAGAGTGCCGGCGAGGACCTGGTGAAGCGCGCCTCGCTGCTGCGGCGCGACTCCATCCACGGCCAGTTCCAGGGCACGATCACCGTCGACGAGGCGAACAACAAGATCATCGCCAACGGTCACGAGATCACGGTGATCTACTCCGACGACCCGACCAAGGTCGACTACACGGAGTACGGCATCAACGACGCCATCCTCATTGACAACACCGGCCGGTGGCGCGACCGCGAGGGTCTGTCCAAGCACCTGCGCCCGGGTATCGCCAAGGTGGTCCTGACCGCGCCGGGCAAGGGCGACGTCCCCAACATCGTGCACGGCGTCAACCACGACACGGTCAAGCCGGACGAGCAGATCCTCTCCTGCGCGTCCTGCACCACCAACGCGATCGTCCCGCCGCTGAAGGCGATGGAGGACGAGTTCGGTGTGCTGCGCGGCCACGTGGAGACCGTCCACTCGTTCACCAACGACCAGAACCTGCTGGACAATTACCACAGCTCGGACCGTCGCGGCCGGTCGGCACCGCTCAACATGGTGATCACCGAGACCGGTGCGGCCTCGGCCGTCTCCAAGGCGCTGCCCGACCTCAAGGCGAAGATCACCGGCAGCTCGATCCGCGTGCCGGTGCCGGACGTCTCGATCGCGATCCTCAACCTGCAGCTGGCCCGCGAGACCACCCGCGAGGAGGTCCTCGACTACCTCCGCGACGTGTCGCTGACCTCGCCGCTGAGGCGCCAGATCGACTTCATCAGCGCTCCCGACGCGGTGTCGAGCGACTTCATCGGCTCGCGCCACGCCTCGATCGTCGATGCCGGTGCCACCAAGGTCGAGGGCGACAACGCGATCCTCTACCTGTGGTACGACAACGAGTTCGGCTACTCGTGCCAGGTCATCCGGGTCGTCCAGCACGTCTCCGGCGTCGAGTACCCGACCTACCCGGCCCCGGCGCTCTGATCCCGGCCGACGGTCCGACCCGGCGCCCCGCCCGGTAGGGCGGCGCTGCGGGATGGCGGTGGGGTGGCAGTCGATCCTGATCGGGACCGACTGCCACCCCACCGCGCGTTCTGCCGTCGGATAGGGTCGGGCCATGCCACATGATCATGGAACTCGGGCGGGCGGACCACCGACGACCCGGGCGTCGGCCCCGCAGGCGGTCACGGCAGCCGATGTCGAACAGGCCGTACGGAGCGCGGTCGCGACGCTGGCGGGCGCGCTCGACGCGGACTGGTGCGTGCCGGCGGGGGAGTTGGTGTGGGACTGCTGGGAGACCCTGGAGCACACCGCTGACGGACTGTTCGCCTACGCGGCCCAACTCGGCCCGGAACGGCCGCCGTTGGACGGCTTCGTGCCGCTGCGCTGGCAGCGTGACCGGCCGGACGGGCCCCCGAATGTGGTGTTTGTGGACCGTGCCGTCGGCCCGGCCGGGCTGCTGCAGGTGCTGGAGACCGGTGGCGCACTGCTGACGGCCATGGTCCGGACGGTCGCGCCGCAGACCCGCGCCTTCCATGCGTACGGGGTGTCGGACCCCGAGGGCTTCGCCGCGATGGGGGTGGTGGAGACCCTGGTGCACACCCACGATGTGGCCACCGGCCTCAACCTGCCCTGGAACCCGCCCGCCGACCTGTGCGACCGGGCCCTGGCCCGGCTCTTCCCCGAGGCTCCCCAGGACACCGACCGCTGGCCCACCCTGCTCTGGGCCACCGGACGCGGCGAACTGCCCGGGCACCCGCGCCGCGCCTTCGACCGCTGGCACAGCGCACCGCTCGGGGACGCCGTCGATCCCAGCTGATCCGGTGGCCGGACGGGGGACGGCGCGCCGTCGGAGCCCTGGTGTGCCACCTTGGAAGGGGGCCGGCAGAGCGGTTTTCTGTGAGAGGAGCGGCCATGTCATCGAAGAGGCGTCGCAAGAAGAAGGGGCGCTGCAAGCACAAGGCCAACCACGGCCGCCGTCCCCAGTGCTGAGTCTCCGGGGCGGCCCGATGCCCGGTCTCGGTTGAGGCCCGGCGCCTGTTGTAGCAGCCGCGGCAGCGGCGGTCCACCAATGCGGTGGCCGCCGCTGCCTTTGCGTTACCGCCTGCCGCGATCTGCCGTTGCCTGGACGGCTATGCCCAGGCGCAGTGGCGAATCCCGGTCAACTCCAAGGCTAAGCTGATGCTGCTCACCCGCGCTTTCGAGGATCTGGGCCCGGCGTCTGCTCCGGGCTCCTCGCCACCAGTGGCCTGACGCCAGGGAGTGTCTGCCGGCACGGCTCACCGCCGACGAACGGCAGCCGGCCAGCCCGCGTCCAGCCAACTGGCGTTCACCCAGCTGACGTTCACCCAGCTGACGTTCGGCCGACTGACGTTCGGCCGACCGATGTCCGCACGGCTCAACCACCAGGCGATATGCCGGCCCCGAAGTACCGCCACGGGGGCCGGCTCGGCGTTCTCGTACCGTCCGACCTGCCGCCCTTCCCGGGACCGGCAGCTGCCCCGCAGTGCAGTACTTCGTTCGCAGGAAGAGGTTATGGGTTCAGTGGGGACGCATCAGGTCGACACGATTCAGCACGCGGTGGCGGTGGGAGGCGAGAAACTCGCCTGCGGAGTGACTCAGCCCGTCGGGGCAAGGGCCGGCCTCAGCGCGGTCGTTCTGCACGGCGCGGGCACCGCCGACCAGTACGTGCATCAGCAGCTGGCGCGCCTGCTGGCCGAACGGGGCTGCCAGTCGGTCAGCCCCGACTTCTCGGGCCACGGTGCCAGCACGGGTCTCCTGCAGAAGCTGAGCCTCGAGCGCCGCTTCCAGCAGGCGCGGGCGGTCATCGACGAGCTCGTACCCGCCGGCGATCAGCTGCTCCTGGTCGGCGCCAGCATGAGCGGGCAGACCGTCGCCGATCTGCTCTGCCACTACGGCAGCCGAGTGCCGGCCGTCGCGCTGCTGGCCCCGGCCGTCTACCCGCGCCGCGCCTGGAGCCTCCCGTTCGACGCGGGCTTCACCGAGGTCATCCGCACTCGGGAGGCCTGGCGCGACTCGGCGGCCCTGGAGACGTACGCGGACTTCACCGGGCGGGCCGTCCTCGCGGTGCCCGCCGAGGACCACGTGATACCCCCTGCGGTGAACCGGGCCCTCGTCCAAGCCCTCTCCAGCCGCGCCGACTTCACCCACCTGGAGTTCTCCGACGCCACCCACCACCTCGGACGCTACTTCCAGGCCCACCCACAGAAGTGCGCCCACCTGGCCGACCTCCTCGTGGGCGGCTGACCGGAGGAGCGCCCGGCCCTCATCGCGCCTTCGGCTGCTCCGTGGGCCGGGGCGGGGAGTTGAGCAGGGGCGGGGCGTTGAGCAGGGCGTCGACCTCGGCCAGGGTGGGCAGTGAGCGCTGTGCCCCCGTTCGGGTCGCGGCGAGCGCGCCCGCGGCGCAGGCTCGGCGCAGCGCCTCGGGCAGGGCGCGGCCGGCGCTGAGCGCGACGGTCAGTTGGGCGCAGAAGGCGTCGCCCGCGCCGACCGTGTCGACGGCCCGTACCGGGAATGCGGCGGCGCTGTGCCGCCCGGTCGGCCCGGCGGCGACCGCGCCGGCCGCCCCCAGGGTGACCACCGCGGTGGCCGGGCCCTGGGCGCGCAGCAACTGCGCGCGCTCGGCCCACTCCTGGCGGGTTCCGGTCTCGGCGGTCAGGCCCAGCAGGCCGGCCGCCTCGGTCTCGTTGACCACCAGGACGTCCACCAGCCCCAGCAGCTCGGCGAGTTGAGGGCCTGGATCGGGGCGCGGCGCGGCGTTGAGCACGGTCAGCGCTCCGGCGGCCCGGGCGCGGCGGGCGGCGGCCAGCACGCTGGGCTGCGGCACCTCCAGCTGCAGCAGGACGGCGGCGGCCGGCTTCGTCAGCGGGTCGTCCGTCAGCACGTCGTCCAGCAGGGCTTCCAGCGTCGGAGGGTCGAGCCGGCGGTTGGCGCCGGGGGAGAGCGTGATGGTGTTCTCGCCGTCCTGCTGGACCACGATCAGGGCCAGTCCGGTCGCCGTGCCCGGCAGGGTGCGGACGGCGCGGTCGTCGACGCCCTCGGCGGCCAGCCCGGCGCGCAGTTCGCCGCCGAACGCGTCGTCACCCAGCAGGCCCACCAGGCTCACCCGGGCGCCCAGCCGTGCGGCGGCGACGGCCTGGTTGGCGCCCTTGCCCCCGGCGCCGCGTACCGCGTCCGCGCCGGGGACGGTCTCGCCCGGCTCGGGCAGCCGCGGGACGGTGACCGACAGATCCATATTGAGGCTGCCTACGACCACCAGTCGTTCCGTCATGGCTCCGCACTCCGTGGCTCGTGGTGCCGATCTGGTCCGCTGAGGCCGACGGCACCAGCTGGCGATCAGGGTAGCGGTGGACGGTCATCGAGGCCGGCAGAAGCGGGTCGGAACAGCTCGTCCAGGTGATGGGTGAGGATCGCCAGCGCGGCTTCCCCGGTGCGTTGGCCGCCGAGCACGCTCGAGCCCAGGCCGTTGACCAGAGCCAGCATCCCGGCGGCCGTCATCTCGGGGTTCCTGCCGGCCTCGATCTCCCCGGTCTGCTGGGCGGCGCGGAGCTGTTTGGCGAGGAAGCCTTCGAGGAGGTCGGGCTGGGCCGTTCCGTTGCTTCTGCGGGTCCCCGCGCTGTTCCTGCTCGGGGCGCGCAGCGCCATGCACGACTCGCGCGAGGTCGCCGACCGCATCGGCAGGCTCGTACCCTCGGCCCGGGTGGAGATCGTGCCCGGCGCCGGCCACGCGCTGCCGACCGACAAGCCGGAGCTGGTGGCCGACCGTATCCTCGACGCCGTCACGCGGTAGCGCCGGCTCGAATCAGCCGGCCGGTTGCGGGGTCTGCGGTGGCGGCGGCGCCGGGTGCGCGGGGGCGGATTCCGCGCTGTCGCTGCGCGCGTGCGGCAGCCGGCGGACGGCGGTGGAGGCCAGCGGGGCCACGGCCGCGAGGGCGTAGACGACGCCGGTGACGGTGATCACCCGGAACCCGCCGAAGGCCTGGGCCAGCGGACCCACGCTGAGCTGGCCGATCGGGATCGCCAGATACGACAGCAGGTCGTCATAGGACGAGACGCGCGACAACGCGTGCGCGGGAACGTGCTCCTGCAGCGAGGTGTCCCAGCTGATGGCGGCGACGGAGGAGCCCAACCCGGCGACGAAGGCGGCGGCGATCAGCCAGGGAGTGTGCAGGTGCGCGCCGAGTGCGAGCAGGGGAAGGGCAATGAGCGCGCTCATCAGCTGCCCCAGCCGTAGCAGGTGCCTGACCACCAGGCGGTACATCAGCGCGCTCATCACCAGCATGCCGAGGCCGCGGGCGCTGAGTACGAACCCCCAGGTCGCCTCGCCACTGGTCTGCCGGGTGAGCTGGGGGCCCAGGATCTGCCAGGTGCCGGTCTGCACCAGGTTCATCAGGCAGAAGGACAGGCTCACCAGCCACACCCAGCGGATGCGGCGGAACTCCGTCCACCCGTCGCGGATGTCGGCCGGCACGGTGGTCGAGCGGGGGGCGGCCGGGGCGGTGCCGAGGGACAGCCGGGTGAGGCACCCGGCGGCCAGGAGATAGCTGACGGCGTCGAAGGCGATGGCTGGGCCGCTGCCGACGGCCACCACGAGGACTCCCGACACGCTCGGTCCGAGGATCTTCGTGGCGTTGCGCATCGACCCCAGCAGCGCGTTGGCCTGCCGGAGTCGGTCCTTGCCGACGAGCTCGGGGACCACACCGCGCAGGGCTGGTGTGGTGAACGCGGCGAGGACGCCGTTGAGGAACTCCAGGAGGGCCACCAGGAGGAGCGAGTAGTGGCCGGTCAGGAGGAGGCAGGCAACGCCGCCCTGGGTCAGCGCCGAGCCCAGGTTGGCTGCCACCAGCACGGTTCTTCGCGAGAACCGGTCGGCCGTGGCGCCGCCCAGCAGGAGGAAGGCCAGCATCGGCACCATATGGGCCGTGAGGACGATGCCGAGGTCGCCGGTGCGGCCGGAGGCGCTGAGAACCGCGAACGCCAGCGCGACCGGGGCCATCGACGTGCCCAGGAGGGATACCAGTTGCCCGGTGAAGAACCAGCGGAAGTCTGCCTGTCGCAGAAGGGAGGAGCGCACGGGCCGCAGTCTTCAGGGCCGTCGGGTCGGATACCAACGTTTCGGTGGGAGGCGAAAGTTGGCGCCGCCCCTGCTGCCCCGCCGCCGCTCTCGCGACGCCGCGATCGCCCGGCTGGTCCACATGCTGGTCAGGCCGGAGCGGGCGGTCGTGCGTGGTGCTATCGTCCGCTGCATGCAGCACACCGCCACGCTCGCCATGATGCGAATGATGCCCCGAACTCCGGAGGCGCTTCGCTAGCGAAGCCGTGTGCGCGATCACCGCGACGGACCCTCCGGAAACGGAGGGTCCGTTTTTTGTTGCCCAAACCCAAAGGAAGACCCCGCCATGGCCCATCCGCCGGTTATCTCCCTCACCGACTGCGCCGACCCCAACGCGCTGGCCCGGCAGTCCGCCCGGATCGCCGCGCTCTTCGGCGCCACGCCGACCGTCCTGCCGCTGGGCGGGCCGGACCCGGAGGGCGTCGCCGCGCTCACGTTGCTCGATCTGCTCCGCTCCACCGAGATCGTCGGCGGCCCGACGCACCCGACCGTCGTCCTGGTCAACATCGCGCCGCGGGACGGCCACTGGCCCAACGGAGCACCGTTCTGCTACTTCCGGCACCGGGAGAACCTGGTCATCAGCACCCTCAACCCCCGTGTGCTGGAGCCGCTTTCGACCTACCTGGGACTGACGGAGGTCCAGGTCACCGATGTGCGCGAGGTACTGGAGGCCGCCGCCGCGCAGTGGGCCGAGCTGGCGCCGGCCGAGGTCGAGGAGATCACCCGGACCCAGTTCCGCAGCCTCTGGTATGTGCCGCTGCTGGCCCGCTGGCTGGTGGACGGCCGCCCGGTCCCCGCGCGGCCGCACCAGGTGCTGACGCCATGTCAGAACGCCGCAGTGGACGGGGAAGTACGGGTGGCCGTGGTGGACAACTTCGGCAACTGCAAGCTGGATCGGCCCGCTGCCGCCATCCCCGGCTACCGGGAGGCCCGCGGCCTGCCCGTCCGCAGCGCACGCGACGGCGGTAGCGTCCAAGTGCGCTGCTACGACCGGCTGCCCGACGTGCCGTACGGCGAACCGGCTATCACGACCGGGAGTTCGGGCCTCGGATTCGCCGAACTGGTGGTGCGCGGTGGCTCCGCAGCCGAACTGTTCGGCTTGCGCGAAGGCGACCAGGTGCTCCAACTCACCAGCTGACAGCTCGTCCCGGCGCTGTCGAACGACGACCGCCGCATTGACACCGCACTGCGTAGCCCGGAATGCTGAAACGTATGTCCGGAACCATTGCGCTGGTACGCCGCCGCCACGTTGATCTCGTGCGCTGCGCCGCCGACCTGTGTCGCTGAGCGAACAGCCGGCCCCTCCTCTCGTACCGTCCGTGTACTTTCCGTCCCGGACATCTCTGCCAAAGGAACCACCATGTCCCGTGCCCGCACAGTCGTTGCCGCCTCGCTGGGGGCCGTTGTCGTGCTGACGGCCGCCGCCTGCGCTCCGCAGCCCCAGAAGTCGGCGACCTCGGCCGCGAGCGGCGCCGGCAGCGCAGCCTGCTCGATCAACAGTCCGAACCTGTACAAGCAGGGGCAGTTGACCGTCGCGACCGATTCCCCGGCCTATGCGCCCTGGTTCGACAACAACACCCCGGCGGACGGCAAGGGCTTCGAAAGCGCCGTCGCCTATGCGGTGGCCGGCAAGCTCGGATTCAGCCAGAGCCAGGTGAAGTGGGTGGTCGAACCGTTCGACAATTCCTATGCCCCCGGCGCGAAGACCTTCGACTTCGACATCAACGAGATCTCCAACACCCCGGAGCGAGCGAAGGCGGTGGACTTCTCCACCAGTTACTACACGGCCAGTCAGGCCGTCCTGGTGCTCGGCAAGTCCAAGTACGCGGGCGCGACCTCGCTGTCCGCGCTCAAGGACGCCAAGATCGGCGTGCAGGTGGCCACCACCAGCTACCAGGCGGTGATCGACGAGATCAAGCCCACGCAGCAGCCGAGCGTCTTCAACACCACCAACGACGAGGTCAACGCGCTGCAGAACGGCCAGATCGACGCGGTCGTCACGGACCTGCCCACGGTGTTCTACCTGGCAGGATCGGAGCTGCAGGGCGGCAAGATCCTCGGCCAGTTCGGCTACGCCGGCGGCACGCCGGAGCAGTTCGGCCTGCTGCTGGGCAAGGGCAGCGGGCTGACCGCGTGTGTGGACCAGGCGCTCGCGGGGCTCAAGGCGGACGGCACGCTCGACCGGCTCACCTCCCAGTGGCTGGCGTCCTCCGCCAACGCCCCCGAGCTCAAGCCGTAGCGGGTCGACCAGTGGAACACGAGACCACGGCCGAGCTGAACCAGCAGGCCAACCAGCAGGCCAACGACCGGGCCGACAAGCAGGACCACGAGCGCGACGAGCGGGCGGACGCCGACTACCGGCCCAGCGCCCGGCAGCAGGAGCGGGAGCGGTTCCGCCGCGCCCGCAAGCGGCGCAACAGCGTGATCGCCGCGCTGTGCACGCTGGCCGGCCTGCTCGCGGTGGGGGCGGCCGCGGTCGCCTCACCGGGCTGGGACCGGGTGCACAGCCTCTTCCTGAACGGCGCGGAGTTCCGCAAGACGCTCCCGGCGATCCTGGACGGCTTCTGGCTCAACATTCAGATGTTCCTGGTGGCCGAGGTGCTGATCCTGGCCCTGGGCCTGCTGATCGCGCTGGTGCGGGTGACCCGGGCGCCCGGCCTGCAGCCGCTGCGGCTGGCCGCGACCCTCTACGTGGACGTGTTCCGCGGGGTGCCGACGCTCCTGCTGGTCTTCCTGGTCGGCTTTGGGCTGCCGGCGCTCCAGCTGCAGGGCACCCCCTCCCAGCCCTGGGTGCTCGGGGTGATCGCCCTGGTGCTCTCCTACGCCGCCTACGTGGGCGAGGTGTTCCGGGCCGGACTGAACTCGGTGCACCCCGCGCAGCGCAACGCCGCACGGGCGCTCGGGCTCAGTGAGACGCAGACGCTGCGGCGCGTGGTGCTGCCCCAGGCGGTGCGCAATGTGCTGCCGCCGCTGCTCAACGACTTCATCGCCCTGCAGAAGGACACCGCGCTGGTCGCCGTCCTGGGGCCGCTGGAGGCGCTGAGAGTCGCGCAGATCAAGGCGGACTACGCCTTCAACTACACCCCCTACCTGGGGGCGGCGCTCCTGTTCATCGCGGTGACCATCCCGCTGACCAGGTATGCCGACCGACTGCAGCGGCGATCGGCGCTGCGTACCTGGGCGGAGGCCGGACAGTGAGCGAGCAGCTGAGCGAGCATGGGGGACCGACCGGGAGCGGCGACCCGCTGCTGCGGATTCGCGGCCTGCGCAAGCAGTACGGGTCGCGCGTGGTGCTGCGCTCGATCGATCTGGACGTCGCCGAGCACCAGGTCGTCTGCCTGATCGGTGGTTCCGGCTCGGGCAAGTCGACCCTGCTGCGCTGCGTGGACCTGCTGGACGTCGTCGACGACGGCACCGTCCACCTGGGCGACACCGAGCTGACCGACCCGCGCCTGGACGCCAACGTCGCCCGCCGCCGGATCGGCATCGTCTTCCAGGCCTACAACCTGTTCCCGCACCTGAGCGTGCTGGACAACATCACGCTGGCGCCGCGGCAGGTGCACAAGGTCCCGCGCAAGCAGGCGGAGGAGTCGGCCCGGGAGCTGCTGGCCAGGCTCGGGCTGGCGGACAAGGCGCAGGACTACCCGGACCGCCTCTCCGGCGGCCAGCAGCAGCGGGCCGCGATCGCCCGCGCCCTGGCCACCGAGCCGGAGCTGCTGCTCTTCGACGAGATCACCTCGGCGCTCGACCCCGAACTGGTGGGCGAGGTACTGGATGTGGTCGCCGACCTCAAGCAGCGCGGCCTGACCATCCTGATGGCCACCCACGAGATCGGCTTCGCCCGGCACGCCGCCGACCAGGTCTGCTTCCTGGAGGACGGCGTGATCCGCGAGCGGGGCAGCGCGGAGCAGGTGCTCACCGATCCGCGCCACGACTCGACCCGGCGCTTCCTCTCCCGGGTGCTGGAGCGTTAGCCGCCTGGAGGGGGGAGAAATCCGTGCCCGCCGCGACCTGGCATCATCGAGGGCATGATCGAACGAGTCATCGCGGCGTGCGACGGAGCAGCAAAAGGCAATCCCGGCCCGGCGGCCTGGGCTTTCGTGATCGCGGACAGCGCGGGCGTCCCGCAGCGCTGGCAGGCCGGCCCGCTGGGGCACAGCACCAACAACATCGGTGAACTCACCGCGCTGGAGCAGCTGCTGACCGTGACGGACCCCGCCGTCGCGCTGGAGGTCCGCCTGGACAGCACGTACACCCGCGACGCGGCGACGAAGTGGCTGGCGGCGTGGAAGCGCAACGGGTGGAAGACCGCCGCCGGCAAGCCGGTGGCCAACCGCGAGCTGATCCAGCGGATCGACGCGCTGCTGACCGGCCGGGACGTGACCTTCGTCTATGTCCCGGCCCACCAGGTGAACGGCGATCCGCTGAACGCGATCGCTGACAAGGCCGCCAGCGACGCGGCCCGCACCCAGCAGGCCGCCGGCGGCACGGCGGCCGACCTGCCCGTGCCGGACCCGGTCGCCGCCTCCGCACCGCGAGCGGCCCGCGGCTCCACCCCGTCCGCGAGCCTCCCGGCGAAGCGCGCCTCCTCGGGCGGCTCGCGCACGCTGTCCGCGCGCTTCCCCGGCACCTGCCCGTGCGGCCGCCCGTACGCGAAGGGCGAGACGATCACCAAGGTCGGCAGCAGCTGGGGCCATCCGCAGTGCGCGGCCACCCACAGCTGAGCCACTGAGGTACGCGGTACGCGTTAGCCGCGCAGCCAGACCCGCAAGGGACCGACCGCCTCGAAGCCGTGCCGAACGGCGGCCGCCAAGTCCTGCCCGTGCTCGTAGCCGACCACGGGCAGGGTGGGGAACAGCCGGTGCACCGCCTCCAGGACGACCGGCCAAGCCGCGTCGGCGCCGCCGTCCGCCGCGAAGACGTTGGAGACTCCGACCACCTGGTCGCTGCGGCTCGCCACCGCGCCGGCGACCACCCGGCCGTCGGCGGCCCGCCCCGCGAGCACGAACGTGGCCGGGTCGTCGAGGAGTTCGGGTCGGAAGAGGTCCGCCTGGCCGTCTCCGCCGTCCCAGGCGACCGCCCACGCGCGCAGCGTCTGCGCGTCGCCCGCCACGTCCCAGGCGAGCTCCGACGCGATGGCCGGCGCACTCGCGGGGCGGTGGATCCACTGCGCTTCGAACAGCACGTGGAAGCCGGCCCCCGTCAGGTCGAGGTCCGCGAAGCTGTCCTTGACACTGGCGCCGGGCGCTGCGGTATCGATCCGGGCGGCAAGCGCCGCCGCGTCGGCGCCCGGCAGCAGCGTCACCGCGTCGGGGTAGTACAGCGGCGTCCGGGCCGGCGCCGCCCAGGCCTGCACCCCGAACTCACCTGCCAGGCCGTGTGATCGGCTCATCGCCGAGCACCACTCGGCGTTGTTGCGGGCGGCGGCCTGGACCAGGAACTGCTTAGACGTCGTCACGACTGCGCATCATGGTCTGCGGTGATCAGTCCCGTCGAATGGTTTTCATGCCGTGGTGGTGCGCCGGCGAAGTGATCGGGCGGTCGACCGCCACCAACTCGCCGACGCCGACACGGATTCGCCCGGATCGAGTGAGACCCGCGGGGACACGCCGAGAGGGGCGCCGGACCGCTGCCAGGATCGGGGACCGCACCAGCAGCCCGCCCCGTCCTGCAGCGTACCGACCGGTACTCCTGCCACCCGAACACGCCTACCGCGATGCGGAGTTGGCGCGCACTCCGGGCTGCCCGCGGCCAGCACAGAACCGGCGAACCCAGGGAGCAACGTGACCAGGTACATTCTCAAGTCGGAGCAGCGACCCGCCGACATCGCTCCGCCCGTCCCCCCGGACCCGGAGGGGAAGGAGCACAGCGAGCAGTTCCGGGCCCACTTCCCCGGCGACAGGCGCTCCGCGGCCAACGCGTCGATGTCGACCGCGGCGATGCTCCGCCGCCTGCCCCAGCTCGTCCGCCGGGCGCTGTCCCTCGCCTGGGCCGCCGATCCCGCCTCCACCGCGCTGCTCCTGGTGTGCCAGCTGCTCTCGGGTGTCTTCGGCGCGCTCGCCCTGTACGCCACCACCGGCACGCTTCGGGCGCTGCTCGTCCCCGGGCCCGTCGGCCAGCACCTGCGGCACGCCGCGCCGTCCCTGACGCTGCTCGCCGCCTCGGCCGGCCTGCGCGCCGTCCTCGCGATCAGCGTGACCAGCCTCTCCACCCGGGTCTCGCCCCGGATCAACCGCGAGGCCGACCTGGCGCTGATCGCCGCCGGCTGCGAGGCCGAGCTGAAGGCGTACGACGAACCCGCCTACAACGACCAGTGGGAGTCCGCCGACCGGGGCGCGGCCACCACCCCCGACCTGCTCTCCAACGCGCAGGACGTGATCGCCGCCACGGTCTCCCTGATCGCGGCGGCCGGGATCCTGGCCACCCTGGACCCGCTGCTGCTGCCGTTCCTGCTGCTGGGCTCGGTGCCCACCGGTATCGCCGCGGTGCGCACCGCGCGCCTGCACTACCTGTCCACCCTCGCCACCAACGAGGAGCGCCAGGCGCTAAGGATCTACCGCTGGTTCCTGATCGACAAGGGCCGTGCCGACCAGGTCCGCTCCGACCAGGTCAGCCCGTTCGTGATGGAGAAGTACCGCCAGGCCGAGGAGCGCATCATCGCCGCCACCGACCAGGCCACCCGCAAGGCCGCCAGGGTCTCGCTCTGGGCGGCCGTCGGCACCGGCGCGGGCAGCGCGCTGATCTGGGGCACCCTGCTGTTCCTCATCGCCACCGGCCGGATCGGCCTTGCGGCGGCCGGTGGGGCCACCTTCGCGCTGCGTACCGCCGCCGGCGGTGTGCAGGGCATGGTCGGCAACGGCGCCCGCCTCTACCGGATGGGGCTCTACCTGGACGACTTCTTCACCTTCCTGGACGAGGCCGGCGGCCACCGCATCCGACGCGGCGACGTCACCCCCGCCTCCCCGTCCGTGGTCGAGGTGACGGGCCTGGCCCACACCTACCCAGGCGACCAGCAGGAACCCGCCCTCCAGGACGTGAACATGACGCTGCGCCGAGGGGAGGTCGTCGCCGTCATCGGGCAGAACGGCAGCGGCAAGTCCACCCTGCTCAAGCTCCTGGCCGGCCTCTACCTCCCGCAGACCGGGCAGATCACCTGGGACGGCGTGCCGGTCGAGCGGCTGGACGCCGACGGCATGTGGACCCGAGTGGCCCGGGTCCCGCAGGAGTTCGCCCGCTGGCCGCTCAACGCCGCCGAGAACATCCACCTGGGCCACCTGACCGACGACCTGATGGACGAGGTGCGCCGCGCCGCCGCGCAGACCGGCTTCGACGAGATCGTGGACCGGCTGCGCTCGGGCTGGCGCACCCTCCTCGCGCAGGGCTGGCTCGGTGGCGCGGAGCTCTCCGGCGGGGGCTGGCAGCGCGCCGCCGTCGCCCGCGCCCTGTACCGCACCGCCCTCAACCCGGGGCTGCTGATCCTGGACGAGCCGACCTCCGACCTCGACCCCCGAGCCGAGCACCGCATCCTGCACGCCCTGCGCGGCCTCGCCCCGGAGCGGATCACCCTGCTGGTGACCCACAACATCGCCAACGCCGCCGTCGCCGACCGGGTGATCGTCATGGACCGGGGCCGCGTGGTCCAGACCGGCACCTGGGCGGAGCTCGCCGAGCAGCAGCACGGCCTGTTCCGCGAACTCCTGGACCTCCAACGCGACCGCGCCGTCCCCGGCCAGCGCACCGCCGGCTGACAGGGCGACCTCACCGGCCGGGCACCCGCACCCCCCTGCGCACCCGCACCCCTCCGGCTCGGCGGGCCGATTAGCCGGAGCCACCATGGGCACTCTTCCAACCGCAGCCGTCGACAGCGGGAGAGAGAGCTCATGAGTGAACTGCCGCAGGTGCCCGGCGATCAGTCGGGAGCCCTCCTCGCCGCCCGCGCGAGCATCCTCGACCGCCTGGTCTCCGCGCTCGTCCGGGAGGGCCTGGTGGAGGCGGCGGCGCTGGGGGTGCCCGTGCGCACGGTGAACCTGGCGGGCAAGCACCGGGTGGACGGCCCGGGCCCGGACCCGGTCGACCTGCTGGACGGGCTGCTCGCCCGCGGAGTGCTGCCCCCGGAGGGCGACTGGGGGCTGCTCCGCGCCGAGACCGCGGCCGGCGTCGAGGGTTATGCGCTGGCTCTGGAGGAGGCGGCGCGCCAGGCGGAGAAGCTGCGGGCGATCGGCCCGTGGCAGGAGCAGCGGCCCTTCTCGGAGCTGCTGGAGCGCCTCGCCACGCACTCGCCGCTGGTCGGCTTCGAGCAACTGGCCCTGGACGGCCACCCGTTACACCCCTCGGCCAGGAGCCGGCGCGGCATGTCGGCAGCCGAGCTGACGCGCTACGCCCCCGAATTCGGGGCGGTGTTCCCGCTGCGCTTCGTGGCCGTCCGGCGGGACGCGGCCTCCGGCGCGGACGGAACCGGGCACGGCGACCCGATGGACCCGGCCGCCGGGCTGGCCGCGGTGGACCGGGTGCTGGCCGAGGCGTTCCCGGGCGCGGTGGCCCAGGCCCGGGCGGAGCTGGTGGCGGCGGGCCTCCCACCGGGCGACTTCGTGCTCGTCCCCGTCCACCCGCACCAGTTCGAGCACGCCCTGCCCGAGCTGCACGGGGACGCCCTGGCGGCGGGAGTGGTGGTGCCGCTCGCCGCCACCGTGCAGGCCATGCCGCTGCTCTCCACCCGGACCCTGGCAGCCCGGGAACCGGGCGTACCGGGGCTGCACGTCAAGACCGCGCTGGAGGTCCAACTCACCACCGCGGTCCGGGGCGTGTCCCCGGAGGCGGCCCACAACGGTCCCCGCCTCAGCATCCTGCTGGCCGCGATCGCCGAGCAGGACGCGGCCGTGCGCCGCCTCGGCGTCGCGCGCGAGTACGCCGGGGTGGTCTTCCAGCCGCGCCGCCAGGACGCGGCACGCCGCCGCTCGCTGGGCGCGGTGCTGCGCGAGGACGTCGAGCTGACGCTGGCCCCGGACGAGGTCGCCCTGCCGATGGCCGCACTGCTCGCACGGTCTCCGCTGACCGGGCTCGCTCTCGTCCACGATCTGCTCGTCGAGACCGGCCTGACACCCCAGGACTGGCTGCGGGGCTGCCTCGGCACCCTGGTGGAACCGCTGCTGACCCTGCTGGTCAGGTACGGCGTCGCGATGGAGGCGCACGCGCAGAACACCGTGCTGGTGCTGCGCGGCGGTTCGCCCTGCCGGGCTGTCGTCCGGGACTTCGGCAGCCTGCGGATCCTGCCCGCCCGGCTGGCGCGCAGCGGACACACCGTCACCCTGCTGCCGGGGTCGGCTCTGTACGCCCGGGACGCGGGGGAGCTGCGCCGGAAGCTGTTCTTCCCGCTCTTCGGCAACCAACTGGCCGAGCTGGTACCGGCCTTGGCACAGGCGGGCGGCTGTGCGGAGGAGCGCCTCTGGGAGGTGGTGCGCGAGGCGGTCGTCGGCGCCCTCGGCCGGTTGGCGCAGACGGAGGCCGAGGCCGTGGACGAGGCCCGCGCGCTGCTCGCCGACCGGTGGCAGCTCAAGGCGCTGGTCCGGATGCGGCTGGGCGGCAAGGTCACCGAGGCGATCCACGTGGACGCCCCCAACCCGCTGGGCGAGCCGCTGAACGCCCTGGAGGACGGGGTGTTGGAGCAACTGCGCGTGCTGGATCCGCAGTTGGCCGTGGAGTGGCTCGGACAGCTGCCCGCCGCCCGCCGCGACACCCGGCACGACCTGCGAGCGGCGCTGCTCCGGGAGGGCGTCGACCTGCCCAGCTTCGACCAGTCCAGCCTCGACCAGTCCAGCCTCGACCCGTCCAGTCAGCCCGGCGGCGAGGCCGCCGAGGAGTTCCGCACCGAGCTCGCCGACTCGGCGGCCAACCGCGCGCTGGCCCGCGCCCTGGTGGCCCGCAGGGCAGCGCGGCTGAGCGGACCCGACCTGCTGAGCTCCCTCCACGGCGCGCCCAGCACCGTCGCCCTGCAGCTGGAGGCGCTGAACGCGGAGGGCCACCCGCTGCACCCGTGCCGGCGCACCCGCCGGGGGTTCTCCACCGCCGACGTCCTCGCCTACACCCCGGAGAGCGGAGCCGTGGTCGGCGTCCAGTTGGCCGCCGTCCGCCGGGAGTTGCTGCTGGAGAGCCCCGGCGAGCGCGGCTCGGTCGGCGAGCTGCTCGCGGCCGGGTATCCGCAGATCGCCGCGCAGGCGGAGCGCGGGCTGCGGGCGCGCGGCGTCGACCCGGCGCAGTACGCACTGGTCCCCGTCCACCCCTGGCAGGCGCGGGAGCGGATCCCCGCCCTCTACGCGTCGGAGTTGGCCGAGGGCGCGCTGGTGCTGTTGCCTGAGGCCGTCCTGCCCTGCCGGCCCACCGCGTCGATCCGCAGCCTGGTGACGGTCGACCCGGGCCGGGACGGGCGCAGGTACGCGGTGAAGGTCTCGCTGGACATCCAGCTGACCGGTCTTCGGCGGACGATCTCGCCCGCCACCACCCGTAACAGCCCGCAGATCGCGGGGGTGATCGACCGGCTGCTGGCGGCCGAGCCCCGGCTCCGCGGGCGGGCGGTCTTCGTCCCCGAGCTGGCCGGGGTGGCCTTCGCCCCGCCGGAGACCACGCCGGCCGAGGCCGGGTCCGGCGACCCGGCGCGACTGCGCGGTCTGTGCGCGCTGGTCCGCCCCGACCCGGCGGACCAGCTGCACCCCGGCGAGAGCGCGGTCAGCGGCTGCGCGCTGCTGGCCCACTCCCCGTTCTCCGGCGGGACCCTGCTGACCGAGCTGGTGGACCGCAGCGCGAGGTCGACCGGGGTCCCGCTGGCGAGCGCCGCCCGGGAGTTCCTGCGGGAGTATGCCGAGCTGCTGTGCTCGGCGGTCCTGCCGCTGCTCGCGCGCTGTGGCATCGCCCTGGAGGCACATCTGCAGAACACGATCCTCGCCGTCGACCCGGACGGCCGCCCCGCGCGTCTGCTGCTGCGCGACAGCGCCGGATTGCGCCTGCACCCGGGACGACTGGCCGCGGCCGGGGTGGACTTCACGCCGTACCCGGGCTCGGTGACGGTCTCACCGGACCTCGACGTGGTGCGGGCCAAGATCTCCCACGCGGTGATCCAGGGCAACCTGGGCGTGCTGGTGAACCATCTCAGCGCCCACTACGGGCTGCCGGCCCCCCGAACTGTGGGGGACCGTACGGGAGGTGGTCCGCGCCGTCCAGGCCGACGTCGGCGCGGGAGCGACGGACGCGCTGCGCGACGCGATCGAGCAGGACACCGCCGCGCTGCTGGGGCCGACGCTGCCGGAGAAGGCGTTCGTGCGGATGCGACTGCACCCGAAGCAGGGGGACGTGTTCGTCCACCTCCCCAATCCGCTCCACCTCCCAGCACGTACGGCCGGTGAATCGTGGCGGTGAGTCGTGGCCCTGACGTCGCAGCGGAGCGTATGGTGCCCGAATGATCGAGGTACCGGAGGCGTTCGCGCGGGGCACCGTCGAGCGTGAAGGTGAGCCGGGCGCGGCCTGGCTCACCGAACTGCCCACGCTGGTAGAGGAACTGATGGACCGTTGGGGATGCGTGCCGGACGGCGAGGTGATGCACGGGGGCGTCGGAGTCATCGTCCCGGTGCGACGGCGGGCCGAGGGGACAGCGGTGCTGAAGGTGTCGTTTCCGCACCCCGGCAACATCCATGAGCCGGACGCGTTCGCGGCGTGGGGCGGACGCGGGGCCGTCCTGCTGCACGAGCGCGACGACGCGCGTTTCGCGATGGTCCTGGAGCGGGTCAGGGCGTCGACCCTGGCGGAGGTCGAGGACGGTGACGAGGTGGTGGCGGTCGCCGGGCGGATCAACCGCCGGCTGGCTGTCCCGGCGCCACCGGGCCTGCCCCGGTTGAGCCGGCAGGCCGACTCCTGGGAGCGGCAACTGCGCAGCGACGCCGAGCAACTGCCGCACACCATGCCGCGTTACGTGGTGGACGCCGCGGTGGCGACCGCCCGCGAGCTGGGCCGCGTCCAGCCGGACACCCTCATCCACGGCGACCTCCACGCCAGGAACATCCTGCGCGCCGAGCGTGAGCCCTGGCTGGCCGTCGACCCCAAGGGATACGTGGGAGACCCCGCTTACGACGGCGGCACGCTGCTCAAGACGCGCGCGCTGACGCTCCTCGAAGCGGACAACCTGCGCGCCGCCGCCCACCGCGTCCTGGACGTCTTCGCCGAGGCCGCGGAGGTCGATCGATCGCGCGTCCAGCGGTGGGCGCAGTTCCATGCCGTCCAGGCCGCGTTCTGGGGCCGCCGGCACGGATTCCGGATCGCCCGCGGTGGCGCACGCCTGGACCTGATCACCCGATTCGCGGACTGCCTCGCGGAGTTGCTCGCGGACCGTGCGTAGTAGCACCATACGGCCGGGCCGGGGCCGTCCGCTGGTGGTTCAGCTGCCTGCGGTGACGGCTTTGAGCTCGTCGAGCGATTCCCGGACGAGGTGTGAGAAGTCCTGCTGGCCGGTCTGGTTGATCCAGCGTTCGAACGCGACCTTGAAGACGGCGATCCCCGCCTCGGCGGCCAGACTCGCGGCCGGATCGGCGACGCCGCGCGCGCAAGGCGTCGGCCATGGCCGAGGCGAGTGAGGCGAGCTTGATCAGTTCGCGTTCCTGGAGCTCCCTGTTCGCGGTGATCACGGCCTGGCGCTGCTGGGAGTGCTCGCGACGCTCCCCGAGCAGTGCGGCACCCGCCTCGAGCGCGGCCGCCACCGCGTCGATCGGCGAGGCGCCCGCAGGCGCGCCGGCGACGGCACCCGCGAAAAGCTCCTGCAGGGTGCCGGCGCCCGCGAACAGCACCTCGGTTGATCCGTCCGGTGTACTCGGCCCGCAGGTAGCGGGAGCTGACGCCCTTGAGACTGTTGACCAGTTTGGACAGGGCGACCTTCGGCGGGTAGTGCACCAGCAGGTGGACGTGATCGCCCTCGCCGTTGAATTCCCGCAGCTCCGCACCGAAGCTCTCGCATACGTCCCGCATGATCGCCTCGCAGCGCGTCAGCATCTCGTCGTTGAAGACCTCACGCCGGTACTTGGTGACGAACACCAAGTGTGCGTGCAGGTGATAGACGACATGGTTTCCCCGGCGGATATCAGGATCTGGTTCCCAGCGTGGTGACATGCGCCAAGTTTGACAGGTGTTAAGGTGACCTGCGATCAGGAAGGGGGTGGACCCGTTGGACACGCAGATCCGTGCGTACAAGTTCCTCATGCGACCCACCGCCCGTCAGGTCCAGGCCCTCGCCGCGATGCTGGTCGACCACTGCTCGCTCTACAACGGGGCCTTGGAGGAACGGCGCGACGCCTACCGTCACGCCTCGAAGACGACGGTCAAGTACGGCCAGCAGTCGGCGCAGCTCAAAGACATTCGGGCGTTCGACCCGCAGCGCCAGGGCCGGTGGTCGTTCTCCAGCCAGCAGGCGACGCTTCGGCGTCTGGACAAGGCGTTCGCCGCGTTCTTCCGTCGGGTCAAGTCCGGCGAGAAACCCGGATACCCGCGCTTCCGGGGCGTGAACTGGTTCGACACGGTGGACTTCCCCAGGGACGGGGACGGCTGCCGGTGGGACTCGATGCCCGGTCACCCTCGCAGGGTCCGGTTCCGAGGTGTCGGGCACGTCAAGGTCAACCAGCACCGTCAGGTGGTCGGCAGGGTCAAGACCGTCTCGGTGAAGCGCGAGGGCAAGCGCTGGTGCGTGGTGCTGACCGCCGAGCAGTCCAAGCCCGAACCGTTGGAACCCACCGGTTCGGTGGTCGGGATCGACCTGGGCATCGCCAATTTCCTTGCCGACTCCAACGGTGGCTTCGTTTCCAACCCGCGCTTCGGCCGGGAGAACGCCGAGGCCCTCGCGCAGGCTCAGCGGCACCTGGCCACCTTCCCCCGTGCTTGCCGGGACAAGCGCTCCAAGAAGCACCGCCGGGCCGTCGAGAAGGTCGCCGACCTGCACGGCAAGGTCCGCCGCCAACGGCTCGACCACGCGCACAAGACCGCCCTCACCCTGGTGCGCCGGCACGATCTGATCGCGCACGAGAAGCTGAGCATCAGCAACATGGTGCGTGCGCCGAAGCCGAAGCCGGACCCCGCGCGGCCGGGCGGCTTCCTGCCCAATGGTGCCGCCTCGAAGGCCGGGCTGAACAAGTCGATCACGGATGCGGGTTGGGGGGTGTTCCTCGGGATCCTCACCAGCAAGGCTGCAAGCGCCGGCCGGACGATTATCGCGGTGGACCCCCGCAACACCTCCCGGACGTGCCCACAACCCGCGTGTGGCCACGTCTCCGGGGAGAACCGAACCACTCAGGCAAAGTTCCACTGCGTACGGTGTGGCCACACGGACCACGCGGACACGGTGGGTGCCATCAACGTTCTACGGGCCGGGCTGGTCCACTGCGACGCCAACCCGGCGTAACAGGAAGCCCCGTCCCCTTAGGGCGGGGAGGAGTCACGCGTGTTCTCATCACCGGCGCGTCCGGCTGGATCGGCTCCGCCGTCGTTCCCGAACTCATCGACGCCGGCCATCAGGTCGTCGGGCTCGCCCGCTCGGACGCCTCGGCCGCCGCCCTCTCCGCGGCCGGGGTCGAGGTGCTTCGCGGCACCCTGGACGATCTCGACGCCCTGCGCAGCGCGGCCGCCGCGTCGGACGGCGTGCTCCACCTCGCGTTCAAGCACGACATCGCCTTCTCGGGCGACTTCCAGGGCGCCGCCGACGCGGATCGGCGCGCCATCGACACCTTCGGCGAGGCACTCGCGGGTTCCGACCGGCCGTTCGTCATCGCCGCAGGGGTGCTCGGGCTCGCTCCGGGGCGGCTCGCGACCGAGCGGGACGGCCACCGTCACGACCCGGCCGCGACGCCGCTGATCGGCGGCGTGCAGACCCGGATGGCCAACGCCGAGGCGACGGTCGCCCTCGCGTCGCGCGGCGTCCGCTCGTCCGTGGTGCGGCTGGCTCCGACGGTCCATGGCGACGGGGACCACGGCTTCCTGGCCACCCTGGTCGCCATCGCCCGCGCCAAGGGCGTCTCCGGCTACCTCGGCGACGGGTCCAACCACTGGCCCGCCGTGCACCGCATCGACGCCGCCCACCTGTTCCGGCTGGCGCTGGAGAAGGCCCCGGCGGGGTCGACGCTGCACGCGGTCGCGGACCAGGGCGTGCCGATCCGCGCCGTCGCCGAGGTGATCGGGCGCCACCTCGGACTCCCGGTGGCCGCCGTCGCTCCCGAGGACGCGGGCGGCCACTTCGGCTGGCTGGCCGGGTTCATCGGGGCCGACAGCCCGGTGTCGAGCGAGCTGACCCGCGAGCTGACGGGCTGGCAGCCGACGCAGCCCGGGCTCCTGGACGACCTCGACCGCGGCCACTACTTCCGCACCCCGGCCGCCTGAGCAGCCGCGAGGAGGGCCGGCCGCGAACAGTTCAGGCGGCGGGCTCGTACACGAAGGGCTGAGTGGACGTGACGACCTGGAAGCCGCGCTTTCGCAGCAGGGGCTCCGAGGTGGGCAGGGCGTCGGTGAAGACCAGGGTGCGGCCGCGCTCGTACGCCTCCGCCAGCCTGGCGGCGACGACGGCGGTGAACAGTCCCCGCTTGCGGTGGGTGGTCTTGGTCCGGCCGCCGGCCAGCTCCGCGCAGTCGCCGCCCGCCCGGAAGTGGATGCGCCCGCACGCCGCCGGCTCCCCGTCGACGTACGCGACATGGACGCTCATCGATTCCGGTTCCGCTCGCAGGATCGCGGCCAGCTGCTGCTTCTCCTCGTCCGGGTTCCGGCGGCCGATCTCGCGGGCGATCTCCGCGTAGTCGACCAGGCCCGCCTCGTCGCGGACGCGTCGGACCTCGGCCTCGACCTCGGCCTCGGGGGCGCCGAAGGCCGCCATGGTCGCCTGGGTCACCGGCAGTACGAGGACCAGTTCCGGATCGTCCGCCTCGAAGCCCGCGGCGAGCAGCCGTTCGGCCAGAGGGGTGGGGGTGTCGTGACCGTAGACCTTCCACTCCAAGGCGTAGCCGCCGTCGCGGGCCAGGGCCTGCTCCGCGCGGATGACCTCGTCGACCTCCTCGGGTGCGAGCCGCGAGAACACGATCCGGCACTGCGAACCGTCGGCCGCGTACTCGCGGACCACGCCCCCGCGGCCGGCCGGTTCGCCCATGGCCCTGCGCTCGGCGTCGAGGGTCGCCAGGATGTCTCTGCTCATGAATGCGCTCCCTGCCGGTGGTGCCCGCTTGGATCAGGATCTCAGCGATCGGTCGGCTTCCGCTCCTTCATCCCCCTGTGCCGGCAGTCTCCTCGTGCGCACTCGGGATGCGCTGCTTAAAGTGAGCTCATCACTACATTCCGTACCTGACGGCCCTGGTGGCAATCCGGGTGCCGGACGGGCGGTGCGACCCGAGAGGACCTGCTGTGATCACAGCGCGTGACATCATGCACGGTGGAGCCAAGTGTGTCGATGCGAACGACACCCTGCTGAACGCGTCCCGGATGATGCGTGACATGGGGGTGGGCGCCCTGCCCATCTGCGGCGAGGACAAGAAGCTCAAGGGCATCATCACCGACCGCGACATCGTGACGCGATGTATCGCGGAGGGCCGCGACCCGGCGACCATGAAGGCGATGGAGCTCTCCGGACACCTCCACTGCGTCCGCGCGGACGACGACATCGACATGGTGCTGAAGAAGATGGAGCAGCACCAGATCCGCCGGATCCCGGTCATCGACAACGAGATGATCGTCGGCATGATCAGTGAGGCGGACATCGCCCACGGGCACCGCGAGGGGAACCGGCTGACCGACCGCCAGATCCTCGAGTTCATGGACAGCATCTACGTGAACCGCTGAGGTCGGCCGCGACAGGGCGCCGGCACAAAGTCGTTCCGGCGCCCTGTCGCATACCCGTCTGGGCGCAGCGGGTCGGGGGGAGCTGATCTTCCCTCAGCTAAACTGCGGCCGTGCCCGGCCGCCAGGTCGGCCACCCATCACCGCCTGCGAGCTACTGCGAGGACAACAGAGTGACCATATCGGGGGATTCACGAAGCAGCACGCCGCGTCGAGCCCTGCTCGCCGGTGCGGTAGCCGGCCTGGGGCTGGCAGGTGTCGCGGTGACCGCCGGGGCCACACCGGCCGCCGCGGCCACCGGCTCGCTGGACTGGCTCAGCGTCAAGGACTACGGCGCCCTCGGGGACGGCGCGACCGACGACACCGCGGCGGTGCAGAGCGCGCTCAACGCCGCGGCGGCGGCCGGGGGAGGAACCGTCTACTTCCCGGTGGGGAAGTACCTGGTCACCCCGGCGAACGGCAACCCCGCGCTGACGGTCGGCGGCAACGGCATCCGGCTGGTGGGGGCGAGCAGCAAGGGCGCCACGCTGCTCAAGGGCGGTAACGGCATCCTGCTGCGGATGTCGGGAGCCGGCACCGATCCGAGCGGTGCCACGCACCGGAGTTACTGCTCGGTCGAGAACCTCGGGTTCAACGGCAACGGCAAGACCGGGCTGCTCCTGGAGCTCTACTACAACGACAACTCCTACATCCGCGACGTCTTCATGTCGAGCAACAACGACCTGTGCATCGACGCGGTGGAGTTCTGGGACTCCCGGTTCTACAACCTGGTGATCGAGTCGAGCAGCGGCACCCCCGGCAGCACCACCCAGCCCAACGTGTGGCTGCGCAACTCCTCCTCTGCCACGGTGAACACCTGGGGGTACAGCGGCGACAACGTCAACCAGATCCACTTCGTCGGCTGCCGCATCGAGGCGTTCGGCACCGGCGCGCTCTGGATCACCCAGGGCGCCGCGGCGACCAACAACCCCAACGGGATCTACCTGACCGACTGCAAGTTCGAGACCTCCAGCATGCAGGGCGGTCCGCACCTGAAGGTCGACGCCTCCTGCAAGCACGTATACGCGACCAACATCTACGCCTACGCGGGCGGCTTCGCCCCCGGCTACTCGACCGTGCAGAACATCATCGCCTGGGCGGGCACCGCCAGCGCGCTGGAGAACGTCCTGATCGCCAACGGGTCCACCGCGACGGTGAATTCAGGCGTCGACCTGTACGCGGGGCCGGGGACGACCGCAGTGCTGCGCAATGTCGTCGGGCTCTACGGCACCCAGCCGGCCGGCAGCCACATCTACTATGAGAGCTCCAGCGCGGGCGACTTCCGGGTGGACGACTGCTACGGGAACGTCGGGGGACAGAACGGCGGCACCGTCCCGGTCAGGAACGCCCCGAACCCGCCGCTGCGCCTGGTGGCCGGACCGGTCAGCGACGCGTCCTTCACGCACCCGCCGCTCGACGGGACCATGGCGGTCGACACGGCCACCAAGCACCTCTACGTACGGGTGGGCGGCGCCTGGCTGTCGACGGCCCTCGGCTAGCTCACCCGCTACGCACCGGTACGGGTCCGTTCGGTGGAATTGTGCCGGTGCGCGGGGCCTGTCAGGGCTGTCCGGGGGCGGGCGGCGGCGAGAGTTCTCCCCGTCCCCCGCCCCCGGATCGAGCCGTCGCACGGCTCGACCGACGGGCGCCGCCGTGTGGAAGACCCCGGAGCCGTGTATGCGCCGCCGACCTGCTGCCCTCCTGGTGGCCGCCGTCCTGGCCGGCCCGGCCGCCTTCGCGGCCGCCGCTCCCGCCGCTCCCGCCACTCCCGCCGCGGTGGCCGAGCACCGGCCGGTGGAGGCGGTGCGCCGGCAGAGCGGGGTGGTCCGGGACGGCGACTGCCCGATCGCCGCTGCCGAGGTGACGCTCTACCGGGCGGGCGAGGGTGAGCGCGGCCGGCCGACCGTCCTGGCACGCGGGCGCAGCGGCGCCGACGGCCGGTTCGAGCTGGGCTACCGGAGCAGCGCCGATCCGGACGCGGTGCTCTACCTGGTCGCCGACGCACCAGCCGACGCACCTGGCGTCGCCCCTGCGGGCCAGGGCGGGCGAGGTCCGGTCCGGCTGGCCGCGGTGCTCGGGGCGCCGGATGCCTTCCCCCAGGCGGTGGTTGACGAGCAGACCACCGTGGCGGCCGCCTACGCCATGGCGCAGTTCACCGAGCAGAGCCGGATCAGCGGCACCCGGCCCGGAGTCCGCAACGCGGCAGCCGTCTCGCACAACCTGGCCGACGTCGCGGGCGGCGGGACGGCCCGGTTCCTGGCGACCGCGCCCAACGGCGACCAGACCTCCACACTGCAAGCCTTCAACGGACTGGCCAACCTGCTGGCGGGCTGCGTCTCGGGCCGGACCTGCGGGGAGCTGCTCCGCGCGGCCGCCCGCCCGGGGCGCCCGGAGCCCACCGACACCTTCCAGGCCCTGGTGGAGATCGCTCGCGCGCCGGGCGTGCGGGTGCAGGAGCTGTTCGCGCTCTCCACGGTCCGCCCGCTCTTCGCCCCCGCGCTGCCCGCCGCGCCGACGGCCTGGACCCTGGCCCTGCGCTACCAGGGCGACGGCCACGAACTGGACGGGCCCGGCAACATCGCCTTCGACGCACAGGGCGATGCCTGGGTGGTCAACAACTACCGCTTCGGCGCGGACCCGCACGCCTCGGTGTGCGGAGGCCGGGCGCTGCTGCGCTTCACCCCGGACGGCCGTACCGTGCCCGGCTCCCCGTACCGGGGCGGCGGCGTGTACGGCGCCGGCTTCGGGATCGCCTTCGACCCCACCGGCGACGTGTGGGCCGGTAACTTCGGCTTCCAGGGCTCCGGTTGCCCGCTCGACGCCTCCACGCGCTACCGGAGCGTCTCGCAGTTCGCCCCGGACGGTACGGCGCGCTCGCCGCGCACCGGGTGGCAGGTGGGCGGGATCGTCCAGCCGCAGGGCATGGCCGCCGACCGGGACGGCACGGTGTGGGTCGCCAATTGCGGCGGCCGCAGCGTGACGCGGATCCCGCACGGCGACCCGGCCCGGGCGCAGAACCTCACGGCGGGCGATGGGCTGGTCAAGCCGTTCGGCATCACCGTCGATCCGGGCGGCCAGGTCTGGGTGACCGGCCACGGAAGCGACAACGTGGTGGCGCTGGCCCCCGACGGCACGCCGGTGCGGGCGGTGACGGGCGGGGGCCTGAAGAAGCCGATGGGTGCCGCGGCCGACAGCCTGGGCAACGTGTGGGTGGCCAACAGCGGGATCGTGCCGCTGCCCTGTGAGAACGACGGTACGGCGCAGTCGCTCGCCGACGCGGTGAGCGGTCTGCGGGCCCCGGGGGAGGGAGCCTCGGTCACCCGGGTGAACCCCGACGGCAGCACCCCCGCGCAACCGTTCACCAACGGCGGGCTGTTCGTGCCCTGGGGCATCGCGGTGGACGGCGACGACAACGTCTGGGTGGCCAACTTCGGCGGCCAGCGCCTCGCCCAGCTCTGCGGCGCCCGCGCGGGGGCCTGCCCGACGGGCGTGCAGCCGGGCGAGCCGATCTCGCCCGCGGCCACCGGCTACACCAGCGACGGCCTGCTGCGTAACACCGGGGTGCAGATCGACCCGTCCGGGAACGTCTGGCTCGCCAACAACTGGCAGACGGTGCCGCTTCAGACCAACCCCGGCGGCCACGAGCTGGTGGTCTTCGTCGGACTCGCCGCGCCGGTGCGCACCCCGCTGATCGGCGCCCCGCAGCGACCGTGACCGTGACCGCGACGGCTGGTCGGTGGTGGGCGCCCGACTGTGGTGTGATGCCACCGTGAGCAGCGCCGTAGAAGAGACCAACCGCCGCATGCTGCGGGCCCGGGACGCGATGGACCGCGCCTACGCGCAGCCGCTGGACGTCCCGGCCCTGGCCCGGATCGCCCATGTGTCGCAGGCGCACTTCATCCGCACCTTCCGGGCCACCTTCGGCGAGACCCCGCACCGCTACCTGCAGCGCCGCCGGGTGGAGCGGGCGATGTCCCTGCTGCGGGAGACCGACCGCAGCGTGACGGACATCTGCTTCGAAGTCGGCTTCGCCAGCCCGGGGACCTTCAGCCGTACGTTCCGCGACATCGTCGGTCGCTCGCCGAGGACGTACCGTCAGCAGGCGGCGGCCACGGGCGTGCCGACGTGTTTCACGATGGCCTGGACGCGGCCGAGCGGCTGACTTCTTCCGGTTGTCCGGTTGAGCAATTTTGGATAAGTTTCCGGCCGGCCGAGCCCGTAGCGTGGTGCACATGTTCAACGCCATCACGCAATCGCAGATATACGTCCTCGACCAGGACGAGGCCATCGACTTCTACGTCGGCAAGCTCGGCCTGGAGGTCACCGCCGATGTGAACCTGGGCTTCATGCGCTGGCTGACCATCAGCATCCCCGGCCACCCGGAGCGTCAGATCCTGCTGGAGAAGCCGGGCGCACCGGCCATGTCCGAGGAGACCGCGCAGCAGGTCCGCGAGCTGGTGACCAAGGGGGCGATGGGGGGCTGGCTGATCTTCACCACGGACGACTGCCGCAAGACCTACGAGACGCTGCTGGCCCAGGGCGTTGAGTTCACCGAGGAGCCCACCGACCGCCCGTACGGCACCGACTGCGGCCTGCGCGACCCCTTCGGCAACCGCATCCGCTTCACCCAGCCCAACGCATAACCGACCCCGACGTGCCCGGGACGTCCTCGACGTCCCGGGCACCTCGCCGTGTCCTGTCCTGCGCTTCCGCCTAGATGGAAATGAAAGTCGTTTCCATCTAGAGTACTGTGAGTCCCGCCGGGACGGGCCCTGTGCCTGTCCCGGCGTCCGCACATCCAGCTGGTAGCCAAGGAGTAACCATGCCCGAAGACTTCAGGTTGCCGGTGGTGGTCGTCGCCGGACTGCATGAGGGTGAACGCCGTCAGGCCGTCGTCGAACTCCTGGAGGGTAGCGTCGACGCCGTGGTCCTCCACCACGACCTGCGGGACGCCTCCGCCGGCGTAGTACACCGCCATATCCGCGACATCCAGGGCGAGTTCGCGCCGACCGATGTCCCGCTCAGCAACGACTGCCCGTGCTGCGCGGTCCGCGAGGACCTGCTTCCCGAACTGCTCAGGATCGCGGAGCTCGGACAACACGGCCTCGCCGTCGTCGAGTTGTGGGGTGGCAGCGACCCGCACCCGGTCGTCGAGCTGATCGCCGGCGGCGAGGTCGGCGACCGCTGCCTGCACGAGGTGGTCGAACTCGCCGGTGTGGTCACGGCGGTGGACCCGCTGCGGCTGATCGGCGAGCTGTCCGTACCGGACGAACTGGTCGAGCACGGCCTGCACACCTGCGCCGGTGACGGCCGCACCTGCGCCGAGGCGCTCGCCCACCAGGTCGAGTACGCCACCGTGCTGGCCGTGCCGCGGGCCGGCCGCGACGGTGACGCTCCCGAACGGCTGGCGGGGCTCTCGATGCTCCGCCAACTGCACCCCACCGCCCGTACCGTCCAGCTCGGCACGGGCGGGCTGATCCGAGCGGCGCTCGGCGGCTTCGACGTCGCCGCCGCCCGCGACCGGGTCAACCCGACCATCGCGCTGCTGCCCCAGGAGCACGACGAGGCGGGCGTGGCCACCGTGGTCTGGGAGCGCCGCCGCCCGCTGCACCCCTCCCGGCTGCACGAGGCGCTCGACCAGCTGGTCCCCGCCGCCCAACGCAGCAGGGGGCGGTTCTGGTTGGCCAACCGCCCCGACCTGATGCTCGCCTGGGACGCCGCCGGCGCCAGCCTGGCAGTGGAGGAGTGCGGCCCCTGGCTGGCCTCACTGCCGGACGCCGCCTGGGACCTCTGCACGCCGACCCGGCAGGCCGCCGCCGCTCTGGACTGGCACCCCCTGCACGGCGACCGGGTCCAGCAACTCTGCTTCACCGCCGAGGGCTTGGACACCGACGGGATCGTCGAACTGCTCGACTCCTGCCTGCTCACCGACGCCGAACTCGCGGTCGGCGCGTCAGGCTGGAAGACCCTGCCCGACGCGTTCGAGGACCTGCTGGACGCCGTGTCCTGACTCCTGCCCCCCGCAGCCGGCGTACGAGCGCGGCTTGCTCACGCACTGGGCCGGAGTGCTCTCGCCTGACGGATGAAAGCGTGTGCGAAAATCGATCATGCCTGTGACAAATCCTTGGCTGGCCGGGCCAAGTCCCAAGAAGCGACTCGATCGTGCGCGCCTCGAAGAGCGCGTGCTGAACCTCCTCTCGTCGCAGAACATGTGTGTACTGGCGACGTCGGGGGACGCGGGACCGCTGGCGACGCCGGTGCGCTACTACCATCTCGACTTCGCGCTGATGTTCACTGCGGCTGCTGCATCGCCGAAGATGCGCAACATCGCGGCGGACCCACGCGTCTCGGTCGGGGTCTTCGCACCGCTCGTCGGTCAGGCCAGCAGCCGGGGCGCTCAGGTGTTCGGCCAGGCTCGCGTGCTGGACGAGGGCGATGGCGACTTCGCGCACTACTGGTCGGCCTTCCGATGGCAGTCCGACCACGTCGAGCGTTCGCTGTCCCTCGACGAGCCTCCGTCCGGGCCCCTGGTCGTGGTGGAGGCCGAGCGGATCGTCTATACCGAGCACTGGCTGCGGCGCGACGGGTTCGCGCCGCGTCAGTTCTGGACACGGGCCGACTAGGGCCTGATCGCCCGCCGCCGAGGCCGAGGAGAGCAGCCGGACCAGCGCTCTCCTCGGCCCCGCGCTCGCGGCGCCGGACGTCAGCCGCTGATGCTGCCCGCGCCGGTCTCGATGTGGCCGGTGGCCCGGCGGGACCAGGTGGGGTCGCTGCTGACCGTGACCGTGAAGTCGTACCAGCCCTGGGCGATGGTGACCGCGTTGAAGTAGTCCGAGGCGGTGGCCCCGGGGGCGACCTGGTAAGTCCAGGTGCCGCTGCGGTAGTTGTTCGCCGTGATGGTGAAGGTGACGGCCGAGGCTCCCGTGTTGGTCATGGTGAACCAGACCGCCTGGCTGCCCGTGTCCGGTGCGGGGGCGTAGGAGGCCGAGGCCTCGGCGGTCTTCCCGGCGGCGGTGGCGTCCCCGGTGAAGTGGCGCAGGAAGCGGTTGGGGCCGACGACGGTGAGGTCGTACTGGCCGTTGCCGTAGTTGGCGCCGATGTTGAAGTAGTCGCTGGTGCTGCCGTCGGTGCCGGTCGAGGCGTTGTAGGGCGCGACGGTGTACTGCCAGGGGCCGCCGGTGCGGTGAGCATTGGCGTAGATCGAGTAGTGCGCGTAGGCGGTGGCCCGCGGGCCCTGGTTGGCCATGTCGATCCAGAGCAGGATCTGGTTGTTGGCGTCGTATTCGATGCGGTCGACCCAGGCGTTGGGCTGGTAGGGCAGCGCGCGGGCGAGCTTGGTGCCACTCTCCTGGGCGGGCATGGAGTTGGTTCCCGGGCTCGGGTTGATCTGCGTGTTCGCGGTGGCCTGGTTGATCGTGGCGCTGGTGCCGGGCAGGGCCGGGAGCCCGTAGACGGGCTTGGTGAAGTCGAAGGCACCGGTGAGGTCGCCGCAGACCTGGCGGCGCCAGGTGCTGATGTTGGAGCAGACGGCCGGGGTGCCGAGGGCGGCGGTCCAGGTCTCCAGGAAGCGGATGACGCTCGTGTGGTCGTAGACCTGGGAGTCGACGTAGCCGCCGCGGCTCCACGGGGAGGCGATGATCATGGGGACCCGGAAGCCGAGGCCTATGTTGGTGCCGGAGTAGAACTCGCCGGCGGTCCCGGCGGGTGCGGCGGGCGGCGGCACGTGGTCGAAGAAGCCGTCGTTCTCGTCGTAGTTGAGGAACAGGACGGTGGAGTTGAAGGTGGTCGGGTCCGCCGCCAGGGCCTGCAGGACGAGGTTGACGAAGTGCGCCCCGTTCTCCGGCGGGCCGTCGGGGTGCTCGGAGAAGAGCTGGTTGGCGACCACCCAGGAGACCTGCGGCAGCGTGCCCGCCAGCGCGTCGGCCTTGATCGCGGCCGCGATGTCGTCCGGCGTCGAGCCGGTGCTGGGCACCGAGCCCATGCCGCGCTGGCTCAGCGGGCTCGAACTCGGGGCACCGGTGAACTGGTTGAAGTAGGCCAAGGCGTTGTCGCCGAAGTTGTCGGAGGCGTTCTGGTAGACCTTCCAGCTCACCCCGGCGTTCTGCAGCGCCTCGGCGTAGGTCTGCCAGTGCAGGCCGCTCTCGCTGCCGCCGTCGTAGGCCGGGCCGCCCGCGGTGGCGTTCGGGTCGATCGTGCCGGACCACAGGTAGGTGCGGTTGGGGCCGGTGGCCGACAGGATCGAGCAGTGGTACGCGTCGCAGATGGTGTAGGCGTCGGCCAGCGCGTAGTGGAACGGGATGTCCGAGCGGTTCATGAAGCCCATCGTCCGCGGCGAGCCCTTCGCGGCGATCCAGGAGTCCATCTTCCCGTTGTTCCAGGCCTCGTGCTGGGTGGACCAGGAGTGGTCGAGGGAGCCGTCGCACTGCGCCAGCGTCTCGCCGCTGCTGCCCCACCACCAGGTGTTGGTGGCGCTGAGCTGCCACGGGTACTGCCGGCCGCTGCCGTTGACCTGGTTGAAGACGCTGTTGCCGTCCGGGAGTTGGATGGTGGCGCGATCACCGAATCCGCGCACGCCGCGCAGCGAGCCGAAGTAGTGGTCGAAGCTGCGGTTCTCCTGCATCAGCACGACGACGTGCTTGACGTCCTGGATCGTCCCGGTGGTGGCCGCCGCCGCGCGGGGCGCGGCCAGGGGCAGGGCGTCGAGTCCCACGGCTGCGCCGAGCGCGGCGGCGGAGCCCAGGAACGTGCGACGGGTGACGGGCGACATGGGGGGCCTCCAACGAAAGCGGTATATACACCTTGTGGCTAGGAGACTGTCGGTCGGCCAGATGTCTACCGATCGGTAGCACGATAGCGGGGAGATGAATCGATGTGAACACTTGGCGTCGCCGAGCGGAAATGACCTGCCCGGGCCGCGACCGTCAACCCCAGCTCCCGAGGCCATGCGTTCAATAACTGAAATATCTGGCGTTCTCATCGGCAGTCTCTGCTTCGAGTATTGACAGCAACAGGGACTGGCGGGAGGCTCTGGCACGCCGATTCCGCTGGGGGCCCGACCGGCCCGAGCGGGCTGCCGCAGTGTCAGGACTGCGGCGGCGGCTGCGCGCCCGGGGAGGTCGCCGTCCCCGGGCGCCCCCACCCTGCCGGCGACCGGAAGGCGTGCGCAGATGACCAGCTCCAGGGGCCGACGAAGGCCGTGGCAGCGCAGGACAGCACTTCTCACCGCCGGGCTGACGCTGGCGGCGGCCGCACTGACCGCGTCCGCGGGCGTCGCGGCGGCCGCCACCGCGCCGGGCGGGCCGGGCGTGAACGCGGTCTGGAACGAACCGCACGTCCAGGGCTTCGCGGACGCCATCCAGGCGAACTCGAAGGTCTGGTACTCACTCGGCGACGGCCAGCTCGAAAACGTGATGTACCCGCAGGTCGACAACCCCGACACCTTCGGCCTGCAGTACTACGTCACCGACGGGTCGACGTTCACCGACAACGAGGTGGCGAACACCAGTCACGCGATCTCGCTGGTGGACCCGACATCGCTGGAGTGGAAGCAGACCAACACCGCCGCCAACGGCAAGTACACGATCACCAAGAGCTATGTCGCCGATCCCGCCCGGTCGGTCGTGCTGATCAACACCACCTTCACCAACCTGAGTTCCTCGCCGCTCTACCTGTACGCCCAGTACAGCCCGGCGTTGAACAACGACGGGATGGGCAACTCCGGCGGCACCGACGCGAGCGGCGACCTCACCGCGTCCAACGGCAGCGTGGCCAGCGCCATGGCCGCCTCCACCGGGTTCACCGCGACGAACACCGGCTACGCGGGCACCGCCAGCGACGGCGCGAGCCTGCTGGTGGCCAACCGCAACCTGTCGACCGCCTACAGCGGGGTCTCCGCGGCCGGGCACCTCACCCAGACCGGCCAAGTCCCGGTCGCCGCAGGAGGATCGACCGCCTTCACCCTCGCGCTGGGATTCGACACCACCACCGGCGCTGCCGTCTCCGACGCCACGGCCTCACTGTCGGGCGGCTTTGCCGCCGCCGAGACCTCGTTCCAGAGCGGCTGGCACAGCTGGCTGGCCGGCCTGCACGCGGCTCCGGCCTCGGTGACCGGCAACGCAAAGCTCCTGCAGCAGTACGACGTCTCGCTGATGGAGGTGAAGGCCGACGAGGACAAGAACTACGTGGGCGGCTTCGTCGCCGCGCCGAACACCCCTTGGGGCGCCGGCGTCTTGGCCAACAGCGCCGGCCAGCACGGCTACCACCTGGTGTGGACCCGTGACGAGTTCCAGATGGCGTCCACCCTGCTCGCCGCCGGCGACAGCACCGACGCCAACGACGCGCTCAGCTACATCCTCGGCTACGAGGAGACCTCCAGCGGCTATGTGAAGCAGAACTCCTGGCTCAACGGCACCCAGGTCTGGGGCGGCACCCAGCTGGACCAGGTCGCCTTCCCCGCCATCCTGGCCTACCAGCTCGGCCGCACCGACGCCGCCACCTGGGCGAAGATCAAGACCCTGGCCGACTACCTGGTCGCCAACGGACCCAGGACCGGCCAGGAGCGCTGGGAGGAGAACGGCGGCTACTCGCCCTCCACCATGGCCGCCGAGGTCGCCGGCCTGGTCTGCGCCGCCAACCTGGCCACCGCCAACGGCGACTCCACCGACGCGGCCGGCTACCTGAAGACCGCCGACACCTTCCAGGCCGCCGTCGACGCCGACACCTACACCACCTCAGGACCGATCGGGAACGGCTCGTACTACGTGCGGATCACCCCCAACGGCAACCCCAACGCCTCCGACACCGTCAACATCGCCAACGGTGGCGGATCCTTCGACCAGCGCGCGATCGTCGACCAGGGCTTCCTGGAGCTGAGCCGCCTCGGCGTGAAGCCGCCCGGCTCCGCGCAGATCACCAACTCCCTGGCGGCCGTGGACTCGACCATCAGGACCGTCATCCCGGGCTACGGCACCTACTTCAACCGCTACAACCACGACGGCTACGGCGAGACGTCCACCGGAGCCGACTACACCGGCGCGGGCGTCGGCCGCCCCTGGCCCGTGCTGTCCGGCGAGCGCGGCGAGTACGACGTCCAGGTCGGCAACACCACCGACGCCGACGCCATGCTGAGCAGCATGGCCAACGCCGCCAACGCCGGCTACCAGATCTCCGAGCAGATCTGGCCGACCGCCTCCGCCGACGGCTTCACCCAGGGCCAGCCCGACAACTCCTCCACCCCGCTGATGTGGGCGATGGCCCAGTACGTCCGCCTCGCCATCGACATCTCGGCCGGCAGGACGGTCGAGACCCCGGCGGTGGTGGCCCAGCGCTACGCGGGCGGCGGCGGTGGCACCGTCAGCGAGAAGGTCACCGTCACCGTCCCGGTCGACACCGACGCCTCCGGGCAGACCGTCTACCTCGAGGGCAACCTGTCGGCGCTCGGCGAGGGCCAGTCCGACTGGGCGGCCAACGGCATCGCGATGACCCGGCTGGACGCGACGCACTGGACCACTACCGTCAACGCCGCCGCCAACGCCACGCTCGCCTACAAGTACGACCTGGGCGGGAACTGGAACAACGCGGAGGAGAGCACGTCCTGCGCAGGCGTGGGCAACCGCTCGATGCCGGTCAACCGTGGCACCGCCACGGACACGGTCGGGAACTGGCAGGGCCCCGGCACCTGCGGCTCGGCGGCGGCGGTCATCACGGTGACGGTCCCGGCGAACACCCCGAGCACCGCCACCGTCCACCTGTCCGGCGACTTCAGCGCGCTGGGCACCGGGATGGCGGCCGCCAACGACTGGAACGCGGCCCTCTACCCGATGACGAAGGTCGACGCCACGCACTGGACGCTCACCGTGACCAGCGTCCCGGGCGCCACGCTCCAGTACAAGTACACCCTGGGCTCCTGGAGCAACGTCGAGGAGGGCGGTGGCTGCGGCTACGTCGGCAACCGGTCCTTCGCCTTCCAGGGCGCGGCCACCAGCTACCCGGCCAGTGACACCGTCAGCGCCTGGCAGGGCCTGAACGGCTGCTGACCCTGAGCGGGGTACGGCGCGGCGCGCCGGAGCGGATCTCGCTCCGGCGCGCCGGTGTGCCAGCCGGGTCAGTGTGTCAGCCGGGTCAGTGCGTCAGCGGCCAGTGGTCAGCGGGCCGGCCAGGTGGGGAGGATCGAGCGCTTGAAGGTGAAGGCGGTGACGCCCGCGAACGAGGCGTACCAGGCCAGCAGCGCGGTCAGCAGGCCGAACCAGCCACCGATCCTGGTGACGCTGTCGCTCGATCCGAAGGCGCCCGCCGCGAGCAGGGCGAAGGTGACGGTCAGCGAGGCGAAGACGGCCAGCACGGCTCCGCTGACCCGCAGGGCGGCCACCGTCATGTAGGCGGTGAAGATGGTCCAGCCGAGCAGGAAGAGCCCGACGGCCTGGTGGGTGTGCGGGTCGTCGCCGAGGCTCGGCAGGACGGTCTTGACCAGGAAGTAGTACGAGAGCCAGAACGCGCCGTACGAGCTGAAGGCGGTGGCGCCGAAGGTGTTGCCCTTGCGGAACTCCCACATTCCGGCGAGCAGTTGGGCCAGTCCGCCGTACACGAGGGCGAGCGGCAGCACGACCGCGCCGAGCTTCGCGTCCAGCAGGTCGGCGTTGAAGCAGCTGAGCACGAAGGTGGTCATGGCGAAGCCGGCCAGGCCGAGCGGCGCGGGGTCGGCGATCTCGGCAGCGGCGGTCGACGGGGCTGACGGTTGGGTTGCCATAGGCGTCATCCTTTCGAGGACGTGCGGGACGAATAGGTGACAGAACCAGTATTTTGACGCGATCAAACGGCTTAAAACCAGTAGTACGCAAGGTTTTTCTGACAAGAGTGAACTGTTCTCGTACGTCTGAGAAAGCTGATTCAGATGGTGCTGATGTGACTGTTGAGAAATAGAACAGAGAGGAGAAATGAGAACGCACGTTCGTGTCTCTGTCGTTGGGCACTCCGCTCGGAGGTGCTGCTCTCCGGTAAGGGCGGCGGATAAACGTATTAAAGGAAGACTCGGCTATCCGAGACAAACCGTTTCTTCAGCCCCTACTATCGATGAGATGGCTCAATGGCGGACCGTCGTCATGGTCATTCCGGGGGTGGCGAAAGCATCTTTGATTTCTACGTTCATGGCGTGCGAATCGAAACGCAGTGAGAGGTACGGCGGTGATTGCCGACCCGCGTCCGTGGTCAATCAACTGGAAGAGTCGGCAACTCTACTGAAGGAGTAGGCAATGCCTGAAACGGGATTCTCCGGTAAATCCGATCCAAGGTCGCACCCGCACGCAAACTCGCACGCGCTGAATAGCGGGCCCGCGGTGGTGCGGTCGTGAATTCCGATGCCCTGGAACGGATTCTGCGCGGCCCCAGCGGTCTGGGTACGGCGAGCCTGCACCCGCTCGCTGCGGAACTGCCCGAGAGCCCGGTGCTGCCCGAACTGGACGGACCGCCCGAGCTGGACGCGCTGCCCGGGCGGGAGGGGCCGCCCGAGCCGGGTGAGCCGGTCCCGGGCCTCTACTACCACCCGGTCCCCGAGCCCGATCCCGAGCGGGTGGCCGAGGTGGGGCGGCGGATCAAGGCCTGGGCCCTGGACGAGGTCGAGCTGTATCCGCCGGAGTGGGAGGACCAGTTCGACGGTTTCGCCCTCGGCCGCTACATGGTCGTCTGCCACCCGGACGCTCCGACCGTCGACCATCTGATGCTAGCCACCCGGCTGATGGCGGCCGAGAACGCACTGGACGACCTCTACTGCGAGGACCACGGAGGCTCGCCGGTCGGCCTTGGCGGCCGGCTCCTGCTGGCCCACACCGCCCTCGACCCGCTCCACACCACCGGGGAGTACCAGCCGCACTGGGAGGACTCGCTGCACGCGGACGCCCCGCGGCGCGCCTACCGCTCCGCGATGGACTACTTCACCCGGGCCGCCACCCCTTCCCAGGCCGACCGCTTCCGGCACGACATGGCCCGCCTCCACCTGGGCTACCTCGCCGAGGCGGCCTGGGCCGAGACGAACCACAGCCCGCAGGTGTGGGAGTACCTGGCGATGCGCCAGTTCAACAACTTCCGCCCCTGCCCCACCATCACCGACACCGTCGGCGGCTACGAACTGCCCGCCGACGTCCACGCCCTGCCCGCCATGCAGCGCGTCATCGCGCTCGGTTCCAACGCCACCACGATCGTCAACGACCTGTACTCCTACACCAAGGAGCTCGCCGCCCCCGGCAAGCACCTGAACCTGCCGGTGGTGATCGCCGAGCGCGAGGGCCTGAGCGACCGCGAGGCCTACCTGAAGGCCGTCGACGTGCACAACGACCTGATGCACGCCTTCGAGGCCGCCACCGCCACCCTGGCCGCCACCCACCCCGACCCGGCGGTGCTGCGCTTCCTGCGCGGCGCGGCCGCCTGGGTCGACGGAAACCACCACTGGCACCGCACCAACACCTACCGCTACAGCCTGCCCGATTTCTGGTAACCAAGGAGCTGACCGAAGTGACCACCATGGACCTCACCCCCGACGCCGCCACCACGGCCGCGATCCCCGGCCCGGCCACGCCCTACCAGGACGACATCGCCCGCTACTGGGACCAGGAGGCCCGCCCCGTCAACCTGCGCCTGGGCGACGTCGACGGCCTCTACCACCACCACTACGGGATCGGGGACGTCGACCTCGCCGCCGTCGGCGCCCCGGGGGACAGCGAGCGCGAGAAGAAGGTGGTCGCCGAGCTGCACCGGCTGGAGTCCGCGCAGGCCGACGTACTGCTCGACCACCTGGGCGACGTCCCGCGCGAGGGCATGCTGGTGGACGCCGGGTGCGGCCGGGGCGGGTCGATGGTCATGGCGCACCAGCGCTTCGGCTGCCGGGTCGAGGGCCTGACCCTCTCGGCCAAGCAGGCCGACTTCGGCAACCAGCGCGCCCGCCAGCTCGGCATCGACGGCCACGTCCGCTCCCAGGTCCACAACATGCTGGACATGCCGTTCGAGACCGGTCAGGCGGCCGGCTCGTGGAACAACGAGTCCAGCATGTACGTCGACCTGCACGACCTGTTCGCCGAGCACTCCCGGATCCTGGCGGTCGGCGGCCGCTACGTGACCATCACCGGCTGCTGGAACCCGGCCTACGGGCAGCCCTCCAAGTGGGTCTCGCAGATCAACGCCCACTTCGAGTGCAACATCCACTCCCGCCGGGAGTACCTGCGCGCGATGGCCGACAACCGCCTCGTCCCGCAGGCCGTCATCGACCTCACCGCCGCCACCCTGCCCTACTGGGAACTGCGGGCCACCTCCGCCCTGGTCACCGGCATCGAGGAGGCGTTCATCTCCTCCTACAAGGACGGCTCCTTCCAGTACCTCCTGATCGCCGCCGACCGCGTCTGACCGGGTCTGACCCGCCCCCGACCACACCCGAGGGGCACCCCGGCGATGACACCGCCGGGGTGCCCCTCGCAGCAGTGCCGGACCGGTCAGGATTCGAGAAGCGCCGACCACCGAGCCGCCGCTAACGTGACGGCCATGGACATCAGCATTCACACCAGCGCCCTGCCGCACGACGACCCGGACGCCTCGCTGGCCTTCTACCGCGACACCCTCGGTTTCGAGGTCCGCAGCGACGTCGGACACGGCAAGATGCGCTGGATCACGGTCGGACCCGTCGGCCAGCCCGGCACCTCCATCCTGCTGGCGCCGCCGGCCGCCGACCCCGGGGTCACCGAGGACGAGCGACGCACCATCCTGGAGATGATGGCCAAGGGCACCTACGGCTGGATCCTGCTGGCCACCCGCGACCTCGACGCCACCTTCGAGCAGCTGCAGGCCGGCGATGCCGAGGTCGTCCAGGAGCCGACCGAGCAGCCGTACGGCATCCGCGACTGCGCCTTCCGCGACCCCGCGGGCAACCTGGTCCGCATCCAGGAGCTCCGCTGATGTGCCACCCCGCCTGGACGCACGCACTGACCGCGGCGCAGCGCCTGAGCGATCTCGCGCGGCTGCGCCGCGTCCGGGACCGGATCGACCGGGAGTACGCGCAGCCGCTGAACGTCGAGGCGCTCGCCCGGGGCGCGAACATGTCGGCCGGGCACCTCAGCCGCCGGTTCCGCCTCGCGTACGGCGAGTCGCCGTACTCCTATCTGATGACGCGCCGTATCGAGCGCGCGATGGTGCTGCTGCGTCGGGGCGACCTCAGCGTCACCGACGTCTGCTTCACGGTGGGCTGCTCGTCGCCGGGCAGCTTCAGCACCCGCTTCACCGAGCTGGTCGGCATGCCGCCCAGCGAGTACCGGCGCCTCGCCACCTCACCGGTACCCGCGCCCTGATCTCACGTCAGTCGGCCCCGGCGCCGGCGGGCGCCTCGTACTCGCCCCGCTCCTCGGCCCGGACCGCGCTGTGGACGTCGTCGCTGCTCATCGCCAGCCGGACCGCCGCCGCGTAGACGACCAGCGCGAAGACGATCACGATCAGCAGGTCCCACCAGTCCGGGATGGAGTTGCCCCCGCCGTAGCGGCCGAACCGGCCGATCAGGATCAGGCCGCCGAGCCAGGGCCAGACCCAGGCCGAGTTGCGCCAGTGCAGCGCCGGGCGCTCCTCGAGCGGGAGGCTGAAGCGGGTGGCGGTGAAGACGGCGAGCCCGACCACCAGGGCGAGCCCCAGCTTCCAATCCGCCTCGTAGCCGGACCAGTAGATGATCAGATTGGCCGAGACGAAGGCGGCGGGCGCCAGAACCCGCCAGGCCGGCAGGCGGTAAGGGCGCACCTGCTCCGGGTCGCGCAGGCGCAGGGCGTGCAGCGACACCGGTGCGAAGGCGTACATGATGGCCGTGGCCGAGGTGATCAGCCCGACCAGGGACTGCCAGCTGGGGAACGGCAGGAAGGCGATCTCGCCGATCACGAAGGCGAGCAGGATGGAGCTCACCGGGACGCCGCGCCGGCTGAGCCAGGAGACCCGGCGCGGCAGTGCCCGCTGGTGGCCCATGGCGTAGGAGAGCCGGGAGGCGGTGGCGACGTAGACCAGCCCGGTGCCGGCGGGGGAGATCACCGCGTCGATGTACAGCACGGTGGCCAGCCAGCCTGCCCCGGCGGCGGTGGCCAGGGTGGCGTACGGGCCGAAGTCGCCCTTGCCGACCGGGTTGGCCCAGCCGTGGGCCACGTTGGCGGGGTCGATCGCGGCGATGAACGCGACCTCGAGCAGCAGGTAGACGATCGTTCCGATGATCATGGCGGCGATCACCGCGCGCGAGATGTCGCGCTGCGGGTTGCGCGCCTCGCCGCCCATCTGGATCGCCTGCTCAAAGCCCTGCAGTGCGAAGACCACACCGGCTGGGAGCGCGGCGAAGATGCCGTGCGCGCCGTAGGGTGCGAACCCGCCGCCGGCGCTGAAGTTGGAACTGTGGAAGGTGAGCGACATCAGCACGACGACCGTCATCAGCGGGACGATCGTCTTCCAGATCACCGCGACCGTGTTGGTGTCGGACATCAGCTTCACGCCGACCAGGTTGACGACCGTGAACAGCAGCATGAAGCAGCTGGCGATCAGCAGCCCGGCCGGGGTGAGGGTGCCGTTGGTGTGCAGGATCGTGACGTTGTCCTTGACCCAGCTGATGTGGGCGCTGTACGAGAGCGTGGCCTCCACCTCGACCGGGGCGATGCTGACGGCCTGCACCCAGGCCATCCAGCCGGCGCCGAAGCCCGCCAGTGAGCCGAACGCGAAGAACGGGAAGCGGGCGGTGCCGCCCGCCACGGGGTAGGCGGCGCCGAGCTCGGCGTGCACCAGGGCGAGGAGGGCGAGCATGACGGCGGCGATGACCCAGGAGATCAGCGAGGCGGGGCCCGCGATGGTGGCGGCGGTCAGCGCTCCCAGCAGCCAGCCGGAGCCGATGATGGATCCCAGGGAGACGAACAGCAGGCCCCAGAATCCGATGTCACGGCGGAAGTGGCCGGTCGCGGCGGGACTGCCGCGATCACTGGTGGTCGTGGCCATGATGCCTCCTGGGCGTTTCACCGCTGCCGCGCCGGCGGGCAAATCCGACGGCTCAGGACGTCTACCCACAAAACGGGGATTTCACCGGAATCCCGTCGCCGCCCGCCGTGGTCGCCGGCCGTGGTCACCCGGTCAGCGCCGGGCCAGGCGGCGCTCGCCCCCCGTGCCCTGCTGGTAGGCGAGTTGGTAGTGCCCGAACACTGCCGCCTCGTCCTCGGCCGGCAGGACCCCGTCGGTCTCGATCGACGGGGCGTCCTTCACCTGCGACTTGGGGTAGGGGACCTGGAGGTACCCCGGCCCCACGACGGCCTCCTCCACCGGCACGAAGGCCAGCCGGTGCCGGGTCGGCAGACCCACCATGACCGTGGCGAACGACGGTTGGTCGGTGGCCGTGTCCACGTAGATCGATTCCAGGGTGCCGATCCTGCGGCCTTTGGAATCGACCACATCGTGTCCGTACCACTCGCGAATCTCACCGATCTCGATCACCAGCGGTCCTCCGTCCCTGCGTTCCATCCATCCTGCGCCCCGCCCCGGCATCGCGCGACGCTGAAGGCCCACCACCGGCCCCGACTCGAACAGCCGCGCTGGTGAGGCCCCGGCGGCCGTTCTCGCCCAGGCTGGGCTGGACGAACCCTGACGACCCCGGCGAACGGAAACCAGGCCAATGACGGGGAGCACGCGCACCGCAAGCAGAACGGCGCAGAGCGCCGGACGACGACTGGCCGGCGAGCTGAGCGCCGAGTTCGCCGGCACGTTCATCCTCATCCTCTTCGGCACCGCCGTGGTCGCCCAGGTGGTCGCCGCCGGCATCGGCGGCCACGACAGCATCGCGTGGGCCTGGGGGCTCGGCGTCACGCTGGGCGTCTACACCGCCGCGCGGATCAGCGGTGGGCATCTCAATCCGGCGGTCACCGTCGCCCTCGCGCTCTTCAAGGGCTTCTCGTGGCACAAGGTGCTGCCGTACGCCCTGGCGCAGACGGCGGGCGCGTTCGTCGCCGCCCTGCTGGTGCGCTGGAACTACACGGAGATCCTGCACAAGGCCGATCCCGGACTGACCATCAAGACGCAGATCGTCTTCTCCACCCTCCCCGGGAACGGCACGCTGCCGATCAGCGACCTGGGCGCGCTGCGCGACCAGATCATCGGCACCGCCATCCTGATCTTCCTCGTCTTCGCCGTGACCGATGTGCTCAACGCGCCGCCCGGCGCCAACATGGGGCCGTTCATCGTCGGTCTGATCGTGGTGGCCCTCGGCATGGCCTGGGGCACCAACGCCGGCTACGCGATCAACCCGGCCCGCGACTTCGGGCCCCGGCTCGCCAGCTACGTCACCGGGTATCACACCGCCTGGCGCGACCAGTACGGGCACCTGTACTTCTGGGTGCCCATCGTCGGTCCGTTCGTCGGCGCCGTGGTCGGCGGTCTCGCCTACCGGTTCCTGATCACCCCGCATCTGGGGGGCGACGAGCCGGCCGAGCCCGCTCAGGCCCCCCTCGAACCCGTGGGCTGATCGCACAGCACCCACAGCACCCACAGCACCCACAGCACCCACAGCACCTTGCCCAGCCCCCCACTCAGCAGAGGCGGCAGTGATGCCAGAGTTCGTCGGAGCGGTGGACCAGGGGACCACCAGCTCGCGATTCATGATCTTCGACCACGACGGCAACGAGGTGGCGAAGCACCAGCTGGAGCACACCCAGATCCTTCCCCGGTCGGGCTGGGTGGAGCACGACCCGGTGGAGATCTGGGAGCGCACCAACTCGGTGATGCAGACCGCGCTGCGCCAGGGCGGCCTGTCGCCGGCCGACCTGGTGGCGATCGGGATCACCAACCAGCGTGAGACCACCGTGGTGTGGGACCGGCGCACCGGCCGGCCGTACTGCAATGCCATCGTCTGGCAGGACACCCGCACCGACTCCATCGCGGCCGCCCTCGAACGCGAGGGCCACGGCGAAGTGATCCGCCGCAAGGCCGGCCTGCCGCCCGCCACCTACTTCTCCGGCGGAAAGATCAAGTGGATCCTGGACACCGTGGACGGCGTCCGGGCCGACGCGCAGGCGGGGCACGCGATCTTCGGCACCACGGACTGCTGGGTGCTCTGGAACCTCACCGGCGGCCCGGCGGGCGGGATCCACGCCACCGACGTGACCAACGCCAGCCGCACCATGCTGATGAACCTGGAGACCCTGGACTGGGACGACGAGCTGCTGGCGCTGTTCGACATCCCGAGGAGCATGCTCCCGAAGATCAACCCCTCCTCGCACCCGGACGCGTTCGGCACCACCCGCACGTCGCGGCCGCTGAGCGCAGCGGTGCCCATCACCGGGGTGCTCGGCGACCAGCACGCAGCGACCGTCGGCCAGGTCTGCTTCGCGCCCGGGGAGGCGAAGAACACCTACGGCACCGGCAACTTCCTGGTGCTCAACACCGGCACCACGCTGGTGCGTTCCCGGCACGGCCTGCTCAGCACCGTCGCCTACCAGTTCGGCGACAGCCCCGCGGTGTACGCGCTGGAGGGCTCCATCGCGGTCACCGGCTCCGCCGTCCAGTGGCTGCGCGACCAGTTGAAGCTCATCAGCAGCGCCGCCGAGGTGGAGCGGCTCGCCCGCACGGTCGAGGACAACGGCGGGATGTACTTCGTGCCGGCCTTCTCCGGCCTGTTCGCCCCGTACTGGCGCTCCGACGCCCGTGGCGCGATCGTCGGCCTGGCCCGCTACAACACCGGCGGGCACCTGGCGCGGGCCACCCTGGAGGCCATCTGCTACCAGAGCCGGGACGTGGTCGAGGCCATGGCACAGGACTCCGGTGTCCACCTGGACGTGCTCAAGGTGGACGGCGGCGTGACCGCCGACGAGCTGTGCATGCAGATCCAGGCCGACGTGCTGGGCGTCCCGGTCAGCCGTCCGGTGGTCGCCGAGACCACCGCGCTCGGCGCCGCCTACGCCGCCGGTCTGGCCACCGGCTTCTGGCGGGACACCGACGAACTGCGCTCGCACTGGCAGGAGTCGAAGCGCTGGGAGCCGACCTGGAGCGAGCAGCGGCGCGCCGACGGGTACGCGGGGTGGCAGAAGGCCGTCACCCGCACGCTGGACTGGGTGGACGTCAAGTAAGCACTGACGTCAGGTAAGCACTAGCGAAAGGCTGACTCATGGTGAAGCCAGTGGCACTCTCCCCGCAGGCCCGGACCGAGGCGCTCACCCGGTTGGGCGAGAAGGAGCTCGACATCCTCGTCATCGGGGGTGGCGTGGTCGGCGCGGGCGCCGCGCTGGACGCGGTCACCCGGGGCCTGAGCGTGGGCCTCGTGGAGGCCCGTGACTGGGCGTCGGGCACCTCCAGCCGGTCCAGCAAGCTGATCCACGGCGGTCTGCGCTACTTGGAGATGCTCGACTTCCGCCTGGTCGCCGAGGCCCTCAAGGAGCGCGGGCTGCTGATCCAGCGGCTCGCCCCGCACCTGGTGCGGCCGGTGCCGTTCCTCTACCCCCTCACCCACCGGCTGTGGGAGCGGCCCTACGTCGGTGCCGGTGTGCTGCTCTACGACACGATGGGCATCACCTCCGGCACCGCCCGCGGCCTGCCCCACCACCGGCACCTGCTGAAGCGCCAGGCCCTGCGCGAGGCACCGGCGCTGCGCTCGGACGCGCTGATCGGCGCCGTCCAGTACTGGGACGCCCAGGTGGACGACGCGCGGCACACCATGAACATCGTGCGCACCGCGGCCTCCTACGGCGCGCACGTCGCCAACCGCAGCCGGGTCACCCGCTTCCTGCGCCAGGGCGAGCGCGTGGTCGGCGCGGTGGTCAGGGACCTGGAGAGCGGGCAGGAGGTGGAGGTGCGCGCCAAGCAGGTGATCAACTCCACCGGCGTGTGGACCGACGACACCCAGGGCATGGCGGGCACCCGCGGCCAGTTCCACGTCCGGGCCTCCAAGGGGGTGCACCTGCTGGTCCCGCGCGACCGGATCAACTCCCGCACCGGACTGATCCTGCGCACCGAGAAGAGCGTGCTCTTCGTGATCCCCTGGGGCCGGCACTGGATCGTCGGCACCACGGACACCGCGTGGGACCTCGACAAGGCCCACCCGGCGGTCAGCTCCAAGGACATCAACTACCTGCTGGAGCACGTCAACAAGGTGCTGGTGACGCCGCTGACGCCGGAGGACGTCGAGGGCGTCTATGCGGGCCTGCGACCGCTGCTGGCGGGTGAGGCGGCCGAGACCAGCAAGCTCTCGCGTGAGCACCTGGTGGCCCACCCGGTGCCCGGCCTGGTCGTCGTCGCGGGCGGCAAGTACACCACCTACCGGGTGATGGCCAAGGACGCGGTGGACGAGGCGGTGCGCAACCTGGACGAGAAGGTCCCCGCGAGCACCACCCAGGACGTCCCGCTGGTCGGCGCCGAGGGCTTCCACGCGATGTGGAACTCCCGGTCGTCGCTGGCGCGGGAGTCCGGGCTGCACGTGGCCAGGATCGAGCACCTGCTGCGCCGGTACGGCTCGCTGGTCCACGAGCTGCTCGACCTGGTGGCCGAGGACCCGTCGCTGGGCGAGCCGCTGCCGAGCTCCGACGACTACCTGCGGGTCGAGGCCGTCTACGCGGCCACCCACGAGGGGGCCAGGCACCTCGACGACGTGCTCGCCCGGCGCACCCGGATCTCCATCGAGTCCTGGGACCGCGGGGTGGACGCCGCCCGCACGGTGGCCGACCTGGTGGCGGGCCCGCTCGGGTGGCACAGCGAGCAGATCGAGCGCGAGGTCGACCACTACACCAAGCGGGTCGAGGCCGAGCGCGAGGCGCAGCACCAGCCGGACGACCGTACGGCCGACGCGGTGCGACTGGGAGCTCCGGAGATCGTCCCGCTGACCTGAGTTGAGCTGACCTGAGGCTCGGCGTCACGTTCGGCGGCGTACTCCAGCAGGCTGCCGGGCGCGGCCGAAGTGTGAGAGTCTGCCGGGGAGTTGCTGGGTGGGAACTCGGTGGTCCGGCAGGCCGTTCGCCTGGATACCGAAGGCGCGGGCGTGCGGAGGCGGATTCACCGTTGGCTGATCACGAGGCAGTGGCGGGGCTGCGCCGGGCCCGGTCGTTCATGGTGCTGGCGACCATGCTCTACCGCGCCAGCCACCTGGCCGGCGGCTTCCTCGTCCTGACCCAGCATCACCGGGACGGCGCGGCCCCGTGGGCGCTCCTGGGCACCGCCGCGCTGTGCAGCGTGCTGGTCTTCCGCGGCGCCCTGCGCGACGGCTGGTTCGCCGCCCGGGCGGTCTGGCTGGATGTGGTCGTCAGCGGGTGCGCGCTGCCGCTCCTCGCGCTCGCCTGCGGCGCGGGCCGCGATCCCGCCTCGATCGCCTGGGTCGTGCTGCTGGGCAGCTCGGCGAGTGCCACGGCGGCGGTCGCCTTCGAGGGCGGCTGGATCGTCGGGGCGGTGGTGCTGGTGGCGGCGGCCCACCTGAGCGCGTATCAGACCATCGGCGCGGGCACCGCGGTGCTCGGCAGCGACCTCAACTCGCTGGCGTCGTCGGCGATCCTGGCCTGGGTGTTCTGGTGGTACCTGCGTCGGGAGGGCCGCCTGCTGGAGCAGGCCGGCGCGCGGGCGCTCGCCGCCGAGGCGCTCAAGGCCAGGTACGCCGAGCGGCTCGAACACCACCGGGCCCTGCACGACACCGTGCTCGCCACCCTCACCGCCATCGCCGGCGGCGGCGTGGACGCGAACGGGCCGCTGGTGCGCGAGCGCTGCGCCCGCGAGGCCGCCTATCTGCGCCGACTGATCCAGCGGACCGCGGACGAGGAGCACCACCCGCAGGTCGGAGCGGCGCTGGAGGAGGCCGTCCGGTCCGCCGAGAGCCTCAACCTGCGGGTCACTGCCCAGTACCACGACCTGCCCCCGGTGCCAGCCGAGGTCGCCGCCGCACTGGGCGACGCGGTCACCGAGGCGCTGAACAACGTACGGCGGCACGCCGGCACCGGGCACGCGTACCTGACCGCGGCCGGCGGCCCCGGCCGGCTGGTGGTCAGCGTCGTCGATCGGGGTACGGGGTTCGATCCCGCGCGGGTCGTCCCCGGGCTCGGCCTGCGCTGCTCGGTGCAGGACCGGCTGCGCGAGGTCGGCGGCCTGGCGACCGTCGAGAGTTCGCCCGGCGAGGGCGTGTGCGTCGAACTGCGGTGGCCGAGGTGATCACGGTCGCGGTCGTCGACGACGACCGGATGCTGCTGGACGGGATGCGGTCCTGGCTGGCGAACGTACCGGGCGTGCGCCTGCTGGCCACCACCGCCACAGCGGACGAACTACTCGCCGAGGCGAACAGCAGCGCGAACGCCGCCGCCGACGTGGTGCTGCTCGACCTGGTGCTCCGGGACGGCTCCGCACCGGCGGAGAACATCCGGCGGTTGCGGGCCGGCGGCAGCCGGGTGCTGGTGATCAGCACCGTGCCCGACCGCGCGCGGATCCTCGCCGCCCTCGCGGCAGGCGCCGACGGGTACCTGACCAAGGACAACGACCTGGCGACGCTGGTGGCCGCGATCGAGGAGGTCGCGGCCGGCGGCACCGCGCTCTCCCCGGAGCTGGCCTTCGCCTGCGCGCACGACGAGAGCCCGAGTCGGCCCCGGCTGTCGCCCAGGGAACTGCGGATCCTCCTCGACTACGCCTCGGGGATGACCCTGAAGTCCGCGGCCCGGCGCGCGGGCATCACACCGAACACGGCCAAGGACTACCTGGACCGGGTCAAGGCCAAGTACCAGCAGGCGAACCGCCCCACGTACACGAAGACCGATCTGGCCATGCGGGTACGCGAGGACGGACTCGGCGCCCTCGACGCGCCATGACGGCTCTCGCAAGCCCCCCGAACGGGTGGCTGCTGGGGCGCGGCCGTCCCCCCTAGCCTTTCGGGCGGCCCGGGGGCACCCCCCAACGACGGGCCGTTCCCCGGTTTCAGCGGAACCGGGCCGAGAGAGCGGGAGAGTCATGAAGTCCATAGGTACCTGGTTGGGGCGCTTGCTGACCGCGCTCACCCTGGTCGCAGGCAGTGTTGTCTTCCTGGCCGGCGCGGCGCAGGCGGCCACCGTCTGCGGGAGCTCTCCCGTGCCGCCGGGATATGTGATCGTCTCGGAGACCCTGACCGGAAGTTGTACCGGCGGCTATCTCACCGAGACGATCCAGCCGCCGTCCAACGGGATCACCATCTGCGACAACTCGCCGATCCCCAGCGGCTACGCCATCACCGCCAACTACACGACCGGCAGCTGCGGGCCGTACCAGAGCGGCCGGATCAACACGATTTACAGCGGCATCCAGATCTGCGGGAACTCCAACGGCTCGATCCCGAGCACCTACGTGATCACCGCGGAGAACCCCAACAACGTCTGCGCGCAGTGGTACAGCGAGGTGATCTCCACGGCCTACAACGGGATCGCCATCTGCGGTAACACGCCGATGCCCGCTGGCTACGTGATCACCGCGAACTACCAGAACGCCGCCTGCGGCATCTATCTGGGCGGTCGGATCAACACGCTGTCCAACGGGATGAGCTTCTGCGGCAATTCGCCGATCCCCGCCGGCTGGGTCATCACCGGCAACCCCATCCTCAACGCCTGCGGCGAGTACCTGGGCGGCACGCTCAGCCTCCCGTACAACGGGATCACCATCTGCTCGGACTCCCCGGTCCCCACCGGCTACTGGGTCTCGGCCACCGGCATCACCTCCAACGCCTGCGGCATGTACATGGGCGAACGAATCAGCAACAGCTGACCACCTCCAACCGTCATCCGGTTCCAGCCGCCGGCAGCGGGTGCCCGCGCGTTCGGCGGCTGTCCAGTCGCCCGCGGCCGAGGGTCACCTGATAGTGGGTCCGGGGGCTCAGGAACCAAGGAGGACATATGAAACGGTTCGTCGGACTGGGTGTGGCCGTGCTGCTCGCGGGCGTCGGCACACTGGCGTCGGCGCCCTCGGCGTCGGCGACGGACACCATCAGCATCAACGCGGCGGTGATCGACGCGAAGTACCCGAGCAAGGTCCATGTCGACGTCGCCTACACCTGCGACACGCCCGCCGGCGAGCGCTCGCTGAACGTCTCGGTTGAGCAGCCCGACCCGCAGGACCCGTCCACCATCGCGTTCGGATCCACCCGGGTGTCCGAGGACCTGATCATCTGCGACGGCACCGAGCAGACCACCTCGGTCATCGTGCAGTCGAAGACCACCAACTGGGTGCCGGACGCTCCCGCGGTCATGGTGACGACGGTCTCCGACATCGGCGCGGACCCGTCGGCCAACGCGGACGCGAAGAAGTTCGCGATCCACATCGACCAGCCGGCCGCGGCGACCTCCTGACCCACGACCCACGCGGCAGCGACCGTCCACGCTCCAGTGGATCGTGACTCCTCCCCCGGACAGATCCGGGGGAGGAGTCACGTTCACCGAGGTCGACGGCGGCACCGCGGTGCGCTGGACCACCCGTGCCGAGATCTCCGTCCCCCTGCTCGGCGCCCTCCTCACCCGGCATTTCGCGAGGCCGGTGATCACCCGCACCTTCCGTGCCATCCTCGCCGCCGCCGACACCGCGCTGACCCGCTGACCCCGGAGCCCCCGGATCCCCGGCGGCAACCGGACGGCGCCGGGCCGGTGAGCGACGCGGGGCGGCCCGCTCAGGGTTTCGCACCCGGCTGGGGGAGAGGGTGGGAGGCGAGCACGGTGCGGCAGTCGTTCCAGGCGGGCCGGCTCAGCAGCGGTTGACAGCGGCTGAACAAGGTGAGCAGCCTTGCGCCCCAGGTCTCACGGAAGGCCGGGTCGACGCGGGCGATGTCGAGTTCGTTCGCGGCCGACAACTCGGCGAAGTCCTGGCGCAGTCCGAGGCCGGGAGTCAAGGCCCGGCCGGTGAACCGGTCATGGAAGGCGGCGTCGGGATCGGCGAGTGCGGGATAGGAGGCGGCCCGGTCGCAACTGGCGTAGAGGTACACGATCGCCTCGGCCTCGGCGCCGATCACCGCCGCCAGTTCCGGGCGGCGATCGAGCGGCAGCAGAGCCGTGGCGAAACCGTCGGTGCCGTAGAACGCGTGGCACAGGCCCGCGAGTTGCAGCGCAGGGCGGGCGCCCCACGCGGCGAGCTGCTCCCGTACGCGTAGGAGGTGGGCGAGGAGGGTGCCGCCGGGATGGTCAATTGTCCCGGCACCCAGCTCGGCGAGTATCGCGGTGGCCTGGGTGACGGCTGCGGGAGGTATGGACATCGGGTCTGGCGCTCCTGTCCGGGTTGGCGGGTCGGCACCCGTCCCTTGCCCCGGCTGCGGTCCGGACCGGAGCGGGGATCGGGACGGGTTGCCGCCCTGGCCCTGTGAGGATGATTGGGGATGAGCTGACTCCAAGTCAATCCTAGGGTTTCCTAGGCCTGACCCAAGGGATAGCTTGGGTTCATGACCCTTGATGACCTGCGCGTCTATGTGGCGGTGTGCCAGAGCGGGAGTCTGAGCGCCGTCGCCCGCGAGCTCTCCTGCACGCAGTCCGCGGTGAGCCAGCACGTGAAGCGGCTGGAGCAGGAGACGGGCGCCCGCCTCCTGGAGCGGCATCCCCGCGGTGTGGTGCCCACTCCGGCGGGACGCGTTCTGCAGGCGGCGGCAGCGGACGGCATCGCCGGCCTCGACCTGGCTCTGCGCCGCATCGACGAGCTCGTACGCGGTGAAGTCGGCTCCGTGCGCGTGGCGACGGGGGCGACCACGGTGCGGCACTTCATGGCCGAGGCCGTCGTCGCGTTCCGAGAGCGCTACCCCCAGGTGAGCCTGGAGTTCCAGACGGAGGGCTCAAGTCGCAGGTGCTTCGCCGCACTTGCCTCCGGCACCATCGATCTGGCCTGGCTCACCCTCGGCTCCCCGGTCCGCGGCATCGAGCAGCGCCCCGTCGTCGAGCTGCCGTGGGTCCTGGCCGTCCGGGCCGAGGACCCGCTCGCCGCGCGCTCCCGGATCGAGGTCGCCGATCTCGCGGACATCCGACACATCCGTCTCCCGGAGAACTCCTCCTCCAGGGCCCACCTCGACGCGGCCTTCACGGAACTGGGGATCCGTACCAGCCCCGAACCCAGCGTCGCCGACTGGGACACCGCGATCCTGCTGACCGAACTCGGCCTCGGACACACCGTCGTCCCCGCCCTGCCCGACCACTACGTCCACGGCAAGGACGGCGCCCTGCGGTTCATCCCCATCCCCGACCTGCCACGGCTGTCGGTGGGTTGGGCCGTACGCCGCTGGGACGCCCTCACCCCGCTCGCCCGGACCTTCGCCGACACCGTCAGCCTCAGCTGCGCACCGAGGCCGTGAGCGACGGCTCGCCAGTCGAACCTCCAGGCGCGGGGGGCTGGTTCGCCGTCGTCGGGAGCGCAAGGCGGAGGACCCCACCGGACGTGGAGTCCTCCGCCGTATGCCAGGGGGGCGAACCAGGCGAACCAGGCGAACTATCCGGCCTGGACGTCGTGCAGGGCGGCTACCAGGGCATCCACGTCCTGAACGGTGTTGTACAGGGCCAGCGAGGCGCGGACCGCGCTCTGCAGGCCGAAGGAGGCCAGCGCCGGCTGTGCGCAGTGGTGCCCGGCGCGCACCGCGATGCCCTGCTGGTCGAGTGCCCCGGCCAGTACCATCGGGTCGGTCCCGGCGAGCAGAAAGGTCAGCACCCCGATCTTCCCCGGTGCGTCGCCGATCAGTTGGAGCCCCGGGACGGTCGACAGCGCGCCCATCGCGTACAGGGTGAGCTGCTCCTCGTACGTGGTGGCGGCCTCCCGGTCCAGCCCGGCGAGGTACTGCAGGGCCGCCCGCAGTCCGGCGACCCCGGCGATGTGGCCGGTCCCCGCTTCGAGCCGGTGCGGGATGGGAGCGTACGTGGTCTCCTTGAACTCCACCGAGTCGATCATGTTGCCGCCGGCCTGCCACGGTGGCATGGCCTCCAGCAGCTCACGCTTGCCGAAGAGCACCCCGATCCCGGTGGGCGCGAAGATCTTGTGCCCGGAGAAGGCGTAGAAGTCGGCGTCCAGGGCGGTGACGTCCACCGGGAAGTGGCTCACCGCCTGCGCGCCGTCGACCAGGACCTTGGCGCCGTACCGGTGGGCGAGCGCGGTCATCTCGGCCACCGGCGGGACGGTTCCCAGCACGTTGGAGGCATGGGTCAGCGCGACCAGCCTGGTCCGGGAGCCGAGCAGGTCCTGGTACGCGTCCTGGTCGAGCTGTCCGTCGGGCAGCAGTGGGATCGGCCGGATCCTCGCCCGGCGCTCGGCGGCGATCAGCTGCCAGGGCACCAGGTTGGAATGGTGTTCGGCCGCCGAGACCAGGATCTCGTCGCCCACCCCCAGGTTGGCGCGACCCCAGCTCTGCGCCACCAGGTTCACGGCCTCGGTCGTCCCGCGGACGAAGACGATCTCGCCCTGGTCCTGGGTGCCGAGCAGCTCGGCCGCCGCCTGGCGTCCCTCCTCGTACACCTGGGTGGCCTGCTTGGCGAGGCTGTGCGCACCGCGGTGGACGTTGGAGGTCTCCATCGCGTAGTGCTGGGCGACCGCCTCGACCACCTGGCGGGGTTTGAGCGTGGTGGCGCCGTTGTCCAGCCAGACCAGCGGACGGCCGTTCACCTCGCGGTGCAGCTGCGGGAAGTCGCGCCGGACGGCCTCGACGTCGAAGCCGCTCGGCGGAGCCGGGGCCGGAGCCGAAGGAGCCGAAGGGGACGTCACCGTGGGCCGCTGGACCGGCTGTTGCGGCAGCCAGTACCGGGGTCCGCCCGCCGCATGGGCGAGCGCCGCGGGTGCGGCTGTGTCAGGAGTAGTCATAGTAGTTCGACACCTCGACGTTCTGGAGCACGGCGATGGCGTCGTCCACCAGCGCGGCGGTCGAGAAGTAGCTCGTCACCAGGTACGAGGTGATGGCCTGGTGGTCGACACCCATCGCCTTCACCGACAGGCCCGGCTCGACCTCGTCCGGCACCTTCGACGGACGCAGGCCCACCACGCCCTGCTCGGCCTCACCGACCCGCATCAGCAGGATGTTGGTCGTCCCGGGAGCCGACTCGCCCGAACCCTTGAGGTCGAGCTTGTCGGAGGGCAGCAGCGGCACCCCGCGCCAGGTCAGGAACGGGCTGCCGAAGAGCTCCACGATCTGCGGCGGCACCCCGCGCCGGGTGCACTCACGCCCGAACGCGGCGATCGCCCGGGGGTGGGCCAGGAAGAACGCCGGCTGCTTCCAGACCCGGGCGAGCAGCTCGTCCATGTCGTCGGGCGTCGGCGCGCCCCGGCGGGTGTGCACCCGCTGGCCGGGCGCGACGCTGTTGAGCAGCCCGTACTCGGCGTTGTTGAGCATCTCCCACTCCTGGCGCTCGCGCAGCGCCTCGGCGGTCAGCCGCAGCTGCGCCTGGACCTGGTCGATCGAGGAGTTGTAGATGTCGGAGACCCGGGTGTGCACCTTCAGTACGGTCTGCGCGACGCTCAGCTCGTACTCGCGGGGGCTCTCCTCGTAGTCCACGAAGGTCTGCGGCAGGTGCGGCTCGCCGCTGTGGCCGGCGGTCAGGTCGATCGGGTGCTCGCGGTCGGCCGAAGCCTGCCCGTCGGCCTCGTACGCGTCCAGCTGGGCGCGCAACGCGGGCTCGCGGTCGGCCAGTTCGGTGAGCATCCGCCGGTCGAGCGAGAGCACCGTACACGGCGTGGACGCCCTGACCCGGTAGGCCATCGCCTCGCCGCGCACCCAGGCGGCGACGTCGAAGAAGTCCCCGTCGCCGAGCATCGCGAGCAGGGCGTCCTCGCCGTACGGGCCGATGGCGCGCTTCTCGGCGCGGCCGAGCGCGATGATGTGCAGCTGCCCGGCAGGGGCGTCGGCGTCGGCGATGAGCTCGCCGGCGGCGACCTCACGCTGCACGAACCCGGCGGCGAGAGCGCTGAGCACCGGGCTGGTGAGCTCGCTGAGGAAGGCGATCTCGCGCAGGTCCTCGGCGATCACCCGGGCGGTGCCGCCGCCGTCGGCGTAGGTGCTGATCAGCCCGTCACCGAGGATGAAGCCCCGGCGGCGGTTGACCCGGTAGACACCGGCCTCCAGGTCGACCCAGGGCAGGGCGCGCAGCAGATAGCGGGGGGTGATCCCGAGCATCTGGGGCGCGGTCTTGGTGGTGGTGGCGAGATTCCTGGCGGCGGAGGTACTGAGGCTCCGCTGGTTCTGCTGAACGGTCTCGGTGGTCATCGGCTGGTCCTTGTCCTCGTCCTCGGCACGGAGAAGTGATGGAACGTCAAAGTGCGTACTGCTGGCGGGAGATGCACGCATTGTTCGTTCGCCAGGAGGATTGTTGCGGCCTCGTCGCACTGACCTGAGGCATGTTCGATTGCGCCCAGTGGACCGTCCTGGGCGATGCCAGTCACCCACTCCGTGAAACTCACTCGAAAGGACCAATTGAGTCATAAGCAGCATTGATGCGTTCGACGAATTCCCTTGGGGAATCTGCCGTGCGGAATCTGCCTGATCGGCTTCGAGCCGGGGATGGCTGTCAGGGTGTGGGGCCGACGGTGGTGAACCGGTAGCCGGCGTGCAGGAGGCGGGGGAGGTAGTCGGCGAGGGCGGCGACGGTCTGGGAGCGGTCGGCGGGTCCGCCCGGCGTGATGGGCTGGTCGGTGAGGCAGCCGTCGTGTTCGAGGACGATCGAGCCGGTGCGGGTGTGGTCCATGACTGTCGCGACGATGACGTCGGTGCCGGGTCTGGACCAGTCCATGGGGTCGACGGACCAGGAGATCGGCCGCAGTCCGAGGTCCGCGCAGATGGTCAGCGAGGCCGGGGTGAAGTTGCCGCCGGGCGCGCGGAACAGGACGGGGGGTCGGGTGCGGCCGACTGTGGCGATGAGGTCGCTGGTGCGTTCGATCTCGTCGCGGATCTGGGCGTCGGACAGGTCGCCCAGATCGGGGTGGGACCAGGTGTGGTTGCCCAGGCGGTGTCCCTCGTCGACGACTTGGCGCACGACGTCGGGGTACTTCTCCACGTTGGCGCCGATCATGAAGAACGTCGCGGTGACACCGTACTGGCGCAGCAGCGCGAGGATCTGGGCGGTGTAGATCGGGCTGGGGCCGTCGTCGAAGGTGAGGGCGGCCGTCATAGGCCCGGCATCCACGGTGAAGGCGGGCTCGGCGGGCGACTCGGCGGGCGGCTCGGCTGGTGACGCGGAGGTCTGTGCGGCGGGTGACGCGGAGGCTGTCTCTCCCGCCGGCGCGGGCGGCTTGGCCGAGTGTGTCGGCGCGCTGACCGTGGTGCCGGCCGCAGCGCACGAGGAGAGCAGGGTGGCGCCGCCCGCTGCGAGGAGCAGGCGGCGGGAGAAGGACGTCTGAGAGTCGGTCATCTTCGCAGTCTTGCCGCGCGCCCCTGGCGCACGGCTCGACGCGCCTGGGACGGTCCACCGACTGGCTCACCGGACAGCCATCGCTGCCGCCGAGCCGCCTTGGGGCTCGAATGCTCCGCCCGGCCGTGGCTGCTCGATCCGGCTACGCTGAGCGGGAGGGTTTCGGGCCGCTGGCGGCGGGGGCGAGGTCAGCCACGCCGTTGCGGAGGTGCGAGGAACCGTGCGCCACGAGGCCGTGCAGATCAACGTCGAGATCGGTGGGCCGGACCACGGGGTCGGGCTGTGGATGCTCGGGGCCTTCGTGCTCACGTTCGTGGCCACCCGCGTGGTCACCCGGCTGATCCGGGCCGGCCGCGGGCCGTTCCGCAACGTCGACGTCGGCGGGACCCACGTCCACCACCAGGTCTACGGAATCCTGGCGATGGTGGTGGCCGGCGCGATCGAGTTCGCGTACCGCCCGGGCGAGCCCGGGGTGCAGATCCTGGCCGTGCTGTTCGGCGCGGGCGCCGCGCTCACGCTGGACGAGTTCGCCCTGTGGCTGCACCTGAGGGACGTCTACTGGGCGGAGGAGGGCCGCAAGTCGGTCGACGCGGCGTTTCTGGCGGCCGGGGTCGGCCTGCTGCTGGTCGCCGGCTTCAACCCGTTCTCCGACACCGGCACGGGCGCCGCCGCGCACGCCGTCTTCGCCGGTCTGCTGCTGGTCAACCTGGCGCTGTGCGTCGGGGTGATCCTCAAGGGGAAGACGGCCCTGGGTGTGATCGGGCTGCTGGTCCCGCTCGTCGCCCTGTGCGCCTTCCTGCGGTTGGCCAAACCGGCCTCGCCGTGGGCCCGTTGGCGCTACCAGGACGGCTCGCGGAAAGCCGAGCGCGCCCTGCGCCGCTACCCGCCCGACCGCCGTACCCGGCTCGACGCCCTCAAGGACCTCGTCGGCGGGATGCCCCACCGCTGAGACGCATGGCCCACGGGGCGGATGCGGAGTCGATTCTCCGGTTCTGCTAGTTTTCGCTATCCGGAGTTGAAGCTCCGGTTCCTACTCTCCTGGGGCCCACACCTATGGCTCGGACCGACACCCGTCCGCACTACAACGTCACCTTCGCCGTCCTGCTCCTCGGGGTCGCGGCCTACTCCCTCCTGCAGTCGCTGATCATCCCGGTCCTGCCGACCCTGATGCAGCACCTGCACACCACCCAGGACACCGCGACCTGGCTGATGACCGGCTACCTGCTGTCGGCATCGGTCGCCACGCCGATCCTGGGCCGGATCGGCGACAAGGCCGGCAAGGAGCGGATGCTCATCGTCACCCTGGTCGCGCTGACCGCGGGGTCCGCGCTGGCCGGTATGGCGAACTCGATCGGCCTGATGATCGTCGCGCGGGTGATCCAGGGGCTGGGCGGGGGAGTGCTGCCGCTGGCCTTCGGCATCATCCGCGACGAGTTCCCCGCCGTCCGGGTGCGCAGCGCGGTCGGTATCACCGCCGCGCTGACCGCCGTGGGCGGCGGGCTCGGCCTGCTGCTGGCCGGGCCGATCGTCGACAACATGGACTACCACTGGCTGTTCTGGTTCCCGATGATCATGACGGCGGTCGCCACCGTCGCCACCTACTGGTTCGTCCCGGAGTCCCCGGTGCGCACCCCGGGCCGGATCAGCTGGGGCGCGGCGCTGCTGCTCTCGGTCTGGCTGGTCGCGCTGCTGCTCGCGGTCAGTGAGGGCCCGAGCTGGGGCTGGGGCTCGGGCCGCATCCTGGGCCTGTTCGCCGCCGCCGTGGTCTTCGCCGCGCTGTGGATCATCGTCGAACTCCGGTCGGACGCCCCGCTGATCGACATGCGGATGATGCGGATACCCGCCGTGTGGACCGCGAACCTGGTCGCGCTGCTCTTCGGCGTCGTGATGTACACCGCGATGACCTTCCTGCCGCAGCTGGTGCAGACCCCCGCCAAGCTGGCGGGCTACGGCTTCAGCGCGAGCATCACCCAGTCCGGCGTCTACATGCTGCCGATGACGATCGGCATGTTCGTCCTCGGCGTCCTGACCGGCCCGCTGGCCGCCCGCTTCGGCTCCAAGCGGGTGCTGGTGGCCGGCGGCCTCGTCACCATCGCTCCGTTCGCGCTGCTCGCCCTGGCCCACGACAAGGGCTGGGAGATCTACCTCGCCTCCAGCCTGATGGGCATCGGCATGGGGCTCGCGTTCTCCTCGATGTCCTCGATCGTCGTCGAGGCGGTCTCACCGGTCCAGACCGGCGTGGCGAGCGGCATGAACGCCAACATCCGCACCATCGGCGGCGCGGTCGGCAGCAGCGTGGCGGCCAGTATCCTGACCTCTGGGGTGACCGCCGCACACCCGTTCCCGCAGGACTCGGGGTACTCCAGTACGTTCTGGTTCCTCGCCGGGGCCGCGGTGCTCGCAGCGGTCGCCGCACTGCTCATCCCGACGCTGCGCAGGAGCACGGCGGGCGCCGCCCAGGCGCAGCAGGCCGTACCGAGCCAGGTACCCGAAACCGAGGGATCGACCGTCGTATGACCACCAGCCACCCAGGCGGGCCCGCACCGACCGGCACCAGGGCGCTGCGCCGCGACGCGGCGCAGAACCGGGAACGCCTGCTGCGGGCCGCCTGGGAGGTCTTCGCCGAACTCGGCCCCGAAGCCGGGGTCGAGGAGATCGCCCGGCGGGCCGGGGTCGGCATGGGCACGCTCTACCGGCGCTTCCCCACCAAGGACGCGCTGATCACCGCCCTCAACGACGAACTCCTCGACCAGGTGCTCGACAGCACCCGTCGCACGCTGGCCGAACAGCCGTACAGCGAGGGCCTGGAGGCCGCGCTGTGGCACATGGGCGCGGCGATGGCCTCGCACTGCGGCTGCCTCTCCCGGCTGTGGCAGGCACTCCCGCCCCCCACGGACACCCGCCGCACGGAACTCTGGGCGCTGATGGGCACCCTGCTGGCCAACGCCCAGCAGGCCGGCACGATCCGCGCCGACCTGACGCTGACCGATGTCTACCTCTGCGTCCTGACGCTGCGCAGCCTCATCGAGGACACCGTCACCCAGGCCCCCGACGTCTGGCGCCGCTACCTCGCCGTGCACCTGGCCGGCTTCCGCCCCGCCGACCAGCCGCTGGCCCACCGGCCCGCTGACGACTCGCTGGTCGCCACCGGCGTCCCGCTGCGCCCGCCGCGCGGCTGACCGGACGCGGTGGGCGCTCGTCCTGCGGGTGTGGGGGCGACAGGATCGTCGTCAGGGTGCCCAGGGCAGTCGCAGCGCCTCAATCTCGGCGTCGTTCAGCAGCGCTTCGATGAGCGCCGGGGGCCCGGCGACCTTGGTGCGCCTGCTGAGCAGCCGGATTGAGATAATCCGATCATGAATGCTGAGGTGTTGGGGAACGGGACGCGATCGGATGTGGCGGTGCGGGGCGAGGGCGAGGGGTGGGTGCTGCGTCCTGGGGTACCGGCGGACGTCGAGGCGCTCGTGGAGTTGCGGGCCAAGGTGATGCGGGCGGATCTGGAGCGCCTTGGACGCTACGACGAGCACCGGGTGCGGCAGCGGCTGCGGGACTCGTTCTCCACGCGGTACACGTCGATCATCATGGTCGATCGCGAACTCGCAGGATGCGTCACGGTCCGGCCCGCCGAGGGCAGGCAGTGGCTGGAGCACTTCTACCTTGCTGCGCGGCATCAGGGCCGCGGGCTCGGATCCGCCGTCCTGCGCGCGGTGTTGGAGCGGACCGACGCGCAGGGCATGGCCGTGGCCCTGAACGTCCTGCAGGGCAGTGCGGCCCGCCGGCTCTACGAGCGCCACGGATTCGTACTGGAGGCCGAGGACCCGATCGACGTCTTTATGGTGCGCCCGCCGGGGGCGAGGGCGAGCACCGCCGCGCGAGCCTGACCCGCGCCGTCGGCGGGGTGGGGCGGCCTGACGGAACCGTGGACGAGAACGCTGCGACTATCACAGGGGAAGCGGACGATGGCAGCAGGCGCCTGCCGCGGGTGGCGTTCAACGAGCCGGGAGTGTGGCGATGCGGGACAGCAGCGGTGACCAGGTGGCGGATCCCACCGGTCCGGGGCCTGAGCGGCGGCAGCTGCTGCGCTTCGGGATGGGGGCGGCCGCGGCGGCCGCGCTGGCGGGGTGCAGTTCGGCCGGCCGCCCGGCGGGCTCCGGCACGCAGACCGGGACCGGTGCCGCGGGCGCCAGTGCCCGGCCCTCGACACCGCGGCCCGGCTCCGCGACGTCGCCGTCCACCGCGTCCACCGCGTCGGCCGGGCCGGCCGACTGGGCGGCGCTGGCCAAGGACCTCAGCGGTCCGGTGGTGCTGCCCGGCGACAGCCGCTACGCGGCCGCGGGCCGGCTGTACCAGCCGCAGTTCGACACCGTGCGCCCGGGCGGCATCGCGTACGCGGCGAGCGCCCAGGACGTTGTCACCGCGCTGGCGTTCGCCCGCCGGTACGCCGTCCCGGTCGCGTTGCGCAGCGGCGGCCACAGCTACCCGGGCTGGTCCTCGGGGACCGGACTGGTGCTGGACGTCAGCGAGTTGAACGCGGTGAGCGCCTCCGCAGGGTCGGCCACCGTGGGCGCGGGGAGCCGGTTGATCGACGTCTACACCGGCCTGGCCGCCCGGGGCGTCACGATCCCGGCCGGCTCCTGCCCCAGCGTCGGCGTGGCCGGGCTGACGCTTGGCGGCGGGATAGGTGTCACCAGCCGGGCGTACGGGCTGACCTGCGACAGCCTGACCGGCGCTCAGGTGGTGACCGCCGACGGCCGGATCCTGCGGGTGGACGCGCAGGCGGAACCGGACCTGTTCTGGGCGCTGCGCGGCGGGGGCGGGGGCAACTTCGGCGTCGTGACCTCGCTGGACTTCCGGACCAGCCCGGCGGTGGACTGCGCGTACGGCTTCCTCTCCTGGCCGTGGTCGTCCGCGGCCAAGGTGGTGGAGGCCTGGCAGCAGTGGGCGCCGACCGCCCCCGACCAGCTCTGGGCCGACCTGCATCTGCTGACCTGGCCGGACGGCCGACTCCAGGTCACCTCGACGGTCAACTACCTCGGATCGCAAGCCGAGTTGGCGAACCAGATCAGCCGTCTTGCGGTCCCGCCCGGCACCGTCTCGCTGCACTCGGCGTCCTACCTGGCCACCATGCAGGTGATGGGTGGCGTCTCCGGTTGGTCGCAGGCCGCCGCGCATCTGCCGGGCAGCCTGCCGGGGCACAGTCCGCAGGGCCGGCTGACCCGCGAGTCGTACGCGGCCCGCTCCGACTTCTACAACCGGGCGATCAGCGGCAGTGGCATCGCGGCGCTGGTGGCGGCGGTCCAGCGGTATGCGCGTACCGTGCCGCAGGGCGGGAGCGCGGCGGTGACCTTCGACGCACTGGGCGGCGCGGTCAACCGGGTGGCGCCCGGCGACACCGCGTTCGTCCACCGCGACGCGCTGTTCATCGCCCAGTACATCGCCAACTACCCCGACCCCGGGGCGGGTTCGGGTCCGGCGGTGGACCAGTCCCGTAGCTGGCTGCAGGACGTCTGGTCGACCATGCGCCCGTACGCGAGCGGGGAGGCCTACCAGAACTACCTGGACCCGCAGTTGGCCGGCTGGCAGCAGGCGTACTACGGCGCCAACCTGGCCCGGCTGCGGCAGGTGAAGCAGGCCTACGACCCGCAGGGGCTGTTCCGCTTTCCGCAGGCCCTGCCGGGAAGTTGAGCGCGCCCGCCCGCTGGTCGCCGGGTTGAGTCGATATATACGCCGGGTCCCACGGCCCGCTCGGTGACCAGGCCCGCGCCCTTGTCCGGTTCATCGCCGAGTCCTCCGGGCGCACCCGGGTGGAGCTGGAGCACCGCAACATCGACCGGCACGGCCCGGGTTGGCAGGCCGTCGCCGAAGGCGTCGCCGGCGACGAGGGTTGGCCGCTGTACCTGTCCAGGTATGCAACCCTGTTCACCAGGTGAAGATCGAGACCTGCGGCAGCGGGGAACGGGAGCGGGAGCGCAGTGGCGTGACGGGTGAAGAGTCGGACCTGGCGGATGCGCAGCGGCGGCACTGGCAGGACACCTATCGTGCCCACCCGGGCATGTACGGCGGGCAGCCCTCCGCCGCCGCGGTTCACGCCGCCTCGGTGTTCCGTACCGTCGGGGCGGTCGAGGTCCTGGAGCTGGGGGCCGGGCACGGCCGCGATGCCCTGTACTTCGCGCGCGAGGGGTTCACCGTGTGGGCCACCGACTTCTCCGCCATCGGTCTGGAGCAGTTGGACCAGGCCGCGCGTGCCCAGGGTGTCGACGGGCGGGTCAGCACGGCGGTGCACGACGTGCGCGAGCCGCTGCCGCTGCCGGACGCCTCGGTGGACGCGGTCTTCGCCCACATGTTGCTGTGCATGGCGCTGAGCACCGCGCAGATCCACGCGCTCGTCGGCGAGGTCCGGCGAGTCCTGCGGCCCGGCGGCACCTTCGTCTACACGGTGCGGCACACCGGGGACGCCCATTACGGAGCCGGCACGGAGCGGGGCGACGGCATCTTCGAACACGGCGGCTTCGCCGTGCACTTCTTCTCCCGCAACCTGGTCGATGCCCTCGCCGACGGCTGGATCCTGCGGGAGGTCGACGCCTTCGAGGAAGGCGAGCTGCCGCGTCGTCTGTGGCGGATCACCCAGAGCCTGCCGCGCTAACACGTGTGCTGAGTGTCAGGTCCGGGTCGGCCGGCGGTTCAGGGCTGGTAGGGGAGCTGCGGTACGTCGAAGCAGTCGGTGTCCATGTCGGGCACCTGAGTGACCCAGCCGGAGCCGCCCGCCGGGGTGGCGTCCTGCCAGCGGGCCACGTTCAGGCAGGCGCGGGTCAGGCCGCTGGGGCGCGGCTCGCGGGCGAAGTCGGCGGGGATCAGCAGCCCGTGCGCGTCATAGGGCTGGGCCCGGTTCATGAACCGCTCCACGCAGGCCCGGGTGAGCGTCGCCCCGCAGGAGTCCATCGCGTCGGTCAGCCACTGCGCACCCGCCCAGCCCTCCAACTCCCAGGCGGACAGCAGCGGTTCGCGGTCCGGGTAGAAGCGGCCCATGGCACTGCGGAACTGCTGGACGGCGGGGTACCGGGTGTCCGCGTAGTTGCGGCTGGACGAGGTGGCCCACAGGACGCTGCGGCAGCCGGGCGCCGCCGCGTAGTCGCGGGCCACCGTCTGGGTCCAGTTCTGCACATTGGTCACCTTGGCGGCGAGCCGCACCCCCGCCGCGTCCAGTGCCTGGCAGAGCCCGGTGTTGCCCCGGGTGTCCATCGCGTCGAAGACGATCTGGGTGCCGTCGGAGGCCATCGCGGTGGCCACCGCGGCGAACGCGGGCAGCGCCAGGTCCACCGTCTTCATCAGCACGTGGTAGCCCTCGGCCGCCAGGCCCTGCTCGAGCTGGTGCGCGTAACTCAGCGACTCCGCCTGGTTGTAGGCGACCACCGCGGCCCGCCGCACGCCCAGCCGCTGCTTGAAGTAGCGGTAGACCTCGGTGCTGAGGAAGAGCGTCCCGTCCCAGCCGACCGAGCGGCCCTCGCGCGGGGCGTTGCTGCCGTAGATCCCGTACAGGTGCGGGTACTGGTCGTACTGGGTGCCCAGTGGCTGGCTGCCCACGTCCGGCACCGCCTTGCCGTTGACGTACGGCGCTCCCGCGTAGTCGAGCACGCTGCCCGCCGCGAAGGCGAAGACCTGGTCCTGGTCGATCAGCTTGTGCACGCATTGCTGGTTGCCGAAGCCGTTGCCGGAATCGTCGCAGGTCACCACCTGCACCGTCCGCCCGTGCAGGCCACCGGCCGCGTTCAGTGCCTGGAAGAACGCCAGCGCGCCGTACCGGGGCCCGGAAAGCACCTCGGTGCCGAGCGGGCTGGTCAGCGAGGTGACGATGCCGATCTTGATCTGGCTCGGCGTCACCCCGGTGTCGCTGGCCGGGTTGCCTCCGGCGGCCGTCGGACTCGGCGCGGCGAAGTCGCTCTGCGGCAGCCGGGAGCCGCAGCCGGCCAGCGAGCCGGACAGCACCAGCAGGGTGGCCGCCAGCGTGGCGGCCACCCTACCGGTCCGGGTCCGGCCTCGCCCTGCCGAAATCAGCTGCTGCACCCGGGCACCGCGCTGGCCGCGGTGTTGCCGCTCAGCGCGACCAGCCCGCAGAGCGTGCTCTGCGAGACCTTCCAGGTGCCGTCCTCCAGCACCGCCTGACCGGCCGCGTTGGGCTGCACCACCTGGCCCTGCAGCAGCAGGTTGTAGGTGACGACCGCGGTGCCGGCGGAGCTGAACTGGACGTTCGTGACCTGCGCGCTGATCTGCGAGATCCGCGGGTCGGCGGCGAAGACCTGGAGCAGCGGCTGGAGTTGGGCGCCGTTCTGCAGCAGCCCGGCCTTGGTGCTGATCGGAGTGGCCGGGGAGAAGAAGCTCTGCCAGTTCTGGGTGACCTGCGCCGTGGCGGCGGCCACGTCGGCCGGGGCGCTGCCGGTCGCGGACGGCGAGGACGCGGCGGACCCGGACGGCGCCGCCGGCACGCTGCTCGCCGCAGGCGTCGGGGTGGTGCTGGAACTGCTCTTCTTGCTGCTCGAACAGGAGGCCACCAGCAGCAGGACGCCAAGCACGGCGGCCGCCGTGCGAAGCAGCGGCAGGACAGGCCCGAGGCGGCCGGACGAGTGGGACCGCGGCTCTGCGGACGGGCACCGCGCCGGGTCGGCCGGCCGGTCGTTGGGCATGGTGCGCATGGGTTTCTCCACCTGGTCTCGCGCTGCGACCGAGTGTGACGCAGGTGACACTATGAAGGCCGATCGACCGCCGGCCCGCAACACGACGGGCGGGCGAGCCCGGGCGGCGCGGCCGGCGGGACGCCGGCCCTCTGGCGGGGCGGCGGAAGGGATCGCGATGGACGGCTCGGGGCGCCCGGCCCGCACCCGGCTGCTGCTCGCCGGCGCACCGTTCGGCTGGCTGCTGGCCCTGCTGGGTGGGGCGATGTGCGTGCTCGGCTGGTACGCCGTCTCGGGCGAGCGGCTGACCGCACGACAGCTTCCCTACCTCGCCTCCGCCACCGCGCCGGGCGCCGCGCTGATCGTGGCGGGCGTGGTCTGGGCTGCGCTGCGCACCCCGGGCGCGGGCCGTGCGGACGCCCTGACCGTAGGCCCGACCCCGGCCGAGTCGACCGCCGTCGACTGGCGGCCGCCCGAGGTTTGGACCGACACGGGTGGTGGGGCGGCGGTGGCGGGCGGCGGCCTGGTCGCGGTGCCCGGCGGCACCCTCTGCCACCGCCCCGGCTGCCCGCTGGTGGCGGGCAAACCGCAGGCCGTCCCGGTCGACGGCGCGGCGGTCCGGGCGCGCGGGCTGGCGCCGTGTCCGGTCTGCGAGCCGGACGTACTGCCCGCGGACGGCCCGCTCTGATGGCCGACCCCGGGCTGGCGATCGACTTCGCGCTGGCCGGCGTGGCCGTCGGCGCCGCGGCCGCGCTCAGCGGGGTCGGACTGGTGATCTGCTACCGGCTGACCGGGGTGCTCAATCTGGCGCAGGGCGGCATCGCCGTCTTCATCGCCTATCTGCTGCGGGAGTTGGTGGTGGTGCGCGGGTGGCCGGTGGGCTGGGGCGCGGTGCTCTGCCTGCTGGTGGTGGCACCCGGCCTCGGCGTGCTGCTCCAGCTGGCCGTCTTCGGACCGCTCCAGCGGCGCCAGGCGGCGACCGGCGAGTTGGTGGTCGCCTGCGTCGGCGTCCTGGTGCTGCTGATCGGCGCCGTCGCGGCGATCTGGGGCACCACGCCGCTGGCCGACGTGCCGGCGCTGGTCCCGGCGCGGACCGTCACACTGCCCGGCGGCCACCTGCTCCGGGTGGACGCGGTGGCCCAGCTCGGCACCGTGCTGGTGATCGCGGTAGCGCTCTGGGCGGTCGGGCGGTGGACCGGCTTCGGGGTGCGGGCCAGGGCGGTCTCCGCCGATCCGACCCTGGCCGAGCTGGCCGGGGTGAACGCCGGGCGGGTGGCGGCGGCCGGCTGGGCCTTCGGCTCCTTCACGGCCGGGCTGGTGGGCGTACTGCTGGCGCCGCTGGTGCTGCTCGACCCGTACGGACTGCCGCTGCTGGTGATGGAGACCCTCGCGGTCGCGGTGGCGGCCCGGCTGCGCAGCCTGCCGATCGCGGTGGCGGTCGGGCTCGCGCTGGGCATCGGCCAGTCCGAGCTGACCTGGCTGCATCCGGGTGGCATGCTCGGGCCGCTGCTGGACGCCGTGCAGTCCAACCTGTTCGCGGTGGCGCTGCTGGTGGCCGCTCTGGTGCCGTGGGGTTTCGTCGAGGGCTTCGCCGAGCAGGGCCTGCTGGGCGGCGGCGGGCTGCCGCAGCTCGGGCGGCCGCACGGTGGTGGCTGGGGCTGGAGCTGGGGTTGGAACTGGGTCTGGGCGACCGCCGCCTGCGCGCTCGCGCTGCTCACCCCGCTGGCGCTGCGGGCGGGCGGGGTGCGGGCCGTGCTGACGGTGCCCGCGCTGGCGCTGATCCTGCTCTCGGTGGTGCTGGTGACCGGTGGCGGCGGGCTGGTCTCGCTGGGCCAGGGCGCCTTCGCGGGCCTGGGCGCGCTCGCCGCCGCGCTGCTCGCCTCGGGACGGGTCCCGGTGGGCGCGGCGCTGGTGGTCACCGTCCTCGGCCTGGCGGCGGCCGGGGTGCTGATCGGCCGCCCGGTGGTGCACCGGCGCGGCCTGGTGCTGGCGCTGGTGACCTTCGCGCTGGCGGTCGGGCTGAGCCGCTTCGTCTTCGAGCAGCCCTACGCGACGGCCGGCCTGACCGTGCGGCGACCTGTCTTCCTGCGCGGCGACCACGCCTTCTACGCCGCCGAGTTGGCGGTGCTCGGGGTGAGCGCGCTGCTGGTGGCGGCGGTGCGACGGGGGCGGCTGGGCCGGTCCCTGGTGGCGATGCGCGACCACGAGGCGGGCGCCTGGGCGGCGGGGGTGGCGGTGCCCCGGGTCAAGCTGCTGGTCTTCGGGCTGGGCGCGGGACTGGCGGGCGCGGGCGGGGTGCTGCTCGCGCTGGGCGGCGAGGCGTTCGACGCCTCGGTGTTCGACCCGCTGCAGGGGTTGCTCTGGTTCGCGGCCGTGGTGGTGGCCGGGGTGGACAGCGCGGTGGGCGCGGTGCTGGCGGCGTTCGCCCTGGTGGGGCTGGACGCGGCGACCGTGCCGGGGATGTCGGCCGTGGTGGTGGGCGCCCTCGCGGCGGGGGCGGGGTGGCTGCCCGGCGGGCTCGCGGGCTGGGTCCGGCGGGCGGCGGCGGGATGAGCGGCAGCGGGACCGAGGCTGAGAACGGCGCCGGGGTGCTCGCCGGGCGCGGGGTGCTGCGGCGGCTCGGCGGCGTGGCGGTGGTGGACGGCGTGGACCTGGTGGTCCGCCCCGGCCGGGTGACCGCGTTGGTCGGCCCGAACGGCGCGGGCAAGAGCGTGCTGCTCGACTGCCTCAGCGGACTGGCCCGCCCCGACGGCGGGCGGATCCTGCTCGACGGCCGCGATATCACCCGGTCGCCCTGCCACCGGCGGGCCCGGCTGGGCGTGGCGCGGACCTTCCAGCAGGTGGCCGTCTTCCCCGAGCTGACGGTCGCGGAGAACGTCCAGGTCGGCGCCGAGCAGCAGCGGCAGCGCGCCGGCCACCCGCTGGCGGTCCGGGACCGGGTGGCCGGCGCGCTGCGGCTGCTGGGCTTGACCTCGCTCGCCCACCGCCCGGCGGGCGACCTGCCGCTCGGGGTACTCCGGCTGGTCGAGCTGGCCAGAGCGCTGGCCGGATCGCCGCGCGTACTGCTGGTGGACGAGGTCTCGGTTGGCCTCGACGCGGGCCAAGTCGCCTGGGTCGCCCGGGTGCTGGCCCTGGTGGCCCGCGAGGGCGCGGGCGTACTGCTGGTCGAGCACGACCTCGGGCTGGTCTCCCGGCTCGCCGAACTCGCGTACGTGCTGGACGGTGGCCGGGTGGTCGCCACCGGTCCGATCGAGCGGGTCCTCGCCGACCAGCGAGTCCGGCGGCTCTGGTGAGCGCTCCGACGGTGAGCGCTGCGACGGGCGGCGCTCCGATGGGCGGCGGCCTGGCCGCCGAGCTGCGCGGCGTCCGGGTCCGCTACGGAAGGGTCGAGCGCCTGCACGGGGTGGACGTGCGCTGCCCGAACGGGCGGCTCGGCTTCCTGGTCGGCCGCAACGGTTCCGGGCGCTCCACCGTGCTGGCGACCCTGGCCGGCCTGGCCCGCCCCTACCAGGGTCGGGTCACCGTAGCCGGACAGGACGTCACCACGCTGGCCGCCCATCGCCGGGCCGCGCTCGGCGTGGTGCTGGTCCCGGCCCGCCGGGCGGTCTTCTCGACCCTGACGGTGGCCGAGACGCTCGGCCTGTCCGGCCCGCCCGACCGGGCGGCGGCCCGATTCCCGGAGCTGACCGCACTGTTCGGCCGCCGCTGCACCGATCTCTCCGGCGGGCAGCAGCAGTTGGTCGCCCTCGCCCGGGCGCTGCTGGCCGACCCTGCCCTGCTGCTGCTCGACGAACCCGAACGCGGCCTGGCCCCCGCCGTGGTGGCCCGGCTGCGCGGCATGCTCACCGACCGGGCCCGGGCCGGCCGCGCGGTCCTGCTGACCGCACGCACCCTGCCGCCCTGGGCACCGGACGACGCCGTGGTGCACGTTCTGGAGCGCGGTCGGCTGGTCTGGCTCGGCGAGGCGGGCGAACTCCGCCGGGGCTGAACGGGCCGCCCGAAACACCCAGCGTGCGGGTTCCGCAGACGTCGCCGGTGCGGCCCCTGGTGAGCGGTTGCCGTGACACCGCCGGCGGAGGTATATCGGAGTATCGGTGGGTAGGCGCACAGCCAAGGGAGGAGCGCTCCCGCCTGCGAGCCGGAGCGGGCCGGAGCGGGCCGCCGTACGGCGTTCGGTGGGAGGTGGAGACGATGATCACGGAGCTGGCCCTGGAGCGCGTGGAGTTCACCTGTGGCCACTGCTGGAACCAGTGGAGCACCGATTTCGACGTCCAGCGCTACCGGGACGACGACGGAGCCGACTGGGAGTACTTCTCCCGCGACGGTGTCGCTGTGGAGTCCCCGTACACGCCCGCAGGGGCTGCGCACTGTCCGCAGTGCGGGCACCGCTGGGTGGGCAGGATCCTGGCTCGGCGGCCGATCCCGGTCCCGCCCGGCATGACCAGCACGCCCCGCCAGCGCATCACCGACGCCCGCGGACACCGCTCCGAGCGGCACGGCGCTCGTCCGCTCGGCGCTCACGCCCATGCCCAGCCCCCGCAGCCCGGACCGCCCGCCTGCGGACCCCAGCCCGAGGCCGAACCCGAACCCGAGGCTGGATCCGAGGCCGCGGACACCGGCTCCCGCATGGTCCCGTGAGCCCCGGTGCCCGGGCTCTGTGACGCTCCGCGCAGCCCCGGCTGCCGCCCTCAGCGCGCGGCAGCCGCAGGAACGGCGAGGATGAAGCGATGACGAAGATAGCGATCGACGGCGACGAACTGGTCGTCCGGCTGGGCCGCCTGGAGAAGGCCGCAGCCCGGCACGGGGACATCCGGGTGCCTGTGGCGGCGGTGGAGGACGTCACCTTCCAGCCCGACGCGTGGCGAGCCCTGCGCGGCACCAGGGAGCACGGGGTACAGGTCCCCGGTGCGCGGTGGCTGGGGGTCTGGCGGCATCCGGGCGGGCGGGACTTCGTCGCCGTCCGCCCGAAGCGGCGCGGCGTGGTCTGCGTCGACCTGCGCCAGCCCGCACCCTTCGCCCGGATCAGCGCCACCAGTGAGAACCCGCAGCAGTCGGCGGCCGAACTGCGGGAGGCGCTGAGCAGGGCGGTCGCCGCCCAGCACCGCGCCACCGCCCCCGAGCCTGAGCCGGAAGCCGAGCCGGAGACCGAGCCGGAAGCCGGTTCGGTCTGATCGGCGGATCACCGACCCGGTCCGGACGGCGATCAACGGCCGGGGCTCAGACGGCCATCCGGGACCACCCGGGGGATATCGTGGAAGGGAGCCGCCGGTTCTGTCCGCGAGCCATCTCGTTCGTCGGGCCCCGGGGGCGCTGAGACGAACCACACTCTGGACCGCCGTGGCGCTGGGCCGCCACGGCGGCCCGTGCAGTAGCTGCCCCTGACCCTGGCTGCGTCGCAGACGAGACGGCAAAGGAGCAGGGTGTGTCCATCTCGGGGCAGACGACAGAGCCATCGGCCCACGCGCGTGCCGCCGTGACGCGCGAACCGCCGCAGAAGCCCCCGCAGGAGCCCTCGTACGACGGCACGTCGCCGTTCCCACGTGACGAGGCAGCCGACCGCGTGACCGTGCCGCGCTGGCAACTGGTGGCGACCGCACTGGTGGTGATGTTCCCCTTCGCCGCACTGGGACTGGCGGGCTGGGTGCTGTGGGGACGGCTGATCGGGCCGCTGGATGTCGTCCTGGCTGTCGTGCTCTACACGATCACCGGCCTGGGCGTGACGGTGGGATTCCACCGCGGCCTCACGCACCACAGCTTCGTGCCGACCCGGGGGTTGAAGGTCGCACTCGCGGTGGCCGGGTCGATGAGCTTCCAGGGTGACGTGATCGGCTGGGTCGCCACCCACCGCCGCCACCACGCCTTCACCGACCGCCCGGGCGACCCGCACTCACCGTTCCGCTACGGCACCACCATGCGAGCCGAGCTCCGCGGCCTGGCACACGCCCACATCGGCTGGCTGTTCACCGGCGACGTGACACCACCGGCCCGCTACGCCCCGGATCTGCTCGCCGACCGGGATCTGCGCGCGATCACCCGTGCCTTCCCGGCCCTGTGCATCCTGTCCCTGGCCCTGCCCTTCGCGGTGGGCTGGGCGATCGGCGGCAACTGGCACGGCGCACTGACGGCCCTGCTCTGGGCCGGCCTGGTGCGCGTCGCCCTGCTGCAGCACGTGACCTGGAGCGTCAACTCGCTCTGCCACATGATCGGAAGGCGCCCGTTCCGCACCCGCCGACACGACCGAGCCACCAACCTGTGGCCGCTGGCCCTGCTCTCCTTCGGTGAGAGCTGGCACAACCTCCACCACGCGGAGCCCACCAGCGCCCGCCACGGGGTCGACCGCGGCCAGATCGACCCGTCCGCTGTGGTCATCCGCCTCTTCGAGCGTCTCGGATGGGTCCGGGACGTGCACTGGCCCGCCCCGGCCCGCCTCGAAGCGCGTCGGCAATCGTGACGCCCCAACGGCCCACCGCCCAGCGCCTACCGCGGCCGGGCCTCAGCGTCGAACGCCTCGACGAGGTGGTCGGGTGCGGCCTGCTTCCAGGAGTCCACCAGGATGTCGTACAGCTCGGCCAGGTCGTCCAGGGCGCCGAGCCGCACGCGCACCCAGGCTGAACTCGCCTCGTGCGGCGGCACCCAGAACTTCTCCGGCTCCGAGGCGATCAGCTCCGTCCGATCATGCTTGGGGCACCGCACGGCGAAGGACGTCTGATCGTCGGGGACGGTGATGAACATCTTCCCAGCCACCCGGAACGTGGGAATTTTCCACGCCTCCTTCTCCGCGGTCTGCGGGAGGGACAGCGCGATACGGCGGACATCATCGGCATCGATCACGGCCACCACCCTAGGACGCGGGACGGCCGTGCGGGGTGCTCTGGGCTCGGCCGCTTCGGCCGCTTCGGCTGTGGAGCATCGACATCAGCAGCCCGTGGGTTTCGGTGTCGGCGGCGGCGACCAGTCCGCGGCCCGCCGGTCCGATCGGTGCGCCGTCGATCCCGGTGACCACGCAGCCGGCGGCCTGGCACAGGGCGATGCCGGCGGCGAAGTGCACGCTCCCGGACAGATCACCGCCGTCGGTGACGTACGCGGCACGCTTGCCGGCGGCGACCCAGGCCAACGCCAGCGTCGTGGACACGACTCGCGGCCGGAACTGCTCGACGAACCCGGGGTGGGCCAGGAGGTCCACGGCGCGTACGCCGGGTGCGCTCGGGAACGGCGGATCGAGATTGACGTCCACCAGCCGGGTGGTGGACGTGGGTGCCAACTGCTCCTCGGTTCCGTCGTGCCGTACCCGGGCGCTCTCACCGTCGGTGAAGAAGACCTCGCCGCTGAACGGGTCGGCTACCGCCGCCGCTGCGCCGCGCAGCGCCACGTTGACGGCCACCAGTGCGGTGGCGGCGGCGTAGTTGAGGGTGCCGCACAGGGGATCCACCAGCCACTGGCGGACGGCCTCGGCGCTACCGTGGCGCCCGCCCTCCTCGCCGAGCACCGCGTCATCGGGTCGGGCGGCGCGGATCACGCCGAGGATCGCCTTCTCCGCCTCGACGTCGGCGGTGGTGGCGAAGTCCCCGCCGCCCTTGTCGATGCGGGCGAGCCGCCGACCGTACATGCCGCGCACCACGTCGGCTCCGGCACACGCCGCGGCTATCGCAACCTCGGTATCGTCAAGGCCCGCAGATGAGTTGATCATGTCGGGCAGGATACCGGCGGCGGCCCTACCCGCTCCTGAGGCCGGCATCGACCCCGCCTGCGCGGCGACCCGACCGGCCTGCGCGAGTCGGGTACCGCTCAGCTGAGGCCCTGGCCCCTGCTTCGGTTACGGCCCAGCGCTGTCGCTGTCGCTGTCGCTGTCGCTGTCGCTGTCGCCGTCGGCGGCTGCGGCACGCGCGAAAGCGGGGACGCACCGAGGCGCGTCCCCGCTCAGGAGATGGTGCCCGCGTAGCGGGCCTGGAGTGGGTGTTCGTTGCTGTCAGTTGGGGAAGGTCATGGCGATGTTGTCGATGTAGCCGTCGTCGCCGGTTCCTGCCTGGCGGGTGAAGTTGACGGTGAACTTGACGGATGCGGTGGCGGCGGGCACGGTGCCGGTGGCCGACTGGTAGAGCAGTTCGGTCTGGTTGCCGCGCTGGGCCGCGGTGACGGGGGCGAGGGTGGCGGTGCCCAGTGACGCGCCCGAGGAGCTGAGGAACGTGGCGGTGAGTCCGGCGTTGTCTCCCTGCGTCGCGTAGCCGCCGATCCAGGCGGACAGCGTGTAGGGGAGGTTTCCGGCGGCGATCTGGCCGGCGTGGTCGGCGACGCTGACGTTCTGGGTCATCGAGGCGGTGGCGGTGCTCCCGCCGTCGAAGAACGCGTTGCCCGGGGATGCCGGGGACGTCGGTCCCTGGGCGGATGTCGGATAGCCGCCGGACGCGCCGTAGCACACCTGCTGCGGCGAGTTGGTCAGTGTCCAGGCCTGGGCGGGGGTTCCGGTGCCCATGGAGGACTGGCAGGCTCCCGTCTCGGCGCCCGGGTTGACGATCGGGACGGTGTAGGTGGATCCGGCGGCGGGCGCGACGGTCCAGGTGAAGGACGTGCCGGCGCTGGCGCCGCTGGTGTCGGTGGCGGTGAGCGTCACCGTGGAGGTGCCGGCGGCGGTCGGGGTGCCGGTGATCTGTCCGGTGCTCGCGTCGATCGTGAGGCCCGCGGGCAGAGCGGTGGCAGCGTAGGTGAGGGTCTGGCCGGGGTCCGAGTCCGAGGCCTGGATCTGCGGCGGGCTGATCGCGGTGCCGACAGTGGAGGTCTGCGCGCCGGGGTCGGCGAGGGTGACGGTGTTCCCACCGGTGCCACCAGTCCCACCGGTGCCGGCGCCGGTGAACACCTCGTTGTACGGGGTGGCCCACTTGTCGTTGTCGGTCATCGTCGTGGTCAGCCCGAGCGCGCCCTCGATGACCCGGGCGGTGCTGTAGTGGTCGTAGCGGTTCGCGTCCTGGTAGCCGGCCTTGACGGTGCCCTGCGATCCGATCAGGACGGTGGCGACCTGGTTGGTCTGGCCGGGGCCGAACCCGCCGGGGGAGTTCGCGCCGTCCTCGTCCCAGGTGAGCACGAGCAGCGACTTCTGCTGCGTCCAGGCGGGGGAGTTGAACAGCGTGGGGAGGGTCTGGCTCAGCCAGGTGTCACCGGACGCGATGCCGCAACCCTCCATGTCGTAGCAGGAGTCGGCGTCGGCCCACACGAACGCGGGGGTCGTCGCCGTGCTTGCCAGGTCGGTGTTGAGCAGCTGCGGCAGCGGTTGCCAGTGCGCCTGGCAGTAGGCGTTGTCGCTCTGCATCTTGGGGTCGTAGTAGAACGGGACGTCGTCGGTCTCGTAGTTGCCGCTGCCGGTGGTCTGGCAGTTGCTGGTCTGGCTCTGGACGTACTGCTTCCAGCTCTTGCCGGCCGCGTCGAGGTTGTCGTTCAGTCCGTTGTTCGTCGCGGCGCAGGCGGGGTTGGTGATGCAGTCGGCCCCCGGAGTGCTGTGGTTGCTGCGCCCGAAGGAGTTGCCGAACGCGATCGCCTCGTAGTTCGGGTCGGAACTGTGCGTGTTGGCATGGTAGTTCGTGAGCAGGGAGCCCATCGGGAGCAGGGTGTTGTTGAGGTAGGGGGCGGCGGAGTTGCCGATGACTCCGGCGCCGCCGTCGACGGTGTTGGAGCTCGCCGAGTAGTTGTTGTTCTCCATCATGACGACGAAGACGTGGTCGTAGCCGGGCACCGTGGAGGCGGGGACGGTCAGGGTCGGGGCGGTGGCCGGGGTGTCGAGGGTCAGCGAGAGGTCGTCGGCCATCCCGTCGTTCTGCGTCCCGGTCATGGTGAAGTCGACCGCGGTCAGGATCGAGCGGGTGCCGGCGGGAACCGTCGCGGTGGCGCTGCGCTGCAGGAATTCGGTGGTGTTGGAGCGGTCGGCGGCCAGCACCGGGCCGATGGAGGAGGTGCCCAGCGAGGCGCCGGAGGAGTCGAGGTAGGTGATCGTCACCGCGGCGGCGTCGTTGTAGCTGCCGACCCCGCCGAGCCAGCCGGAGACGGTGGAGTGCACGCCGCCCGCGTCGATCGCGGCGGCGGCCGAGGAGACGTCGGTGGTCTGCGTCATCTCCGAGGAGCCGCGCGAGCCGCCCTGGAAGTAGGCGGTCGCCTTGGTCGGCGAGCCGGGGGTGGTGGTGCTGGCGCCGTTCGTCGCGTTGTAGCAGTTGATCACCGGGTCGCCGGAGGTGATCTGCCAGCCCGCCAGGGTGGTCTCCTCCCAGCCGCCGGGGCTGCACTGGGAGGTCTCCGCGCCGCCGTTGAGCAGGAGGTTCGCACTGGTGGTCGCAGCGGCGGCCGGGAAGGCGGCGGGGGTGGTCAGCGCCGCGCCGAGCAGCACGGCGGCCACCGCCCGGCTGGTCCACGGGTTGATTGATCTGAGTCTGCCGTACATCGAGTTCCTCCGAGGGAAGCGGGGTTCGAACCACAGGCGTACGTACAATTGGGCTAGCCCAATCGCGACGAGGATGGCCGTGCCGGGCGGACGGCGCACAACCGGCAGCTGCCCGGCAGACGACGGCTGGGCGAACGGCGTGCTGCGGAACTGGCGTTGGGCCGGCGTTCACCCGGCGCCACGGCGCTCGCCGCTCCCTGCCTCGGCTACCGTTGACGGGGTGACCACACCTGCCGCCGAGGCCGGCGCTCCACCGTCCGCCGCGCTGCGGCCCGCCCGCGAGGGCCTGCCCGAGCACGGCGAGGCTCCCAAGTACTTCCAGGTGAAGCACAAGATCTCAACGGTCCTGGACACCCTGAGCCAGGGCGCCGTCGTGCCCACCGAACGGGAGCTGGCGGAGCGTTTCGGCGTCTCCCGGATGACCGTGCGCCAGGCCATCAGGGAACTGCGCCTGGAGGGCCGGCTCCAGCGCCGCGGCCGCTCGACGGTCGTGGCGGGCCCCAAGTTCGAGCAGCCGCTGATCCTCGCCAGCTACACCGAGGGAGTCCGCAGGCAGGGCCGGCGCCCGGGGCGGCAGTTGGTCACCCTCGAACAGCTCCCCGCCGGCGCCGACCTCGCCGAACGCCTGCAGATCCCCCTCGCGGCCGCCGTGGTGCACCTGGAGCGGCTGCTGCTGGCCGACGACGAGCGGATCGGAGTGGAGAGCACCTACCTCCCGCTGCAGCGATTCCCCACTCTCGCCACCCACTTCGACCCGACCACCTCCCTCTACGCGTTCCTGCGCGCGGCCGGGGTGGAGTTTGCCGAAGCCGACGAACGGATCGAGACGGTCCTCGCCTCCCCTCGCGAGGTGCAGCTGATCGGCACCAGCCCCGCCCTGCCCATGCTGCTGATCAACCGCGTCTCCCGTGACCGGGAGGGACGCCCCGTCGAGTGCGTCCGCTCCCTCTACCGCGGCGACCGCTTCAGCTTCACCACCCGCCTGACACCGGAACAGCCGTAGCCGCACTCACGCGGCCGCCTACACCTTCCCCCGACTCTCCCGCACGCGAGGCGGCCGCTCCGAAGCCCAGGCCCGACCGCCGGCAAGTCCTTTGGCACTGACGCATCCGGAGGGCTGAGACTGCGCCGGTGAACACCCTGTCGCCGGTTCCAGGCCCGTTCCGCGTCCCGGTCGAGGACGCCCCGCGTACCAGTGGCTTCGCGGGCGACTGTGCGTTACATGCACGCGTTGTCAGTGGCCGTCCGCCGTGGGGGCGAAGGGCCCGTCCAGGGCTGCCCATTGCAGGAGCAGGACGGTCTTCGCGTCGGTGATGCGTCCGTCGCGGGTCATGGCGAGGGCCTGGGTGAAGGGCAGTTCGAGGACTTCGATGTCCTCGCCGTCCTCCTCGAGTCCGCCGCCGGTCCCGGTCCGGTCGGCCGGGGTGTAGGGAGCGGCGAAGAAGTGGAGGCGTTCGGTGACGGAGCCGGGGCTCATGTAGGCGTCAAGGACGTGGGTGAGCGGGCCGAGGGTGACGCCGAGTTCCTCGGCGCACTCGCGTCTGACGGCGGCGGGCGGGTCGTCCGCGTCGAGCAGCCCTGCGGCGGCTTCGATGAGCATGCCGTCGGGGTGGTCGTTGACGTAGGCCGGGTAGCGGAACTGGCGGGTGAGCAGGACGCGGTGGCGCTGGGTGTCGTACGGCAGGACGACGGCGCCGTCGCCGCGGTCGTAGGTCTCGCGCTGCTGGGTCTCCCAGCGTCCGTCGCGGCGGCGGTAGTCGAAGGTGGTGCGCCGCAGGACGTGCCAGCCCTGGGAGGTGAGCTCGACGTCGCGGATCTGGATGTCGGGGTTGCGGTCGAGGTCGCGTCCGGCTTGGTCGAGGTCGGTGCGGCCGCGGTGGTCGGGGGTGTCGATGCCGGGGCGGCTTGTCATGTGGCGGCCTGCGGGTCGCCGGCGGTGCCGGAGCGGTAGGGGCCGGCGATCAGGATGAGCATGGGTTGGTCGGTCACGGGCGCTACCATACATGCAGAAACATGCAAGAACAGGAGAGAATAAGGATGCTGGCTGCTGAACGGCGCGAACACCTGCTCGGTCTACTCGCTCGCCAAGGCAAGATCGTCGCTAAGGACGTCTCTGCCGAACTGGGGATCTCCGAGGACAGCGTGCGGCGCGACCTGCGCGATCTGGCCGCCGAGGGACTGTGCCAGCGGGTCTACGGCGGCGCGCTTCCCGTCTCGCCGGCGGTGGTGGACTACGCCGCCCGGCAGAGCGTGGCCCCGGACGGCAAGCGGAAGGTTGCCGCTGTGGCCGCCGCTCTGGTGCGGCCCGGTGGCACGCTGATTCTCGACGGCGGCACCACCGCCCTCGCCGTCGCTCACGCGCTCCCCAAGGGTCTGGCCTGCACCGTGATCACCCACAGCCCGACGATCGCCGCAGCCCTGCTCGGCCATCCGCAGGCGGAGCTCTTCCTGCTCGGAGGCCGCGTCTTCAAGCACTCGGCGGTAGCCTGCGGTGCCGCCGCGGTCGAGGCCGCGCAGAACATCTCCGCCGACCTCTGCCTGCTCGGCGTCACCGGTGTGCACCCCGAAGCGGGATTGACTACCGCGGACGTCGAGGAAGCTGCGATGAAGCGCGCCCTGTCCGCGCGGGCCGCGGACACCTACATCCTCGCCTCCTCCGAGAAGATCGGCACGGCTTCGCGGTTCCGCGTGCTGCCCTGGGAGAAAGTCAGCGCACTGATCACAGACGCCGACCCCCACGACGCGGTCGTCGAGCAACTCAAAGCACACGGTGTGCAGATCCTGGCAGCCGGCTGACGGCACCCACCGAACGCGGCGTCACCGAAAGGCTGGCACGGCATTCAGACCGCCAAGCCGCCACCATGGCTCAGCCATCCACAGGAATTGACGGGTGATCGGGCGCAGGCACCATGACCGAGTCTGTCCGAGCAGGTCTGCCCGGACAACGATAGAAGTACGTGCCCCGACTACGTGATCCACTCCGTCACCGGATGCGGTAGCCGAATCCCTGGTCTGACCGGGCCGATGTCTGCCAGTGTTACCAGCACGCTCAATGCCCCGGGCGCTCACAGCACTTCACCTCAACCGGGAGATGGCATGGAACCCCGCCCTGTGATGGATCCGCGGGCATGTTCCTTGGCAGCGGCAGGTGCGGACGCGTGGTGGGCACGGGCACTGTCCGGCGGCGAGCGGTTCCCCGCCGACCGGCCCGACTGGGCTGCCTTCGTCGACGAGACGCTGGCCGTGTTGCGGCCGGCCCCTCGACCGCCCGCCGGTGAACTCCCGGGCATCACCGGCTTCGTCTCGCTGCTGACGCCCCTGGCCGAGCACGCTGCCGAGCGGTTGTCGGCTCAGACCGGCGGGCCCGCGGTCGACCTCACGGCGGTCCGGGCCGCGTTCGTGCCGTGGCTCGCCCGTGTCCTGACGCGCCGCTCGGCCCGTACCCTCGTGCTGGAACTGAACGTGGCCAGGGTGTCCGAACGACTGGTCGGTGACACGGCGTCCGACCGGTTCCGCGACTTCGTCGCCCTGATGTCCGCCCCGCAGAGCCTGACCTCGCTGTTCGCCGAGTACCCGGTCCTCGCGCGCCTGCTCGGTCGGGTCTGCCTCGACGCCGTCACGGCACTGGCCGAGCTGCTCGGCCGCTTCGATGCCGACCGGGTGGAGATCGTCGCGGCCCTGTTCGGCGGAGCCGATCCCGGTTGCCTGGTCGCGGTGGACGCCGGCGCCGGAGACGGGCACCAACGGGGCCGCAGCGTCGCCGTCCTGCGCTTCGCCGACGGTCGCAGAGTGGTCTACAAGCCGAGGCCGCTGGGCATGCACCGGCACTTCAACGAGGTGGCCGGGTGGTTCAACGCCCGGCCTGGCGCGCCTGGGCTACCGGTGCTGGGCCTGCTGGAGCGGGACGGCTACGGGTGGGTCGAGCACGTCACCCATCAGCCGTGTGCGACGCCGGAGGAACTCGAACGCTTCTACCGCCGGCAGGGCGCCCTGCTCGCCCTGCTGTACGCCCTGGACGGAACCGACCTGCACTGCGAGAACCTGATCGCCCGCGGTGACGAACCAGTGCTGATCGATGTCGAAACGCTCTTCCACCCGGTGATCACGACGCACGGGGCCGAGGATCCGGCTGCGGCGGCGCTGCGGGCGTCGGTCTACCGGACCGGTCTGCTGCCGCAGTTGCTGGTCGGCGACCGGACGGCGCTGGACGCCTCGGGGCTCGGCGGCGACACCGGCGTGCCGCTGCCGGTGGACTCGGTGGGCTGGGCGGACGCCGGTACCGACCGGATGCGGCTGGTCCGCCAGGCCGGCACATTCGCCGGCGCCGCCAACCGGCCGTGGCTCGCCGGGACGCAGGCCGAACCCGCGGCCCACACCGACGCACTGCTGGCCGGCTTCCGCGCGGGGTACCGGGCCGTCGTCGCCGGACGGGACGAACTGCTCGGGCCGTCAGGACTGTTGCGGCGCTTCGCGGCCGATGTGGCCCGCGTGGTGCTGCGGCCCACCCGGACCTACGCGACCCTGCTGGCCGAAGCGACGCACCCCGACGTGTTGCGAGACGCGGCCGCCAAGGACGCACTGCTCGGGCTGCTGGGCACGGACGAACTCGCCGGGCCGGGCCACCCCGCCCTGCTGGATGACGAGTTGGCGCAGTTGTGGGACGACGACATCCCCCTGTTCACCACCCGGCCTGGCACGCCGGACCTGTGGAGCGGCACCGGGGCACGGATTCCCGGTGCCCTGACACGTCCTGGCCTCGATGCGGCGACCGACCGGATCCGCGCGATGGGGGAGGAAGACCGTCGGGCACAGGAGTGGATCATTCGGGCGGCGATGGCCGCCAGGTCGACCGCTCCGCCGCACCCGTCGTCCGCCGCCCAGTTCCCCAGCATCCAACTCACCACCGCCCGGCCGCCGACCGGTCCGGCCCCGGAACGGATGCTCGCCGCCGCCCGGTCCATCGGCGACCGGCTCGTCGAACTGGCACATCAGCGCCCCACACGGGTGAATTGGCTCGACCTGGAGCTGCTCGGGGACCGGTACTGGCAACTCAGGCCGTGCGGCGCCGATCTGGGCGGCGGTTTCACCGGCGTGGCCCTGTTCCTCGCCCAACTCGCCGGGCTCACCGGGTCCGACCGCTACGCGCAACTCGCCCGCCGGGCGCTGCAGCCGCTTCCCGGCCTGCTGGAGCGGCTCGCGGACGGACCGAAGGATGCCGAAGCGGTCGGGCCGGGAGGATTCGCCGGACTGGGCGGCATCGCCTACGCCGTCAGCGCGGTGGCCGACGCACTGGACGACCGTGAGATCGGTGCCCTGACCGCTCCGGCGATCGCTCTCACGGTCTCGGTGGCCACACCTGACACCACGTCAGGAGTGCTCGACGGTCTGGCCGGCGGCCTCGCCGCCCTGCTCGCCATCCACCGGAGCACCGGTTCGGCGGAGGCATGGCGCGGCGCGATGTCGTGCGCGGCCGAGCTCGCCGCCCGGCCGCTGCCACCCGAGGCGGGCATGCACCGGGGTGCGGCCGGGGTCGGCTGGGCGCTGCTCGGATTCGCGTCCGACGGCGGTGGCGCCCGGTACGAGCGCGCCGGGCTGGCGGCTCTTCGGACGGCCGCCGAGCGCGTCCGCGGCGACTCGTGGTGCCAAGGCCTGCCGGGCCTCGCGCTGGCGGTGGCCGACCGGCCGATCGCAGCGGCCGACCCACTGCTGCGGGGTGTGGTCGAGCGAGCCGTGCGGGAACTCGCCCGTGCGGCACCCGCGGTGGACCACAGCCTGTGCCACGGCGAACTCGGCGGCCTCGAACTGCTGACCCGCTTGTCCGACCCCGTGTCGCAGGCCGTCCGGCATCGCCGGGCGGACCTGCTGCTGGCCGCCGTCGAACGGGACGGGCCGAGCTGCGGCGCCCCCGGTGGGCTCGTCGTCCCCGGTCTGCTGACCGGGCTCGCGGGCATCGGCCACGGACTGCTGCGACTGGGGTTCCCCGGCCGGACCGCCTCGGCGCTGCTGCTGCACGCCGAGCCCGGACACCGGATCTGAGTGTGCGTCACCGGTATGGGTGCCGGGACGCTTGAAGAGAGGAAGGCACAACGCCATGGAAGCCATCGACCTGGTCCGTTCCTGGAAGCAGCCGGACCTGCGCACCGACGGGTCACTCGGGCATCCCGCGGGTGAGATCGCCCTCTGGACCTCCGGCGCGCTCACTCGCCGGGCGGACCTGCTGTCGGAGCGCGACGCGTGGGGGCCGCCGGAGACGATCATCGAGACCCAGACATGTCCTGTCACGTCGCCCGAGGCAGACGCGTAGCACCCACCCGTCCGACCCAGCGGTCCGGGCGCCCACGCAGGGTACCCGGGCCGCGCCGCCGGTCCTGCAGCCAAGCCGCCCTTCCAGATCGTCGGTCGGCTCGATTAACCTGCGGGTATGCGTACCAAATCGCCGGTAACGGTCGGCAGGGAGAGCGAACTCTCGCTGCTCAGAGGCACTCTGAAGGAGCTTCACCAGGGCTGCGGCCGGGCGGTGCTGCTCTCGGGTGAGGCCGGGATCGGCAAGTCCCGGCTGGCCGACGAGTGTGCGGACGAGGCCGCGTTGCTGGGGGTGCCGCTGCTGCGCGGCCGGGGCAGCCCGAGCGCTGCCGGCACCCCTTTCCGCCCACTCATCGAGGCGCTGAACTCCCGTTTCCGCCGCACTGGTCCGCCGCAGGACGCCGAGCTCGGTCCGTACCGGTCGGCACTGGCCCGGGCAGTCCCGCAATGGCGGACCGCTACCGCCCCCGGCCATCCGGAGAGCGTGATCGAGTTCGCCGAGGCGCTGCTGCGCCTGCTCACCGTCCTCGGCCGGGACACCGGCTGCGTGCTGGCGCTGGAGGACCTGCACGACGCGGACGTCGAAACCGTCGCTGTGGTGGAGTACTTGGTGGACAACTTGGCCGGTCTGCCGGTGCTTCTGCTGGCCACCCTGCGCCCAGCGGCCGGGGCGGCGTTCGACCTGCTCCAGGCCGTCGAACGGCGTCGGGCGGCGGCCGTCCTCACGCTCGGACCACTTGGTGTCCAGGACGTTCAGACGCTCGCGGCCGGCTGCCTCGGCGCGCTGGCGGAGGAGGTACCGGCCGAGGTGGCCGACCGGCTGGCCGAGATCGGTGGCGGAAACCCCTACCTGGTCGAGGAGTTGCTGGCCGAGATGGTCGCCACCGGTTCGCTGCGCCGCAGGGGGGAGCTCTGGCAGGTGGCCGGGGACCTCACGGCCGCCGTGCCGGCGAGCGTGGTGCGCGCCTACGGCCGCCGGGCCGAGGCGTTGGGCCCGAAGACGCGGGAGTTCCTGGTGGTGGCGGCACTGCTCGGCCCCCGGATCTCGGTCGGCACTGTCCAGCTCGTCACCGGGAGCGACGAGCGGAGCCTGTTCGCCGAGCTGCGAGCGGCCGAGGAGGCGGAACTCATCGTCCCCGACAGCACCACGGTGGACGGTTACGCGTTCCGTCACGCACTGATCGGCGAGGCGCTGCTGGCCGGTGTCTCCCGTGCGGAACGAGCCGTCATCGCTCGCCGGGCCGCCACCGCGCTCCAGCAGGCAGGGCCCGAGCTCGGCGACGGACGCCACCACCTCGCCGCGACGCTGCTGGAGACCGCGGGGGACGAAGCCGGAGCCGCCCGGCTGTATGCCAAGGCGGGACGGCAGGCGCTGACCGGCGGCACGTCCGGCCAGGCCATCCGCCTGCTCGAATACGGGCACCGGCTCGCCGCAGCCGCGGACCGCACCGACATCACCGAGTCCCTGCTGTACGCCCTCGCGGAGGCCGGGCAGGTGGACCGTGCGCTGGAGTTGCTCGACACGCTCCCGACCGTCGGCGCCGCCGCGCCGAGCATCGACCGCAGGATCGCCCTGCACACCCGGCTGGCCTGGGCTGCGCTGGTCATCGAGCGCAGCACCGAGAGCAGCGATCAGCTGGCGGCGGCGAAGCACCTCCTCGGCGACCGGGGCGCCCCGGCGCAGACGGCGGCGCTCGCGGTGGTCCAGGGCCACCTGGCTCTGCTGCCGGGGCATGACGACCGCCAGGCGGATGCCGAGCGGCAGGCCCGGGAGGCGGCCGAGGTGGCCCAGCGGCACGGGCTGCCCGTCCTGGCCTGCCAGGCCTGGCAGTTGCTCGCCATGCTCGCGCGTGAGCGGGGATTCGAGGAAGCCGACGGGTATCTGCAGCGGATGCTCGCGGTCGCCGACGCCCACGCGTTGCCCAGCTGGCGGTTCGAGGCACTGATCCGGCTCGGTGCCAACGCCTTCATGCGTACCGGCGAGGCCCGCCTGCTCGAACAGGCCCTGCTGGCGGCCGACGAGCTGGGATCGATCACCCTCACGCAGCGGACCGAGGGGCTGCTGGCCATGTACGCGGCACTCACCTGCGATCCGGCCCGGGCCCGGGAGATCATCGGCCGCTGTCTCGACGCCACCGTGCGGATGCGCAATCTCGCCACCCATCGTTACCTGCTGCTGACCGCGGCGACCCTGGCGGCGCACCAGGGTCGCCGACGGGAGATGGAACACGAACTGCTGGCCTTCGAGCGGGCGGGCGGCGGCAGGTCGTTCCTGGTGCCGGTGATGCTCGGCCTGTGCCGGGCCGTCTGCGCGCTGTTGGAGGAGGACCGGGCGCTGGCCGAGGCCGAGCTCGCCGCGGCGGCGGACTGGGAACGCGACCACCCGAACCTCTTCTACCTGGCGGGACGCTACGGCCTGCGTCCCCTGCTCGACGTGCTCGCCGGCCGGGCGGGCCGGGCCGAGCACGCCACCGCGGCGCAGGCCCCGGCGGCCGAACTCGCCTGGAACCGGCAGTTCCTGCTGGTCGCCGAGGCGGTGCTGCTGGGCCGTGAGGGCAAGGCCGACCAGGCCACCTTGACCGTCGAGGCCATGTGGTCGTCCGCCGGCACGTTCCCGACGGGCAGCCACCTCGCCCTGCGGCTGGCCGCGGAGGCGGCGCTGAACGACGGCTGGGGTGACCCGGTGGCGTGGCTGCGCGTCACCGGGGACTACTTCGACGCCCTCGGCGTGGCCCCGGTCGCGGCCGCCTGCCGGGCCCTGCTCCGTCGCACGGGCGCGACCGTCGTCCAACGCCGCGGCGGGTACGGGCAGATACCGGTCGAACTGCGCGCGCTCGGGATGACCACGCGCGAGTACGAGGTGTTCGCTCTGCTCGCCGACCGGCTCGGCAACCGGGACATCGGGCTGCGGCTGTCCATCTCCCCGCGCACGGTGGAGAAGCACCTGGCGAGCCTGCAGCGCAAGACCGGCCGGAGCGACCGGGCCGCGCTGCACGCCCTGTCCGTCGAACTCGCCGGCCACTGAGGCCGACCCCCAATGGGGAGGGTGCACGGGGAACATGGGGAGGGTGCGGGGGAAACGTGCGGTGCGATCCCCGATGTGCGTGATCGGCGCGCGTTGTTGACTTGGCCCATGCCGATCGGCCGGTACCCGTTCCACCCCACGAGCGCGTCGTGGCGCTCTCGACCAGCGAGGAGATGAGTCCGGATGAGTGTGCTCAACCTTCAGAACCTGCAGCCACGCGTCAGGCCGAGCAGTGTTGCCGTCCGCAGTACGACCAGCAGCGCCAGCGACTGCTGCAAGGTGAAGGACCCGGGCGGCAACTGATCGATCCGACGGTGAGCTGTGCGGGAGTGCGCCGCACCGTCGCACGTCGGCTATGCCGATCGGCCGGTATCCGTTCCACCCCATGAGCGCGTCATCGCGCTCTCGACCAGCGAGGAGATGATCCGCATGAGCGTGCTCAACCTTCAGAACCTGAAGCCGCGCGTCAGCCAGAGCATGGGTACCCCCATCAGTGTGACCAGCAGCAGCAGCGACTGCTGCAAGGTGAAGGACCCGGGCGGCCGAGAGTAGTCCAACGGTGGGCCGTGCGGGGGTGCGCCGCACCCCCGCACGGCCCACTGCCCTCACCTACCGCCCGCGGCGGTCCCCGGACAAACACACAGAGGCGGACATGCGCGACGAACGATGGGTCTACCGATTCCTCTTCGCCTGGAACAACACGCTGTTCTTCGACCCACTCGATGTCTACTACGAGCCGAGGCCCGACCACTTCCTCGCGCCGCTCGATGAGCAGGAACGGGCGCGATTCGTCCGCAGCGGTATCTGGTGGAGCTACCGGCACAACCCGGACCTGCCGGCGCAGGGTTGGAAGATCCACGTGTCGGCGAGTCAGCGCAATGTGCACCAAGTCGCAGCATCGGTGATCACGTATCTGACCACATGTCATATCGACTTCAAGATCGCTCTTGATCTCAACATATTCGAGATGCTCAATTCCAAGGCCATGTCCCGGGGCAGCGGCGGAAAGCTCGTCACCGTCTACCCGCGCGACGACGACGAGTTCCGCGCGTGCCTGGCTGATCTGGCCCGCATCCTGGACGGCGCCGAGGGCGCCTACGTGCTCTCCGACCTGCGTTACCGGGACAGCAAGGCGCTCTACTTCCGGTACGGCCAGCTCCTCCCCACCCACACCCTGGACGTCCTGGGTCGGCAGCTGCCGCACATCGTCGGCCCGGCCGGCCCGGTCACCGACGACCGGCGCCCCGGGTACGCCCAGCCGCCGTGGCAGCCCTGGCCGTTCACCGACTGGAAGCCGGCGGACGACGCGGACCAAGGCGACCTGCTCGGGGGCCGTTTCCGGGTGACCGGAGCCATCCAGTTCTCCAACTCGGGAGGGGTGTACACGGCCGAGGACACGGCGAACGGCGACCGGCCCGTGGTACTCAAGGAGGCCCGCCCGCACACGAACATCAACCCGCGTCAGGACCACGACGCGGTGGACATCCTCGCCCGTGAATGGACGTTCCTGAACCGGCTGGCCGACACCGGTTCGTTCCCGGTCCCGATCGCCACGTTCCGCCACTGGGAGCACGACTTCATCGCCGAGGAGTTCGTCGACGGCACGGACATCCGCTCGGTGCTGCTCGAACGCAACCCGCTCGCCCGGCCGGGGTTCGCCGTCGAGCAGTCGCGGGAGTTCCTGCGGATCTACCTCGCCGTCTTCCGCGGACTCGCGCGCGCGGTCCGGGCCGCCCACGACCGCCAGGTGATCCTCGGTGATCTCAGCGCAGCGAACCTGCTCGTCGACCCCGACACCTTCGAGGTCACCGTCGTCGACCTGGAGTCCTGCCGGCTGACCGAGGCCGATGCGGTGGACGCACACCTGGAGAAACCGGTCGAACTGTACACACCGGGGTTCAGCCACTCCCGGCGCCGCCTCAACGGGCCCGTGCGGGAGGACGACCTGTACGGCGTGGCGACCACCATGGCGTACTTCATCTTCCCGATCGCGGCCATGTCGTACCTGCGCCCGGACGTCCTCGACCTCTACCGGGTCTTCACTGACGGTCTGGGCTGGCCGGCGCGCATCCACGGCCTGCTCACGGACCTGGCGCAGGCGCGGATCACGCTCACCGAGGTACTCGACTTCCTGGAGCAGGAGGAGGAGGAGGAGCTGGTCGCCGAGGTCAAGGCCGCACCGCCGCGATTGGTCGTCGAGGAGCGGCTCGGGCTGGCCGAGGCCCAGGCCGGGGTGGCCGCCTTCGTCGAGGCCGCCGCCGACACCGACCGGGAAACGCTTTTTCCGGTGGACCCGTTCGCGCACATCACCAACCCGCTGAGCCTCGGCTTCGGAGCGAGCGGCGTCCTGTGGGCGCTGAAGGCATCCGGCGTCCCGATCCGTCCCGAATGGCTGGGTTGGCTGCGCGAGGAGCTGGCCGACATCGACGTCGCCCAGTACCCGGACGGCCTGATGAACGGTCTGGCCGGCGTCGCCTGGGCAGCTGACTCGCTCGGACTCCGCACGCAGGCCCGGCAGTTGCTGGCGCAGGCCAATCGGCGCGCACCGGGGATCGGCGACCACACCTTCTACTACGGCCTCGCGGGCCTGGGCATGACCAATCTCCGCTTCTACCTGGACGGCCACGTCGAACGCGATCTCGCCGCGGCCAAGGAGTGCGCGCAGGTCCTGTGCGACACCGCGCAGTACGACGGGCGGCACGTCTACTGGCTCAACGAGTTCTCGTCCGGCGGGCCGCTGACCGGCCTGGGCTTCGGTCAGGCCGGTGTCGCGATGTTCCTCTTGCGGATGCACCAGATCACGGGGGACGAACGCTGCCTGCGGCTCGGACGCGGCGCGCTGGACTGGGAGATGGCCCATGTCAAGCCCCTGGAAGACGGCCTGGTCATGTTCGAACACCAGGGGACCATGGAGCCGTACGTCGAGGTGGGCTCCGCGGGCGTCGCACAGGTGCTGCTTCGCTACGGCCGGCTGAACGACGCGCGAACCGTCCTGCGCGGGCTGGACCTCACGTACTCGGTGCTGCCAGGGTACGCGTTCGGCATCTCCGGGATCGCCGACGCGCTGCTGGACGCGGCCGCGATCACTGGCGACACCTCCTACCGTGACACCGCACTGCGGCAACTCGACTTCGTGAACAAGGTGTTCCTGTTCGAGCCCGCCGAGCGGTTCGGGATGCCACGTCGTGACGGGGTGGTGCCCCTGGGTGTCCCCGGTGAGGGGCTGCTGCGCTGCTCCTGTGACTACCTGACCGGTTCGGCCGGCGTGCTGCGGGTACTGCACCGCGTGAACCACGGCGGTACGGCCGACTTCCTGCTGGACGAGGTGTCGCGGTGAAGGAGCTGTGGCGCACGCTGCACGGGCACCGGACCCGGTTCGTGGTGATCATGGTCGCCGAAGCGGTCTCGGGTGGCATCGAAGCCCTGGTGCACCCGCTGCTGCTCAAAGCACTGTTCGACACGGCGATCCTGGCCGGGAACTTCCGCAGGTTCCTCGCCCTCGGCGCCGGCTACCTGCTGCTCGGACTCACCCTCAACTACGGGGGCTACTGGATCGCCTGCTGGCGCAAGCGGTTCGAGAACTCGCTGGTCCTGCTGCTGGAGATGGAACTGCTGGACCGCACGCTCGCCCTGGACGGCCGAAAGGTGTCGGAGGCCGGAAACGCCTCCTACGTCAGCCGGGTGCACAACGATGTCTACGAGGGCGTGCTGCCGGCCGTCGACATCTGCATCCGCATCGCGAAGCAGGCGCTCGCGTCCGCCGTCTTCCTCGGTGTGCTGCTGTACCTGTCCTGGCAGGCGAGCTTCATCCTGCTCGTCATCATTCCGCCGCTGGTGGTCGTGAGCAACGCCATCGGCAAGCGGATCGAGGACAACACCGAGCGTGAACGGGACGCGGAGGCGGGGTACATCAACAAGCTGACCCGAACGCTGGACGCCTTCCACGCGCTGCGCGGTCTGCCGTCGCTGCTGCCCGGCACCCGAACGGCGAACAAGGACGGACTGAGCCGCTACCTGGGCATCACCTTCACCAACTACCGGCTCGCCCAGAAGCAGAGCACGCTGAGCGACCTCGTGATGAACCTGTCGGACACCGCCTCGATGGTCACCGGGGCCTACTTCGTCTTCGCCGGACGGATGACGTTCGGCGGCTTTCTCGCCTTCGTGAACTCGCTCTGGCGGGCCGTCACCGGGATCTTCGACCTGGTCAACATGATTCCGCAGGCCCGCCGGAGTACCGCCGTACTCAAGCGGATCCACACCCTGCGCGACTCCCAGGCGACCGCGTACCACGACGAGGGGCCCGCAGTGCTGGTCCACGGCGCCCGGGTCGGGTACGGCGACGGCGTCAACATATCGATCGACGACTTCGAGCTGCGCGCCGGCGAGCACGTCCTGCTCCGGGGCCCCAACGGCTGCGGCAAGACGACGCTCCTGCACATTATCTCCGGGACGCTTGCCCCCGACACCGGGCTGGTCGCGCTGCCGCCCCGAGTGGCGAGCCTGACCGCTCCCGTGAGTCTGCCCCCGCTGCCGGTACGCGAACTGGTCGCCGACGAGCGGCTGCGCACATCGATGGGACTGAACGCCCTGGCTGACCAGCTCCCCTCGGAGCTGTCATCCGGCCAGCGGCAGCGGGTCGGGGTCGCCGCACTCCTGTGTGAGGACGCGGACCTCTACCTCGTCGACGAACCGTTCGCGAACCTCGACGAGAACGGGAGGGACCTGGTGCTCCGGACACTGAAGGAGCAGACCGGGGGACGCGGCCTCCTTGTCGTGCACCACGGTGACGAGGACCTCGACAGCAGCTTTGATCGGGTGGTGACCCTGTCGGGGACTGCCGTGCGCCCCTGAACATCAGCGACCACGTCGAGCAGGTCGTCCCTGGCCTTGTCCGCGATGCCGTGCTGCCGGCAGCGGCGTGTCTCACTCAGCCTTCGGCCTGCCGGCGTGTGGCAAGTGTCGTGGTGAGTTCGACTGTGGCTGGCAGACTGCGCCGGCTAGCGCAGGCGGCTCAGCACGGCGGGGTCCTGCGCGTCGAGCCAGTCGGCCAGTTCGCGGAAGGACACGCAGCGCACGCCGTCTCGCCGGCAGACACTGCGCATCACGTCCTCGGCGGCCTGCACGCCGCTGCCGCCGTCCCCCGCCCGGAGCGGGGTGTCGAGGAGGAACGGTGCCCGGTTGCCCTGGTAGGCGCGTTCGAAGGCGCTCAGGTAGGCGTCCCGGGTCTGCGGCTGCTGGGGCGCGAACTGCCACAGGCCGTCGACCTGGCTCGGCCAGGCCGGTGAGCCGCCGTCAGCGCTCGCGTCATAGCGCCAGTTGGCCGCCTGCTCGGCCGGGAGGAGGTTCGGCCGGCCTTCCGGACACGGCGTGCGGCCGCCCACCAGCTCGCTCGAGTAGTCGAAGGGCAACGGGGGTAGGTCCGCGAAGCCCGTGTTCGTCTTCCAGAACCGGACGAAGGAGGAGGAGAGGTCGAGTTCGCCCGCCCAGTCCTGGGTGCTCCAGGCCGCCGCGCCGCCGGAGCCGCAGAACCGGCCGTTGAAACCGCTGCCGATCTCGTCGCCATCAAGCCACGCCCGGCCCAGCTGCGACAGCGTCGCCTTGATCACGTCATCGGTGGGCAGCGGGCCGCCCGCGTCACCGACGGCGTGCTGCGGCGCCTGGTAGAGCGTCCCCTTCGCCGCCGGCAGCAGATCGATCCCCCGCAGGAAGAACGTCGTCCGGGCGCTGCTCGCCTCGGCCGCCGTCCGGACCTGGGAGAAGAGGTGGCTGTCGTCCTCCACCGCGCCGTCCCAGGAGAAGACGGCGAACTGCGGGGGCCGCTCGCCCGGCTTGAGCTTGTCGACGGGTGGCTGCGCGGGCTGCGGTCCGGTGTCCGCAGCGGAGCCGTCGTCGACCAGCGTCACCGTGCGGGCCCCGCCGCTGCTCGGCGTGCCGGCCACCGGGACGGCGCCGACGCTCGGCGGCTTCGGCGCGGCGCCTGCGGGCATCAGGGCGAGTGCCACCAGGACTCCCGCCACGACCATCGCGGCGGTGCCACGAGAGCTGCGCACCATCGACCTTCCTCCGCTGACCATGGCTCGCTCATTCATACGGGTCACCCGGCTCCGAGGTACCTGTCAACTGCTGCGCGGCCAGTACGGGCAGGGCCCCGCCCTGACCGGGCGGGCCGTCGGGCTGCCAGATGCCGACGATCCGCACCCAGGCGCCGCTCGGCGGCGCGCCGACGCCGCGGATCTCGACCTTGCTGGTCTGCGCGTCCGCGGCGCAGCAGCTGATGGTCAGCCGGGCGAGGTACCAGCCGCCGTCCTTCTTCGGGGTGGCGAAGCCGGTGAGTTCCACGCGGCGGCCCTTCAGCGAGGCGTTGGAGTCCCAGAGCGCCAACGCGTCGAAGTCGGCCAGCCGCAGCGGCAGCGGGTCGGTGGCGGCCAGCGGCGGGAAGCCGCCCGCGCCGGCCGGCTTGACGGTGGTGTCGACCGAGCGCTGTGCGGTGTAGGCGCCCAGCGCGTCGGGCGCGATCAGGAAGATGCCGAGCACCGGCAGCGTCAGCAGCCAGGCGATCCGCGAACCGCCGTGGGCGTGCCCGTGGTGGGCGTGTGCGTGGCCGTGATCGTCGTCGTGCTGCCCGCCGCGCCACAGGTCCCGCACGACGCAGACCGCGCTGACCAGGCCGATCAGGACCAGCAGCACACCGGTGGCGACCAGATACGGCCGCAGCGCCTTGCGCACGTACCGCAGGTAGAGCTCGCTGAACAGCGAGATGTGCAGCACCGCCGCGCCCAGCAGCACCTGCAGGACCGCCCGGACCTCGCGCCTCACAGCAGCGCCCATCCCACCAGCGCGGCGGTGGCCACCGCGACCACGAAGGTCGCGGCGGAGAACCGCCAGGCGAACGCGCGGCCGAAGGTACCCGCCTGAAGGGCGATCAGCTTCGTGTCCACCATCGGGCCGACCACCATGAACGCCAGCCGGGCCACTGGCGAGAAGCCGCTCAGCCCGGCGGCGACGAACGCGTCCGCCTCCGAGCAGACCGCCAGCAGGACCGCGAGCAGCGCCAGCACCAGCACCGACACCCCGGGGATGCCCGCGACGGAGCCGAGCACCGCGCGCGGCACTGCCACGTTCAGGGTGGCCGCCGTCATGCCGCCGATCACCAGGAACCCGCCCGCGTGCAGGAAGTCCTCCTCCAGCGAGGCCCGGAACGTCCCCCACCGCCCCCGGTCCCCCGTCGGCTCGACCAGCACCCGCGGCCGCAGCCACTCGGGACGGCCGAAGCGCGCCCACAGCAGGCCCATCACCACGGCCGTGGCCAGCGAGGCGACCAGCCGGGCCAGCACCATCTCCGGATGGCCCCGGAAGGCGACACTGGTCGCGACCAGCACCACCGGATTGATCGCGGGCGAGGAGAGCAGGAACGCGAGCGCGGCGGCCGGCGCCACCCCGCGGGCGATCAGCCGGCCGGCCACCGGCACCGACGCGCACTCGCAGCCGGGCAGCACCACCCCCGCCACACCGGCGATCGGGACCGCGAGGACCGGGTTCTTCGGCAGCGCCCGCTCCAGGAAGGAGGTCGGGACGAACGCGGCGACGGCCGCGGACAGCACGGTGCCGAGCAGCAGGAACGGCAGCGCCTGGACGCAGATCGCGATGAAGACCGTCATCCAGGCCTGCAGCCAGGGCGTGCTGTGCCAACCGCCCGTCAGACGCGAGCAGAGCAGCAGGGCCAGCATGCCGACGACCAGCAGCTCCAGCGAGCGGCTCCGCCGGCGGGGCGTCGACGGCTCAGCCGTGGTGTCGACGTCGGCGTCGACGTCGGCCTGGCGAAGCACGTCCATGATCATCTCGTCCGCCATGCCGGCCTGTCGCTCCCCCGGGTCACCCTCAGCCGCAGTCACCCGGACGGGCACCTGCGGCTGAGTTTAGGCCATCTGCCTGCGGCGAACGGGCGGCGGCCACCTCGCGGCGGCGGGAAGCGGGACGCGGTGGGGTGGCCGCCGGGCGCCGGCCCTCAAGCTGACCGCCGCCACGGCTGACTCGGCCGCTGCGCCCGCTTCGAGCGCCGCCCCCGCCACGACCTCCAAGAGTGCCGCGAGCGACTCGACCGCTCGAGCCCTGGGCGTCGCCGGGATCGTCGTGGGTGTCCTCGGTGTCGCTACGGCAGCAGTGCTCGGTCTGCGCCGCCGTAGCGGCGGCGGTACCGCGCAGGAGTAGCAGACGCGAGATCCGCCGGCAGAGCGGTGCCCCGGTCCGTGCGGGCCGGGATGCCGCTCTGTCAGGCGGCCGTCGTGGCCAGGTTGTCCAGCGTGCCGTTCTTGGCCTGGGCGACGAGGTCGCGGAACTGCTCCTCGCTCATCTGCACCTGCTGCCCGAAGTCGTCGGTGATCCTCACCCGCCGGTCCTCGGGTGCCGCCGGGTCCAGAAAGAGCTGTGGGCAGCCGCAGTTGCAGTTCCCGCAGAACGTCGCGATCGGTTCCGAGCCGGTGCTGTTCATCTGTGCCACCCCGGGTTGCCCCTGTCGTGATTGTGGTCCGTCGCCTCTTCGATGCCCGGTCGCCTGGTGGTCTCAAACCCTTTGCAGGGCAAGGTAATTCGGTGTGCGAGCTGCGGTTTTCCGGATAGTGGGGAGTGGTCGAGGCCGCCGTTCAAGGTGCCGAAAATCCTGGCGGGATGCGGGAACTCGGGCGGAGTTCCGACCGACTACCTGGGCGGGCTCGCATTGGCGGTCCCAGCGAATCCGGATCACCAGGAGAGTCCCATGCGTTCTCGCGCTTTGTGCGGTGCGGCCGCCGCGGTTGCCCTTTTCGTCACGGGTTGCGGCAGCAATGCCAAGTCGGGCGATTCAGCGGCGACGGCCGGGGCGAGAGCATCCACGACCGCCGCCTACCCCGTCAAGGTCACCGACTGCGCGGGGGCGCAGACCAATTTCACGTCCGCCCCGCAGAAGATCGTCACCAGCAACGCCTCCAGCCTGGAGATGCTGCTGTGGCTCGGCGCGGGGGACCGGGTGATCGGCACCGGCTTTCCGCCCGGTGTCGGCACCATGCCGGCCCAGTTCGCCGGCCAGGCCGTCAAGGTGCCGGTGCTGGGTCAGACGGTCATCGCCAAGGAGAAGCTGCTCGGCTCCGGCGCCGACCTGTACGTCGATACCTTCGCCGCCATGGGTTCGATGGGCGGGGCGATGGGCTCCGCCCCCACCGAGCAGGAGTTCGCCGCCGCCGGCATCAAGCACATCTACCTGCACTCCACGGCCTGCGCCACGATGCTGAAGGGCCCGCAACAGGACCTCTCCCAGGTCGAGGCCGACATCAGGAGCCTGGGCGCGGTCACCGGCACCTCGGCCAAGGCCGATGCGCTGGTGGCGGGGATGGAGCAGAAGGTCGGCGCGGTGCGAACAGCCCTCAAGGGCGTCAGCGCGGACCAGGAGCCGTCGTACTTCTTCTTCGACTACGACGCCGGGACGAAGCAGCCGATGGCCGAGTGCGACAAGCAGGTCGCTAATGCGGTGATCACCCTGGCCGGCGCCCGGAACATCTTCGGCGACTGCGACGGGGTCTTCAAGGCGGTCTCCTGGGAGGACGTGGTCGCCAAGAACCCCGACTGGATCCAGCTCGGCGTGCGCAACCAGGGCAGCGACGCGGCGAACCAGAAGGCATTCGACGCGGCCGAGCAGTTCCTGAAGGACTTCCCGGCTACCAAGGGCCTCAAGGCCGTCCAGGAAGGCCACTTCGTGCGGATCGGCTCGGAGGTGACCACCATCGCCGGCGTCCGCGACGCCGACACCGTCCAGCAGATCGCCCACATCATCCACCCCGACCTGGTCAAGGACGGCCAGTAGATGACCATCGAAGCGGTCGTGGCGGCCGGCCGCCGGCCCGTACGCACCGTTCCGGTCGGCCTGGTCGCCGCGGTGCTGGCCGTCGCCCTGCTCGTTGCGCTCACCGTCGCGGTGTCGCTGGGCGCGGTCGACATCCCTGTCGGCGAGGTGTGGACGGTGGTCGGCCGCCGACTGGCGGGGGACACGCCGCAGCCGGGCACCCGCGACCTGATCGTCTGGCAACTGCGGGCACCACGAGCCCTGTTGGCGGCAGTGGTCGGAGCGGGGCTCGGCCTGGTCGGCACGGCCGTCCAGGCGATGGTCCGCAATCCGCTGGCCGACCCCTACCTGCTGGGCATCTCCTCCGGCGCGTCGCTGGGCGCGGTCGCGATGATCGTCCTCGGTGCCGGGGTGGGCTCGGCCGTCGGGATCGGAGTCTCCTCGGCGGCGTTCGCCGGGGCGCTGGCCTCTTTCGCGCTGGTGTGGACCCTCGCCCGGCGCGGGGGAGGCTTCGCGCCGATGCGGCTGGTGCTGGCGGGCGTGGGGATCGGGCAGTTCCTGTCCGGGTTCACCAGCTTCCTCGTGCTGCAGGCCGGCGACGACCAGCAGACCCGCGGCGTCCTGTTCTGGCTGATGGGCAGCCTCGGCGGCGCCACTTGGAGCCAACTACCGCTCCCTGTCGCTGCCGTGGCCCTGGGCCTGCTCGTGCTGCAGGGGCGCGCCCGCTCCCTCAACGCGCTGCTGATGGGCGACGAGACGGCCGCCGGACTCGGCGTGGACGTCACCCGGCTGCGGCGCGAACTCTTCGCGGTGACCAGCCTGCTGACCGGCGTCCTGGTCGCCGTCTCCGGGGCGATCGGCTTCGTCGGTCTGCTGGTGCCGCACGTCTGCCGCCTGATGGTCGGGGGCGACCACCGCCGTCTGCTGCCCCTCTCGGCGCTGGCCGGGGCGGTGCTGCTGGTCGTGGTGGACACCGTCGCCCGTACCGCACTCGCCGCGCAGGAGGTGCCGATCGGCGTGGTGACCTCCCTGATTGGCGCACCCGTCCTGCTCTACCTGCTGGACCGACGCCTGGAGCGCAGTTGAGAATCGCCATCGAGGATCTGACCGTCACCCTCTCCGGGCGCCAGGTGCTCTCCGGCGTCCATCTGCTCGCGGCGGAGGGCGAGATCGCCGGACTCGTCGGCCCCAACGGCAGCGGCAAGTCGACTCTGCTGCGCACCGTCTACCGGCATCTGAAGCCGTCGGCGGGCCGGGTGCTGCTGGCCGGCCGGGACCTGCGGTCGATGACGCCGGTCGAGGCCGCCCGGCACATCGCCGCGCTGCCTCAGGAGCGCGGTGGTGACTTCGAGTTCAGCGTCCGCGAGGTCGTGGCGATGGGCCGCGCCCCGTACCAACGGGCCTTCGTGGGGGAGGATGCCACTGATCGTGAGGTCGTGGCCGAGGCCCTCGCTCACGTCGGTCTCAGTGGGCACGAGGGACGGAGCTTCGCCGCACTCTCCGGAGGTGAGCGCCAACGGGTGTTGCTGGCACGGGCGTTCGCCCAGCAGCCGGACGTCCTGGTGCTGGACGAGCCGACCAACCACCTCGACGTGCAGCACCAGGTGGAGCTACTGGCCCTGCTGCGCGCCCAGCGCCGGACGACGCTGATCTCGCTGCACGACCTCAACGCGGCCGCCTCGCTCTGCGACCGGCTGCACGTACTGCACGAGGGAGCGGTGGTGGCCTCGGGGTCGCCGCGCGAGGTGCTCACCCCGGAGCTGCTGGCGGCGGTGTTCGGGGTCCGCGCGGCGGTGCTGGAGCACCCGCTCACCGGTGACCCGCTGATCGCCTTCGACCACCGTGCGCCCGCACCGCAGGACGCGCCCGAACCGGTGTGAAGCCCGGCGCCCACTTGTTCAGGGTGGGCGCCGGGCTTCACAGTGTCTACCAGGCTTCGACGTGGCTGGGCCGGCCGTCGCGGACGATGACGCGGCCGAGCTGTTCGGCCTCGCTGCGGCGCATCAACTCCCAACCTCCGTCGCGGCGGTGGACAACAGTGGAGTGCCACGGTGTGCTCCAGGCGTCCTGGGCGTCGAGCAGCCGGATGCCGAACTTGGCGCTGCCGCGCCGCTGCGGGTGGATGGACAGCCGCACAGAGCGGGTGTGGTGCTCGGCGATGAGGTCGCCCCAGGCCCGGCTGCGCTGGATGACGCCGTAGGCGCGCTGTCTGCACTCGCGCTGGAGGGCCGATCTGGTGCCCTCGAAACCGACCGTGTCCTCGGTCAGGAACCGGGTGATGCCCCGGTAGAGGGCCAGGGTGGCCTCGTCGGACTTCACCTCGACGCGCAACTCCTCGACGGTGGGCGCGTACTGGGAGTGCACGTGGGCGCGCTTAGCGTCGTAGGGGAGGTCGCCGAGGACGTCGCGCAGGTCGAACACCGAGAGGTGGTCGAGGTGTTCGCGCCGGATCATGGCGGCAAGTTCGTCGGCGTAGGCGTCGATGTGGTCGTCCGGGACGTGGATCAGGTCGCCGAAGATGTGCCCGTCGGAGCAGATCACCATCCTGGCGCCGGGCGCGTACACCTCATGGATGGCCGAGCAGAGGCCGTTGAGGAAGGTGAGGGAGAGGCGTTCGCCCTCGTCGGGGAGATGGCCGAGGACCTTGGCGGGGCTCGGGGACTTGCAGGGGAAGCCGGGCAGCGTGATGACGATCGGGTCCTCGGCGCGGACGAAGTCAGCTATCTGGCGCAGCTGTTCGGGGAAGCTGTCGATGCCGCCGGTGGTGTCGGGGTCGGCGGTGCGGCGGTGGGGCAGGAGCAGGTTCAGGATGGCGGCGCAGGTGCGTGCGACGGACGGCGCGTGCGGTGTACTGGTGCCGACGGGCGGCATGCGGTCCTCCACGAGGGCATGGCGGGATGGCGCCTCGGCGCTGCGGCCAAGGCGCATGTGGTCAGGGAGGTCAGGGATTCGGCGGTGCGTCAGGTGCGCTTGTCGTAGGCGACGGGCAGCTTGTTGACGCCGCGGGCCAGCACCGCGGGGATCCAGACGAGATCGTTCAGGTCGCCGGCGGGCCGAAGACCGGGCAGACGGGTGAGCAAAGTGGCGATGGCGACCTGGAGTTCGGCGCGCGCGAGAGCCGCGCCGGGGCAGAAGTGGATACCGTGGCCGAAGGCGAGGTGGGAGTTCGGCGTGCGCTCCAGGTCGAGAGTGTCGGCGTCGGGGAACTGCTCGGGGTCGCGGTTGGCCGCGCAGAGCGAGATGATCACGGAGTCGCCGGCCGGGATGCGGGTGCCGTGCAGGTCGCTGTCCTCGGCGAAGAACCGCCAGGTGGTGAGCTCGAACGCGCTGTCGTAGCGCAGGAGTTCCTCGATCGCCCGGGGCATGAGGGCGGGCTCCTCGCGCAGTCGGGCGAGCTGGTCGGGATGGCGCAGCAGCGTGATCAGCATGGTGGTGATCTGGTTGGTGACCGGCTCCTGGCCGGCGACCAGGAGCTGGAAGATCATGGAGTCCAGTTCCTCCTTGCTGAGTTCCCCCCTCTCCTGGGCGACGACGAGGCGGCTGAGCAGGTCGTCGTCCCAGTGCGCGCGCTTGTGGGCGACGACGTCGGCGATATAGGTCTGCAGGCCGCGCAGCCGGCCTTCGTAGGCAGGACGGCCGGGGTCCTGTGGTCCGACGGGCTGGACGACCTTGCCCCAGTCCCGGTCGAACCTGGTCGCCAGCTCGGGGGGCAGGCCGATGACCTCGGCGAGGACCTGGAAGGGGTAGTGCGCGGCGAAGCCCTGGACGAGATCGGCGCCGCTCTCGTCCGGAAGAGCGTCGACCAGGGTGTCCGCCAGGTCCTGGAAGCGAGGGCGCAACTCCTCGATGCGGCGCGGCGCGAACGCGTCCAGGACCAGGCGGCGCATGTCGGTGTGCTTGGGCGGGTCCTGGTGCAGCAGGTGGACCTGGAGCTGGGAGTGCTGCGGCTCGGGCATGATCGAGGCCAGGCTGCGCCAGTAGTCGTTGCCCAGGGCGTGGTTCTTGCCCAGGCGCGGGTCGTTCAGCGAGTGGTGAGCGGCGTCATGGCCGGTGACCAGCCAGGCGGCGATGCGGCTGGGGAAGCGGACCCGGTGGACGGGGCCGGCCTCGCGCATCTCGCGGTAGAGGTCGTACGGGTCGCTCTTGTAGGCGGCGCCGTACAGCGGTATCGGCTCGGCCGTGGTGGCGCCAGTGACCGGGCAGTGGGGGGTGACGGTCGGGTCGTGCTCGGGCTGGGTCATGAAACGGGTTCCTTCGGGCGGGGGGCAGAGGGTGATCGTCGGGTGGCAGTGCCGTGGAAGGCGAGCAGGAGCGCGGCTGAGCAGGCGGCGGCTGCGGCGAGTCCCAGTCCGGCTCGTACGCCGCCGGGGCCGGAGCCGCTCAGGCCCCACGCCGCGGTGGCGAGCGCCGGCCCGAGGGTGAAGCCGAGGCTGCGCGCCAGCTGTACCGCCGACCCACCTGTGGCGATCCGGTCCGGTGGTAGGGCGGTCATCACCAGTGACTGGACCGGCCCGCCGTACAGGCCCATGCCGATGCCGGCCAGCGCGAGCCGCCATGCGATATCGGGAAGCGACCGTCCGGTGCTCAGCGGGACGAGCAGCAGCAGGCCGACTGCGGTCACGGTGGCGCCGATGGCGGCGAGCCGTCGGGCGCCGAAGCGGTCCGCGAGCCGTCCGCCGAGCGGCCCGGCCAGGCCCATCCCGAGTGGGAAGCAGAGCGTGGTCAGCCCGGTGGCGGTGGCGCTCACGGCATCGTCCTGCTGGAGGTGCAGGGCGAGTACGTAGCGCATCGCGGCGAAGGCCGCCGCCAGAGCGAGGACGGCCCCGTGGACCCCGTACGTCCCGGAGTCCCGCAGTGCCGAGCTGATGGGCCGCGCGCCGGGTCTTCTCCACCAGAGCGCGGTCAGCGGCAGAGCCACGACGGCCAACAGCAGCCATGCGGGGGAGCCGGGGGAGAGGGTCAGCGCCAGGAGCAGCGCCGCCACCGCGCCTCCGACCAGGCCGGCGTCACCCAGTGAGGCCCGGTCGGGTAGCCGCAGCCCGCCCCCCAGCGGCGCGTCTCGGTAGGCGATCACCAGGGCGGCGACGCAGACCGGCAACTTGACCAGGAATATCGCCCGCCACCCGAGGTGGTCGAGCAGCAGGCCGCCCAATGCCGGCCCGGTCACCGCACCGAGTGGGCCGAGCGTGGCGGGCACGCTCATCGCCCGCCCGCGCAATTCGGGCCGTACCGACCGGGCGGCGAGCACCGGCATCAGCACGAAGAGGACGGCTCCGAAAGCGCCTTGGGCCAGCCGGGCGGTGATCAGCCAGGCCGCCCAGGGTGCGGCCGCAGCCGCCGCACTGCACAGCGCGAAGCCGCCGACCGCGAACAGCAGCGCGGCGCGTGTCCCGACCTGGTCCAGCCATCGACCGGCAGGCAACAGCAGTGCCACGAGCGGGAGTTGGTAGCCGAGCGCGGCCCACTGGGCAGTACCGGCGGAGATCCCGAAGCTACGCGAGAGATCGGGGAGGGCGAGATTGACGATGTTCATGTCGAGCATCGCCACGAAGGACAGCATCCCGGCGACTGCGACCAGACTCCAACGGTCCTTGACGGCAGGCTGGTTGAGCGCTGCGGTGGAGGCCATGACGGTCAGTCCCTCTGTCGTGACGGACACCGTCGGGCGACGGCGTCCGTCACAGCAGTCGGCCGCAGGCCGCCGGAAGTTCCGAACGCATGAATGATTTTCTGGGACGACTCGTCGACCGGGCCGGGATCAGGCCCCGAGTCGGGAGCGGCCCTGCCCGCGCGGGGCGGGCTGCCAGGTGCGCAGCCGCAGACTGTTCGCCACCACCAGCAGCGAACTCGCCGACATGGCGAGCGCGGCGATCATCGGATTGAGCAGCCCGGCCGCCGCCAGTGGGATCAGCACCGCGTTGTAGCCGAACGCCCATACCAGGTTCGCGCGGATGGTGGCCAGGGTGCGCCGGGCCAGGCGGACCGCGACGACCAGCGACTCGATGTCGCCCCGCACCAGCGTCAGCCCGGCTGCCCCGATCGCGGCGTCCGTGCCCGAGCCGAGCGCGATCCCGAGGTCGGCCGAGGCCAGCGCGACCGCGTCGTTCACCCCGTCGCCCACCACGGCGACACTGCGTCCCGCCGCGCGCAGCTCCGCCACCAGTTCGGCCTTGCGCTCGGGTGAGGCGCCCGCGTGGACCTCGCTGATGCCCAGCTCCTGGGCCACCGACCGGGCAGCTCCCGGCTGGTCCCCGGTTGCCAGCACGGTCTCCAGGCCCATGCCGCGCAGCCGGTGCACGGCGCGGTAGCTGCCGGGCCGCAGGCTGTCCCCGACCGCGAGGACCGCGGCCGCGCGCCCGTCCAGCTCGACCAGCACCGCCGTCTGCCCGGCCGCCTCGGCGCGCGCCAGCGCGTCACGCAACTCCTGGGGCATGACGACGCTGTCGGGCCGCACCACCCGCACCCGCGTGCCCTCCACCGTCCCCTGGACACCGAGACCGGTAGTCGCCCTGAACTCCGTCACCGCGGGCAGCGGCTGCCCCGCCACAGCGGTCAGCGCCCGACCGACCGGGTGCTCGGAGCGGTGCTCCACCGCGCCGACCAGCCGCAGCACCTCGTCGATCTCGAACCCCGTCGCCGGCGTCGCGGAAGCCAGCTTCATCTGTCCGCTCGTCAGGGTTCCGGTCTTGTCGAGGACCACGGTGTCGATCCTGCGCAGGCTCTCCAGCACCTCCGGCCCCTGCACCAGGACGCCCAGCTCCGCACCCCTGCCAGTAGCGGCGAGCAGCGCGGTCGGCGTCGCCAGGCCGAGCGCGCAGGGGCAGGCGACGACCAGCACCGCGACCGCAGCCGTCAGAGCCCGCGACGAGCCGGCCCCGGTGCCCAGCCAGAAGCCGAGCACGCAGACCGCGATACCCAGCACGACGGGGACGAACACCCCGGCCACCGTGTCGGCAAGCCGCTGCGCGCGGGCCTTTCCGGCCTGGGCGTCCGTCACCAGGGCGGTGATGCGGGCCAGCTGGGTGTCGGCGCCGACGGCCGTGGCCCGCACCAGCAGCGATCCCCCGACGTTGAGCGTCGCCCCGATCACCCGGTCACCAGGGCCCGCCTCCACCGGCACGCTCTCGCCGGTCAGCAGGCTCACGTCGAGCGCCGAACTGCCCTCGACCACCACGCCGTCGGTGGCGACCTTCTCGCCCGGCCGGACCACGAACTCCTGGCCCGGCAGCAGCTGCCCGATCGGGACCAGCCGCTCGGCACCGTCCTCGCGCAGGCAGACCTCCTTCGCGCCCAGTTCGGCCAGCGCCCGCAGCGCCGAGCCGGTGCGCACCCGCACCCGCCCTTCCAGGAACCGGCCGCACAGCACGAACAACGGCACCCCCACCGCTGCCTCCAGGTACACGTGCGCGCCGCCATCCGCCCCGGCGGTCAGCGAGAACGGCATCCGCATCCCCAGCGCACCGGCTCCGCCGAACAGCAGCGCGTACGCGGACCAGCCGAAGGAGGCAAGGACGCCGAGGCTGACCAGGGTGTCCATGGTCGCGGTGGCATGCCGAAGACCACGCCAGGCCCGTTCGTGGAAGGTGGCCGAGCCGATCGTCACCACATAGGCCGCCAGCGCGAAGCAGGCCCACTGCCAGCCGCGCATCTGCAGCGCGGGCACCATCGACACCGCGATCACCGGCACGGCGAACAGCGCGACCAGGCACAACCGCAGTCGCTCGTCCGCGTCTTCCGGACCCGCGGGCGGCAGCGCCCGTTCGGCGACCGGCTCGGCGGTGAACCCGCCGCTCTCCACCGCCCCGACCAGCTCGGCCACCGGGACGCCGACCGGGTGCAGCACCCGGGCCCGGCCGGTGGCCAGGTTGACTCCGGCGCTGACGCCGTCGAGGCGGGCCAGCTTCTTCTCCACCCGCGAGACACAGGCCGCGCAGGTCATCCCGCCCACCGCGAGATCGGTCGTCACCAGTCGCTGAGCGACGTCGGCCGTGGTGGAACCCGAGGCGTGCACGCTCATCGCGACACCGCCTCAGCCGTGAGCGGGCGCAGCCCGGCCATCATTCCTCCGGACATGTCGTTGCCCATCGGCCCGTGGCCGGGCCCCTTCGGGCCGGGGGCGGGCGGCCCCACCAGACGGCCGGCGGCGTGCGAGGCGCCGAACAGCAGGGCGAGCAGCAGGGCGAAGCCGAGCAGGATCCGGCCCGGCCGCGCCGCAGCACGTGCTCCAGGCACAGGTGTGATCATCGAACTCATCGTTGTCTCCAGGTCATGGTCCTCCGGCGCCGCGCGAGGGTGCGCCGGCGGACGGTTCGAGATATCTCGGAAAAGGGCAGCCGTCAGGCCGCCAGCGTCGGCGGGGGCTCCCCCTGCCGAGCCGCCCGGCCGCGCCCCGCGTCCACGCCCGAACCCGGGCACCAGCCGTCCTCGGACTCCGCCGAGTGCAGCAGCGCGACGAGCTGGTCCCGGGCCCGGGCGACACGCGAGCGCACCGTGCCCACCGGGCATCCGGCAACAGCCGCGGCCTCCGCGTAGCTCAGCCCGACCACCTGGGTCAGCACGAAAGCCTCCCGTCGCTGCGCCGGTACGAACGTCAGCAGGTCGGCCAGCACCACCTGGTCCTCGAACCCCACAGCCGAACACGGCTGGAGTTCCGCGGCCTCCTCCCAGTGGTCCAGGGCGGCGCAGCGCGGCCGGACCGCCGCACTGCGGTAGCGGTCCACCACCGTGCGCCGGGCTATCGAGAGCAGCCAGGTGCGCGCCGAGGACCGGGCGGCGAAGGCGGGCAGACCGGTCAGCGCCCGTAGGAAGGTCTCCTGGGTCAGGTCGTCGGCCGACTCGACGTCTGTGAGATGCGCGACGAAGCGCCACACATCCCGCTGGGTGGCCCGGACGAACGCCTCGACGTCCTCCGCGCGGCCCTGACCGGCAGCCAGGGCCAGAGCGGTCAGCCGTTCGTCATCCACGGGCCACCTCCGGCCTGCGGGCTCCGGCAGGAGCGGAGGTCTCCACCCCCGCCGTCCGCAGGTGGGGGAGCATGGGCTCATGACCTGTGCCGACTACCGCGCCGCGATGTCCGCCCACCTCGACGGCGAACTCGCGGACGGACCCGACCAGGGCCCGCAGTGGTCCTCGCACCTCGTGCGGTGCGCCGACTGCGCCGCCTGGCTGGCCGGTGCCCGGCGCGCGCAGGAGATGGCGTCGGCCGCTCGGAGTCCTTCCCCGCAGCGGTCGGAGCGGATCGTCGCCGCTGTGCTCGCCGCGCTGAGCGGCGACGAGCGAGTGGGGAACGGCGTTGTCTCTGTTGCTCATGAAGGGTCCTGAAGGCAGGAACGAGGACGGCACCGCACGAGCGGCACCGTCGAGCAGTCGATGGCTCACCGCACCAGCCGTCCACGACGCGGCCAGGCCGCATCGCGGCGCTGCCCGCGAGATCAGGCACGTCGTGGCAGGACAAATCGGCGCGCCGACCGGGGTCGGGCGCTCGGTTCACGGTGGTGTGGCGGCTGGACCCCGCGACGCAGCCGGCCGCAGCGGCCGGTCGCGAAGGGGTGACCGTGCCCACGGGCACACCGAACTGTGCTGTCTCACCGCGCCGAGAGGCGCAGCTGACGCAGAGTTGTGGTGTGTGGCGGGCGCTTCAGACGGCCGGGGCAGGGCAGGGCGGCCCGCGCCGCAGCAGCGCATGCGAGAGCACCGCCAGCCGGGGAAGCCGGGTGTGACAGGGCCTCGGGCGCGCCGGTGCCGCCGGTTCACACCCGCGCGGGGCGAGGACGAGCAGCGCCAGAACCGGCAGGAGCGCCCCGGCCAGTGTGCGCAGGACCTCGAACAGACCGACGATCGCGGCCTCGCCCCGCCAGAGCAGCAGTGCGCACGCGAGAGCTGCCAGGAGGTGGGCGCTCAGCATGCCCGCGGACAGGCCGTCCACCAGCGGTGCCGAGCCCATGCCGACCATGCTGTGCGCGGTGCCAGTGCCCTGCAGGTCGGCCATGGCGGCCATGCCGTGCATCGGAGCCATGCCACCCGACCCCGTCACCGACAGCGTGTCAGGATCCAGGCCGGCCGTCCTGGCCAGCCCCTCCGGGCTCATCCCGGCCAGGTTCGCGCCACCGGGTGAGCACAGCAGCAGGTTCACCCAGTCGGGTGCCCCTCGGACCGCCTGACCGGCCCCGGGGCCCACCGAAGCGGTGGCCTCGAACAGCACGTGCAGCGCGGCCTGGACGGCCACCATCCATACGCTTATCGCCGCGGGCCCGCGCCGACTCCCGGCCAGCAGCCAGGTACCGCCCGCCGTCCCGGCAAATGCTCCCAGCAGTACGGACCCCGGCAGCATGGCCTCGGACATGCTGACGTGCGCGGTGGCGGCCAACGCCACGCACAGGGTGGCGAAGACCACGGCGCGGAGCATCCGAATCTGCCGGGTCGTCACAGTGCCCACCATCCTCGCACCCGCCCTCTGCAGCTGTCCGACCACCTCCCGGATTCACCACCCGTTCGGTCGGGCGACTGGAGGTCCTGGCACGACAACCCCGTACTGTTCCCCTCCCAGGCCCCGGCAGCGCGGCCGCGGCGGCGTCGAGCGATCGAGCAAATGGCGGTCACGCGGGCTGCGCTGGGCCGGCCCGCGCACCTTGGTGATCGCCGACCACGAGGGGCGGGTGGCGGCGTGGCCGCAGCCGGACGGCCTGGCCCGGTGACGACGCGACCCGGCGGACGGCCCTGCACGCTCGTCCTCTGCTCAGGTACACCGCCGCAGCCGTCGCCGCGGCCGCCGTCCTGCGCCGACGGCTGGGCGCGGCGACTGACGGGCCGCCGACGCTGCAGGCGCTGACCTCCGAGCAACTCGCGGCCACCCTTCAAGCCCTCGCCGCCCCCTCACGGCTGCTGATCCTCGCCCGCCTGCGCCAAGGCGCCTGCCCGTCGACCGAAGTGGCCACGGCCGTCGGCATGGAGCAGTCCGCCTGCTCCCACCAACTGCGCCTGCTGTGCACCCTCGGCCTGGTCGCTCGCCAGCGCCAGGGCCGCACCTTCGTCTACGACCACCACGTCGCCGCCCTCCTCGACCAGGCATTCGCCCATGTCGAGCACCTGCGACTGACCTGACCGGCATGAGAGGATAACGCGCCGGGAAATCCCGAGGGCCGGGCGCGGGAACGGTGAGAATTATTGTCAGTGCGTCGTCGGGGACGCGTTCCGATGTCCGTGTCCACGCATTCGCCGAGCTCGTCCCGACTCCTCCCTCTCGGTGCTCGGGCCTGGGCAAACGTCCTCACATACGTCCATCAAATGACATATACATGGCGTTGGGTCAGGGCAATCCTGAGAAATCCCCTGCTTTTGGTCAGCGTTGGATGGAGATTGAGACGGGCGCCCTTCGGGTCCGGCAGTATCGGCTCCCATGAGACGCAAGAAAAGCACTACAGGGGGCGGCGGTATGTTCCGCTCCCTGCCGTTGGTCGGGCTGGCCGTCGCGACCGTCGTGATCGGCCTGGCCACCATTACCCCGGCCTCGGCCGCGACCTCCCGGGTAGACCTGAACGTGCTGGTGGTCACCGACGGCAACCCGTGGGACGAGGCGATCCAGGCCCAGTTGGCCTCCGAGGGCGTCCCGACCACCGTGGTCGACCTCACCAGCGCCAACCGCGCCACCATCACCGGCGCGTTCCTGGCCGACACGCTGCCCGACGGCACGCCGCACGGCCACTTCGAGGGCGTCGTGCTGCCGAGCGACGCACCGTCACAGCTCTCCGCGGCGGAACTGGCCTCCCTGGCAAGCTACGAAGTGGCGTACCACGTACGGCAGGTCGACTCATACGTGTGGCCCGGCGCCAACCTCGGGCTGAACACCGCGCAGTGGGCCGGGTCGCTGGACGGGACCACCGCCACCGCGACCGCCTCCGCCACGGCCGACGCCTTCCGCTACCTCAACGGGCCGGTGGCCTTCGAGGGGACCGCCGGCGGCAGCGGCTCGTACGGCTACCTGCCCACGCCGATGGCCGACAACCCGGCCACCGGCTCGCACTTCGAGCCCTTCCTCACCGAGACGGTGCCCGGCACCTCGACACAGGGCGTCCTCGCGGGGGTCTACACCAGCGGCGGGCGCGAGCAGCTGGAGCTCAACTTCGCCTACAACTACTACCAGCAGCAGTTCCACCTGCTGGCTCACGGAATCGTGGACTGGGTGACCCGGGGTGTCCACCTGGGCTACTGGCGCAACTTCTTCTCCGCCCACATCGACGACCTGTTCAATGCCAACTCCCAGTGGAGCCAGAGCGGCAAGTGCACCCCGGGCGAGGGCGACTGTGCCGCAGGGGTGCCGGCCACCACGCCGATCCGGATGACCCCGGCCGACGTGGCCAACGCCGTCACCTGGGAGCAGCAGAACAACTACCAGCTGGACTTCCTGTTCAACGGCGGTCCCAGCGTGGACTACCAGAACGCACAGGGTGTCGACCCGCTGACCACCGCGCTGCTGGCGAACAAGAACAGCTTCTGGTGGCTCAACCACACCTACGACCACACCTTCCTGGGCTGCGTGCAGGACTTCTCGGTGATCCCGTGGAAGTGCCAGACCGACGCCTCCGGCAACGTCCTCTACGACAGCCAGGCCGACATCAGCTCCCAGATCGCCCAGAACATCCAGTTCGGTGAGGCCAACGGACTGCCGTTCCGGCCGAACGAGCTGGTGGCGGGTGAGCACTCGGGCACCGTGATGCTGCCGCAGCAGCCGGCCGACAACCCCAACTTCCTGGCGGCGCTGACCCAGAACAACATCCAGTGGCTCGGCGTCGACGCCTCGCGCGAGAGCGGCCAGCGTCAGATTGGCTCGGCGCTGGGCACCCCGCGCCACCCGATCAACGTGTTCTACAACGTGTCCACCCAGGCCGACGAGGTGAGTGAGTACAACTGGCTCTACGGGTCCAAGGCGAGTGGTGGCAGCGGGAACTGCGAGATCAACCCGGCGACCACCACGTGCATCGCGCCGCTGGACCTGAACACCGGGTGGTCCAGCTACGTCCTGCCGCTGCAGACCCAGATCACGCTCGGGTACGTGCTGTCCAACGACCCGCGCCCGTTCTTCATGCACCAGTCGAACCTGACCAACGACCGGCTGGCGCTGCAGACCCTGAGCAGCATCCTGTCCACCTACCGCACCTGGTTCACGGCCGACACCCCGGCGGTCGACCAGACCCTCACCGACAGCGGGACCGTCCTGAAGAACCAGACTGCCTGGCAGCAGACCCAGACCGCCGGTACGGTCAGCGCCTACGTGCAGGGCGGCGTGGTGACCGTGCAGGGTCCGGCCGGCACCAGCGTCCCGGTCACCGTGCCCGCCGGCACCATCGTGAGCGGTGCGGGCAGCTTCGGCACGGCGTACGCCGGTGAGCAGTCCGACTTCACCACGATCGGCGCCACCGCGACCAGTCTGACCCTGCCCAGCGGCGGGTTCGGCGTGGTGAGCGACTCGACCCCGGTCCTGGGGGCGGAGCTCGCGGGCTACTCCAAGGGCTCGCCGCACAAGGTGCGCCATGACGGGAACGCCGTGACGATCACGGACCCGTTCGGCACCCACGTCCTGCCGAAACTCGCCGGCCAGCCGGAGGAGCAGCTGCACGTCGGTGAGGCGGTCCACCACCACACCAGCGCCGCCCCGCCGGCGAAGAAGTAACCCCGCTCCCGAACGCCGACTGGCACCTCTGACATGGCGATCCGTCAGAGGTGCCAGCTGCGCGCCGCCAGTTGGGCCGCCCACATCCTGGCGTAGCGGCCCTCGGGAGCGGCCAGCAGGTCGGCGTGGGTGCCGCGCTGGACGATCCGGCCGCCGTCGACCACGAGGATCTGGTCCGCCCCGACCACGGTGGAGAGCCGGTGGGCGATGACGACCACGGTTCGGCCGGCGACCAGACGCTCGATGGCCTGCTGCACCACCACCTCCGACTCGGTGTCCAGGGCGGCGGTCGGCTCGTCGAGGAGGACGACGGGGGCGTCCTTGAGGATGGCCCGGGCGATCGAGATCCGCTGGCGCTCGCCACCGGAGAGCGAGGAGCCGATCTCGCCGACGCGGGTCTGGTAGCGCTGCGGCAGCCGGTCGACGAACTCGTGCACGTTGGCGGCGCGGGCGGCGACCTCGATCTCGGCGTCGGTGGCGTCGGGGCGGGCGAGGGCGATGTTGGCGCGGATGGTGTCGTCGAAGAGGTAGACGTCCTGGAAGACGACGGCGATGTGCCGCAGTAGGTCGTCCGGTTCCAGGCAGCTGACGCCGACGCGGCGGTGTGGTCGCGGCTCATCAGCGACATGCAGACCATCGCGATCGGCACGACCACCAGCACGGCCAGCAGCAGCCGCCACTGCACCACGCTCAACGCCACCAGCGCGGTGAGCGGTTGGGCGATGGCCGAGCCGACGAACGGGAGCGCGTCGGCGAGCACGTTGTGCAGCGCCTTGACGTCGTCCTGCATGACCTTCTTGATCCGGCCCGAGCCCAGCCGCTGCACCTCGCCCAGCGGCATCGGGGCGAGCTGTGCGGCCAACGCCCGGCGCAGCACCGCCTCCAGTCGGTAACTCGTCCCGTGCGCCGAGCGATCGGCCCACCAGCGCGCGCCGAATCCGGTCAGCAGGCTCAGCAGCGCACCGCCGGCCCACCGCGCGACCACGGAGCCTGACGGATGGCCGGTGAAGAGCTCGCCCACCGCGACCTGACCGGTGGTGATGCCAAGGAAGTACGTGGGGCGGAGTTCCCGGGCCTGGCTCTCCCCAACTCCGGGAATGAACTCATCTCATGACACTTCCGTACGGGAGGCCTGGCGGTGTCGGCCGGATCACCGGTTCACTGCGAAGACAGGACACACCCGCTGGCGCGGTTGCTGTAGAGCGGCTGCATTGCGAAGTTCCAGGGTCCCAGGGCGACGAGGCTGTCGTGGTTCCAGGCGCACAGGTCGCCGATCTCCTCGCGGTTCGAGTCCACCCAGCCGCTGGTGGGCTGGGGGTCGGTGATCGTCTCGGCGTACTCGTGGCCGGCGACGATGCTGAAGGCGTCCATCGGGCTCTGGACGGAGTTGGCGCCGCACATGGAGCCGTCGTCCAGGAGGAAGGGCAGGTTGGTGTAGCCGACGTGGCCGTTCCAGCTGTGCCAGGCGCACCACCCCTGCTTGGGGAAGAAGTCGGGGTGGGTGCCGCTCGGACTCACCACGATGATGTTGACGTTGGTACCGGAGACGCCGAACCGCTGCGCCGCGTTCTGTGCCTCGGCCGCGATGTCGGCCTGCTGGGCCCAGACCGGGACGGGGTTGCTGGTGTCGACCATGGCACCGGCGAGCACTGAGCCATTGAAGGTCGGCGCGTTGCCGTGGCCGTCGGTGTACTGGCTGGTGATGGTGGACCAGGTGTCGTTGGACGACCCGAGACCGGTGAAGAGGGCCTGCAGGTAGCCCTCGGTGGCGTTCTCAGTGGGGTTGTTGGTGTACCACTGGCTGCCCCAGAAATCCAGGTAGACCTTGGGTGCGCTCGCCATCGGTCCCGAGCGGTACTGGAGTCCGGTGGTAGGCGAGTCGGGCGGGTAGACGGCGGTGGCGCCGGACTGAAGCGGTTCGGCGAGCGGTGCGCTCTGCTGACCGCGCATCGGGACGATGCCGGTGCGCGGGTTGAGTTGCACCTGGATGTCCTTGCCGCCCAGGTGCACGGTGACGGAGCGGCCGTCAGCCGGCTGCGCGGCGGCCACCGCGAGTCGCTCTCCGCGACTGTAATTGCACATGTGACATATTGATAGCATTATCGCTGAACTTTTGTCTGTTGCTGATTGATTCTGTTCGCTTGGTGACTGTCGCAGCGTCGCGGACTGGCGGTGTGGTAATCCGCAGCGGCCGGCCCCCAGGGACGATCTGTACGATCATCGGTTCTGTCGCAGATCTGGGGCCCTGCCACCGGAAAGTGATCTCGCATCACCACTACGGCCCTGCCCGCCCGCCGGGTTCACTCCAGCCGGGAGTCGGCCGGCTGCGTTCTCGACTACCGGCAGGCGTCTCTGACGCTCACTCAGAGCATTGACGGCACTCTGGCTTGCCGCGCTGGCCACCGTCCTTTGCCTGGGGGGGCTACGAGGCGAGTTTGGCGGCGATCAGCTTCTTGGCGCTTTCGGGTTGGGCGTTCATCGTGAGCGCGTCCCAGTCGAGTCCGAGCGCGGCGATGGTCTTGCGTGCCTCTTGCGTGCGGACGGGGTCGGCGTCCTGCTCGCCTTCGGCCATCCGGTAGAGCGCTCCGGCGTACTCCTTGCGCTTGCCCGGGCCGGCCTTCTTCCAGAAAGCGAGGGTCTTGCCGAGTCGGGCGAGAGGGGATCGGGTCGGTTTCCCGCTCGCGTCGTGCTCGGCCAACTGCTCCCAGCGCTTGGCGAAGTACTTCCACGCCTGGTACGTGGCCAGGCTCAGCCCCACCGCGGCGCCCGCGCCGGCGAGCGCCCAGCCGACCGGGGTGGCCAGGAGCGTGCTCGCACCTGCGCTCGCTCCGGCGGCGACGGCGATCGAGGCGACCAGGGCGGCGACGGATCCTGACGTCCCCAGGGCCCCGCCCGTGGCCGCGATGATCTTCTTGATCCGGCCGCGCTCGTTCTTGCGCGTCGCATACGCCTGGATCATGCGAAGGGAGAGCGGTTCGGGAGCATCAGGCCGATGCCGGGTGACTTCCTGCGCGGCCTCGGTGAGTGCACGGTGCATCGCGTCCGCTGCGTCCTGGCGTTCCTTGTGCCCTGCCAGTGCCTCCTGGAGGCCGTGGTCGGCCTCATGGAGCTTGCGCTCCAGCTCATGGACCTCCAGCAGCGCCTGCTTCAGGGTGTCCAGGTCCGTTCCCATCGGCCGGTCCGCGGGGGAGCGGCCGATCTCCTGGAGGCGGGCCTGATAGACGGCGCTCTTGGCCGTGTGCAACTCCTTGAGCGCATCGACGAGTTCGCGGCAGTCGGCGACCTCCTGGTCGGCTGCCTCCAGCGCCTTCTTCGGATTTTCCGTCTCCGCGGTCATGAGCTTGCGCAGTGCCTCGACCCGGTCCTGCGCCTTGGCGGCCTTGCGGGCGTACCGTGCCGTCTGGAGCATCGACGCCGGCAGTGTCACCGCTGCGCCCGCCGAGAGGACAGCGTTGTACACGGCGGGGGCCTGCCCGGCGAAGTTCAACGCTCCGCCTGCCCCGTTGAGCATGTTGCCCACCAGGCCGGAGGCGCTCTGGCCGACCTCGGCGCGGGCGCTGTCGAGGTCGCGGGAGGCGTCCCGGTGTGTTGAGTCGCCGGGTGTGGCGGCGTCCTTGTCGTGTTGGGCGCGGCGTATGGCTGCGATGCCGGTGACGAGGCCGGCGCCTGCGGCGATTGCGGAGGAGAAGGGAGCGGCCATGCCGCCGGCGTAGGAGGCGGGGGTGCTGACTGTGGGGTCGGTGAACTGCGATCCGATGGTCGTGGCGGTCGTCGTGCCGACGTTCTGCGCGATCGTGTCGAGGGTGTTCTTGGCTCGGCCTGTGGTCACCTCGATGTCCTCGGTCTCCCGCTGGACAGGGGCGGACGGCGACCGGAGCATGGCCACGACGGCGGCGTTGCCCACGGTGCGCTGCAGCGCCAGCATGTCGCCCGGGGACAGCCGGTGGGCGGCCCTGCCGGGCGCTGATGATGTGGCCGTCCGGCGCGTTGTGGAGGCCTTGGCCGACTGGCCGGGGGCTTCCTTGCGCTCGGCGTGTTCCTGCACGGGCTCTCCTTGTGAGGTGCCGTACATCCGACGGCTCGACGCTCCGATCCTTCACCTCGTCATATGCTCCGGAACAGAGCGGAGTGCGGAATTCGGCGTCAAGGAGTTGTCAATCCGGCCAGCGGGAGGCTGTGATGCGGGCGTCGGTTCGCTGGCGAGAGAAACCGGGCGTTCACCCTCGCCGACTCCCGTCACCCTGACCACACGGTCCAGGCCCGGGCATTGCGCCGCTACCCGCGCTGGCGCAACGCCGACGCCCACCACCGCGACGCTTTGGGCGTCCCGGCCAGGGTGTCGCGGTGGTGGGGTGGTTCAGGTGCAGTGCAGGGCGGTGGTCTGCCAGGTGGAGGCGTCGACCATGGTGGTGGGGGCGAACGTTTCGGCGGGGAAGTCCTTGCCAGTGGTGAGTTTGTCGTACATGGTCTGGACGGCCAGGGCGCCGACGTCGGCGCCGTTGATGAACAGGGCGGCTCTCATGGCGGTGGGCCGGCCCGCGCGCCAGTCCTGGCAGGCGAGGTAGGCGCCCAGGCCGACGCCGATGATGTCCTTGGGCTGCACGCCGGCGTTGTCGAGGGCGGCCGTGGCGCCCTGCACGTTCTCGTCGTTGCAGCCCCAGACGATCCAGTGCTTGATGCCGTGGGTCACCGCGATCCTTGCCGCGACGGCGCTCTGCGCGCCGGTGGTGGTGTTGTCGGTGGCGACGTCGACGGAGAGCACCCGGTCGGTGGCCGCGAGGAAGGCCTCGTCGGCGGCGTCCACCCGCTGGCGGCAGACGTTGACGTCGGGCTGCCAGGCGGCGACGATCTGGGTGTCGGCCGCGCTCCAGCCGGAGTTCGCGAACTCCTGGGCGGCCCGTTGGCCGACCTGGGTGCCCAGTTGCTCGCTGCTGAAGCCGACGCGGGGGAGCAGGTTCTGGTGTGCGCACACGCTGGGGTCGGGCAGGTCGGTGCAGATCTGGTCGTCCGAGGTCAGGAGGGCGACCTTGGCGTCCTTGGCGATCTTCGCCACCTGGGGGCCGACGGCCGGGTCGGGCACCACGACGATCAACCCGTTGGTTCGTTGGGCGATGGCCTGCTTCTCGGCGCTGAGGGCTTTGCCCTGGTCGTTGCCGAGGTCGACCATGGTCAGGTCGATTCCCAGTTGCTGGGCCCGTGCCTTGGCGCCGGCGGCCTCGTCGAGGAAGTACTGCTGGTCGCCTTGCTTCTGCAGGTAGGTCAGCGATATCGGTCCCGTTATCCGGGTGTCCTGGTGGGTGGAGCAGGCGGCGACGCCGAAGAGGACGAGCGTGGCGGCGAGCACTCTCAGGGAGTGCGGCTGCGGGTTGTTCATCAGGGGGGTTCCTTGGTCGACACTGCTGGGCGGACGGTCGAGGGTGCTGCCTGGGGCCGACTGGCGTGGGGCGGGGGCGGGGACGGCTGCGGAGCCTGCCCAGGGGGTGGGGAGCCGTTTGGGCCGGCGGAGGGGAAGGCAGGGGTAGCACGCCGGGAAGGAACCACCAGATCTCAACACATGGCCACAAGATTGAACATATGACATCGGCTGGACGCTCTAACGTCAAGGGTTTGGCGTCACGGATCTGGTGTGGACCGGCGTCAGCCGGCGTGAGCAGAGCGCCTGGCCGCGCAGCCGACCGGGTCCGTCCCTGTGATCGGGGCGCTGGCGGTGCGAGCGACCTTCGCCGAGGTCCTGGTGTGCGGGGTGGCGGCGGGGCAGGCTAGTTTGCTCGGATGAGTCTTCTTGATGATGTGGCCGAGCGTGATGGCTGGCGGTGCTGGGTGTGCGACGAGTCGGTCGACCCCGACGAGTCGGTGAACGACCCGCGGGGGCCCAGCGTCGACAGCCGGACCGCTGACCGCAAGGCCAAGGTCGCCGAGCGGCTTGCGCACCGCGGGTGCAACTCCCGCAAGGGCGCGGTCAAGGTGGTCATTGCCTGGCCGGACCGCCTGTACGTGGCCGAACCCGCGCCGCTGATCACCGTGGCCGGGAGGCTGGAGCGCAAGGGGGGCCGCGAGATGGTGGGCCGTTGTCCGACCAGGAAGGACGCCCAGGAGGCGGCGGATTGGCTGGTGGAGCGGTTCTCCCGGCTGGTACCGGGGCTGGCGGTGACCGCCGACGTCGAGGCGGGCGGCGGCCAGTTCCTCGTCATCCTGGCCACCGGCCGCCGCTGACCGGGGATCACCGGCGCACACTCGCCTCCAGCTGAAAAGTCGGCCCACATCGACCCGTCCCGCCGCCCGGCCTGTCCCGGCCCGGCCTGTCCCGGCACGAGCTGCGCCGTGCACGCGTGGCGGTCGAAGGGCGTACCGCAGTTGGCCACGCCGGCCGCCCCGTCCGTGACCGGCCGCCTCATCCGTGACTGGCGGTCAGCCGGCTGTTCGCTGGATCCGGTCGAGGGGCGGCAGGCAGGTGGGCATCTCGTCGGTGACCCAGGCGTACTCCAGGGCTGACAGGGTCGTGCCGCCCTCGGCCCAGAGGAGCAGTTCGCCGATGTACTGGCCGCTGTGGTCGTAGACGCCTGCGCCGGTCGGCAGGAGCGTGGAGGGCGCGGCGGGATGCTGTTCCGGTCCGAGCACCCGAAGATCGACGCTCACCGACCCGGTTCCCCAGGTGGCCACCACCTGGGTGTGGTCCAGTTGGCCGCGCAGCTGCGGGGCGCCGGCGAAGTCGGCTTCCAGGAGGTGCTCCAGCACGGCTCTCTCGGCGGCGTTCAGGGGGCGAGGTTCGATGGGCACGGCAGACATGGGTCCATCCTCGTGGCTGGCTGCCGTTCGTGCTGTCCACCCCCGTGCGGCGACAGAGGCCCAGGCCCGGTGGTTCCTGACGGATCGAAGGCATGTGCCTTCGTGGTCCGGACGCGTTGAATCGGGTGTCGGCGGCGGTTGAACCGTGGTTTCACCCGGCGCCGAGATCGGGCGCGATTGCCGGCAACGCGCCGGTCGGGTCCTGGCTGTGGACGCAACCGGGGCCGGGGCGCGCGATGTCCGTGGAAGGAATCGTTTCACACAGACACCCATCGCCCGCCGCCCGGGCGCGGCCCACCGCTGTATAGCGGGTGCGAGGACTCCCGCAGCAGACTGGCGGTGCTGGCGTCCTGCCCCGCACCGGACCGCAGCGGCAGGTGCGGCGCATTTAACGGGCGTGTACGGGCTATTGATCGCCGAGTACGACGTTGGTGGCCAGTTCGGGACGCCGTCCCGGGTGACCACCTTCTGGAGGCTATTCATGTCCATCGTCCGCACAGTTGCCGCGGCGGCCGTCGCCGCCGTTTCCCTTGCCGGTGTCGCCACCGGTACCGCCCAGGCCGACGGGCTCGGTTCCGCGGCGGGCGCGAGCCCTTCCGTCAGCAACTACGCGTACCAGGACAGTAGCCTCGACGTGCAGGCAAACGGCCAGGCCAACGGCACTCGCGTGGGTACCTACGGCACCAACTTCAGCGGATCCCAGAGCGTCAGCTGGTACGGCTTCGACGGTGGCACCTTCGCCATCCTGCCGGGTACGTCCGGCAAGGTCCTGGACCTGGACGTCGCGAGCGGCGCGGTGCAGATCTGGGACGCCGGTGCGGGGACCGACTTCAACGCCGCCGACGGCGGTGCCCTGCCCGCCAACCAGCGGTGGCACACGTACTACAGCAACAACGGCTGGAGTGTGCTGCAGAACGTCGCGACCGGGCAGTGCCTGAAGTCCAACGGTCCGGGCGCCTACCTGTCGGTCGCCGCCTGCAACCCCAACGACTTCTCCCAGGTGTGGCGCTTCTGAGGAGAGAGCGTACGAGGGTTCCCCACCCGGACCCGCGACGGGGGCTGTGCGCCGGATGCCGCCAGGTCGACGCCGGCCGGCGGGCGCGGGAAGCCGCTGAAGGTGGGCGGGCCGTCGCCGGGACCGTGGCCGGCTGACCGGACCCGAGATCAGCCGCGCCGCCCCGCTCGGGGCGGCTGATCTGCGTTCGATTGCCGTTTCATCCGATCGCGAGTCGAGGGTGATATGTCGCCGGCACGGTAGGACCGGGGCCGTGAACGTCGGGGGGAAGAACAGCCGCTTTGGACGGTGCGTTCGGTGAACGCCGGTTGAACGGTGGTCTACATCAGTTGGCTGTTGGGGGCTCTGTAGCGGATGAGGAAGTTGACGTAGGCGTTGGTCGGGCGGGTCTCGGAGTCGCCGCCGCCGTTGACGGTGTGGGTGTGAGCTCCCGCGTTGTCGGTGTTCGTGCTGTCGGCGGTCCAGATGGACCGGGCGCTGCCGATCTCGGCGGTGGACGAGCTGGCGGTAGGGACACCGGTGAGCGTGTGGGAGTGGGCGCCGGTCCAGTTCAGCGAGAACGGCGTGACCGTGGGCAGGGCGGCGGCGTGGCCCTGCGTGGAACCCACCCGGGAGCCGGCGACTCCTCCTGGGTTCGCCGCGGTGCGGCTGTTCGCGTCGGGGTCGCGCCCGGTGCCGTCGTCGACGCCGCGCTGCAGGTGTCCGCGGTAGTCGGGCAGGTTGAAGGTGGTCGTGCCGTTGCCGCCGTGCAGCGTGCCGATGACCGCGAACAGGTCCGGGTAGGTGGAGGGGTCCAGCCCCGACCCGTCGCAGTACAACCAGTCCTGTTGTTCCAGCGCGCCCACGTCGAGCAGGGCGCCGTAGGGCAGGATCGCGCCGACCACCAGGTCGCCCAGCGGTACGACCGGCTTGGTGAACTCCGGATCCGTCATTGTTCACTCCTCAGGAGGTCATGCCGTAGTAGATCAGGTAGTTGAGGTAGATGTTGATCGGGCAGGTGTCGGCGTCCCCACCGCCCGCGGTGGTGGAGTGCGAATGGTCCGCGACGCTGTCGCTGTCGGCGCTCTCGCTGTTCCACCTGGCGTAGTGCGACGCCGAGACGTAGGAGTGCGAGCTCGCGGTCGGCAGGTTGTCGATCGAATGCGTGTGGCCGCCCTGGCTGTCGGTACCGAATGCCTCTGCGGTCGGCCTGGCCGTGGCCCGGCCTTGGACCGAGCCGACCTGGTCGCCAACGGCACCGCCCTGGTTGGCCGCGGTGCGGGTGCTGGAGTCCGGGTCGTTCCCGGTGCCGTCGTCGACGCCTCGGTGGAACTGCCCGCGATGGTCAGGGAGGTTGAACGTACTCGTGCCGTCTCCGCCGCCGTGCTGGCTGCCGATCACGCTGAAGAGGTCGGCGTAGGTGGAGCGGGAGACAGCGGAGCCGTCGCAGAACAGCCAACCCGCCGGTGCCGGGGAGTTTCCGGAGATGATCCCGCCGTAGCCGATGACGGAGCCGACCAGGACGCCGTTGACCGGGATCACCTGGGAGGGGAGGTTCTTCTGCGTGGTGGTCATCGTCGTCCTCATCCGTCGAACTTGATCAGGAAGTACACGTACTTGTTGATGGGGCGGGTTTCCGCGTCCCCGCCGGTCACGGTGTGCGTGTGGTTGCCGTCGCTGGAGCTGGTCGCGCTGGCGCTCGGCCAGACCGCGTAGTGGCTGCCGGCGGTCGCCAGCCCCTCCTGGTCCGTCGGCAGGTGCTCCACGTTGTGCTGGTGGCCGCCTTGGCTGTCCGTGGTGTACACGCTGGTGGGCTGTGCGGTGCAGTAGTCCTGCGCGGAGCCGGGATTGTTCCCGGCGAGCCCGCCCTGGTTCGACGGGGTCCGGGAGTTGGCGTACGGGTCCCGTCCGCCCCCGAGGTCGACTCCTCGGGTGAACCGGCCGCGCAGGTCGGGCAGATTGAACGTGCCCGGTCCCGCACCGTAGTTGCCGCCGATGACGGAGTACAGCGTCTGGTACTGCGACTGCTGCAGTTGGGACCCGTCGCAGTAGAGCCAGCCCTGGCCCTGCAGCCAGACCGGGTCCAACTGGCCGGCGAAGGCCACGATGGTGCCGACAGGGATGGGTGATGGGGCGTCTGTTGTCATTGTTGCTCCTCGTTACTCCTCAGGGGAACGTTGTCGTTCATTCCACGCCTAGATTTACCCGTTGACCGATCGTTCGCATCCAGAGCTTCAATGAAGAGGGTGTGGCTGTCCAAATCGGCGGATAGAGGCCGGCCTCCCGCAGGACGCTCCGGGCATACGTGGTGCAGTTGTTGGTGAGGAAGGAGAAGTTCCCCACGTCGGGCAATGCGAGCTGCCCCTCGGCGAATCCTCTTGCTCTTGCAGCGTTGGCGGTAGGTACGTCGACCGAGGTCCAGGTCGCGTCCGGATGCACCGGGACGGTCGGCCAGTCAGGACTTTCCCCGTAGATCTCCGCACGCTTCGTCGGGCGCACCAGATGAGTGATGTGAAGGTCCTCGCCCGCCGGCTTCGCACCTACCAGCACGTGCATCTTGTACTCCGGCTCCACTCTCGGGAACTTGCGGTACACGAAGGTGTGCATCTGCCCACGATCCGCCTCTGCCGTATTGCCGACGGCCTTCAGGGTCCGACTCGTGCGCAGCATGGGCCCCCGGCCGAGTACGCCGCCCACGAGACCGCCCGCGAGACCGCCGAGCGCCCCCCACCCTGCTCCGGCGCCCGCGCCCGCCATGAAGCCACCGGAGTTGGGGTGGTAGGCGTTGAGCGAGCCGTTGGTGACGAAGCCGTCGAGCGCGCCCATGCCGATCCCGATGACCGTCTCTACGCCGAATGCAGTCGCCGTGCCCGCGCCGACCGCGACGAACCCCAGTCCCGCCGACATCGCACCGAAAGCTGCGCCGAGCCCGACCATGATGCCCCACTCCGCCACGTCGAACGTGGACGTGGAGGCGTCGGCCTTGCCGAACCCGTATCCGGCGCTGGCGAGTCCCGCACCGATGGCCAGGCCGCCCACCACCGCCCCCGCGACCATCCACCCGAGCGCCAGACCGCCCGTCGCGATGGTCAGCGCGATGCCGGCGGCCGCGGCCAGCAGGCCGCCCACCACGGCTCCGAACGCCGCCCAGGACCAGGCGAACCCACCCGTGGGGTCGAAGGTGTTGACCGGGTCCGCGCCCGCGTACAGGTACGGGCTCGCGTACTGACCAGCCGGGTCGGTGCTCAGAAACCGACCGGTGCTCGGGTCGTAGATCCGCAGCGGGAACAGGTACAGGCCGGTGACGGGATCGCGTTCGGCACCAGTGAACAGGTACGGGTACGTGGTCGAGGCGCCGAGGTCCAGCGGGGTGCCCAGGAACCCGCCGTACGGCAGGTAGTTGAACGCGCCGACCAGCAGCCCGCAGCCGTCGTAGAGCGCCCGGGTGGAGCCGAGCCTGCCGCGCAGCACGTAGGCGGTGCCCTCGGGCGACCAGATGGCGAGGGTGCCGCCGGGCCCTGGGACCAGGTAGCCGCGGTGGCGCTCGCCGGAGGCATCGGTGCGGTGCAGCGCCAGGGGTCCCGCGTCGCCGGGAACGTAGAGCCGCTGCCCGTCGGGGCCGGCGCGGTACACCATGGTGCCCGCGGCGTCGCGCTCGAGGCGCAACTCGCCCGCCGGGCTGGACAGTCCGGCAGGCAGTCGGCTGATCCGTTGGTAGCGCAGGTCGCACACGCCCAGCGATGGCGCGTCGGTGGTGTCCCCGTCACGGTCGTAGTCGAACGCGCCGCTCTCGACGCCGTCCTCGACTGCGCGAAGCCGGTTGGTGCCGTCCTGGTAGCTCAGCCGCTGCGCCAGCTCGCCGATGGTGCGGGCCGTGAGGTTGCCGTTGGCGTCGTAGTCCAGCCCGCTGACACCGAACTGCGCGCCGGCGCTGTTCAGGGCCTCCGCGAGTCGGCCCAGGGCGTCGTAGCCGTACCGGTAGTCGAAGTCGGGGACGAACCCGTCCTGCCGCACTCCGGTGAAGCCGGTGGTGACGCGGGCCGCGCGGCCGTCGTGGTAGCCGGCGCCGCCCCGGCCGCCGGTGGTGTAGTCGGTGGTTTCGGTGAAGTACCGGTCCGTCACCGAAGCCAACCAGCCCGGCGGGGTGTAGCGGTAACTGCGGGTCAGCTCGGCCACTGTGCCCGGCGCCAGCACCTCTGTGGCCAAGGCACCGTCAGGCCGGTAGGCGAAGCGCCCCAGTTCGGTGCTCCGCCCGCCGTGGTCGCCGGTGACGGTGACCAGGTCGTTGAAGTCGTCGGTGCGCAGGCCGGCGGTGAACGCCTCGGGCCCCAGGAGGGCGTCGTAGGTGATGTCGGTGACCGCCCCGGTGGCGTCGTAGGCGAAGGCGACCGTGTGCGGCGCGCCGTTGGCGTAGGCGGCCACGCTGACGGTGCGGGAGGTCACCAGGCCCAGCTCGTTGTAGGCGTAGGTGGTGACGGTGGCAGGCTCCTCGCCGTCGCAGGGACCGGACCAGGACTGCCACAGCCTGCCGTAGAGGCGCGGGTCGCTGCCGTCGCCGTCGTACCGGTGGCGGGTGAGCCAGGTGCCCGAAGCGGGCAGCCAGGCCGGGTCGTCGGCGTGCGCCTGGAGTCGGACGCGGTCCCAGGCTGCGTCGCAGGTGCCCTCCTCGGTGAGCCGGCCCAGGCTGTCGTACCGGCGGTAGCACAGGTAGCCCTCGGCGGCGGCCTGCGGGAGTTGGCTGAACCTGCGCCGACCCAGGGTGTCGTAGACGTACTCGGCGCTGCCGTTGAGGTCGGGGCCGGTGGCGGTGAGCGGGTTGCCGAGGAAGTCGTAGCTGGTCAGCTCGACGAAGCGTTCCCGGTCGCTGACCCGGGTGTCGAACAGGTTCGGCTGCTCGCGGCGCACCACGTTGCCGTAGGCGTCGTGGAAGTTGCGGGCGAGTGCGAAGGTGCCCGGGGCGCCGGCCAGGTCGCCCTGTGCCGTGGCAAGGGTCCGGCCGAGCCGGTCGGTCCAGGTGCGCGCCGTGAGACCGTCGGGGCCGATGGTCACGGTCACCGGGAAGGTGCCGGCCGGCAGGTCGGGCAGCAGCGGTTCGTAACTGTTGACGCGGTACTCGGTGCGGGTGGTGTGCCGCTGCCCGGCCGGCTTGGCGGTGTCGACGGCGAAGGCCTTGCCCGGTCGGCCCGCCTCGACCGGGCGGCCCAGCGGGGAGCGCTCGAAGACAGTGCGGGTGAACGGGTAGCCCTCGTCCTCCCGGTAGGCGCGGGTCAGCTCGCAGTTGCCCATCGCGCCGGTCGCCGGGTCCAACTCGGTGACCAGGGCGGGCCGGTAGCCGACCGGCTCGCCGTCGACCTCGACGCTCTTGGTCGCCACCGCCGCCCGGCCGGCGTGATCGTAGCAGGTGGCGCAGACCCGGATCCGGGTGTCCGCGATGCGCTGCAGCTGGTACGGGCGGCCGCAGTTGTCGGTCCAGGAGACGGCTACCACCGGATCCGTGCCGAGCGCGATCCAGCGCAGCGCCAGGTCCCCCTCGCAGGCCAGCTCGACCGGCCCGGCGAAGCCTGTGGGGTCCAGGTGCTGGAGCACCAACTGGCCGTCGACGTACCAGAGCACGCGGTGCGGCCAGGTGGCCAGCAGCAGGTCGGTGCCCACCGGTCCGGCGGCCGAGACGACCGCGCTGCCGTCCGGTCGGTGCAGCGACCAGGCGCCCTCGCTCCAGTGCACCGACCAGCCCCCGCCGAAGGTCAGCCGCAGCGGCCCGGCCACGGGGACGTCACCGGCCAGGCCGAAGCGCAGCAGCCAGCCGCTGTCCGGTGTTTGGCGGAGAGTCAGTTTCCCGGTGCCGGTGGACGCGTGGCGCAGCAGGCCGGGGCTCTGGTGCCAGCAGGCGCTGGGCTGCCACTGGGCCTGCCACTGCTTGCCCTGCCGGAAGTCGGTGAAACTGCCCTGCCCGCGCAGCGCGACCAGCAGCGAGCCGTTGGGGCGGGCCGCATCGAAGCCGCCGGGGGCGGTGCGCCAGAGCTGGTCAGCGGACATCGACAGCGGTGATCCGTCCGGGCCGATCTCCACGACCGGACGCTTGAGCAGGTCGTAGGCGATGCGGCGGCAGTCGCCGAGGATGTCCACGGTAGCGCGCTGCTCCTGTCCGTCCGGCGAGTACACCGAGGCGCGCAGGCTCGCCTGGACCGGCGCGAAAGCCAGGTCGTCGACCAGCAGGTAGTGGTGGTCCTGCCGACTGGTGACGGTGAGGGTCAGCGACTGGAGCGCGCCCACCCCGAGCGCCCGCGGGTCGATCAGCTGGTGCAGCCACTGCCACTGGTCGTCGGTGGCGGGGATGGCGGTCACGATCTCGGCCGTGCCGCCCTGCTCGCCGCGGACCGTGATCCGCCACGCCGCGAGCTCCGGGTCGCTGACGAAGCCCGGCTCGGTGCAGACCCAGCAGGAGAGTTGGTAGGGCAGGTCGCCACGGGCCGGCGTGAGCTCGTTGGTGAGGCCGATCGCGGTGTCCGGGTCGCCGGGGACGGCAAGGCGCCGCGAACCGCAGTGCGCGGCGCCCTCGGTGATGTAGAGCGCCGGGTCCAGGCCCGCCGGGGTGAGGGTCCATCCGCCGGCGTCCTCGTACTCCTCGAAGCCGTAGTAGCACGCCTCGTCGGCCTGTGGATCGGCGCCCGCGGCGGTCGCGACCGCGAACCGGCGTTCGCGGTCGTAGATGACGGCGGCGAGGTGGCCGCCCTCGTCCAGCGCGGCGAGCGGCTGGGCCCGGGCGGTGACGGCGAGCACCTGACGGGCCGCCAGCCAGTGTGGGCCGGGGTCGGCGTCGGCTGCCCAGCCCGTGAACTCCGGTGTGCCGGTGCCCAGCCACTGGAACCCGCGGTGGGCCGCCCACGGGCCCCAGGCGTTCGAGTAGGTGGTGACCGTGCTGGCGGTGACCACGGCGGCCGTCAGATCCTCGGAGGTCGCCTGGCTCACCGGCACCAGGCAGTTGAGGTCGGCGAGTTGCCGGTACACCTCCCAGGCGTAGGTGGTGCGACGGCTGAGCCGCCGGGTGACGCCGCTGTCATCGACGTTCTCGGTGAGCTCCAGGCAGGGCTGTCCCTTGGCGTTGTACTCGTACTCGGTGGCCGTGCGCAGCCACCCGTACACGGTGACGTCCGTGCCGTCGGCGACGAGCTGGTAGTGCGCGCCGGCGGCGTCGGTCAGTGTCCACCGCCGGCCGGGCCGGTCGACCTCGACCGTGACGGGGTCCAGCAGTGGCAGCCCGGCGGCGGCGAACCGGTTCCGCAGTGCGCTCGGCAGCGCCTGGCCGTCCAGCTCCGCGACCCCGACCGGCCCGGTGGACATCAACTTCCCTGCGGTGGCGTCCGTCTGGCGCCGCGTCCTGGTGTAGGCACCGGCGATGCGCCGGCCGCTGTCGCCGCCGGTGTACGTGTACGGGTAGCTGAGGCTCTCGGTGACCTGTCGGCCGTCGGCGTCGTAGGCGCGGCTGCGGAACAGCTGTCCGTTGAGCTGGCTGAAGTAGGTGCGGGCATTGGTGTAAGCGTCGGAGGGCGGGTAGACCACGCCGGGAACGGACGGGCTCAGGCCGTTGAAGAAGACCCGTTCGACCCAGCCGTCCCCACCGTCGCCGGGCGTCGCCCGGACGGTCACGAACTGGGTCACCAGACCGTACGGGTCGTAGGTGGCGGTGGCCGCGTCGTAGCGCAGGGTGGTGCGCTGGGTCTGGTAGCCGCTGTCGCTGCGCGCCTCGACGACCGGGTGGGCGACCAAACGGGTGGCGACCGCACCGCCTACCACGCGGTAGAGGGCCAGGTGGGTGGCCTTGTCGAACTCCGGGCCCTGGTAGGTGAGGAACGCGCCGGGTCCGGTGAGGATCTGGCCGGGCTGGGCGTCCGGCACCACCACCCGCTCCCCGGCGAGCGTCGCGCTCTCCAGCACCCGGCCGTCGGCGAGCGTCAGTACGTGCGTCGAACCGTCGCCGTCCTGGTACGCGAGGTACGTCGGCGCCGCGTTGACCAGGGTGGTGAGGTCCGCGCTCGCGGGGAGGGTGCATGCCTTGGTCCACTTCCCGTCGGCGGTACGCCGCAGCAGGTCGCGGCCGACCGTGCGGTATCCCGGGGCGAGCGTCGGCAGGCCGCTGGTGGTCCCGCTGAAGCGAGTGCTCGGGCGCCAGGCATTGCGGTAGGGGTCGTACTCGTAGAGTTCGCTGGTCCACTCGTTCTCGGACTTCACGGTTGTGACGTAAGCGCTGTCGGCGGCGTAGCTGTAGCTGTAGAGCGATCCGGTGACCGGTTTCACCCCGGCGACCGACTGCCAGTGCGCGCCGTCGAAGCGGTACAGGTGCTGACCGTTGGCGACCGTCGACCCGTTCACCACCACGTACCCGACCGGGTTGCGCACGTCCAGCGGCTGCGCCCCGTCGGCCTTCACCGGCGTGCCGAACCCGTAGGTCGTGGACCAGGTGAGCAGCCGGGTGGCGTACTTCACCGACTTCGACGGCTCGTCGATCGCGGTGACGAAGCCCAGCGCGGCGAAGGACGCTCCGGTGGCGAGCATGTGCTCGCGGCGGGTCGCCGTCCAGTCGATGTCCACGACCTCGCTCAGGGACCCCCCGCGCTGCCAGTTCCGCCCGGGATCGGCGTAGAACAGCTCGGTTCTCAGCGTCCGGGTGGTGGCGGCGTAGGTGGCGGCGACAAGGAAGTTCACGCCGCTGGAGAGCACGACCTCGGCAACACCGGCCAACCCGAAGGCGTGCTCCATCCAGCGCGAGCCGACGGGGTCCCAGCTGATGACCTTGAGTTGTCCGGCGGCGGCATCGGCGACCGCGAGGAATCCCGATCCGACGCTCACCGCCGGGTCGCTCATCGACGCGCCGAGGCTGACCTGATACGGCGTCCGGTCCCACTCGCCGAAGCGGAACCGGTCGGCTCGCACCACGTTGACCCGGTACTGCTTGCTACGCGCGTCGCGGTACCAGATCGCGAAGAACCCCTCACCGGTCAGCACCCGCACAGTCCCCGGGACCGCCAGCCAGTTGCGCGTGTCGCTCTGACTGGACCAACTGCCGTTCCAGGAGTACACATCGGTCCTGACCTGGCCCGTGCCGGAGTTCTCCCAGGTGACCACGGTGTACGTCGGGCCTTGCCAGACCCGCGGCGTCCACCCCGCGCCCGGGCTGGTGACGGGCACCCGCAGGGCGGTGTTGGGAAGCGGGACAGCCTCGTAGGTGTATTGCGAGCAGCCGCCCTGCGGGGTGAGGACGCTCTTCAGCGCGCCCGGGAGCGCTGCTGCGCCACCGTGGTAGTCGAACTCCGCCCCCGGGAGTGACGTGCCGCCCGCAACCTCCTGGCGAATCCCGACGAGGTAGCGTTTGGTGTACGCATCGTCGCGCGGAGAACGGGAGACATTGCGCAACTCGTAGTCCAGCCTGGTGGTCAGCGTCAGGGCGCCGTCGCGGCCCCGAACCTCGATCCGGTCCAGGTAGCGGTCTTCGAGGCGGTACTGGTAGGCGTTGCGGCCACCGACCGGGGGCACTTGCGGTGGCGGGGCCTCGAACGGCTCCTTCGGCAGGTACGAGAAGTCGACGCTCTGGCCGAAGACATCGACGATCCGGCGCAGTCGGCAGGAGCGGGTGTACCGCGCGCCTTCGCTCACGCCGATCGCGGCCTCGTCGGTGTCGTACGCGAAGGACATCGTGTCGCCGGCCATCGAGCGAACCTCGTCCAGGTTCCAGGCGACCGGGAAGCTCGCCCCGTTGGCCGCCGTGGTGGGGCCGATCCAGTTGCCCCAGCGCACGCCCCACTGCACGGCACCGCGCCCGTAGGTGTAGGTGGCGCCGTCCTCGCGCACGATCTGCCAGTACTGGCGCTCGGCGTCGGGGTAGTAGCGGATGTCCCAGAACTGGTAGTCACGCAGTTGGAAGACCTGCGCCCCCTCGGATGCGCCGACCCGTACCAGCTGCCTCGGGGCGCCGCCGGTCACCAGGTAGAACACGTCGTCCAGGTTGGTGCCGCTGTCCTGGTGCTCAGCGGTGATCCGGTCGAACGGCAACGACCAACCCAGGCCCAGGAGATCGGTGGGTTCGGTGAGGTTCCAACGCTGCGCCGCACGGTGCACGCCGCTGCTGTAGAACGCGGCCACGTTGACATCGAGTCCGTTGCGCCCGCTCAGCGACACCAGGTTGATCGGGAGGTTCACCTCACCGCGGAACATGTTCACCGCGTTGGCGACGGCGTCGCCGAGGAAGACCTGCGACGCCCGCACCCCGGGTGCGGCCGCCTGCTGCCCTGTGCTTGCCATAGCTACTCCCGTCGGGCGGGCATCGGACGCCACCGCAGCCGGAACTGGAATCTCGCGAAGATACCGCCGAGCCATCAGTAGGGCAGATAGGGCGTTTGATGGCAAAGTTTCCCCCAGCGTGTCCCCCGAGATAGGCGGTCGCCGTCACGAGAAGTCGGCGTCCGGCGTCATCTGACCGGGGTGTGCATCTGGTGCGCGGACTCGCCCGATGGGCAGCGATGCCCTTCCTGCTTCCAGCTCCTCGACCCCGCGGCGCACCGTGGTCTCGCTCATCCCAGCGGTCCTCGCGCCGCCCGTACCCCGCCGTGGCCGAGCAACCTAGCCTCCGTGGCCACGGCCGGACTTGGAGACGCCCGGGAGGACCTCCAGCCGGACGCGCCTTCGAGGTCACCCCGGGCCGACGCATCGCCTGGCGCTGGCAGACCCGCAAGGAACCCCGCGCCGCCGACACCAGCCGCGTCACCTTCTGGGCGGCGTTGGCGCAGGCGTTGGCGCAGGCGCCGCAGAGGGTAGAGGGTCTCGGTGCGGCGGGTTGCTCGCAGGCGCGGGGCGAGGGGCCCGCCGAACCGCAGCTGGTCGAGCTCGACCGGCGCGACACGGCCACCGTCACCGCACGAATATCGGCCCAAATACTTACCCTGCCAGCCAAGTTGAGAAAGAGGCTGACCTGGGACCGCGGAATGGAACTGGCCGCCCACAAGAACGTCACGGCTGCGACCGGCCTGGCCGTCTACTTCGCCGACCCTCAGAGCCCATGGCAGCGCGGCACCAACGAGAACACCAACCGCCTCCTGCGCCAGTACCTGCCCAAGGCCACCGGAATGGGGCACCTCACCCAGACCGACCTGGATGCCATCGCCCTGCGGCTGAACACCCGACCTCGGAGGACCCTCGACTTCGAGACACCAGCCGATAGGCTGGAGGCCCTGTTGCGCTGACCGGTTGAGTTCACCACGGCTTTCTTCGCGACGGAGACCCGGTGACGGTGCACCCGTTCATCGAGGTGGAGAAGCAGGGCGGCCGCAACGTCAAGCGGACGTGTGAACTGCTGAAGGTCTCCCGGCCGCCTCGCGCGCCGCGGCCGACTACCGGGGCGGGTGGGCGTCGGGGGTGGTGAACGTGTATCCGGCGGAGATCAGTTGCGGCAGGTAGCTGGTGAGGGCCGCCACCGTCTGGGAACGGTCGCCGCCGGTGCCGGCGGGCGGATCGTCGTCGCCGCCCTCGGTGCCGTCGTGGTTCAGTACGATCGCGCCGGTGGCGGCACCCGCCAGGACGCGGTTGATGATGGTGTCGGTGCCGGGGTTGGCCCAGTCGGTGGGGTCCACCGACCAGGAGATCGGGCGCAGGCCGAGGTCGGCGCAGATCGAGAGGGTGGAGTCGGTGAAGTTGCCGTAGGGGGCGCGGAAGAGCACCGGGGCCCGGCCGACGACGTTCTCGACGGCGTCCTGGGTCCGCTGGATCTGGTCACGGACGTAGTCGTCGGAAAGGTCGACGAAGTCGGGGTGGGACCAGGAGTGGTTCCCCACGGTGTGCCCCTCCGCGGCGATCCTGCGCAGCACGTCCGGATAGAGCCCGATGTTGTCACCGCAGACGAAGAACGTCGCGTGGACACCGTTGTCGCGCAGCACGTCCAGCACCTGAGGCGTGTACTGCGGGCTGGGGCCGTCGTCGAAGGTGAGGGCCATCACCATCGAGCCGGCGTCGACCTCGCTCTCCGGCATCGGAAGCGACCGGCTCGAGCGGCGCGACCCGGACTTGGCGGCGGCCGGTCCGGACGGAGCACCGAGGGTGAGCAGTGTGGCCGCACCCGCGACGAGGAAGCGTCGGCGCGGCAGCGAATGGTGTGTCTGTGCCATTCGGCCAGTGTGTGCCGCGGCGGCCGGGTCCGATGACGAACCGCGCCGGTACGGCTCCACGCGGGTGGCGGCCCCTCGACCTCGTCCGATGGGGGAGAGCGTGCCGGGACACGGAGTCGCCGCGCTCCTGACCTCCTGTCAAGGATTCGCCACGGTGCCCCCATTCAGCGGAGCGTCCCGTGCGGCAAACGGCTTCCGGGACGGCGCCCGGGTGTACTCGCATCGGCACGTGATGTCGGCAGACGCACCGTCCTGCCCCCGCGCCGGAAGCTGGCACAGCGAGGAGTGACACCCCACGGTGATGAAGCGCCACACCGCGATCTTGCTGGTGTCTTGTCTGTCATCGATGCTCGTACCGACCCTGTCAGTGGCCCCGGCCGTCGCCGAGGCGCCCGCGGTCACCCACTCACCCGCTGACGCGATCGCCCTGGCGCTGGCCAACGTCGACAAGGGGGCAGGTACCTGTTCCCTGGTCAATCCCGCGCCCAACAGCCTGGGCGGTACGGAGTTCGAGACGAGTTGCGTGGGCTGGGCCGGCGTCCCCGAGTACTGGTGCGCGGACTTCGCCACCTGGGTCTGGCGGAACAGCGGTCTGAACGTCACCGGTCTCAACGCCGACGTGGTCTCCTTCACCGGCTCGGCCCGTAAGAACGGCAGTACCGTCCACACCGACCGTGGGTACCACCCGCAGCTTGGGGACGCCGCGGTATACAGCGACGAGCACGTCGGCCTTGTCACGGCGATCGGTGCGGACGGCTCGATCCAGATCACCAACGGCGACTTCGGCGGCGACGACAGCAGCACCGAAGCGCACTTCGCCCAGACATCGCTGGTGGTCAACGAAACCGTCAAAGCCACCGACATCCCGGTGGGCTCGTTTCAGAGCACCGAGAGGCACACGGTCACCGCGTACGTCACCCCGAGTGCCGTCACGCCTGCGCGGGGGTTCTGGGAAGACCTGGCCACCTGGCTGTCCGGGACGGGGGCCGGGCCGGCAACCGCACCCCACCGTCCGCACCGGCCGTAGGGCCTGCTCCAGAAGTGGGTCAAGGTCAACACCGTTGCGTTTACGTCCGTGAGCGGTTGGCGAGTCCGTGCTCGAAGAACGTGACGGTGGTGTGGACGGTGTAGTTCTGGCTGGTCGTTGGTTGTTGGCCGGCGTTCGGCCTGTACTTGCTGGTGGGGTTTTTGCGGGTTCGGGCCTTGATACGGGCGACTGCTGACCAGCCTCCTCGACCCGGCCGCCTTCCCGGCCGCCGAGTTCCGTCGGCCAGGGTGACGGTGACGGAGGCCTCGATGACACGGACGGTCAGCAGGGCGGGCAGTACGCCGTAGCCGATCCGGGCCAGGTAGGAGCCGTCACCCAGGGACTCTGTTGCTCTATTCGGGCTCGTCGATCAGGCCGCGAGTTGGTGGGCGAGTTGGGAGAGTCGGCTGGTCCAGGGACGTTGGGGGTCTTCGGCCCAGTGGGCGTCGAGCCGGATGACGTTGATCGCGGTGGCGGAGTAGGCGTGCTGGAGGCTGGTCCTGGGCAGGCCGCGGTAGCGGGCCCGGCGTAGGCCGGTGACGTCGAGGGCCTGGTTGATGGTGCCCTCGACACCGGCCCGGAGGGCGTACTTGGTCTGCCAGCTGTCGGTCTTCTGCTCGGCGCGCGGCGGCGACGGTCTCGTGCAGCTCGCGGGGCCGCAGGGTGAGCATGCGGTTGCCGCGCGCGGCGGTGGTGCACTTGTCGCGGGAGGGGCAGGTGCCACAGTCGGAGCAGGCGAACTCGATCACGATGGCGTCGTGGCCGTGCTGCTGGACGGGATACCAGCCAGTGCTGGTGCGGCCTTCGGGGCAGCGGACCTGACGTGCTGTCCAGTCGATGCGGAAGGCGCTCTTGTCGAAGCCTTCGGCGGCCCGGGCCTGTCGGGAGTGGTCGGCCAGCAGCGGCGTGATCATGGCGATGCCCTCGCGTGCGGCAGCGGCGTGCAGGTCGGCGGAGGGGTAGCCGGAGTCCAGGTAGTGCTCGCCCGGCTTGACCTGCCGCTCGGTCAGTCGCTGCTGGATGCCGGCGGTGGCGGTCACGTCAGGTGCGGTCGAGGCGGTGGTGACCACGTCCGTGATCAGGTTCGGAGTCCGGGTCCGGGCCCCGGCCGCGGCGCCGTCGGGGCTGTCGTCGCAGGTCTCGGTGAGGTGGACCTTGTAGCCGCACCAGAACAGCTCGTCTCCCTTGGCGGACCAGCGGGCGTGCGGGTCGTAGGGGGAGGCGAGCCGCAGATGGCCGGGCGGGACGCCGTCCACTTCGGCCTCCCGCTTCCTGACCACCTCCCGTCCCCGGGCGTCGGTGTGCACGTAGTAGGTCTGCAGGAAGATCCGTCGCAGCAGCTGGACCGCCTCGTTCCCGCGCAGCCACACCGGGGCACCGGGTGCGTGAGCCGCGTGCAGCAGCGCGAGGGCGTCCTGGCCGGAGACCTCGGCCAGCCGCTCCCGCTTCGCCTTCGACGAGGGAAGCCGCCATGAGTCGATCCTGGCCGCGTAGCGCAGTTCCCACTCCGCCACCGGTACCGATTGTGCGAGCCAGGTCGGAGCGGCCGTGGCCAGTGCCTCCAGCGCCGCGCGCACGCTCTCACCGGCGAGCTCCAACCGGTTCAAGTCCCGCACCGCGCTGATGACATGGGTGGAGTCGGTGCGTTGCTTGCCCCCGGCCTCGATCAGCCCATCCTGGCGGCAGTGTTCCACCAGCCGGTCGAAGATCAGGCGTTCCATGCCGTGCTCGACCAACCGGACCCGGAACTTCGCCAGCTCCGTGAAGTCGAACCCCGGATCGGTCAGCTCCAGGCCGAGCGCGTACTTCCAGTCGATCGCCCGGACCGCCATCCCGGCGGCCTGGCGGTCGGTCAGGTTCTCCGCGAACTGCAGCACCGTGACCAGCGCCAGCATCCCCGGTGACAGGCCCGGCGCCCCGCGCATCCCGAACGCGGACGCGAACGGCTCGTCCGCGAAGACCTCAGCCAGATTCTCCCGCACCCGCATAGCCAGCTTCCCCTTCGGGAAAGCCGCCGCCGCGACCAGCGCCGTCTGCTCCAGGACCTCCGGCAGTCCCGCCGCCCTCATCGACACCCGCACCACCCCCGCGACCGCCTGCCCACGAGACGACCGCAGGAGCGATCATGCCGCAGTCAACCGACCCACGGCCCGAATTGAGCAACAGAGTCTTCGGCCTGCTCAAAGCGGAGATCGGCACCACCCTCTGGGGCAGCCGCGAGGCCGCGCCGACGTCTTCCGTTGCGTCGGGCATGAACACCGTCGAGCGTCGGTGGAACCACTCCGAGCGGGTGAACGTCTCCTGGGCTGCGGGGCAGGGGATGCCCTGCCGTGACGGTCGGCAGTGGAAGCGAGCACATGGGGAACGCACCAGCACAGTGGCCGTACTACGTTGCGCCTCCGTCCCAAAGCCGCTGGCCGCGCCGCCTCGGGATCGGTTGCGCGGTCCTGGTGGGAGGGGGCGGCGTGGCACTGATGGGGCTTCTCTTCTGGGCTGACGCAACGATGATGGACAAGGGCTGCGGGTCAGTCGACCCGACCGACCCGATGAACTACAGCGCCGTGTCCATCCGCAACGACTCGACCGCACCTGTCGTGGTGGACCAGTGCGTTGGTGCCTACTGCGACCTTGAGACCACGTCGGTGACCCTGCAACCCAGTGAGCAGGCTCCGGTCCACGCCGCATGCGGAGTTTCAGGCACCGACATGACGTCCTGGCGAATCACCACCGACACGGGCAGCCCTCTGGGGTACATCGCGGTGAACACACCCCGCAGTACGAACGACCTGGTCTTTCCTGTCTCAGCTGCCCAGAGCTCCCGAGCCTCGGCGGCAACCCCCGCACCGTGAAACGACTCTGCCGCAGATCCCGTTCGCCCTGATCGTCGCGGGCATCGTGTGGCCCGTCCCTCCTCGCGGCGCCACGGAGGTCCGGAACAGGCGAAGGCAGAGCCGGAACGGGCCCGTCTTGCCACCGGAAGCAGATCAGCACGTCGCCCGCGCGCTGAGTCTGTTTGTGGTCCTATCCGCAGTCCACAGCAGTGCATGCTGCGGGCTGGCCAGTGCGGCGGGGTTTGGTGCCGGTCTGGTGGTGGGTGGGGAGAACTGGAACGAGGACCCACACCGTTCACCTGGACCAAGACCGCCGACGTGTCGGCGCCGGGTGAAAGCTGGTTCTGGATCACTTTCCGTGCCAGAGCCAGGGAGGGTCACCGAAGCCGCGATCATGAACCCTCGTGACTGACGCGCTCCTCCAAGACCTCTGGTTCCACCGAACCGACGACGTCGTGCTCGACACCATCGCCATCCGAGACGAGCTGGTGACGGTCCAGGCCGCCGCGACGACGGTTCGGGCCGAGTGCCCGGCGTGTGGAACCGCCTCGACGCGGGTGCACAGCCGGTACGTGCGCCGTCTGGACGATACGGCGGCGGGCCAGCGGCGTGTGGTCATCGAATTACAGGTCCGACGATTCCGGTGATGCCAGCAAGCCTGCCCGCAGGCGACGTTCGCCGAGCAGGTGCCAGGTCTGACCTTCCGTCACGGGCGGCGGAGCCAGGGCCTGCAGACCGCTCTGCAGCAGGTGGCCCTGATGCTCGCGAGCCGCGCCGGCGCCCGGTTGGCAGACGCTCTCGCCGCTCCGGTGAGCCGATCCACGCTGCTGCGGCTGATACGAGCCCTCCCGGAGAGCGCGCCGACGACGCCTCGCGTGCTCGGCGTGGACGAGTTCGCACTGCGCAAAGGACACGTCTACGCGACGATCCTGGTCGACATCGAGACGCGCCGGCCCGTCGACCTGCTGCCCGACCGCACCGTCGCGACAGTCTCCCGCTGGCTGGCCGAGCACCCGGGCGTCCAGGTGATCTGCCGCGACCGCTCCGCCGCCTACGCCGAAGCCGGGCGACTCGGCGCCCCCGACGCGATCCACGTCGCGGACAGGTGGCACATCTGGAAGAACCTCGCCGAAGCCGTCGAGAAGACCGTCGTCCACCACCGGGCACTGCTGCACGAACCACCCGTGACACCCGCCGGCCACCCTGCCCCGCCGGCGGCGGCTCGCTGCCCGCGCCGACCGAAGCCGGTCCCCGCCGATCCGGACGACTGTCCGACCGCGTCCGCGAACAGCACACGGCCGTCCACGCGCTCCTGGAGACCGGGGTGGCACTGCGCGAGATCGCGCGCCGTCTGGGTCTGGCCCGCAACACCGTCCGCCGCCTGGCCCACGCCGCGGACCCGGACGAGCTGCTGGTCGGCAAGTGGACGGGCCGCACCAGCATCCTCGACCCCTACAAGCCCTACCTCCACCAGCGGTGGGCCCAGGGCTGCACCGTCGCCCGCCGCCTGTTCGAAGAGCTCCAGGAACGCGGCTACCCCGGCGGAGAGCAGGTCGTCAAAGCCTACGTCCGCAGGCTGCGAGAGGCCTTCCCGCACTCTGATCCGCCGCGCAGGAAACCCTCGACCAGGGACGTGACCAGCTGGATCACGCGCCATCCCGACAGCCTCGACGAGGACCAGAGCCAGAGGCTCAAGGAGGTCCTGGCACGGTGTCCCGCTCTGGACCGCACCGCCCAACACGTTAGGGTATTCGCCGAGTTGATGAACAACCGCCGCGGACACGAGCTCAGGGACTGGGTCGCGCAAGTCCAGGCCGATTCGATCGCGGCCCTGCACACGTTCACGGCCGGCCTGGACCAGGACCTCGACGCGGTCATCGCCGGCCTGAGCCTGAGCTACAGCTCCGGCGCCGTCGAGGGCCACAACAACAAGATCAAGATGATCAAGAGGCAGATGTTCGGACGCGCCAAGCTGGACCTCCTCCGCAAGCGCGTCCTCCTCTCGGCACGATGACTGTCTTCCCATACGATCAGTGCTTTCCGGATCTTGCGAGGAGGCCCCTCTTGGAGATGTTTCGCTTCGACCGTTCGGAGAAGGTCATCGATCGCTTCGACAGTGTGGATGCCACTGCTACCCGCGTCGCCGCCGGAGAGGGGCCTGTTCATCTGACCTGCCTGGCCATCGAGCCCGGTGGAACCATCGGCTCGCACCCCGCCCCGGTGAGCCAGCTGTTCCTGGTAATCACGGGCGAAGGCTGGGTCGCAGGCCCAGACGGGCGCCAGATCTGCGTTTCAGCCGGCGACGGTGTCCGCTGGGAGCCCGGTGAGGAACACGCATCCGGCACCACCACCGGCCTCACCGCCATCGCCCTCGAAGGCCCGTCGCTGGACCTCTTCGCCCCGGACTTGCGCGGCCCCCGCCACCACCTGCCCTGACCTGACTGCTGGACAGGCGGCTTTCACGAAATTCGCGCCAGAGCCAAATCCATCTGGCCGCTGACAAGCAGCATCAGCGGGCCCAGCCCCGCCCTCTCCTGGTCGCTGACGCACTGCCGGCACTCCAACCGGTCGGGGCCGGCCTTCTCGTCCAGTCGAGCGGCGACCCGGCTTTCCCCCCCCAACGGGGCCCCGGCGTCTCCAGCATGGGCGCAGCTCGGCGTTCTCCTTCTGGGCCTCCAACAGCCGCAGCAGGCGCGGCGACATCCCCATCGAGCGCGCCGCGCGGCTCACCGAGCTGGGCATGCGCTGGGAGTAGTGCAGGGTCCAGGCGGCGGCCGGGGGTGCTGGAACTCCGGCCGCCGCGGCTTGTGCCGACACCGCGCGGCGCGACGGTGACGATGACCTCCGCACCGGTGAACGCCATCGTCGTGCTGGGGTGCAGGCGTCAGGCGTACCGCGCGGCGATGTCGGCGGCGGTGACGACGGTGACCACGGGGCTGGGCATCTCGGCATCCTCGTCGCCCTCGCAGGGCACGTGGTTGCCGAACAGGGAGCCGAACACCAGCGGGTCACCGTGTTCCGCCGCCAGCACGTCCAACGCCCGCTCGGCCGCCTGGTACAGGTCCATCGGCGCCATCAGCCGGGCGACCGCGTAGATGTCCGCCAGCTCGCGCACTCCGAAGCCGTACCGGTAGGCGCTCAGCGAGTAGGCCCGCGCCATGCGGCGGAAACCCGCGTCACCGCGCTCCAGCATCTCCCGGGAGAGGTCGTTGTAGGTGTCCATCACGTGACTGCAGACCCACATCGCCATCGCAGCCACCAGGGCCGGGTCGCCCCCGAACGACTCCAGCAGGCGCTGACGGCACGTCCGGCAGCCGTCCCGGACCACGCGCAGCTGGTTCAGCAGGATCGAGGCCAGCCCGTGGAGACCGAACAGGTTCACCGCCCCGTCCACGACCCCGGCCCGCGCCCGGTCCCGGGTGCGCACCGGGCCCTTGGCTCGCACCAGGTCGCGCAGCTGCCCGCTCCACTCCGCTATCTGATCGTCAGCGCTCTCCCCGCCGTACCAGGCCCACCCGGTCGTGCCCTTGGGGTAGACGTGGTGCGCGAATCCATGGTTAACGGTCATTTGGTGTCAGATCCTCTCGTTCGGGCTACGGCAAGATCCAACCCAGATTCACCTGTGGACAACTTTTCGCGCCCCGTCGCCATACCGTCATGAACACTGCTCAATCCGGATGGATCGGTCACTGGGGCCACAAGTGTCGACGGTCACGTAATTCGGCTCAAACGCCAAGGAATTCCCCACCCGCTCGCTTCGTCGATCAGCTGCCTGGAGGAGTGCCGCGCTGGAACTTGACCGCCCAGATATCCAGTCGACGGGCTCGCCCGAGTAGCCCTACTCTCGCGCGGTGACGAACAACGTGGAGACTGGCGAGGACTTCTGCGCCCTGCTGCGGTGCCTCATCGGGCGCTTCGAGGGCCTCGGCGCCGACGCCCCGGAGATCGACGACGTCCTACTCCGTTGGGCCGACGTCCTTCCTGATCGGGGTCCGGAGCCCGGCTGGCCAGGCCTGGCCGAGCAGTTGCTCGGCGCACTGGACGCACCGTCGGCCGGGCTTGCCGAGCCCGCGCCCCTTGGAGACGAGCCGTCGGTCGCCTCACCCGGAGACCTGCGTGCCCTGCTGCTGGCCCTGGCAGCCGACTATGCCCGGAACCGCGCCTGGACGGCAGACAGGCTGGCCCGGGGACTGTGGGCCGGTGACGGCGGTGGCTGGGCGAGCGGCTCGATGGCCGGATTCCTGGAGTCATGGGAGTCGTGGCTCGGTGCCAGTCTCGGCAGGCCCCCGGTGTTCCTGGGCACTCCATCGATCGAACCGGTGACCTGGGCCTCTGTGGCTTGGCAGCTCGGTGCGGCCCGCGTCTACGAGTGAGGCCGCCCAGCCGGCCTGATCAGCACAGCTGGTCAGCCTGGTCCGAGCGGCCGAGCCCGGTGGGGCGGGTCAGTTGTCGGTGGGATTCCGAGGTCGCTTGTTCGGCCGTTTAGCTGGGGCCGTTCATGATGACCTGGTGGCTGGTGTTGATCAGCCGGTCCAGGAGCGACTCGGCGACGACGGGGTTGGGGAAGAGCGGATACCAGTCGCTGGGAGCCCGGTTGCTGGTGATGATCAGGGACCGGCCCTGCCGCTCGCTGACCAGCTCGCTGCTCGTCTGCGACACGGCCGACGATGCTGCCCTGCTGGTACGCCAGGCCCTGGAGCAGGGCCTGATCGAGGCCGCCGACCCCACCGCCACCGGTGCGCCGCCGAGTCGCTGAAAACGGCCGCTGCAGCTGTCCTCTGACACTGAAGCTTGACCGTTTGCCACTGAAGGTTGATCAACGCTAGTTTCTGCCACTGAAGATTGACCGGTTGACGGTGTATCAGGGTGGGGGCGTGGTGGGGGCACCGGTCGGTGCGTTCGGTGATGATGTCCTGGCGGCATTTGACCTGGACTTCTATGCGGGCGGTGAGCGTGTTCCACCGGCCGCATGATCTTCTACCAGCTCGACAGTCTCATGCTCCGACCCGGCACCGCCACCAGCCCACCCACCATCCTCATCAGCCGAGGATTCGAAGCACACCTGCTCGAACTCCTCGGCATCGACGAAACCCGCCCCCGCTGGCTGGAGACCTAACACCCCACGTGCGAAGCCCCTCGAGTTTCGCCGTTTTCGCGGGGTCACTCTGGCGAGTGTGGCTGTTGGCGTTTGGGTCCTGCGGTCTTGGCGGCGACCGTAGGGTGGGGCTGTGAATGAGCGGTTTGTGGAGCAGGTACAGCAACTGGACCAGCAGGGTCAGTCGGCGAAGGCGATCGCCAGGACGCTGGGGGTGGGCGTCAGAGATGTCGTCGGGGTGCTCAACGGCGCCGTACAGGTCTCGGCATCGGGTCGTGATGAGCCGCGTTGCTGGGTGAACGCCGGCTGGAGCCGCAGCGTGGATCTTGCGGGTGCGCCGCAGTGGGCGCGCTTTGACCCAGGGGCTTCCGACGCCGAGGAGGTGCGCGGCCTTGTCGCCGTGCTCGTCGCCGCGGACAGCACGCGCTCCGCGAAGGCGCAGGTCGCCGGGTTCCTGCTGGATGTGTGGTGTCTGGGGGTGAAGAACGCGCTTGCCCCGGAGCCGATGAGTGAGAGTCGACTGGGCGGGCACCGGCAGGTCTACTTCAGCGCCTTCGAGGGGCATGTGCCCGTTCCCGCCGAGCTTGCCCGTGCCCTGGTCTTCGGCGCCGCGGCCTACGCTCGCGAACTCGGGTTCGAACCCGAGGCGGACTTCGATGCCGCCGCCGCTGTGCTCGGTGAGCCCGTGGGCCCCTGCCCGATCCGCTTCGGCCGCGACGGCAAGCCCTTCTACGTCAACGGCCCCTATGACGATCCCGAGGCGGTGGTGCGGACGTTGCGGCGCGCCGTCGGTGACGACGGCTTCCACTGCGCCGTCGCCTTCCCCGAGCAGCCGCGGCGCCGGTTGTCCTGGTCGCGCCGGTAGGCCGTACCCGGGGTGCGGGGGCCAGCCGGCGATCACCTTGACGGGTGAAGCACTCAGTGTTCGTGCCCGTGGCGGGCGGAGCTGCGGCAGCATCGGCGGGGTGGTGACCGCATTCGGGGAGGGGGACCCGCGATGCCTGCGAGTCCGACGGTGCCGGCGTCGTTGCTGGCCGTACTGGAGAAGCTACGCGTGTTCACCGCGCCAGGCTTCGCGACTTTCACCGCGTTGGTGACCGGGTTGGTCGCGCAGACCGGCCCCGGCACGGTGACCGGGATGCTGACCGGGGCGGGTCTGGCCCGCGCCTGGCCGCACGACCGGGCCCACTCCTTCTTCTCCCGGGCGAGCTGGAACGTCGAGATCCTGGGGATCGCGCTGGCGCATCTGATCGTCAGGACGCTGTTCCCGGACGGCGCGGCGGTGAGGGTCTGTACGGTCTTCGGCTCTGTCCCGTAATCGGTGGTAGCGCTGTGTAGTGATCACTGGAGGAGGATGCGGTGGCGGAGCAGGGGGAACCCGGCTCGGCCGTGCATCTGCCTCATGATCCGCTTGGTTCGCGTGTTGACGCCCTCGGTGCGGCCGTTGTGGTACGGGAGGGTGAGTCCGGCGTCGACGGCGGCGCGGTCGAGTTCGAGGCCGTTCGCGAAGGAGTGCAGGTGGGGCAGGTCGGCGGCGCGGACTGTGGTGATCCAGTCGGTGAGCTTGGCGTCGTTGCCCTCCGCTGGGGTCAGTAGCTGCGCGAACTCGGCGCTGAGGCGGGCGAGTTCGGTCATCTCGGCACAGGTTTCAGTGAGTTCCCGCAGGAGTGCGGTGTCCTTGTCACGCAGGTTCTCGGGGCGGGTGAGGAGGAGGCGGGCGAAGCGTTGCGGGGTGGTGACGGGCTTGTTGCCCTCGGCGCGGCCCTGGGTGATGTGGCGGTAGAGCAGGTTGAGGCTGCCGGTGTATCCCAACTCCTTTATCTCCTGGAACAGTTGCTTGACAGGGACGGCCGGGTCGGCGGCGCGGCGGCTGCGGAGGTGGTCGCGGTAGGGGTCGACGAGCGTGGGCTTGTAGCGGGGTGCGCGGCGCTCTGCGGTGGGCTCCTGCATGCGGGCGTATCGCTTGACGGTGTTCAGTGCGACATCGAGGCGGCGAGCGCATTCGAGCAGGCCGACGCCCTGGTCGAGCAGGTTGTGGACCTGTTGCCAGCGCTGGCGGGTGGTTTGTTCGCGTACGCCCCCGGGCCGGGCGGGGTTCACGGCGGTGGCCCAGCAGGCGGCATGGGAGCGGACCTCGGCCAGGACCTTGCCGCACAGGTTGCTCCACAGAGTACTGGTGGGCCGTCGGCGAGGTGCCTGCTGAGCAGGCCCTTTTCCCACGGCCCCCAGCCCGAACCGGGCTTGCGGCTTGTCACCGCACCCGGCTCTCCAGTGACTACTCCGTGAGTGCTGGGACGGACTTCCTTCCGTGGATGGTTGCGTGGCAACTTCCGCAGACCACGAGGGTTTTGCGGTGCCGTGCGGCCATGAGATCTGCCCACGGGGGCCGGTCTGGTCCTGGCTTTCCGAGGTCGGCGAGCTTGGCGACGTGGTGGACTTCCACCTCGTCGATGCGCCCGCACGCCTCGCATCGCCCGGCGAGGAGCCGGGTGACCAGCTCCTTGCGTTTGGTGTTGACCGGGGCCAGCCGACGGTCATTGATGACCGTCTTCTTGTCCCGTCGCAGCGGTATCCCGCCGAACCGTCCGACCAGTGGCTTCCTGCCGATGCGTTCGACGCGGGCCTCGAAGCACTTGCGCGGCCCGTGCGGTGTCTCGATGGTGGTCGCGTACTTGCGGGCCATCTTCGACACCGACGAGCGGTGCTTGTTCGCCAGCGTCATCAACATCGAGGTCTCCATGACCCATTGCAGCCGGGAGAGTCGGAAGACGTCGCCGGCCATCAGGTAGTACTGGACGATGCCGCGGTACTCCGACCCGTAGGTGCTGAGGATGACGTGATCGTCCTGGTTCAGCAGTTCGGGCCGACGCGCGGGTTTGCCGCGCTCCATGTACTGGGCTTGCTTGGCAGATACCACCGAACGAGGGACACGCAATCTGATGACCCCATTGACGGAACGCCGTCCGCCGGTGATCTTGCGGTCGTTGTGGTGCACGGTGATGTCGTAGCCGAGGAACCTCGCGGCCTGGGTGCGGCCATGAGTGATGAGCGTCTTTTCCGGCGACAATTCCAACCTGAGTTCATCACGCAGGAATTGCGCCAGACGCTCCTTGATTTCCTCGGCCTCTGCCTTTGGTCCGGCGAACCCGAGCAGGGTGTCGTCGGCATAACGCACATACCGCAGCCGCCGGTAGCCGGGATCATGAGTATCCATGCTGGGCATGCTGCGGAGTTGCTTGCGCAGTTCCCGCACTGTGGTGCGGTCACCACGCTTGCGAGCGCGTGCCATAGCCGCCCACACCCGATGAAAGGCGCGGTTCGACTGCCTGACTCCTCCCCGGGTGTATTCCGGGATCAGAACCTTCTCGACGTACTCGTCCATCTTGTGCAGGTAGATGTTGGACAGGATCGGTGAAACAACCCCGCCTTGCGGACTTCCACTGTGCGTGGCGTTCCAGACCCAGTCCTCCATGTATCCGGCCTTGAGCATGTTGTGCACCAGCCGTAGGAATCGGTTGTCGCGGATTCTTTCGCCCAGGATTCGGAGCATGACCGAATGGTCAAGCCGGTCGAAGCACTGGGCGATGTCGCCCTCGATAAGCCAGGCCGTACCCGTCCAGGTATGGACCACATCACTTAACGCGGTGTGGCAGCCCCGGCGGGGACGGAAACCGTGGGAGGAGTCGGAGAACGTCGGCTCGTAGTACGCCTCAAGAAGCAGACGGACCACTTCGCCGACGAGCTTGTCACTCCAGGGCGGCAAGCCGAGCGGACGCAGTTTCGTGCTGCCCCGCCCTTTGGGGATGTAGACCCTCCTGGCCGGGCTCCACCGGTAGCGCTCGTGGCGCAGCGCGTCGATGACGTGCTCGATCTTGCCCAGCGACATGCCGTCCACGGTCTCCCCGGTGACCCCGGGTGTCATCGCTCCCTTGTTGGAATAGAGACGCCCGTAGGCCAGCAGATACAACTGCGGGTTGAACATCTGTCGATATAGTTCATCGCACGGCAGGCCGCGCCTGCCGCGTTCACGGAGGACACCCAGCACCGTTTCGGCGCTCTGCATTGCGCATACCTCCCGATTTTTGGGTGTCCGATCACCTGGCCCCCTTCGCCCGTGCGGACGGCTTTCCCGTCCTCCTTGGCCGGTCGTGACTCCGGCGACTACTACGGGGCCTCCGTCGCCATAGGAAGATCTCCTCCCTTAGGCGATCCCATGTTCGTCCTTGTCGTACGTAACAGCGTGACGTAGGCGTTCCACTCATCCCCTTGAATGCCCTCGCTGGGCATCGCTCCGCGCTCTGGAGGTTGCGTCGGCCATGGCATCAAGCCGTCGCAGGGCGCGGCGCCGGTTTCAGGCATCTTTCCGGCGGATTCGACCTTCAATCTTCTGGGGATTGGAATTCAGGCAATCCAGCTTTCGCCATATCACGCGGGTCCCGCGACGCCCCGTCCCCAATGCCTGGGCCCGGTCGTCACTTTCCTGGCATGCTGCGGTCCCCTCACCGTTTCCGGATTAGGTAAGCCATTGGACCCAAGAACCTCCCTCCAAATTCTTCCCGACTGAATCGGGGATACGACAAGGCGCCTCATGGCGCACTGCCACCTGTCGCTGACCTGCACCGCCTCGGGGAGGGCCTGGCGGATCGCCTCACCGTAGGAGCCGGAACCGTCGCGGCAGACGTACTGGGCCCCGGGGTGCTGGCGCAGCCACGCGACCAGAGTCCGGGCGGTGCGGTCGGGCAGGACGTCGATCCGCTCTCCGGTCTCGGCGTCAATGATCACTGTTGCGTAGCGGTGCCGGCGCTTGAGGGCGAAGTCGTCGACCCCGATCACCCGTGGGATCCGCACGACCGGTGTCGGAATGCGGCGGAGAAGGCGCAGAGCGGTCGAGCGGGAGATCGCGCAAGCCAGCACACGCGAGAGGCGGGCGCCCGCCCGGCCCGCTAACTCCTTGACCATGGATCCGAGTTGGTCGGCCAGACGGTTGGTGCGACGCTGGTAGCGCTCCACGACGCCGGGAACCTGCTCGCGGAAGGTCTGCCGCGGGCAGCCGAGCACCGGACACGCCAGTCTCCGGAGCCGCACCGACGCCGCGACCCGCCGTCCGTCCACCGGCACGTCCGCGACCACCCGCCCGTGGAAGCCATGCACCCGCCCCGTCGGCTGCCCGCACACCGGGCACGGCACCGGATCGTCCCGAGTCCGCGCCGACACCCGGATGACCTCGCCCTCGTCCATCACGTCCTCAATGACCAGGGCCGACAGTCCCGAAAACACCACACCCACAAGCTCATTGACATCGCGCACACCATGCCAACGACGGTCGTCACCCTTCGTTACCACCGATTACGGGACAGAGCCGTTGGCTGGACAGACCCGACACCGGCGCATCGCCGAACACTTCGCCGCACTGGCCTTCGGCGACAGCGGCTTGTTCGCCGCGACGGGACGGGCGGCTGAGCCGACGGGCGGGGTCAGGGCGGAGTCAGGTCACCGTCAGGGGCGGGGCGGATAGTTGTGGGCACGGGGACGGACCGCAGCGCACAGGCGGTTGGTCCCGGGGAGAGGTGCCCGGAGTGGTTGATCGGGGGCCGGGACTCTGGTCCCGGTCGGGTGCAAGCCCACGCAGGTTCGAATCCTGCCTTCTCCGCCCAGGGCGTGGGCCGTACGGCTGTACAGCCGTACAGCCGTGGCGCGGCGATCCAATGATTCGCAGAGTGGAATCGGCAGTCCCCAGCAGAGATCAGCGCACCTCGCCCGGGAGCTGTGCGAAGCCGGACCGCCGGCGACGCTACGCCCAGAGCTGCTCGCCGAGGCTGCCGCCGGGGGCTGTGCCGGGGAGTACGTAGGCCACGGCCGAGGCCTGGTGCTGGAGGAAGGGGGTGAGGGCGTCGCGGGTGGCCAGGCGGTCCTGGACCCGGATGAACTGGGCGGGGTCGCGCATGAAGGCGCAGAACAGCAGGCCGCGGTCGGTCGGGCCGTCGTCGTAGCTGTAGCTGCGCCGGAGCATCCGGGTACCGCCGTCGAGGCGGGGGCTGGTGAGGCGGACGTGGGCGTTGGCGGGGATCACGTAGGAGCCGTCGGGGTTCTTGGCGTAGATGTCCGGGTCGTCGTGCTCGGCGGTGCCGGTGAGCGGGACGCCGTCGCTCTCGTGGCGGCCGATCGCCTGGTTGCGCTGGTCCGCGGGCAGGGCTGCGAAGCCGGCGACGTCCATCCGGATCCGGCGGTAGACCAGCACCGTGCCGTTCTGGTGCGCGCCGGGCGGGCCCCAGACGAACTGCTCGTCCTCCGCGGGGGCGGGGTTGGAGGTGCCGTCCTTGAAGCCGAACAGGTTGCGCGGGGTGGTCCCCGGGGTGGTCACGGGCAGGAAGCCGGACTGGCTCCAGCGCGGGGTGGCGCCGGTGGAGCGGGCGGCGGTGGCGGCGAGTTCGGCGACCACGGTCAGCGTCCACCGGTCGGCGGCGCACAACTGGAGCAGCAGGTCGCCGCCGCCGCGGGCCTGGTCCAACTGGTCGCCGGGGAAGGCCGGCAGCTCGGCGAGGCCGGCGGGGACGTCGAGGCCGAGCCGGGTGGCCAGGCCCGGGCCGACGCCGACCAGCGAGGTGAGCCGGGTGGTGCCGACGCCTTGCAGTCGTGCATCCGACGGGGTGTCGGAGGCCGCCGTGGCGAGGGTGCGGGTCAGCTCGTCGAGGACGGTGCGCAGGGTCTGCCGGTCGGCGGCGGCGGAGGTCTGCGGGAGGTCGAGGGCGAGCAGGTGGGTGGCCGGCTGCTGGGGCGCGCTCACCCCGGCCTGCCGGGGTCCGTGGAAGGGGATCGCGGCCTCGGCCGGCGGGGCGGCCGGGGCGCGCTCGTGACCGGCCGTCAGTTCCTTCCCGGCCAGGTCGTCGGCCGCCGCGCCGATTCCTGCGGCGAGCACCGCGCCGACACCGAGCAGGGCTCTCCGCCGCCCGAATCCGGCGCTGACCGGGCGGACGGGATCCTGCGCGATTTCCGGTTCGGTGGGCATGCGGCTATTGGAGACGATAGAACACCTGTCATGCAAATGCCGTCTGCTCAACCTGCATTGAGTCTTCAGATGATCCGACCGGCCGGGCCACGGGCGCTGGTGGTGCGCCTGTCGGCGCTGGTCGCGGCGGTGGCGCTCGCGGCCACCGGGTGCTCCTCCTCCGGTCCGTCGTCCGCCGACGCGAAGCACCCGGCCGGGACGGTGCTGCGGGTGCCGCAGGACTTCCACACGGTGCAACAGGCGGTGGACGTCGCCCGTTCGGGGGACACGGTGCTGATCGGCCCGGGTGTGTACCGGGAGAGCGTGCAGGTCACCAAGCCCGACCTGGTGCTGCGCGGCACGGACCGCAACGCGGTGGTCCTCGACGGCGGGGTGCGACTGGTCAACGGCATCACCGTGACCGGCGCGGGCTCGGCGGTGGAGAACCTCACCGTGCGCGACTACCTCGCCAACGGCGTGCTGTTCACCGGCGTCACCGACCAGAAGCTGCAGCAGCGCGGGGCCGGTGGCTCGGCGTACAACCCGCTGGACACCACCCGGTTCCCGGCCGTCCAGGGCTTCCGGGCGACCAGCGTGACCTCGTACGACAACGGCCTGTACGGCATCTACGCGTTCGACGCGCACGGCGGTGTGATCGAGGACTCCTACACCTCCGGGCAGGCCGATTCGGGCATCTACGTCGGCCAGTGCCGGCCCTGCGACACCCTGGTCCGCGGGAACACCATGGCGCAGAACGCGGTCGGCATCGAAGTCACCAACGCCTCCGAGGGCGTCTCGGTGCTGGGCAACCTGGTCACCGGCAACCGGGTCGGTGTCACCGTCAACTCCAACGACGAGGAGGCGCTCGCCCCGCAGCACGGCGCGGTGGTCGCGGGCAACGTGATCACCGACAACAACGCCGCCGACACGCCCGAGCAGGCGGACGGCGGCTTCGGGATCGGGATCGGCATCGGCGGCGGCACGGGGGACCGTGTGCAGCGCAACCTGGTCCAGGGCAACACGGCGGTCGGGGTGATCATCACCGACCCGCCGGGGCACCCGGCCAGCGGCGACCAGGTCACCGGCAACCGGGTCACCGGCAACGGCGAGGACTTGGTGCTGGCCGCCGCCGACCCCGGCAACTGCTTCAGCGGCAACCAGCCGGTCACCCAGAGCCCGCCCGGGCTGGAGGGCCTGGCGGGCTGCGGGGCGAGCGGGCGGGGCAGCCTGCCGAGCGGTCAGGCGGCCTCGGTGCAGGCGCCGCCGGGTGTTCCGTTCAGCCAGGTGCCGGCGCCGCCCGCGCAGCCGTCGATGCCCGATCCGACGACCGGGGCCAGCCCGACGACCGTGGCCGGCCCGACGACCGCGGTCGGCTCGGCGGCCGGAGTGCAGGGGACCGTTGATCCGGACGCGTACCCGCTGCCCACGGACGCCGGCGCGGTACCGGCGGCACATTGACGCTCCGTCAAATCTGCGGTATGTCAAGGTATTCGAGTCTCAGTTGGCGCCTGTGTCCCATGGTGCCTCCGGGAGCTTGGCGTCGGCGTCGTGCCCGGTGAACTCCAGGGTGGTCGGGGTGCCCAGGCCCGGCATCCGCATGGTGACCCGGAGCAGGCCGCCGTTGGCGTCCACCCAGTAGGTCAGCGGTGACTTTCCGCCGTCGGGGCCGGTGCCCGGGGTGGTGCCGGTGGCCCGCGGGCCGGAGATCTCGTCGTAGTCGCGGCCGTCGACCCGGTCGCGGCCCAGCCAGCGGGCGCCGGACTGGGCGAGCAGCAGCGGGTTGTCGGGCCGGTCCGCGCCGAGACCGATCAGCAGTTGGAGCCCGGCGTCCAGCGGATCGGTGGTGTAGGACCGCGGCGACCAGCCCGAGCGCGGGATGTGCTCGGCCTGCTGCCAGGCGGGGGTGCCGTCGAGCGCGGGGGCCAGGCCGAGGCCGTCGCTGTCCCAGACGATCAGGCCGTGGTCGAGTTGCGGGGCGGCGGTGGAGCCTGCCGCGCCGGACGAAGCGGTGGGCCCGGCCCCGATGGTCTGGTAGCTGCCGACGCCGTGGTGCGTCCGGTAGTCCACCACCCCGCTGACCCGTAGCACCACGCCGCCGCCCTCGGCGGCGGTCAGGGTCACCGCCACGGGGCTGGCCTGGTAGAGGTTCAGTCGCGACAGCGCCAGCCGGGAGGCCTCGTCCATCGTCACCGGCCGCTCGCCGCTGCCGCCGGACAAGCCCCGGTACGCGGCCACGCCGCCCACCGCGGCGCCGCACACGGCGAGCGCGACCAGGGCCCTGAGCCGGCGTGTCCGGCGCGGCGCGGGCCCGGGGGTCTTGGTCTTTCGAACCATGCGGTCGTCTTCTCTCATCGCTGTGGGTGTGGTGTGGTCGGGTCCCCGCCGACCGGTCACACGATCGATCGGTCACCCAGGCGGGCGGTCACGCAGTCGGGCGGGTTCGCCGGCCGGTGACCGGCGAACCCGCCCGATCCGGCCCCGGGTTCACCGGTGCCGGCCGCCCCTCGCGGGGCCTACGCGGGGCCTACCCCTGCTGTGCCGAGGCCCTGCGCCTGCGCGCCAGCACGAGCACCGTCGCGCCGACCGCGGTCAACGCGGCGCCACCGACCAGGGCCAGCGGAACCGCCTCGTCCATGCCGGTGAAGGCCAGGTGCGAGCCGGGCGGCGAGCCCGGGCCCGACGCGACCGGTGTCGGCGTCGCTGTCGGGGACGTGCCCGGCGACGGCGTGGGCGTCGGCGTCGGGGTGACGATCTTCTGGTTGACCGCCGTCACCGAGACCCCGGTGGTGAGGTTGTCGGCAGTCAGGACCAGCGGTCCGAAGACCGTCGAGTCCGGCGCGGCGTAGCCCGCGGGCGGGCTGACCTCCTGCCAGTAGTACGTCCCCACCGTGCCGCTGCCCTGGCAGATGCCGTCGGCCCCGGTGGTGCAGACGTCACCCACCTTGGTGTCCGGCTTCGACCCGCCGGTCTGCAGGCCGTCGATGCCGTTGCTCTCCTCCCACAGTTGGAACCTGGCTCCAGCCAGCGGGTTGCCGTCCTGGTCGTGCTTGACCACGCGCAGCACGCCCTCCTGCTGTCGGAAGCCGAAGTCGTAGGTGTGGTTGTTCTCCCCGGGCCCACCGGTGGTCAGCGCCTTCACGGGGTATGCCGTACCCGGCGGCACGGTCCCCTTGGAGTCGATGAAGTGGTTGGTCCCGACGTTCGCGTCGGTCGGCACCCACTCGTAGAGCGGACCGCCCTTGGCGTAGTCGGCCGGGTTGTCGAGCTTGATGGTGTAGTCGGTCTTCGGTTTGAGTCCGCCGGTGACGTCGGAGTCGTCGAAGTAGTACTCACCCCGCGCCGTCGTCTTCGTCGTGCCGAGCAACTTGCCGGTCCCGTCGTACAGGTGGATCGTCACTCCGGCCACCGGCAGTTGGCCCGGGTCCTGGATGCCGGTGCGCTGCGGGTCGTACCAGACGCGGTTGCCGATCTGCAACGGCGCCTGGTCGCAGAGCACTTCCAGGTCGCCCATCGAGGCGCCCTTGCCGAAAGCCGAGTTGACGCTCGCGGGGTTGAGCCGCAGGCCGTCCGGCGGGTGTTGCTTGCCGTCCCGCCCGACAAAGGCGGTGCCGGCACCGAAGGCCGTGCTGTTGGGGTCGTAGCTGGAGACCGCGATGCTGTCCTCCACCTTGGAGAGCGCCATCCCCGCGAACGCGGCGTTGTGGTGGGCCCCCAGCCGGCTGTTGTCGAAGAACCGGGTACCCCGGGGGGAGAGCCCGCAGCCGTCGTTGGTGTCCAACACGTACGTCCCGCCCGACAGGCAGGCCTTGTTGAGGTCTCCGCCCGACAGCACCAGCCCGGGGGTTCCCGGCGTGGGGCCGGCCGGTGCGCGGTCGGCGAACCGGTCGCGGAAGGCCAGCAGCATCGAGCCGTCGGTCTCGAAGCCGATCTCGCCCAACTCCGGTTCCGGCTGGGCCAGGTAGCTCGTGCAGGCCTGGCCGTTCTGCGAGGTCGGCCAGGTATTGGTCCAGGGCCACCACCCCGTGCCGCCGTCGCACGCGCCCGAACCGACCGTGGACTGCCGGGGGTAGTTCAGCGGTTGGTCCAGCACCGGCTTGCCGAAGGCCCCGGTGGCGAGGTCGAACGGCATGACCACCACGCGCATGTCGGAGGTCTTGCCGGTGGACTCGCCGGAGCAGACACCGCCGACGTAGCCGGCGCCGTCCTGCATGCCGAGGCCGAACGGCCGCCAGTCCCCGGCTGCCGGGCAGCCCGGGTCCGGGATGCTGAAGGCGGCCTTGGGCGCCGCAGCGGTCGCGGCGGTGGCGTCGTACTCGTAGAGCTTGCGGTCGTCGAGGTTGACGACGAACAGGGAGGAACCGTCGTCGGTGATCTTGATGCCGCCCAGGCTCTCCTTGCCGGGCACGGCGAGGAAGGCGTCATCGGTGCCCGGGCCGTGCACCGTTGTGCCCGCGTCCGGGACCACGGTGAAGAGCGAGGTCTTCTTCGCCGCGATGTCGGTCACGTAGATGCCGCCGGGTCCACCCGGACCGTAGTCCGTGGTGCGCTTGGCCACCGCCGAGGAGAAGACCCGCTTGTCGGCCTTGTTCCAGGCGATGCCGTACAGCGTCCCGGTGTCGGCGTTGGTGGCGATGTCGGTGACGTTGACACCGCCCACGCCGTCCTGGCCGCGCGTGTCGTAGGGGAAGGAGACCAGCGTGCGCTGGGATCCGCCCTCGCGCGTGGCGGGCTGACAGGTCGTCACCAGCGGCGCGTTCTTCTGGCAGTAGTCGCCAGGGCTCCACAGACCGGTGGTGTAGGACACGCTCTTCTTGCCGGAGAGGTCGACGAACTCCTCGTTGCTGCTCAGCTGGGTCGGTGCGCCGTCCAGGCCCTGCGGTGAGGCGAAGGCCGGGAACAGCACGCCCGGCTGCGGATTCACCACCTGCACGCGGTACTTGCCGCCGGTGGCCTTGGTCTGCGCCGGGGCCAGGGTGACCGTGCCGTCGGCCGCCGTGACCCCGTTGATGCTGGTGCCGGCGTCATCGCTGAGGGTCACCGTGACGCCGCCGATGCCCGGTTCCAGGCCGGGCGTCCAGGTGCCGCTGGTGTCCACGGCCCGGATCACCCGGACCGTCACCGTGCCGTCCCCGGCCTGCGGGTACGCCGACGGCGCCAACACCAACGAGCAACTGCCGAGCCCGAGTACGAGCGCCGCTAAGCCGCCCATCGCGCGCACAGCAGGCATGCTCGGCCGTAGCCGACCGGGCCCGCGTGCGCTGCGTGCTAGTTGTTCACGTGTCTCTGTCATCCCCTGCTCTCATCGTTCACACGGGGGCAACTGCCCCCATCAGGAGGTAGTACGTGACATGGCGGAGAACCGCCTTGCGGGCGAGCTTAAGGGGGATTTAGGCAAGATCTTGGTGGAATGGCGAATTTCGTCTGTGTGAACCTGTCGAACAATGAGCGGTTTTTACCTTGACCCGGGTCTGTCCGGTCTTCGGCTCCGCCCCGCAAACCCGCGGTGGCCGTAAGCCCGTTCATGGCGTACCGCTGGCCGGGTCAGCAGCGCGACGGAAGCCGGGGTTCCCGCGCCAGGCCGATGCGGTGGCCCACGGCGCCGATGTGCCGGACGAGCAGGTCGCGGGCGGCCGCCCGGTCGGCGTCGGCCAAGGCCCGGGCCAGTGCGGTGTGTTCCTCGATGTCCGCCGCAACGTGTGCGGGACGGGCGGTGGAGGCGGCGCTGACCCGGATCTGCTGGTCCCAGAGTGCGGCGTGGGACGCGGCCAGCACGCTGTTGCCGCCGGCCCGCATCAGACGCGCGTGGAAGTCACGTGCGGTCTCCAGGATCGGGCCCGTGGGCGACGCGGCTCCCTCGGTCGCCTCGCGCGCCGCCAGGGCGAGCAGGTCCTCGCCAACGGCGCGCACGGCCTCGTCGGGCTCGGTCGAAAGGGAGTCGAGGGCGAACAGTTCCATCAGCAGTCGGGCTTGGAGTACGGCCATGGCCTCGCCGGGGGTGACCGGGGTGACCATCGCGCCGCGCTTGGGGTAGAGCCGGAGGAAGCCCTGGGCCTCCAGGCGCAGGAACGCTTCACGCACCGGGGTCCGGGAGATGCCCAGTTCGGCTGCCACGGTCCCCTCGGACAGCAGTTCGCCGCCCGGGTAGGCACCACTCAGGAGGAGATCGCGCAGATGGGCGTAGGCGAGGTCAGCGGCAGGCTGTGGCTTGGACACGGGACCAGTCTGGCCCGTTCGGGTGGATTCGGCATCCAAGCTTGCATCTATGCTTGTATGCATGCTTGCATGAGCGCGACCGAGGTCGAGAGCACCCACCGAAAGGCTCCCCGTGCGCACAGCACTCTTCGTGACCTGCCTGAATGACGGGCTGTTCCCGCGTTCGGGGCAGGCCACCGTCAGGCTGCTGCGCCGGCTCGGGGTCGAGGTCGAGTTCCCCCCGGCGCAGAGCTGCTGCGGGCAGATGCACTGGAACACCGGCTACCGAGCCGAAACCGCCCGCCTGGCCGCACACTTCGTGAAGGTGTTCGGCGAGTACGACGCCATCGTCGTCCCGTCGGCCTCCTGCGGCGCAATGCCCGCCGAAGCCTATGAGCGTGCGGCTGAGACCGTCGGCGATGCGGGCTTGGCCCGCGCTGTGCGCGAGCTCGCGCCCCGGGTCCACGAACTGACGGGCTTCTTGACCGATGTGCTCGCCGTCGAGGACGTCGGCGCCTACTTCCCGCACCGCGTCACCTACCACCCCACCTGCCACAGCTTGCGCGCCGCCCCGGTCGGCGACCGGCCGTACCGGCTGCTGCGGGCCGTGGCCGGGATCGAGTTCATCGAACTTCCCGCGCAAGAGGAGTGCTGCGGGTTCGGCGGGACCTTCTCGGTGAAGAATCCGGCCGTGTCCGGAGCGATGAACGCCGACAAGGCCCGCCACGTCCTGGAGACCGGCGCGAGCGTGCTCGCCGCCGTCGACAACTCCTGCCTGATGAACATCGGAGGCCGCCTCGCCAAGGACGGGCAGACCGTTCGGACCATGCACCTGGCCGAGATCCTTGCCCGCACCCGGGCCGACGGCCCGGTCTCCGACCTGCCCCACGTCGCCGACCTGCCCCACTCGACGGACTCGACGCACTCGACGCGGGAGCTGACCCGATGAGCCGCACCTTCGTAGGCTGGCCCGCCTTCCCGCAGGCCGCCGCCATCGCCACGCGTGACGCTCAACTGCGCGCCAACGTCGCGCGCGCCACCGGGACCATCCGCGCCAAGCGAGCCAAGCTCGTTGCGGAGCGCCCCGATTGGGAAGAGCTGCGCGACTCCGCTGCCGCGCTCAAGGACGATGTCCTCGCCCACCTCGACACCTACCTGCTCCAGGTCGAGGAACAGGTCACCGCCGCCGGCGGCACCGTCCACTGGGCGCGCGACGCCGCCGAGGCCAATCGGATCGTCACCGACTTGGTGCGTGCCACCGGCGAGCGGGAGATCGTCAAGGTCAAGTCCATGCTCACGGAGGAGATCGGCCTCGACAACGCCCTGGCGGCCGCCGGGATCGACGCCCGGGAGACGGACCTCGCGGCCGCGATCGTGCAGCTCGGCGACGACCTGCCCTCGCATGTCGTGGTCCCCGCGCTGCACCGCAACCGTGCTGAGATCCGCGACATCTTCGTGCGCGAGATGGGCCGCCACGGCCGCCCTGCTCCCGAAGGGCTCAGCGACGACCCGCAGCAGCTGGCCGAGGCCGCCCGCTTGCACATGCGGGAGAAGTTCCTCAAGGCCAAGGTTGCCGTCAGCGGTGCCAATTTCCTCGTGGCCGAGACCGGCACGGCAGTCGTGGTCGAGTCCGAGGGAAACGGACGCATGTGCCTGACCCTGGCCGACACCCTCATCACCCTCGTGGGCCTGGAGAAGGTTGTCCCGACCTGGCGCGACCTGGAGGTCTTCCTGCAACTGCTGGCTCGCAACGCCACCGGTGAGCGGATGTCGCCGTACACCACCACCTGGACCGGAACCACCCCCGGCGACGGCCCGCAGACGTTCCACCTGGTCCTGGTCGACAACGGCCGCACCCGCGCTCTCGCTGACGAGGTCGGACGCCAGGCCCTGCGCTGCATCCGCTGCGGCGCCTGCATGAACATCTGCCCCGTCTACGAACGCACCGGCGGGCAGAGCTACGGCTCGGTCTATCCGGGCCCGATCGGAGCGATTCTCAACCCGCTGCTCAAGGGCCTCGACGATCCGCAGACCGCCTCCCTGCCCTACGCGTCGTCGCTCTGCGGCGCCTGCAACGACGTCTGCCCCGTGCGGATCCGCTTCACGGACGTCCTGCTGGAGCTGCGACACCAGGTCGCAGAGGGCGAAGCGAAGGTCAAGCACCCCGGTGAGAAGGCCGCCCTGCGCGCCGTCGGCGCAGTGATGGAGCACCCCGCCGCCTGGAACGCGGCCATTCGGGCCGCGGGCAAGGCCGGCCCGCTGATTCCGAAGAAGAAACTGCCGGGACCGCTCTCCGGCTGGACCGACAGCCGGATCGTCCCCGGCGTTCCCAAGGAATCGTTCCGCGCCTGGTGGGAGCGCACCGACGGCGGCACCGATGGAGGCACCGAGTGAGCAGCGCCCGCGATGAAATTCTGGCCCGTGTACGCGCGGCAACCGCTACCCAGCGTGCGGAGTCGGGCGCGGTGCCACGCACGTACCTGCAGCATGCTCCCGGAATCGAGCCGGCAGACCGTCCAGCGGTGCTCGCGCTGTTCGTCGAGCGGCTGGTCGAGTACGGGGCCACCGTCCACCGGGTCCGGTCGGCGGACGTCGCGGCCGTGCTGGCCGCGGCCCTGCCCGACGGCAGCGCGGTGGTTCCGGGCGGCTTCCCCGCGCCCTGGCTGGCCGAGTGGACCGGCACCGTGATCGCCGACACCCCGCCGCTCCCGCCTGGCCGACTCGACACGGTGGATGCCGTCCTGACCACCTGTACGGCAGCCATCGCCGACTCGGGCACTCTCGTGCTGGACGGCGGCCCGGGCCAAGGCCGACGGGCCGCCACCCTCCTGCCGGACCTGCACCTCTGTGTCGTCCGTGCCGATCAGGTGGTCTCTTCGATTCCCGAGGTGATCGGAGAGCTGAACCCGCGCCGGCCCCTGACCTGGATCAGCGGACCGTCCGCCACGGCCGACATCGAGATGATCCGTGTGCAAGGCGTCCACGGCCCACGCCGGTTGACGGTCGTCCTGGTCGACGGGTAGCGAGGACAGCGGATTGGCCCCAGTGGATGTGAGCGCTAACCCCCACTGTCAGGTCCGGGCGATCCTCCGGACATACGATCCTCCGAAAAATAACGGCGAGGGCGGCAACCTTCTTGGCCCCGGCGGCAACCGAGCGGTGTAACACCGGCTCGATCGACCGAATGGATGGCCATGAAGGCAACGAAGCACGCCGCCCAGCGACCGTGGCACAGGCACGGGCCGGCCAGGGGCGTTCCCCTCGCGCTGCTGGTGGTCGGCGTCCTGGTCTGTCTGGTCGTGACGTTCCTGGTCGGGGGCGGAGGAGAACCCGGGCACCCCGCCGCCCTAGCGGCCGCCGGCACCGCCGCGCCGGGCGCGAGCGTCCCGCCCACCGCCGAGGCCGCGCCGTCGGCCAGCAGCGCGAGCGCGAGCGCGGACGCATCGCCCAGCGTCGCGAGCTCGGCACCGGCCTCGGTCACTGCCTCACCCGCGCCTTCGGCCGCACCCACACGCACGCCGGTGCCGGCGGCGTCGGCCGCGCCGACGGCCGCCGCGAGCGGCAGCGCGGGCGCGGCCCCCGCGGCGGCCACCCTGGCGGGACGGATCAAGCCCGGTGTCACCAACCAGGGCGTCGCCACCGCCTACGCCGCGGCTGACGGCAACGGCTCCTGCCTGTACGGCCCCTCCGACGACATGATGATCGCGGCGATGAACTACACCGACTACGAGTCGTCCAAGGCCTGCGGCGCCTACGTGTCGGTGCGCACCGCGAGCGGCGCCGCCATCACGGTGCGGATCGTCAACGACTGCCCGGCGCCCTGCGCGCCCGGCCAACTCGACCTCAGCCAGCAGGCGTTCGCCAAACTGGCCGACCTCTCGGTGGGCCGGCTCCCGATCACCTGGACGCTGCTGAGCCCCGATTCGGTGGGCACGGTCTCGATCCGGTACAAGACCGGGTCGAGCAAGTGGTGGTGCGGCATCCAGGTGATCGGCCACCGGAACCCGCTGGCGGAGCTGGAGGTCCGCGGGGCCGGCGGCTGGCAGCAGCTGCCGCGCTCCGACTTCAACTACTTCCTCTCCACGGACGGCACCGGCTGCGGCGGCGAGCTCAGGCTCACCGACATCTACGGCCAGCAGCTGACCCTGGACGGGATCACCGTGCAGCCGGACGTCGTGCAACCGACCGGGGTGCAGTTCGCCCGGCACTGACGTCCGGTCCCGTTTCCGGGCGCTGTTATGCTGCACCCCCTTGTTAACGCGCACATGTTTTCGACCTGTACTGATGAGAGGGCGACCGAGGAAGATGCTCCTCGATGACGCGTCGGTGGAGTTCCACGATTTCTTCGAACGCCACTACGCCGAACTGGCCCGCCTGGCCCACCTGCTGACCGGAGAGAGGGACGCGGCCGACGACCTCGCCGCCGATGCGCTGGTCGCCCTGTGGCAGCGCTGGGACCGGCTGCGCGGCGCCGACCACCCGTTGGCCTACGCTCGCGGGGTGGTGGCCAACATGGCGCGGGAGCGGATCCGCAGCGCGGTCCGCGAGAGACGCCGGATCACGCTGTTCTGGACCCGTGCCCCGGAACGGACGGACGGGCCGGACGTAGCGGCCGTACTGGACGTGCGTGCGGCGCTCGCCCGCCTGCCGTTCCGCAAGCGGGCCTGCGTGGTGCTGCGCCATGCCTTCGACTTGTCGGAGAAGGAAACCGCGGTGGCGCTCGGCATATCGGTCGGCACGGTGAAGAGCCAGACCTCGAAGGGAATGGCCGAGTTGGAAGGCACACTCGGCGCACGAGCGGTCGGCGAACTGATGGCAGGGAGGAGGAACCGGTGAACGAGGAGATCTCTCGGCGGCTGCACGAGGCCGCCCAGGCCCATCAGCCCGACCACGCCAGGATGCTGGCGAGGGTGCAGCGCGGCGTCGCCGGACCGGCCGTCCGCCACCGGGCGCGGCGCGGCCTGAGGTCCGTGCCCAGGGCCGCACTCGCAGGCCTCGTCGCCGGCGGCATTCTGGCGACGGGCGGCCTCGCGGTCGCCGCCATGGTCGCGACCTCCTCGTCCTCGGACACCGTCGTCGCGCCGGCCAGCCCCTCGCCGTCCCCGTCGGCTTCCACCGGCACGCCCGGTACGCCGCCGTCCCGGCCCACTCCCGTGCTGCCGGCGCCGGTCACCACGCCCAGCAGTCCGCGCCCGACACCGTCGGCCGCCGTCCAGGCGCAGAACGGGCCGCTGTGGTCGGCCGGTTCGGTGGATCCGCACAGTACGGTCTACTGGTCCCAGGAGAACCTGGTCCTGAAGACCACCCAGCCGCTCACCTCGCTCACGGTGGAACTGCGCTTCGCGCAGACCGGCGGCGTGCAGGACACCGGCGACTGGCGGACCCTGCCGACCGACGACTTCACCGTCACGGTCCAGCAGACCGGCGGCGCGCTGGTCTACCGCTGGGTGCTCAAGCCGGGCCGCACGGTGCCGGCCGGGGAGCACGAGTTCGCCGGTCAGTTCAACCACGCCACCGGGGTGCGCAGCGCCGCGGGCGACGCCTACCGGGTGGACGCGCTGGGGTCGGGCGGCTCCGCGTCGTCGGTCTGGGGAGGGTTCGCACCGGCGCAGTGAGGGGTCCGCTTCGGCTCAGGTCAGTTGTGGTCGACCACGACCATGGCGTGCCCGTCCAGGGCGGTCACCCGCACGTGGAGGTAGGTGCCGTCGTGCTCCCAGGGCAGGTCCCGTCCCTCGGGTTGCAGCCGCACGGACAGCGGCTCACCGTCCAACCGCAGCGAGACGGGGACGTCGACCAGCGGGAGGGGTCGTGGACGAGGTCGAGCGTGGGCGTCTCGCGGGCCGGGACGAAGCTGATCAGGTTCAGCGTCGTGCCCGTGGGGGTGCGCACGACGGTGGTCTCCAGGTGGACGGGGCCGCCGGCCCGGACGAGCGGGTCCGGCAGCAGGCGGTCCAGCGCGGCGCCGAGCAGGTGGCGGTACGCCTCCAGGCCGTGCTCGTGGAACGCCTCCAGCAGTGGGACGGTCACCGCGGCCACCCCGCCGCCGACGGCGACGGCGACCTCGTCGGTGAGGTCGGCCGGCGGCGTGTAGGAGTGGCCGCAGAACCGGTCCCAGCTGCGCGGGAAGTAGGGCGCCACCACCCGGGCGAGGACCTCGGCGCCGGCCGCCGCGCGAGCGGTCAGGCGGGAGCCGTAGCTGATCACCGGGAAGTCGGCCGGCACGCCCGGCACGCCCTCGCAGGCGAGGAAGGACTCGCCGACGGCCGCCGGCGCGAGCCCCTCGACGGGCAGGTCGGGCAGGGCCGGCTCGGTGCCGTTCTTCAGCAGGGCGGGCCCGATCAGCAGCACGGCTCCGCCGTTCTCGCGGTACTGCTGCAGGCGCACCGCCAGGGCGTCGTCCACCGGGGTCGACTCCGGGACCACCACGACCCGGTACCCCGTCAGGTCCGAGTCCGGCGGCAGCAGGTCGAACTGCGCGCGGAGGTGCTGCAGCGCCCGCACCGCACCGATGCCGCTCGCGCCCGGGTTGTCGCCCAGCGCGGGGTCCACCAGCACGGCGACCTCGCTGACCACCCGGCCCCCGTCGATGAACGGCTCGCACCGCTCGACGTGTCCGTAGACCGAGCCGATGAGCTCGTACACCGCGGGCGAGAGGGCGCCGCGCGGGTGCAGCACGTCGCCCACGCCGCGAGTCAGGCCGAGGCTCAGCATCTGGCTGCACTCGTAGTGCAGCGCGGCGCGGGGCTTGGGGGCGGCGTTGTCGCCCCAGCTCTCGTGGAACCGGCCGGTGTGGCTGAGCGTGGGAAGTCCCAACGGCCGCACGTAGCGGGCCACGTAGGGCAGGAAGGCATAGCCCCAGCCGCCGGTCGGCAGCCCCTCGATCTCGACGTGGCGGACGAACTGCCGCTCCTCGGACAGGCCCGCCTTCGGCCGGCTGTTGAACCAGACGCCCTGGGCGGCCTCCGGGGCACCGGGTGACTCGTCTGCGGGGCGGTCCGCGCCGCCCCGCGTGCCGCTCCCCGCAACGTTGACCAGCAGGTCGATGCCGCCCAGGAGTTCGGCGGCCCAGGCCACGCCGGCCCGGACCGAGTGGTCGTCCGCGAAGTCCGTGTGGACCCTGATCAGCGGCTCGGGGAGGTCCCGCGGGTCCGGGGCCAGGTAGGCGACACGGGCGCCGCCCGTCACCAGCAGCCGGGCCGTCGCCAGCCCGGTGCCGGCGGCTGCCGCGGTGACGACGGCGGTGCGGCCGGCGAACTCCGGCGCGCTCATGGCAGGTTCTCCGGGGTGATCATCTCGGCCACGGCTTCTCTCCCCGCGCTAGCCACATACATTGGATGTATGTATAGGCGGTGTAGCTCCAGGGGTCCAGGGGTGGAGCGCGAAACATTTGCAAAACTACAGATCACAGGCGTCAGTTGACGCGCTGACGGCATCGGGTCGTCGATGCGATCAATCCTGTTGCTTCCCAGACGTAGGACCACCTGTTAGGTTGTCGCTGTGTCACTGACCGATCAAGCGATCATGCGCATCCGCCGGCTGATCCGGGACGGGGACCTGCTCCCCGGGGCGAAGCTGCCTCCCGAACCGCAGCTCGCCGCTGGGCTCGGGCTCTCGCGCAACACCATGCGCGAGGCGGTCAAGGCGCTGGCCGTCGCACGGGTCCTGGAGATCCGACGCGGTGACGGGACCTATGTGACCAGCCTGGCGCCCGCTCTGCTGCTGGAGGGTCTCGGCGGCGCGGTCGAACTCCTGCGGGGGGACAGCATCCTGGAGCTCACGGAGGTGCGCAGGCTCTTCGAGCCGGTCGCCACCGGTCTGGCAGCGGGCCGGGCCACCGAGCAGGACCTCGCCGAGGTGGAGCGGCACCTGGCGGCGATGCGCGCCGCGCGGGACGACGTGGAACTGCTCAACCAGCACGACGCCGCCTTCCATGGGGCGGTGGTCCGGGCCACCGGCAACGAGACCCTGGCCTCGCTGCTGGAGCACATCTCGGGGCGCACCCTGCGGGCGAGGATCTGGCGCGGGCTGTCCGATGCCGGCGCGGCTGACCGGACCATCGACGAACACGAGGCCATCCACCGGGCCCTGGTCGCCGGCGACGCGGAACTCGCCCGGGCCGCCGCACTGTTGCACATCAGCAGCACCGAGCGCTGGCTGCGCGAGCACCTGGCCGAGGGTGCACCGGACGGCTGCCTGACCAGCGTTCCGCCCTTCTCTGCCCTGCCATCGACCGAGGAGTGATCGCGCGTGAGAATCGACGCGCACCACCACGTCTGGGACCTGACCAGACGACCGCAAGCCTGGCTGGACGCACCGGAGTCGGCGGCCATCCGGCGGGACTTCGGGACGGCCGACCTGGCGCCGCTGGCGAAGGTGGCGGGCATCGGGCGCACCGTGCTGGTGCAGGTGCTGCCGGATCTCGACGAGACCAGGGAGTTCCTCGCACTCGCCGCTGCCGAACCGCTGGTCGCCGGCGTGGTCGGCTGGGCGGACCTCACCGACCCCGCGATCGCCGACACCCTCACCGACCTGCGGCACGGCACAGGCGGTGAACTGCTGGTCGGCGTGCGGCACCTGGTCCAGGGCGAGGCCGACCCGGCCTGGCTCAACCGCCCCGACGTCCGTCGCGGCCTGCGCGCGGTGGGCGACGCCGGGCTCTGCTACGACCTGCTCACCCTGCCGCACCAACTCCCGGCCGCCATCGAGACGGTGCGCGCCCTGCCGGAGCAGCGCTTCGTCCTCGACCACCTCGCCAAGCCGCCGATCGCGCGCGGCGAGCTGGGGTCCTGGGCCGACCGGCTGCGCGAGCTCGCGCGCGAGCCCCACGTCTCCTGCAAGCTCTCCGGCCTGGTGACGGAAGCCGACCACAACCGCTGGACCGTCGCGGACCTGCGCCCGTACGCCGAGGTCGCGCTGGACGCCTTCGGACCCGAGCGGGTCATGTTCGGCTCCGACTGGCCGGTCTGCCTGCTGGCCGCATCGTACGGAGAAGTCGTCAGTGCCGCACAGAACTTGACGGGCCGTCTGGAGCCGCACGAGCGCGCGCAGGTCTTCGGTGGCACGGCGGCCCGGGTCTACCGGCTGGCGAAGACGTCTGAGGAGGACGCGGCGTGAAGGTCCGACTCGCCTACGGCACGACCGGCCTCGACATCGAGGTCGACCCTGCCCTCACCACCGTGGTGGAGCCGTTGCACCACGCCGGCGCCGCCGACGAGACGGCGGTGCTCCGCGCGGCGCTGCGCCGACCGGTGACCGGACGGCCGCTGCGCGAGCGGGGCAGGCCGGGCCAGACCGTGGCCATCTCGGCCTGCGACGGCACCCTCCCGCAGCCGCGCCACCTGATGATCCCGGCCGTCCTGGCCGAGCTCGACGGCATCGTCCGGCCTGAGGACGTGGTGATCCTGGTCGCCACCGGCACCCACCGGGGCAACGACCCGGACGAGCTGCGGCGGTGCCCGGCGACGACCGCCGGTACCGGCTCCAGGAAGCGGCCGGCGGACGCTACCGGCTCTCCTTCCCGCCGTCGGTGGCGACTGTCTGACGGCTCGTCAGAACACGGATCAGCTGGTCGAGGGCTGCCCGGACCGGTGATCGCGACCTGCCGTACTTTCAGGACACGGCGGCCGGGGCGCGCGGCCCCCGGGGCAGCGGCAGACGCCGGGGATGCCAGGATGGTGATCACCGCTGACACCTCTCCTGGAGCCGACCCTGAACACGTTCTTCGCCGAGGCCCTGTCGGTCAGCCTGCTGGTGGTGGTGCTGGTCTGCGCCGTGGTGCGGCCGTGGGGCTGGCCGGAGGCGGTGGTCGCCGTCCCGGCTGCCGTCCTGCTGGTCGCCACCGGTGCCATCTCGCCGGCCCACGCCGCGGCTGAGGCCGCGCGGCTCGGTCCGGTGATCGGCTTCCTCGCCGCCGTGCTGGTGCTCGCCGAGCTCTGCGACGGCGAGGGCCTCTTCCACGCCTGCGGGGCCTGGATGGCCCGGAGCGCCGTAGGACGTCCGCGTCGGCTGCTGGTGCAGGTGTTCGCGGTCGCCTCGGTGATCACGGCGGTGCTCAGCCTGGACGCCACGGTGGTGCTGCTCACGCCGGTGGTCTTCGCAACCGCCGCCCGGCTCGGGGCCCGCCCGAAGCCGCACCTGTACGCCTGCACCCACCTGTCGAACACCGCGTCACTCCTGTTGCCGGTCTCCAACCTGACCAACCTGCTGGCCTTCACAGCCAGCGGGCTCGGCTTCACCCGGTTCGCGGCGCTGATGGCCCTGCCGTGGCTCGTGGCCATCGGGGTCGAGTACGTGGTGCTGCGGCGGTTCTTCGCGGCCGATCTGGATGCGGGCGCACAGGCGCCGGCGGGCGGGGCGGCACCCGAGATGCCGCTGTTCGCCCTGCTCACCGTCGCCGGCACGCTGGCGGGCTTCGTCCTTGCCTCGGCGATCGGGATCGACCCGGCCTGGGCCGCGCTGGCCGGTGCCCTGACGCTCGCGGTGCGGGCCCTGACCCGGCGTCGAACCACGGTGACCGCCATCGGGCGGGCCGCCGCCGTACCGTTCCTCGCCTTCGTGCTGGCGCTCGGGATCGTGGTGCGCGCGGTGGTCGACAACGGGCTCGCCTCCGGGCTCGCGCACCTCGTGCCGCACGGCACCGCGCTGCCGGCGCTGCTCGGCACCGCCGCCCTGGCCGCCGTCCTGGCGAACGTGATCAACAACCTGCCCGCCACCCTCGTCCTGCTGCCGCTCGCCGCCCCAGCCGGACCCGGCGCGGTGCTCGCGGTGCTGCTGGGGGTCAACATCGGCCCCAACCTGACCTACGCCGGTTCTCTGGCCACCCTGCTCTGGCGGCGCATCGTTCACGAGCACGACACCGACGTCCCGCTCGGCGAGTTCACCCGGCTCGGACTGCTCGTCGTGCCGCCGGCGTTGGTGCTGGCTGTGGTAGCACTGTGGGGATCGCTGCAGATCGTCGGAGGGTGAGGCCGTGGCCGTCGTCGTGTGGATCGCGGAGGGCACCTGGCCCGCCTGCGTGGAAGCCGCCCGCGCGCACGCCGCTCAGGGCGCCGAGATCGTCCTGCTGCACGTCACCGGCACCGAGGTGCCCGGGGTGGCGCACGGTGCGTTCGCCGGTCTGCTCGGACGCGGGCATCCGAAGGGGCAGCACCAGGGCGGGGGTTGGGGGAGCGACCCGGGCACCCGCCTGGAGGACCTGGCCGCCGACTCCTCCCGGCAACTGCTCCAAGCCGCCGCCGAGCTGCTGGGACGGCCCTGTGTCCAGGTGGCGCGAACCGGCCGGATCGAGCGCGAGGTGGTGGCCGCCGCGGAAGGCGCCGACCTGCTCGTGCTCGCCCGGGACGGCGACCGCACCCACCTCGGGCCGCACAGCCTCGGCCCCGCAGGGCGCTTCGTGGTCGACCACGCCGCGTGCCCCGTTCTGCTGGTCTGGCCCGGAGCGGCCCCCGCCGACCCGCCCCCGCCCACTCCGCCACGGCACCGGTAGGGGAGACGGCCGTGGTGGCCGCCGACCCGTGTGATCATGGTGCCCATGTCGATCGCCGCAACCACGGTGGTGCTGCTCATCGCCGCGCTGCACGTGTACATCCTGGTCCTGGAGATGTTCCTGTGGACCGGCCCGAGGGCCCGGGCCGCCTTCGGGACCACGGCCGAGTTCGCCACCGCCACCAAGGCGCTCGCGGCCAACCAGGGCCTGTACAACGGCTTCCTCGCCGCCGGTCTGGTGTGGGGAGCGGTGGCCTCGGACCCGGTCGGTTTCCAGGCGAAGGTGTTCTTCCTGGTGTGCGTGGCGGTGGCCGGCGCGTACGGCGCGGCCACCGCCAGCCGGAAGATCCTCTTCGTCCAGACCGTTCCGGCGCTGATCGGGCTCGCCCTGGTGCTGGCGAGCCACTACTGACGCCGCGCCGTCAGGGCAGGACGACCAGCTTCCCGCGGGTGTGGCCGGTGCGGCTGGCGTCGAAGGCCTCGGCCGTGCGCTCCAGTGGGAAGGTCTGGGCGACCTCGACAGTCAGTGCTCCCCGGTCGACCGCCGCGGCGAGTTCGGCCAGCTTGGCGCCGTCAGGGCGGACCCAGATCCAGTGACCGCCGTGCTGCTCCACGCCCGGGTCGGCGACCGAGACGTGGCGGCCACCGTCGGCAAGGACCGTGAGCGTGGTCTCCAGCTGGCCGCCGACGAAGTCGGCCACGACTGTCACGCCGTCAGGCGCCAGCGCCCGCACCCGCTCGACCAGGCCCTCCCCGTAGCTCACCGGCTCGCCGCCCAGCTCGCGGATGAACGCGTGGTTGCGCTCCGAGGCGGTGCCGATCACCCGGGCGCCGCGGTCCGAGCCGAGCTGTACCGCCAGGCTGCCCACGCCGCCGGCCGCGCCGTGCACCAGCAGCACGTCACCGGACCCGACCCGGAGTTGGTCCAGGCTGCGCAGTGCGGTCAGGCCGGCCAGCGGCAGCCCGGCCGCCTGCGCCCAGTCGAGTGCGGCGGGCTTGCGCGCGACCGACGGCGCGGCGACCGCGACGTACTCGGCGAAGGTGCCGCCCTGCACCACGTCCTTGCGGGCGTAGGCCATCACCTCGTCCCCGGGGGCGAACTCGGGCGTGTCGGGGCCGGTCCGGGTCACCACGCCGGCCACGTCCCAGCCGGGGATGACGGGGAAGACAGTGTCCATCATGCCGTCCAGGCCGCCGGCCATGACCTTCCAGTCGACCGGGTTGACGGCCGCCGCGCGGACCTGGATCAGCACTTGCCCGGGGCCGACCTTGGGATCCGCCACCTCGCCGTAGCGCAGCCGCGAGTTGTCCGGGGCGTACGAGTCGTAGGTCACCGCGCGCATGAACCAACCCTCCAAGGTGCCGTTGTCTCTGGCGTGCCGTCTCCGCAAGGACGGGCGCCACCGGTCACGCTATGCCGCCGAGGGACGCCCGGCACAGTCGACAGGCCGTGAGGCCGTCGGGCCGTCAGAGCGGCCCGGAGCCCGACACCTCGGGGTCGTCCAGCCTGCGGCCGGTCTCTGACTCACGATCAACTTCCGCTATGTGTGGAGAAGTTCGCTCTTGACCGCGGTGTGCTCGATGTCGGTTCACGGCCCGATGGGCAGGACGGACGTGGGCTCGGTGGCCGCCAGGTGTTCCCCGGTGGGTGTCAGGTTCCCGGATGACGATCCGGCGGACCCGCGCCGACCCGTCCGGGTCAGCTGCTGAACACCTCCATCCCCCTATCTTCGCAGGGAATCCCGGCCTTCAGGCCGGGCGGGAATGCGATCTTTGGTCCGGAGCCGCGAAGCGGCGAAGTCGCTGCGAAGACTGGCGCAGCGTCAGGCCAGGCGTTGGGGTGGCCGCTGGGCCACAGCGCGAAGCCCTCGTGGTGACGGGTGGTCAGCACAACCTGGGCGGCACCGAGATCCTTGGCCAACTGCGCCCAGGCGGTGGGGTTGTAGGACTGGGACTGGGTGGCGAAAGAGGCGGCGTACTTCGCCCGGTAGGCAGTCGGCTGGGTCTGCGAGCCGAACATGTACCACTCGCCCTGGGCCGGCGCGGAGTAGACGCCCCAGTGGATGAACATGGCGAGCTTGTTGTCGCGCATCCACTGGATCTTGCTGTCCGGCTGCTGCCAGGCCCCCTGGTCCAACTGCGGGATGCGCAGCGGGACCAGGGGCAGCGGGTCCCCCTCGACCACTGCGGCCTCGACCACTGCGGCCTCGGCTACGGCGCCGCCGGGGCGGATGACGGTGGCGACGGTCGCAACTGCCAGACCGGTGAGCACACTTCTGCGGCTGATGGATCGTGACATGGATGCTCCGATTGCTCCTGGAACGCTCACGGTGGGAGGGGTGCCGTGGTTCAGGTACATGTATCGCGGCCGTTACGGCAGCGCGTCAAGACACTGGACGGCTATATGTCCGATGTATTTTGCCATCTGGAGTTGCCAGGTCCGGCTCGGCGGAGTCGAATCGACTGTCTTCGATGGCGGGGGGACATGAGTCTCCACTACGAGAATGCCCAGTTCGCAGGGGCTAATCTCGTGCTCGGTCACTGCTCGTGCGAGACTGCTCCGGTCGTTCCGGCAATTCGACGTCACGCACTGGGCCTGTTCGACGGGAGGCATATACATCGGATCGATCGCACTGGGAGCGGGCGGCGACCCGCTGCTGAACACGCCGGTGCGTTCCCGTGACCGAGGAGGCAACCCCCATGACCGTCGCCGCGACCAACTGGGCCGGGAACATCGTGTTCGGCGCCGAGCGGTTCCACGAACCTCGCTCCATCGCCGAGTTGCAGCGGATCGTCGTGGGCAGCCGGTCCCTGCGGGTACTCGGGACCGGGCACTCGTTCAACGCCGTCGCCGACACCACGGGCGACCTGGTGTCCGTTGCCGCCCTGCCCCGGGTGGTCGAGCTGGACGAGCGGGCCGGCGCGGTCACGGTGGGCGCCGGGATCCGGTACGGCGAGCTCGCCGAGGTGCTGGACCGGGCGGGGTGGGCGCTGCACAACCTCGGGTCGCTGCCGCACATCTCGGTCGCGGGCGCGTGCGCCACCGGGACGCACGGCTCGGGGGTCGGCAACGGCTCCCTCGCCACGGCGGTGCGGGCCGTCGAACTGGTCAGGGCGGACGGCACCTTGGTGACGATCGACCGCAGCGCCGCGGAGTTCCCCGGTTCGGTCGTTGCCCTGGGCGCCCTCGGCGTGGTCACCCGGCTGACCCTGGACGTGGTGCCGGCGTTCGAGGTCCGACAGTGGGTCTACGAGGGCCTGCCGACGGCCGTGCTGCGCGAACGGTTCGACGAGATCATGGCGGCGGCCTACAGCGTCAGCCTCTTCACGAGCTGGCGGACGGACCGGATCGACCAGCTCTGGCTCAAGCAGCGGGGCGGTCCCGACGCTCCCGCGACCTGGCACGGCGCGGTGCTCGCCGACGGCCCGCGCCATCCCGTGCCCGGGTGCCCGCCCGAGCCCTGCACACGGCAGCTGGGTGTCCCCGGCCGGTGGCACACCCGGCTGCCGCACTTCCGGCTGGACTTCACGCCCAGCAGCGGCGCCGAGCTGCAGTCCGAGTACTTCGTCGCCCGCACCGACGCCGTCCGCGCGTTCGACGCGCTGGACGCCGTCCGGGAACGGCTTACACCGGCCCTGCAGATCAGCGAGATCCGCACGGTGGCCGCGGACGCGCTGTGGCTCAGCCCCGCGTACGGACGCGATTCGGTCGCCTTCCACTTCACCTGGCTCCCCGACACGGTGGCCGTGGCGGACGCGGTCGAGGCGATCGAGGAGGCGCTGGCCCCGTTCGGCGCCCGGCCGCACTGGGGCAAGGTCTTCCGTACGGCGCCCGAGGTGATCCGGGAGTCGTACCCGCGCTGGGACGACTTCCGCAGGCTTCTGGGCGAGTTCGATCCGGCGGGCACGTTCCGCAACGACTTCGTCGCCAGGCACTTCCACGACGGGTTCTGACGCTCCGTCAAAGTGTCGGGAGAGGGGGTGGGAGTTGGAAGCGCACCGCCCGCTACGCCGCGCCAGGTCACCATCGCGCACCGTATAGGCGGCGTCAAGGGCATAGGAACCACCGCCGTCGACGGGCCGTCCTTGCCGGCGAACGAGCCGGATCCATGGTCACGCTGACATTTGCTCGGGCAGATACGCTTGCCAGGCGCGGGAGCGGTCGTGTCCCGATATCGAGGAGGGGAGCTGGGAGTGGGAGCAGCAGCCGACGGCACGGAGCAGCGCCAGGCGGTGATGGCGGATGTCGCGAAGCTGGCCGGGGTGTCCCACCAGACGGTGTCCCGAGTCCTCAACGGCGCGCCGCACGTGCGCCCCGACACCAGGGACCGGGTGCTCGCGGCGATCCGTGAGCTCGACTACCGGCCCAACTCCGCTGCCCGCGCCCTGGTCACCCGGCGCTCCCAGACGCTCGGCGTGGTCAGTTTCGACAGCACGCTGTACGGGCCCGCCTCGATGCTGGACGGCATCGAGCGGGCGGCCCGCAGCGCCGGGTACTTCGTCAGCGTCGCCAGCCTGCGCTCGCTGGACAGCCGCTCGGTCCAGGAGGCCGTTGACCGCCTGCGCGACCAGGGCGTCGAGGGGGTCGTGGTAATCGCGCCGCAGACCTCTGCGATCAGTGCGGTCGCCAAGCTGTCCAGTTCGGTGCCGGTGGTCGCGGTCGGCTCGGGCACCCAGGCCAGGGTGCCGCTGGTGTCGGTGGACAACCGGGCGGGCGCCGAGGCGGCCACCCGGCACCTGCTGGACCTCGGGCACCGCACGGTGCACCACCTGGCCGGGCCGATCGGCTGGATGGAGAGCGAGGACCGCCAGGACGGTTGGCGCCGCACCCTGGACGCCGCCGGTGCCGAGGTGCCGCCGGTCGAGAGCGGCGACTGGAGCGCGCGGTCCGGCTACGAGGCCGGACTGCGGATCGCGCAGACCGACGGCGTCAGTGCGGTGTTCTGCGCCAACGACCACATGGCGCTCGGCCTGCTCCGGGCCTTCCACGAGGCCGGCCGGTCGATCCCCCGCGACATCAGCGTGGTCGGGTTCGACGACATCCCCGAGGCGGCGTACTTCACCCCGCCGCTGACCACCGTGCGGCAGGACTTCGGGGAACTGGGTCGGCGGGCGCTCGAACTGCTCGTCGCCGAACTGGCGGGCGGGCGGGAGACCCCGGCGCCGGTGCGGATCTCGCCGGAGATGGTGCTGCGCCGCAGCACTGGGCCCGTCGCGCGCGACTGACCGGCCATCACCTGGCACGAGACCAGGTCGGCCGGGTGCGGCCGACCACGATGGGTCGGACCGCACGCGGCCGGGCATGACGAAGCCGCCGTGCGCGCGGTGCACCCGCTGCGCACGGCGGCCTCTGCGCGCGGCGACCCCACCGCGCGTGCCACGCCGACGGACAGCGACCCCACTATCCGCGGCGGGACAACCGCCGGGCGCGGAGCCGGTCGGCGAGGATCGCCAGCCCGAGCACGACGCCCAGCACGATGTTCGTGTAGTCGGCGTTGACCGCGAGTGCGATCATGCCGTCGTTGATCAGCTCCAGCAGCACGGCGCCCGCGACGATGCCGAGGATCCGCCCCTGCCCGCCGACCAGGGAGACCCCGCCGATCACCGCGGCCGCGATGGCGGACAGCTCCCAGCCGACGCCGACGGTCGGGGAGCCGACACCCATCCGGCCGGCCACCAGCACGCCGCCGAACCCGGCCAGCAGCGAGCTGGTGACGTACATGGCGATGATCCGCCGGTCGCCGCGAATGCCGGCCAGCCGGGCGGCCTCCTTGTTGCCGCCCACCGCGTACACCTGGCGGCCCGCGTACGTGCGCTCCAGGAAGAACCAGGCCGCGATCGCGATCACGGTGAACAGCGCGGCAGGCAGCGGGACTTGGGCCACGAAGGTCTGGCTGAGGTCGCCGAAGAGGCTGGAGATGCCGACCACCGGGATGCCGGAGGTGATCGCCAGCGACGCGCCCTGGGCGACGGTGTAGGTGACCAGGGTGGTGACGAACGGTGGCATGGCGAGCTTGGTGACGGCCAGCCCGTGGACCCACCCGACCAGGCCGGTGAGGGCCAGGGTGCAGAGGATCGCCAGCCCGGCCGGCATCCCGGCCTTGACGTTGAACCACGCGGCGAGCACCACGGACAGGCCGAGCAGCGCGCCCACCGACAGGTCGATGCCGCCGGTCAGGATGACCAGTGACTCGCCGATCGCGATGACCCCGTACTGCGCCAGGTCCGCGCCCATGTTCTGCAGGTTGACCGCCCCGGCGAAGGCCGGCTTGGCGATCGCCAGGCCCGTGAAGAGCAGCACGCAGGCGACCACCACACCCACCTCGGGGCTGCGCGCGAGCCGACTCAGCGCCGATTCGCCCGCGATGCTCCCGGACTGCTCCCGCTTCCCGGCCGGAGCCGGTGCCGTACCGGTGCTCATGTCGAAACCTCCGTCCCCGCCGCGGCGGTCATGATGATCTCCTTGCTGAACCGGTCGCGCGGGATGTCCGCGACGATCCGGCCGTGCGCCATCACCACGATCCGGTGGCAGATCCACAGCAGTTCCTCCAGTTCGGAGGAGGCCGCGAGGACCGCGAGCCCCTCTTTGGCGGCGTCGTCGATCAGCCGGTAGATGTCCGCCTTCGCGCCGACGTCCACCCCTCGGGTGGGTTCGTCGAGCAGCAGAACCCGGGGGCGCGCGGCCAGCCAGCGGCCGAAGACCACCTTCTGCTGGTTGCCTCCGGACAGGTCGCCGATCGGCTGCTCCGGGCTGTGCAGGCGGACCCTGAGGTCCCGGATGATCCGGTCGGCGTGCGCGCGGTCGGCGCGCGGGGTGAGCACGCCGCGGCGGCTGATCCCGCGCAGGGTGGTCAGGGTGGCGTTCCAGCGCACCGAGTGGGTGAGGACCAGCGCCTGCTGTTTGCGGTCCTCCGGCACCAGGCCGATGCCGGCCGCCACCGCGTCGGCGGGGTGCCTGGGGTGGAAGTCCGCTCCGCCGAGGGTGACCGTGCCGCCGGTGCTCGGTTGGGCGCCCATGAGGGTGTGCAGCAGGCGGCTGCGGCCGGAGCCCATCAGCCCGGCCACGCCGACGATCTCGCCGGCCCGCAGGTCGAGGTCGACCGGGCCGAGAGCGTCGGCCGTCAGGCCGCGGGCGGACAGCACGGTGGCCCGGTCGGCCGGCGGCGGGGTGACGTCGATCCGGGTCAGTTCGCTGCCGACCATCTCGCGGATCAGCCGTTCCTCGGTGGCCTCCTGCGGGGTGAGGTCGGCGACCAGTCGCCCGCTCCGCAGGACGATCACCCGGTCGGCCAACTCCCGTACCTCGTCCAGGCGGTGGCCGATGAACAGGACGCAGCCGCCGGCCGCCGCGTGGCGCTTCGCGAGGTCGAGGACCTGTCGTGCCTCGACCGGGCCCAGTGAGGAGGTCGGCTCGTCCAGGATCAGCACCAGGGGGCGCTGCCCCCAGGCCTTCGCGATCTCGATCATCTGGCGCACCGGGACCGGCAGTTGTTCTACCTGCTGGTCGACGTCGACCGCGACGCCGACCTCGTCGAGCAGCTCGCGGGCCGCTCGGCGGGTGCCGCCGCGGTCGAAGAGCCAGCGGCCCAGCGGTCGTTGGTCCGCGCCGTCGGGGCGGCGGCCGAGCAGCAGGTTCTCGGCCACCGACAACTGCCCGACCAGCGGGAACTCCTGGGCCACCAGCGCGACTCCGAGGGCCTTGGCGTGGTCGGGGCGGCCGCCGTGCAGCGGGCGGCCGTCGACCAGTACCGCTCCGGTGCTGGGCGTGACGGTGCCGGAGAGCACGCCCATCAGGGTGGACTTGCCCGCGCCGTTCTCCCCGACCACCCCGACGATCTGCCCCTTCGCCAGCTCCAGCTCGGGCAGGTCCAGCACGGTGACCGGCCCGTAGCTCTTGCTGACGCCGCGCAGGGCGATGGCGGCGTCGGTCCCGGTGGTCATCCGTTGATGCCGAGCTTGGCCAGCATGGACTGGTAGTCGGCGAGGTTGGCCTGGGTGAGCACGCCGACCCCGGAGCTGAGGGTGGTGCCGTCGGATTCCAGGTAGGGCTTGACCAGGGCCATGGTGGCGTCCTTGCCGAGCACCTTGAGGGCGGCGAGCAGGTAGGCGCCGGTGTACCCCTGCTGGTAGGGCTGCTGGAGGATGCTGGCCTGGATGACGCCCTTCTTGATGAAGTCGAGGGTCTGCGGGTCGCTGTCGTCGCAGACGACCTTGATCGTGCCGCTCTTGCCCGAGGACTGGACTGCCTGGCCGGCTGCGGGGCCGTCGTAGGAGTAGACGCCGTAGATGCCGTTGACGCCGGGGTCGGTCTGGAAGGCGTTCTCGGCGTTCGAGAGGGCCTTGGACTGGTCCATGCCGTCGCTGATCTTCTGGAGCACCTTGACGTCCGAGCCCTTGAGTGCGTCCTCGAAGCCCTGGATGCGCTCGACGGCGTTGGAGGCGGTGAGCGAGCCGACCAGGACCACCACCTGGCCCTTGCCGCCGAGGGCGGCCTTCATCGCCTCGCCGGCCTTCTGCCCGGCCTGGTAGTTCGGGGTGCCGAGGTAGAGCGCCGCGCCGTCCTCAGGGGGCAGCGGGGAGTCGATGGCGAGGACCGGGACGCCGGCGCTGGTGTAGGAGTCGATCGGGGCCTTGACGGCGGTGGCGTCGATCGCCGACACCTCCAGGCCGGTGAGGTTCTGCGAGTGCAGCGCGGAGAGCATGGAGAGCTGCTGGTCGAGCCGGCCGTTCGCGGGGGCTTGGAAGGTGCCCTTGATGGACAGGTCGCTGGTGCCCTTGTTGAAGCCGATCTTGCCGGCGTTCCAGTAGTCGACCGCGACGTTGACCACCATGGCCTCGTTGAGCTGCGAGAGGTCCTGGCCGGCGAGGGCGTCCTTGATCGACTGGTCCAGTTCGGCGAGGTTGGCGTCGTTGAAGGTGATGTCGCCCTGGATGCTCACGGCGGTGGCGCCGGAGGTGGTGGGGCTCGCGGCGCCGGCGCCCTGCTTGCTGCAGGCGGCGGCGGACAGCACCACGGAGGTGGCCGCAAGCAGGACGGTGAGCCGGATGAGTCCTGAGCCTCGGCGGGGGGCGGTTCGGCGGGGCGGGATTGCGGTGCGCACGGTGCTGTCCTCTCGGTGGGCCGTACCGGGTGGGGAACGGCGGGTCACGGGTGCCAGTGGGGCTCGGGGTGCCGGCGTGGTGGAGGCGGGCGTGCTGGAGGCGGTCGTGTTGCACGGGCGTTTCAGCGGGTGGCGAGTATTGTTAGCGCTCACACAGCTGGGCGTCAACGGGTCGGCAGGAGTTGGGTGTTCGAGCCCCCGTCGATGGCCCGACGGGTCGTCGTGTCGGCAGTCGGTTCGGGGTGCGGTGCTTGGACGCGCCTCGTGCGCGCCCTTGTCAGCGCTCTTGACAGGGTGATTGTTAGCGCTAACAATTTGCCTGCCGTCGGGTGCGGGGCTCCGCCGGCGACCGGCAACGACACCGGACACCCCTCGGAGCGAAGGACCAGACGTGACCGTGCCAACCGTCAACCCGGGCGCGGACCCGGACCGCTACGTCGTCGGCATCGACTTCGGCACGCTCTCCGGTCGGGCCGTGGTGGTCCGGGTGCGGGACGGCGAGGAGCTCGGGACCGCCGTCCACGAGTACCCGCACGCCGTCATCGAGCAGCGGCTGCCCGGCACCGGCGCGGCGCTGCCCCCGGACTGGGCGCTCCAGCACCCCGCGGACTGGCGCGAGGTGCTGCGCACCGCCGTCCCCGCCGCGGTGGCCGCCGCGGGCGTGGACCCCGCCCGGATCATCGGCATCGCCACCGACTTCACCGCCTGCACGGTGCTGCCCGCCCGCGCCGACGGCACCGCGCTCGCCGAGCTCCCGCAGTGGACCGAACGCCCGCACGCCTGGCCCAAGTTGTGGAAGCACCACGCCGCGCAGGAGCAGGCCGACCGCATCAACGCCCTGGCCCACGCCCGCGGAGAGAAGTGGATCGCGCGCTACGGCGGCAAGGTCTCCGCGGAGTGGCAGTACGCCAAGGCGCTGCAACTGCTGGAGGAGGACCCCGAGGTCTACGCGGCCTGCGAGCGCTGGATCGAGGCCGCCGACTGGATCGTCTGGCAGCTCACCGGCACCGAGAGCCGCAACGCCTGCACCGCCGGCTACAAGGGCCTGTACCAGGACGGCGGTTACCCGAGCGAGGACTACCTCGCCGCTCTGCACCCGCAGTTCGCCGACTTCGCCCGCACCCGGCTGGAGCACCCGCTGGCCGCGCTCGGCTCCCGGGTCGGCTCGCTGACCGCCGAGGCGGCCGGCTGGACCGGCCTGCCGGAGGGCATCGCGGTCGCCGCCGGCAACGTGGACGCCCACGTGGCCGCGCCCGCCGCGCGGGCCGTGGAGAACGGGCAGCTGCTCGCCATCATGGGCACCTCCACCTGCCACGTGGTCAACGGGGCCGCGCCGGCCGAGGTACCCGGCATCTGCGGCGTGGTCGAGAACGGCATCGTCACCGGCAGCTACGGCTACGAGGCCGGCCAGAGCGCCGTCGGCGACATCTTCGCGTGGTGGCTGCGCCAGGGCCTGCCCGCCGACTACCTCGCCGAGGCCGAGGCCGCCGGCGAGGACGCGCACCAGCTGCTCACCCGCAAGGCCGCGGGCCAACCCGTGGGCGGGCACGGCCTGGTGGTGCTGGACTGGCTGAACGGCAACCGCAGCACTTTGGTCGACCACGACCTCTCCGGTGTGATCGTCGGCCTCACCCTGGCCACCCGTCCGGAGGAGGTCTACCGCGCCCTGCTGGAGGCCACCGCGTTCGGCACCCGGGTCATCGTGGAGGCACTCGAGCAGGGCGGGGTGCCGGTCACCGAGTACATCGTCACCGGCGGCCTCGGCAAGAACGCCCTGCTGATGCAGATCCACGCCGACGTGCTGCGCCGGCCGGTCTCGCTCGCCGTGTCCGAGCAGGGGCCGGCCCTCGGCTCCGCCATCCACGCCGCCGTCGCCGCCGGGGCCCACCCCGACGTGCGGGCCGCCGCGGCGGCGATGGGCCGGGTTCGCCCCGCCGCGTACCGGCCCGACCCGGAGCGGGCCGACGCGTACGACCGGCTCTACGCCGAGTACCGCGCCCTGCACGACCGGTTCGCCACCGATGGCACCCTGCACCGGCTGCGCCGCATCCGCAACGCCGCCCTGGCAGCAGCCGGCGGCACCGCCCCGACCGACCGCACTGACCTGACCGCCCCGAGCGAGGCACCGTGACCACGACCATCGAGACGATCCGCCGCCAGGTCAGCGACCTGCACCAGGAGTTGGTGCGCTACGGCCTGGTGGTCTGGACCGCGGGCAACGTCTCCGCCCGCGTCCCGGGCGAGGACCTGCTGGTGATCAAGCCCAGCGGCGTCCCGTACGAAGAGCTGTCGCCGGAGAACATGATCGTCTGCGACCTGGACGGCAACGTGGTGGAGGGCAAGCACTGGCCCTCCTCCGACACCGCCGCGCACGCCTACGTCTACCGCCACCTGCCCGAGGTCGGGGGAGTGGTGCACACCCACTCCACCTACGCCTGCGCCTGGGCGGCCCGTGGCGAGGCGGTGCCCTGCGTGCTCACCGCGATGGCCGACGAGTTCGGCGCCGAGATCCCCGTCGGCCCGTTCGCGCTGATCGGCGACGACTCGATCGGCCGGGGGATCGTGGAAACCCTCAGCGGCCACCGCTCGTCGGCCGTCCTGATGAAGAGCCACGGCGTCTTCACCATCGGCAAGGACGCCAAGGCCGCGGTCAAGGCGGCCGTGATGTGCGAGGACGTGGCGCGCACCGTGCACATCTCCCGCCAGCTGGGCGATCCGCTGCCGATCGCCCAGGCGGACATCGACAGCCTCAACCACCGCTACCGACACGTCTACGGCCAGCGCCCCGCGGCCCAGTGAGGAGCCAGCATTGAACCGGACCAACGAGGGACCCGAGATCTGGTTCCTGACCGGCAGTCAGGAGATGTACGGCGAAGAGACGTTGCGCCAGGTCGCCGAGCAGTCCCAGCAGATCGCGACCGCGCTGGGGCAGTCGTCCGAGCTGCCCGTCAGGCTGGTCTGGCGGCCCGTGCTCACCAGCGACTCGGCGATCCGCCGGGTCTGCCTGGAGGCCGACGCCGACGACAACTGCATCGGCCTGATCACCTGGATGCACACCTTCTCGCCGGCCAAGATGTGGATCACCGGCCTGTCCGGGCTGCGCAAGCCGCTGCTGCACCTGCACACCCAGGCCAACGTCGACCTGCCGTGGCAGTCCATCGACATGGACTTCATGAACCTGAACCAGGCCGCCCACGGCGACCGCGAGTTCGGCTTCGTGCAGACCAGGCTCGGGGTGGCCCGCAAGACCGTCGTCGGGCACGTCAGCGACCCGGCCGTGACCGCTCGGATCGCCGCCTGGGCCCGGGCCGCCACCGGCCGGGCCGAGCTGCGGAGCCTGCGGCTGGCCCGCTTCGGCGACAACATGCGCGACGTCGCCGTCACCGAGGGCGACAAGGTCGAGGCGCAGCGGCGGTTCGGCGTCTCGGTCAACACCTACGGCGTCAACGACCTGGTGGCGGCGGTGGATTCCACCTTGGACAAGGGAGTCGGCACGCTGGTCGAGGAGTACCAGGAGACCTACCGCCTCGCGCCCGAACTGCGCGCGGACGGCGCGCGGCACGACTCGCTGCGCTACGCGGCCCGGATCGAGGTAGGCCTGCGCGGCTTCCTCGAGGCGGGCGGCTTCAAGGCCTTCACCACCAACTTCGAGGACCTCGGCGGCCTGCGCCAGCTGCCCGGGCTCGCCGTGCAGCGACTGATGGCCGACGGCTACGGCTTCGGCGGCGAGGGCGACTGGAAGACCTCGCTGCTGCTGCGGACCCTCAAGGCGATGGCCGCCGGCCGGCCCGGGGGCACCTCCTTCATGGAGGACTACACCTACCACCTGGAGCCCGGACGGGAGTTGGTGCTCGGGGCGCACATGCTGGAGGTCTGCCCGAGCATCGCCTCCGGTACGCCGTCCTGCGAGATCCATCCGCTGTCCATCGGCGGCCGGGAGGACCCGGTCCGGCTGGTCTTCGACGCCGAACCGGGCCCGGCCGTGGTGGTCGGCCTGGCCGACCTCGGGGACCGGTTCCGGCTGGTCGCCAACGAGATCGACGTGGTCGAGCCGTCGGCGCCACTGCCCAACCTGCCGGTCGCCAGGGCGGTCTGGCGTCCCCGCCCGGACCTGCGCAGCTCGGCAGAGGCCTGGCTGACGGCCGGCGCGCCCCACCACACCGTGCTCTCCAGCGCGGTCGGCACCGAGGAGCTGGACGACCTCGCGGAGATGCTCGGGGTCGAGCTGCTGGTGATCGACGCCGACACCACGACCCGCCGGTTCACCCGGGAGCTGCGCTGGAACCAGGCCTACCACCGCCTGGCGCAGGGGTTCTGAGCCGGTGCCGCGTCAGGCAACCTTCGCGACGGGGGCGCAGGTTGCCTGACGCGGCACCGGTGACGGGCCCGGGTGGCGGGGCTGCTGCTCCGTGGTCCGGGCCCGTCGTGAGTTGGTGACGATCAGTCAGCCGAGGTCCATTGCTGGTTGGTGGCGCCGGAGCAGGTCCACAGCTGGGCCAGGGCGCCGTTGGCGGTGGAGGCGCCGGTGACGTCCAGGCACAGGCCGGACTGGACGCCGGTGACGCTGCCGTCCGAGTTCAGGTGCCACTGCTGGTTGGACTGGCCGTTGCAGGGCCACACGTCCACCTTGGTGCCGTTGGTGGCGCCCCTGCCGTAGGCGTCCAGGCACAGCTGGCTGCTGCCACTGTAGACGGTGAGCTGGTCGGAGGAGGTGTGCGTCCAGGTCTGGTTCGAACCGCCCCAGCAGTCGTAGATCTGCACCTGGGTGCCGGCCGTGGTCGAGGCGTTCGGCACGTCCAGGCACCTGCCCGCACCCACCGCCCGCAACGCACCACTGCTACCGCCGCCGCCCGGGCCCGAACCGCCGCCGAGGGCGGAGAGCGCCGCGCCGTAGGCGGGCTTGGGCTGGTCGTTGTCGTCGTACATGGTGGCGGCGCCGTAGCCGGGGAAGGTGCCGGGGATCCAGGAGTGCGCGTCGTCCACGCCCCACTGGGAGACGCCGACGCAGCCGCTGACGGCGAGGCAGCCGCGCACCACGGTGGCGTAGTCGGTGGCCTGCTGGGCCAGGGCGCTGCCGCCGGCCGGGAGTTGGACGCGGTCGTCGAGCTCGGTGACGGCGACGTCGAGGCCGAGGTTGGCGAAGCGCTGCATGTTGGCCTGCATGTCGCCGGGCACCTGGCCGAGGATGAAGTGGCTCTCGAAGCCGATGCCGTCGAGCGGGACGCCCTGGGACTTCAGCTGGGAGGCCAGGGTGTAGAGGGCGTTGCTCTTGGGGTTCTCGCCCTCGATGTTGTAGTCGTTGAGGTAGAGCTTGGCGTTGGGGTCGGCGGCGTGGGCGGTGCGCAGGGCGTCGGCGATGTAGCCGGGGCCCATCGCGTTGTAGAAGGCGTCCTGGCGCAGGCTGCCGTCGTCGTTGAACGGCTCGTTGACGACGTCCCAGGAGTAGACCTGGCCCTTGTAGTGGGCGGCCTCGGTGGTGATGTGGGACTCCATCGCGCCCTGGACCTGGTTGCCGGGCAGGTTGCTGACCCAGGAGGGGAGCTGGGCGTGCCAGACCAGGTTGTGGCCGCGCACCCGCATGCCGTTTGCCTTGGCGAAGTTGACGATCTGGTCGCCGGGACCGAAGTTGTAGCTGCCGGGCGCGGGTTCGGTGGTGTCCCACTTCATCTCGTTGCCGGGGGTCACCATGTCGAACTGGGCGGCGGCGACGCTGGTTTCGCCGCTCACGCCGAGATCGCCGTCGGTCAGCGCGGTGCCGAAGTAGCGGGAGTCCGATTCGGCTGCGGCTCGCAGTGTCGTGCCGGTCGCGGCGGTGGCGGGAGCGGTCGCGGCCGGCAGGCCGACCACGACTGCCAGCGTGGCGGCGAGCGCGACGGCCCGGGCACGGTGCGGTGCCCTCGGTGCAGGTTTGAGATGCATGTTCGACCTCCAGTGGTTGTTCCAGGCGAAGGCGCACGCCGACGGCGACGGCACGGCACGGCGTGCCGGCCGTGCGGGTCACGGGGTGCGCAGGGGGTGGGGGATGGCGGATCGCCATGGCCGTCCGGCAACGGCACTCGGCGGGAGCGGCTCCCGTGGCCAGGAAAGCCGCAATCCGAATGAGGCGTCAAGAATCGGTTGAAAGTTTCGGCAATACTTCGAACCTTCGAGGCCCCGCGGCGGTGGGCGGCCGAGCAGGCCCGGGATCTGCGGCCGAGGTGACCAAACCCGGTTCCTGCGCAACCACTTGACAGTTGGTCATGCACACTGCACCGTCTCCTCCCATGACATCCTTCCCGTGGACCGGCATCCCGGAGCAAGGATGTTAGCGCTAACAACCCTACCCGTTCGCGCTACCAGGGAGAATCCCGGATGAAGATACCCCATGCCTGGCGCCGCCTCCGGCGGCCGCTGCGGACCACCGCCCTCGCCCGAGCGGGCGCCGCGATGACCATCGTCCTCGGTGCGCTGGTCACCGCCGGAACCACGGCCGGGCCGGCTCAGGCCGCCACCCAGGGGCCGTGCGACATCTACGCCGCGGGCGGCACGCCGTGCGTGGCCGCGCACTCCACCACGCGGGCGCTGTACGGCTCCTACGACGGCCCGCTCTACCAGGTGCGGCGCGCCTCCGACGGCGCGACCTCGGACATCGGCCTGCTGAGCACCGGCGGCTACGCCGACGCTGCGGCGCAGGACGCCTTCTGCGCCGGCACCAGCTGCGTCATCACCGTCATCTACGACCAGTCCGGTCGGCACAACAACCTCACCCAGGGGCCCGGCGGCGGGGCCGCCCCCAACGCCGACAACCTGGCCAACGCCACCGCCGCGCCGATCACCCTGGGCGGGCACCAGGCATACGGCGTCTACATCGCCCCCGGCACCGGCTACCGCGACGACAACACCAACGGGATCGCCACCGGCGACCAGGCGGAGGGCATGTACGCGGTCCTGGACGGCACGCACTACAACGGCGGCTGCTGCTTCGACTACGGCAACGCCGAGACCAGCAACCACGACGACGGCAACGGCACCATGGAGGCCGTCTACTTCGGCAACATCAAGGTCTGGGGCTACGGCAGCGGCAACGGACCGTGGGTGATGGCCGATCAGGAGAACGGCCTGTTCTCCGGGGTGAACGCCGGCTACAACGCCAACGACCCGAGCGTCAACGACCGGTTCCTGACCGCCATGGTCAAGGGCGAGCCCAACCAGTGGGCGATCCGCTCCGGCAACGCGCAGTCCGGCGGCCTGGCCACCGGCTACAGCGGAGCGCGCCCCAACGTCCCCGGCTACAACCCGATGCACAAGGAGGGCGCCATCATCCTGGGCATCGGCGGCGACAACAGCAACGGCGCCGACGGCACGTTCTACGAGGGCGTGATGACCTCGGGCTACCCGGGCGACGCCACCGAGAACGCCGTCCAGGCCGACATCACCGCCGCCGGCTACGGCACCTCCAACGGGGTCGCCAGTGGTGCGTTGCGGGCGGTGGGTGCGGGCAGGTGCCTGGACGTGCCGAACGCCTCGACCACGGCCGGCACCCAGGTGCAGATCTACGACTGCTGGGGCGGTTCGAACCAGACCTGGACGCACACCTCCTCCGACCAGCTCACCGTCTACAGCGGCAGCAGCCAGCTGTGCCTGGACGCCTACGGCAGGGGCGCCACCAACGGCACCAAGGTGGACGTGTGGCCCTGCAATGGCCAGTCCAACCAGCAGTGGCACCTGAACTCGGACGGCAGCGTCACCGGCGTCCAGTCCGGCCTGTGCCTGGACGTCACCGGCGCCTCCACCGCCAACGGCGCCCTGGCCCAGCTGTGGACCTGCTCCGGCGCCACCAACCAGCAGTGGACCCTCGGCTGAGGCCGGTTTGACAGGGTTAGTGTGAGCGTTAACAATCGTGCTCGACACCAATGAGAGCTCCGCCGGTCGAACGTGGCTGCCCCCCAGCCAGGTTGGACCGGCGGCCCGGATCCGCCCCTCTGAGGGCAGAGAGCGGGACGGAGCCTGTCGCCGGTGCGCTCCCGCCCTCCCCGGACGCCAGCGCACCGGCGGCGGGTGACGGCGAGGCCTCGCGTTCCGACAAGTCGAGGGAGCGGCCCGTGCCGGGAGACACACACTCGTTCCACGGTGATCTGGCGGTCACTCAGAATGCCGTCGCCACGCTGCCGGACGGCAGACATGTGACCCGGTGGGTGTTCGGACCGGATGACGCTCTACGCACCGGTGAAGCACGTGACCAGCCGCGGTGGCACGCTCAACAGTCCGCTGCTGACCGTCGAGTGCTGGTCCCCGGCCGAGAACGTGATCGGGGTGCGCACCACCCACCACGCCGGCTCGGTGCGGCGCGGACCGGAGTTCGCGCTGCCCGGCGCGGAGCAGGGCACCGGCAAGGTGCGGCGGGACGGGGAGGTGGTGGAGCTCGTCGCCGGTGACCTGGCGCTGCGGGTGGACACCGCCCGGCCCTGGAACCTGGAGTTCACCGCCGACGGACAGGTGCTGACCTCGGTGGGCGAGCGCGGTACCGGCTTCGTCACCGACCCGGCCGGGGCGGCACCACATGCTCGGTCAACTCAGTCTGGGTGTAGGTGAGTTGGTCTACGGTCTGGGCGGGCGCTTCACGCCGTTCATCCGCAACGGCCAGGTGGTGGACATCTGGCAGGCCGACGGCGGCACCAGCAGCGAGCAGGCCTACAAGAACATCCCCTTCCACCTGACCAACCGCGGCTACGGCGTCTTCGTCAACCACCCCGGCAAGGTCAGCTACGAGGTCGGCTCCGAGTCGGTCGGCCAGGTGCAGTTCAGCGTCGAGGACCAGGCGCTGGAGTACTTCGTGGTGTACGGCCCGACGCCGACGGAGATCCTGCAGCGGTACACCGCGCTCACCGGCCGGCCCCCGCCCTGCCGCCGGCCTGGGCCCTGGGCCTGTGGCTGACCACCTCCTTCACCACCGACTACGACGAGGCCACCGTCAACCGCTTCGTCGGCGGCATGGCCGAGCGCGGCATTCCGCTCAGCGTGTTCCACTTCGACTGCTTCTGGATGAGCGGCTACCAGTGGAGCGACTTCCGCTGGGACGGGGAGACCTTCCCCGACCCGGAGGGCATGCTCGCCAGGCTCAAGGAGCAGGGGCTGCGCATCTGCCTGTGGATCAACCCGTACATCGCGCAGAAGTCCGCCCCGTTCGAGGAGGGCATGCGCGAGGGCTACCTGGTCCGCCGCGCCGACGGCACCGTCTGGCAGTGGGACCTCTGGCAGCCGGGCATGGCCCTGGTCGACTTCACCAACCCCGCCGCCACCGCCTGGTACACCAACAAGCTGCGGCAGTTGCTGGGGCAGGGGGTGGACTGTTTCAAGACCGACTTCGGCGAGCGCATCCCCACCGAGGTCGTTTGGCACGACGGCTCCGACCCGGAGCGGATGCACAACTACTACACCCACCTGTACAACCGGGCCGTCTTCGAGCTGCTGCGCGAGGAGCGCGGTGAGGGCGAGGCGCTGCTCTTCGCCCGCTCCGCCACCGCCGGCGGCCAGCAGTACCCGGTGCACTGGGGCGGCGACTGCGAGTCGCACTTCAACGCCATGGCCGAGTCGCTGCGCGGGGGACTCTTAGACCGACCGGCAAATGGTGGGCGGCGTCGCGACGCCCGGGCTGTCGCCTGGACGGCTTCTCCTCAGTCGCCAATGCTCCGCAGTGGCTCCCTCGTCGGCACCGCCCAGACTCGGCCCGGACGCCGCTCCTTCCTCCACCCACCATGTGCCGGTCGGTCTTACTCGGCCTGAATTCCCCACATCTCCCTGGAGCTGACCATGGGAGCCGGTCCGGAGCAGTACGGCTCCGGACCGGCTCAAGCTCCGGACCGGCTGAGGAGGATCCCGACGGCTTCGGCGACGTCGTCGACCTCGTGGTCGGGTGCCGGCTGGTCGTCGGGCCAGGTCCGGTCGCGGCGGATCCAGATGGTGCCGAGCCCCGCACCGCGGCCCCCGGCGATGTCGTGGGTGCTGCTGTCGCCGATCTTCCAACCACCCCGGTCGAGCGTGGTTCCGCAGCGTTGCGCGGCCAGCCGGAAGATCGCGGGGTCGGGTTTGCGGATCCCGACCTCGTCCGAGATGCACCAGGTGTCCACCAGGGCCGCGAGGCCGGTGCGGTGGATCTTGCCCCGCTGGTTGTCCGTCATCCCGTTGGTCACGATGGCCGTCTTCCAACCGGCGGCCCGCAGTTCACCGAGAGCCGCGAGGTCCGAGGGACGGCAGCGAGCCAGCTCGGGCATGCGCCGACGGAACTGACTCCAGAGGTCCTCCGCCGACGGGGCCAGCCCGAACTCCAGCCGCGTGCGACGGAAGAAGCCGTCCATCGGGCCGGTGTTGAGGCTGTCCGCGTGGACCAACCAGGTGCGTGCCGCGCCGTCGAGCCGGTGCTCGGTGACGAACTCGTCGAGCCAGGCGGCGAAGGCGGCATCACGGTCGATGAGCGTGTTGTCGAGGTCGAAGAGCGCCAGTCGCTGCACGCGGTCAGTCTCTCACGGTGGATCTGGTGAGTACGTGCCACTGCCCGCAGACAGTGGCACGTACTCGGTCAGCGGGCGCCGAGCAGGTGCTCCAGGGCGAGCTGGTCGAGCTGCTCGAAGGCCATGCCTCGGGCGGCGGCCGCGTCGACGTCGAACTCCTCGAAGGCGGTGCGGTCGGCGAGCAGGCCGGCCAGGCCGTCCTCGGCGGTGCGGGCGGCGAGTTCGGGCAGGCGCGAGGCCGCCAGCGCGGCCTGGACCTCGGGGTCGGCCCGGAAGGCGCGGGAACGCTCGGCGAGCAGCAGGTAGTTGCGCATGCAGCCGGCGGCCGAGGCCCAGACGCCGTCGAAGTCCTCGGTGCGCGGGGGCTTGAAGTCGAAGTGCTTCGGGCCCTCGTAGCCGGCCGACTCCAGCAGGTCGACCAGCCAGAAGGCCTGGCGCAGGTCGCCGGCGCCGAACCGGAAGTCCTGGTCGTACTTGATGCCCGACTGGCCGTTGAGGTCGATGTGGAAGAGCTTGCCGTGCCACAGCACCTGGGCGATGCCGTGTGGGAAGTTCAGTCCGGCCATCTGCTCGTGGCCGACCTCCGGGTTGACGCCGACCCGCTCGGGGCGCTCCAGCTCGTTGATGAAGGCGAGCGCGTGGCCGACGGTCGGGAGCAGGATGTCGCCGCGCGGCTCGTTGGGCTTGGGCTCGATGGCGAAGCGCAGGTCGTAACCCTGCTGCTCGACGTACTCGCCGAGCAGGTCGAAGGCCTCCTTGAGCCGGTCGAGCGCGGTGCGCACGTCCTTCGCGGCGCCGGACTCGGCGCCCTCGCGGCCGCCCCAGGCGACGTAGACCGAGGCGCCGAGCTCGGCGGCCAGGTCGATGTTGCGGATGGTCTTGCGCAGCGCGTAGCGGCGCACGTCGCGGTCGTTGGCGGTGAACGCGCCGTCCTTGAAGACGGGGTGGGTGAACAGGTTGGTGGTGGCCATCGGCACCTTGAGGCCGGCCGTGTCCAGGGCGGCGCGGAACCGCTTGACGGTCTGCTCGCGCTCGGCCTGCGAGGCGCCGAACGGGATCAGGTCGTCATCGTGGAAGGTGACGCCGTACGCGCCGAGCCCGGCGAGCCGCTGCACGGTCTCGACCGGGTCGAGGGCCGGCCGGGTGGCGTCGCCGAACGGGTCCCGGCCCTGCCAGCCGACGGTCCACAGGCCGAAGGTGAACTTGTCGGCCGGGGTGGGGACGAGGGGGTCGCTGGTCACTGCTGGCTCCGATCACTGCCTGGCTTGGACATTTTTCGCCCGGGACCTGTTTGTCAGGGCAAAAAACAAATTAGTATGCCGAGGCGTCAGAAGGAACCCCCCAGACGGAGGAACGCATGGCAGTACAGCGAGTTGTGATCGGCGTCGACAGCTCCACCCAGTCCACCAAGGCCATCGCCGTCGATGTCGCCACCGGGACCGTGCTCGGTCAGGGGCGCGCCGCGCACACGGTCAGCGAGGGTGCCGGGCGCGAGAGCGACCCCGAACAGTGGTGGCAGGCGTTCGGCGAGGCGGTGGCCGGGACCGGGTGGGCGGACCTCGCGGTCGCCGTGTCGGTCGCCGGCCAGCAGCACGGGCTGGTCGCCCTCGACGCGGCCGGCCGGCCGGTCCGCCCGGCCCTGCTCTGGAACGACGTCCGGTCCGCGCCCCAGGCCGCGCAGCTGCGGGACGGGTTCGGCCGGGAGGAGATCGCCCATCGCACCGGCAGCGTCCCGACCGCCGCGTTCACCGCCGCCAAGTGGGCCTGGCTGCGCGCCAACGAGCCCGCCGCCGCCGACCGGGTGGCCGCCGTCCGGCTGCCCCACGACTTCCTGACGGAGCGCCTGACCGGCGAGCCGGCCACCGACCGCGGGGATGCCTCGGGAACCGGTTGGTGGGGCCCGGACGGCTACGACCGGGAGATCCTCGACCGGATCGGCCTCGGCCCGGCGCTGCTGCCGCCGGTCCTCGAACCGGGCACGGCGGTCGGCTTCGTCGGCCCCGGCCTGCCGCTGCGGCAGGGGGCGCTGGTCGCCACCGGGACCGGCGACAACATGGCCGCCGCGCTCGGACTCGGCCTGGCACCCGGTCAGCCGGTACTCAGCCTCGGCACCTCCGGCACCGTCTACGCCGTCGGCCGCAAGCGCCCCACCGACCCGAGCGGCATCGTGGCCGGCTTCGCCGACGCCCTCGGCGGCTGGCTGCCGCTCGCCTGCACGCTCAACTGCACCCTGGCCGTCGACCGCTTCGCCGCGCTCCTCGGACGCGGCCGGGACGAGGTCGAGGAGGGCGGCACGGCGGTGGTGCTGCCCTACCTCGACGGCGAACGCACCCCCGACCTGCCGGGCGCCTCCGGCCTGGTGCACGGCCTGCGCCACGACACCACCCCGGGCCAGCTGCTCCAGGCCGCCTACGACGGCGCCGCGCACGCCCTGCTCACCGCGCTGGACGACGTGCTGGGCGTGGGGGGCGAGAGCCCCGACCAGGACGTACCGCTGCTGCTGATCGGCGGCGGCGCCCGCGGGCGGGCCTGGCAGCGGACCGTGCTGCGCCTGAGCGGTCGCGCCGTCCAGGTGCCGGCCGCCGAGGAACTGGTCGCGCTCGGTGCCGCCGCGCAGGCGGCCGCGCTGGTCACCGGGGAGCCGGCCGACGTCGTGGCCCGCCGCTGGCGGACCGCCGAAGGCCTGTTGCTGGAGGCGGTGGCGCGGGACGGCGAGGCGCTTGAGAGGATCACGGATACCCTGCGCCGGGCGGGAGCGTTGCAGGGCGCCCCGGCGCGGGACCAGTAGGAGGGCAGGCGCGAGGTGGCGGTCGGCGGAGTGAGCAGGCACCCGGAGGGCGGGCCGGCCTCGCAGCAGGACATGCGCCGGCAGAACCTCGCGGTGGTGCTCGGCACGATCGCCGGGCAGGGCCCGCTCGCCCGGCTCTCCCGGGCGGACGTCGCCGGCCTCACCGGGCTGACCAGGGCGGCCGTCTCCTCGCTGGTCGACGAGCTGATCGGCCGCGGCGCGCTGACCGAGGCGGAGACCGCGCCGAGCGGCCGGGTCGGTCGGCCCGGCCGGGCGCTGGCCGTGAGCGACCGGGGACCGGCGGGTCTCGGACTGGAGGTCGGCGTCACGCACCTGGGCGCTTGCGTCGTGGACCTGCGCGGCGAGCCCCGGGTGTGGCGGCGGGTGGAGCGGGCCAGCGCCGGCCGGCCGGTCGGGGAGGTGCTGGCGGAGGTCGCCGCGCTGGGCGCCGAGGCGCAGGCCGAGGCGGCCGGGCTCGGACTGCGCGTCGAGGGCCGGGTGCTGGCCGTGCCCGGGGTGGTGCCGAGCGCGGAGCCGGGCCTGGTCGAGCACGCCCCCAACCTTGGCTGGCACGCCGTCCGACCTGCCGACCACTGGCCCGACCCGGACACCGTGCCCGAGCCGGAGAACGAGGCCAACCTCGGTGCGCTGGCCGAGTACTGGCAAGGCGAGCACGGCGCCGAGACCTTCGTGCACGTCTCCGCCGAGGCCGGGATCGGCGCCGCGCTGATCGTCGACGGGCAGCTGTTCCGCGGCGCCCGCGGCTTCGCCGGCGAACTCGGGCACATCCCCGTCCACCCGGACGGCCTGCCCTGCCCCTGCGGTTCGCGCGGGTGCCTGGAGCAGTACGCGGGCGAGGCGGCCGTGCTGCGCGAGGCCGGGCTTGCCGGGGCGGAGGACCCGGTCGCCCTACTGGCCGAGCGGGCGGGCGCGGGGGACCCGGCGGCGCTGCGCGCGCTGGACCGGGCGGGCCGTGCCCTGGGTCTGGCCCTCGCCTCCGCGGTGAACCTGATCGACCCGGACGGGCTCGTGCTGGGCGGCGCCTATGCCGAGCTCGCCGACTGGCTGCTGCCGGCGGTCCGCGCGGAGCTGGCCGCCCGGGTCACGGTCCGGCCCTGGCCGCCCGGAGCCCTGCGCCCCTCGACGCTGGGGCGGCGCGGCGCGCTGCTCGGCGCGGCCCTGCTGACGACCCGTCAGCTGATCGCCGACCCGACCCGGCTGCCCCTGGCCTGACCGGCCCGGGGGCGTCCCGGCCCGGCGTGCATAATGACCGGTCAGACATCGGATCACTGGGAGGCACTGACGTGGCCGTGACGGACGAGGCGATCGAGAAGATCAAGGCGATGATCCTCTCCGGCCTGCTCAAGCCCGGCGACCGGCTGCCCAAGGAGCCCGACCTGGCGGCGCAGCTGGGGCTCTCGCGCAACTCGCTGCGGGAGGCGGTGAAGGCCCTGTCGCTGCTCAACGTGCTCGACGTGCGGCAGGGCGACGGCACCTACGTGACCAGCCTGGAGCCCTCGCTGCTGCTGGAGGCGCTCACCTTCATCCTGGACCTGCACCAGGACGAGTCGGTGGTGGAGCTGTTCCAGGTGCGGGCGGTGCTGGAGTCCGCGGCCTCCGGGCTGGCGGCCCAGTGGGCGACCGAGGAGCAGCTGGCCGAGCTGGCCGGGCTGCTCGACAGCCTTGGGGCGGACCCGACGGTCGAGGAACTGGTCGCCAACGACCTGGAGTTCCACCGCCTGATCGCCCGGGCCGGCGGCAACGCCGTGCTCGCCTCCCTGCTGGACTCGCTGGCGCACCGCACGGCCCGGGCCCGGATCTGGCGGGGCGTCACGCAGGAGCAGGCGGTGGAGCGCACCATGGCCGAGCACCGCGGGCTGCTCGACGCGCTGGTCGCGCACGACGTGGAGGCGGCCAAGGCGCGGGCGGCGGTGCACGTCGGCGGCGTGGTGGAGTGGCTGCGCAAGGCACTCTGAGGACACGGGTGGCCGCCGACGCGAGCCCGCGGCGGCGGCGAAAAAAATCTGAGTGGGCGGCAACCTTTTGGCGTCGGGCGACCACTGAGGAGTGCAAAGGCATTGGCGGGCCGCAGTCAGCGCGCCCCGCCCGGCCGAATCCACACACTCCGATCGGGAGCCACACGTGTCACCTGACGACCCGACCCCCGCCGCGCAGTCCCTGCCCCGGGCCCGTACGCACCGCCGCGGCCGTGCCCTGCGCCGCATCGCGGCGTTGGCGGCGGCCACCCTGCTGGCCGGGGCCGGCGCGGGCGCCCTGGCGCCAGGGGCGAGCGCCGTGTCGACCGTCGCCGTCACCATCGACGCCGGTACCTCGCTGGGCACGGTGCCCAGCACCGGTGTCGGCCTCAACACGGCCGTCTACGACCCGAACATGAACGACCCCAAGGCGTCCTGGCTGATCAAGGACGCCGGCATCCGGGAGCTGCGCTACCCGGGCGGCTCGGACGCGGACGGCTACCACTGGCAGACCCGCACGCTCGCCGAGAACGGCTGGGTCGCGCCGGGCACCGACTTCGACAGCTTCATGGCCAACGCGAAGGCGATCGGTGCCCAGCCGATCATCACCGCCAACTACGGCTCCGGCACGCCCCAGGAGGCCGCCGACTGGGTCAAGTACGCCAACGTCACCAAGGGCTACGGCGTGAAGTACTGGGAGATCGGCAACGAGGTCTACGGCAACGGGCACTACCAGAACGGAAACGGCTGGGAGTACGACACCCACGCCGACAAGAGCCCGAAGGAGTACGCCACCAACCTGGTCGCCTACGCGCAGGCGATGAAGGCCGTGGACCCGACGGTGAAGATCGGGGCGGTGCTCACCACCCCGGGCGGCTACCCGGACGGGACGACGGGCGCCGGCGACAGCACTGACTGGAACAACACGGTGCTCTCCATCGCGGGCAAGTCGATCGACTTCGTGATCGTGCACTGGTACCCGGGCGGCACCGGCACGGCCGACCTGCTGAACACTCCCGACCGGATCCCCGGCATCACGTCCGCGCTGCGCTCCCTGATCGCCAAGTACGCCGGCCCGCGCGCCGGTTCGGTGGAGATCGCGGTCACCGAGACCGACGGCGACTTCTCGCCGGCCAAGACCAGCCAGGCCGCGGCCCTGTACGCGCCGGACACCTACATGAGCTGGTTCGAGCACGGGGCCGTCAACGTGGACTGGTGGGACCTGCACAATGGGCCGGGCAAGCCGACCACCGTCAACGGCGAGACCGACTACCAGGACGAGGGCGTGCTCTCCTCCGGGACCTGCTCCGGCGGGACTCCCTGCGAACCGGCCGCCGAAACGCCGTTCCCCACCTACTGGGGCATCCGCTCGCTGACCGCGCTGGCCCAGCCCGGTGACACCATGGTCAAGTCGTCCTCGGCGAACCCGTCGGTGGCCGTGCACGCGGTGCGCACCGCCAACGGCGGCCTGAACGTGATGCTGATCAACAAGGACCCGCAGAACGCGGCCCAGGTGTCGCTCTCCTACACCGGATACACCCCGGCCCCGGGCGCGGTCACCACCGTCGCCTACACCAAGGGCGCCACCGCCCTGACCACGGCGGCGCAGGGCACAGCGGCCGGTCAGACGCTGCCGCCGTACTCGATCACCACCCTCCAGCTCAAGCCCGCCTCGGCGACCGGCGTGGCCAGCCCGTCGCCCGCCGCCCCGCCGACCGCGGCGGCTCCCGTTCCCACCGCCACCAGCACGGTGGGCAGCCGCGCCCAGTCCGAGGCCGGCGGAGCCGTCAGCCGGCCCGCCCAGGGGAGCGCGGGCGCCTCGCCGACCGCCAAGCCGAGCGGGAGCAGCACGGCCGGCGGCCTGGCCTTCACCGGGATGGGCGCCGGGGTCCTGTACAGCGCCGTCGGCGGCCTGATCGCCGTCGCCGCCGGCTGTGTGCTGGTGCTGCGCGGACACCGCCGCGGGGGCGCCCACGGCAAGTGACACCGCGTCAGGCCGACGGCCCGGCAGCACCCCACCCACCAGCGGGGCGCGCGCCGGGCCGTCGGCCTGAGGTGCTTCCTTCGAATGTTTCGAAGGGTTTCGCGCCCACTGGCCGCCGGGCAACCCGGTGATCGACGGAACCCTCGGCGCGCTGGGGCTGACCGGCCGGATCATTCGAGGCCGGCGGCGCGGGGGCCGGCGCCGTCGGTGAGCCAGTCCTCCACCGCAGCGACGTGCACCGCGCTGGCGCCGGCCGCGAGCACCGCGTCTCGGGAGGCGAGGGCCCGCCAGATCGCCTGGTGCTCGCGGTGGGCCCGCTCGCGCGCTGCCGTGTGGCTCGTACCGCGGATGATGCGCAGGCGCTGGGTGTGGGTGGAGAGGATGCCCAGCAGGGTGGAGAGGACCGGGTTGCCGACGGCGTCGGCGATGGTGCGGTGGAATTCGATGTCGAGCTCGACGAACTCCTCGATGCCGGCGGCCTCGGCACTGCGGTCGAGGACGGCCGCCAGGGTGGCGAGCTGTTCCGCGGTCAGCAGGCCGGCCGCGAGGGCGGCGGCCTGTGGCTCCAGCAGCCGCCTGACCTGGAGGAGTTGGCGGGCGTTGTGACCGTGCGAGACGTCGGCGGCGAAGGTCATCGCCTCCAGCAGGAGGTGTGGTTCGAGGCCGGAGACGTAGGTGCCGTCGCCCTGCTTGGCCACGAGGATCCGCATCGCCGTCAGGGCTCGGACGGCCTCGCGCAGTGAACTGCGGGACAGTCCTAGTTGCTCGGAGAGGTCGGACTCGTTGGGCAGCCGTGCCCCGGGACGCAGGGCACCGCTGACGATCATTTCCTTGATCCGTTCGATCGCCTGGTCGGTGACCGTCATGGCCGACTGCCTCCCCGGCGCCGAGGGCCCGTCACTCCTGCTTCTCGCCGGAGGCGAAGCGGGAGATGATCAGCGCGAGGATGATGATCGCGCCGTTGAGGAACTGGTTCCACAGCGGCGGCACGCCCGCCAGGGTCATGACGTTGACGACCAGTTGGAGGGTGAGCACGCCGGTGAGGGCTCCGAAGAGGGTGCCGCGGCCGCCGTTGAGGCTGACGCCGCCGATCACGGTGGCGGCGAAGACCTGGAAGATCCAGCCGTTGCCCTGGTCGGCGGAGATCGAGCCGTAGTGGCCGGTGTAGAGGACGCCGGCGAAGGCGGCGAGCGTGCCGCCGAGGATCAGCACGATCCAGGTGATCCGGTCCACCCGGATGCCCGCGGCGCGCGCTGCCTCGGCGTTGCCGCCGATCGCGTAGAGCGCCCGGCCGTGCCGCAGCCAGGCGAGTGCGCAGCCGCCGAGCAGGAAGAGCAGGGCGCAGATCCAGATCGCGGCCGGTGCGCCGAGCCAGCTGGCGGAGCCGAGGTAGCGGAAGGAGGCGGGCACGTTGACGATCGACTGGCCCTGGGAGACGGCGACCTGGAGGCCGCGCAGCAGGGTGAGTGCGCCGAGCGTGACGATGAAGCCGTTGAGGCGCAGTTTGAGGATCAGGAAGCCGTTGATCGCGCCGATCACGGCGCCGACGGCGAGGCAGAGCGGGATGGCGGTCCAGCTCGGGAAGAGGCCGATGCCGTTGAAGCGGCCGCCGTGGTCGGGCAGCACCAGCCACATCGCGATCACCGGGGCGACGCCGATGGTGGACTCCAGCGAGAGGTCCATCCGGCCGGCGATCAGGATCAGCGCCTCGGCCAGCACCAGCAGGCTCAGCTCGGTGGCCTGCTGGCCGACGCCGAGCAGATTGTCGGTGGTCAGAAAGGCGGGCGAGACCGCGAAGCCGATGACGCCCAGCACCAGCAGGACGGGTACCAGCGACAGGTCGCGGAAGCGGGCGAGGTCGAGCCGGCGTCCGGCCGGTGCCGGCGTCACGGTGGCCGGGGCTCCGCTGAGTTCAGTGCTGGGTGACATGGTCTTCCTTCGTGTCGTCGTCCTTCGTGCCGGTCGGGCCGGCGGCCATCCCCTCCATGGCGGTGACCAGTTGTTCGTCGCGCCATCCGTGGTCGAACTCGGCGACGATCCGGCCGTGGAACATCGCCAGCACCCGGTCGCAGACCCGCAGGTCGTCGAGTTCGTCGGAGACGATCAGTGCGGCCTTCCCGCTGTCGGCGACCTGGCGGATGGTGCCGAGCAGGGACTCCTTGGACTTGATGTCCACGCCGTTGGTCGGCCGGATGGCGACCAGCACGTGCGGCTGGGTGGCGAGCGCGCGGGCGATGACCACCTTCTGCTGGTTGCCGCCGGACAGGTCCGAGACCGGGGTGGCGGGGCCGGGCGTCTTGATGTCCAGGTCGGCGATCATGCGCTCGGCGAAGGCCCGGGTGCGCGAGGGCAGCACGGTGCCGTACGGGCCGAGCTGGTCGGTGACGGTGAGGGTGGCGTTCTCGGCGACGCTGCGCTGCGGGACCAGGCCCTGCAGGTGGCGGTCCTCCGGCACGAAGCCGATGCCGGCGGCGAGAGCGGCCGGGACCCGGCCGGGGCGTACCGGGCGGCCGGCCACCGTGATCGTGCCCTCCTTGGGGCGGTGCAGGCCGGCCAGGGTCTCGCCGACCTGGACGTTGCCGCTGGCAGCGGAACCGGCCAGGCCCACCACCTCGCCGGCCCGGGCGGTCAGCGAGAGATCCTGGTAGGCGCCGGCCAGGCTGAGTCCTGCGGCCCGCAGGAGTGGCTCGCTGTCTGCCGCAGTACGGCCCGTCACCGACCAGGCGGGCTCGGTCCCTTGTGCGGCCTCGCCGGTCATCGCCTCGACCAGGGCCTGCTGGCCGAGCTCGGCGACCGGGGCGGTGAGGATGTGGCGGGCGTCGCGGTAGACCGTGACCGTGCCGCAAAGCTCGTAGACCTCCTGGAGGTGGTGCGAGATGAACAGGAACGCGACGCCCTGCTCCTGGAGCTCGCGCAGCTTGGCGAAGAGCCGCTCGATACCACGGGCGTCGAGCTTGGCGGTGGGCTCGTCGAGGATGATGAAGCGGGCGCCGAACGAGAGTGCGCGGGCGATCTCGATGAACTGGCGCTGCTCCACCGTCAGTTGCTCGGCGCGGGCCCGGGGGTCCACGTCCACGCCGTACTCGGCGAGCAGCTCGGAGGCGCGGGCCCGCAGGCGGCTCCAGCTGACCGGACGCAGCGCGGTGCTGCTCTGCCGGTTGAGGAAGAGGTTCTCGGCGACGGTGAGCGCCGGGATGATGGTGGAGCGCTGGTAGACGCAGGCGACCTTGGAACGCCAGGCGTCGGTGTCGCCCGGCGTCGGGGCCGGTTCGCCGTTGAAGCGCAGCGTGCCGGTGTCGGCGGGCTGAAGGCCCGTCAGGATCGAGACGAGGGTGGATTTGCCCGCGCCGTTGCGCCCGACCAGGGCGTGCGACTCGCCGGGGGAGACGGTGATGCGGGCGTCGCGCAGCGCGACGGTGGCGCCGAAGCGCTTGCTGATCCCGTCGGCTTCGACGACGGGGCTGGGGTCCGCCATGGCGGGTGTCCTTTCGCGGTGGTGCCCGTGTGCGGCTCGTCCGGACCGGTGGCGCGGCCGCCGCCGGGCGCGGAAGCCGGTCAGTGGCCGACGTTGTTGCCCCAGAGGGACTTGTCGTCCACGTTGTCCTTGGTGACCAGCGGGGCGGGCAGTTGGTCCTCCAGCCCGTTGGGAATGGCCACGATGGTCGATCCGTGGTCGGTGGGGCCGGGCTGGAAGGTCTTGCCCTCGGCGGCGGCCTCGGCGTAGTAGAGGGCGTACTTGGCGTACAGGTCGGCCGGCTGGCTGATGGTGGCGTCGATCTGGCCCTGGCGGATCGCGTCGAACTCCTGCGGGATGCCGTCGTTGGAGACGATGGTGATGTGGCCGGGCTGGCCGGCCGGCTTGAGCAGGCCCTTCTGCTGGAGCAGCGCGAGGGTGGGCTGCAGGAAGACGCCACCGGCCTGCATGTAGATGCCGTTCAGGTCCGGGTTCTGGGCGAGGGTGGTCTGCAGCTTGCTGGAGGCGACCGAGCCGTCCCAGTTGGTGGCCAGCTCGATCACCTGGATGCCGGGGAACTCGCTCTTCATGCAGGAGGCGAAGGCCTCGGAGCGGTCGCGGCCGTTGATCGAGGTGAGGTCGCCCTGGAGTTCGGCGACCTTGCCCTTGCCGTTCAGCTGCTTGCCGAGGAACTCGCAGGCCTTGGTGCCGTACGCCTTGTTGTCCGCGCGCACCACCATGTACACCTGCCCCTTGTCCGGGCGGGTGTCGACGCTGATCACGGGGATGTGCTTGCTCGCGAGGGTGTCCAGCGTGGAGGCGATCGCGCCGGTGTCCTGCGGGGCCATCACCACGGCCTTGGCACCGGTGTTCTCGAACACCTGGACGTTGGCGACCAGCTTGGTGACGTCGTTCTGCGAGTTGGTCACCGGCAGGGTGTCGAGGCCCTGGGACGAGACGTTCGACTTGATGTACTGCGCGTACGAGTTCCAGAAGTCGGAGTCGGCGCGGGGCAGGTCGATGCCGAGCTTCGGCTTCCCGCTCGCCGAGCCGGACGAGCTGCCGCGGTTGCAGCCCGTGGCGAAGCCTGCGAGTACGACGACGGCGGCGGCGGTGGCCGCGATTCTGGCGGAGCGAGACTTCATGGTGGGTGGGTCTCCTTGGCTGGGAAGGCCTGGGCCGTGATGCAGATGGGGGAGGTCCGCAGCAGGGGTCGGGGCAGCCGGGGCGGATACCCGGCAGAGGCGAGCCCTCCCGAGTCATCGGATGGATCGCGGTAGGCAGGACCTTACGAGTCGGCAATCCGACTGGCAAGGGGAGACCTCGGACGATTCGTAACCGTGACATCGCGGTGTCGGCCGGTGTTGCTGTGAACTGTTGGTCACTCACCTGCCATCGGATGTCAGGCCGTAGGGTGGCGGCTCGCGATAGACATCGGAGGAATCCTTGCGGTGGTGCCGAAGTCGCTCGTATGGTCGGAGCACGCAGATAGATCGGATGTATCCATCGGCGTGAGTGCTGGGCGTTCACAACGACGTGCTCAGCGCGGCAGGCACCGCCAGAAGTGTTCGGCGACGGCGACGGCGGCGGTGGCCTTCGGAGCGTGAGGAGATTCGGACATGAAGTTGATGCAACTCGGCGATCCCGGGGCCGAGACGCCGGCAGTGCTCGCAGAGAACGGGCGCACCTATGCGCTCTCGGGGCTGACCGGGCAGATCGACGGTGCCTTCCTGGCCGGCGGCGGCATCGAGCGGGTCCGCCGGGAGCTCGCGGCGGGCACGCTGCCGCTGCTGCACCCGGACGGCCTGCGGGTGGCAGCGCCGGTGGCCCGACCGGGCAAGGTGGTCTGCATCGGCCTCAACTACCGCGACCACGCCGAGGAAACCGGTGCGGCGATCCCGCAGCGCCCGGTGGTGTTCCTGAAGGACCCGGCGACCGTGGTCGGCCCGTACGACCAGGTGCCGATCCCGCGCGGGTCCGTCAAGACGGACTGGGAGGTCGAACTCGCTGTGGTCATCGGCCGGCGGGCCCAGTACCTCGCCGAACCGGCCGCGGCCCACGCGGTGATCGCCGGTTACGCGATCAGCAACGACGTCTCCGAGCGCGAGTTCCAGCTGGAGTACTCCGGCCAGTGGGACCTCGGCAAGTCCTGCGAGTCCTTCAACCCGCTCGGCCCCTGGCTGGTCACGGCCGACGAGGTGGGCGACCCGCAGGCGCTGGGCCTGGGCCTCAGTGTCAACGGTGAGGTCCGCCAAGCCGGCAGTACCAAGCACATGGTCTTCGCCGTCGAACACCTGGTCTGGTACCTCAGCCAGTACATGGTGCTCAACCCGGGCGACGTGATCAACACCGGCACCCCGGCCGGCGTGGCCCTGGGCCTGCCCGGCAACCCCTACCTGCGCGCGGGCGACACCGTCGAGCTGTCCATCGACGGCCTCGGCACCCAGCGCCAGACCTTCGTGAACGCGTGAAAGGCACCACGTTGTCCGTGATCACCGCCATCGACACCTACGACGTCCGCTTCCCCACCTCCCGGGAGCTGGACGGGTCGGACGCGATGAACCCCGACCCCGACTACTCCGCCGCCTACCTCATCCTGCGCACCTCGGACGACGGTGCCGAGGGCCATGGCTTCACCTTCACCATCGGCCGCGGCAACGACGTGCAGGTGGCCGCGATCCAGGCGCTGCGCGGCCACCTGGTGGGCCGGTCGGTCGCCGAGATCTGCGCCGACCCCGGGGCGGTCTACCGCGACCTGATCGGCGACAGCCAGCTGCGCTGGCTCGGCCCTGAGAAGGGCGTGATGCACATGGCGATCGGCGCCGTGGTCAACGCCGTCTGGGACCTGGCCGCCAAGCGCGAGGGCAAGCCGCTCTGGCAGCTGCTCGCCGACGCCGAACCGCAGTGGCTGGTCTCCCAGATCGACTTCCGCTACATCGCCGACGCGCTCACCCCTGACGAGGCGTTGGAACTGCTGCGCCGCGGCAAGGAGGGCGCGGGCGAGCGGGCCGCCGAACTGCTGCAGCGCGGCTACCCCGCCTACACCACCTCGCCGGGCTGGCTGGGCTACTCCGACGAGAAGCTGATCCGACTCGCCAAGCAGGCGATCGCCGACGGCTACACCCAGATCAAGCTGAAGGTCGGCGCCGACCTGGCCGACGACGTCCGCCGCTGCCGCACCGCCCGCGCCGCCATCGGCCCGGACATCCGGATGGCGATCGACGCCAACCAGCGGTGGAACGTCGCCGAGGCCATCGAGTGGACCAACGCGCTGGCCGAGTTCGACCCGCACTGGATCGAGGAGCCCACCAGCCCCGACGACATCCTCGGCCACGCGACCATCCGCGCGGGCGTCGCGCCGATCAAGGTCGCCACCGGCGAGCACGTACAGAACCGCATCGTCTTCAAACAGCTGCTCCAAGCCGAGGCGATCGACGTCCTCCAGCTGGACTCCGCCCGGGTCGCCGGGGTCAACGAGAACCTCGCCATCCTGCTGCTTGCCGCGAAGTTCGGCGTCCCGGTCTGCCCGCACGCCGGAGGCGTGGGCCTGTGCGAACTCGTCCAGCACCTCTCGATGTTCGACTACGTCGCGCTCACCGGCAGCACCCAGGACCGGGTCATCGAGTACGTCGACCACCTGCACGAGCACTTCCTCGACCCGGTGGTGATCGACAACGGCCGCTACCGGGCGCCCACCCTGCCGGGCTTCTCCGCCGAGCTGCACGCGGCCACCATCGCCACCTTCGAGTACCCCCACGGCGCCTTCTGGGCCGCAGATGTCGCCGATGTCGCAGATGTCGCAGACAAGGAGCTGACCGCGTGAGTACGCACGATCTCGACGGTCTCAAGGCAGTGGTCACCGGCGGCGCCTCGGGCATCGGGCTGGCCACCGCCGAGCTGCTCAGCGAGCGTGGCGCCCAGGTCGCCGTGCTCGACCTCGACCCGAGCCACCTCACCCCGCCGCTGCTCGGCTTCACCGCCGACGTCAGCGACGACCTCTCGGTGCGGGAGGCGGTGGCGGGCGCGGCCGAGCGCCTGGGCGGCATCGACATCCTGGTCAACAACGCCGGCATCGGCGCGGCCGGGACGGTGGAGGACAACCCCGACGAGCAGTGGCACCGGGTGCTGGACGTCAACGTGCTGGGCATCGTCCGCACCACCCGCGCCGCGCTGCCGCACCTGCGGCGCTCGGCGCACGCCGCGATCGTCAACACCTGCTCGATCGCCGCCACCGCCGGGCTGCCGCAGCGCGCGCTGTACTCGGCCAGCAAGGGCGCGGTACTCTCCCTCACCCTGGCGATGGCTGCCGACCACGTGCGGGAGGGGATCCGGGTGAACTGCGTCAACCCCGGCACGGTGGACACCCCGTGGGTCGGCCGGCTGCTCGACGCGGCCGACGACCCGGTGGCGGAGCGGGTTGCGCTGAACGGCCGTCAGCCTACGGGTCGGCTGGTCACGGCCCAGGAGGTCGCGGCCGCCATCGCCTACCTCGCCTCGCCGGCCGCCGCCAGCACCACCGGCACCGCCCTCGCGGTCGACGGCGGGATGGCCGGCCTGCGCCTGCGGCCGGAGCCGAAGGGATGACGCTCCGTCGCAACCGGCTCGGCCGCAGCAACGTGGCGGTGACCGAACTCGCCTTCGGGGCCGCCGCCATCGGGAACCTGTTCACCCCGGTCGGCGACGCGCAGGCCCAGGAGGCGGTGGACGCCGCTTGGCAGGTGGGGATCCGCTACTTCGACACCGCTCCGCACTACGGGCTCGGGCTCTCCGAGCACCGGCTCGGCGAGGCACTGCGCGGCCGGCCGCGCAGCGAGTACGTACTCTCCACCAAGGTCGGCCGCATCCTGGATCCGGCTCCCGGAGCCGGCGGTGACGATCTCGCCAACGGCTTCGCCGTGCCGGCAACCCACCGTCGGCGGTGGGACTTCAGCGCCGACGGGGTGCGCCGCTCCATCGAGGAGAGCCTCAACCGGCTCGACCTGGACCGGATCGACATCGCCTACCTGCACGACCCCGACGACCATGCCGAGCGGGCCCTCACCGAGGCCTACCCGGAGCTGGAACGCATGCGCGGCGAGGGTCTGCTCGGCGCGATCGGCATCGGGATGAACCAGGCGGAGCTGCCCGCGCGCTTCGTCCGCGAGACCGACATCGACGTGGTGCTGCTGGCCGGCCGCTACAGCCTGCTCGACCAGCGCGGCCTGGCCGAACTGCTGCCGGCGGCGGCCGAGCGCGGGGTGGGCGTGGTGGTGGGCGGGGTCTTCAACTCCGGCCTGCTGGCCGACCCCGGGCCGGGGGCCACCTACGACTACGCGGCGGCGCCCGCGGAGCTGCTGGACCGGGCGCTGCGGCTGAAGGCGGTCTGCGAGCGGCACGGGGTCCCGCTGCGGGCGGCCGCGCTGCGGTTCCCGTTCGGGCACCCGGCGGTGGCGAGCGTGCTGGTCGGCCTGCGCAGCGCCGGACAGGCGCAGGACGCCGCGGCGATGCTCCGGCACCCGGTGCCGGACGTGCTGTGGGAGGAGCTGAGGGAGTTGGGGTTGCTGCCGGCCGACGTGCCGACCCCCGGGAACGGACCGGAGGAACAGTCATGAGGATCACCCTGCACACCCGCGTCCGCCCGGACCGGATCGCCGAGTACGAGGCTGCCCACCGCGAGGTGTCGGCCGAGCTCACCGCCGCCATCCGCGCCGCCGGGGTGCGTGAGTGGACCATCTGGCGCAGCGGCACCGACCTGTTCCACCTGCTCGACTGCGAGGACTACGCCCGCCTGCTCGCCGAGTTGGAGCAGTTGCCCGTCAACATCGCCTGGCAGGCCCGGATGGCGGAGCTGCTGGACGTCGTCCACGACTACTCGACCGACGGCGCGGGTGCCGGCCTCCCGGTGGTGTGGGAGCTGTGACGGTTTTCCGGCCCACGGTCCGCCCGGGCGCAGGCCCGGGCGACCCTACCTATTGATCACGACTCAATTGCCCACCCTGGTACGGGCCTACAGCCAGCGGTCGTACCAGGCGCGGATACGCCGGAGAGCGTCGAGTTGATGGGCGCGCTCGTGAAGCCCGTGGCCCTCTCGGGGGTAGACGACGAACTCGTGCTCGACGCCGAAGTGGCGCAGTGCGCGATGGAAGTGGACCGCCTGGCCGAGTGGGACGTTGGTGTCCTGCTCGCCGTGCAGGATCAGGACCGGGGTGCGGATCCGGGAGACGTGGGAGATCGGGCTGTTCCGGTCATGGAGGTGCGGTCCCGGACCGTTCCAGCCAGTGCTGCCGCCGAGCGTCGCGTCCATGATTCCCCAGTCGCCGGTCCCGGCCTGCATGCCCCAGTCACTGATGCCGGCGCCCATCATGGCGGCCTTGAACCGTTCGGTTTGGCCGATGGCCCAGGCCGCCATGAAACCGCCGTGGCTCCAGCCGGAGATGCCCAGGCGTTGGGGATCGGCGACTCCCTCGGCGACCAGCAGGTCGATCCCGGCGACGATGTCGGTCCACTCGTCGCCGCCCACCGCGCCCGCCACCACGGCAGCGAATTCCTGGCCGTGGCCCGACCCGCCCCGGGGATTGGGCAGGAAGACCGCGTATCCGGCGGTCGCCAGCCACTGGCCGCAGTCGACCACACTGAGCGTGAACTCGTCGGCATGGCGGAAGTAAGGGCCGCCGTGGACCAGGGTGACGAGCGGGAATGGACCCTCGTCCCGGGTCCGGCCGACGGGCAGGATCAGCAGGCCGTCCAACTGGAGTCCGTCGGACGCCTGGTAGCTGAGCCGTTCCTGGACACCCCAGCGGATCCCGCGCAGTTCGGGACTGGTGTCACTGAGCCGGAGCAGTGGCCCGCCCGTGGGTCCAGCGTGGACGTTCTTGGGCTCGCGCGCGGTGCTCATCAGCACAGCCAGGGTCTCTCCCGAGTGACTCGCGGTCAGCCCGGCGAGCGATCCGGGCACGCAGGACAATCGGTGGAACCGTAGCGACTGCGGATCGAGCCGGTACAGCGCGGTATCCAGCCCGTCGGCGAACAGCGCCAGCGGCGGCCCGTCGGCGACCTGCACCAGTTCGGTGGGGCAGGCGGGCATGCCGACCGTGAGATTGCGCTGTTCGACGGTCGGGCCGGTCGCCGGCGGGACCGTGTCGATCACGGCGAGCGCGCCTACCAAGTGCCCAGGGGTCACTGCCAGGTGGGCCAGATGCCATTCACCGTCGTGGTTCCACCAGAGCGGGGAGTGGGCCTCGAATCCGACCGGGCCCAGGTCCTGGACGGCTCCCGTCCCGGGGGCGACCAGATGCAGTCCTGCCGTCGTGACGCCGGGGTCGAGCTCGGGGGTGGCCCAGCTCAGCACGGCCAGCGGGCCGCCGTCCGGACGCTGGGTCACCTCCACGACATGGCGGTCCCCGAGGCCGTCCACGGTGCGGGCCGCGCCGGTCGCCAGGTCGAGCAGGCGCAGCCGGGTGACCGGGAGGTGCCGGCCCCAGACCTTCGCGTCGTCACCCTCGGCCTCCCGCCGTTCGTCCTGCGCGGTGGGCTCGTCCTCGGCGAGCAGCGCGACGGTGCGGCCGTCGGCGAGCGGGGAGTAGTCGCAGATGCCCCCGCGCCACCTGGTCAGGGACTCTGCCTCAGCGATGCCCTCGCCGCCGTCCGCAAGGATCCGCTGGAGTTGAGCGGTGCCCCGTTCCTCGCGGTCGGAGGTGAAGAACAGAAAAGCCGAGTCCGGCGCCCACTTCGGGGCGGCGTCGTGGGCCGTGCCGTCGGTCAGCCTGCGCGGGGCTGCGCTGCCATCGGCGGCGGCGACCCAGATGGAGCTGTGCGGACGTCCGTCCCTTCCGCTGTTCGCGACCACGCTGTAGGCGACCAGGCGACCGTCCGGCGAGATGGCCGACGCCACAGGGGTGGCCATGTCCACCACCAGTTCCGCGGTGAGCAGGTCGGTCGACTCGGGATCCGGTCGCGGTGCAGGGTGCGGCATGCGGACTGCCTTTCACTCGCCGGTACGACAAACGGACATCCTGTCGCACTGACGAGCCTGTGTCAGTCGGATTTCGGAGAATCGTGCCGCACGCGACCCTGCCCCGACTGCCCTGCCACAGTCCATGCCCGGCACTGGACACGTCCCGGCGGAAGGATGGCGAGCCGCATGCCTGATCGTCGTCCTTTTCCGAGTGAGCTTGACGCTGGTGACCAGCCGTCAGGGCTCGGATCCCCGCCAGGAACGGCGGGCGGGAGCGGGTTGGCGGTGTTCATGGAGCGCGCAGTTGTCAGCTCGAAAGACGACGGTAGTGGCCGATCAGGGGGAGGAAGACCTGGTCCACCACTTCGGTGATGGCTGCTTGGGAGGGGGGTCGGTGGGTGAGGGCATCCCGCCCTCGAACAGGACGGCTCCCTGCGCGAAGGCGCCCAGGTCGCCGAACCCACCGGCCTGGTCGACCTGCCGGACCTGCCCGGGGGCACCCGGATCATCCTCCGCCGCGAACGACCCCACCCAGGCGCCCAGCTCTCCCTGTTCGACCTGGACGAGGGCATGCGCCACCAGGTCATCCTCACCGACACCCCCTGCGGCCAAGGCTCCCTGCAACTGCTGGAGGTCCGCCACCGCGCGCACGCCCGCGTCGAAGACCGCATCCGCCCGCTGCGGCAAGACCACCGGATTCGGCCGCTCCCCCTCCCGCCGCTTCCAGATCAACGCAGCCTGGCTGGAGCTGTCCCTGGCCGCCGTCGACCTCATCGCCTGGACCCAAACGCTCTTCCTGGACAGCGAATTCGCCACCGCCGAGCCGAAGAAACTCCGCTACCGACTGCTGCACGCCGCCGCCCGCGTCACCCGCGGCGCACGCCGACTACACCTGCGGATCGCCGCCACCTGGCTCTGGCGCCACGACCTGGCAACCGCCTTCACACGACTGCAGGCCCTGGCGGAGCCGTTGCTCAAGAGCGGATATGGCCGGTACCTGCTCGGACTGCTGGAGGAGGAGGGCGAGCGGTGGAAATCCGGGAGCTGACGATCGCGGGCGCCTGCGAGATCATCCCTAGGCTGCACGGTGACCAGCGCAGACTGTTCACCGAGTGGTACCGCTTCGACCCTTTGGCCGAAGCCGTGGGCCGCCCACTGCGACTCGCCCAGGCGCGGTGCTGGACGTGGTGGTCGATCTGAGGGTCGGTTCACCCACCTTCGGCTCTTGGGAGGGCGTCCGGCTGGACGATGTCGAGCGTCGAGCCGTCTACCTCCCGGAGGGGCTGGGGCACGGCTTCTGCGCGCTCACCGACGACGCCACGCTGACCTACCTGTGCTCGACGACGTACGACCCGGCCAGTGAGCACGCGGTGCACCCACTCGATGCCGAGTTGGGCATCGAGTGGACGGCCGGCACCCCACTGCTCTCTGCCAGGGATGCGGCGGCGCCTTCGCTGGCCGAGGCGGTGGCGGCCGGGCTGCTGCCCTCATATGACGCATGCCGGGTACTCGGCCAGTCGGTCGTTCTCTGACTCCGACGGTTTGGTCGGAGCGGGATGCCGTTGACGCCTGATGGATTGCGACCGGTTGGGTGATATTACGGCTCCAGGGACCGGGTTTGGTAGAAACTCGCTTAGTGCGGGTACATACCATTGCCCAAATGGGCAGCGCGGCATCACCTCTGTGCACTGACGAATCCGTGCGCATCCGCGTGATCGCTTCGAACCCTTGAGGAGGATTCCAGTATGGAGCGTCAGTCGCTTCGAAGATCCCGTATTAATGCCGTCACCAGAATCTCGTTGGCGGGTGCCCTCGCCATGGTCGTCAATCTGGGCCCGACTTCGGTAGCCCTGGCCGACGCGATCGAGAGGTCTGGTAGCGATCACGCTCAGGGGTTGCCGGGCCCGAATGGTGCCATGCGGAGTGAGCCGTGTGCAGCGTGGTCGGGCAACGGTGACTGGAACGGCGATGGCGGGAGCGACGACGATCACCACGGTCGCCACGACTTCTGCGGTCCGCAGGGCGACCAGGGTCCGCAAGGCCCACAGGGTAACGATGGTGCGCAGGGCGCCCAGGGTGACGCCGGTGCTCAGGGCAACCAGGGGTTCCAGGGCACCCAGGGATTCCAGGGTAATCAGGGCACCGCCGGCTCTCAGGGCAACCAAGGCTCTCAGGGCAACCAGGGGCTCCAGGGGAACCAGGGCAACCAGGGCTCTCAGGGTAACCAGGGGTTCCAGGGGAACCAGGGTACTGCCGGTTCTCAGGGCAACCAGGGGTTCCAGGGGAACCAGGGCACTGCCGGTTCTCAGGGTAACCAGGGGTTCCAGGGGAACCAGGGCACTGCCGGTTCTCAGGGCAACCAGGGGTTCCAGGGGTTCCAGGGGTCCCAGGGCACCCAGGGGTCCCAGGGCGACCATGGGTCCAAGGGCAACCAGGGCAACCAGGGGTTCCAGGGCAACCAGGGCAACCAGGGCAACCAGGGGTTCCAGGGTAACCAGGGGTTCCAGGGGAACCAGGGCACTGCTGGTTCTCAGGGCAACCAGGGCTCTCAGGGTAACCAGGGGCTCCAGGGCAACCAGGGCAACCAAGGTTCTCAGGGTAACCAGGGGTTCCAGGGGAACCAGGGCACTGCTGGTTCTCAGGGCAACCAGGGCTCTCAGGGCAACCAGGGGCTCCAGGGCAACCAGGGCAACCAAGGTTCTCAGGGTAACCAGGGGTTCCAGGGGAACCAGGGCACTGCTGGTTCTCAGGGCAACCAGGGTAACCAGGGGTTCCAGGGGAACCAGGGCACTGCCGGTTCTCAGGGCAACCAGGGCAACCAGGGGTTCCAGGGGTTCCAGGGCAACCAGGGCACTGCCGGTTCTCAGGGCAACCAGGGCACCCAGGGTAACCAGGGGTTCCAGGGGAACCAGGGCACTGCCGGTTCTCAGGGCAACCAGGGCACTCAGGGGAACCAGGGCACTGCCGGTTCTCAGGGCAACCAGGGCACTCAGGGTAACCAGGGGTTCCAGGGGAACCAGGGCACTGCTGGTTCTCAGGGCAACCAGGGCACTCAGGGTAACCAGGGGTTCCAGGGGAACCAGGGCACTGCTGGTTCTCAGGGCAACCAGGGCACTCAGGGGAACCAGGGCACTGCCGGTTCTCAGGGCAACCAGGGCACTCAGGGTAACCAGGGGTTCCAGGGGAACCAGGGCACTGCTGGTTCTCAGGGCAACCAGGGCACCCAGGGGAACCAGGGCACCCAGGGCAACCAGGGGTTCCAGGGCTTCCAGGGCAACCAGGGCAACCAGGGCACAGACTCTGGCGCCCAGAGTGTGGTGGTGACGGCTCAGAACGTGGGGCTGCTCAACTCGGTAGCCACAGCGAACTGCCCCGCTGCCACGCCTTATGCCGTCGGCGGCGGTTTCACAACCACGCTGGCAGCCGTTGTCCAGGAGGACGCTCCTATCGGTGGTACGGCGACTTCGCCGGCCACCGGCTGGCAGGCCAACGTGCTCTCTCCGCTCGGCGTGATCATCCCGATCACGGTGTACGCGGTGTGCACCAAGTAGGCCCTGACGGGGCGTGATCCCCAGTCCGGTTATCCGGCGTCATGGCTACACCCAACGGCGGTGCCCCCGACTTCCTTCTCGGGGGCACCGTCCGCGCCGTTCCTCGTCCTCACCTCCCGTTGGCTGACTGAGTCGCACTATCAGATTGATGAGGTAACCCCGTGAAACGAAGACGCCTGTGGACAGGGCTCGCCGCGGCAGCCATGGTCAGCGGTGTGGTGACCGGCTGGGTCCACCTGTCCGAAGGGGACTCCACGACCGCGTCCACGACGAAAGCCAAGCCTGCGGCGGCCGCGGCTGCCGCGGCCGAAACCGCCTCGAAGGTTGGGGCACTGCTCCAAGCAGGCATCAAGCAGGGGGAGATCAGCGACTTCGCCGGGGCGACGAAGACCTTCCAGCAGGTCCTGGCGTTGGACCCGGGCAACAAACTCGCCTGGTACAACCTCGGCGTCATCGCCCAGCACGACGACAACGCGGCTGCCGCGCGCACGGCTTACGACAACTCCCTGAAGACCGACCCGGGTTTCGAGTCGGCGCTCTACAACAAGGCGATCCTGCTCGGGTCGAGCGACACCGACCAGGCGATCGCGATCCTGCAGCGCATCGTGGCCGCCGACCCCAAGGCGGCCACGGCGTACCTGCAGCTCGGGCAGGACCAGCTGAAGAAGAGCCAGGACAGCGAAGCCAAGGATGCCTTCGGCCGCGCCGTGCGCACCGACCCGTCGCTCCAGGAGCTCGTCCCCGAAAGGTTCCGGGACTCCGCGAGCGCAGCACCGATCCAGCCCCGGAATCGCACCCAGATCCCCGCTCAGACCCCCACACCGACCCCGACAGCCACTCAGGCAGGTACCAGCAGATGACGTTGACCCCGACACCGAAGTTCTCCGTCTTCACCCCCAGTCACCGACCGCGCTTCCTGGACGAGTGCCTCTCGACCCTGCAAGCGCAGACCCGCTCCGACTGGGAGTGGATCGTGCTGCTCAACAACGGTGCCCGATGGCGGCCGGAGCACCCCGACGACCGTGTCCGCGTGGAGATCGCGGACGAGATCCGGGGGGTCGGCGCGGCCAAGCGCCGGGCCTGTGAACTGGCACGCGGCGAGATCCTCGTCGAGCTCGACCACGACGACCTGCTGACGAAGGACTGCCTGGCGGAGCTGGCAAAGGCATTCGACGAGAACCCCAAGGCCGTCCTCGTCTACAGCAATACCGCTCAGATCACCGAGGACGGCGGCCGGGACGACACGCGCTTCAACGAGGCGCACGGCTGGCAGTACGAGGAGGTGACCGTCGATGGACGCCGGCTTCTGCAGGCCGTCTCGATGGCGCCGACGCCGCACAACGTCTCGTACATCTGGTACGCCCCCAACCACGTGCGGGCGTTCCGCAGGGACGTCTACGAGCGGGTCGGCGGGTACGACGCCACTCGCACGGTGCTGGACGACCAGGACCTGATGTGCCGGCTCTTCCACGAGGGCGACTTCCACCGGATTCCCCGCTGCCTGTACCTGCAGCGGATGCACATCGACAACACCCAGCGTGACACGGAGGTCAATTCCTACATCCAGCGCGAGACCGTCGCCCTGTACGACAAGTACATCGAGGCCAACGCGCTGGCCTGGACCAAGCGGCGCGGACTGCTCGCGCTGGACCTCGGCGCGGCGCACCGGAAGCCGCCCGGCTACCTGGGGGTGGATCAGTACCCGGGAGAGGGGGTCGACATCGTCGCGACGCTACCTGGTCGCATGGACCTCCCTGACGACTCGGTCGGCCTGCTCCGGGCGGTGGACTTTCTGGAGCACGTGCCCGCGAAGGTCCCGCTGATCAACGAGCTGTACCGGCTGCTGGCTCCGGGCGGCCTGCTCCTCACCCTGACTCCCAGCTCCGACGGCCGGGGCGCGTACCAGGACCCGACACATGTCGCCTTCTACAACGAGAACTCGTTCTGGTACTACACGGACGACCAGTACCGTGCCTTCGTGCCGGAGATTCAGGCCCGCTTCCAGAGCTCGCGGTTGGTCACCTACTACCCGACCGACTGGCATTCCAAGAACAACATCCCGTACGTGCTGGCGAACCTCGTCGCGATGAAGGACGGCGCCGAACGGTGCGGTGGTCTCCTGCTGGTCTGATGCCCGGGGCGCCGGCAGGTGCCCCACCGGGGCCGACCTGATGGAAGGTCAGGTCGGCCCGGGGGATTGGTCAGACAGTGCCGAACTGGCCCGTCCTTGACGCCTGCGGATCAGGCTTTGAGCAGGTACCAGCCCCCGAGGGAGGTTGTCCAGGATCACGTAGACCGGGGCGCCGTCCGGGCGGGCAGCCCGATCGACCTGAGCGCGGCGAGGGTCTGGACGACGAAGTCCTCGTCGTCGGGACTGAGCAGGCGGGGACGGCCTCCCGCCCATCGAGGGTCCAGGCGGGCGAGTCCGATCTCGTTGAGGCGGTGGATAACGTCGCGCACCAGTGTCCTCGTCCGCCTGCACCAGCTGGGCGATGACGGTCCATGCGCCGGGTACCGGCGAACTTCCGCAGGTAGGCGATCTCCTGCTCGTTGAGCGGCGGCTCGACAGCCTGCGGGGACGAGGGACCGCTGGAGCCGAAGTCGACCGGGCACTGAGGGGTCGAGCTGTGCAGCCGGTGTCGTGGGCGCCGGCGCCGTGTCCGTGCGGGCGCGGCCACCGGCTCGCGCCGGGGTTGCCGTACGGCTGGAACGAGATCTGGCGGCGGGCGCACATGAGCGATGACGGCACACCGAACCCGCACTGGCCCGCGGGCTGCTGAACGGGTTCGGTCGCCCGCAGTGGTGGGCGAGCTTTCGTCATCACTGTGCGGTGGGTCTGTCCAGCCAACGGCTCTGTCCCGTAATCGGTGGTAGCGCTGTGTAGTGATCACTGGAGGAGGATGCGGTGGCGGAGCAGGGGGAACCCGGCTCGGCCGTGCATCTGCCTCATGATCCGCTTGGTTCGCGTGTTGACGCCCTCGGTGCGGCCGTTGTGGTACGGGAGGGTGAGTCCGGCGTCGACGGCGGCGCGGTCGAGTTCGAGGCCGTTCGCGAAGGAGTGCAGGTGGGGCAGGTCGGCGGCGCGGACTGTGGTGATCCAGTCGGTGAGCTTGGCGTCGTTGCCCTCCGCTGGGGTCAGTAGCTGCGCGAACTCGGCGCTGAGGCGGGCGAGTTCGGTCATCTCGGCACAGGTTTCAGTGAGTTCCCGCAGGAGTGCGGTGTCCTTGTCACGCAGGTTCTCGGGGCGGGTGAGGAGGAGGCGGGCGAAGCGTTGCGGGGTGGTGACGGGCTTGTTGCCCTCGGCGCGGCCCTGGGTGATGTGGCGGTAGAGCAGGTTGAGGCTGCCGGTGTATCCCAACTCCTTTATCTCCTGGAACAGTTGCTTGACAGGGACGGCCGGGTCGGCGGCGCGGCGGCTGCGGAGGTGGTCGCGGTAGGGGTCGACGAGCGTGGGCTTGTAGCGGGGTGCGCGGCGCTCTGCGGTGGGCTCCTGCATGCGGGCGTATCGCTTGACGGTGTTCAGTGCGACATCGAGGCGGCGAGCGCATTCGAGCAGGCCGACGCCCTGGTCGAGCAGGTTGTGGACCTGTTGCCAGCGCTGGCGGGTGGTTTGTTCGCGTACGCCCCCGGGCCGGGCGGGGTTCACGGCGGTGGCCCAGCAGGCGGCATGGGAGCGGACCTCGGCCAGGACCTTGCCGCACAGGTTGCTCCACAGAGTACTGGTGGGCCGTCGGCGAGGTGCCTGCTGAGCAGGCCCTTTTCCCACGGCCCCCAGCCCGAACCGGGCTTGCGGCTTGTCACCGCACCCGGCTCTCCAGTGACTACTCCGTGAGTGCTGGGACGGACTTCCTTCCGTGGATGGTTGCGTGGCAACTTCCGCAGACCACGAGGGTTTTGCGGTGCCGTGCGGCCATGAGATCTGCCCACGGGGGCCGGTCTGGTCCTGGCTTTCCGAGGTCGGCGAGCTTGGCGACGTGGTGGACTTCCACCTCGTCGATGCGCCCGCACGCCTCGCATCGCCCGGCGAGGAGCCGGGTGACCAGCTCCTTGCGTTTGGTGTTGACCGGGGCCAGCCGACGGTCATTGATGACCGTCTTCTTGTCCCGTCGCAGCGGTATCCCGCCGAACCGTCCGACCAGTGGCTTCCTGCCGATGCGTTCGACGCGGGCCTCGAAGCACTTGCGCGGCCCGTGCGGTGTCTCGATGGTGGTCGCGTACTTGCGGGCCATCTTCGACACCGACGAGCGGTGCTTGTTCGCCAGCGTCATCAACATCGAGGTCTCCATGACCCATTGCAGCCGGGAGAGTCGGAAGACGTCGCCGGCCATCAGGTAGTACTGGACGATGCCGCGGTACTCCGACCCGTAGGTGCTGAGGATGACGTGATCGTCCTGGTTCAGCAGTTCGGGCCGACGCGCGGGTTTGCCGCGCTCCATGTACTGGGCTTGCTTGGCAGATACCACCGAACGAGGGACACGCAATCTGATGACCCCATTGACGGAACGCCGTCCGCCGGTGATCTTGCGGTCGTTGTGGTGCACGGTGATGTCGTAGCCGAGGAACCTCGCGGCCTGGGTGCGGCCATGAGTGATGAGCGTCTTTTCCGGCGACAATTCCAACCTGAGTTCATCACGCAGGAATTGCGCCAGACGCTCCTTGATTTCCTCGGCCTCTGCCTTTGGTCCGGCGAACCCGAGCAGGGTGTCGTCGGCATAACGCACATACCGCAGCCGCCGGTAGCCGGGATCATGAGTATCCATGCTGGGCATGCTGCGGAGTTGCTTGCGCAGTTCCCGCACTGTGGTGCGGTCACCACGCTTGCGAGCGCGTGCCATAGCCGCCCACACCCGATGAAAGGCGCGGTTCGACTGCCTGACTCCTCCCCGGGTGTATTCCGGGATCAGAACCTTCTCGACGTACTCGTCCATCTTGTGCAGGTAGATGTTGGACAGGATCGGTGAAACAACCCCGCCTTGCGGACTTCCACTGTGCGTGGCGTTCCAGACCCAGTCCTCCATGTATCCGGCCTTGAGCATGTTGTGCACCAGCCGTAGGAATCGGTTGTCGCGGATTCTTTCGCCCAGGATTCGGAGCATGACCGAATGGTCAAGCCGGTCGAAGCACTGGGCGATGTCGCCCTCGATAAGCCAGGCCGTACCCGTCCAGGTATGGACCACATCACTTAACGCGGTGTGGCAGCCCCGGCGGGGACGGAAACCGTGGGAGGAGTCGGAGAACGTCGGCTCGTAGTACGCCTCAAGAAGCAGACGGACCACTTCGCCGACGAGCTTGTCACTCCAGGGCGGCAAGCCGAGCGGACGCAGTTTCGTGCTGCCCCGCCCTTTGGGGATGTAGACCCTCCTGGCCGGGCTCCACCGGTAGCGCTCGTGGCGCAGCGCGTCGATGACGTGCTCGATCTTGCCCAGCGACATGCCGTCCACGGTCTCCCCGGTGACCCCGGGTGTCATCGCTCCCTTGTTGGAATAGAGACGCCCGTAGGCCAGCAGATACAACTGCGGGTTGAACATCTGTCGATATAGTTCATCGCACGGCAGGCCGCGCCTGCCGCGTTCACGGAGGACACCCAGCACCGTTTCGGCGCTCTGCATTGCGCATACCTCCCGATTCTTGGGTGCCCGATCACCTGGCCCCCTTCGCCCGTGCGGACGGCTTTCCCGTCCTCCTTGGCCGGTCGTGACTCCGGCGACTACTACGGGGCCTCCGTCGCCATAGGAAGATCTCCTCCCTTAGGCGATCCCATGTTCGTCCTTGTCGTACGTAACAGCGTGACTTAGGCGTTCCACTCATCCCCTTGAATGCCCTCGCTGGGCATCGCTCCGCGCTCTGGAGGTTGCGTCGGCCATGGCATCAAGCCGTCGCAGGGCGCGGCGCCGGTTTCAGGCATCTTTCCGGCGGATTCGACCTTCAATCTTCTGGGGATTGGAATTCAGGCAATCCAGCTTTCGCCATATCACGCGGGTCCCGCGACGCCCCGTCCCCAATGCCTGGGCCCGGTCGTCACTTTCCTGGCATGCTGCGGTCCCCTCACCGTTTCCGGATTAGGTAAGCCATTGGACCCAAGAACCTCCCTCCAAATTCTTCCCGACTGAATCGGGGATACGACAAGGCGCCTCATGGCGCACTGCCACCTGTCGCTGACCTGCACCGCCTCGGGGAGGGCCTGGCGGATCGCCTCACCGTAGGAGCCGGAACCGTCGCGGCAGACGTACTGGGCCCCGGGGTGCTGGCGCAGCCACGCGACCAGAGTCCGGGCGGTGCGGTCGGGCAGGACGTCGATCCGCTCTCCGGTCTCGGCGTCAATGATCACTGTTGCGTAGCGGTGCCGGCGCTTGAGGGCGAAGTCGTCGACCCCGATCACCCGTGGGATCCGCACGACCGGTGTCGGAATGCGGCGGAGAAGGCGCAGAGCGGTCGAGCGGGAGATCGCGCAAGCCAGCACACGCGAGAGGCGGGCGCCCGCCCGGCCCGCTAACTCCTTGACCATGGATCCGAGTTGGTCGGCCAGACGGTTGGTGCGACGCTGGTAGCGCTCCACGACGCCGGGAACCTGCTCGCGGAAGGTCTGCCGCGGGCAGCCGAGCACCGGACACGCCAGTCTCCGGAGCCGCACCGACGCCACGACCCGCCGTCCGTCCACCGGCACGTCCGCGACCACCCGCCCGTGGAAGCCATGCACCCGCCCCGTCGGCTGCCCGCACACCGGGCACGGCACCGGATCGTCCCGAGTCCGCGCCGACACCCGGATGACCTCGCCTCGTCCATCACGTCCTCAATGACCAGGGCCGACAGTCCCGAAAACACCACACCCACAAGCTCATTGACATCGCGCACACCATGCCAACGACGGTCGTCACCCTTCGTTACCACCGATTACGGGACAGAGCCGAAGACCGTACAGACCCACTCGGGCTTGTCGCTGGGCTTGCTACTCGGGGTTGCGTCAGGAGGTGTTGCCGGAAGCGGCGTTTGCGCAGCTCAGCGCCCGTTTGTCGCGCCGACGGCGTGGTGGGTTGCCGCTGCGCGGTGGCCCGGCGGCCCCGCCTTGCGGCGCCACCGGCCGGAGGAGGGGAGCGGGGGAGGGGGCGGGCCCGGGAGGGCCGGGTAGGGGCGCCGGATGCACGACCAGCACCACCGCACCGGTCCCGACCCGAACGCCTGCTCGCGCACCGGCAACCCGGTCGGCGCCCGCCAGGTCTCCAACATGATCCTCGAATCGCACGTCGCCGAAGCCGGGCTGCGCACCGCCTACGCCGACGGGCACCCGCCCGGCCGCCGGCCGTTGTTGTGGAGCGGGTGCCAGATCGGCGCGGCAGGTCCGCGCTGCACCAGGTCCTCGATCAGGGCGGCGCCGGCCGGCGTCTCGGCGACGGCCGGGTTCTCCTCGGTGGCCGGCTTTGTCAGCCGGACCGCGTCGTCACTCGAACGGCGTGGGGTCGCCGGCCCCGCGCCGGACGATCTGCGCCCCGTCGCCGGAGAAGTCGACGACCGTCGTCGGGTCCGTACCGCAGTCGCCGGAATCCACCACGGCGTCCAGCACGTGGTCGAGCCGCTCCTTGATCTCCCACCCCTGGGTCATCGGCTCGTCCTCGCCGGGGAGGAGCAGGGTGCTGGAGACGAGGGGCTCGCCGAGTTCGGCGAGCAGGGCCCGCGTGACGACGTGGTCGGGGATCCTGACCCCCACTGTCTTCTTCTTCGGGTGCATCAGACGGCGCGGGACCTCCTTGGTGGCGGGGAGGATGAAGGTGTAGCTGCCCGGCGTCGCCGCCTTGATCGCGCGGAAGACAGCGTTGTCGATGTGGACGAACTGCCCCAGTTGGGCGAAGTTCTCGCACATCAGGGTGAAGTGGTGGCGGTCGTCGAGACGCCGGATCGACCGGATCCGTTCGAGGCCCTCGGGATTGCCCATACGGCAGCCCAGGGCGAAACAGGAGTCGGTCGGGTACGCGATGAGGGCCCCGGAGCGGAGGCTGTCGGCCACGGTGCCGATGGTGCGGGCCTGGGGGGTCTGCGGGTGCACGTCGAAATACTTCGCCATTGGCCGACTCTACGGGATCCACCCGCGGGCGACGTTCCGGTAGGGGTGGACGGCAGACCATCTGTGCCTATCCACGGGACATGACCACAGAGAACCACGGGGTCAGGATTCCTGAGCCGGATCCGCCGGCCAATTGCATGCCCCACACCCGCAAGTGCCGCTGCGCGCAGCTGCGTTACGCCAACTCCATGCACGTCGACATCGTCTCGCACCTGTTCCTGGAGGACAGCCGGGAGGTGATCGTCAACCGGGGCGAGAACCGGTGGGAGCACACCGACCCCGTTGGCTTCACCGCCCGGATGCGGGAGAAGGACCACATCGCCGACGACAACCTCCGCAAGGTAATCCGGCTGATGGAGTTCCTGCGGGACCACAAGAACTCCTTCATCGGAACCCGGCCGCCCGGTGCACCGGGACGACGCCGACGTGCTGGCGATCCAGATCAGCGGCGAGAAGCGCTGGCGGGTGCACGCCGGGCCGGCCGACGGGAACTGGGAGCCGAGCCGGGAGGACGCCGACCCCGGCGAGGTGCTGCTGGACACTGTGCTGCGACCGGGTGAAGTCCTCTACGTGCCCAGGGGTTCGCGCACTTCGCCAGCGCGGTGGGAGAGGAGTCCTCGGCGCACCTGTCGCTGACTGTCCGCGAGGTCGGCACCGCGAACCTGTACGCCCTGCTCCAGGCCCTGCTGACCGGTACTGTCGACCTCCCGGGCCGCCCGCTCGACGAGGCCGCGATGGTAGCCACAGCCCACACCCTGATCGCGCACACCTGGGAGACCTTGGCCGAGCTGACCCCGCAGGCCCTGGTCGAGCACGCCCGAGTGGTGATGCGCGGAGCGCTGCCCGCCCAGTAGACCAGACGAACCGAACGCGGCGCGGCCACCCTGTCGCGCGCCGTGACCCGCACAGGTCGGCAACGTCTGACGAAGCAAGGCGCGGCGTGCCTCGGCATCCTCCAGGACGCCCTCGCCGACCCGGAGGGCAGGGCGGCCTGATTCGACCGCGACGCCCAGGAACGCGAGCAGCGCCGCACACACGAGCAGGCCAAGGAGGCCGAGCGGCAGGAGCAGGAGATAGAGGCGATGACGGCCGCGGAATGCCGGACCCAGCCGCTCCCACTGATCGCCGGCAAGTTCTACGAGCGAGGCCCTGGACGGCATATGCCGATGGGCGATATATGTATCCGTATGACAGAACGCTCCATGCAGGAGCCGACGCTGCTTCTGCTCACCGCACTGGCGGACGCCCCCCGGCACGGCTACGCCCTGATCCAGGAGATCGCCCTCATCTCGGAGGGCCGGGTCAGGATGCGCACCGGCACGCTCTACAGCGCGCTGGACCGCCTGCTCCAGCAGGGCCTGATCCGGATCGAGCGCGACGAGGTGATCGACGGCCGCGCCCGCCGCACCTACGCCCTCGCCGAGCCCGGGCGGGCCACGCTGGCCGCCGAGGCCGACAGGCTGCGCGCAGTGGTGGCCGAGGCAGACCGCCGTCTGAGCACCATCCGTCCGACGGCCAGGGGAGCCCTCGCATGAACACCCGCACCACCAGAACCACCGCCACCATGTCGCGGGGGCTGCGGCTGGCCCTGCGGGCCTACCCCGCCGCCTACCGCGCCGAACGCGGCGAGGAGATCACCGCCGTCCACGCCGACGCCACCGAGGGCGCAGGCCGCCTGGCCACCGCCCGCGAGACCGCCGGCATCGCCGCCTACGGCCTGCGCGTGCGCACCGGCACCACCGCGAGCGGCACCGGCGGACGGCTGCTCGCCACCACCGCACCACTGGCCGCCGCCATGGCGCTCTGCCAGCAACTGCCCTTCCTGTGGCACCTCCCGCAAGAGTGGCAAATGGCCATCCCCACGGCCGACACAATCGGCGACGGGCGCCCCTCGGTGGTCGCCGCAGCCGTCCCCGGCGTGCTCTGGCTGCTGGTCGTGGCGGCCATGCTGCTCCGCAGGTGGACCGCCGCCCGGATCCTGGCCGTCCTGGCCGCAGTGGCCGCCGTCGCCCAGTGGTTCGTCGGTTATCTCCTCGAGGGGATGTGGGCGCCGGGCCTGGCGCCGGACTACGCCTCCCTGGTCTCCACCGCCGGGGCGGGCGTGCTGTGGGCCCTGCTGGTCTTCGCCGCCCCCGGCGACCTGCTCGACAGCACCGCCGTGCGCCGGCCCCGGGACGCCGTCCTGCCCGTCCTGCTGCCAGCCGTGAGCATCCTGCAGAACCACCTGGATCTCTTCGGCGTCCCGGGCCAGACCGCAGCCATGCTGACCGGGGTCTACTTCGTACTGAACCTGCTCCCGCTCGCCTCCCTGCGCTGGGGCCGGCTGCTGCCCGCCGCGACCGCACTGGCCGCCCTCCCGCTGACCCTCAGCTTCTCCATGGTCTTCGCCTTCTACGGCGTCTTCCCCTGGTACAGCTCCTGGTACGGCGACCTCGGCGTACTCGTCCGCTACCTCCTCGCCGTCACGCTGGTCACCCTGGTGACAGTAGCCGCCGTCCGCTACCTCAAGCCCACACCGGAAACACAGAACCCCCTCAGCACGAAGTAGCCCACCCCGCACCCGCTCGGCTCTCTCGGTGGACACCGCGCACGACTTCCCCCTCGGCGCGGCGTCCCGCCTTACAGATCCACTTCCGCAACAGGCACCAGGCCGTGTCCCTCCGATCATGTGACTCGTTGTACGCGTATCACTGGTCAGGGGGATCTGGGTGATGCTGAGTGGGCGTGCCTGGAGCCGCTGCTGCCCGTGAGCAATGAGTGCTTTTCAACATGAAGTTGCAGGTCACGGGGCTGATGTGGGGTGGGGTTGGGGTGCTCGGGCCGCTCGGGGCATGATCACCGGTAGGTCGATGTGTTCGCGCCCGGCCACATAGGCGAGTTGACGCAGGTCGTGCCATCAGAGCTGGTCGACGCGATCCTGGACGAGACCGGCGCCCGGGAACAGCGGTTGCGTGATCTTCCCTCCCGGGTGGGGGTCTACTTCGTCCTTGCTCTGGGGCTGTTCGAGTACGTGGGCGCTCGTCTGGTGTGGGGCAAGCTGATCGCGGGGCTTGCCGTGCGGGTTCCTGGTCCATCCGAGAAGGCGCTTCGTGATCTGCGCCGCCGTATCGGTGCGACGCCCCTGAAGCAGCTGTTCGAGGTGCTGGCCGGCCCGCTGGCCCAGCCGTCCACCCCGGGGGTGTGCTATCGACGGTGGCGGACCGTGGCCTTCGACGGCTGCAGCAGCCTCGCGGTCCCCGACCACGAGCGCAACCGCGCATGGCTGAGACGGTTCACGAACCGGTTCGGGGAGGTCGGCTATCCGAAGTTGATGCTCATGACCTTGTGCGAGACCGGGACACGCGGTCTACTCGGGGCCTGTTTCGGCCCGGTCGACCAGGGCGAGATCGCGTACGCACGGCGGCTGGTGGATCGCCTCAGCGCCGACATGCTGGTCCTGGGCGACCGCGCCTTCGGCGGCAATGACCTGCTGACCGCCATCACCGAGCAGGGCGCCCAGTTCCTGGTTCGCTGCACTTCCAGTCGGCGCTTTCCTGTGCTCACGCTGCTGCCGGACGGCTCGTACCTCACCCGTGTCGCCGATCTGACCCTGCGGGTCGTGGAGGCCGAAGTGCGGGCACACACCGCCGACGGAGGCCAGATCACCGGCACCTACCGCTTGCTCACCACCCTCGTCGACCACCGAACCGACCCGGCCGGCCGCCTCGTGCACCTGTATCACGAACGCTGGGAGGTGGAGTCGTCCTTCCTCGCTCTACGTCACACCCTTCTCAAAGGGCGGGTGTTGAGGTCGAAGGACCCGGCCGGTCTCGTGCAGGAGATGTGGGGACTCCTGGCGCTCTATCAGGCCCTGCGCTCGGCGATGGTCACGGCGGTGGAGACCGTTCCGGGCTGCGACCCGGACCGGGCCGCCTTCACCGTGGCCCTGGAGGCGGCCCGCGACACGGTTGTCCAGATCAGCCGACCATTCTCAACTCATCTATCTGAAAGGCGAGTTGATCTGGTCGGGAACATCGGCGTCGCAGTCCTGGGCGCTCTAATGCCGCCGCGTCGCCCGCGGGTTTCAGCGCGCGTCGTGAAATGTGGAATCTCTCGCTACCACACGTGGAACCGTGACGGCCGTCCACTGGCGAGCATCCCCGTCATGGCGCTCGACATCGCCATCCATCCACCCGCGCTGCCCACCGCCCAGACCACCGGAAGCCCGAATGCTCAAGGACGCGCCGGCCGCTGGACAAGGATCTGCACGATCATGACGGCCGACACCGACCGGCCCTGGACGGCGCCGGACCTTGCGCAACAGCTCGGCATCACCGGCCGAAAACCCGTCAACAGTCCGAGCGTCGCCCTGGGGCGCTGGGCACGCCAAGGACTCCTGGAACGCACCGCCCGAGCCACATACAGACTCACGCGCCCCGACACCTGGACACCGGCTCCCAGCCCTTAACTTCGCGGCATTGGACGATCACCTGCCAGCGATCACGCCACCGACCTGCACGAGCACCCCACCCCCGACCCACACCAGACCCCGTGACCAGCAACTTCAGGTTGAAAAGTACTCACTGAGGATTGACGGATGACGGTTTCTGCCACTGAAGATTGACCGCGCAGGTCAGCGGCCTGCCGGAGCAGCCCCAGAGGCAGGAGATTGGCTTGATCGCCAGCCGAACAGTGGCTGTGATGGCGACTGAAGACGGAAGCTCATCGCCGCGCCGCTGGCTATGTCCGTGAGGGGTGACAGCACTTCGACAGCGGTTCGGGAGGCACTGAACCGCTTGGAGGAGACGGGATTTGCTCACGGGCTTCGACAGCACGGGGGTGGCAGCGTGGGTTTCCGGCGGGTGACCACTGCGTACCCGAGTCGTTGGACCGGGCGGGTAAGTCGAAGTGCTCAGCGGCGCCTCGGTCGTCACGGCCGGGGCGCTGCTGTGTGGCGCGGCTTCCAGCTTCCCGAACCTGCGTGCTTCGGCGTCGTGAGGTCCGGTCTGATACGAGAGATAGGACAGTGGTGTGGCCGAGGAGTCTGGTCCGTGCATCGGTGGTTTGCAGGGCGGCGGCAGTGGCCGGGTCTGGCGGGTGGCCGTGATGGTGGTGGCTGCGGTGCTGGTTGGTTCGGTGACGCCCGCCGCCGCGCAGGGGCGTGCTGGTGATGTCGCCGCGGCGGCGCCCAGGATTGAGGTGTTCAAGGCGCCGGGTGAGCACGTCTTCACTGTTCCGGAGGGTGTCACGCAGGTGAGGGCCACGGTGGTCGGTGGTGGTGGCGGTGGTGGTGGCGGCGGTGCCGGCGGTAACGGTGACCGCCCCGGGACACCCTACGGCTCCTTCGGTGGTGGTGGCGGTGGCGGCGCGGGTGGCAGCGGCGCCGGGGCCGCCGAATGTGTCCTGCCAGTGCGGGCCGGGCAGACCATCGAGATCGTCGTGGGGGAGGGCGGGCGCGGGGGCCCCGGCGGCGGTTACACGCTTGTTGAGGGACTCCGGTGGCAGGGCAACGGCGGTGGTGGGGGCGATCGCGGCGGCTCGTCCTGGGCGTGGGACAAGAAGTCAGGCAACTATGCTCGCGGCTGGGGTGGTTCGGGAGCGTGGGGAGGCGCTGCCGGCCAGGACAGCCAGCGAAATGGCCAGCAAACCGCCCGTGATCTGAGCGGCCACGGCGGTGAAGGCGGTCGAGATCTCCCCGACAGCGGTGGGGAGTCGAAGGGGAAGGGCCTGGACTGTTCTGGATACAAGGGCATGCCGGGAAGGCACGGCGAGCGTGGAAGGGACGGCAGCCAGTCCTACGGGGCCGGCCGTGGAGGTGAGTGGGTAACCGGCGGAAACTCCGGAAATCTGTCGGGCTTGGACGGCTGCGGGACCTCCCAAGGAGTCGGCGGCGTCGGCGAATTCGGAGGGGACGCGGGTTCCTGGAACGCGGACTACGACAACCGCTGGCCGAAGGTGGGCCGGGCCGGAGCGCCCGGCCAGGACGGCTGTGTCGTGCTGCGCTACTGAGAACGTCCGGACCACCCTGCCCGGAGTGTGACACCCGGTGATATCAGGAGTGGGACAACTCCTGGTCCTGGTGCCGACGGGACCGGGGGAGCGCTGCTGCTCGGCGCCGAGCAGCAGCGCGCTGTCGGTCATCCGGTGTGGTGCGGTGGCACGGGAGGACCGCTCTTCCCGACGGTCGCCAGCGGTCTGCCCGGTGCGCTGAGTGGAGCCGGGCCGGGTCCTTGACGGTTCCACTGGCCGACGAGCCGCAGCTACTGAGCAGGTCTCATTCTCACCCGCGCCGGTGCCGCCGACCGGGTGCTGTCCGTTCCCGTGAACATCGACCTCGGCCCCCAGAGAGTGCCTCCCGGAGAACCGAACAACCGCTGTCAGGACTCGTGAACAAAGCCACGCCGCCGACAGTAGTAACGCGCCGACCTGCGGTGATCAATCTTCAGTGGCAGAAAATCGCGTTGGTCAATGTTCAGTGGCAAACGGTCAAGGATCAGTGGCAGAGGACATGGCTGCGGGCGTGGATGGACGGCAGCGGCCCCGGGAACCCAAGCTTGGGTCCCCGGGGCCGTCGTGGGGTGCCTGGCCGGCCGTCAGTGGTCAGCTTTGGGTGGAGGGCTGCTGCTCTGCGGGCTTGCGACGCTTGGTGGCTCGGCTGAGGAGGAGGGCCATCGCGCCCAGACCGAGCGAGCCGCTCGCCCCGAGACTCGCGGTGCTCACCTGTGCGCCGGTGTTGGCCAGGGAGCCGCCCTGGTGGTAGGAGGCCGGCTTTGCGGGCACAGGGTGTTCGTGGTGGGAGTCGCTGTCACCGGGCTGCGAGCCGCTGCTGGCCGTGGCCCGTGCTCGGCACGGTGGAGGGCCGGTGGTGACCGTAGCCGGGGTCCTTGCCGCCCGGGTGGTCGCCCTTGCAGCCGCCGTGGTCCTTGTCCTCGCACGGGGTGCAGGCCACTACGGTGAGGGTGTTGCTGTCCGCGGTGACGTCGGTGCCGTCGGGGGCGGTGCCGGCGACAGTCGCGGTATCCGTGATCTTTCCCGCGTCCACGTCGTCCTCGGAGGTGGTGTAGGTCGCGGTGCAGGTGGTGGAGGCGCCGGGCGCCAGGGTGCTCACCGGGCAGGTCACCTGCGGCGAGCCCGGAGCCGCGTCAGTCACCGCGAGTGAACTCAGTGACGTGTTACCGGTGTTGGTGACGGTGAAGGTGTAGTGCAGGGTCTGGCCGGCCATCGAGAACGCGGTCTCCTCGACCGCCTTGACGATCTTGAGGCCGGCGAACGGCACCGTCACGGTGTTGCTGGTCGAGGTGATGGTCCGGCCGCCGGGGGTGGTGCCCGACACGTGGGCGGTATCGACGACCTTGCCCGCGGCCACGTCCGCGGCGGTGGTGGTGTACATCGCGGTGCAGGTGATGGAGGAGCCCGGTGTCACCGGGCCCGCGGGGCAGGCGACCGTCGGGGTGCCGGGGCCGTTGTCCACCACGCCGATGTTAGTCAGCGGCTGCGCACCGTTGTTCGTCACCGTGTAGGTGTAGTTGATGGTCTGCCCCGCGGCGGTGAACTCGGTCTGGCCGGCGTTCTTGACCACCGAGATGGCCACCAGGGGGGTGGTGACCTGGTTGCTGGTCGCGGTCACGGTCTGGCTGCTGCTGGGGTCGTAGGCGCTGGCGTGGCCCCGGTCCGGGATGTTCTTGGCCGCGACGTCGGCCGCGGTCGTGGTGTACGTGGCCTGGCAGGCCGTGGACTGGCCGGGGGCGAGCTGGTTGGTGCCGCAGCCCGAGATGACGACGCCCGGGGTCACGTCGGTCACGCTCAGGTTGGTCAGCGGGTCCAGGCCGAGGTTGGTGACGGTGTACGTGTAGTGGATCGTCTCGCCCGGGGCCTGGAAGTCGGCCTCAGCGGCCGACTTCGTGATGTTCAGCGACTGCGTGCTGCAGGTCCCGGCGTCCTGTACTGACGACGCGCCGTAGAAGGCGTTGGTAGTCGTGACGACGGTGGTCACGGGCAGCGGACTGGTCGACGGAGCGGTCGGGACCGACGTCAGCTCGTAGATGCCGCCGCTGCTACCGGCGAGGAAGACGTTGCCGCCGGACTGGGCGGCGCCGAACGACTGCGGAATGGTGCCGATCTCGGTGACCGTGTTGTCGGGATGAATGCGGAAGACCGGGGAGCTCGTGTTACTGACCCCCAGCGCGAGGGTGTCGCCACCGGGAAGGATGAGGAAGTCCCCCGCGGAGGCGACCCCGGCCGGGAACGAGGCACTGAACACCGCGCTCACCCCAGTCGCCGGGTCGAGCGTGTAGATCGTGGAGGTGCTGTTCGAGCCGAGCAGCAGCAACCCGCTCGGCAGCGCCGTCAGAGCGTTCAGTCCGCCGATCGTGGCCGCCGGTCCGGTGACCGGCACCGACGCCGTCTCGGTGCCGGTGGTCGGGTTGATGGTGTAGAGGAAGGGCAACACGGCGGAAGTGCCGAAGGTAACCCCGTAGAGGGTGCCGTTGCTGGTGAACGCGATGTCGCCGTAGTCCCGGACCACAGGTACGCTCAGCAGTTGCGTGCCGGTCGGGGAGTACTCGATCAGCATGTCGTTGCCGCCACCGGTGTTCATCCAGATCGGCACCTGCGGACACACGCCCGCCCGGGAGTGCGGCGCATTCCCCCTCACCGCCCGGTCAGAGGGCGCGGCCAGCGCCGACCCTCCTCCCAGAGCAGCCGGCGTACCAACGAGCACCAGTCCGAGCGCCGCGGTGACCACATCGCGCACCCAGGACCGTCTGCTCCGCGTCATGTTGTCTCCATCTCAGTCGTAGGATGAGCAGCCCATCTCGTGCACTCCCTGGACGGAGGCACACACGCCGCTGCTAACTCAGTGTGATGACGTGCGGGCGAAGCGTAACTGGGCGTGGGTTCGAACGAGTGCAGGCACGACGAGACCATGGTGGTCGGCCGTGCTGGCCGGCCAGCACATGGCGGTCACCGGGCTCGGCGGTGTCGCCTAGTTCGACGGTGAGCCGGCGGTGAACGTGATTCCTCCCCCGGATTTATCCGGGGGCTTCCCAGACGTCGCCACGACGTTCAAGCCGTGGCGAAAGCCCGAGGAACTCGAGCGTCCGGTAGTAAAGGGCCTCCGCCAGCCGGGGTGCGAGAGCGGGCGGCGTGAGGTCTCTGGTGCGGCAATCCCGAAGTTCTGTCACGCATAGGTGTCATGGCGATGCTGTGTGCGCATGCTGGTTTGAGCTGCTTCGGCGCTGTCGGTATCGGTGGACCACCTGGTGCCGTCGAGCAGAGCCCTGCGTGGCTGGGCCCGCCCTCCCGTCGACAGTCGGTCCGGCGGACACTGGGAGGCAGGGCGGACCCGACACCCAGCTCCGTCAATCGGAGGAAGGACCTCACCCATGAGCCGCGAACTCTGGAGTTACCACCCGGACTCGAACTACGAACCGGGCCTCAGCTTGACCGGCTACCGGGTCGAGGCCACCGACGGCCACCTCGGCAGGATCGACCAGCAGACCGACGAGGTCGGCTCCGCGTACCTCGTGGTCGACACCGGGCCGCGGACCTTCGGCACCCACGTCCTGCTCCCTGCCGGCACCATCACCCGCATCGACCGCGACGGACGGACCGTCCACGTCGACCGCACCAAGGACGAGATCAGGCAGTCACCCCAGTACGACCCGAGCAAGACACCTGGTGACATCGCCTTCCGCGAGCAGGTCCAGGAGCACTACCAGCGCCAGTAGCCACAGGCGCATCCGACGGGTGGCTTCGTCGTTGTCAGTCCGGTTGCGTCTGGAGGCCGAGCGGCGGCAGGTTGCCGCCGTCCGGCGCCGACTGCCCTCACGGGCAACAGGTGTGCCCGAGCAGCCCTCGCCGGGTGGAGTCCCGTGAGCGAGGGTGGGGTGGCGGAGGTCGCACGGCTCGTCCCGGGCGACTCATCGCCGGCCCGGCGTCCAGCGGTCGACGGTGCCGGGGAGCCGGAGGTCCAGCGGACGATCCTCGTGCTGGACCACGAGACAAAGGACTACACCGACATGATCGAGGAACGACCTCGCTTCCTGCCTGGACGAGGTGATGGGGCCCGCACCGGCAACGCCGGCGCGGCGGTCCACAGTCCCCTGACCTTCACCGTCGAGGAGCTGAACGCGCAGGAGGAGCTGAACGCGCAGCAGGGCACCGAGGTCGAGCTCGGGGACGACAGAGCCGAGCGGACCAAGGTCCCGTACCGGACCCAGCACCGCCCCGACTACCGGCTGGTCCGCGTCTCCCGCGCCTGAACGCCTTCATGAGGCTACTCTGCGGCCTCAACCTGCCAACCCGAGGGGGAAGTCCACTGGGACGGTGTGGACATCCGTGACCTGGAGGCGGACCCGCTCCGGCAGCAGAGCAGCGTTGTGCCGCAGGATCATGCCGAATCCTGACGGGTTGTGCGGATAGCACAAATCTGCGGGCGGCATCCTACCCGCGTTGCCCCCGGGCACCCCGCCGCGGTGCCGGGCTCCGCACGCTTGGGTGATGTCTGCCGCGACGCCCCGGAGCAGGATCTCAGGTGTCGGACGGGGGTCGAAGCGACCGCCCGTCATCATCGAGTGGAAAGGGGTCCAGTGTGTCGTCCGACAGCAGACACGGGCTTCCCCGGGCGGTGGTGTTCGACCACGACGGCGTCATCGTCGACTCCATCACGGCGGACTACGCTGCCTGCGCCCAGGTGTTCCAGGAGTACGGTGCCGCCCTGCCGGCCCAGCACTGGGCGCGCGCGGTGTGTGGCCGCACCGACGGCTACCCGGCCCTCTTCACGGGGCTGGCCGCGCGGACCGGCGACCCGGGCGCCGCCGAGGCCATGCAGCGGCGGCTGGAGCGGCTGTGGGAGGAGAACCTGCGCCCCGAAACCGTCCCACTGGTGCCCGGCCTGGTCGCCCTGCTCGACCGGCTGCGGGAGGCGGGCGTACGGGTCGCCGTCGCCTCCGCCGCCCCCCGGCGGTGGGTCGAGCGCTGCCTGGACCAGCACGGTCTGCGCGGCCGGTTCGAGGTGCTGGTGGGCGGGGACGACGTGGAACTCCGCAAGCCCGCCCCCGACGCCTATCTGGAGGCGGTCCGACGACTCGGCCTGCCCGCCGCGTCGTGCGCGGCCGTGGAGGACTCGCTGACCGGTGTCCACGCCGCGCGCGCGGCCGGTCTGCGAGTCGTCGCCGTGCCCACCGCGCTGACCCGCACGCTCGACTACTCCGCTGCCGACCTGGTGGTCGCCGGCCACCCTGACATCTCGACCGAGCTTCTCGGCCGGCTCTTCGACGAGGGACACCGTGTCGCTGACTGACTATCACGTGCTGCCGGAGCGCAGCGCCCGGACAGCCGCCCTGCGGGCCCAGCTGGTTGACTGTCTCTGTGAGGCCGCCGAGTTGGAGCACTCGCTGTGCCTGCAGTACATGTACACCGCGTTCTCGCTGAAGAACCGCCCGGAGGACGGCGGGGTGGACCAGGTGCAGATCGAGACGATCCGCGAGTGGAAGGGCCAGTTGCTGCTGCTGAGCCGCGAGGAGATGCTCCACCTCGGCCTGGTGCTCAACCTGCTGGCTGCCGTTGGCGCGGCGCCCTACCTGCAGCGCCCCAACTTCCCCCAGCCGGAGCGGTACTACCCGCTGGGGGTGGCCTCCGCGCTCGAGCCGCTGACGCCCGCCACCCTGGAGCGGTACCTGGTGTACGAGCTGCCGACCGCCCTGCTGTCCGAGATCCACCGGGTGCCGCAGCCGGCCGACGGCGGCGGGGAGCGGCTGACCGTCGGCCTGCTGTACGAGCGGATCCGCGGCCTGTTCACCGAACTGGACGAGGAGGAGCTGTTCATCGGCGCCGCCCAGCGCCAGATCGACACCGCCTCCGTGGTCGACCCCGACGGCGTCTTCGAGGGCGACGTCGCCACCGGCTACGGGGCCGAGCCCTTCCCGATCACCGACCGGGCGTCGGCGATGCGGGCGATCGACCTGATCATCGAGCAGGGCGAGGGTGCACCCGAGAACTCCGAGGGCTCGCACTACGGCCGCCTGCTGCGGATCCGCGAGCAGCTCGCGGCGGAGATCGCCGCGGCCGAGGCGGTCGGCCTCGCCTTTGAGCCGTCCCGCGCCGCGCTGACCAACCCGGCCGTCCGCAGGCCGTCCGACGCCGCGGGCGTCGGGCTGATCACCGATCCTCTGGCCCGCGAGGCCGCGGAGGCGTTCAACGCCGGCTACAGCCTGATGGTGCTGATGCTGCTGCGCTTCTTCGGACGCACCGACGACAGCGCCGGCGAGATGGGCAGGCTGCAGGAGGTGGTCTTCTTCCCGCTGATGACCATGTTCATCCGCCCGTTGGGCGAGCTCCTCACCGAGCTGCCCGCCGGTGCGGACGGGGCGGGGCCGCGGGCCGGGGCGCCCTTCGAGTTCAGCCGCGGGCTGCAGCTGATCCCCGAGCGCACCATCGCCCACCGGGTCTTCGGCGAGCGGCTGTTCGACCTCGCCGCGCGCTGCCGCAGGCTCGCCGATCGGATCGGGCGGTCCCCGGCGACCGCACCGGCGGTCCGTAAGCGGATCGCCTTCATAGCCGAGAACGTCGAGCTGATGGCCGGCCGTTTCGCCGAGCAGCTCGCTACCGACACACCGACCACAGTCCAGCCGAATGGAGCGGGATCCCATGGAAACGCGTGACCTGTCACTGGAGTTCGAGGGCTGGTTCATGTGCCGGCTCGCCACCGACCCGGATCCTACCGACGAGCTTCGCGGCGTCAGCGGCAGCACCTTCGCGCTGGCCGGTGAGCCCGACCTGGACCGGATCATCGTGCTGAACGATCCCAATCCGCAGGTGGTGCGCAGCCATATGCCACCGGTTGGCGTGCGGGTGACCCGGGCCACTGCGGCGGGGAGCGAGCTGCCCGCCCTGGTCGGGGCCAAGGTCGACCTGCTGGGCGATCCGATTTTCGAGAATCGCAATTTCGTGCTGACCGTGGCCGGTCGCGAGCCGATCGTCCCCTTCCACCTGGAGATCAGCGCGCCCGGACTGCTGATCGAGCGTGAGATGATCATGTGGGCGGAGGACCCGGACCTCCCGGTGCACCGCATTCCGCGGGCCCGGCTGGAGCGCTTCGGTGGCCTGGCCTTCCGTACCGACCCCGAGCTGGTCCGCTCGGGTACCGGCATCGCCGACCCGCTGGCCAGCCGGGTGGAGCGGCACCGCGACCTGGTCGCGGACCTGGAGCGGGAGGACGACCCGGTGCGCCGGGCCGGCCTGGCCAAGCGGATCCGCGAGTTGGAGATCGCGCTGGCCGACCCGGCCAACGAGCGTGTGGTCAACATGACTGCGATCGAGGAGTTCCACTTCCCGCTGATCGGCAAGGCGGTCGCGGAAGGCGAGCTGCTGGCCGGGCTCGAGCTGGACGGGGAGGAGCCCTGGTCGGTCAAGTTCTGGATGGGCGGCTGGGACGCCGACGTCATGTGCGGCTACTTCAAGGGCGAACTGGACGTGCCGTTGGCCGGCCCTCCGGCCGGACACACCACGACCTGACGGCGAGCCCGTGGTGATCAGCCCTACCCCTTGAGGCTCTGTGCGGAAGGAGCGCGGCCCGGTCCGGGTGGGCGGGCTCAGCCGGCAGCAAGGTCGCACGATACGGGGTACCGCGACACATGACAGGCGGCACACGGACACACGCTGCTTGGAGCAAGGGAGAGACCATGCGCACAATTCGGGGCAGGGACGCGGAGTTCGGCCTGCTCACCGGACTCCTGGAGGAAGCGGCCGCGGGCCGGAGCGCGTTCGCCCTGGTGGAGGGCGGCCCCGGCAGCGGCAAGACCGGACTGCTGACCGAGGTGATGGACGCAGCCCGGGCTCGGGGGTTCGCGGCCGGCCGGGTGACGGCCGATCACCTCGGAGCCCCGGACTTCCCGGTTTCGCTGGGGCTCGATCCGGGCGCGTTGCGGGATCCGGCGGCGCCACCGGCCGAGCTGCTGCGGCGGCTGGGCGAGCAGCTGGGATCGGGTCCGCCCGGGCGACCCGTGCTCGTCGTCCTGGACGACCTGCAGTGGGCAGCCCCGGACACGGTGGTGGCCCTGCGCGAGTTATCCACACGGCAGTTGCCCGCAGCGTTCTTCCTGGCGCGGCAGCCCGGCGGGGGCGGCTGCCGGATGGACCGGCTGTTCTCCGCGCTGGCGGATCACGGGGCGGTCCGCTGTGTGCTCGGCCCGCTGGCCGAGAGCGCGGTGGCGCAGGTCCTTGCCGATGCGCTCGGGGCAGAGCCGTCGGCTGAACTGCTCGACCTCTGCTCGGCAGAGGAGGGAGCACCCGGTGCCTTACTGGACCTGGCGGATGCGCTCCTTGCCACCGGATCCCTGACGGTCGGGCAGGGGCTGGCGACTCCGGTGAGCGGGCCGTTGCCGCCGCAGGTGCGGTCGCTCGTCCTGCGGCCGCTGACCGGGCTCTCGGCCGGGAGCCGCTCCCTGCTGGACGTGGCCGCGGTTGTCGGCAGGTCCTTCGCCCTCGCCGACCTGACGTCCCTGCTCCGGCTGAGCGCACTGGAGTTGCTGCCGGCCGTCCAGGAGCTGGTGTCGTCGGGTCTGCTGGAGAGTACGGGCTGTCGTCTGGGCTTCCGCCGTGAACTGGTCTGGCGGTGTGTCCGCGACGAGCTTCCGCCGCCGGTACGGTCGGCGCTCCTGCGGGACCTGGGCGGGGCGCTGATGCGTGAAGGGGAGTACCTGTCGGCGGCCGAGCGGCTGGCCGAGGCCGTGCAGGCGGGCGAGAGCCGGGCGGTCGAAGACCTCGAGCGTGCCGCCCGGGAGCTGCTGAAGGTCTCACCGCGCCGCGCCGTCGACCTGGCGAGCGAGGCGCTGGACCCGGTGTCCGGTAGCTCCGTCCATTCCCGCCTGCAGGTCATCACCGTCCTCGGCCTGGCTGCCGAGGGGAAGTTGGCCAGGGCGGCGGAGACGGCCAGGGTCGCACTGGCCGGCTCCTGCGACCCGATGTCCGCGGCGGAGCTGCGCCACACCCTGGCCTCCATCGACCTGATGACCGGGGCTCCGTCGTCCGGTGCTTCCGGAGCAGCGGGGACGGCGGACTGGTCGGCACTGCTCTGGCCGGGCCTGACCGCGGCGCACAGTCGCAGGATCGATGCGCTGAGGGCCCGGGCGAGCTACCGCCCCGGTGATCCGGCGGCCGCGGACGCCCAGGCCGAGGCCCTGCGGTCCGCAGGGGAGCCGGAGTCCGTCGTGGCCGCCGGGCTGCTGCGAGGTGTCACCCGCTGGCACAGCGGCCTGGTGGCCGAGGCCCTGACGGAGATCCGGTCGGTCCAGGACTTCGTGGGTCCTGGCTCGGTCGCGGGGTACGTCTGGGACAGCCGACCGATGCTGGCCACCATGCTCATCCAGCTGCGCCGACTCGACGAAGCCGACCTGGTGATCGGTGAACTCTCCAAGGAACTGGCCGACCTGGACCTGCCGGCCTGGAACCCGCTGGTCCTGGCACCGCGTGCGTTGCTGGCGCTCGTGGCCGGTGCCCTGGACGACGCCGACACACACGCGCAGGCGGTACTGGATGCCTACGGGGGCGCCCAGATCGGTGCCGCCGTACTGGTGGCCCTCTCGGTGCAGACCGAGGTCGCGCTGCGCCGGGGCGACCAGCACCAGGTGGCCGAGTGCGCCCGGCGCCTGCGGGCACTGATGGACACGGTCTGCCTCGACGCGGGGGTCGGCCACGGCCTGCTGACACTGCTCAGGGTCGCGCAGGCCCAGGACGGACCGGGTGGGGTCCTGCGGACGCTCGCAGACCTCGGGCAGGGAGCGGAGACGACCCTGCGCGCGGTGTCACTGGCCGGGCCCGCGGTCCCGGCCTGGCTGGTGCGTGCCGCGGAGACCACGGGCGACCATGTGCTCGCCCAACGGATCGTCGCTCTTGCGCAGGAGACGGCCGCGCTCAACCCGGGGGTCAGGATCCTGGCCGATGCCGCCGTCCATGCCGACGCGGTGCTGCGCGGTTCGGTGACGGCGCTGAGGCGCGCCACGGCCGGACATCTCGATCCCTGGGCCCGGACGCAGGCCGAGGAGGACCTGGGCCTGCTGCTGCTCGAGGATGCGCCCCGCACGGGGGGTGACGTCCCGTACGACGACCGGATGGCGGCGGCCGATCACCTCCAGGCCGCACTGCGCGGATACCAGGAGGCCGGATCCGCGCCGGACACGGCCCGGGTCCGCAGTCTGCTGCGCCGACTCGGCGTGCGCAGCAGGCACTGGACCTACGACACCCGCCCGTCCACGGGGTGGGGGAGCCTGACCCCTACCGAGCGCGCCGTGGCGGACCTCGTGGCGACCGGGCTCACCAACAGGGAGGCCGCTCGGCAGATGTTCCTGTCCCCGCACACGGTGAACTTCCATCTCCGGCAGGTCTTTCGGAAGCTCGGCATCGGCTCGCGGGTGGAGCTGGCCCGGATGCACCGGGACGACGAGGACGGGTGAGTCCCTACAGCGCGAGGTCCATCTCGATCGGCCGGTGGTCCGACGCGGCGGGGCCGTTGGCCGGATCAGTTTCGGGGCTGCTGACGACACGGTAGGAGACGACATGGGGGAGCAGCCCCGGAGAGGCCAGGAAGAGGTCGATGCGGCGCGGCGGATCTCCTTCCTGCGGCGCGGCGAACGTGGGTCGCCGGTCGCCGAGATGAGCGGCGACATCGGTGAGGATCGGCGCGTGCGCGCTTCCCAACAGGCGCTCCACCGGCGTCCGATCGGCCTCGGTCCCGCCAGGCAGCACATGGTTGCCGAGCAGATGGGCGGGCAGTGCCGACCAGTCGGGCTCGGGGTCGCCCGGTGGCACCGTGTTGGCGTCCATGGCCAGCACGGTCGGGGTGGTCGGGTCGGCGCCCAGGAAGCCACGCAGCCGGTCGGACTCGATCCCGCGGCTCAGCGGGCTGTACGGGTCCAGGTGCGACACGGTGAACCGGATCGGCTCGGTGCGGCCCGGCAGTCGCAGGACCGCACTGCCGTAGCCGTGCCACTGCGCCAGCTCGTGCCACTGCGCCTCGGACTCCAGCAGGCTCACGTCGTGCCGCCAGAAGATCGCCTGATGGCATCCGGTCTTCGCCTCGAACAGCGCGCCCTCCATGTCGAGGCTCCGCTTGGCATCCTCGAACAGGGCCCGGTCGTCCAGATCCCAGCACCAGCCCTCGGCCGCCATCAGCACGCTGGGCCGGCGCTGCCTGATCAGGTCACGCTGGAGGTTCCACCGCGTGTCGTCACCGGCTTTCCGCTCGAAGCCGACGACGTGCAGGTTCCAGAACATCACCGTGTGGATCGTCGGGTGAATCCCCATACCGTCGATCACCTACCCGATCCCGGTCCCAGGGAGGATCCGCCGAAGGTCGAGCGGAGATCGGCCAGCGCGCGCTGCGCGTACTGCGGGGTCAGCGCGCCGTGCTCGGTTGAGCCGACCGACACGAGCAGCCGGCGCCGGCTCTCGAAGAGCACCGGCAGGATCGGCGACAGCCGTGCGGCGACTCCCTCCCCGGTCGGGGAGTCCGGCACGTCCGTGATGTTGACCTGGGTGAGGGCGGGAAGCACCCGCCGGACGTCGTCGGCCGCGAGCCGGACCGGGGCCACCCCGTCACCCGAACCGTCCAGGACCAGTGCCAGGCGGTTCGGTCGGCCGAGTCGGTCGGCCAACTCCTCGAAGTCACCGCAGGTGCGGATGAACATCCCCGGCGAGAGCTCCAGCGCGAGCATCACGTCCTCGCGTTCGGCGAACTCCAGCACCTTGGAGCAGCTCTCGGTCAGTCGCCTCCAGGCGGTCCGGTCCGACGCCTCGGCGGGAGCCGCGCCGCTGCGGAAGACCACCGCCCCCGCGTCCAGCTCGGCCGCGATGCGGACCGCGCGGAGCAGCAGCCCGACCCGCCGCTCCCGGCCGCTCTCCACTGAGAGCAGGCTCGGCACATCGGCCTGCCATGAGTCCAGCAGGTAGCGGGACACGGCCGTGATCACCACGCCCAGCCCGAGCCGGTCCAGGCGGTTGGACAGCAGCTCCACCTCGTGCTGCAGTTCGTCGACCCAGGGGTCGATGGGCCAGTGGCCGACGGCGAGGGTCACCACGTCGTAGCCGAGGTCAGCGAGGACGGAGAGGGCATCAGGCAGCCGGTGGTCGGCGAGCCCGGCGGCATTGAATCCGAACCGCGGTGCCAGCGGGATATCTCTCATGTCGCCCATACCGCTCCTTTCCCATCCCTTCGCTGAGTCCCAGCAGTCTAGCGGCTGTACAGATAAAGGGTCGCCGCAGTGTCCGGGGGGATTGCCGGGAGCATCAGTGGCCTTGCTACTGCACGTTCGGGTGATATGGCGGACGTTCGGCTCGGGAATCATTACCCGCAGCCATGCCCGTTGCCGTTCCGGCGAATTTTCAGAGAAATAAGACCGCCCACCATGTGCCGGTCGGTCTGGGGAGGAATTTCCGTGGAGTATCGACGGCTCGGGAACACCGGCCTCGAGGTGTCACGCCTGGGCCTGGGGACGACGTCCTTCATGGGGATATTCGGCCGCAGGGACCCCGAGGAGTCCCTGCGCACCCTGCTGCACGGGCTCGACTCCGGGATCAACCTCATCGACACCGCCCCCTCCTACGGGGGCGGGCTGGCCGAGGAGATGGTCGGCCGGGCCCTGCGCGGCCGGCGTGACGAGGTCGTGGTGGGCACCAAGGTCGGCTGCTACGCACCGGAGGAGTTCGACTTCTCGGCGCGGCGGATCAGGGCGGAGTTCGAGGCGAGTCTGGACCGTCTGGGGACCGACCACGTCGACGTGCTGCTCGCCCACGACATCGAGTTCGGCGAGCCGGGCCAGGTCATCGGGGAGGTACTGCCGCTGCTCGAGCAGTTGCGCGCAGAGGGCAGGGCACGGGCGATCGGCGTGTCGGGACTGACGCTGCCGGTGCTCGCCGCGGCGCTCGAAGCCGCCTCACTCGACGTGGTGCTCTCGTACTGCCGCTACGGGCTGCACGACCAGGGCCTGGCGGGATCCGCAGCCGACTGGAGCGGTCGGCAGGTCGCCACCCTGCTCGGCAGTCCGGTGGCCATGGGCCTGCTCACCACAGGGGGAGCACCCTCGTGGCATCCCGCCGCCCCCGAGCTCAAGGCGGCGGCGGCCCGGGCCGCCGCGCTGTGCGCCGGGCACGGCACCGATCTGGCCTTTCTGGCGATGCAGTTCGCGTCGGGTCAGGACGACCTGGCCTCGGTACTCACCGGGACCGGCAGCAGAAGCCATCTGGAAGAGAATATCCGCGCGTTCGGTACGGCCCCGGACCCGGAATTGCTGAAGGCCGTCACCGCGATATTCGCCGAAGTTCCGCAGAACACCTGGAAAAACGAAGGGGAGAACGAGGAATGGCAGGAGAAGATTGCATGACCGCTGCACCGGAAGACCATGAGGACGTGCGCGTGGGCGTCGTCGGCCTCGGATTCGGGCGGTGCCATGCCAAGGTGTTGTCCACCATGGCCGGCGTGGATCTGGTCGCGGTGGCCGACCTCGATCCCGAGGGCCAGGGAATCGACCTCGAACCGTATGCCGAGAAACTGGGCGCCAACGGCTACCGTGACGGCACGGAGATGATCCGCAGGGAATCACTGGACGCGATAGTGATCGCCGTTCCGCCGAGGGCAAGGGCGAGGCTGATCGCCGAGGCCGGCGAGCGGGGCGTCGCGATCTTCCTGGAGAAGCCCTTCGCCACGGACGACGAGCACGCCCGGGAGATGGGCGAGCTGTGCGACCGGTTCCCGGACGTGCCGATCATGATGGACTTCTGTCTGCGCCATCTGCCCGCGGTCGCCGGGCTGCGCGAGCTGCTGGACGGGCCGCTGGGCGAGGCGCTGGTGGTCAACGCCGACCTGATGCTTCCCCGGGACGACTCCCCGCCGTGGATCTGGGATCCGGCCAACGGCAACGGCGTGGTCAACGAGAACACGTGCCATCTGCTCGACACCCTGTGCTTCCTCATGGGAGAACCGGTCCGGGTGATGGCGGCGGGGAAGTCCTACCTGGGCAACCCGCTGGAGGACGGCGTCGCGGTCGTGATCACCTTCGCCTCGGGCGCGACAGCCGTGCTGACGGGCGGGGCGCTCGGGGCGCAGGCAATGGCCACACCGGCGTCCCTGTCGGTCTACACGGCCCGGGGGCAGGCCCGGCTGACCGGCCTTCACCATATGTTCGGTGACCTCACCTGGGCCACCGCGGCGTCCGCCGAGCCGACCCGGCAGTCGTGGGCCCTGCCCGCACGGGGCGCGATCAGCGAGTACGCCCTCAGCCACTTCATCGGCTCGCTGCGCGGCGGCACCGCGCCGTCGCCGGATCGGCGGGCGGGCGTCCTCACGGTGCGGCTGGCCATGGCCGTCCGCCGCTCCCTGGAGACGGGCGAGAGCGTGTCCGTGGCCTGAGCGCACGGCACCGGTGGGGCCGGGGCTCCCGCGTTTCGGTACCCCGGCCTCACCCCTCGGCACTCCGTGCCCTGACCTCCAGGGCGGCCCGATGAAAGGCGAGGTGCTTCAGGTGGGCCAGCAGCCGCTGGTCCGCGGGTAGCTCGGCCAGGGTGTGGCCGGCCCCCTGGGCGGCCCCCCGGTAGTCGGTCGCGAAAGTCTTGACGGTCTCCACTCCGAGCGCGAACAGCGACGTGGCCTGCGCAAGCCTGAAGCGTCCGCCGGGCGGTCCCCACCGGTCGGGGTGCGGGGTGAACAGGCACACCGAGACCTCGGCTGCCGAGCCGAGCACCTCGGCGGCGCCCATCAGCAGCGCCGGCTGGGTGCCGTTCGCCCCGATGTCGACCACGGTCAGCGGCCGCGGGTCGGCCGCTGACCGGGCGAGCAGCCGACGACCCGCGTCCAGGCAGCGTTCGGTGAACAGGCCGCTGTCGATGCCGGCCCGCACCACCGCGTCGGTCTCGGGCAAAGGAGTGCCGAACATCGTCAGCGGACCCTGGCGCAGCCGCGCCCGCTGGTCCGTGCGGTGCGCGACCTCGTCGGCGAAACGGGCGAGGAACAGCTGCTCGAACGTCTCCCCGCCGGCCGCCGACCGCTGTGCCAGGGCGCGGGCACCGGACACCAGCCTGGCCAGTTGCGAGGCGACCAGGCCGTTGTCCATCCATGCCCGGTGGCGTCCCTCAGAACTGCGCGCGGTGACCTCGTCCGCTCCGAACACGGTCCGGCTCGTACGGGACAGCACGGTGCGTTCGGCGTCGCTCAGCAGCGACAGCCGGCTGAGGTAGAACACCGTTGACGCCTGCGGGTCGTCTGCCAGCAGGTCATGGACGATCTTGAGGTGTTCCGCGTCGGTGCCCAGGAACACCACCGTGCGGTCCGGTTGCCGGGGCAGCGCCGCGGCCAGTGACGAGGCCACTTCGCGGCCCATCCGGAGGAACGCGGCGAAGAGCTCCGGCGCGGTGGGCCGCCGAGGGTCCGCCACGCCGACCGCGTCGAGCACGGCGCGGAGGTTGCGGCGGTACTCGGCCACCTCGTCCGGCCCCAGGGCTCCGGACTGCTTCAGCCCCCGGCGCAGGTGCGCGTCCAGGTCCTCCGGCGCAAGCCCCAGCTCACGGGCGCGACGGCGGGTGTCCTCGACCGCGGTTGCGGCGTCGAACGGCGCGTCGAGCCGGACGAGCCGCTCGGAAAGCCGCGTCACATGGCCGACGAGGTCCCGTGGCAGAGCAGGTGCGGCGTGCTCAACGGCGGTCACGGAGCGGCTCCAGGCTGAAGCGGAGGTCGAGGAAGGTGGCCGTGCAGCGCTCCGAGAAGGGGGCCTGTGCGAACAGCGACACCCTCAGCGGTCCCGAGGGAATCCGCAGGGTGCGGACGAACCGGTGGTCGCCGGCCGCCTCCTCGCGGTGCAGGAACGCCAGCCGGCGGCCCTCCCGCGCCACCGTGAGTTCGGTGGCGGGGCCGGCCAGTTCCGGGCCGGCCGCCTCGTCGGACTCCGGCCGGGACACCACGGTCACCACCGACCACCGGCCGTCCGGTGCCCGCTCCACGCAGGCCTTGGTCCAGCCGTCCGCGGTGTGCACCAGCAGCCCGCCCGCGTCCGCGAACCGGCTGCCCTGGACGGCCACCCGGACGGACAGCGTGAAGTCGCCGTCGAGCGTCCGGGACACCTCGGGCACCGCGTCGATCTCCCTGACGCCGGGCAGGCGGTAGAGGTCGGAGCCGGCCGGGGCGGTCAACTCCAGCCGCGGCCCGATGTCGTCGAAGGGCGCTGCGGACGACGTCACGGCGCTGACATCCCGCCGTCGACGCTCACCGCCTGCCCGGTGATCCGGCGAGCGGAGGCGAGGAAGAGGACCAGTTCCGCGATGTCCTGCGGCTGCTGGAACTCACGCTGCGGGATCATCATCCGCATCCGCTCCCAGCACTCCTCCTCGGTCTCCCCGGGCCGGGTGAACTCCTCGAGCAGGTAGTTCCACATATTGGTGCGGACGATGCCGGGGCAGACGGCGTTGACGCGCACGCCGTTGCGCGCCTCTTCCAGGGCCAGGGCGGCGGTGAACCCGATCACCCCGAACTTCGCCGCGCAGTAGTGCGCCACCTTGGCGAAGCCGCTGCGGCCTGAGACAGAGGAGAAGTTGACGATCGATCCGCCGCCGTCGGCCCGCAGCAGCGGGAGAGCGTGCTTGGACACCAAGAAGACACCGTTGAGATTGCCTTCTATCACTCGGGTGAACTCCGCCAGCTCCATCTGCTCGACCGTGCAGACATGGGTGACACCGAAGGCGTTGACCACCGTGTCCAGCTGCCCGTAGCGCTCGCCCACGGTGGCCAGCAGCGCCTGCACCGAGCCCTCGTCGGCGGCGTCGGCCGCCACGGCGGTGACGTCGCAGCCCCGGTCGCGCAGCTCTGCCGCGAGTTCCCCGGCCGCAGCGAATCCGCCGACCTCCGCGGAACGGTAGTGGTTGTACGCGGACGCCAGATGGTCCGTGTCGGCGACGACGACCCGCGCGCCGCGCAGCGCGAACGCCTCCACCACCGCGCGTCCCATGCCCCGGCCGCCGCCGACCACGAGGACCACCTTGCCGCGGTGGGCGTCGGCCGTCTCCGGCGGATCTTCCTGTCGGGTGTTCATATGCGTACGACCTCCGGGTCGGTGGGAAGGAAGGCAGCGGGAGGAGTTGATGCTCCGTCAGGTTCCCGTCGCGCCGGCCGCGGGGCCGGTCCAGAGCGTCCCGTCGGACCAGATGTAGTGGGTACCGCCCCACCTGGCCGCCGATGCGACATCGGGGAAGAAGCCGCTGCCATTGAGGTTGGCACTGGTGTTGCACAGCACGGGGATACCGCTGATCTCCTCGTAGGCGGTCAGGATCCGGCTGGTCGCCGTGTCCGTCGACGCGTCGATGGTCTGCAGCCGAGCCGTGCCGTCCAGGTGCAGAACGGCTGGAATGCGCTCGGTCCAGCCTGCCCGCGTGCGGTGCTCGAAGAGCATGTAGGGGTCGCTGCCACCCGGGGTGAAGACCTCGGCGGCACGCGAGGTCAGGCAGATGGGGGCCACCGGCCGGTAGGACGCCCGGTCCTTGATGGCGTTCAGCCGGTCCTTCACGGCGAGGCTGGTCGCCGGCGCCAGAATGCTGCGGTTGCCCAGCGCCCGCGGTCCGATCTCGGCCCGACCGGACAGCACCACAACGGGTTCGCCCCGGTGGTGCAGGAGTCCCGCCAACTGCCGTTCATCGCAGGGCGTCGGGTGCCATCCGGCCGGCACATCGCCGACGGCCACCCGCGGACCCGAGTACACGTTCCAGTCCAGGGCGATGCGCTGCTCCCGTCGGAACATCTCGCAGCTGGCGGTGCCGATGGCCGCTCCCGAGTCGTTGGGGAACGGCGGGATCCAGATCTCCCTGAACAGCCCGCTGCCACGGAGCGCGCTGTTCCACTTGATGTTCAGTGCGCAGCCACCGCCGAGGACCAGGTTCGGCCTGGACACCCTCGATCCGCGCTGTACCAGCGACCGCATCCGCTCCAGCACGAGGTTCCCCACATACGCCTGGAAGGTGGCGATGAGGTCCGCGTTGGTCAGCCCGGGGAACAGCTCGTCACGGTTGGCGGCGACCTTCCGGCCGACGTCCTTGGTGTCGTTGGACGGCGCGTCGCGGAAGTCGGCGAGGATCGTGTCGAACACCGGGAACGCGGACTCCTCCACCTTGCCGAGGGCGGCATAGGCCATGGCCTTCCCGGCAATGGACAGGTCGCTTCGCATCGCCTCATCGGGGGTGAGGCCGTCCGTGTTCCTGATGAACGGCTCGAACTGCGAGCTGAAATCGGAGAAGGTGCTTCCGGCGAGCGGAAACAGCGTGTCCACCCAGGCAACGGTCCGGGTCGCCGCCTCGACGCGGTAGAGGCGTGGTGCCATCCCACCGTCCCAGACCAGCACCAGGGCGTCCTCGCCGCGGGCCGCGAACGGGCTGGAGCAGTAGGCGCCCAGGAGGTGGTTGCTGACGTGGTGGTAGCTGGCGTAGCCGCTGCCGGGCGCGCCGAAGTCGTGGTCACCGAACGTGTGCCGGGCGATGGGATCGCCCACGCCCACCCGATCGTGGTACGGCGCGACCGTGAGCTCCAGCGGGCGGCCACCGCTCAGCGTGCGGATGCGGGACGGCTCCGTGGACACGACCTGCTCGGAGTCGTCCCCCGTGAACCAGCCGTCGACGACGAACTGATCGACGTCGGCCGGTTCCAAGCCCTCCGACCGCAGGATCTCGGTCACCCGCTCAAGATCTCCGAGAGAGCTGTACCGCTCCCCGTTCCCGAGCTTCTCGACCTCGGTGCTGAAGCGAAGCTGACCGTCCTCGATGACGGCGACCCCGCCGTCATGAGTGACTTTGATTCCACAGATCAACATGGTGTGCTGGCCTCCAGGATGACGTTCCGCCAGCTTCGCCGCATGCGGACCGCCGCCACATCACCCGGTCGGGTACAGGAGCTCACCCGGTGCGGGGACTGCACACCCGGGTGATGTGGCGACGCATCGGGGCGATCAGCATCGGGGCGGGCGCAGGCGACAAGCGAAGGAGCCGGACCGTGGGCCAGTGGTGGCGTGACGCCGTCTGCTACGAGCTGTATCCGAGGTCGTTCGCGGACGGCGACGGCGACGGGACCGGGGATCTGAAGGGTGCCGCGGCCGGGCTCGACCATGTAGCGGAGCTCGGAGCGGATGCGGTGTGGATCACCCCCTTCTACCCGTCACCGCTGGCGGACGGCGGCTACGACATCAGCGACCACACCGAGGTCGCACCCGAGTTGGGCACCCTGCAGGACTGGCACGCCCTGGTCGACCGGGCCCACACCCTGGGGCTGCGCGTGCTGGTCGACCTGGTGCCCAACCACACCTCGGTGGCGCACCCTTGGTTCCGCCAGGCCCTCTGCGCGCCGGCCGGCGCCCCGGCGCGGGACCGGTACGTCTTCCGGCCGGGACGGGGTCCGGGAGGGCAGGACGCGCCCAACGACTGGCAGTCGGCCTTCGGGGGCCCGGCCTGGAGCCGGGTGCCAGGAGACGACATGGGCCCCGCCCAGTGGTACCTCCATCTGCACACCCCGGACCAGCCCGACCTGAACTGGCGCAGCCCCGAGGTGGTCGCCGAGTACGAACGCATCCTGCGGTTCTGGCTCGACCACGGCGCCGACGGCTTTCGGGTGGATGTCGCCCACACGCTGTTCAAGGCCGCGGACCTGCCCGATGCCGGGCCCGGGCAGCACCAGGAGCCGGACCGCTACCACCTCATGCCCTACTACGACCGTGCGGAGGTGCATCCGCTCTACCGCCGGTGGCGGGCCCTGCTGGCGGACCACCCGGCGCCGGACGTCGAGGCGCCACCGGGCGAGAGACTGCTCGTCGGCGAAGTCATCCTGTTCGACCAGGAACGGCTGGCCCGCTACGTACGCCGAGGGGAGCTGCAGCACGTCTTCAACTTCGCCTACGCGCAGTGCCCTTGGGAGGGACGGGAGCTGCGTCGGGTGATCGGGGAGTCGGTTGCCGCGACCGCGGCCGTGCAGGCCCCGGCGACCTGGCTGCTGTCCAGCCATGACGCCGTCCGCCCGGTCACCCGCCTCGGCGGCGGTCCTGCCGGGCTGCGGCGCGCCCGGGCGGCGGCCCTGCTGACCCTGGCGCTGCCGGGGGCGGTCTACATCTACCAGGGCGAGGAACTCGGCCTGCCGCAGGCGTATGTGCCCGAGGACCGGCGCCGGGACCCGCTGTGGGAACTGTCAGGACGCACCGACCCGGGCCGCGACGGCTGCCGCGTACCGATTCCCTGGACGGGGGAGGAGGCGCCGTACGGCTTCAGCGCCGCGCCGCCCGAGGACTGCTGGCTTCCGCAGCCGGCCGACTGGTCCTCGCTCACCGTTCGGGCCCAACAGGCCGACGCAGACTCCACCCTGACGCTGTACCGGACCGCGCTGCGGCTGCGGCGCGCGTACCCCGCCGGCACCGACGGCTGCCGCCTGGATGGTCCCGACTCCGGTGAATGGCTGGGTTTTCACCGGGGCCGGGACCTGCGCTGCCTGGTCAACTTCGGTCCTGGCGGGCTGCGGCTCGACCCGGACGACGAGATCCTGCTGGCCAGCGCGCCCGTCACCGCAGGGGTACTGCCCCCCGACACCACCGTCTGGCTGCGCCCGGCTACGGCTCAGCGCCCGCTCGGCCCGGAGTCCAGGGAGTAGGTCAACGGGGGGACAGCCAGCGCGTCCACGAGCGCGGGGAGCGCACGGTAGTCGGCGAGGCTGCGCCCCGGGCGGGTGGCGATGGCGCGCAACTCGGGCCGGGGGAGCCCGGTGGCGTGCTCGCTGGCGGCGATCCGGGCGAGCAGCGCTTGGTCACGGCGCTGGAAGTACTCCAGGAAGACCTGCTCGGTCTCGGCCAGCAGCCGCTCATGGCCGCCGCCGGGCCGCCTTCGCACCCGGACCCGGCCGACCGTGGCACTGTCGTGGCGCAGCCTGGCCGACGGGAGCTCGCCGGCCATGGCGCGCCACAGCGTCTCGTCCTCGAACGGCGCGGTGCTGTCCGGCAGTCGGGCCGGCTCGTAGTCGCGTTCCAGCAGCCGGGCCACGAGCACGTCCTCGTCGACCACCCCCAGCGGTCCGATCCTGTCCATCCCGAACACGGTCTCGGTGTGCAGCGTGGTGGGCACCAGGTTGCGGGCGGGCAGCAGCTCGACGGCCGGTCCCATGTCCGCGGCCAGGACCGGGATCCCATGGGCGAGGGCCTCGACCACCACTCGGCCGAGGCTCTCCCGGGAGGCGGTGCTGGGGAACAGCAGCACGTCGATCCGGGAGAGGAAGTCGGTCAGCTCCGAGGGGTGGAGCAGCCCGAGCGGGGTGACGGCCTCGGAGGGAACACCCTCGGACGCCAGCCGGGCGAGGATCGTCCCGGTCTCCCAGCGCGGGTGGTTGGGCTTGCCCGCGAAGACGAGTTCGGCCCGCCCTCCGGACTCCCGGTGGTACCGCTGGAACACCCCGAGCACCTGGTCGAAGTTCTTCGCCTCCGACAGCGCACCGAGGTAGCCGATCCGCAGGGGCGCGCCCGGCGGTGGGACCGGTGCCTGCGCGGCGTGCGGGATCCGCGCCAGCATCGGGTACGCCACCGCGGAGTTGCCAGGACCGGTACCCGGGAACTCGCGCAGGAAGACCTGCCGGGTGAACTCGCTCGGGAACAGGACCACGTCGCCGGGGCGGGTGAGCGGAGCGCACAGCTCCTCCTGGGTCCAGTAACCGGACCAGAAAGTGGTGTGCACCTCCCGGACGATCCGGAAGTCGGTGCCGTGCTGCTCCCGCCACAGGTGGTAGAGGTGCGCGTACGGGCCGTTCCCGGCGTAGACCACGTCCCCGTCCCCGACGTTCGCCAGGCAGTCGCGGCCGGCCGTCTGATCGTGCAGGACGACGTCAGCACGGGCCGACAGCAGCTGCGCCATCTGCTGGTGCATCAGCACGGCACCGTCCAGGATTCCGGAGAGGTTCACCGCCGTGTAGTCATGTACGTGCAATCGCATAGTGCGCCTCCTGGCTGTTGCGGAACGACATCAGCAGGTCGCGCAGCTGTGCGGGGCTCATGCCGTGCCGCTGGAGCTGGATGTCGTGGACGCAGTTGTCGATGTCCGCCTCGACGCCGTGCACCGCGACCGGCAGCAGGTAGCGGTTGCGCAGCCACTCGCCGAACCCACCGTGCACGCCGTTGTACTCGACCGACAGGACGTGCCGGAACCGGGCCAGCCGCTCCACAACCTCCTGCCGGAGCACCGGGTTGAGCGCGGCGCAGTGCAGGTGGGGGATCCCCAGCGAGGCGTTCGCCCGGGCCAGCAGGGTGCTGGCGTAGCCGAAGCTGACCACCGCCAGGTCGCAGTCGCCGGCCTCGGGGGCGTTGAGCCACACCCCGTCGTCGATGTCCGCGGAGCAGTCCGCGGGCGGTTCGTCGAACCGGGCGTCGACCATGCTCAGCACGTGGACCGTTGAGGGTTCGCCCTCCAGCCGGTCCGTGCACGCCTGGAACTCCGCGGGCGTGATCGGCTCGTACACGCGGGTGTTGGCGATCAGTGCGAGCAGGTTGAAGGCGTTCGCCGAGCCGCCCCAGGCCCCCCAGTTGCGGCCCGCCAGCACCAGCAGGTTGCGTACGCTGGTCGACGCCTCGGTGAGCATGCTGAGCGAGTCCATGTAGTACATCGCGTCCGTGGCGACGACCTTCAGGTGCTCCGGCGGCAGGGACAGCGTCAGCCCGATGCCGAGGCTCTCGGCGAGCCCGACGTTCTGGTACGGCACCTGTCCTGACAGTCCGAACCTGGCCGCCAGATCCGCGGTGAAGACCGCGAGTTCGCGCCCCGACCGGCGCTGGAGCTCCGCGAGCCGCCGGCCGCCGGTGGAGGCGAAGGTCGGCCGGGCCGGAGCGGATCCGGTGCTCGGACGCCGGTAGCTGTGGCCGTCCTTGCGGGTGCGGCAGACCAGGGCGGTCGGGCCCGGAGTCGCGAGCAGCTCCGCCAGGGCGGCCTGGACCGCGGCAGAGTCCCTGCCGTCGACCTCCACCACGGAGCGGAAGTAGCTGCGCAGGTAGTCCCGGTTGAGCGGCTTGAGCAGCGGCTCGATCCCCATGTCATTGGCGTCGACCACCATGATGAGGTTGCCGAGTTCGGCCTCGTCGGTGAAGCGGATGCACTCGAAGGTCACGCCCTCGTGCAGCTCGCCGTCGCCGGCCAGGCACACGACCTTGCGCTCGTCGCCCTGGCGCTTCAACTCCCATGCCAGGCTGACAGCCTGAGCGACACCGACACCGAGGCTGTAGCGCATGGTGTTGCGGAACCCCCAGTCCTGGTTGACCACACCGGTCATCCCGCCCTGGTGCAGTGTGGCCAGGGGCAGGAACGGCAGGTCGCCGCGGACGTACTGCTCGGCGTAGAAGCTGGGCGCGATGTGGCCGCGGCCGACGATCAGGTCGGCCGGCGCGCGCGTACCGGCCGGGGGGATCAGACCCAGCTCGAAGCAGGCGCGTACGGTCGGGAGGGAGGACAGGCAGCTCTGGTGGTTGCCGGAGCCGGCGATCTCGTGCATCCGCAGCAGGACCTCGGCGCTGTCCCGGTACAGGCGCTCCGGCACGGCCGCCGCTATCTGCCGCATCGTCGCCAGCAGCCCGTCGCGCAGTCCGAGCCGGCGCAGCTGCGACAGCTCGCGCTGGACGGCAGCGTTCTCCTCGGGGGTCAGCTGCGGCGCGGAGGTGGCGACGGCCCGCTCGAAGTCCGCTGGCTGAGCGCCCATCAGCGGGTCCCGTGGGTCTCGTCGAGCGCCTCGGCGAGGGTGCGGCAGATGCTCTGGACATCCTCTTCGGTGGTGACGAACGCCGGCGCGAGCACGATCCAGTCGTCCTGGCCGCGGATGATGAGCCCCCGCCGCAGACATGCCCGGGCCACCTGCTCGCCGAGGCTGCCGTCGACGACGTCCCCGGGCGTGGACAGCTTGACGCCGTAGAGGAGCCCCAGCGCTCGGACGTTCCCGCGGCTCCCCACCGCCTCCCGCAGCGCCGACTCGAAGCGCTCGGCGAGCTCGGCGATCCGCTTGGGGTACTCGTCCCCGGTGAACAGCCGCACCGCCGCGAGGCCGGCCGCCGAGGCCATCGGATTGGCCGCATAGGTGTGCGAGGGCGCGAAGGAGACGGGCCCGGAGCCGTCGCCGAGAACGGCGCTGATCCGCTCGTGGATCAGCACTGCGGCCAGCGGCGCGTACCCGCCGGAGATGCCCTTGCCCACGCACATCAGGTCCGGTGTGACCCCGAACGTCTGCGCGGCGAACGGCAGGCCGGTACGCCCGAACCCGGTGACGATCTCGTCGAAGACCAGCAGGATGCCGTGCCGGTCGCAGATCTCCCGCAGCCTGGCCAGGTAGCCCTGCGGGGCGACGGCCATGCCACGGAGGTGGATCACCGGCTCCACGATGATCGCGGCGAACGAGTCCGGGCCCTCCGCCTCGATGGTGCGTTCGATCAGCTCCGCGGCGAGCCGGCCCGACTCCTCCGCGGGGACGCCGAGGAAGTCCTCCAGGGCGTCGGGCGACCAGACGTGCACGGCGCCGGGCAGGCCAGGACCGAAGCGGCTGACGTCGGGACGGCCGGTCACCGAGAGCGAGCCGAAGGTGGCGCCGTGGTAGCCGTGGAAGTAGCTGATGGTCTTGTAGCGCCCGCTGTCGCCGGTCTCGCGGTGGTACAGCCGGGACAGCCGGAGCGCGGCCTCCACCGCCTCCGAGCCGCCGTTGACCAGCTTGGCGCTGACGATCCCGGGCGGTGCGAGCCCGACGAGTGCCTCGGCGAGTGCCAGGGCGTTCTGGTTGGTCCCGTGCAGCGGCGGATTGAACGCCATCCGGCCGAGCTGCGCGGCCACCGCGCTCCGGATCGGCTCGCAGTCGTATCCGAAGCAGGTCACGAAGACACCGGACATGGCGTCGAGGTAGCCGCGTCCCGCGGTGTCGAACAGCCTGATGCCCGAGGCGCGTTCGAAGAGGATGGAGTCCTCGGAGTAGGGCACCTCGAAGCAGAAGGAGGAGAGGTCGGCGGGGGCGGGCCAGTTCGGAGTGCCAGGCGCTTCAGTGGTCATCTTCAGTCCTCGGGAAGTTCGGTCTCGTCTGGGAAAGTGCTGGAAAGAAGCCGGTGCAGCGCGAGTCGGCGGCGGGTGTCGAGCAGTTCCAGGTAGCCGGTCCAGGCCGGACTCAGAAGGTCCCGTTCGAGGATGTCCTTGGCGATGTCCACGACCACGGGCACGGCCCGGGCGATGAGCAGTGGCATCAGCAGCCGCTCCTCGCCGGGGGCCAGCAGGCCCTGGCCCACAGCGCGGGAGCGGAAGGCGCTCAGCGCGGCCTGGCGGGCCCCGGCTCCGCCCCGCACCCGGGCCGAGGTCTCGACGACCCAGGCGAGGTCCAGCAGCCGGTCTCCCACCGTCAGATTGTCGAAGTCGAGCACAGCGGCAACCTCGGGCCGACCGCCGGCGCCGAAGAGGAAGTGGTGGTGGTGCAGGTCGCCGTGGATCACCCGTAGCCGCTCCGCAGGCACCTCCATCAGGGACGGGCGGGCCGCCAGCAGCAGGGGACGGGCGTCCGAGAGACCCTCCAGCGCCTCGACGGCGACCCTTCCCCAGGAGTCGTCACGTGACCGCGCCGACGGCAGCAGGCGGTCCACGCCGTCGTCGAGGGCGCGGAGCCAGTCCGCCTCGTCGACGAGGGCGGGCAGCCCGATCGACGCCAACTGCGCCACCTGCTCCGGCGGAAGGCCGTCCAGTACCGCGCGCAGTCCGAGGCCGGTGGTGATGACGGCGCGGGCCTGCGCGGCCGTGCTGTGCGCCGATGCCGTTCCGGCCACCAGCGGGATGAGCTCGCAGACATGTCCGTCCCGCCAGGCCGCGGGTTCACCGGCGGTGGTCGGCACAGCGAGGGGCACCGGAACGCCGACCTGGAGGCAGCGTTGGAGTATCCGCTGCTTGAGCGGGTAGAAGCGGGCGTCGCGGACGGCATCGGTGTTCAGCTGGACCTTGAACACATGGTCACGCCCACCGTGCACGGTCCGCCACAGAGCCGCCGTGTGACTGAGCGGCGCCTCTCCGCCGTTGGTCAGCGGAACCGGTCGGCTGCTTTCCCGGCGCACACCCCAGTGCGTGGAAAGAACATCATCAACCCATTCGATCGAGCCTGCCGTGACAGTGGGCCGGCGGGAATGATGATCCGTCATTTCCTTTGCCCTCGCCATTCATCGCGTGATAGTCCGGCCGAGTCATTCCTTGTCCGTTGCGTGCATAAGATGCTCGACCCGGTCAGGGTGGCGGCACATCACCCGGTCGGGTAGCCGGCGGTTCGTGTGCGGAGGCAGCCGATGGCTGCCCGCCAGGGGGATGTGCGCGAGACCGCGGGGGTGTGAGTATGGGCGACCGAGCGGCGGAGACCGTGCGGGATGTGCGCGTCGGAAAGCAGCCGGGGCGGATTCGCCGAGGCGGATATTCGACCACGACGGGATTTCCAGAGGCACTCGTCGTCGAACCGGAGGTAGCGAATGTCCGGAATCACTGGCTGGGTGGACAGCGTCCGTGATCTGCGTGACGCGGACGCGGCTACCGCCCGGCTGACAGCCGACCTGGTGGCCCGCGGAGGGTCCGGCACAGGGATGTGGCACAGCCGGCACGCCGTGCTGGCCCAGCGCGTCGACGCGGCGTGGACCGGCAGCAGGGAACCCGCCTGTGTACGGCAGGACGGTCGTCCGGCCGCGGTCGCGGTCTGCGACGGATACCTGCACAACGCACGGGAGTTGTGGTCGGCCGTCGGGCCCGGGGAGACCGCCGCACCGGAGGGGCCCTCGGTGGCCGAGGTGGTGCTGCACGCCTATCTGCGGTGGGGAGCGGCGGCCGCGCAGCGGCTGGAGGGCTCTTTCGCCTTCGCCGTCTGGGACGCCCGCGGCCGGGAGCTGGTGCTGGGCCGCGACCGGTTCGGCGTGAAGCCGCTGAGCTACCTACCCACCGAGCACGGCGCGGTGTTCTCCTCGGACGTGGCCGCCCTGGCCGCGCACCCCCTGGCGGCTCCCGAGATCGACGCGGAGGGGCTGTGCGCCCTGCTGACCCAGCTCCGGAGTCCGGGGCGCGGAACGTTGCGCGGCATGCGCGAGGTGCCGCCGGGCCATACCGTGCACCTGACCCCCGAGGGGGAGACCAGCCGCCGGTACTGGGTCCTGGAGGCCCGGCCGCATGAGCTGGACCTGGCGCAGACGATCCAGCAGGTGCGCGGTCTGCTCGACGACGCCGTGGCCGGAGAGTTGCACGGCACCGAGCCGGCGGTGCTGCTGTCCGGAGGCTTGGACTCCAGTGTGCTGACCGGACTGGCCGCCAGCGCCTCCGGTACCGCCCCGCGCACCTTCACCGTCGCGTTCGGTGACACGGCCGCGGCAGTCCCGGACCGGCCGTTCGCCCAGGACGTCGTGCGGTTCTGGAACTGCCGGCACGAGGAGGTCACCGTCCGTCCCGAGGAGCTGTCCGATCCGGTGACGCTGGCCACCGTGCTGGCGGCCAAGGACTATCCCTCGCCTTTCGGGGACAAGAACATCACACCCTTCCTGTTCAGCCGACGGGTGGCCGGACATGTCCCGGTGGCCCTGAGCGGCGAGGCGGCGGACACCGTGTTCGGCAGTATGGGCGGCCGTATCGACGATGACCGCGAGTTCACCGCGTTCCCCTGGATCGAGCGCACCCGCACCTGGGGACTGGAGCACGGCATCGGCACCGCGCTGTTCGACGCGGAACTGCTGCGCGGCGTGGACGTCGGGGGCTACTGCGACCGACTGTTCCGGGAGGCGAGCGCGGAGGTGCCGCAGCTGCCCGGGGATTCCCGGCAGGACCGGTTGGGCCGGCAGTCGGACTACCTGATCACGACCCGGCTCCTGGAGCAGGCGGCCCACCACTCCGAGCGGCTGGGCGCCACCGCCGGACTGCAGGTGCGCTTCCCCTTCTTGGACCACCGGCTGGTCAGCTTCCTCTACAACGTTCCGGTGCACATGAAGTGGTTCGACGGCCGGGGCAAGAGCCTGTTGCGCACCATCGCCAAGGACCTCGTGCCGGAGTCGGTTCTCACCCGGGCCAAGGTGCCCTATCCGATCACCTATGCCGACAGCTACAAGTCGGCGCTGGTGCAGCGGTTGCAGACGCTGCTGGACGACTCGACGGCTCCGGTCCGTCCGCTGATCGACGTCGCCGGGGTGCGGCAGGTCGTGGCCGACCCGGCCCTGCTGGACCGGGGCGGGTGGTACGGCCGGGCGAACGTGGAGATGGTCCTGCAAGTGGATGCCTGGCTGCGCCGGCTGCGCGTGCGCGTCAGCATCTGACCGCTACCGGCACGAGGAAACGGATGGCGATGTTCCAACTGTTCAGCAATCAGGCGGCCCTGGCCGGTGAGCGCCCGGCGGTCCGCGACCAGCGGGAGACCCTCAGCTACGCGGAACTGGCCCACCGGGTCGGTGTGCTGGTCACGGCCATCCGCGAGCAGTGCCCGAGCGGTCCGGTGCGGATCGGGCTGCATCTCGGGCGCACGGTGGACCTCGTGGTCGCCGTACTGGCGGTGACCGCCGCCGGCCATGTCTACGTTCCCATCGATCCGGCCTATCCGCTGGAGCGGCTGCGGTTCGTGGCCGCGGACAGCGGCCTGTCGGTCGTCCTGTCCGACCGGGAGCTGCCCGAGGGCCTGTCGGCCGAGGCCACCCTGCGGGTGGACCGCGTCGACTGGTCGGCGCAACCACCGGTGTGGCAGCCCGCGGAGACCGACGCGGATGCGGCCGCCTATGTCATCTACACCTCGGGCTCCACCGGTCGCCCCAAGGGCGTGGAGGTGCGTCGGCGCAGCGTGGTCGCGATGGTGGAGGCCGTGCGCGAGCGCTTCGACTTCGAGCGCGACGACGTGTGGACACTGTTCCACTCGTACTGCTTCGACTTCTCCGTCTGGGAGATGTGGGGTGCGCTGGCGACCGGGGCGACCCTGGTGATCGTGTCGGCGGAGACCGCTCTCTCGCCCCGGGCCACCGCCGAACTGCTGGTGCGCGAGCAGGTCACGGTGGTCAGCATCGTGCCTTCGGTGTTCCGCTATCTGGCGGCCGCGGTGCGGCAGTCGCCGCTGCCGCCGGTCACCGTGCGACGGATCATCTTCGGCGGGGAGGCCGTCGATGTGGCGGCGGTCCGCGACTGGCGGGAGACGGTGCCCGGGCGCTGCGAGTTCGTGAACACCTACGGCATCACCGAGACGACCGTGTTCGTCAGCACCAGGCTGCTCGGCGATGCCGAACTGGACGCCGCCCCGAGCGGCGGGGAGTTCGCCACCGACCTCGGGGAGCCGTTGCGCGGCTGGGAGTTCCAGGTACTGGACGAGAGTTGCGTGCCCGTGCCGCGCGGCGCGGTCGGCGAGATCTGGGTGGCCGGTGAGGGAGTCGCGCTCGGCTATGTCGGCCGGCCCGAGCTGACCGCGCAGAGGTTCCGTTCGCTGGCGCTGCCCGGCGGACCGACGCGGCTGTTCTACCGCAGCGGCGATCTGGCCACCCGCACCGGGGCCGACGTGTTCTGCTACGCCGGCCGGGCCGACGACCAGGTGAAGATCAACGGCTTCCGGATCGAGCTGGGCGAGATCGAGGCGGTGCTTCGGCAGGTGGAACAGGTCGGGGACCTGGCAGTGGTGAACGGTCGCAGCCGCATCGGCGGGCAGATCCTGACCGCCTACTACACCGCCGACACCGATCTGCCCGGCGCGGTGCTGGCCGAGCGGGCGCGTGCGGTGCTCCCCGCACATATGGTGCCGAGCCGGTTCGTGCAGCTGCCGGGACTTCCCCTGGGCCTGTCGGGCAAGACCGACCGCCGGGCGCTGGCCGAGCTCGATGCCTGAACGCCTACCGACTACGCAAGGAGAGCACGGCATGGGCACGCCGCAGCAGGGCATCCCGCTGTCCGTCGGCCAGGAGGCGATGTGGATCGCCTGGGAACTCGAACCCGACCAGATGAGCCATATCATCCCCCTGGCGTTCCTGGTGCGCGGGGAGCTGGACGTGCCGCGGCTGCGGCAGGCCGTGGCCGCCGTGGGAGAGGCGTACCCCCAGTTGCGGGCCCGGGTCGCCCGGGCCCACGACGGCCCCGTGGTGAGCTGGGCGCAGGCGCCCGAGATCCCGGTGATCGAGCGGACCGTGACGGCCGACGTGATGGAGGCGGCGCGGGAGGCGTGGCAGGTGCCGATCGACCTCCGTTCGGGGCCGCTGGCACGGGTGTACGTGCTGCGGGGGCCGGACTGGACGGCGCTCCTGTTCGTCGTCCACCACCTGGTGTTCGACGGCGCTTCCGTCCTGATCATGCTGGACGGGCTCCGGCGGGCCTATGCCGGTGAGGCACTGCGCCCGTCCGACCATCTCGACACACTGACCTCGTTCGCCCGCCGGTCCCGGGAGCTCGCGGACACCGAGGCCGGAGACGCGCACCGCGCCTACTGGAAGCGGGCACTGGGCTCCGGCACCCCAGGTCTCGCCCTGCCGTCCAACCCTGGCCCGGAGCCTCGGCGCACCATGTTCAGCGCTGACGTTCCTCCCGAACTCGCGGACCATCTCCGGTCCTGCGCGGAGGAGTTGGGGTGCTCCTACTTCACCGTGCTGCTCGGTGCCTACTTCGCGTTGCTTCGGCGGCACAGCGGCCTGGACGACCTCATGGTGTCCATCCCGTTCCACGGCCGGACCGACCCCTCACTCCGGGACACGGTCGGCTACTTCGTCAACCCGCTGCCGATCCGGCACCGGCTCCGAGCCACCGACAGCTATGCGGAGCTGATACGCGCGCTGCGGTCCGCGGTCAAGGAGTCCCTGAGCCACGGCGAGCTTCCGCTTCCCGCCATCATGCGCGAGGCGGGTTTCACCGGTCCGCAGGCCCGCGCCCACACCCATCAGTCCCTGTTCCAGTACTGGCACGCGGGACAGCGCGCCGACGTCGATGTGCAGAACCTCGAACTGCGCTCCGGTGGCACCTCCTGCACGCTGAGCATGCTCGACGTGGAGAGCACCGCCGGGTACACGCTCGCGGTGATGGTCAGGGAGGACACCGGCGGTACCCATGTGCTGTGGAAGGACCCCACGGGCGCGGTCGGCCCGGCCGCCGTGGCGGACCTGGCCGAGGACTACCTGGCGATCCTGAAGACCATCGCGGCCGATCCCCGGACGACCCTCGCCCCGGTCCTCGGGCACGTCGCCAGGCCGACGATGGCCCCCCAGCCGGCCCCCCAGCCGGCCGTCGTGCCGGCCGTCGTACCGACCGATAGGCCGGATGGGGCCGGGTCCGGTGGGCTGGCCGAGATGGCGGCGGTGTGGGAGGAGGTACTGGGTTTCGAGGGGATCGGCCCCGAGGATTCGTTCTTCGAGCTGGGCGGGCATTCGCTGCTGGCCGAGGCGCTGACGCTACAGGCGGGAAAGCATTTCGGGGTGGAGGTTCCGATCCGGGTGCTGTTCACCTTCCCCCGGTTGCGCGACTTCACGGACCAGGTCCTGGCGACGGTCGGCCCGACCGCTGAGGTGACCGGTCCGGACGCCGCCGTCGCGCCGGACGGCGCGGAGGTCCCCGCGAGCAACTTCCAGCAGCGGATCTGGCTGATCGAACAGTCCGACGAGTCCGCGCGCGGAAACGTCTGCCTGGCGTGGAAGACCTCCGGCGTGCTGGAGCCGGACCTGCTGGGCAAGGCGCTGGCGATGCTGGTGGAGAGCCATGAAATCCTGCGCACCCGGTTCGTCGAGCGCGACGGCGCGCTCGTGCAGCAGGTGGGAGAGCCGTGGCAGCCGCAGATCGAGCAACTCGACCTGCGGGGCACCGCGAGCCCTGACGACGGCATCACCGCCTGGCTGACGGACGCCGCGACGCGCAGGTTCGATCCGGAGTCCGGTCGGCTCCTGCGGGTGGCCGTCGCCGACCTCGGCGCCGGGCGCCGGGCCCTGCTGGTCTGCGTGCACCATCTGGTGATCGACGGTGAGTCGATCCCCATCCTGCTCGCCGAGTTGGAGCGGTGCCATGCGGCTGCCCGGCAAGGACGGGCGGCCGGACCCGCAGCCGTTCAGTACCGGGAGTTCGTCGCCGCGCAGCAGGCCGAGAAGACGGACGGGACCTGGGCCGCGGACCTACGGTACTGGGCCGACGCACTGTCCGGTGCCCCGGCGTATGTGGACGTCCCTACGTCTGCCACGCCGCAGGAGGAGGGGTCGGTGGCCATGGCGACCGGCGGGGGACTGCTCGGCCGACTGCAGCCGGTCCAGGCCGAACTCGGCGTCTCCTGGTTCATCGTCGCGGCGACCGCACTGGCGGTCGTGTTCCACCGATGGAGCGGCGAGAGCGACATCACCTTCGAGGTCCCGATCGCCTCCCGCGGCCGGAACCAGGGCCGGTTCGCCGACGTTCTCGGCCCGTGCCTGAACACCATGGTGCTGCGGTCGAGGCTCGCCCCCGGTGCCGCGGTGGTCGATGTGCTGCGGCAGCTGCGGTCCGCGGCGCTGGACGGGACAGAGCACAGCAGCGTGCCCTTCGACGTGGTGATCGCCCACCTCGACCCGGAACGGAGGGAGGGGCGCACTCCGTTCGGCGATCTGATCCTCAACATGAACTCGCGCACCAACCGCCATGCCGAACTCGGCGGCGCCGTGCTGACACCGGTGTACACCGAGTCCCTGGCGGTGCACGACAAGCAGTTCGGCCTCACGGTGACGCTCACGGAACACAACGGCGAGCTCACCAGTACGGTCGCTCACCGGGGTGAATTCATCTCGGTCGCCGAGGCACGCCAACTGGCGGGCGATCTCGCCGAGCTGCTCGCCGACTTCGCCGGGAGCCTCGACCGGGCGGTCATGACCAGGTCGTAGCCGCAGTCCGAGCGCGCCCCGGGTTCTCTTGACATGACGTCAAAGGGACCCGGGGCGTTCAGTGCCGGCCGTCTTCGACAAGCAGGCGTACCGCTCAGCAGGGTCGGTACCCGGATCAAACGTCGCCAGGCCGTCGCAGGCCTCATCAACGAGTACCGGCGAGCCGGCTGACATTCCACCAGAAGCTCGTTGTCGGTGGCATCCAGGCCGCGTAGGAGCCGAGACGACGGTGGTCGGGCAGCTTCCCAGACCCCTGTCACCCCCCGTCCCCGCCGCTGCTCCCGCCGTCGCCCCCGCTGTCCCCGCCCCCGCCTCCGCTGCTTCCCCCGCCTCCATTGCAAGAGTCCTCCCCGGCTTCGCAGCATGGCATTGGTTGCCCGCAGCGCCAGCCGCTACATCCGGCCACTCACGGGACATCCAGTCGTTCTGGCGCGGTGCAGGTTCGGGGCGCCGTCCTGCCGGTGGCGCGGCGTTACCTTGCCGGTCGGTTGGCCTGGTCGACAGTCTCCCTGCCCTCGCGGTTGCGCCAGCAGCTCGTGCCCGACCGATGGCCTCCGGAAGTGCTCGCCTCGGTAGGCCCGCCACCTCCCGGCCTCGACCGTTCGGTTCATCTCTCGGAGTGGACCACGGGAGACCTGCGCTGCCGGTACGAGCCGCTGACGTCACGATCGGGCAGCGCGGGCGCCTCATCCTCCCCGCCCAGATCCAGCGCGCCACCAGCATCACCCCTGGTGCGCGCGTCGCCCTGCGCACCGCGCCGAACGGCACGGTCAACTCCGCAATGGACTCCCCGCCCACTCCGCATCGCCGACGGGCCATGCTCGACGTGGTCGCAGTGCTGCTGACGCCTGCGCGGAGACCGGCGGGACCTTCTGGGGCTGGAGCGAGGAGGAGTGGTTCCACCTGCTCGGCCGCGCTCAGGCCGAGTTCCGCCAGCACGCGCCCGCCTGGGTTGGCGATGAGGTCCGGCCCTTTCGGGACGCGACCTCCGAAGAAGGCTTGGGTTTCGGTGATCCTGTTGTCCTGGACGGTGCTCAGAAGGCATTGATTTCGGCACGCAGGGCATTGTGCGGGCGATACGCGCGCGGACAAGGCGTAGGACTCTTAACGCCAACAGACGTGCGAACTTGGTGGTTCAGCACGGCATCTACGCCCCGTGACGGTTTGCACCAGCCCTTGGATGCGACTGCCGGGAGTCCGACGAGCCATCATGCAAGACCCAGGTCAACGGGCAGGTCCAGGAGAGTATTGACACGCCGTCAGCAAAGTTGCACCATTGTAACTCATCCTCCACTTGGCTGATTTCCATATCAACGGCTGGCTGGAGCCCCTCTGTTCGGCGCTGCTTCGAGCATGCTCCTTGCCCGTACCTGGCTCACGCTCGCCCGATCGATAGAGCATGCGTGATGACGCGGAAACCAGCTGCACATGCCCGCCGGAACTCAAGGGCGACGCAGCGGCCTTACAAACCGATCTTCGACTCAACCGATGCGTTGCCAAGAAGGCTTGAGGTGGTCGTTCCCCGTGGCTGACAGCTCCCTCCACAGCGGCCTGGCCGCGGGAGTGGCCGGCAAGCCGTCGACGGCTTCCTCGCCGAACTGCCCTGTGACTGGGCAGATGGCAGCGGCAGGTCGGCCGGGTCCGGGGATGCACTTCAGCGACTCGTTGGGCTGCTGGGTGGTCGAGGGATACGCAGAGGCCGTGGCGGTCATGCGCAGCAGCGCGCTGGAGGTTCCGCTCCTTCCGTTGCCCCGTGGTCTTGGGACCGCGGCAGAGCGTACGGCCCTGGAACCGCTGTGGGAGCAGGCCAGGCACATCCCGCTCTACACTGGCGGGCAGGCCCATCGCCGACTACGGCATGAGCTGCGTGACGCCTTCACCCGGGAGTCCGTCGAGGCCTGGCGCCCCTCCATCCGCGAGGTGGTTGATGATTCGGTCACTGGCTGCCTGCCCTCCGGTCGGGCCGAGGTCGTCGAGGACATCGGCAAGCCGGTCCTCCGCGAGGTGATGGCCGAGGTCGTGGGCATCCCCGCGGACGCACGCGCCGAGTTCGGCCAGTGGGCGGATGTCACGGTCAGGGCAGGCGCCTTCGGAACGCCGCAGTGGTCGGAGGGCCTGCTGGCCGAGGTCGTCGAGGCTGTCACCTCGATCGACCGCCTCATCGGCGAGGTGGTGGCGGATGCACGCGCGGTGCCCGCCGGAAGCGTGCTGGCCCATGCGCTGGAACGGCGCAAACACGGCGGGGGGCTTTCCGAGCAGGAAATCTCAGCCAATGCCCGCGCGCTCTACACGGCCGGCCTCTACACGACCACTTACCTGATCGCCGCCGCGGCGTACTACCTGTTCCGCGACGCCACCGTCCTGGAACAGGCTCGCCAGGACAGGCGGGAACTCGCGAAGGTGGTGCGGGAGACCCTGCGCTTCGCCTGTCCCGCAGTGGAAACGGCTCTTCGGCGCGCGACACGAGATGTCGTGATCAACGGCGAGACCATTCGGCGCGGCCAATTCGTGCGCACCGTGGTCCTGCGTGCCAGCCGTGATCCCAGCCGCTTTCCGGAGCCCGACGTCTTCAAGCACGAACGTCCCCGCCAGGGACGAGAACTGGTCTTCGGAGTCGGCTCGCACATCTGCCTCGGCAACCATCTGGCCACCACCATCACCGAGGAGATATGCGGCGCACTGGCCGCCCCGGAGCACAACGCGCGCCTGGCCGAACCCCACCCGGTATTCCGCCGCCGCCCAGCCGTACCCGTGATGTGGGGACCGGAGTGGGTGCACCTGGAACTGGGCCCCTGACCATCACTCCGCCGTCGGCAATCGACGCGATTGATGAATCCGCACCAGGAGATACCCGAGAGTAGAGGAGAGCCCGACATGTCCAATGACATCGACCCCTCGGCCCTGCCCAGCGCTGAGGAACTGCTCACCGAGGACGCGGCCACCGCGCCGCTCGCGCAGATCACCCAGGAGGTCCTGCAGAGCGTGGCCTACCGGACGCACGAGGCGTAAGGAACACCGCCAAGCCCCTGGGCCGGCGGTGAAGCAAGGTCACCGACGATCCGCGCCGCGCTCCCGCGACGCGGATCGTTCTGGAACCGCCAGACCCACTGGCGCGGCGGGAACCACGCGCGGGAACAAGGCATGACTCACCGTCACCGGCCCGAGAGCAGGGAGATCGACCACCATGCGCGTCCTGTACGTCAGCCCGATGGAGTACGGCGCGAACGCGGCCGTCGACGCGGTCGGCCAGGGTCTGCAGTGCCGGCTCGCCGAGAGCGGCATCGAACTGCGGGTGATCTGCGCCGACTTCCGCGACAAGGACTGGCCGGACACCGCCGACGCCGCGATGCTGGCCGGTGTCAAGGCGGGGGTGGACGCGATCGTGGTCTGGGTGGTCACCCCCGACTCCGCAGCGGTGGGGGCGGCGGCCGCGATGCGGCAGGGCATCCCCGTCATCACCTTGGAGCGCCCGCACTATCCCGTTTCCGCGTCCATCGTCTATCCGAACTTCAACCACGGCGTCTACATGGCCGAGCATCTCGCCGCGCTGCTGCCGACCGGAGCGGACGTCGCCGTGATCGGCGGCCCCGGCTCCGTGGACGACGACGAGTTGGTCATGGGCCTCCAGCGGGGACTGCGCCTGATGGGCCTGCACCTGGTGAACGACCCCGAGGACCCCCGGTACAAGAACGTCAGCGATGTGGCTGAGGGCGGCCGGCAGAAGGCACTCAATATCCTGGCCGACTTCCCCCGACTCGACGGCCTCATCCCTTACAACGACGAGACCATGCTGGGCGCCGTCGAGGCCCTCAGGGAGACCGGACGGCTGGGCGAAGTGGCCATGGTGTCCCGCAACGGGACGCCCGCGGCCGTCCAGGCCGTCCGGGGCGGCCTGAGCGCCGGTACGTGGGATGTCGACGTCACCGGCAACGGCCAGCAGCTCGCCGATCTGGTGATCCGCGCCGCCGTGCGGCAGGAGGTCCTCGACGGACTGTGCATCGCGGGCCCGATCGGACACATGATCACGCCGGAGCGGACGGCTCACTGGGAGCCGTGGGAGCGTCGTATCCCCTACCACGCCTTCCGGCTGGGCCTGGAGCAGTAGTTCACGAGTCCGGTGCCGCCGTCCCCGGGTGCGTGAGCCGATCGGGAAGCTGTCCGCGCCGAGGACGTTCAACAGATCCAGCTTGTCGTAGCTGTCGGCGCCATGCGTCGCGGTGAAGATGAGCAGGGACTGCGACTGGTCGGGGTCCTCTAGGTTCTGGCAGAACAGGTCCCCACCCCAATCGAGGATCCCAGGTTGACCGCTCGACAGGTGCGACTCGCGCTCGCATCAGCCTTGCTCGTCCTGTTCCCGCAGCCCCTCGCCGCGGCGGCCGCGCACCGCGCGGTCACTCCCGTGGCGCCAGCCGGCGATTGCGCCCCGGCCGGCGACAGTTCGGGCGCCAACCTCGCCGCCGTGATCGCCCAGACCTTCCGCGACGAGGGCCTCCCGCTCGCCGCCCAGCTGCTCGCCTACCCGCCCACCGACTTCACCGGCACCTACCCCTCGCGCGTCGAGAACGCCACCGGGTACATGCTCACCACCGAGAACCTCATCGACATCCAGCACCTCTACGCCGGCGACGACCCCGCTGTCCGCGGCTCCGCCCAGGTCTCCCCGCTGAACGCGGCAAGCCTGGCCGGCCTCGCTCCCGCGATCGTCGGCACCGCGCAGTTCGACCCTCTGCGCGACGAGGGCCAGGCCTACGCCGATGCGCTGCGCAAGGCGGGCGTGGACGTCTTCGTGCGCAACTACGACGGCCTGATCCACGGGTTCCTCAACATGTTCCCCGTCTCACCCGCCGCCGCCCTGACCGGGCTCTACGCCCAACTCGCCAAGCGGCTCAGCTGATACCTCGCACGACCGATACCGCCGGCGCCCGCTGGTCGATCTCGACCGGCGGGCGCCGGTGAGCTGGTGATCCAGCGCCGCAGCCCGCACCCCGAACACCTTCTCCAGTAGCTCGCCCTCCAGGTCTGAAAGGTGGAGGGCCTCCAGCGGGGGGCGCGAGGAAGGGGAGGTGGTCGAGTGGGCGGTGGCCGCGCGGACGCGCGCGACTTCCAGCGGGCTCGGCGCGGTCGGCGTCGCGGTGGCCACGGCAGGAAGGTCGGCCAGGTCGATGCGCCGCATGGACCGGTGGACCGGGGCCGGGTTGGTGACGGCGGTGGTCAGCGCCTGCAGGAGGTGCTCGGGCAGGCGCGAGGAGGCGGTGGCGTACCAGAACTGGCCGGGCGGTCCGGCCTCGAACAGCCAGCGCTCGGTGTCGCTGGCCATCTCGGCGTCGTGCCGCAAGGGTTTGTCCTGGACGTGGAGTCGGACGAAACGGTCCGGGGACTGGTAGGTGAGGAAGGGGGTGGCGGGGTTCAGGCTCCACTTTCCGGCGAGGAGTCCGAGGCACGTCTCGACTCCGACGGTCCGGTCGTCGCGGTTCAGGTACGCGCCGGGGCCGTGGGTGTAGGCGTCGGCGAGTGCGGTGGTGAAGTCCGCGACGCGGGCGCGCAGGTCCGGTGAGACGACGAAGGTGTTCCCCTCGTCGTCCTGGCTCAAAGCCCAGCCGGCGTCGACCAGCGGCTGGACGGCTTCGGAACCGTCGGCGTCCGCGTTGGCGAGGTAGCGCGGGGCGACCCGGTACTCGCGAGGCGTGTCAGGCGTGTTGGGCATGGCAGGGTCCTCGCGGCGGGTCAGCGGGCTCGGCCGGCGAGCGCGGGCCTCGGGAGCGCCGCAGGCCGGGTGACGGTGGTGTAGGCGAGCGCGGAGGTGCTCGGCCTCGGCGCGGGTGTGGAGCGGGCGGTCGCTGCCCGCATCCGCGCGACCTTCAGGGGGCTCGGCGCGGTCAGCGTCGCGGTGGCCTGGATGGGAAGGCGGGCCAGGTCGGCAGGCCGCCAGTACCGGGTGGCCTGGGCAGGGTTGTTCTCTGCCAAGTGCAGCATGTTGAGGCAGGACGACGACGGCCATGCAAGATCGTGTAGCGGATCCCTGCTCCCCAGGTTGGCAGAACGGGCAGCAGACTGGGGCCGCGGAGTGTGACACTACCGGCGTGACCAAGAAGCCCAAGACAGTTAAGAGGTCGCACAGATAGGCGACAGCTTTGTCCGGTGGGCAGGCGTGGCAAATGCAGGTTCCGTGATCACGGAGCGTCATGGCCCCGTGATCACGGAACCTGCGATTGCGCCGAGTGGGGCACGGTCACACCGTTGTTGCTGCTGCCTGCAGCGCAGCCGTCGCGCCGCGGCCGATCGGGTCGCCGTGCCCGAAGACCGCCGTCTCGACCTCCAGCTTGGCCAACCGGTGCAGCGACTCGATGGCACGGGCGCGGTCGGTATTGAAGACACCGAGCATGGTCCGGCCGACGTTGGCGACCGTATCGCCAGTGAACAGCACGCCCGGTCCAGGCAGGTGGAGCGCGATCGACCCCTCGGTGTGTCCAGGCACCGCGATGACCACAGCCCCGCCACCGAAGTCCAGGATGTCGCCGTCCTCGACTTCCCGGTCCACCCGGCACGGTGGAGCTGGCGGCAGCGGCGGAAGAGCCGCTCTGATAGATAGCTCGAACTCCTCCAACACCGCTGGCGCCCCGGTCGCCTCGCCCCGGATCACCGGAGCCTCCAGCCGATGCGCCACCACCTCCGCCCCGTGCCGGGCGGCCAGTTCGGCGGCCGAGCCCGCGTGGTCCTCATGCCAGTGCGTCAGAACGATCCGCCGCAGTTCGCCCTCTAGCACTTCCTCGATCTCCGTCGCGCAGTCCGCCGTCCCGGTATCGATCAGGGTCAGCCGGTCGCCGTCCCGCCACAGATAAGCGGTCCCTACCGGGAAGCGGAGCATGTGCAGCCTCGGCCGCACTTCGATCACATCCATACCCCCAAGCCTGCGCGGCCGGGCCCGCCGCTATGCCTTCGTTCGCTGACGGCTCACCAGGTGTGCGGAGATGTGATCCAGCTCGCCCATGCGCGTTCTCCATGCGGCCGGGGGACGCAGATGGAGATGGGTGCCTGGTCATGGTCGGCATTGGGGGCGCGCTGCCCAGCCGTGACTGGTCCAGGCTCGGCGGATCAGGCTGCGTACGATGATGATCGTGTCGGCGAGGTCGAAGAAGGCCACGATCACGCTGGTCCGGCGTTCATAGCAGCGCGCGAGCCGGTGGAAGGCGTTCTGCCAGGCGTGCGTGCGCTCGATGTGCCACCGGTGGGTGGCCTGGATCGGAGCTTTGATCCCCTTGCGAGCGATCCAGCCGTGCAGACCACGCTCGGCCAGCAGGATACGGGAGTTGGCCGAGTCGTAGCCGGCGTCGAGATGGACGGTGATCTCGTCGGGCAGAGGACCAAGTTCGCTCAGAAGATCGAGAGTTGGGGCCAGCGGCGGGGAGTCGTGGCGGTTGGCGCCGGCCAGGACGCGGCCGAGCGGGATGCCGTAGCCGTCTGTCATGCCCGAGCGCTTCATTCCCTGCTTGCCCCGGTCGACCGGTGAGCGTCCGGCCGCCTCGCCGCCGCCCGGGGCCTTGGTGATGGCGCCGTCCACGGCGATCTGGTCGAGGACGAGACCGACGATGCGGTCGTAGGCGCCGAGCGCGATCTGCTTCAGCCGGGCAAACAGCCCCAGGCGTATCCACTCGTCGCGGCGGTTGCAGATCGTCGTGGCCGAGCAGGTGGAGTCCGCTATCGCCTCGTAGGAGCAGCCGAACCGGAGGACCTGCAGCAGCTTGTCGAAGACGAGCCGGTCGCCGATCCGGCGCCGGTGGCAGCCCAGCGGGTGCGCCGGATCGAATTCCGGCCGCTGCGGCAGCATGGCGGCGAATTGGTCCCACAGCGGTTCGGTCAGCCAGGATGGCAGCACAGGCACAGGTCTCCCCCAAGATCACAGAGCGTCGCAACTCCATGATCACGGAACCTGTGCCCGTTCCGTCTGCCTGGTGGCTCGCATCAGCCCGCCAATCTGCGCGACCTCTAAGCACCATCTGGTTTCGAAGGTACCCTCGCGATCGAAGGCAGTGGAGCGTCCGGGTTCAGCAGCGAGGCAACGATTTTCTGCTCCAGGACGGGCCACAAGGCGTCGGCGAGCTTGGTCTTGGATACCTCAGCCTTCCATCTGTGTCTGCCCGTCGGGACCGATCACGCCCAGCGCCGCGTAGCGGGCGTCGACCAGCACGGCGGCCGCCTCCACGATCCGCCGCAGCGCCTGCGCGAGGTCGAGCTCCCGGCCGACCGACAGTACGGCCTCCAGCAGGCTGTGGACCCGGTCACGAGTGCCCCGGGCCGCGTCGATGCGCGCCTGGAGCTCCTCCAGCAGCTCGTCCAACCGCAACTGCGGCATCCGCGACGGTACCTGGTCCCCACCCACAGGCGCTCTCCCCTGCTCTGTGTCCGACTGCGCCAAGGGCCTTGAGGCGTCCCTGAGGCCCCTGACTGTTGGGGAGCCCACGACCGTAACCACGCACTGAGCTTCAACAACGGTCACCCTACGTCGCTGCTGGGCGGAGTCGCAGGTCTTCGGAGAGCGCACTGGTCGGGCTCGGCACCAACTACCCCGGGGAGTCCGGCGGGCAGTGGCAGACTGACGACACATCGAAGCTTCGGTGGTGCGAGGCGACTTGGAAGGTCACCCCGTTCCATCGGAGCTTCGTCGTACGTACCGGCGCAGGCCACGGCTGCCGCCGGAGACGGTTCTGGACAAGTTGATCAGTGCCGTGACCTTCTCGAACGCACCGTGAGCCGGTGCGTCGCTCAGGTGGCTCGCTCGGCCTGCCCGGGCACGACGGCGACCGGACGCGGAGAACTGGGCAGCAGGTGCGGCATCAGGGCCACGGCGTGCACGATGCGCAGCGGGCGGTGGCGGGCCGCCGCCTCGCGTGCGGCCCAGGCGGCGGCTGCCAGAGCGTCCGGTGAGCCGTCGACTCCGACGACGACTGGTAAGTACATGGTGGTCGACCTCCGTCGGGTTGCAGGGGGAAGCGGTGCCGCCGGGCCCGGCGAGTCGTGAGCTGGTCAGCCGTGCCAGGTCCAGTCGGTGACTTCGGGCAGGTCGGTGCCGTGTTCGCGGATCCAGGCCTCGTGGCGGATCCTGACGTCGGCCATCTGCTGGCGGACGGCGGTGGCACGGAGGGCGAGGCCGGGGACCCGGTCGATGACGTCCATGACCAGGCGGTAGCGGTCGAGGTCGTTGCGCACGACCATGTCGAAGGGTGTGGTGGTGGTGCCGGACTCCTTGTACCCGCGCACGTGCAGGTGCGGGTGGACGGTGCGGCGGTAGGCGAGGCGGTGGATCAGCCAGGGGTATCCGTGGTAGGCGAAGATCACCGGCTTGTCGCGGGTGAAGAGCGCGTCGAACTCCGAGTCGGGCATGCCGTGCGGGTGCTCCTCGGCGGGCATCAGGCGGGCGATGTCGACCACGTTGACGACCCGGACGGCCAGTTCCGGCAGATGCTCGCGCAGCAGGTCGGAGGCGGCCAGCACCTCCTGGGTGGGGACGTCGCCCGCGCAGGCGAGCACGGCGTCCGGCTCGCGGCTGCCGTCGTCGGTGCCGGCCCAGGGCCAGATGCCGGCGCCGCGCGAGCAGTGCGCGCGGGCTTCCTCCAGGGTGAGCCAGTCGAAGCAGGGCTGCTTGCCGGCCACCACGACGTTGACGTAGTCGCGGCTGCGCAGGACGTGGTCGGCCACCGCGAGCAGGGTGTTGGTGTCCGGTGGGAAGTAGACCCGGACGGCTTCGGGGCTCTTGTTGAGCACGTGGTCCACGAAGCCGGGGTCCTGGTGGGAGAAGCCGTTGTGGTCCTGGCGCCAGACGTGCGAGGTGAGCAGGTAGTTGAGAGAGGCGATCGGTGCGCGCCAGGGGATCTTCCGGGTGGTGCGCAGCCACTTGATGTGCTGGCTGACCATCGAGTCGACGATGTGGACGAACGCCTCGTAGCAGGAGAAGAGGCCGTGCCGGCCGGTCAGCAGGTAGCCCTCCAGCCAGCCTTGGCAGGTGTGTTCGGAGAGGATCTCCATCACCCGGCCGTCGTGGGCGAGGTGTTCGTCGGTCGCCAGCACCTCGGCCTGCCAGGCCTTGCCGGTGGCGGAGTAGACGGCTTGGAGGCGGTTGGAGGCGGTCTCGTCGGGGCCGACGATCCGGAAGTCGCGGCGCTCGGCGGTGTCCGCCATGATCTGCGCCAGCAGGTCGCCCAGGACCCGGGTGGGCTCGTGCAGGGTGGAGCCGGGCTTGTCTACGGGGACGGCGTAGTGCTCCAGCGGGGGGATTGGGAGCTCGTGCAGCAGCAGGCCGCCGTTGGCGTGCGGGTTGGCCCCGATCCGGCGCCGGCCCTCGGGGATGCAGGCCAGCACCTGCGGGGTCGGGCGGCCGTGCTCGTCGAAGAGTTCCTCGGGGCGGTAGGAGCGTAGCCAGGCGGAGAGTTGGGCCAGGTGCTCGGGGTTCTCGCGTACCTGGTCCAGCGGGACCTGGTGGGCGCGCCAAGTCCCTTCCACCGGCAGGCCGTCGACTTCCGCCGGGCCGGTCCAGCCCTTGGGGGTGCGCAGGACGATCATCGGCCAGTGCGGGCGGCTGGTATCGCTCTGCACTCGGGCGGCCTGCTGGAGGGCGGTGATCCGGTCGACGGCGGTGTCCATCGCGTCGGCCATCAACTGGTGGACCGCGAGGGGGTCGTGGCCGGTGACGTGGATCGGGTCGTGGCCGTAGCCGCGCAGCAGGGCGTCCAGTTCTTCCTCGGGCAGTCGGGCGAGGACGGTGGGGTTGGCGATCTTGTAGCCGTTGAGGTGCAGGATCGGCAGCACGGCGCCGTCGTGCACCGGGTCGAGGAACTTGTTGCTGTGCCAGGCGGTGGCCAGCGGTCCGGTCTCGGCCTCGCCGTCACCGACCACGCAGGCGACCAGCAGGCCGGGGTTGTCGAGCGCTGCGCCGTAGGCGTGGGAGAGCGAGTAGCCCAGCTCCCCGCCCTCGTGGATCGAGCCGGGTGTCTCGGGGGCGACGTGGCTGGGCACTCCGCCGGGGAAGGAGAACTGCTTGAACAGCCGGGCCATGCCGTCGGCGTCGCGGGTGATGTCCGGGTAGGTGTCGGTGTAGCTGCCCTCCAACCAGGAGTTGGCCAGGACGGCCGGCCCGCCGTGGCCCGGGCCCCAGACGCAGATCGCGTCCAGGCCGCGCTGCTTGACCACCCGGTTGACGTGGGTGTGCACCAGGTTCAGCCCGGGGGAGGTACCCCAGTGGCCGAGCAGGCGGGGCTTGATGTGGTCGGGGAGCAGCGGCTCGCGCAGCAGTGCGTTGTCGAGCAGGTAGATCTGGCCGACCGCCAGGTAGTTGGCGGCCCGCCAGTGGGCGTCCAGCTCCCGCAGTTCCTGGTCGGGTAGCGGGGCGGTGGTCGAAGGGGCGGTCTCGCGCATGGGAACGGTCTCCTCGGGTCCGGCGGGCGGCGCGGTGCGGGGTGTGTACGGCGGTTTCGCTCTGTCCTATACCGTCCTCTGCGGCGAGGGCCGGGGACAGGGCCGGTCGGGGCCGACGGCCGCGCGGGCGGTGGGCCGAACGGCCCCCTACTACGGCCGAACGGGCGCGAGCGGTGGCGACGGCTCCGGCCGGCACCGGCACGGTCGACGTCCGGGTGCTCACGGCGGGCGGGATCACCCCGGTGGTGAGCGGGGACCAGTACCGGTTGACGTCTTCCTCGCGCCCCTTGTGGCCGTTGGGGCGTTCGCTTCACCGCCCACCATGGGCGGTGGGGCGGACGGTGGTGCCGAGCAGGATGCCGAGGGCGTCGTCCAGTGGGCCGATGGCGGCCAGGCCGCCGGTGCGTTCCACGAAGGTGGCAACCGCGTCGGCCTTGGGCCAGATCGCACCACCGACGCTAACCGACCAGCGGGACCGCCCCACACCTCTCTACCCGAAGCTCACCCGATCGAGCTACTCCTCACCTATTCACACAACCCGACCACCAGCTCGCTACCCCTTCATGGGTGAGCCGCCGTTGACCCACGCACCACTGCTCGACGTGGCGTAGCCCCACCCGAACGCCTTGTCGAAGAACGCCCAGAGGAACACGAACCCGAGCCCCGCCCGGGCCACCGCCAGAGCCCGCGCCGCGGTGGCGGTCGGGCGTGGATCCGCTCTGGGGCTCGATTGTCAGCCGAGGTCGCGGTGGCGGAGCCCGGTAAGCCCCGCTGCGGTGAGGGTGGCGGTCAGGAGGGTGAGCCAGAGCAGGGGTTGGGCGGCGAAGGTGCCACCAGGCAGGTGCGGGGTGTGGGTGAAGGGGGAGAGGTCGAGCACCCACTGGTCCGCCTGCAGGGCGGGGCCGAGCCAGCCGATCAGCACGAAGGCGGCGAGGACGCCCCAGCCCGCCGAGGTCCACCGGGGCGCCAGGCCGAAGAGCAGGACGGTGGCGGCGGCCGTCAGCCAGACGGCCGGCAGCTGGACCAGCGCACCGCTGAGCAGTTCGGCGACCGATCCGGCCTGGTCGCCGAGCGTCGCGTGCTCAGCCGCACCGGCAGCGAGCCCGCCGCACGTCAGCAGAGCTGCGCTGCCGAGCAGGGGGAAGAGCAGGTGCCCGGCTGCCCAGCTGAGCCGGGACACCGGGCCGGCCAGCACCGGTTCCGCGCGGCCTTCGGTCTCCTCGGCACGCAGCCGCAGCACGCACTGCACGGCGTAGACGGCCGCGAGCATCCCGAGCACGCCCATGATGCTGGACAGGTACGCGTCGGCGACGCCGTGCTGACCGCCCATCCGCCGCAGCACGTCCGCCACCGGGCGGTTGCCGCCGACCAGGTCCACGATCCCCTTGGCGATGGCGCCGAACACGCCACCGGCCACCGCGAAGGCCGCGCACCACCCGGCCAGCGTGCCGCGCTGCAGCCGCACGGCCAGCGCGAACGGCGTGCGCAGCGTGCGCGCCGCAGTGGCCGGGCCGGGCCGTTGCGGCAGCAGCCCCGACCCCAGGTCCCGCCTGCCGACCAGCGTGTAGGCCACGCCGGCCAGCAGCCCTGCCACCGCGAGCGAGAGCAGCAGCACCCACCACCGGTCGGCGCCGTACGGCTGGACCTGCTCGCTCCAGCCGATCGGGGAGAGCCAGTTCAACGCGCCCGGCCCGTGGACGGTGGACGCGTCGGCGGCCGCGCGCAGCACGTACGCCAGGCCGAGGGCGGCGCCGGCCAGGCTGTTCGCCGCCCGCCCGGTCTCGGCCAGTTGCGCGGTGACGGACGCGACGCCGGCGAAGACCAGGCCGCAGACCGCCAGCGAGCAGCCGAAGGCGAGCGACCCGGCGAGCGGCTGCCCGAGGGCGACCAGCGAGGCCGTCGTCAGCAGGGCGAGAAGCCCGTTCGCGAGGGCGGCGGCGGCCAGCGCGGCGGTCAGCGGTGCGGGCCGGGCGACGGCGCCCGCGCCGATCAGCTCCAGCCGGCCGTCCTCCTCCTGGGCCCGAGTGTGCCGCACGACCAGCAGGATGCTCATGGCCGCCGCGAGCGCGGCACCGGTGACGCCGATCCGCCACACCGTGATGCCGCCGATGCTGCTGTCGCCGAGCGGACCGTACAGCGCCCGCAACGAGCCGTTGCCCGCCAGGCTCGCGGCGAGCTGATCGCGCGAAGCAGCCGTGCCGTAGAGCTTCTTGAACGAGTACGTGGTGGAGGCGACCGACGCGGTGAGCAGGTAGACCCAGACCGGCAGCGTGATCCGGTCGCGGCGTAGGGCGAGCCGCAGCAGCGGGCCGGTGCCGGTCAGGGCCGTCACGCCGTCACCTCGGTCGCGTAGTGGCGCAGGAAGAGCTCCTCCAGCGTCGGCGGGCGGCTGGTGAGGCTGCGCACGCCGCTGCGGCCGAACGCGCGCAGCAGCGCGTCCAGGTGCTCGGCGTCCACCTGGCAGCGCACCCGGTTGCCGTCGACCACCAGGTCGTGGACGCCGGGCAGGCTCTCCAATCCGGTGGGATCGGCGGCGAGTTCGGCGCTGACGGCGGTCCGGGTGAGGTGGCGCAGTTCGGTGAGTGAGCCGGTCTCGACGGTGCGCCCGGCCCGGATGATGCTGACCCGGTCGCACAGAGCCTCGACCTCGGACAGGATGTGGCTGGAGAGCAGGACGGTCCGGCCGCGGTCGCGCTCCTCGCTGACGCACCGGCGGAAGACCTCCTCCATCAGCGGGTCGAGTCCGGAGGTCGGTTCGTCCAGGATCAGCAGTTCGGCCTCGGAGGCCAGCGCGGCGACCAGGGCGACCTTCTGCCGGTTGCCCTTGGAGTAGGCGCGGCCCTTCTTCGTCGGGTCCAGCTCGAAGCGCTCCAGCAACTCGGTGCGGCGGCCCGCGTCCAGGCCGCCGCGCAGCCGCCCGAGCAGGTCGATCGCCTCGCCGCCGGACAGGTTGCGCCACAGCGTGACGTCGCCGGGCACGTACGCCAGTCGGCGGTGCAGCGTGACGGCGTCGTGCCAGGGGTCGCCGCCCAGCAGCCGTGCGGTGCCCGAGTCGCGGCGCAGCAGGCCCAGCAGGACCCGGATGGTGGTGGACTTCCCCGAGCCGTTCGGCCCGAGGAAGCCGTGCACCTCGCCCTGGGCGACGGTCAGCTCCAGGCCGTCGAGGGCGCGGGTGCGGCCGAAGGTCTTCACCAGTCCGGAGACCGAGATTGCTGCTGTCATGACGCCGAGGTTCCTCTCTTCGCGCCGGTTCGTGAAGCGAACCGCACAGATTCGGGCACAGGAGCGGATCGCGGGGTTACCGGCGGTGCATGGTCTGCAGGGCGTGCACCAGGACGCGCGGGTCGTGTTGGCCCTTGTAGACGGGCGGCGGCTGCCTGTCGAGCTTCAGCAGCTGCGCGACGGCGGTCCAGGCGGTACGCACCGAGTACTCGACGGTGAAGACGACGTCGTCGGGGACCTCGGCGAACTGGCCGATGAAGGCGAGGGCCGAGGCCTCTGCTGGCCGGTCGGGCGGAATGGGAGCAGCGTGGGGGATGAAGGGGTTCGGTAGCGACGGTGAGGTGAGCTGGGATGACCGGGAACGAGGCGGCACCGCGGGTTGTGGTGGGTGTCGACGGCTCGCCGTCGTCGTACGCGGCTCTGCGGTGGGCGATCCGCCACGCGCAGCTGATCGGGGGGACTGTGGACGCTGTCGGTGCGTGGGAGACGCTGGTGGCGTACGGCTGGTCAGCGCCCGTGATCGCCCCGGACCTCGATGAGGGGGTCGCCCGCCGGAAGTTCGATCAAGAGCTCGCCGAGGTGCTCGGCGATGGGCAACCGGTGGAGGTGCGGCGGCGGCTGGTCCCCGGGAACCCGGCCGACGTGCTGATCGACGCGGCCCGCGGCGCCGAGCTCCTGGTCGTGGGAAGCCGGGGTCACGGCACCTTCGCGCGGGCACTGCTCGGCTCCGTGAGCGAGCGCTGCGCGTTGCATGCCCCCTGCCCGGTGGTCATCGTGCGGGAGGGCTGAGCGGGCCGAGCGGGGCCGTACGAGCGGTACCGGGGGGTGGGCCCACCGGCCCACCTTCCGGTACCGCTGGACCCTAGGGACCGCACAGGCCGGCACAACAGACTGAGGGCAGAGCCGCAGGAACCGCGCAGCACCGAGGAGGCGCGCCATGCCCGCCGCATCTGTCTCGCACCGGCACCCGTACTCACACACGCTTCTCTCGCGCCAGCTGCGGCGCGCCGTCGGGCAGGACCGCAACCCGCTCTGCCGCCCGGTCGACCGGGCCCGAAGCCGGCTGCTGCTCACCGTCACGGTGACCCTGGCGCTCTGCGTGGCCATCAGTACGTTGCTCGCCTTGGCCCAGCTGGACGGCATGCTGGCGCACGCCCACCAAACCGCCCAGCACCGCCACCAGGTGACCGCCACCACGCTGGCCGCCGTAGGCGACAACCCGGCGTCGACCGCCACCTCGGCGAAGGCGGCCTGGGACTACCCGCGGACCGGCCACCGGATCGGCGTCGTCCCGGTACCGCCCGGAACGGCGTCGGGGGTTCGGATATCGCTCTGGGTCGACGACAGCGGGAATCCGGCAGCGCCGCCGCAATCCGACGGTCGGCTGGAGACGACTGCCGGAACGTACGGGCTCGGCGCCTTGGCCGTGACAGGTGCAGCGGTGTGGGCCGGCTACGCCGTCCGCCGCCGGGCGCTCGACCGGCGGGCCGAGTGCGGTTGGGAGCGCGGCTGGCAGCAGGTCGAGCCGTTCTGGTCCGGGCGCAGCCGCCGCCCGGGCAACGGTGAACGCTGAAGGCCCTGGCACCGCCGTCGAAGTCGACGTCAGTCGTGCAGGGTGTCCAGCGCGGCACGCAGCCGGGCCGTCGCCTCGTCCGCGACCGGCGTAAGCTCCGCTCGATCGGTGATCCGCACCATCACCTGCGGGTCCATGGCCTCCACCACGGTGCCGCCGTCGGCAGTGCGGACGACCACGTTGCACGGCAGCAGCACGCCGATCCGGCGGTCGACGCCGAGGGCGCGGTGCGCGAGCGGGGGGTTGCAGGCGCCGAGGATCAGGTAGTCCTCCATCTCCTCCCCGAGTTTGGCGCGAAGCGTCGCCTGGACGTCGATCTCGGTCAGGATGCCGAAACCCTCTGCGGCCAGTGCGGCTCGCACGCGTTCGACCGCGTCTGCGAACGGGAGGTCGAGCCAGACACTGAGTCCGTAGTCCATGGTGGTCTCCGATGCTGAGGGGCCCCTCCATGGTGGCCCGGACAGCCTCTCTGCGCCGCCGGTGTCATGCTCGGTGGGAGGAGGTGATCGGTCGTGAGCGAGGACATCACGCCGTCCGACGGGTCCGGCAGTTCGACCGTGGGCCGCCAGGGCGGGTTTGCCCAGCGGGTGGCGCAGCGCCGCCGACAGCTCGGACTCAGCCACGAGCAGCTGGCCACTCGTGCCGACATGGCGCCCCGCTACCTCCAGCTGCTGGAGGAACTCGGTGGCGACTTCGACAGTGTCGGCCTGCACCGACTGGCAGCAGCTCTGGAGACGACGCCGCAGGAGCTGCTGGAGGGCAGCAGTGACGGTCCGCCCGGGCGGGGCCACGCGGCATCCGGGCAGGCGCTGTGGAAGCTGGGTCCCGAGGAGTCCCGCGACCGGCTCGGCACGCACGGGGTCGGCCGCCTGGCGATGTGCACGCCCGACGGGCCCGCCATCGTCCCGGTCAACTACACCGTCCTCGGCGGAACTGTCGTCTACCGCACGGCCCCCGGCACCGTGACCGCGGCCGAGCCGGGCGGCGAGGTGGCCTTCGAGGTGGACCAGATCGATGAGGCCCGCAGCCGGGGGTGGAGCGTTGTGGTCGTCGGAACGGTCGAGCACGTCACCGAGCCCGCAGCAGTCCAGCGCCTGATGGAGCAGTCCGCGGTGGAGCCCTGGGCGGGCGGCAGGCGTGACCTCTGGGTGCGGATCAACCCGACCCGCGTCACCGGCCGGACCATTCGCCCGGCCTGAGCGCGTCACGGCCGCCAGGTGCGCTCACCCCACTGGCACTACCGCGACCGGGCACTGCACGTGCTGTACGACCGCTTGGCTCACCGAGCCCAGACGCCGCAGGGGCCCGCGTACCGCCCCGTGGCGCCCGACCACGACCAGCTGGTGGGCTTCGGAGAGCGTCACCAGCAGCTTCGCCGCGCCGGAGCGCACGGCGATCGCCGCCACCTCCACGTCGGGGTACTTCTCCTGTGTCCCCGCAAGTGCCTCGGCGAGCAGCCGCTCCCGCTCGGCTGCGACGTGCTCTTCCTCGTACACGGCGGGAAAGGTGTGGCCCGGCCCGTTGACCAGGGGATAGTTCCAGGCGTGCACGGCCTGCAGCGGCAGATTCCTCCTCCTTGCGGCCTCGAAGGCGAAGGCGAGCACGCCCTTGCCGCCCTGCTCTCCGTCCACGCCCACCAGGACGCCGCCGGGAGTCGACCGGGCGTCTCGCGGGTGGACCACGACGACCGGGCACAGGGCGTGGGCGGACAGGTGCAGGCTCGTCGAGCCGACCAGCAGGCGCGAGAACCCGCCGGAGCCGCGGGTTCCGAGGACCAGCAGGTCCGCCTCTTCCGATGCGGCGAACAGAGCTTCGCGGGCGTAGTCGTCCACCAGCTCGGTGGTGACCTCCAGACCCGGGCTGTACATGCGGGCCTGTTCGCGGGCCGCTTCGAGGGCTTCCTCGCCGGTGTCGCGGGTCTGCCGGGTCACCTGCCCGGCCGGCGCGTTCAGGGTCTCGCCGAGCCAGGCGTGCAGGACGTGCAGGGGGACGCCACGCAGACGGGCCTCCTCCGCGGCCCAACCGACCGCGTCGTGGCTGGCGTCCGTACCGTCGATTCCCACGATGACCGGGTGTCTCATCGGATTTCCTAAGACTCAGTACACCAGGGCGGGTGTCACCCCCGACCAGTCGGCCTCCCAGCCGTGGGCGCGCCGTAGGCTGCCAGCAGGGCGGTGCCGGTGCGGGTGTTGGCCGGGTCCGCTGCGGCCGCCATCAGGCGCTCGGCGACGGATGCCTCGGTCTCGGGGGGAATCACCAGCAGTTCCAGGCGTCGTGGGACGAAGGAGCAGACCATCACCTCGTCCGCGTCCTGCTCCTGTTCGAACCAGCCGAGTTGGATGAGGTGGCCGGTGACCGGGACCTCGCGGGGAATGACCGGCCAGTGGGTCGGGTTCACGGTGACGCGGATGATCCGTCCCCACCGGGGGTCCATCTCCGCTGCGAGCGCCGGGAGTTCGTGGACGAGGTCGTGCGAGCGCGGCCACCAGGCCCCATCCAGTCTCCCGGGGGAGGCGCCGGCGGGTGTCAGCGAGACCCGGGCGGGCAGGGCCGGCGGCTGGGCGGTCGCGGATTCGAAGGAAGTAGTCATCTCTGTACCTGCCTAGGGATTGAGTCGGAGTAGCGGAGGGCACTGCGTTTGGCCCGTGCGATGGTTCATGGTTCTGCTCGCTCCGTCATGTTCCGGAGGGTGCTCAGGTCCAGCGTCTGCGCGACCGGGCGGCGGGGAGTGGATGATCCGGGCGGATCGCTTCCAGCGTGCCCTGCCGGCGCCCTGCCGGGCTTGGGCCGTCCGGTCCCCGTCGGTTGCCGGACGGGCCAGTCCGGCCTGGTCAGGGTGCTTGCCGACGGTGCTCGGCGGTGGCCGCATAGACCCCTCACCGGACAGCTCCGCTGCTGCGGGTGGCCGCAGCGGCATCGCTGTCGGTGCCCGGGGCCGGCCCGATGCTGATGAGGGTCTGTACGTCCACGACTCCGGGCACGGATCGGGCCAGCAGGTCGGCCTCGGAGACCACGCCGACGACGCGTCCGTCGCCGGCCAGGACCGGCAGCGCGCTGATCCGCCACTGGCGCAGGTTCTCCACGATCTCCTGGAACGGTGCGTCGCGGCCCACCGCGATCACGGCGTGGGTCATGACGTCGCCGACGGTGTGCGGATGCTTCATGGTGTCCTCCTCGACGGCCGATCACCGGGTCCTGCACGCCGATCGGCGTACTGGCCGGTGCCCGGAGTGGTTCGCTCACCTTCGACGGTCCTCGTGACGGGGACGTTCGCGAAGGGCCGGTCGGGGCGTTCACCCGGGCCCGAAAGTCCCGAGGTCGGCGCAGCTCATTCCCAGGCGGTCTGCGAGCCGGTCCGCGGTGGCGACCGCGGCGTCACTGATGGGGTGTATGGGGGCCGACCACGCCGTGGAGGAGGGGCTTTCCGAGCTCGAGGTCGGTGTCGTCGGTGACGTAGCCCAGGGTGTGGTGGACGGCGACGACGCCGTCGACCGATCGGCAGAGCCGTTCGACGATCGGGATCAGGCTCTTCTGCTCGACGCGGCCGGCCAGGGTGACGACACCGTCGTGCACGGTGACCTCCACCGCAGCCGTCCGGCCTCACCTTGAAGGGGGTGTCGGGCCGGGCGGTGACGACCCCCTGGGTCATCACGTCGTGGACGGTACGGTGCTGCATGGCCCTCACGCCTCCTGGGTGTGGATCCCTGCCGAGAGCAGGAGCGCCCTCCTGCTCCCAGACTGCGCCCGCGCAGCCGCCCCGGCCAGGGCCGATCGGTCCCTGTCCGGCTATCGGGCAACCTGGCTTCTGCGTGGACGGCCACCGTCAGGACTCGGTCGGGGTGATGACGATCTCCCGTTTGAGGATCTTGCCGGTCGGTCCCTTGGGGAGTGCCTCGGTGAGCGTGACGACCCGCGGGTACTTGTAGGCGGCGACCTGTGCCTTCACGTGGTCGCGGATCTCCTCGGCGGTGGCGTGCGCTTCGGGTTTGAGGACCACCACCGCTGCGACCTTTCCTTCGGTGGCCTGGCTGTCGAGCAGGACCGTGAACAGCTCGCCGTGGAGCCATTCCAGGGTCTGCTGCTGGTCTCGTTGGGCGAGGTAGGGCATGGTCATGACGGTCTCCGGGGGAGGTGCGGCGGCGCGTGGGGCGGGCCAGGTGGGGAGGAGGGGAGGCCGGGGCGTCGTTGGCGGCGCCGGTGATGGCACCACGAGCTCCTCGGGCGCCTGAGCTGGCGTCAGGATCGGCGCAGTGACGTGATCACGAAGGCGGGAATCACCGCCGCACCGATGATGAGGTGCAGCAGAGCCAGCAGGAGCTGGTCGGACGGTGTGACGCCGGCCCCGTTGTAGGGGAGACCGCCGACGAGCACCAGAACGGCGAGCGTCGCCCAGATGGCGGTGGCGCGCCGTGGGGCTCGTCGTTCCAGCAGTTCCAGGAGTCCCCAGCCGAGCAGCGGCGGGACGACGGAGCTGGCGATCACCAGGCTGATCAGGATGGACTGGGCCGGCTGGCCGAACACGGCGGGAGTCCTGAGGTCGTAGCCGGCGATGTCGGTGAGGACGAGCACGTACGCGAGGTTCGCGAGGAGACCGATGCCGATGGCGGCCGGTCGGACCGCCCAGCCGGCGGTCTTGGGAGGGCGAGGGGTTCTCGACGGTGTGGTGGCCATGTTGACTGCTCCGTGGGAGGTGTAGGGGGTCAGTGGATGAGGGGCAGGATGATGTGGGAAGGGTGGTCGGCGTCGTGGTGGATGAGGTCGCGGCCCAGCTGGTGGCCGTAGTAGTGGTGGAACAGGCCGTCGGCGACCGGGGAGTCGCCGTTGGCGATCTCCAGGCGGATGCGGCTGCCCTTGGGGAACAGGTAGGAGGTCGGCCAGACCTCGATCTCGTAGCGGACGACGGTTCCCGGCTCGATCGGCTGGGGCGGGTGGGTGAGGTGGGAGGCCTTCAGCCAGCCGCGGGTGACCGTCGCGGAGGGCGGCGGTACGTTCTTGGCGACCCTGCGCATGAGGGTCTGCTTGAGCTTCGGGACGGCCTTCTGCTCGGAGAGCTTGACGTGGAAGTCGGTGTCGCTCTGGTCGGACTCCGCGTACAGCACGAGGGTGATCTTCCCGGTGACCTCGGTGTCGCGCTCCAGCGGCGGGGTGGTGAAGGTGAGGATGCCGCGGGTGGGCTGTGGGATGCCGTCGGTGATCACGGTGGTGCCCACCGTCCACTCGGGGTTGGGGTAGTCGTAGGCGGTCGGCTGCCCGGCCGGCCGGTTGGGCGCCGTGCTGGTGAGGCTGCCGTCGTTGAGTGAGCCGACGGCGTGCGCGGGATCGGGGCTCAGGTAGAGCGCGGTCGGCTCGGCGCGCCGGGGTGGCCATTCGGATTCCGCGCGCGGCGGGCGCCCGGAGCGTCGACGCAGATCCGGACACCGTCGGACGCCGTGACCCACTCGTCTTTGAATGTGTGCATGGCCAACTCCTAATTTCATCGCATGTGGAAATTAATTTCAGCGTATGATGAAACTGTCGCGGACGGCAAGGGAGGTCCTCGACGACCTGCTGCGGAAGGTGAAGTGCGTGACTGGGCGAGGTCCCCGGGGAGAACGCGGAGAACAGGCGGACAAGATCCTCGCCGCCGCCCGCAGATCCATCGCCACCCGCGGCTACGCCGCGACCTCACTGCGGTCGGTCGCCCAGGACGCCGGCGTCGACCCCGGCCTGGTGCACTACTACTTCCGCACCAAGCCCGGACTGTTGGAAGCAGTCATGGAACCCCCCGAGGCGTTCGGCGCAGCCGTGGCCGCCGCCGCCGAACAGCCCCTGCACCAGCGCGGACGCGCGTTCGTGCAGGCCAACCTCCGCCTGTGGGAGGATCCCGCCTCGGCCGAGATCCTGCGCGCCATCATCCTCACCGCCGCCCAGGAACCCGCCGCCATGCAACGCCTGCGGCAGCTGTTCTCCCAACTCGTCCTGGCCGCCGTTTCGCACAGCCTGACCGACTCCGAGCGCAGCCTGCGCGCCAGCCTCATCGCCACCCAGATCGTCGGCCTGGTCATGAACCGCTACATCTGGCAGGTCGGCGACATCGCCACCCTTCCCGCTGACACCGTCACCGACCTCCTCGCCCCCACCATCCAGCACTACCTCGCCGACCCCCTGCCCACGAAGCTCGGCGACAGCTCGACGCTGAGCTGACCGGGTCCGTCCGGGTGCAGGCCGACGAGCCCTGGAGTGGCTGCACGCCGCTCCTCCGGGCAGGGTGGGAAGCGGGTGTTCCGAGCGCCAGAGGCGGTGGACGATGAGCGACGACGAGATGGCTGCGCCACGGATCGTGGTCGGGGTCGACGGGTCGGACCCGTCGAAGGCGGCGCTGTGGTGGGCGGTGCGCCAGGCGGGGTTGATCGGCGGCGTGGTCGAGGCGGTCGCTGTCTGGGAGTACCCGTCCGCCTGGTACGGCTGGACGCCTCCGCAGGCGGAAGTGTTCGACTACGAGAAGAACGCGGGCAAGACCCTCGTCGAGACCATCGACCGGGCCATCGGCCCCGATCGGCCGGTGGAGATCCGCACCCGGGTGGTCCGGGGACATCCTGCCGCCGTGCTGCTGGACGCTGCCCGAGGGGCGCACCTCCTGGTCGTGGGCAACCGTGGTCACGGCGGGTTCGCCGGAGCCCTGCTCGGCTCGGTCGGGCAGCACTGCGTGCAGCATGCCTCCTGCCCGGTCGTCATCGTGCGTGGCCCCGGGGAAGGCAGCGGCGACTGAGGTCGGCTCCGCCCAGATGAAGGCAGTACCCGCCCCGAGCGCAGGGAGGATACCCGTGGACCGTCCGTCCAAGGCGGACCCTCCGCACGTGCCACGCCTTCAGCTCGACGACCTGCTGGACGAGCCGCAGACGAGGCTGGACGTGGCCCGGGGGACCAGGGACCGGGTGCACGGCCTGCTGGAGGCGGTGCTGTCGGTGGGCCGGGAGCTGGAGCTGGGCCAGGTGCTTCGGCACATCGTGGAGGCCGCGGTGGCGCTGGTGGATGCCGAGTACGGGGCGCTGGGAGTGATCGGCGAGGACCAGTGGCTGTCGCAGTTCGTCCCGGTGGGCCTGAGCGAGGAGCAGACCCGGCGGATCGGCCCGTTGCCGGCCGGGCACGGTCTCCTGGGCGAGCTGATCCGCCATCCCGAACCGCTGCGCCTGGCGGAGCTGTCCGGGCATCCGGCCTCCTACGGATTTCCGGCCCATCACCCGCCGATGCACAGTTTCCTCGGGGTGCCGATCCGGGTGCGCGACAAGGTCTTCGGCAACCTCTATCTCACCGAGAAGCGCGGCGGCGGGGAGTTCGACGCCGAGGACGAGGCGGTGCTGGCGACGCTGGCGGTGGCCGCCGGGGTGGCGATCGACAACGCCCGGCTGTACACCCAGGCGCGGTTGCGCGAGCGTTGGCTGCTGGCGACCGGCGAACTCACCAACAGTCTGATGTCGGGGCACTCCCAGGAGGAGGTGCTGGATCTGCTGGTCGTCCGAGCCGGTGAGATCGCCGGCGCCGATCTGACCGTGGTTGCTCTGCCGCTACCGGGCTCCCACGAGCTCGAGGTGCGGTTCGCCGTCGGCCTGGCGGCGGAGGCCCACCGCCGACTGGTCCTTCCATTGGAGGGCTCCTTCGCGGGGGCAGCGGTCCGCAGCGGGGGGCTGGTCACCAGCGTCGACGTGAGCAGGGACCCGAGGATCACGGCTGGTCCGCCGCGGTGGGAGGGCCTGGGCCCGGCGGTGGCCGTCCCGATCGGCACGACCGAGGGTGGTGTCCGCGGGGTGCTGATGCTGGCCAGGGCGGCGGGCCGGCCGGTGTTCGAGTCGCAGGAGTGTGCTCCGTTGCCGGGCTTCGCGGGGCAGGCGGCGGTGGCGATGGAGCTGGCCGAGCGGCGACGGGACTCCGAGCAGGTCGCCCTGCTGGAGGAGCGCGACCGTATCGCCCGGGACCTGCACGACCAGGCGATCCAGCGGCTCTTCGCGACCGGGATGACCCTGCAGGGCGCGGTGAGGCTCATCGAGCACCCGGAGGCCGCCGAGCGGGTGCTGCGGGCCATCGACGATCTGGACGACACGGTCAAGACCATCCGGTCGACCATCTTCGGACTGCGGACCAGGCAGGACGGCCCGGCCGGCAGTGGCCTGCGGGCCGACGCGGTGGCCGCGGTCCAACGGGCCGCCGCCACCCTGGGGTTCGTCCCGGCGCTGCGGATGCAGGGCTTGATCGACCTGCGGGTCTCTCCGTCGCTGGCCGAGGAGGTGCTGGCCGTTCTGGTGGAGGCGCTGTCGAACGTCGCCCGGCACGCGCGGGCCCGAACGGTGGAGGTGGCGTTGGCCGTGGAGGGTGAGTTGGCGCTGACCGTCACCGACGACGGGGTCGGCCTGCCGGACGGCGGGCGCCGCAGCGGCTTGGACAATCTCGCCGAGCGAGCGGCGAGGCTCGGCGGGACCTTCCGAGCCGAGGCGGCCCCGACCGGCGGGACACGCCTGGAATGGCGGGTGCCGCTGCCCTACCTCGGTGAGCCCGGCCGGAACTCAGGATGAGGTGCGAGGGCGGCGCGTGCCCTGGGAACCGTCGGACTGCTCAAGCCTGGTGGCGATGACCGCGGCCTGGATCCGGCGCTCGACACCCAGCTTGGCGAGGATGCGCGAGATGTGGTTCTTCACGGTCTTCTCGGCCAGGTAGAGCTCCTGGCCGATCTGGCGGTTGGTCTCGCCCTTGCCGATCAGGGCCAGCACCTCCTGCTCCCTGGGGGTGAGGTCGGCAAGCCCAGGACCCGCTTGGGGATCGCCGTGGTAGCGCAGGCTCGCCATCAGGTGGGCGGTGGTGGCCGGGTCGAGCATCGACTGCCCGGCGGCGACGGTCCGCACCGCGGTGACCAGGTCGGCGCCCTTGACGTCCTTGAGGACGTACCCCGCGGCGCCAGCCATGATCGCGTCCAGCAGCGCGTCGTCATCGTCGAAGGAGGTGAGCATCAGACAGGGCAGCTCCGGCATCCGGGAGCGCAGCTCCCGGCAGACACTGATCCCGTCGCCGTCGGGAAGCCGGATGTCCAGCACGGCGACCTGGGGCCGCACCGCGGGCCCCCGGGCGAGCGCTTGTGCGCAGGTCCCGGCCTCGCCGACCACCTTGATGTCCGGCTCTGCCTCCAGCAGGTCCCGCACGCCGCGCCGGACCACCTCGTGGTCGTCGAGCAGGAACACGCGGATCGACTGCGGGTCGCAGCTTTCGCTTGTGTCCATGGGTGCTCCCGCCGGGGCGGATCCGGAGTGTCATCTCCGAGTGTGCCGGGAAGGCCGGAGCCCGGCCCGTCGAGGGGAGCCGCCGGGCGTTGGCGACGCTGCTGCGCCACGGCCAGGAGGAGGCCACGGTCTGCTGCGCCGGTGGCGCCGCTCATCGGGGTCGTCACCCGCTTCGTGGTGCGGTGCGGCATCGACTCGATCTCCGTGGCACCCGACAGCTGCGTCGCGGTGAAGCAGCACGTGGCCGCCGCGGAGCAGGACCGGCCGAGCTGCGGCTCGGCCGTTCGGCTCCGCACCGGCGTGCCGTTCCCCTGAGGCCGGGCGAGACTGACGCCGTACCTGCCCAGGAAAGGGGCCGACCATGGCGGTGGCAGCGGCGTCTGCGGAGCGAGTGCTCGCAGCGCCCGTGGATCTCAACCACACCGGGCATTACGTCCATTGGGGCGTGGTGCAGATCTCGGTGGCGAACCTGGTCGTCGTCGGCCTGATGGTGCTGGTCTTCGTCGCGGCGGTGCTGCTGCCGTTCCCGAAGGGGCGGGGGCGCAGGTGAGCGACCCCGCGACGTCAAGGGACGTCCGCCCCGGCGGGTGGACCGGGGCGGTACGCCGGTACGCCGTCCGCACCCTCCCGCCGGAGAAGCTGCTGCCCGACACCCAGCCCGCGTACATGGCCTCGTGGATCTACGTCTTCGGCGTGCTCACCGTGTCGGCGCTGGTCGTGGTGGTCGCCACCGGATGCCTGCTCGCCCTGGAGGGCCCCGGCTGGTGGCACGTCTCCGGCGTCGGGAAGTACGTCAACAGTCTGCACCTGTGGGGTGTGGAGCTGTTCATGTTCTTCATGGTGATCCACCTGTGGGGCAAGTTCTTCATGGCCGCTTGGCGCGGTCGGCGGGCGATGACGTGGATGACCGGGGCGGTCTGCTTCCTCGCCTCGGTCGGCGCCGCCTTCACCGGCTATCTGACGCAGCAGAACTTCGACTCGCAGTGGATCTCCGGGCAGGCCAAGGACGGCCTCAACGCGGTCGGCATCGGTGCCTGGTTCAACGTCCTGGACTTCGGCCAGATGCTCATGTGGCACATCGTGCTGCTGCCCCTCGCCCTGGGCGCGCTGACCGGCCTGCACGTCCTGCTGGTCCGTCGCCGCGGGATCGTGCCGCCGATCGACGCCGCGCTCCCGGAACCGGGCGCCGTCCAGGGGCGGCCGTGAAACCGCTCTCCCGCCGTGCGGCGGAGCCCGAGTCCGCCGCGTTCCCCACTCGCCCGTACGACCTGCTCAAGGAGTTCACCATCGCGCTGGTCGTGGTGGCACTGCTGACCGCGGGCCTCGCCGCGCTGTTCTCCTCCCCGGACGACAAACCGGTCACCCTGGCGGCCTGGTCCGCCGCCGCCCCGGGCGACTTCACCGCGACGGCCGTCGCCGAGCTCGGCGCCACCAGCACGACGGCGCAGTACGGTCCGCCGTACAACGACACCCCCGGCGCGGGCCAGAAGATCGGTCCGCTCGGCCTGCAACGGGCCGCCGGCGTGCGGATCCCGGTCGACACCGCCGAGGACTTCGTCCTGCGCCCGCTGCGCCAGGCCCCCGAACCGGCGGAGGTCACCGCCGCGCTCGCCGCCTGGAGCGCCGCGTCGAGCGACCGGCAGCAGACGTGGACCGCGGCCTACTCCGACGCGCTCGGCAAGGCCCCGGGCGGCGACCCCGCCCAGGTCGCCCCGGGCGACTACGGACCCGTCCCGGTACTGGCCGGACGGCTGCTGACGCTTGCCCAGGCCGGCGGCCTGGACGGACAGTTGCTGGCCCAGGGCCACTTCTACCAGACCGACTACACCAAGCCGATGCTCTTCCTGACCGACGGCGCCTACCTGGCGGGCCTGGCCGACGCCCAGCACCTGTCCGGCGACCAGTGGGGCATGATGAACGAGACCGGGAGCTACCCGGGGCAGGCATGGCTGTGGCTGTACACCTTCTGGTACCAGATCGACCCGTTCAAGAGCTCGACCAACGCGGACGCCCTGATCTGGGTGCTCATGGCGGTGCTCAGCCTCGGTCTCGTCCTGGTGCCGTTCATCCCCGGCGTCCGGTCCGTCCCCCGGTGGACGAAGGTGTACCGCCTGATCTGGCGCGACCACTACCGCGAACAGCGGTAGCGAAGCGGGCTCTGCACCGGCCGGTCAGCTCTCGGCGTGGCGGATCACGACGACCGGGCAGTGTGCGTGCTGCACGCAGTGCTGGCCCACCGAGCCGAGCAGGGCGCCGGAGAAGCCGCCGTGGCCCCGGCTGCCGACCACCAGGAGTTCGGCCCGCCGAGCCCTGTCCAGCAGTACCTCTGCGGCGTTGCCGAGCACGACGCTCTCGCGGACCTCCACCGGCGGGTCGTCACCGACTACCTCGGCCACTGCCTGGGCGATCATCTTCCCGGTGGCGTCGGGAAGTTCGGGATCCACCCCGGTCATTCCCCAGCCGTACACCGTCGGGTACGCCCAGCAGGCGACCGCGTCCACCACGGCACCGGTCCGCTGGGCCTGATCGACCGCCCAGCGCAGCGCGGCCTTCGAGGACGGCGAACCGTCCACTCCGACCACGATCCGACTCCCTGCCGACTCTTCTGCACTCATCTCGCACCTCGCTACTCGGTTGACAGTCTCAGGCTGCTCTTTCGGCGCGCGGGCGCCCAGGGCCGGACGGCCCCGGGCACGGGCCCGTCCGGACGGCCGGCCCCACTGCGGGGAGCCGCCGGAGGTTGCTGGTCACACATGGGGAACCACCGCGATCGGACACTGGATGTGGTGCACCAGGGCGTGCGCGGCGGGTCCGATGCGTGGGGTGCCGTGTCGGCGGATCCGGCGTCCGAGGACGAGCAGGTCGGCTCCGGCCGGGGTCGTCGCGTGCTGCCGGCGCGCTGGTCCACGCATCGCCATCCTCGCGCAGAGCCCCCGGCCCCGCATCGTGGCCGAACGGACGGTCAGCCGGTCGGGCGGCCCCTTATGGGATGCGTCGCGGGCACGCTCCGCTGCGCGATCCGGGAGACGTCGTGGCCGGTGACGATGCCGACCAGTCTTCCGGCGTCGAGCACCAGGATCCGCAGCGGCATCGTCACACCCGGTCGCTCCAGTGCGTCGAGGAGGCTGTCGTCGGGCGCGGCCTGTGCGCAGCGCGCGAGAGGGATGGCCACCTCGCGCGCCCGTAGTTCGCCCCTCCGCGCGGGCGGGACCGTCGCGAGTCGGCGCAGCTCGACGATGCCGCTCGGGTGTCCGTCGAGGTCGAGCAGGGGGATCGCCGAGTGGCGGCCCCTCGTCGCGACCTCGACGAGGAATCGGTCCACGGTCAACCAGTCGGCCCCGGTGACGACGGGTGAGGACATCGCCTGGGCCACCAGGACTCCGCGCAGCGCGCTCTCCAGCGTGGCGCGGCGGACCTCGGCCACAGCGGACATCGAGACGAAGAAGCCGACGAGCATCAGCCACAGGCCGGCACTCGCGCCGTGGGTCAGCTCGACCCAGCCGGCCACGGCCATCAGCGTTCCAGCGACCTGGCCGGTGCGGCCGGCGACCCGCTGCGCCTGCTCGCGGTCGCCCCGGCGCCACCAGATCACTGCTTGGAGGACCCGTCCGCCGTCCAGAGGTGCGGCGGGCAGCAGGTTGAACGCGCCGAGCAGCAGGTTGGCCCAGCCGGTCCAGAGCAGCACAGCCGAGGGAATCGCCCAGTGGAGCGCATGCTGCGTCGCAAGACCGGCGGCGATCGCGACTCCGCCGAGCGCCAAGCTGGTCAGGGGCCCGATCACCGAGACGGCGAGGTCGACCCGGGGAGTCCGGGCGCGACCCATCCGGGTGACCCCACCCAGCCCCCAGACCGTCACGTCCTCGACCTCGATTCCGGCCCGTCGCGCGGTGACCGCGTGCGCCGCCTCGTGCGCGAGCAGGCTCGCCATCAGCAGCAGCGCACCGAGGAGGCCGGCCGTGGTGTAGACGGTGGCGGAGCGCCCCGGCGCCCAGGCGGGGAGAGTGCTGCTGCTGAGGCTGTCGGCCAGGAGAAGGACCAGCAGGGGCGCGCTCCAGTGGATGCGAAGCGGCACGCCGAGGATCCGTCCCAGGGGTACGGTGCCCTTCATGGTGTCCCTGCCTTCTGGTGTTACCCCGCTGCCGGGGCCGGCCGGGCCGGCTGGTGCCTGCTCGGTCGGTACGGAGGCCACTTCTATCGTCGTCCTCATTCCCTTTCTCATTCGCGACTGTGCCGCCCCGGCTCTACTCCCACGCGACCGCACGTAGTAGATGTCCTGTCGCAGAGCAGCTGGCGGATTCTCGCTCGGTCTCATCCGTGTTGTCGGATTCTCACCGAATTGGCTCTGAGCGGCGGACTTTGATGGGGTGACCGCACCCATCCACCTGGGACTGAGGAGCTGCTCCTGAGCCCAACACGACAACGGTTGGCGGTATGTGGGATCGACGACTGGCCCGTGTTCGCCACGCTGATCGGCGTGGGGAACACGGGCCAGTGTGGGAGCGGCCTCAGCTGAGCAAGAAGGCTCCGGTGAGGTCCACGATGACGTCGTCCCCCGAAGTGGCGGTGAGGGAGTAGGCGTACTTGCCGCTGGGTGAGTCACTGGGACATGGGAGGGTGACGGCGAACGTGACCGGGCCAGGCGCAGTCGGGGCGGTGCTGCCGGCGAAGAGTTGGGCCCAGTCGTCGCTCTGCTTAGCAATGGCGATCATGCCGTACTTCAGCAGGGTGTCGACCTTCGCACCGCTGGCGGGGACCTTGCGCAGCTTCCCGGAGATGGCGATGCGCAGGTCAGCGCCCTTCACCGGAGGGTCGGGCGTCAGGACATCGTTGATGACCTCCATGAGGTTGGTGCCTGAAGGGTCGTTGACCTGGTAACTAGCCATGCTGCACACAGTAGCGTGACGATTACAGGGCGATGCCGGTTTCCTGCCCTTCAGCCTGCTGCCGGTTGGCGCAGTCGACGCAGGCAGGGGTCGAGCGGGTGCCGGGGCTCCAGCCGCACCCTCGCGTCCACGCAGAGCAGTCCGTCGGGGGTGGCGATGATCGGGTTGAGGTCGGCCTCGGCGAGATGGGGGAGGTCGTCGGCCAGCCGGGAGAGTCGGGCGAGCAGGTCCTGGACGGCCATCAGGGCCGGTCGGGCCAGTCCGGCCCGACCGGCTGTACCCCTTCCGGCCCTGGGGGCCCGGTCGGCCGCTGCCGAGAATGAAACAGGCAACTGCTGAAGGGCGGGGTGAGAACGATGAGCGACGACGGTGCGCGAGCGGCGCCCGAAGTGGTCTCCAGGATTCGACAGGTGCGGGCCCGCCGAGCCGCGGCGGCCGAGGCGGTCAAGGGCGGCTGGCCGGAGTGGGAGCGCCTGACCGCCGAGGCCGTCGGCACCTTCTTCCTGGTCCTGGTGGCCGCAGGTGCGGGCGTGGTCGCTGCGGTGTCCAGGGGGGAGGTGAGCCCGGCCGCGCAGGCTGTCGCGCCGGGTGCCATGGTGCTCGCGCTGATCTACGCACTGGGGGAGACGTCGGGTGCCCACCTCAATCCTGCGGTGTCGGTGGCCTTCGCGGCCCGCGGGGACTTCCCCTGGCGCCGGGTGCCGGGATACGTCCTCGCCCAGACGGTCGGGGCGTTCGCCGCGGCGGGCCTACTGCGCGCGCTGTTCGGCACGGTGGGCCGACTGGGGGCCACCGTGCCCGGTCCGGGGGTGGGGGACGGCACCGCGCTGGTCCTGGAAATCGTGCTCACCCTGGGTCTGGTGACGGTGATCCTGGGAACAGCGTCCGGGGCCCGCAACATCGGTCACAACGCCGCCATCGCGGTCGGCGGCTACGTCGTGCTGGCCGGGCTCTGGGCCGGTCCCGCCAGCGGCGGATCGATGAACCCCGCGCGCAGCCTCGGCCCCGCCGTCGTCAGCGGCAGCGCCGGCCAGGTGTGGATCTACCTGGTGGGGCCGCTGATAGGTGCGGTGCTCGCCGTTCCGCTCGCTTGGATCCTGCGCGGGCCGCACTCGGCGGCGGCTGTCCTGGCGGCCCAGGGCCAGCGGGCTCGTCTCGTGAAGGAACGGACCGACATCGGCCCCACCGGCAATGCAGTAGCCGAGCCGTCGGCCGTCTGCCCCGAGTGCGGTAGGCCGCTCGACTGACCGCACTCCACCCCGGCTGCCCTCGGGAGCCGGGAGGGGGAGGCTGGAGGGGGACGGTCAGTGCGTGCGAACGGACGGAAGGAGAACGCGATGCAGTCGCAGAGGCGCTCAGCCGCGGTCGTCGGAGTCGACCCCGAGCACCCCAGCCGCATGGTGCTCGCCTGGGCGGCCGACGAGGCCCACCGCCGCGACCTGCCGCTGCGCCTGGTGCTGGTCTGTCGACCGCCGACACCCGTGAGCGCGCGGCCGCTGCTCTGGGCCGAAGCGGACGAGGAGGCCAGGCTGATCCATGCGGCGGGGGAGTGGGCCCTCGGGGAGGCGGCACGCTTCGCCGGTGAACGGCAGCCAGGGCTGGTGGTGGACGTTGTGCTGGCGGAGGGTGAGCCGGCTGAGGTCCTGCGCTTGGAGGAGCAGGGGGCGGCGCTGCTCGTCCTGGGCTCGCAGCACCTCCCGGCAGTGCGGGAGCTGTTCACCGCCGGTTCGGTGGCCGTCTCGCTGATCGCGCACGCGAGCTGCCCGGTGGTGGTGGTCCGGGACCCCGAGCACGTGACCCGGCAGCCCCCCTACCTGGTGGTCGGAGTGGACGGCAGCCCGGTGTCGCAGGCCGCGGTGGACTACGCCTTCGCGGCCGCCTCCAGGCGTGGCGCGGGACTGCGGGTGATCTACGGACTCCACACCGGACGCCCCGACCGGCTCGACGAGCACCAGGCCGAGCAGGAGGCCCGCCGAGTGGTCGCCGAGGCCACGGCCGGGCGCGCCCAGGTGTACCCCGATGTCGACGTGACGCACGACGTGGTGCGCGGTCACCCGGTGGCCGTCCTGTCCGAGGCATCCGAGCACGCCTTGGCCCTGGTGGTCGGAACACGCGGACGCGGCGGCTTCACCGGCATGCTGCTGGGCTCCGTCAGCCAGGGCGTGCTGCACCACGCGCGCTGCCCGGTCGTCGTCGTGCCCGGACCGTCGGGTGACCGCGACCGGCGGGACGGCGGCGGCGCCCCCTGAGCTCCACCCGTCCAGGGACGATCGGCGGTGTCACTCGGTGACCCGGTCGGCTGCGAGGTCCGCCAGCGCGGTGTCGGCCCGGCTCATGGCGTAGCGCTGCACGTGGACGGCTGGGCGGTGCCGGGCCGTTTCGGCCAGGTAGGCACGGCCGTCCTCTGCCCGGCAGGATCGCCGTCGTCGAGCCTCGGAAGGCGACGCGGACCGGCGGCTGGCGGCTCTCGCGCAGGCTGACGGTGACCGTGTGCCGGTCGACGGCGATCCGGACGCCCCAGTGGCCCCGGTAGCGCAGGTCGAGTTCGAGCCGGCCGAGCGCCGAGGGCAGGCGGGGGTCCAGCCAGAGGGTGTCCTCGCGGATCTCCAGCCCTGTGTAGCAGCGGTGCAGGAGGTCGACGGCGCCGGCCATCGCGCCGAGGTGGACGCCCTCGGCGGTGGTGCCGTGCTGGAGGTCGAGTCGGCTGCCCAGCCGTCGCGTAGCCGGCTGGTGCGGTGCGGCTCGTGCGGTGTCGCCCGGGTGCGGGCGGCGAGGGCGATGTGCAGGGGCGATCCGGCGGTGGCGACCTGCAGCCAGAGCGTGCCGTCCTCGTCCAGGCCCTGTCCGGCGGGTACCAGGTGGCGGCTGGTCAGGCCCCGGTAGCGGGCGACGCCGGTGTTGGCGACGGTGCCGTCCAGGGCGGAGCGGACTTCGAGCGGGCCGGACCAGTTCTCCGCCAGCAGCTCGGTCTCCAGCACGGCCAGGTGAGGCTGGGCCTGGCTGGCGATCCGGCGTTGCACGAGACGGGTGCGCCGGCCCTGCGCGTCCACGACCAGGGCGTGCCGGGTGAGCACGCCGCGGCGCAGGTCGAGGTCCATCCGCTGCTCGGCCGGCGGCCCGGCGTGCCCGTCGCGGGCGGAGGCGGCCAGCGGAGCGGTGCCCCTGCGGACGTGGGGGTCAGGTGGGCACGACGGCGACCGGGCAGCCGGCGTGCAGGACGGTGGCCTGGCTCGTCGAGCCCAGGCGGCCGAGCGGGCCGCGCGGTTCGCCGTGGCGGCCCACCACGACCAGCTGGTGCTCGCGCGAGCGAGCCACCAACTCCCCGGCCGGATGGGCCCGCACCGCCGACTGGGTGACATCGACCTGCGGGAACCGTTCACGCCAGCCGGCCAGCACCTCGGCGACCAGCCGGCGCTGCTCCGCGCCGATGTGGGTCTCCTCGAAGATCGGAGGATTGGCGTGGCCGGGCATGGCGATCAGCGGGTAGGACCAGGCGTGCACGGCGAGCAGTGGCAGGTGCTGTCGCTGGGCGAAGTCGAAGGCGAACGCCAGGACCTCCTCGTCCCCGTGGTCGCCGTGGATGCCCGCGACCACCCCGCCTCTGCCGGGCTCGGTGTCGGTGGGCCGGACGACCACCACCGGGCAGGTCGCGCGCGCGGCGACGAAGAGGCTGGTGGAGCCGGCCAGCAGGCCCGGGAACCCGCCCGACCCGCGTGCCCCCAGCACCAGCAGGTCGGCGCCGTGTGCCGCCTCGGTCATCGCGTCGCGCAACCGGCCGTCCAGCAGCTCGATCGAGACTTCCAGGTCCGGGTGCTGCCGCAGGGTCCGGGCGAGGGCCTCGTCGAGCAGCGCCTCGCCGGCTTCTCTGCTGGGTGGTGACTCCTGGCCGTCGGGCGTCTTCGTGGTCTCCTCGACCCAGATGTGCCGGACGCTCAGCGGCTCGGTTCGCAGGACCGCCTCGTCGGCCGCCCAGTCGAGCGCGTGCCTGCTGGCTTGTGATGAGTCCACACCCACGATGACCGGCTTGCCCATCGTCGGCTCCCTTCGCTCGCGGAGGACGACCTTGTCCCCGCCGGGTTCCTGGTCGGTGCTGTCGATTCAGGCTATGTCTGCGGTCGCCCTGCGGCAGGGCGGGCCACCGCATGCACTGTCCCCAGGTGCCGGGATGCCCCCAGAGGCCCACCCTCCGGGGCCGACCGGCCCTGTGCAGGCCGGGCGGGCAGCGGGAGCCTGGAGGTGTCAGCGAGCCGCCACCCGCCAGGAGAGTGATCGGACATGAAGGCCCTGACCTACCACGGCCGCGGACGCCGCACCTGGGGCGACGTCCCTGACCCGGTGATCCAGGACGCCGAGGATGCGGTCGTCCGCGTGGACGCGGTGACCATCTGCGGCACCGACCTGCACATCCTCAAGGGCGACGTCCCGGAGGTGACCGATGGCCGCGTCCTCGGCCACGAAGCCGTCGGCACGGTCGTGCAGACGGGGGCGGCCGTGCGGACGCTGCAGGACGGCGACCGCGTCCTGGTCTCCTGCATCTCCGCCTGTGGCCGCTGCGCCTACTGCCGGGCGGCAACCTACGGCCAGTGCACCGGAGGCGGAGGCTGGATCCTCGGCCACCTGATCGACGGTACGCAGGCCAAGTACGTCCGCACCCCCTTCGCCGACAACTCCCTCCACCGGCTCCCCGACGGCGTGAGCGACGAGACCGCGCTGCTGCTCGCCGACATCCTGCCCACCTCCTACGAGGTCGGTGTCCGTAAGGGCCGGGTCGAACCGGGCGACACCGTGCTGGTGGTGGGCGCGGGGCCGATCGGGCTGGCCGCGATCACCACCGCACGGCTCTACAGCCCCGCCCGGGTCATCGCCGTCGACCTGGCGCCCAGCCGACTGGACGCCGCCAAGCGGGCCGGCGCCGACTTCGTCCTCACCTCGGCCGAGGCCACCGAGGAGGCGGTCCGCGCCCTGACCCGTGACGGCCGCGGTGTCGACGTGGCGATCGAGGCCGTCGGCGTGCCCGAGACCTTCGAACTCTGCACCCGTGTGGTGCGTCCCGGCGGCCGGGTCGCCAACGTCGGTGTGCACGGGAAGCCGGCCACCCTCCACCTGGAGGACCTCTGGATCAGGGACGTCACCATCACCACGGGCTTGGTCGACACCAGCAGCACCCCGCTGCTCCTCGACATGCTGGCCGCCGGCCGGCTCGACGTCTCCGGGCTGGTCACCCACCGGTTCGGCCTCGACGAGATGCAGGAGGCATATGACGTCTTCGCCGACGCCGGAGCGAACGGCGCGCTCAAGGTTGCCCTTTTCCGCACCTAAGGGGACTCGTCAGGCTCGTCGTGCTCAGGCGCACCCAGGTCAGCCGGAAGTCTGGGGACCGGCCAGTCCCTCGTCCTCGATCTCCCAGCGCAGATCGTCGGCGACGCTGACGACGCCTTCGACGGCGCGTACGCGGTGAAGCAGCCAGTCGGCCTGGTGGTGGTGGACGGTGCGGGCCTCCAGGGTGACCCGACCGTGTACGCAGCCCACGCGCAGCGTCGCGGCCACCGTGCCGAGGTCGGGTGCCAGGGCGACCGCCTCGACCTCGGCACGGACGGCTGCGTCGTCGCGTCGCAGGACGTTCAGCAGGTCGCACAGGCAGACGATCCCGGTCAGCTGCCGTTGGGAGTCGACCACCGGCAGGTGGTGTACGCGGTGCCGCAGCGCCAGCAGGGCCGCCTGCTCGACAGTCGTCTGCTCGCCGACGGTCACGGCCGGCGTGCTCATGAGCTCACCGGCCTCGACGGCGGCCGCCTTGCGTCGGATCGTCCGAATGTTTCGGGGCTCCCACAGCATGGACCGGGGCGGGAGGGCCTGGACGGCAAGCTTGGTGAGCAGGTCGGAGGCGCAGACCATGCCCATCACGTGCCGCTCCCGGTCGACCACGGGCAGCATGTCGTGGTGGTGGTCCTGCAGGGCGGATACGGTTACGGCGAAACCTGCCCGGGGATCGATCGCGAGGACCTGGCGGGACATCACCTCGCTCACCCGGGTTCGGCGCGGGAGTCCGGCTCGTCCGTGCGGCTGCCGGGACATGGTGACCGCCTCCTCGTCCTGTCCGGGTGTCCCCGAGAACCACTCTGCGCCGATGCCAGGCGAAGCGAACAGGGCCGCTCGGCGGGGAAGGCGGGGCCGGTCGGCCCCTGTGTGCAGACGCCTGCCGCGCGCACGATGGGCAGTGGGAGGAGGAACTCCCTCCTCCACCGGCGGAGGAGGCCCTCATGCTCACCTCGACCCTCGACGCCGCAGCCCTGGAGCACCTGGTCTCCGCCGCGGTCGCGGCACCATCCATGCACAACACCCAGCCCTGGCGCTTCCGCTTCCGTCCCGAGACGACCACGCTGGAGGTCCGGGCCGTGCCGCAGCAGGCGCTGCAGGTCACCGACTCCGCAGGACGCGGGGTCCACATCTCCGTCGGTGCGGCCGTGTTCAACCTGCGCGTCGCCGTCCGCCACCTGGGGCGCGAACCGGTTGTGCAGCTTCTGCCCCACCCGGCAGAACCGGACCTGTTGGCCGCCGTCCGGCTTGCCGGTCCCACCCAGATCGTCGCGGACGGCGATCGGGACCTGCACGAGGCGATCTGGCGCCGACACAGCAGCCGCCTTCCCTTCACCGACCAGCCGGTCGATCCGGTGGTCCTCGCCGAACTCGCCGCTGCCGCCCGTGCGGAGGGTGCCGAACTCGCGATGCCCGGCGAGGTGGAGGTTCTCCGGCTGCTGGCGGTGACCGCGGAAGCCGAGCGACGCAGCACCACCGAGCCCCGGCGCGGCACCGAGAGCCGCCACGCAATTCACGCGCCCGACGACGGTCCGTACGGTATTCCGCCGGCGGCGCTCGGCCCGCAGGATGCCGAAGGTCGACTGCCGGTCAGGGACTTCTCCGCCATCAGGCCCGCCGAGCACCTGCCGCCCGCGCCCTTCGAGGCCCACCCGTGCATCGTCCTGCTCTCCACCGCGCACGACGCGCCCGCCGACTGGCTGCGGGCCGGCCAAGCACTCGAACACGTCCTGCTGCTCGCCACCGACCACGGCCTGCAGGCATCTCTGCTGCACCAGGCCATGGAGTGGCCCGACCTGCGCTGGACGCTGCGCGACCCGCGCCACGGCCCCGGTCACCCCCAGATGCTGATCCGCCTGGGACACGGGCCCGAAGGAGCAGCCACCCCCCGCAGTCCGGCGAACGCCGTCCTGGACGGTGAACCCCATGATCCCCGCTGAGGCTCCCAGGTCAGGGCGTCTGCCGACCGATCCGTCCGGTCAGTCCGGCGACACCTGGTCCCACGTGCAGAGCTTGGACTTGCTGCGTCAGACGGCGGTCGGTCGCCTCATCCACACCGAGGGCGCGATGCCGGCCGTCAGTCCGACGAGCTTCGTACTGGACCCCGACGGCGCCGTGGTCGTCCCGCTGCCTGCAGGCTCAGGACTGGCTACCTCACTGGAGGACGTCGTCGTGGGGTTCCAAGTTGATCGGCTCGACGAACAGACACTCCAGGGCTGGTCCGTGCTCGTCATCGGTCGATCCCATCTGCTTACCGACCCGGCTCAGCTCGCCGACCTTCGCCAGGAGGGGCCGCAGCCGTGGGGCCACCGCGCCGTGGGTTCGTACCTGCGCATCGAGAGCGAGCTGGTCACCGGCACGCGGCTCGGATTCTGAGACGAAGGAGTCAGCTTTGGACAATGTCAGCAGAAGGGGTGCGTCGGTGTCGACGTCCACACCGTTCATCTCATCGACCAGACGATGGCTACGAGGATCCTCTGAATCGGGCTCCCACCCGTTGCAGGATCGGCGCGACGGCCTCGTGTTCCGCTGTCGCCCAGTACTCATGCGCTGAGGCTCAGATGATGCTGTCGGCGGTTGGCTGCGTTCGGGTCAAGGCCGGTACGCAGGTCGGACCGCCCGCCGTGCTGGGCAGGGGGGCCGCGGGCGGTGGACCATGGCTGTGACATCTACGGCGCCTTCACCGAACAGCGCCGCAACCCCACCCGCAAGGTCCTGCTGATCGCGGGAGGCGCCGGCATCACCCCGATCCGCGCCCTCTACGAGAGCCTGCCCGGCAGCGGCGGCGACGTCATCCTGCTCTACCGCGCCTCCCGCGCCGAGGACCTCGTCCTCTACCGGGAGCTGCAGGAGATCGCCCGCCGGCGCGGCTTCGGCCTGTACCCGCTGGTCGGCCCGCGCAGCGGACCCCAGGGCGACCCGCTGTCCGCCGCGCGGCTGCGCCAGAGCGTGCCCGACGCCGCCCACCGGGACGTGTACCTATGCGGGCCCGCCGGCATGACACAGGCCACCGAGCGCCAGCTACGCCGCCTGGGGGTCCCCGCACGGCGGATCCACAGCGAAGCGTTCGAGCTCTAGGACGGGAAGACCCATGAACAAGACCACGATGGCGCTGCTCGCCACCAGTGCCGGCCTCGCCCTGGTCATCGGGGCCAAGGTCGAGTCCGCCAGCTCCCCGCACTCCGCCCTCGTGGCGACCTCGGGCCCCTCGGGCGCGCAGTCGCCGGCCGGCGGCGGCTCCACGAACCCCGGCGCACCCACCGCCGCCGCGCCGTCGGGCGGGTCGAACAGTCCGTCGTCGGGCTCCGCCGGGGCCTCGGCCAGCGGGCGGTTCACCGGCAGCGTGGTCGACACCCGCTACGGCCCGGTGCAGGTCCAGGCCGTCCTGACCGACGGCAAGATCACCGACATCACCGTGCTGCAGCAGACCACCGGCGGCCACAGCTCGCAGATCGACTCCTACGCCCTGCCCCAACTCAAGTCCGAGGCACTGGCGGCGCAGAGCGCCAACATCGACGTCGTCTCGGGCGCGACCTACACCTCCAACGGATACGCGCAGTCGCTCCAAGCCGCCCTCGACGCGGCCCACCGGTGACCGCCGTGCGCACCGCCACCGACCACGTCATGGGCACCGTCGTCTCGCTCACCGCCCCCGACACCTCCGACCCCGCTGCCTTCCAGGCCGCAGCCGCTGCCGTGTTCGCCCACCTCCACTACGACGACGAAGTCTTCTCGCCGTTCAAGCCGGACAGTCCGATCAGCCGGATCCGCGACGGACGCCTGCCCCTGACCGCCCTCGCCGACCACCCCGACGGCCCACGGATCCGCGAAGTCCTGGACCTGTGCGAGCAGTTGAAGCAGGACAGCGGCGGCGCGTTCGACGCCTGGGCGGTCGGCGACCCACCGCACTTCGACCCGTGCGGCGCGGTGAAGGGCTGGGCTACCGAAGCAGCCTCCGCCCTGGCCCTCGCCCACGGCCTGCCCCGGCACGTCCTGAACGCCGGCGGCGACGTCCGCCTGCACAGCGGCGACGACCCCGCCCCCTGGCGGGTCGGCATCACCGACCCCCACCACCCGGGCACCGTGCTGACCGTGCTCCACCTGCAGGACGGCGCGGTGGCCACCTCCGGCACCGCCGAACGCGGCGCCCACGTCTTCGACCCGCGCACCGCACGCCCCGCCACCGGCCTCGCCCAGGTCACCGTCACCGGCCCCGACCTCACCCTCGCCGACGGCTACGCCACCGCCGCCCTCGCCATGACCACCGGCCCCCACGGCCCGGCCACCGCCCACGCCTGGCTGGACGACCTCGCCCACCGCACCGGCTACCAGGCACTCACCGTCGACCCGCACGGCGCCGTCCGCCACACCCCCGGCCTGACCGGCCTGCTCACCGCGCCCGCCGCCCATCACCCTGACCGCCAAGGAACAGGGCAACGGAGCGGGTGACGAGCACGAGGGAAGGACTTGTGCCGACGGGTGCGGAGAGCGGGGACGGGGTCAGGACGCCGGATCGAACAGCTCGGCGAGCAGGCCGGCGCCGGCGGCGGGGGCTTGGCCGCGCCGATGAATGCCAAGCGCTCCACCGATTCCTCGCCGTAGACGCGGTATCCGGACGCGGTCCGGCCGGCGGGCAGCAGCCCGCGCCCTCGTAGAACCGCAGGGTGGTCGCGGGCACACCACTGCGTTCGGCGAGCTGGGAGATCCGAAGGCTGGTCACACCGCGACCGTAAACCTTGGAGCAGTGTCGAAGGTCAAGCCCGCTTCTGCCGCTGGTCGGGCAACATCCATCCCGGCGCCGACCGCTGGAGCGCTCCTGCCCGACAGCGGTCAGGCCACCGGCCATCCGGCCAGGGCGGCGACGGCGCCCAGCAGTCCCGCCCCGAGCAGGGCGGTGACCACCCCTCGGCGGGCAGCTAGCAGCCACACGGCCGCCGCGCCCAGCACACCGAACTGCCAGGCGTGCTCAAGGGCAAGAGCGAGGGGGATCGAGGAGCCGGCGATGGCGCCGATCACGGCGGGCCCGGCGCCGGTCAGGAACGCCTGCACCCGCTGGTCGGCCCGCAGCCGGTCGAACCGGGGTCCGCCGAAGATCACGAACAGGAACGACGGTGTGAAGGCCACCGCGGCGGCCAGCAGTCCGCCCCACACGCCGGCTGCGGCATAGCCGACCACCGCGACGGTCTGCACCACCGGACCTGGTGTGATCTGCCCCAGCGCCACCGCGTTGAGGAACTGGCCGTCGCTCATCCAGTGGTAGTGGTGCACCGCGTCGGCCTGCATCAGCGGGATGATCACGAACCCGCCACCGTAAGACAGCGCACCGACCTTGAACGCCACCCACGTCAGCGCCAGCAGGCCCCCGGCACCTACCGCCGGGGCGGTGGCCAACACCGGCCACGAGCCCCACCGGTTCCGCTCTCTCGCAGCGCCGGCCCGCATTGCGACCTCGACCAGGCCGGCACCCACCAGCACCAGGACCAGCCACGGCCCCACCAGCGCGGCCGCAGCCCCGCCTGTCAGGCCATAGCCGATCCATCGGCCCCGCGCGGCCCGCCCGTCGCCGGCTCGGTTCCAGCTCGCAGGCACCAGGGAGACGGCTGCCTGGACGGCGACCGCGGCCACGGCCGCCCCGGCGCCGGCTGCGGTGCCCCGCACCCACAGCGGCGGATGCCCGGCCAGGAACAGCGCGGCCAGTGCCAGGATCAGCACCAGCCCCGGCACGATAAAGCACAGCCCGCCGACCAGCGCGCCGGCCAGCCCGCGCAACCGCCACGCGGTGAAGATCGCCAACTGAGTCGACGCCGGGCCCGGCAGCAGGTTCGTCGCCGCGATCCCGTCCTCGAACTCGGCGGCGGAGATCCACTGCCGCCGTTCCACACAGAGCTTGCGCAGCAGCGCGATATGCGTTGGCGGACCGCCGAACCCGATGCAGCCGATCCGGCCCCACTCCAGGGCTACTGTCCCTAGCCCGACCCGGGCACCACCGGCCCGGTCCTCCTCTGCTGCCACGTCGTGCTCTCCTCGTCGACCGAACCGCGCCGCGACCCTACCCGCAATTGGGAATGCACCACTTCGGGTGTTGCCAGGAGTCGCTGCGCCGCGGCTTGGCAGGGTGTCACAAGTGGGTGGCTCCAGGTAGGCGGCCGAGGACAGGCAGGGCAGTGAACGCCTCGGCTTGGGCAGCCGCGATGCCGTCATCGGAGTCGTCGACGGCCAGGCACCGGGCCGGGTCGGCGCCGAGACGGCGGGCGGCTTCCAGGTATGCGTCGGAGGCCGGCTTTGCCCGGGGTACGTCGTCGAGAGTGACGATGACGGGCAGCAGCTTGTCCAGCCGGAGTCGGTGGATGCCGTGGTGGACGAGCACCGCGAGCAGGCCGCGACCACGGCCATCGACACCGCCTGCAGGCTCCTGAGGCTGCCGTCGATCCGCAACGAGCTCGCCGAGCTCGCCGACCGGGCGGCGAAGGACCAAATGACCTACCGCGGCTTTCTCGCCGAGTTGCTGATGGCCGAGTGCGACGACCGGGCCCGCCGCCGCTCCGAGCGGCGGATCAAGGCCGCCGGATTCCCATGGGACAAGTCGCCGCAGTTATCTGGCGTTGTCGGTTCAGCTGGCGCTGTCGTCGCTGTTCAGGACGTTGCCGACGCCGTCTGCCACGTGCGGCTTGCCCTCTCGCAGTGCTTCGGCCTCGGCGAGTTCCTGCCGCAGTCGCTCGTACTGGGTCCGGGCCATCTCCTGGTGCATAGGCGACCTGCCCTCGGCGTTGACGTGCTCCAGCAGTCGCTCCGCGCCCGCGAGGAACTGCCTGATCGCCTCGATCGGGCGCTGATGCCCGCAGGGGGCCTCGTTCCCGTTCTTGTCGAAGACCTCGGCGGCGTTGGCGTTGTTCACCCACACGCTGATGCCTTGATCGTGGATGACCACGTTGAAGGCTGGCTCTTCGGGTTCACCTTCGGTGACGACCGTGAACTCTTCGCCCGGGCGCATCCAGTGATCGGTGCCCCATGGCTCCAGCCACAGGCAGAGCATGTTCGTGGTGGCGTTGTCGACGCTGGTCTTCGGCATGGCAGCACCGTAGCGAAGCCTCGGCATTGGTCGCCGAGGTGGCCGTTGAAGCGGGTGGGTCAACGATCGTCGAGGCCGTGTTCGCGGAGTCGACGTTGGAGGCGGAGGATCTCTCCGTAGAGCGGCGGCGAGCTTCTGTTCCGGTTCATGCACTTGCTCTCGGCGGGTGCTGCGTTCGCGTCGGAGGGCCTGCGTCGATCGGCTGAGGTCTGTACGTCACCGCGAGGTTTGATGGTCTTGGAATTACGGCGGTGGAGTGGGAACGCCGGATGCCTCGCGCCGTCCTAGCGTGAGCGCATGACCACACGCCCCGTTTCCGTGCGAACCACGTCCTTCCGCCAGGACGGCTATGCCGCTTTGGGCGAGCTGCTGTCGCTGACCGAGGTCGACGCGTACCGGGAGATCTACGACCGCTTCCTCAATGGTGAGATCGACTGCGGTGACAAGCGCTCGGACCTCGGTGCCGGCAGTGCCCGCAGCACCGCCTCCGAGAACATCACGCAGATCATGTGGCCCTCCGCGCTGTTTCCGGCGCTGCTCGAGCTTCCGCTGCACCGGCGCTCTCTTGCGCAGGCCCGGGAGTTGATGGGCGAGGACGTGATCCTGGACTTCGACATGCTGATCGACAAGGCACCGCACACCGCGGTGCCGACGCCCTGGCACCAGGACGTCGCCTACTGGGTCGGACTGCCGGACACCCGGGCCGTGTCCATCTGGGTCGCGCTGGATGAGGCGACGTTGGACAACGGCTGCATGTGGTACGTCCGCGGCTCGCACCAGACCCTGATCCGTCCGCACTGGCCGGCCGGTGCCGGCGGCGGCGCGATCGAGTGCGAGTGCTCGGAGGACGAACCGGGCGCAGCACCGGTGCCGTTGGCCCCCGGCTATGCCGCCGCGCACGGCGGTGGGACGCTGCACTATTCCCGCGGCAACACCACCGGCGGGCACCGCCGCGCGTACGTCCTGAACTTCCGTCCGGCCGCCATGGTCAAGTTGGAGCGGGAGAAGGGGATGGACCATGGTCTGCGGAGCAATGTGCGGGCCGTGCGCAACGCGGACGCGCGGTGACGGTGTCCAGGGCTTTGGAGCGCCCGTCGTGGGCGCACCGCGGTATCGCTGCCGTGGCCGATGGCCGTCTGGCGACGTTCGACCCCGGGAACAGCGTCCTGCGAATCGCCGACGCCGGCGGAGAGCTGATCGCCGAGCACACCACGCCGGTCATCACCGCGCACGGGGTCACGTCGGGGTTCGGTGAGGGCGGACGGGAACTGCTGTGGATCGCCGACACGGCCTCCGCGCCTCGCCCCGATCCGTCCGGCGGCTATTGGCACTGGTATGCGCCGGGGCACGGACGGGTGGTGGCGCTGGGTCTGGACGGCACGATCGAAGAGGAGCTCGCGTTGCCCCCGTTGCGGATCTATGACGGTCGACGGTTCGAGCCGACCGCTGTGCTGCCGTTGCCGGACTGGGGTCCGATCTAGGTGAGCGACGGTTACGGCGCGGGGCTGGTCCACCGCCACAGCACCGCCGGGGAGTATCTCGGGGCGGCTCCGGCCAGTCGGAACGGTGCCTTTCGCTGCCTGCACGCGATGGTGCGCGATGGCGGCCAGGTGCTCTTGGCGGATCGGGAGAACGACCGGGTGGTGGTTCGGGGTCCGCAGGGGTGACTGGTGCGGACGTTCGCCGAGGGCCTGCGCAGGCCCAGCGCCCTGGCGTGGCGTCATGACACGCTCGTGGTAAGCGAGTTGTCGGCAGCGGTGGCCGTGTTGGACCGTGCCGGCCGGGTGATGCGGAGGCTCGGAACGGGCAGCGCCGTTTTGGACCGGCCTGGCTGGCCCAACGCCGTTGATCCCGGCGGCGCGACGATCGCTCCGCAGGTGCCGGCCAGCGGGCCGGTTCAACGGCGGCTGTCGCGACCGGTGGTGCCATGGCACGATCGGGGTCTGCTGACCCGGGGCGGGAGAACGACCATGACGGCACCGCCGTTCAACGACGAGGTGGACCTGGGCCAGACCGCCGAACGCACCGTGGTGGATCTGGCCGGGCTCGGTCTGGGCCCGATGCTGGCCCTGGGCCGCTACCGGTACCTGTATGCCCATGCCGCACGGCCGCCGGAGCGCCACCGCACCCTGCTGGTACTGGCCGTGCCGGTTCGCGGCATGTTCGCCTTCGACGTCGACGGTGAGGTCCATCGGGTGCGCCCCGGCCAGGCCATCCGCGTTCCGCCTGGCGCCGCCTACCACACGGGCCTGACCGCCGAGCCCCGCGGCGAGCTGATCTGGCTCATCGCCCGGACCAACGCCCCGACGCTGCCCGGCCAGGACGATCTCCACCGGGCGCTGGAGGCGCTCATGGTCCCGGGGCCGCTCATGGCCCCGGGGGCGGACCCTGTCCGCGACAGCCTGGAGCGGGCCCTGGCCCTGGCCGGCGGCGAGCGCGACTGGACCACCGAGGCGTTGCTGCGGCACACCGTCGCCGCAGCGGTACTGGAGGCCACCCGGGCGTTCACTCACACCGGATCACCGCCGGCGACCTGGCCGCATCACCGCATCGTCCCCGTGCTGGCCTGGATCGAAGACCACATCGCCGACCCGGTCACCCCCGCCGAGCTCGCCGACATGGCCGGGCTGTCCACGAGCCACTTCTACGAGGCGTTCCGCACCGCGACCGGCACCACTCCCAAGGACTACCTGCTGCGCCGCAAGACCGAGTACGCCCGCGACTGGCTGCAAAGAGACCCGGCGGTGCCGGTCACGGCCGTCGCTCACACGCTGGGGTTCTCATCTTCGCAGCGGTTCGCCACGATCTTCCGCCGCTACCACGGCATCTCACCCACGGTTTGCAGAACAACCTTCCGCGATCACCGCGAACCATAGTCAACTTACGGCGGAGGAACGGGAACGCGAAGCCGCAGTACCGTCCCTAGCCTCGGCGCATGACCACCCGCCGCCAACGCCACGCTCGGCCGTACCGGCGCCGTGGCATCAACGCGCTGCGGCCTGGCCCCCTGAACCACTCCCACGGCAACAGCACCTGACGGCGCCGCAGGGCCACATCCTCGACTGCCGCCACGCCCTGAGCTTCAACCGCTGACTGCTCCTGGCCCTGGGCCAGGCAGGCGCGGGATCCGGAAACCGGCGCCGCGGGATCGCAACCCTCGCACGCCACCAGACAGGAGAGTGCAGTGCACCTGCTCACCAGACGACGCATCGCGGCGATCGCCGCCCCGGCGGCCTTGATCACCGTGCTCCAGGCCGCGGCGCTGCTGCCGGCCGGGACGGCGGCGGCCACCGCGCGCGCCGGGGCCGGCGTGGTCATCCCCGCGCCCAAGACCGCCGTCGCCACCGGCGCGCCGGCTACCGTGACTGCGTCCAGCCGGATCGTCTATCCGGGCGGCCTCGGCCTGACCGACTACGCGACAGCCCTGGCTCAGGAAGTCGCCGCCGTCACCGGCACCTGACTTCCGCAGTTGGTAGGCATGCGGAGGCGTCCGATATGGGGTCTGAGCTGCGGGAACATGCGGAACGTGGCCGGGTGGGCGTGTGCCCACGCGGTTGCGTTGTGGCTGGTCAGGCGGGGTCTGCTGCGGTGATCCGGGGTGGTGGTTTGATGCCGCAGTCGCGGTAGATCGTGGCCTGCTCGCTGGTGAGCGGGGTGGTCTGGGTCAGCTGTCCGGCGTCGCCGGTGAGGGTGACCTCGTGGACGCGGCCCAGTTCGGTGCTGATCCGGTTCCAGGTCTGGCCGGTGCGGCGTTCGGCGACGCGGATCAGCAGTAGGGCGAGCCAGCAGAGCAGCACGTGCGCGCGGATGCGGTGTTCGAGGCGGTGGAAGACCGGCCGCAGTTCCAGCACCGTCTTGAGGTCGCGAAATCCGCGCTCCGCTTCCAGGAGCGCCTTGTAGCCGACCGCGATCTCCTCGGCGGTCAGGTGCGGGTCGGAGCTGGTCAGCAGGTACTTGCCGTCCAGCCGCCCCTCAGCCTTGACCTTGGCGCGGTCGATCGCCAGGCGTCCGCTCTTCGACGTCCTCAACCACCGCTTCAAGGTGGGGTGTTCGATCAGGGCGCATTCGGCGCGCACGTGCGTGGCCTCCGCGCGCTCGCGGGCCTTGGCGGTGGTCAGGCGTTTGGCGTCGCGTTCGCGCTGGGTGCGGATGCGCTCCAGTTCGGCCTCGATGCGGGTGATCGCCTCCTCGCGGTGGTGGCGGTCGCGTTCCTCCTGGGCGGGGTTGTGGCAGATGACGAAGCGTCGGCCAGGGGCCTGGTCGAGCTTGACCTCCTTGACCCGCAGGTTGTCGCGGACGCTCTGGTAGCGGCCCTGGCGGGCGAGGGCGGCCTCGGCGAGGTCGTTGCCGTCGCGCATGCGCATCCCGGCGATGAAGTGGCCGCCGGCGCGGGTGAGGTAGGCCAGGTTGTCCGCGCTGGAGAAGCCGCGGTCCACCACGGTGATCACCCGTCCCAGCTTCCAGTCGCGCATGTCGTCTTTGACCTGCGGCAGGATCGCCTGGTCGCTGGTGCCACCGGGCCAGCACCAGCAGCGAACCGGCACGCCCTCCTTGGTGACGGCCAGTCCGATGGTGATCTGCGGCAGGTCGTCGCGGTGGTCCTTGCTCTTGCCGTATGTGCGAAACGGGTTCTCACCCGCGTCGGGCTCGTCGCGTTCGAAGTAGGTGTTGGTGGTGTCGAAGAACAGCAGGTCGACTTCGAGGTTGAGGAGGTTCGCGACCGCGAAGAACACCGCTTCCTGGACCTCGGCCTGGGCGTCGGCCTCCACCAGCAGGTCCATCGCCCGGTAGGCCTGGTCCTCGTCCATCGCCTGCAGGCCCGGTATCGCCGCGTCGCGGCCGGCCCACTCGGCGGCCGACAGCTTCGAGGCCGGGGCGACGGCGCGGTTGGCGACCAGGGCGAACAGCACGCGCTCGACGTCGGTGCGGAACCGGCGCGGACCCAGGATCTTCGTGAGTGCGGCGTCGATGTCCAACTGCCGCCACAGGCCCTGCAGTAGCCAGACCGCTCCCAGGGGACGCGAGCCGGTCACCTGCAGGCCGCCGCCGACCGCCGGTGCCGCCGCGTCACCGCCCTCGCCGAGGTAGCGGTTGATCGAAGTGACCAGGCGGCGCAGACCGTCGGTGTCGAGCTGGTCCTCGCGGCCGAAGTTGTGCAGCACCTCGGCCTGAGTGCTGCCGCCCACGCGGTGGTTGTGCGCGAGCTGCACGTAGCGGACCGCCGTCCCGTCCTTCTTCTTCCGCTGAGTGGTCCGCAAGTACATGCCCACAGCATGAACGATCACCCCAGGAGGATTCAACCCTCACTTCAGAAAACGTGTGCCCACACGTTTCGCTGACCCAACGTCACGGGCAACACCGTGACCTGCACCGACACCGCCCGGCAGACCTGTACGTGCCCACGAACTGCGGAACTCAGGGTCCGGCGCGCGCACCGTGGCCGAGCGCCTGGGCTACCTCTACGCGCCCATCGAGCGAGGACAGTTGTCAGTGACGGTCGAGCGGCCTCGGTTGGGCAACGTCAATGGCCGCGACGAATCCACCAGGCCGCGCGGGCCCGGTGACGCTGTGGGGTGGCTCGCAGCAGGCGAGTTCATGCGGACCGACCCTGCGTCGGCCGGACAGGTGGGGCTGCCACCCTTCTCCGCAGTTGATGTACCGCAATGGCCGATGGCGGGGCGAGCCGCTGATCAATTCCATTCCCGGAAAAGATGGTTGTTCCGTGATCGGTCACGCCCCTTCCATGGCGAGGACCTCGCGTACGCGGCTGAGCGCCTCTGGCGCCGCTCTGGCGGCGATCCGACCGATCCGCACCAGGACTACGCGCCCGTACCCCCGGTACGCGTGCACGGCGATGCGATCGAGGTACTGAGAGCCGCTGACCTGAAGGCCGGCCTCAGGGTCATGGAGATCGGGACGGCAGGCGACGGCCGGACCGCATGCATTATGGCCGCCGTTACCGGAACCACGGTGCTCACCGTTGACGTCGACGGGTCGACCTCGTACCGAGCCCGTGCTGCGGTCGACTGCGCTGGACTTCGGCGACTGGTCAGCGTCCAGCAACAGGACGGCTATCTCGCCCGTTCCAACGAGCCGTTGGACCGGATCATCACCACCTGCGCGATCGCAGGGGTCCCGCCCGCCTGGATCGGGCAGCTTGCGCCGGGCGGCTATATCGTCGGCCCGATCGGCTTCCGCGGGCTCGAGATCCTGGCCCGGATCACTACCGGTCCCCGCGGTCTGAGGGCCCGTCCCATCGCAGCAGCCCGCCGCGCTGTGGCGGTAGGGCTTCTCCACCCGGGCCGACATCTCGACGATCTGCCAGTTCCGCCGTTCACCCATGACCGCTGCGGCACGGTCCCAGACGATCTCTCCCATGACGCCTACTACGACCTGTGGATGTACCTGGCCACCCAGGACCGCCGCACGACCAAGGTCCCCATCTCCGACGAGAGCGGCAACGGTTGCGCGCTGGTCACCCGGGACCGCAGCCACGCGGTGCGCGTCCTACGCGGCGCCCTCCTGCTCAGCGATCACAACCCGCGGACTCACGAGATGGCCGACCGTCTGACTCGCCTGATCGCCGACTGGGACACCCTCGGACGACCGACCATCGACCGCTGGACCGCGACCCTGCTGCGCGCCGGACGCCCCGGCGCGCAGCTCCTCGCCTTGGCCCACTGGGAGCTTGGATGAGCACCGCAGCAGGCCCCGCCACCCAGCGTCAGCAACGTGCCGATCACGATAGGCAGTAAGGCTCAATGAACTCCCACTCCGCGTCAGTCAGTTGCGTGCGTGTCATGCAGGAGGATCTACCGGACCAGGCCCTGCCGCGACGGTGGATCCACAGACTGGTCACAACCAGATACGCGCCCCATGTGCGCCCACGCCAAAGACACGCCCAGAGCGGCCAGTACTACAGTCGTAGATCGTGATCTTCATGCCTGAGGGGCACGCAGGAGCCGTCTGGAGTGCGTGTTTCGAGGACGCAGTGGAGGTCGGCGTCTCCGCTGGGCCGGCAGCGCCGACTCCAGTGCCTGTGCCACCGTGCGCCGACCCCTCTCTGGCAAAGTGAGACAAGTCAGGCATACTGGATGATTCATTGAGTCGAGGGCGGAGAAGGAGTAGTCCCAGGTGGCCAGCACCGACGACCACGGGGTCCCGAATCCGCAGGTGGAACCACGTTCGACGAACCGCCGGTTCTCGGCGGCGTACAAGCAGAGGATCCTGGCCGAGTACGAGCGGCTGGACAAGCAGGGCAAGGGCGCGCTGTTGCGCCGGGAGGGCCTGTACTCGTCGCTGATCGCGGCGTGGAAGTCGCAGCGCGACACCGGGGCCGCGACGGCACTGGCCGCACCGGCGGGCAGGCCGAAGGCCGACCCCCGCGACAAGGAGATCGCCAAGCTCAGGAATGAAGTTGCCCGACTGGAGAAGGAGTTGGGCAACGCCCGCACCGTGATCGAGGTGCAGGGAAAACTCTCCGCGCTGCTGGACCAGCTCGCCACGGGCAGCGCGACGGACAACGGCGAGACGAAGTAGCCATGGCCGGGCGCCGTCTGACAGGGACGGCCGGAACGGTTTTCGAGGACGCTCGCACGTCTGCCCTGGAGAAGCTGTCCGGCGTGGTCGGGCGGGTGCGGGCCTGCGCGGCGCTGGGCGTCAACCGGGCGACCTGGTATCGCCATCATCGCAAATCACCGCCTCTGCCGAGGCCCGCGCGCGAGCGCCGGCCGCATCCGAAGGCGCTGTCGCCCGCCGAGCGGGAGACGGTGGTGGCCAAGCTCAACGGCGAGCGGTTCAAGGACACGGCACCGGCCGAGGTCTACGCAACGCTGCTGGACGAGGGCGTGTACCTGTGCTCGGAGTCGACGATGTACCGGATCCTTCGTGAGCGCGGCGAGGTCCGTGAGCGGCGTCGGCAGGCCACTCACCCGCCGCGCAAGAAACCCGAGTTGATGGCCTGCGCGCCGAACCGGGTGTGGTCGTGGGACGTGACCAAGCTGCGAGGTCCGGACAAGCGGGTCTTCTATTTCCTCTACACGATGATCGACATCTACTCCCGCTACACGGTGGGCTGGATGGTCACCACGTGCGAGAGCGAGGACCTCGCGAGGCACTTCATCGAGGACACCGTCGGCAAACAGGGCGTTGACAGGGGTGAGTTGACGATCCATTCGGACCGGGGAGCGATCCAGACCGCCAAGTCCGTCGCGGTCCTGATGGCCGACCTGGGTGTCACGAAGTCGCACTCCAGGCCGAAGGTCTCCAACGACAACCCTTACTCGGAGGCCCAGTACAAGACGATCAAGTATCGGCCCAACTACCCGGACCGGTTCCTTTCCCTGCCCCACGCCCGTCAGTGGTGCGCTGAGTTCTTCGACTGGTACCACCTCGACCACCGGCACAGCGGCATCGGCTATCACACTCCCTACGACGTCCACCACGGCGAAGCCGACCTCGTCCGCGAACTCCGGGCCAAGGTCCTCACCGACGCCTACAACCAGCACCCCGAGCGGTTCGTCCGCAAGCACCCCGAACCACCGGCCATACCCGAGCATGCCTGGATCAACAGGCCCGCCGACGACGAGACCGACGAGAAGGAGTTGCAGACCCAAAGTTAGGCACGATCACCTGCCTTGATCACGTTGACAGGTTCCGGACCGACCGATTGCTTCAACGCCAGCATGCGACTCGGCCACTGGAGCCAGAACTCACCTTCAGCTGGCCTCACTCGGGGCTCCGCCGCCAGTGGGCCCGTGCTCCGTTCGGGCATGGTGCGCTGTGCAGGTGTCAGGTTCCCGGTGTGGTCGAGCGGGCGTAGTCGGTGGGTGTGCGTCCGTAGTGCTTCTTGAAGGCGCGGATGAAGTGGCTGCTGTCGGCGAACTGCCAGTGTGCGGCGAGTTCCGAGACGCTCAGCCGATCGGAGGGTGCGGTGAGGGCGAGTCGGGCTTCTTCCAGCCGCCGCTGGCGGATGTAGGAGGTCACCGACTCTCCGGCCGCGGCGAACGCGCGCTGCAGGTTGCGGACGGAGACGTTGAGTTCACGGGCCAGCATCGCACCGGAGAGCTCGGGGTCGGCCAGGTGGCTGTCCGCCAGGTCCTTCGCGGCCTGGGCGAGCGCGGGGGCCAGCTGGGGTTCCGCGTCGTCGACCCGGCGCCTGGCCACCGCCTTGGCCAGCTCGATGAGGGTGCTGTGGGCGGCCTGCACTCCGGCCGGTCCGAGGTCGGCGACCGTTTCGTAGATCATGTTCGAGTGGGCCACCAGTAGGCGCACCTCGGCGCAGTCTGCCGGTCCGCTGACGCTCTGCCGCGTCCCAAGCAGTGGTTTCAGCAGGGCGGCGGGCAGGACGAGGACTTTCGCCGTCGTGTCCGGAACCGTCTCGAAGTGCAGGGGCCGGCCGATGTGGCGGATGAGGAACTGCCCGGCTGCCACGGTCTGTTCGCTGCGGGCCAGCGGCGCCCCCAGTGACCAGGAGCCGCGCCGCACGACGTACAGCCGGACCTGGTCCTCGACTCCGCCCAGCGGGCCCTCGGTCCGGATGGCCGAGGCACCGTGGAGATCGGTGATGGCCACGTCGCCGACCTTGGTGGCGCGGCTTTTGACCCGGAAGTCGCGGGTCGTGGCCGGGCTGAAGGTCGGCAGTGGGAAGCCGTCGCCGATCTCCGTCTCCCAGCCGCTGCGGAAGGCGTCGAATGCTCGTGGCACGCTGTCCGAGGGTGCGGAATCCGCGGAGGGTGCCCCGTCTGCCCCGTTGGCCTCCGCTCCAGTGCTGTGCATCGCCGGTCGCCCCCTGCCTTGGTCGCTCCGACGCCGTCTGGCGCCGATGTTCTGCTCGGTTGGCGCTGTGGTTCAAGCCTGTGCTGTGCCGATGTTCCTAGGCTTCGAGTGCGGGGGCAACCTCCCGCTCCGGCCCAGCACTTACCCAGGAGGAGCATCTCGTGAGCCAACAGAGTCCCGCCCCCGTCGCCGTCATCACGGGCGCCGGTACGGGCATCGGAGCTGCGACCGCGCACCGGTTCGCCGCCGACGGGTACACCGTGGTGCTCGTGGGCCGCACGGGAGCGACCCTCCAGCACACCGCCGAGCAGGGCCCCACGGGTGCGGAGCTGCACCCGTGGGTGGTGGACGTCTCGGATCTCGCCGCCGTCACCGCGGCAATGGACGGTGTGGCCGAGAGGTTCGGACGCCTGGACGTGCTGGTCAACAACGCGGGGGTCGCGGTTCCGGGCACCGTCGACCAGATCGACGTGGACAGCTACCGGACCATGGTGCGTACCAACATCGACGGCACCTTCTTCACCTCACGGGCGGCGCTGCCCCACCTGCGCGCGGTGCGCGGATGCATCGTCAACGTCGGATCGGTCGCAGCACTCCGCGGTGAATGGAACCAGGCCGCCTACAACATGACCAAGGGCGCACTGGTCAACCTCACCAACTCGATGGCACTGGACCACGGACGGGAGATCCGGGTCAACGCCGTCCACCCCGGCGTGACGCTCAGCAGCCGGTTCCTGCGCGACATGCTCGCCGAGGGGACCGCGCTGCACAAGCGCTTCACGGAGCGCGTGCCGATGGGCAGGCCGGCCGAACCGGCCGAGGTCGCCGCCGTCATCGCGTTCCTCGCCGGCCGCGACGCCGGGTACCTCAACGGAGTGCACATCCCCGTGGACGGCGGACTGACCGCCTCGGACGGGCAGAGCGACCTCTACCGGCTCGAAGCATGACCGCGAGGACGGGATTCCGACCGAAGTCGCGCCGCGCTCCATCCCGTTAGGTGGGCGGGGCGACCGGACGGCCTGTCGCACGGGCCTGCAGGCGTACCCGCAGTCCGTCTCCGCCTGCCAGGTAGAGCACTTCGGCCAGCTCCTCGCCTGCTGCGCCGAACCAGTGGGGGGTCCGGGTGTCCAGTTCGGCCGCGTCGCCGGGGCCGAGAGCGATCCGGGTGTCGGCCAGGACGAGCTGGACCTGCCCGACCAGGACACACATCCATGCGTGGCCCTCGTGGCGGCGCTGGTCGGGCGTCTCGTGCGGGGGCAGGACGAGCCGGTACACCTGGATTCCGCCCGTGTGGTGGGAGAGCCGTTGCGCCGCGATGCCACGGCGTCGCTGCGGCGAGTGCACGACCGGCGGCTCGCCCGCGTGCTCCACCACCGCGACCAGCTCCTCCACAGGGGTCCGGTAGACGGCGGCGAGCGGGACCAGCAGGTCGAGCGAGGGCCGGCGTTGCCCGCCTTCCAGACGCGAGAGCGTGGAGGCGCCGATGCCGGTCAGAGCGGCCACCTGATGCAGCGTCAGGCCGGCGGCCTGACGCAGCACACGCAGCCGGGAGCCGATCTCCGGGAGCAGTTGCGCGATCTGGTGGCGCTGGGGGATCACCGAGACGGTTGCCATGGCCGACAGTTTTGCAGTTTCCGCATCTTCGTGGACCGCGGTTCGCGCCGCGGCGCACCATTCCCACGGGCCGGATCGCGGCCCGTGGGAACCGATTCGAACCAGAGAGGTGGTGGCGGCGTGAGCGGACAGGAGTCCTCCACCGACCGCATGCGGTACTTCGTCGAGCAGGTGCAAGAGAAGGGCCGGCTCGACCTGATCGACGAGCTCTTCCATCCCGACTTCCGCAACCACACCGTCGAGCCGGGGCAGCGCGACGACCGCCAGGGGGTGCACGAGACCATGGCGGCCCTGCACGAGGCCTTCTCCGACCTGCGGGTCGAGGTGCTGCACTGCATCGCGGACGGAGATCTCGTGGCCACCCACAAGCTGTTCCGCGGCAGGCACACCGGAGCATGGTTCGGCATTCCGCCGTCCGGCAACCGGGTCGAGTTCGGAGCGATGGACCTGGTCCGCTACCGGGACGGCCAGTTCTTCGAGCACTGGGCCGTCGCCGACGCGGTGACCCTGCTGCGCCAGACCGGCGCCCTGTAACGATGGCACTCTCTACGTTGGAGGTTCAGATGGCAGACGTCTCAGTGGTCGGCCCGGACGCCGGTGAGTCGATCCAGCTCGGCCCGACCCGGATGCGGATCCTCGAGGACGGCAGCACAACCGGGCACCGCCTGGGCGTCGGGGAGATCACGCTCGCCCCGCACACCGACGGACCGCCGCAGCACCGGCACGCCCGGCACGACGAAGGCTTCTACGTGGTGTCCGGCGCGGCCCGCTTCACCGTCGGCGAGAGCGTGTACGACGCGCCCGCCGGGACGCTGGTCATGATCCCGCCCGGCGCCCCGCACACCTTCGCCAACCCGACCGACGGCGTCACGGTCCTGCTCAACACGTTCACCCCGGACCTGTACGTCAACTACTTCCGGGATCTGCGCGACATGATCGCCAACGGCCGGCCGCTCACCCCCGAGGTGACGATCGAGGCGATGGGCCGGTACGCCACCGAACCGGCCACCGACTTCGCCTGAACGCCCCCACCGGCTACCCGCCCCAACAATGATCAAGGAGAATGCCGTGAGCACCACTCGTCCTGTCCGCGGTCGCGGCCGCGGCGCTGCCCGGCTACGAACGACGCCGCGAACAGCCGTTGGTCGACCCGGTGTTCTTCCGCTCGGTCCCGTTCACCGGTTCCTTCGTCGCCGCCGTCACGGCGTTCCTCGTGCTGTCCGGCTTCCTGTTCCTCAACACCCTGTACCTGCAGGACGTGCGCGGCTGCAGCGCCTTGCATGCCGGCCTGCTGACCCTCCCCATGGCCGCCGCCACCGCGCTCGCCTCACCGCTGTCCGGGCGCCTGACCGCCGCGCGCGGCCCACGCCCGCCGCTGGTCGCCGCCGGCCTGCTGATCGCCGCCGCGGCGCTGACGCTGACCACGCTCACCCCGACCACGCCATGGGTGATCCTGATCGCCGCCTACGCGCTGCTCGGGACTGGATTCGGCCTCGTCAACGCACCGATCACCAGCACCGCCGTGGCCGGCATGCCACGCGCCCAGGCCGGCGTCTCCGCCGCGATCACCACCACCGGCCGCCAGGTCGGCAACAACCTCGGCGTCGCAGTCCTGGGCGCGATCGTCACCGCGCGCACCCGCGCCCCGGGCCACGCCGGATTCGCCACCGCCAGCCACCCGGGCTGGTGGATCCTCGCCGCAAGCGGCGTGCTGATCGCGGCGATAGGCCTGGTGACCACCACCCGCCACGCCACCGCCACCGCCGCACGGGTCGCCACCCGCTTCCCGGCGACCGACCCCGTGACCGACCCCGTGACCGCGCCGAGCAGCGCGCCCCGGCTACGCGGAGGCGCACCCGCGTGATGCCGTCGTAAGGCCATGTCAAGTGCCCCATCGTTTCCCCGCTGGGCCACCCGTGCAGGTCCGCCGCCGCCAGCCGTCCCCGCGACCAAGGTCGGTGCAGTCCGCAACGTCGTTCCGGCTTGATCTGCAGAGGGCGCCTGGGCTGCGCTATCAGCTCCGCCGAGACAGCTGATAAACCGTCAGCCAGGCTTCCCGATGGTGCCGCAGAGCACTGCGGTCAGGATCAGGCCGGGGTGGCGCTCTGCGGGCGCAGCCAGGCGTCGACCGGCCCGTCCGCGCTGAGGACGGGGACGAAGATCGCGGCGAAGGGGCCGCGCTCACGTAGCTGGTCGAGGGTGGTGGCGCCGATGCGGATCGCACTGGCCGTCAGGAGCGGGTCGCTGGCGGCGAGGCTGCGCAGGTCGGCGATGCGCCGCTGCAGGCGGGCCGGTTCGGCGCCGGTGAGGATCAGGAGCAGCCGGGGGAAGGCGGGGTAGCGGCTGCGCCAGGCCGGGACCGCGGCGGCGCTGCGGACGGGGGTGCGGGTGGTGCGAGGCCCGGGCGGCTGCGGGATGTACTGGCGGTAGCGGGCGTAGGCGTGCAGTTTCTGGGCGAGGCGGGCGATGGTCATGGTGGTGCGGTCGAGTTCGACGAAGAAGGTCAGCAGGGCGCGCCGGCGGGCGGCCTGGTCGGTGTGGACGTAGTTGAGGACGGCGTCGGGGATGAGAGCGAGGTCCTCGCCGGGGCGGGTGTCGTCGCGGTAGTGGTGGGCGGTTTCGGGTGACCAGTCGAGCGGTCCGCACTCGTGGCCCAGCCGCTGGGCCCAGGCGACGAAGGCGCAGCCGGTTTCGATCGTGGCCAGGGTGTGTTCCTGGAGTGGTCCTGCGGCGGCCTGCGGGCTCATGCGGTATGGCCGGGCCGGGAGGAGGTCGGCGGCTTCGACGGCTTCGGCGCCCTTGGGGGTGAGCCACCACAGCAGGCTGGTCTGCCCGTGGGTTCGGCGTCCGACGCGGTCGGCGAGGCCGGCGTCGCGTAGGACGTGGAGCTGGCGGCGCAGGTACTCGGGCCCGGTGTGGTGCGGGGTGATGAGGCGGTGCAGCTGGTCGGTGGAGACGAGGCGGTGCTGGTAGAGCACGGTCATGGCCTGCTGGCCGATCGCGCCGATGCCCTTGGGTGCGGGGTGCTGGTACGGCATCGCGGTGCTCTTTCAGTCGAGGGTGGTGGTGGGGTCGCCGCCGTGGCCGGCGGGTAGGCCCAGGTGGTGGACGAGGATCTCGGTGTCGAGCTGTTCGAGGTCGGCGAGGATCTCGCCGACCGGTCGGCGGCGCATGTTGGCGTCGATGGCCGCATCGAGGTCGGGGATGCCGTCGGGGTTGTCGTAGTGGGCGAAGACCTCCTCGACGGGTAGGCCGCGGACCCGGAACGGGGTGGTCCTGGCCGTCGAGGTTGATCGACATGACGTAGTGGTACTTGGGGAGTTCGGTGATCGTTTCCGGGGTGACGTGGCCGTTCCAGCGGCGTGCGACGAAGGCGGCCTCGTCGTAGTCGGCCGCGCACGTGCTCAACAACGACTGGTTCTGCAGCAGGGCTTGGCGGGTCACCGCCGAGAGGCGCAGTGCCATCTGCGTCATGCCGATGAACCTCACCTCGTATTTTCTGAGTTGTTCGGCGATCGCGGCGAGGAAGCCCTTGCTGGAGGAGTCCAGGGCGGTCAGCTCGTCAGAAGCGATTCCCAAAGCGGACGTAGTGTCAAGTTTTCGCAGGTCAGGCATGTGGTCGGCGCTGGGAGGCAGGCTGGATCCGCTGGGTTCACGTTCACTGTGTCGGAGGTGGCGGATGCCGTCGGTGGTGGGGTTGCTGGAGGAGCGCGAACGGGCCGCGCTGGCCCGGGCGGAGGAGTTGCGCGCCGAGCTGGAGCGGCTTCGGGGTGCAGTGGCCGAGGCCGAGGAGGCCGCGCGGCGTGCGGCGGTCGCGCGCGAGGAGGTCGTCGAGGCCCTGGCCGCAGCGCCGGTCGTGGCGGAGATCGAGGTGGTGGGGGCTGTGAAAGCAGTCGTACCGAAGGTCGAAGTGCCGTTCTGGAGGCCGGGGTTGGATCGTTTGGTGCTGGCGGGTGACTGCGCGGCGATCGTGGCGCTGGTCGAGGACGACGCGGCCGGCGGCGGGGAGGGCGTGCGGGCCCGGCGGATGCGTGATCATCTCGGTTGGCAAGCCAGTGACGCGCGGGAGCAGGCCGCTCGGTTCCGCGCCAAGCGGCTGGTGGAGCGCGGGTGGCTGCGCGAGGAGCGGCCGGGGCTGTTCAGGCCGCAGCCGCAGTGGGGCGGCTGACGCGGCGTCGGGGAGCGGGAGCTCCTCGGCGGGCCAGGCGGCGGGTGGCGGTGATGGACGCGGCCCACCAGGCCATGGCCTCGGCGCTGTCGGTGCGGCTTTCGTAGTCGCGGGCCAGGCGCCGGGCCCGGATCAGGTGGGCGAAGCTGCGTTCGACCACCCAGCGGCGCGGCAGCACGGTGAACCCGCGCACGTTGTCGGGGCGCTTGACGATGGTCAGGGCCAGGGCCAGGACGGTGGAGGCGAATTCGACCAGCCAGCCGGTGTAGCCGCCGTCGGCCCAGACCAGGGTGATGCCTCGGTGGCGGGTGCGGAGATACTGGAGCAGGTCGCGGCCGGCGTCGCGGTCGCTGACCGATGCTGCGGTGACCATCACGACCAGCAGCAGGCTCAGGGTGTCGACGGCGATGTGGCGCTTGCGCCCGTTATCTTGAGCCATCGCGATAAGGACGATCCTGACCTGGGGCGATGCGATGTGGACGGTGTCCTCGACGCGGAGACTCGGAGGCTGTTCCGGCTGCGGAAAGTGTGTCGCCCGGCGTGTCGCTCAGAGAGTCAGCTGGACGATGTCGCGACTGTCGATTCGACGGAATGATGTCGGAGCCGGGCTGCTACGAGTTCCATCTCGACGAGGGTGCCCACGAGACCAGTGGTCTTCAACTCCTGTGTTATGGCCCGTGCTTGTGCCAGTGACAGTCCGTGAACATCTCGAAGTGCACGAAGGACGGGCACTGCACTCGTCTGGGGCTCTATCAGCCGCAGTCGGGCGGGGCCGTGTTCTGCCAAGAGGGCCTGGCGGGTCTCCTCCGGAGTCACGTCGCCGCTGCCTTGCTCGCACCAGGCGACGGGGCAGGCCTGGCAGTTCCCCTCGGTTCCCCAGCGCAGGCGCCCGCGTTCGATGAACTGGCCGGTGTCGAGTATCAGCACGCCGCCGCAGGCCTCGCATCGCGTTGTGATCTTCACGCCCTGGGTTATCACCGTGCTCCTCGTCCTCGGACTTTCCCGGATGGTGCCGCAGCAGCCTCCGTTCGTCGACCGCATATCCTTGCCGAGCTCTCGTGCGGCTGCCGGAACAGTGTGGTCGTGATGGCAGTGCCTCAGCTTCTCAGCACGGGCCGATCGTCCGGGGAGCTGGTGGCTTCGCGGTGGCGCGGATGCCGCAGACGTCGGCCGTGCGGCGTTCGCCCAACGCCAGTGCCAGGGCCTGCCTGAGCTCGCGGTTCTCTGCCTCCAGCTGCCGGTTGCGCTCGGTGGAGGCCTCCAGGCGGCGGAGCAAGGAAGCTTCGGAGGCGCGTTGGCGGTCGGGAACCGTCCGGGTTGCGGGGACGGGGCGGTGCCGGGCCCGAAGGCGTTCGATCTCGGCTCTCAGGTCCGGCTGGTTGTAGAGCCAGGACCGGGAGACGCCCGCCCCGCGGGCGACGGTCTCGAAGGTGATCGCGGCGCCGGTGGCATCCATCCGCCGCAGCGCGGCGACCGCGCGTCGGCGGGTCGCCGCGGCTCTTTGACGGGCCGCGGTGACGATCAGGTGGGAGTTGTCAGCCGGCATGCTCAGCCTCCTGGCCGTCTTCCAGCTCGTCGATCATGCGGTCGAGGTTGTCGGCGACCTGCTGGTTCATCTCGGTCACGCGGGTGTGGCCGCAGCTCCTGGCGTTGTCGATCAGTGTCAGGGTGCGGGTGCGCTGTTCGCGAAGCTCCGGCAGGAACTCGGGCCCGGTGAGGAAGACCGGGCAGGTCAGGCAAGCATTGGCGTGCGGGCAGGTCTTCTGAACAGGCAGCCCGCAGTAGCCGTTGGGCAGGGTCTGGGTGGCGATGCCGTAGCGGGTCTTGGCCCACTGGGCCTGCCCGAGGGGCCCGTCGGGGGCGAGGGAGACGCGCTCGCCCTTGATGTTGACCTTGGTTGCCTGCTCCCAGTGCCGCCGCACCGTCTGGTCGGTGATCTTGGCATAGTGAGAGGTCATCTTGTGCGAGTCGTGATCCAGCAGAACCCGGACGACCTCCTGCGGGACGTCCCGGTTGATGAGTCGGCATGCGAACGTGTGCCGCCACTGATGCGGGGTCAGATGAACCGGTCGGCCGTGTTCGTCACGGACCTCGCAGGTTGCCAGCCAGCGGCCGAGCATCCGTCGGTAAGTGCCGTCCGACAGCGGGAGGTTGCCCGAGACGTTGGCGCGCTGGCGGGGGAACAGACAGGGTGTCCCGTCCGGCCAACGGTCCAGCACCCGGTGTTGTTGCTCGCGCACGGCTGCTTCGAGTTCCTCGTCGATGGGCACGGCGGCCTCGCGTCTCATCTTGGTGTTGAAGTAGCGCAGGTAGGGGGCGCTTTGGCCGTCGTGGAGGAGGCAGTCGAAGTCGAGGGCCAGAGCGCTGGAGATCCGCAGACCACAGCGGGTGAGGATGAGCGTGACCAGTCGTCCCGCCGCGTCGGGCCAGCGGTCCAGGTTGCCGGGCGACTCGACCTGGGCCATGACGTACTCGGCGAGACGGCGGTCGACTTGCTCGGGGACCGGCGGGACGTCGCCGACGTAGAAGGCCGCGGTGCCGGGCAGCGTGTCCTCCCAGCCGTACTGCCGGATGTTCTGGAAGAACAGGTTGAGCGCGCCGATCCTCGTCTTCTTCATGCCGTGCCCGCCCGGCTGTGACATCACGTGGGCGAGGTGGCGCTCCAGCAGCGGCCGGTCGACCTGCGCGAACGCATCGACGCCGGCGAACGTGAGAAAGCCGCCGAAGCAGATGAGCGCGTCGACCCCGGCGCGGGCCGCGCCGATGCTCAGCCCGGACGCCAGCCGCAGCCTGGTCCATCGTTTGCCCAGCTCACGGAGCCAGGGCTGGGAGATGCGGTCGAACCGTAGCCGGGCTCGCGGGCAGGGCCGCCCGGCCGGGGTGGTGATGCCGGGCAGTTTGTGGAGCCGCCACACATCTCTGGGGTACTCGATCTCCCAGCCGGTGCCGTCCCGCAGGACCTCCAGCGCATCACGGGCATCGAGGAGGAACAGAGCGGACTCGTCGGCCTGGGCCCCGGCTTCCTGGCGCCACTGCTGTTCCGACAGGTCCAGCAGCGAGGTGACCCCGAGCGCCTCGACGCGTCGCACGGCCGGCATGACCAGGCGAGGGGCGGCGGTGCGGGAGCGGGCGTCGTGCCGGCACTGCAACGCGTACTGGATCTCCAGTTTCAGCTGTGGGGCCAGGTCGCGAAGATCGACGCTGGCGGTTCCGACCAGTTCGCAGTCGGTGATGAAGCGGACGGGGGTCGGGCCGGCCGTGCCGATGCCATCGGTCATCGTGACCCGCGCAGAAGAGCGTGGTGGGGTTGGCGACCCAGAGGTTGCAGAACGGCAGACGGCACTCGGACGTTGCGGTGTCGTTCGGGGCCAGGTCAGGGGCATCCCAGGCCGCCAGGTCGGGCTGGCCGGCACGGGTCCATCGGTCGCGATGCTTGGCGCACAAGCCGTTCCTGGCCCCGCGTCCGTAGCGGCAGCCGTCGATGACGCAGGCGGCCAGCGACCGGCGGCCCCGGACCGGCGGTCCGGGCTCGGCGAGGAAGTCCGCCATCGGCGGGCAGCCGCGCTTGCGGAACCGGATGGCATGGGCGGTGCAGAGTCCGCGCCGCATCGACTCGGCGGTCCGGTCGCAGTCCGCGACCGCGCACTCGTCGGCGATGAAGACGGCGTCGTCCGGAGCGGGGATATAGATGTCGGTGCGGAACTCGGGCCGGACGACGGCCATCAGCTGCTCAAGCAGCTTCGTTCGGCCCGGTGCCTTCTCGACGGGGAAGGTCACAGCCGGACCTCCCGGCCGGTGAACCAGCCCGCGGCTTCCAGCGTCCGCCGGGCATCCTCGACGGTGAGGTGACCGTATGTGTCGATCGTCGTGGTGATCGATGCGTGCCCGAGGCACTCCTTCACCGTCTCCATCCCCGCACCGCGACGCAGCAGCCAGGTGGCGTAGGTGTGGCGGTATTGGTGGGGTTCAAAAGCGATCCCCGTGCTCTTCCGAAGCCGTCTGACCAGGTCATAGACGGCTGGGTAGCCCCAGGGGTGGCCGTGAGGTTCGGCGAAGAGGTTCACGAAGACGTAGTCGGAGTCCAGGGCGCCGTACTCCCGGTGCAGGTAGTCGGAGTACAGACGCATCAGCTCCGCGCTCGCCGGGATGCTGCGGGACCGGCCGGCCTTCGCACGGGCCCGGTTGTCGTTCTGCCGCGGCACCACGGTCACCTGGCGCTCGGCGATCGCGATGTCGTCGTGCCGCAGGCCGAGGGCCTCGCCGATACGGACTCCGGTGTCCAGGAGCAGGGCGAACAGCAGCCGGTCCCGCAGGTGTTCGCAGGTGTCCAGGATCTTCTGGACCTGGGCGGCGGTCAGGACACGGGGGTGCTTCCGGCCGTTCTTGAGCTTGATCGTCCGGGTCCGCTCGGGTCTGCCGGAGGCGATGTGCTGCAGGAACGGCTTGTAGGAGGTGGCCGCCGATCGGTGCCGTCCGGCCGGGCGCATCGTCACCAGCAGGTCGGCGACCTCGATGCCGCTGCGGGCGTGGAACTCGTAGAACGTGCTGACTGCGGCGAGCTTGCGGTTCACGCTGGAGGCCGTGCAGTGGTGCTCGACCGTCGGCAGCACCGCCACCGCCCCGTTCCGGGCCGGCGGCGGCAGCCGCAGCCAGGCCACGAAGGAGGCCATCGCCTCCAGATCGACCGCCTTCCAGTCCAGTCCACGGCCGTCGAGGTAGCACCACCAGTCCTTCAGGTCGTGGGCGTACGCCTTGACGGTGTTCGGCGACCGCTCGATCGCCGCGAGAGAGGCCAGGAACGACTCCACCGGATCGACCGGTCGCAGATCGTCTCCCAGCAACGTCCACGACTCCGTCGTCGACCCGGGCGTCGCCACCCTCTGTACGCGCATTGCGCCTCCAGCTCATCCGTGATGGACAGCGGCAGATAACCGCATCCACCACGAGAGTTGGGGGACTTTCAGCGTGCTTCACGCACATGAAGGACACGCCGGCGCGGGCTTAAGATAACGGCCGAAAACGCCACGTCGTCGTCGACACCCTCGGCCTGCTGCTCGGGGTCATTGTCACCGCCGCCGACATCGGCGACCGCACCGCCGCTCAGCTCCTGCTCGCTCAGGTGGCGGCCGCGCACCACCTGCTGGCCCTGGTCTGGGCCGACGGCGGCTACACCGGCAGCCTCGTCGAGCACTGCCTCGCAGCCCTCGCCCTGGTCCTGGCCATCGTCAAGCGAAGCGACGACATGCGGGGCTTCGTCGTGCTGCCCAAACGCTGGATCGTCGAGCGGTTCTTCGCCCATCTGATGCGAAGCCGCCGCCTCGTGCGCGACTTCGAGCGATCCACCGGCAGCGCCGAGGCAATGGTCTACTGGTCGGCGACGATGCTCATGACCCGCCGCCTTGCCCGGCCACGGCCTTCGCGAGCGTGAACCGGCCCGGCGCCGACTCGACCAGCCAGCCCCGGGCCACCAGCCGCTTCGCCTTCGCCCGCAGCCCCTCCACCGTCCCCGGCACCGGATCCAGGCCGAACAAGGCGGCCATCTCCTGGCACGTCAGCGCCCCCTGCCCGAGCCGGCCCCGGTCCGCGAGGGCCTGCACGATGCGCTGGTAGTCCACCGACAAGGCCGACCGGGCCAGGCCCGCACGCCACACCGGGACCACCGACTTCGGCCTCGCCGATCCCGAAGGCCCGGGTGGCACCGGCAGTCCACCGCCGTCCGCCAGGTCCTCGGCGGCATCGGGGCCGTCGTCATCGCCACCGCCCGGTGCCAGCACCTCACCGACGCGCGCGCGGGCGATGACCCACTCGTTCCACTCACGTTCGGCAACGGCCAGCTCGGCCTGGATGCGGTCGGCCTCCTCCCGCAGCCCGTCCACACGACGGCGAGCGGTGAGCTCGCGCTCTTCCAACAGCCCAACGACCGACGGCATCCCGACCTCCACCAGAGCGACGACACGACACGTCACCACTTCCCGAGACCACCGCTCCTACTCCCGACCAGCAGAAACGCAGCCCTCAAGCCCGGAAAGACAACAGCCACTAACTCTCGCCTGGAGCTCGGGCATCGGAGGGCCATCAACAGGGTCAAAACGATCGAGAGGGCGATGTGCGGCCAGGCTCCCTTCCGCCTCCCGCCAATCCGTATCCTCACCAAGCACAACTGAAGCGGGCCGCCGCTATGGGACACCGGGGGCATGTGTGAACTGGTTGATGGGACCGCGACTGCGTTCGTGGCGCGCAAGAAGGCAAGGCTGGGACCTCGACATCGTGCAGGCTCTGCGGCTGCCGGTGCCGCGCCCGACGCAGGAGCGCGCCCGCGAGCTCATCCAGCAGGGGAGCTGGGAGGCGGCGATCAACGAACCTGCGGTTTTGTGGTGGTGAGGTAGTAGGTGTTCTCGTACTCGACGGGCGGGACGTGGCCTATCTCACAGTGGAGTCGGCGGTGGTTGTACCAGTCGACCCATTCGGCGGTGGCAAAGGCGTCGAGGATGCGTTGGTAGTCCGACGCGAAGCGATTGACAAGGGACCGTGAGCCGCCGGTCGGCCGACGCGCGGGGCGGATCAGTTACGCGTGCCGGCCGGTGGGCCGACGACGGTGGTGAGCTGGAGTTTGGTCTCGTCCTCGCTGCCCGGCGCGGCGGTCATGATGACGATCTTGAGCTCGGTGTCGCCGTCGGTCAGGACATCGCAGTCCACCGTGACCGGGCCCACCGACGGGTGGTCGACCGTCTTGCGGACCTCGCGGTTCGCGGTCACCTCTCCCTTCGCCCACAACTCGGCAAACCTCTCGTTGCCTGCGTTCAGGTCGCGGACCAGCGCGGCCAGGCGACTGTCCCGGGGGAAGCGGCCGGTGGCGCGGCGCAGGTCGGAGACGAGGGCGGCGTCGGTGGTGTCGGGGTCCGTATCGGTGACCGGCCACAGCACGAGGGGGGTGTGATCGGCGCCCACCGGGAACCTGTCGCGGGCGAAGTTGCGCATCCGCGGGGGCGAGGCCAAGGGGTCGCCCAGCAGGGCGGCCCACCCGTGGTTCCACCACACCAGTTGCCAGTCCGCCGCGAACACGGCAACCGGTACGTCTCCGAGGCGGACGAGCACTCGTTGCATACCGGGCGGGAGATGGTCGCAGATCGTGCCGTCCGCCGGCGGCACGATCTGGGCCAGGCGGTAGAGGTGGTCCCGCTCGGCGGTGGACAGCTGGAGGGCGCGCGCCAGGGACGCCACCACCGACGCCGAGGGTGTCGTGGCCCGCCCCTGCTCCAGGCGCACGACGTAGTCGACCGACACTCCGGCCAGGTCGGCCAGTTCCTCGCGCCGCAGCCCGACAGCCCGGCGCTTGCGGACGACCGGCAGCCCGGCGGCCGACGGGGGCAGCCGGTTCCGCCATGTGCGGATCGCCGCGCCCAGTCCGGCCCCGGGGGGTGTCGTCGTCATGCTCTTCATCCTCCTGCATCCCCGATCACATGCGGGGGCGCAAGGGTGGTACTGGTCTTCCCACCGTCGAAGCGTCCCTGGTCCAGCTCCCTCGTCAAGGCAACCATCGAAGGCATGACGATCACTTTCATCACCGGAGCCAACAAGGGCATCGGCCGCGAGACCGCTCGCCGCCTCATCGCGTGCGGTCACACCGTTCTCCTGGGAGCCCGCGACCGTGAGCGGGGTGCGGAGGCCGCCGCCGCGCTGGGCGCACGCTTCGTCCCCATCGACGTGACCGACGACGCGTCCGTGGCCGCCGCCGCCGCGGACGTCGCCGAGCACGAGGGCAGGATCGACGTCCTGATCAACAACGCGGGGGTACAGGGACCCTGCGGTGATCCCGGCGACCTCACCGCCGCCGACGCCCGCGCCGTCCTCGACGTCAACGTCATCGGCGTCGTCCGCACCACCACCGCGTTCCTGCCACTGCTGCGCCGCTCGGACGACCCCGTGATCATCAACGTCAGCAGCGGCATGGGCTCCCTCGCCTTCACCCACGACCCCGGCCGGTCCGAGTCGCACGTCGTCGCGCCGCTGTACGCCTCCTCGAAGGCGGCGCTGACGATGTTGACCACGCAGTACGCCAAGGGGCTCAAGGGCATTCGCGTCAACGCCGCCGACCCCGGCTACACCGCGACCGACATAAACGGTCACAGCGGCTCCCAGACCCTCACCGAGGGCACGGACGCGATCGTCGCCCTCGCCACCGAGGAGCCCGGCGCCGGCGCCGGACGCTTCATCGACCGCCATGGCGAGATCGCCTGGTCCTGACACCGGCGGTGCCGGGTCACCGGCCCTGAAGAACAGAACGGGCAGAACATCGAGACCGGTTGGGCGGGAGAACCGCCGCTGCTACTGGCGTCGGCGGAATCTCCGGCAGAAATCCGCTCTCCTTCAGTGCTCCAGAGGCGGGCAGCAAGCTTCACCTGGCTGCTGACCGCCGGCATGGGCCCGCAGACCTGTCAGCCGCCCCACTGGCTTCGTTCGCTTCAAGGAACAGCAGCGTTTGTCGATGGGTTTGGACAGCACCTGGTGATCGCCAAGGCTCTGGATGTTCACGGGTTTTGACAGCAGCGCGGTGTCGACGGCCCCTTGGGTGCGGGCTGCTTCTGGGGCGTCTCAGCTAGGGCCTGTTCTGAGTTCAGATCATGTGGCGGGCCGTAGGCTGCGGAGCCAGATGACGGCGCCGCGTAGGTGGAGTCCGGCGAGGTAGCTGTCGGGGGTCTTGTCATAGCGGGTGGCCAGACCGCGCCACTCCTTGATCTTGTTGATACAGCGCTCGACGGTGTTGCGGTCCTTGTAGAGGTCGGCGTCGTGCGTGACGGGACGGCCGCCGCGCGAGCCCTTCTTCCTGCGGTTGGCGGCCTGGTCGACCTTCTCCGGGATGACGGCCTTGATCCGGCGTCGGCGCAGGTAGGCGCGGTTGGCGCGGGAGGAGTACGCCTTGTCGCCAGCGATCGCGTCCGGGCGGGTGCGGGGCCGGCCCACCGGAACGCGGACCTTGATCCGCTCGATGACCGGGATGAAGCGGGGGCTGTCGGCGGCCTGCCCAGGCGTGAGCACGAAGGACAGCGGCCGACATTGGCGTTCGGCCGCGAGGTGGGTCTTGGTGGTCAGCCCGCCGCGCGAGCGTCCCAGCTCGGCCGCGCGGAGCCGGGCCTTGCGGCGACGGCGGACACGACGGCGTTCCTCGCGAGTCGCGTCGTCCGTCTCGCCGGCCGGGCCGGGCGCCGCCACTACTGGATCGGTTTGCCCCTTTTGTGGAGCCCCTTTTCCTTCGTGGCGGCCTTCTCCAGATCCTGCAGCAACTCCGGGTCGACGACCATCCCGGCCGCGTGGTGGTGCGCGCGGGCGACCGTGGAGTCCACGCTGACCAGGCTGAGATCGACCTGTCCACGGGCTGCGGCCTCGGCGATCATCCCCTCCATCAGCGCCTGGAAGGTCCCCGTGGTCGCCCAGATCTGGAACCGGCCGTAGACGGTCGACCAGGATCCGTAGCGCTCAGGGACGTCCCGCCATGGACTCCCGGTCCGAAACCTCCACATCACCGCATCGAGCTGTCGGCGCAGGTCGGGGATCGGCCCACGCTCGCCCAGCGGCAGGAGCGGCTCCATCAACTCCCATTCGGCATCGCTCAGATCACCACGCGTCACACCGCCGTTCTACCGGGCCGAGACCGTCCGGCGTCGGCGAACCACCAAACCGTGATCTGAACTCAGAACAGGCCCTAGAGCCTGCTGGCAGCATCGCTCCACGGCCGCATGTCGGAGTCGTCGTCACCGGGGTCTGCTTCATACCAACCGCGCCAGGGCTTCGCGCTCACCGACTTCACCATCCACTGGGACGAGCAGTACGCGATCTGCCCGCGTGGAGCCAAAAGCCGCTACTGGGGTCACACCCGCATGGACGGCCATCCGCGCACCGTCGTCATCTTCCCCGAGTGGGACTGCCGCAACTGCAAGGTCCGGCCCTCCTGCGCCACCGGCTTCACCCGCTGCCTGACCCTGCACCCCCGCGAGGAGCACGAACTCCTGCAGTCACAACGCAAGTTGCAGGAAACCGACGAGTGGAAGCAGCAGTACGCCACCCGTGCCGGCGTCGAAGGCACGATCTCCCAGGCCGTGCGCACCATCAGCATCCGCCGCAGCCGCTACCGCGGCCAGGCCAAGACCAGCCTCGCCCACGTCTTCAGCGCCGCCGCGATCAACCTCCACCGCATCGACGCCCACCGGAGCGGACGCCCCCTCGGCACCACCCGCCGCACCCATTTCGCCGACCTCGACCTCACTCCGCGAACACGCCACAGGTGAATCGAGCGACAGAGTCCCACAGGATACGCAACCGGGACGAGACCGACGTCGGCTTCTCGATCGGCCGCTCGACGTGCACGGTGCGACGGCGCGGTGGGGGCGGCGTTGACCTGCCCCGGGGAGGACGCTGCCTGTGCCGGTCCCGCATCGCCTCGCACTGCTTGCGCATGTGCAGCGTCAGTCAGGTCACGGCGATGATGGTCGCGCTGGAGCATGCGTCTGGTTCATGTCGTCGATCGTCTGCCACAGCCGCAACGCCCGCTCGCGATGCCGGCGCGCCAGGTCGTGGACGCCGGCGGCGGCGTCCAGGTCGCCGATCAGTTGCCAGCACGCGGCCTCGTCCTGACGATCGCCGTGCCGGTGGAACAGGTCCGCCGCGCGCTCCAACGCCGGGCTTGCCCCGTCCCGGTCGTGCTGACCGGCGTACACGCGGCCGACTTCCAGCAGCGTGTACGCGACGCACCGCTCGTCGGCCAGTTCCTCGAAGGTGGCCAACGCCTGCCACAGGCAGCGCAGCGCCTCGTCCGGATCACCGCGCCGATCGTGCAGCCGGCTGAACCGGCGCAGCACGACCGCCACCCGGTGCCCGTCGGCGAGTGACCTGGCCTGGCGCAAGGCCTCACCGAACCAGTACTCCGCCTCGTCGAGTTCCCCTTGCATGAGCCGCATCACGGCCATCGAACAGGACAGGTGCGCTCCGAGGTGCCGGTCGTCCTCACCGACCGCGATGGCAAGCGCCTGCTCGACACGCTCGGCGGCTTCGTCGTCACGGCCCTGCACCCGGCTGATCGTGCCCAGCATCGCCACCGACAGCGCTTCGCCGCGTTTGTCCTTGCTGTCTTGGCACAGCCCGACGGAGGACTCCAGGACACGGGTTGCCTCCTCGAACTCGTCTCGGTAGATGTGCAGCTGGCCAAGATCGCGCAGCAGCACTGATGCGCCGCGCACGTTGCCGGCCGCCTCGGCCGCGTCCAACGCGAGCCGGTGCCCGTGCTCCCAGTCCTGATACAGGCACCGGTGGTCGTAGTAGGTCACCGGGCTGGCCGCCAGCTCCCAGGCCAACTCGTCCAGTCCCCAGTCCGCGGCCAGTTTCACCGCGCCGAGCAGGGTGTCGCGTTCCGCGTCGAACCAGCCGATCGGGTCGGCCAGCAGCCGGTCCACGACCGTGTCGGGCAGCGACCAGCGCGGCGCCGAACCGGGCGCGGCGGCCAGCAGCCCGGTCGGCAGCCGATCGGTGCCGCGCGCGGCCAGATCGAGCCAGGCGGACAGCACCCGGACAATCGCGTCCCGCTTGTCCGCTCTCGGCAGTTGGGCGGCATTCTCCACGGCGCAGGCCCTGATCAGGTCGTGCAGCCGGTAGCGCGGCTGGCCGATGGCGTCGGTTGTGGTGAGCCGCACCAGGCTGGCGTCGACGAGGGTGTCCAGCACCTCTTCGGCGTCCGAGCGGTCCAGCAGCGGGCCGAACACCCAGCCGGGCAGGGTGTGGGCGCCGAGCAGACCCAGCAGGCTCAGCGCACATACCGCGTCGGCCGGCAGCAGCCGCAAGCTCAGTTCGACGCTGGCGCGCACGCTGAGATCCCCGATTCTCAGCTCGGCCAGCCGCCGGGACTCGTCCTCGATCCGTTCGCGCAGCACCCGTAGCGACCAAGCCGGGCGGCCGGTGAGCTTGGCGCTGGCGATCCGGATCGCCAGCGGCAGGTTGCCGCAGCAGTCGATGATCGCGTCGGCCTGCGCCGGTTCCCGCTCGACCCGCCGCCGCCCGACAATTGCGGTGAACAACTCCCGCGCCTCTGCCGGGCTCAGCACGTCCAGGTCGATGTGGCGTGCGCCGGGAAGTTGCGTCAGCAGGGTGCGGCTGGTGATCAACATGGCACAGCCGTCGGCCCCCGGTAGCAAGGGCTGCACTTGATCGGCGTCACCGGCGTCGTCCAGCACCACCAGCATCCGGCGATCCGCGAGCAACGACCGGTAGAGCGCGGCCCGTTCGGACAGGCCGTTCGGAATCGCGCTGCCGGCGACCGAGAGCGCGCGGAGCGCCTCGGCCAGCATCAGCGCGGGGTCCCGCGGTCCGTCCGATGTCCCGGCGAGGTTGAGGTAGAGCTGGCCGTCGGGATAGGTGGCGCTCGCCAGCCGCGCGGCGTGGGTCACCAGACAGGACTTGCCGACACCGGGACCGCCCACGATGACGGCCACCGGGGCCCGGTTCCGCGCCGACCCGTCGAGTAATCGGGCGATCTCGGCCAGCGCGTCGGCTCGGCCCACGAAGTCGGGTATGTCGAACGGCAGTTGGCGCACCGGCATCGCCATGACCGGTTCGGTGGCCGCCGCGCCAGGACCCTCCGGTCGCGTGTCCGAGGGGCGTGTGACCGAGGGGCGCGTGTCCGAGGGGCGCGTGTCCGAGGAGCCACGCGCCGGGACTGGGTCCGTCAGGGTGGGATCGGCGGCCAGGATGCGCCCATGCAGCGCCTGGAGCGGCGGCGCGGGGTCGACGCCGAGTTCGCGTGCGAGTGTCCGGCGCAGCCCCTCGTACACCTGCAGTGCCTCGCCTTGCCGCTGGCACCGGTAGAGGGCGACCATCAAGCGTTCGGCGACATGCTCGTCGTAGGGGTGCTCGCGGAGCAGGGCGGTCAGTTCCTCGATGACCTCCCGATGACGCCCCAGGCCGAGTTCGATGCTCAGGCACAGCTTGTGCGTGGCCGCGCGCTTCTCGTTCAGCCGTGCCGCATCGAGCTCCAGGGCCTGGCTGGAGATGTCGACCAGGGCGTCACCACGCCAGCAAGTCAGCGCGCGCCGCAGTGCGACAGCTGTCTCGAACGGGGCGGTGTGCCGATCGGCGAGGTGCCGCTCGTGGTCGAACTCCAGCAGGTCGAGCTGATCCGGGGCCAGGTGGATCTGGTAGCCGCCGCGCCGCGTGCTGATTAAGGAACCGGGTGCTCCGCACGCGGCAAGGTTGCGGCGCACCCCGGAGAGAGCGTCCTGGACCTGACGGACCGCGGTGACGGGTGCCTTCCCGTCCCACATCACAGCGACCAGCCGTTCCATGGCGACGAGGTTGTTGGCGTCGACCAGAAGCGCGGCCAGCATCTTGGCCTGCCGCGGTCCGTCGAGTCGGACCTCGCGCCCGGTGATCTGGGCATACAACGGCCCCAGCACGCCGAACCTCATGTCCCCTCCGCACTCCACGAGCAGCGCCAGCCCCCCTCGGCTGACCTCGTACAAGGACGAATCTAGGACGGCCGACGGGCTGGTGTCCATAACGTCGCCGTGGGGTGGCCAGCCCGCTCCCGCCCAACGCAACGACCAGAATGGAGTTCCATGAAACTGAGCATGATCGGAATAACGGGAGGGAAGCGGACGGCATCCCTCGGCGTCGTCGCCGCAGCCCTGGCGGCCACGCTCGCCGGGATGACGGGATCGGCGTACGCCGTCGGCCCCACGGGCTCGGAGACGTGTCCCAGTAACAGCATCTGTCTCTACTTCAACTCGCCCGGGCACTACTGGGGATCGTTCGAACACTGGAGCCCTGGTCAGTACGGCGACCTGGGCCAGTTCACGTTCAGCAACTGGGGTAACGGCTCGGGCTACGGTGTGAACGTCGGTGGCAACGCAGCCTCACTGGTCAACAACACCAGCCAGAACCTCACCATGTACAACTACACCTACAACAACCCGGGGTCCAACCCGGTCGTGGGCTACTTCCCGCCCCATTACGCAAACGTGCTGCCCCCCGGCCTCTACAACGGCGCGTGGTCGATGTACTCCAGCTGACCGGTCAACGGCCCCGCACAACCGCTCCGCTGCTGGCTTCCCACCGTCACGGTCTACCGCGGCTGCCATGCGGAGCAGATGCCGTGGCCCCGGCCCGCAGCGATCACCACCTGCTCGCCTCCCGATCACCGGTTGCCAACCCGCCGTAGTCGATACGGCACCGCTTGCACTGGCTGCCTTGTCATCGGGCGCGCCGCAACACACCGTCCTCAACCGCGATGAGGCCGCCCTTACTGCGCGGGCTGACTCGCACTGTCATCAGCGAGACCGGAAGGGACTCCCGTGAACCTGTTGATCACCGGAAAAGCCATGAAACGGACAGCTTTCATCAGTATCGTCGCTGTAGCCGCGGCAGCCACGCTCGCCGGGATGACGGGATCGGCCTACGCAGCTGGCCCTGGGGGCTCGGAGGCATGCCCCAGCAACAGCATCTGCCTCTACTACAACTCGCCCGGGTACAACTGGGGGTCGTTCGAACACTGGAGCCCCGGCGATTACCCCGACCTCAGTAAGTTCACCTTCAGTAACTGGGGCAACGGCTCCGGCTACGGTGTGAATGTCGCCGGTAACGCCGCCTCGCTGGTCAACAACACCGATAAGTACGTCGGGATAGCCAACTTCACCTATAACAACACGGGTCCCGGCACAACTGTCCACTGGCTCGGGCCCGGGTACTCCGACGCCCTGCCCGCCGACGTCCGCAACGCCGATTGGCAGCTGCTGTCCTGATCCAGCGGCGCTCATGATGCTGTCCAACGGAAATGGTGCACTCGATCAAGGCGGCAAAAGCACAGTTCACGACCGGACCGACAGCGCGATGCACTCCGGTAGGCCGACCGGCATAGCCGGATCCGGCACCTCATTTCTCTTCGTCTTCTTCGGCGCTCCTTCCAAGCATGCCCAAACCCTACCCAGCGGTGACCAGAGTTGACCCGGATGCGGGCCACTCGCCCCGTACCCGCGCGGGATGCTCATCGACCGATCGCTCCACGAACCCACAGGGCCACATCCCGCTGAACCTGAACTGCGAAGGCCTACTGCGGCCTTCGGGAACACAGGGCCCAGAAGGTCGCAGTGGGCCCGTCATGCATGTCGAAGCGTCACGACTGGAGGATCCATGATGCGCCTCAAGCACAAGCTGGCCAAAACCAGCGCGATCGCCGCACTGATGGCGATCGGGCTGTTCGCGTCCAGCACCAACGCCTTCGCCGACGAAGTCTGCGCCAACTTCACCACGGCCCAGTCCGACTGGTATTCCGGGAACAACACCTCCTTCGGCTCCTGGCCGCTGGGCAGCCCCTGGACACCCACCAGCATCTACATCAAGTTTCAGAGCGACGGAAATTTGGTGATCCACCGTCAGCAGGACGGCGCCGTGATGTGGGCCTCGGGTACCTGGGGGCATGGCGTCACCGACCTGGACTGGTCGCAGAGCGCCGGCGGCATCTTGCTGAGGCACTCCAACGGATCGATCGCTTGCCAGATCGGTTCCGGTGCCTCCGGCGGCCACGCCCAGGTCCAGGAGGACGGCAACTTCGTCTTCTATGCCCCCGACGGTCACCCCACCTGGGCGAGCGGCACGGAGAATGGGCAGCAGACCCGCGACGCCTGCCCCGGCTTCTAGCACTAACCGAAGTTCCCGTCGGCAGCACAGGGGGCTCGTCCGACCCCTGCGGTGCCGACGGGAACGGAGCGCTTGCCGGCAGGCCCCAGCCACAGCTGGGCTCAGCATCAGTCGAGCTCAAGGAGCGCCTGGAACGGGAGGCCGAAGAACAACCAGAAACCGCCCGCACGGCGAACGCCTCGCTGCGCCCGTGCTGGACGTGCTGGTGGCCTCGTTCATGTGAAGTAGCAGCGATCCAAGGAGGAAGAAATGAAGCTCAAGTTGGGACGCCGAGCCACGTCGCTCGCAGCGGTGGCCGCGCTGACCACCACGGGGGTGGGGTTGGCGACCGGAAGCGCATCAGCAGCAGACGCTGTTCAACTGACCACGAGCCACTGGGTCGGCATCTACAACGGCCCGAACACCGCAAGTGGCAAGGTTGTCCCGGACCAGGGGGACCTCACCACTGACCTCATCCCGGGGTGGTGGGTCATGGCCCAGTGCTGGACGGTCGGGCAGAGCATCGACAACCTCGGGGACACCTGGTACAAGGTCACCGATGAGAACCGCGGGTACGGGTTCGGGGACGCCCCTCTGCCGGGCTACGTCTTCGCGGGCTACGTGGACAACAACGCCCACTCGGTGAACCGCGACCCCAACATCCCTCGGTGCTGAGCCCGGCGTTGATCGTCGCTGGTCACTCGACTGGCTGAGGTCTCCGGGATCCGGGATCCGGGCGCACGTAGCGCGGCCGTTCTTCACGCTTCGAGATGTCGAGTAACGAAGCACCGAGGAACGGCCGCCGCCCATGAGTCTCCCAGCCGAGGTGCCCCGCAGGCGGGGCACCGGACCTCTTGTCCCGCTTTCGGCATTTCAGTCGACCGTCCGGGCCCCCGGGTCCGTCCGGCGCCGCCCGTTGTGCCGGTCCCATTGCTCGACCAGCTCGACCAGCCCGTTCAGCGGGTCAGGCATGCGTCGCACAGGACCCGCATCGCCATCGACCAGCGGCACCAGCACACCCCGCCAGCCGCTTCCGCCTTCCTCTGGCCGCCGTTCACGCCCACTCCACGCCGTGTTCGGCGAGCTGCGCGAGCTGGCCCGGGGTCAGCTTCGACCTCCTGCTTTTCTGGTTGTTGAGCCAGGTTCCCAGGGCGAACTGCTGCACCACGACCTGCTCCTCACCGCCGGGTCCGGTCTCCACGGTCTCCAGCGGCTCCTCGTGCGGGCGGCGGACGCCTGCGTAGCGCTTCCGCTCCACGAACTGGGCGAGGGCCGCCAGGGCCCTGCTGGAACCGGTCCGTGCGGGACACCGTCGGCTTCGCCTCGGCCGCGGCCCGGGGGATGTGCGCGGGCCGTCAGCCGACGGCAAGGTGACGTTCGCCCTTAACGCTTCGGCGCTTGGGCATGGATCCGCCGCGCGTCGTTGACCGGCGCGTTAGCCCTCACCCGATCCCGTGCGACATCCAGTCTGCCGGCGTACAGGTGGGCGGCGGGGCCACCGACCTTGGTCCAGGTGTTCGGGTTGGTCGCATTGTTCCACGCCTGCCCGGTGTTCCACATGTCCACCTCGCTGTGGTCCGCGGAGATCGCGTACAGGTGGCTGTTGCTGGCCGCGAACTCCGCACCCGGCCCACCCACCTGCGTCCAAGCCCTCCCGCTCCCGCTGTACATAGGGGCCGTGTCTGTGGCGTCGGCCACCGGAGCGGGGGTCGCGGGGGCGGCGCCAGCGGGCGCGGCGGAGAGTCCGATGCCGAACAGCCACGCAGCTCGCTGCCCTTGGATCTAGATGGTCGGGGTTCCGTTGTGCGCCGTCAGGTCATAGACGTTGAGGACGCCGGTCGAGGTCACGGAAGAGTCGATCACGTTGCCGTTCGACGCATCGCAGGTGTAGATCGACAGCGTCCCGGTAGTACCGACGCTCGCGTTCGCGCCGCCGGCCATGGCGGGGGTGCTGCTGCTGGCGGTCCAGTCGTACAGGTTGATCGCGCCGGCTGAGGTGATCGAGGTGTCGAACAAGTGCCCGTTCCCATCGCGGGTCAGGACCGACACCGTGCCCTTGCCGTCCACCGCCGCCACCGGGTTACCACTGGTCGCCGGAGTCCCGTTGTGCACCGTCAAGTCATAGACGTTCAGGGCGCCCGCCGAGGTCACCGAGGAGTCGATCACGTGACCGTCGGCCGCGTTGTGCGTGAAGATCGAAAGGGTGCCACTCGGGTCGACGACCGCACTCGCATCGCCGGCCATGGCGGGGGTGCTGCTGCTGGCGGTCCAGTCGTACAGGTTGATCGCGCCGGCTGAGGTGATCGAGGTGTCGAACAAGTGCCCGTTCCCATCACGGGTCAGGACCGACACCGTGCCCTTGCCGTCCACCGCCGCCACCGGGTTACCACTGGTCGCCGGAGTCCCGTTGTGCACCGTCAAGTCATAGACATTGATCACGCCGGCGCTGCTGACCGACGTATCGATGACGTGGCCGTTCGACGCGTCCGCAGTGAAGATGGACGTCGTTCCGCTCTGATCGACGACCGAGGACGCATGAGCGAAGTTATTGACGGTGAACGTGGCTGTGGTCGAGGCAGTAGACGCTGCCCCACCGACGTTCAAGGCCGCGGCGGTGACTGTGTGAACGCCGTCAGCCAGTGTGGTGGAGTCCAGGTACACCGGGAATCCACCGCCGGCCGTCGAGGTGTAGGTTCGGTTGCCGTCGATGGTGTAGACGACCGAGGCCGTATTGCCACTGAGGTCGGTGGACGACAGGGAGACGGTTCCGACCGCTTGCCCCCCGGGCACGCTCACTGTCGGCGTCGACGGCGTGTTGTTCACCGTGATGGTCACCGTCTTGACCGAGTCGATCTGGCTGGTGTTGGTGCCATCGAACGCGGCGGCGGTGATGGTGTGGCCTCCGGCGGACAGGCCGGCGGTGTTGAACGCCAGGTTGTGGGTCGGATTGGCGCCGCCGCCGCTGTCACTGGCGCTGATGAGCCCCGCGCCACCGTTGGCCGCTGGGTTGGTGTCGTCCAGGTAGTACCAGACCTTGCTGGCGGCCGTCTCGCCGGCAGTCAGAGTGACGGTGCCGGAGACGGTCTGGGAGCTGTTGTAGTTGGCCGCGCTGCCGTTCCAGGTGCCAATCGACGTCAGGGTGGCAGTCGGGGTGCCGCCGACGGGGCCGGCGAACCCCTCAACGTAGACCCCGACATTGTTCTCGCTCCAGACGTACTCACCGACCTTGAGGCCGGTGTCCTGACGGACCAGGTACGGGCTTGAGCTGTCTCCTTCGTTACCACCGACGGAGTCGAAGGTTCCGTCGCTGTGGACGTTGGTGACGATGGCGACGTGGCCGTGGCCGCCGTAGATCGTGCTGTCGAAGTACACGGCGTCGCCCACGCGCGGGGCGGTGGACCAGGTGTTGTGGGCCTTGGCGTAGATGTAGAAGCTGCTCGCGCCGTCGCTGAGGTTCCCGTCGACCGTGACGCCGGCCCGGCTCCAGGCCCAGCCGGCGAAGTCGGCGCACCATGCTTGTGCCTGCCCGCTCTGCGGCGGGCTGGCTGCGGTTCCAGGATGGGAGCAGCTGTTGTTCTGGGTGGTGTGCGGCGCGTAGTAGCCAGCGTTGCCGTTGGTGGATCCCGAGGCGGTATTGCTGCACGGGCCCGCACCGAGCTGCGATGTGGCATAGCTGGCGATGTTCTGAGCGGCGGTTGCCGCCGATACCGATCCTATGGGGATCGTGACAAGCGCAGTAGAGCACAGCAGCGCGGTGGTCACGCCGGCGGCTACACGACGTGCGGGTGTGCGAGGCATGGTCAACTCCGGGGGAGACGAGGCGGTCATGGTTATCTGGTGGGTGTCGTCCGGCCGGACGCCGGCGACGGCGCTGATCAGCCGTCCGCCCGACGCTGGATGCGACACGCGGAATGAGCGGATGGCGGCGTGGTCTGGCGGATCGCCGGTGGCGCGAACGTGGTCCAGGCCGTCGGCGAGCGGTGCTTGCGCCCGGATGAGATCGGCGATGGGCCCGGGGTTCCGGGCGGTGACGTGTCTGGGAGTGCGAGACCGGCGGATCGCACTCTGTGTGCGGGCGGGCCGGGCGCGGACGTCCTGGCTCGCCGTTCTTGATGGTGGTGATCCGGTCGCTGGTGGGAGTGTTCGCCCAGGCCGGGGCGGCCGCGAGGACGAGTGACGGCAGGACGACCGCAGAGGCGGTAGGGGTGCTGAGCGGACTGTGGGTACGAGAAGAAGGCGGGGGAACTGGTTCCCCGTGGGCGGCGATGGCCACGATCGGTACGAGCACGGGGCGCACCGGCGGAGAATGCGCCTGGCCGGGTGAGGCAATGCCTCGCCGCCCCTGACGTTGCGTGGGTCGGGCGCGTCGAGCGGCTGTGTCGGCGGGGCGCGGCGGTGGCGCGGGTCCGGACGTGGGGAATGTGCCGGGCTGTGGGGCAGTGGGGCAGTGGGTGAGTCAGTCGTCTGTGTCGAGGGTGGTGGGCGAGGGCTGGGTGCAGGGCTCGGCGGTCCAGCCGGCCAGCCTGGGCGCGGCGGTGATCGCCCGGCTAGCCAGGCGCAGGCTGGTCTCGGGGGCTCGGTGTCCGGCGTGGCGGTGGAACAGGGCGAGGCCGATGGAGCCGGGGTGCGGGCCGGGCCCGGATGTGCTCGAGTTCGTCGTCCGGGTGGGCGTTGGCCCACACGATGTCTGCCGCGATCGCGGGTGGGAGCGTGTCGGCCGGTGTATGCGTGTCGAGCCTGAGCCTCAATCGGATCAGGACGATCTCCACGCTCCTCAGCTCCAGCACGCCGGGCACGCCTGGCCGTCCGTCACCGGGCCGGTGACGGACGGCTGCTCGGCGGCAGCGGCCGCGGCCGCCACCGTCCGGGTCGGCCCCAGCTGCGCGGCGGCCGATCCCGCGGTGCCGACCAGCGCACCCGCGACGGTGCGCAGGACGGCTGCAGTGCGCAGGACGGTGCGAGTGGACGAAAGCATGGCGGTATTCCCCGTTCGGCATCGTGGTGGGCTGCGGACCTGGTCCCGGAGCCGGACTTCGCCGGCTCTGTCGTGCTTCCGGCTGCTGAACAAGAGTCTGGCCGCGGGTTGGGCGGCCCGGAAGCACCCCACGATGGCACTGGGTGGCCTGGCACCATGTGTCCACCCGGGAACGAGTCCGCCGCAGCGCCCTGCGGCGGTCACGCACCGGGTTGCACCGCTTCTGGTCAGAGCCACTGGGCGCTGGACGAACTCGCCGTCGCCGCCTCCGCGGTCCACGTGGCCGACGGCGACACCGGCGCGGCGCTGGCCGCCCTGGACGTCGTCAGCTGCGAATGGCCGCAGCACACCGTGGCCCGGGCCCGGGCACTGCTCGCCGCGGGCCGCGACGGGTCGGCCCTGACGGCGCTCGCCGATCTGCCGTCCGACGGGCGGTCGGCACCGCCCAGCCGGGTGCAGGCGTGTCTGCTGCGGGTCCAGGCCGCGCTCAGGAGCGGCGAATTCGACGAAGCGCACCGCCTGCTGGCGCAGGCCCTCGCGCTGGGCCGGCCCGAGCAGCTGCGGCGCCTGTTCGTGGAGAGCGGGTCCGCTGTCCACGGGCTGCTGCGCCGGGACGCCCAGCTGGCGTGGGCGCACCGCTGGCTGCCGGCGGAGCTGCTCCTGACGAACGGGCGCACCATGGGTGTCGGGCAACCGTCGGGCGTGGTCGAGCCGCTGAGCGAACGGGAGCGGGACGTCCTGAACCAGGCCGTCCGGATGCTGTCGACCGAGGAGATCGCGGCCGAGCTGTTCGTGTCGGTCAACACGGTCAAGACGCATCTCAAGAGCGTGTTCCGCAAGCTGTGCGTCACCCGCCGCAGCGAGGCCGTTCACCCGGCCCAGGAACTCGGCCCGCTGTGAGCGCGGATGCCGGACGGTTTCCCCTGATTCGGGCGAAGCCGTCCGGTGCGCCGGGACCGACGATGGTGGGGCGCCACCGGACTCCCAGCCCCGAGGGGGCATGCATGCGCTACGAATACGGGCTGCTGATCCGCTTCCAGGGGTAGGCCTGCGTGTGCTCGAAATGCGTCAGCTGCCCGAGTGAGCCCCCGCGTTCACTCGCACCCCGGCGCGGTGCGACCGTGGACGGTGGACCGTGCCATGTCCGCCAAGACAAGCAGGAGGAGAGATGGCGACACATCTTCAACCGCCGAGAACACCACGCGACCTGCGCGCGGCGGTCACCGCGGTCCAGGCGGCGTACGACCGCCTGATGGCCGCCCCGCACCCGGACCCCGGGCTGCTGCTCGACCTCCAGCACCACACCCGCGAACTGAACGCCCTGGCCGACCAGGCACGGGGGGAGGCGGCGCACGGGCGCTCGGACCGGATCCACTGCCGCTGCGCGGGCGCCGACCGGGCAGCGGCAGTGGATCATCCAGCACGCCGGCTGACTCACGGTGTCCCGATGCCCCGCCACGCCGACCGGGCCGTGGTGCTGCGGGGCGGGCCGCTGGCGGCCGACAATTGACGACACGTCGATCGGACGTTGTGCCGGGAGGCCGCCGCACTTACGACCTGGTGCGTGATTGCGTCGGCGATGTGACCAGCGGTGTTGTGGGCGGCATGATCTGACGGTGTGACGATCAAGGTGAACCGTGCGGTCCTCGGCCATCGGGTGCTGACCGGCATCTCGCGGCGGCACCTGGCGGATCTGGTCGTCGAACCGGCTACTCCGTGGCAGGCCGTGGTCGAGGGCCGGCGCGACGTTGCCCGCGGTGGAGCACGGCAACGGGCGGCCGGTGCGGGTGCCAGGCATCGGCTCGTGTTCGTCGACCGGGTGACCGTCACGCTCATCCACCTGCGCCACGACTTGCCCCATGCCGTCCTGGCCCTGCTCCTCGGAGTCGACCGCTCCACCGTAAGCCGGGCAATCGGCGAGGTCAGGGGCCTGCTCGCCAACCGCGGTTTCGCCGTGCCCGACCGTCCCGGGGTCCGGTCGCGGACCCTGGCGGACGTCTTTGCCTACGCCCAGGCCGAGGGCGTCGTACTGCGACTGGACGCTACCGAGGTCCAGGTCCGCCGGCCGGCCCCGCATCGCGGTGGGCGGCGGGTCTTCGTCTCCGGCAAGAAGAAGCAGAACACGATGAAGGCCACCGTCGTCGCCGACGCGAAGGGCCGCACCCTGTGGGCTGGCAACCTCCGCCCCGGACGCATGCACGACGCCACCGCGATACGGGGCGAGGGCATCGACGACCTCTTCCGACAGTTCCCCAAGGTCCAAGTGCTTCTCGACGATGGCTACTTGGGACTGCGAAAGGACCATCCTGGCAAGGCCGTCACACCACCGAGGAAACCGAACAAGATCGCCGCGCCGGAAGTCCACGAGGCCCAGGAGCGCCCGCTACGAGCACTCCTCCCAGCGCATTCCCGTCGAACACGCCCTCGTCGACCACAAGCGCTGGAAGGGACTGGCCCGCTGGACCCACCGCCGCGACACCCTCCCGGCCACCTACGTCGCCGTCGCCGGCCTCGTCTCCGACCGCACCGCTACCACCTGACAACGGCCGTCCGTCAGGCCGTCACATCGCCACCGCAGTCACGTACCAGGTCGTTAAGCGTCCAGGAAGGTGTGTACATCGGTGGCGAAGTTCTGGGCGTGCTGGAAGAGGAAGCCGTGGGCGGCGTCTGGGTAGAGCTTCACGCGTGCGTCGGGGATGAGGCTGGCGGTGAGGTGGGAGTACCAGGGAAGGATCATCCGGTCGTCGTCGCCGTTCGCGATGAAGACCGGCTGCTTGATCGCCGCGAGTCGCTGCAGCAGCCCGAAGTTCGGCGTCCCCCACTTCAGGACCGCGTCGTACTGGGCGTTGCGGGTCCGCCAGTTGCTCTGCTCGTCGCGGCCTTCGGTCCGGGCGAAGATCCGGCCGAGGACCTGTTGGCCGGCGGCCCGGCTTCCGAGCGAGTCGGTGAAGAACGCGTGGAGGTAGCCCTCGGGTTGCGTCGTCGGCGCGCCGACCGCGGAGATGATGTCGGGCGCCCAGCCGTGCATCCCCGGGGCGCCCTGCGGCGCCGTCGAGGCCAGCACTACCCGGCTCACCAGCGATGACCTGGTGAGCGTGATCTCTTGGGCGACGAAGCTGCCGATCGAGAACCCGAGCAGGTTGATGCTGTCGAGCCCGAGCGCTTCGGTGAAAGTGATCGCGTCGTCCGCCATCTGGGCGATGGCGTTGGGAGTGGTTCCCGTGGTCGCGGCCACCCCCGCGTTGTCGAAGGTGATGACGTCGCGAGAAGCCGCGAGCGCGTCGACGAGGTCGGGGTCCCAGTTGTCGAGGTTGCCGCGGAAGTGTTGGAGGAGCACCAGCGGGCGCCCTCTCTGCGGCCCCAGGCGTCGGTAGGCGTAGCTGATGCCGTTGGATCCCTCGACGGTCGACGTCTTGGCGTCCAGGTAGCTGTAGCTGTTCTCCATCGTCGTTCCGATCCGTGTGGGTGGCGGCTCTATTCGGCTTCGCGTACGTGGTCGCAGTCGCCGTTGATCCAGCCGGCGATGACCGCGGCGTAGTCGGCGGGGCTCTGCTCCCAGGGGAAGTGGCCGGACTGAAAGCCGGTCAGGCGGCTGCAGGGCAGTCGGGCGCGCAGGTAGACGCCGTTGGACGGCGGGACGAGCGCGTCGTGTTCGGCGTTCATCACCTGCACCGGGGTGGTGATCGAGGGCAGGAGGTCGGCCAGGATGGGAAGTTCGTCCGGGTAGGTGCGCACGTAGCGCGCCGACTGCGCGAATCTGCCGTCCTGGTAGGAGGCGACGTAGTCCTCCCAGACCTCGGGCTCCTCCGCCCTGGGGGCCACCTGTTCCACCGTCGCGCCCACCTGGGCCCGGCTGTCGAACCCGTCCAGGAAGCCGAGGTCGGGGGCGGCGATGATGTTCGCGAGTGATCCGGTCACTTCGAGCGGATACGCGGCCGCGCCGCTGCCGACGATCAGTGAGGCGAGCGTGCCGGGATAGCGGCCGGCCAGGAACAGCGCGGCACTGGTCCCCACGTCGGGGGCGAGCAGGTGGGGCTTGCCCAGGTCCCATTCGCCGATCAGCCGGTGCAGGAACCGGGCCATCGCGGAGGGCCGGAACAGCTCGGTGCGTCCTTCGGAGTGCCCGAACCCGGGCAGGTCGACGGCGACGAGCCGGGCGACCGGCGCGAGCCGGTCCCAGATGCGGCGGAACGCGAACAGGCTCTCGGGCCACGGGCTCGTCATGAGCAGGGTCGGCCCCGGGCCCTCGCCGGTGTCGAGCGTTCGGATGCCCAGACCGTCGGCCGACCTGGTCACCAGCGCATGGCCGGTCATGCTCGTCGTCATCCTGGTCATCCCTTTCGAGGCGTGTCGCCCCTGGAGCTGGGGTGCATTCGCGAGACGCGCCGGGCGGTGTGTACCTCACCAGCACAGCACCCGGCCGGTTGGCCCCGACATCACGCGAATAGGTGATGTCCAGGCGCCATAGGGTCGCTGGTCGCAGCATTCGACCGGTTCCGCGGCGCGGGCGACGACCGCGTCGATCCAGACCTTGAGCCGGGTCCACCTCCCCGAGCGAGGTTGCCCGGCTGGTGCCGGTCACCGGTGTACGCCAGGGCGAACCGCTCTCCGTCGATCTTCAGTTCGGTGCTGGTTCCGCTGAAGGTCTCGTTCGGGACCGGCCGGCGGGGGGCGTTCGCCTCCCGGATGAACCGCGCGGTGAGCTCGTGCGCGATGCCTTCACGTTGTCGCGGACCAGCAGGTGGGCGGGGCCGCCGAGGTTGTGACGTGGTAGCCCACCGACTCCGGGACGTCGGGGCCTTTGGCGAAGTCCGGATCGGAGCGAAGGTCCTCGTGGGTGGTCTCCTTCGTGTCGCGGTCAGGAGCGGTGAGCGCGCGGTGGGATCGGCGCGCGGACCTGCTCGGCGATCCACACCTTGGCGAAGGCCGTCCAGGCGGCCGCGTCGCCTGCGCCCTGGGCGAGGCCGAGGCTGTGCGGGCCGTGCGGGAATACGTGCACGGTGTGCGGGACCTCGTGCGCGGCCAGGGCCGCGGCGAGCCGGTAGGTGTGCTCAGGCGGGACGTAGATGTCCTCGGCGGTGTGCCACAGGAAGAACGGAGGCGACCCGCCGGTCACCAGGGAGTCGAGCGAGGTTGCCCTGCGCAGCTCGGGCGAGGCGTCCTCGCCGAGCAGGATCACGCGCGAGGGCCGGTAGGTCTCTGTCTCCATGGAGGTGATCGCGTAGCCCAGGACGGCGAACTGCACCTGCTCGGCCGGGTCCTCGCTGGGAGCGAGGGCGGCGTGCCCGGCCAGGTGGCCGCCGGCTGAGAAGCCGACCACGCCGATGCGGTCGGCGCCTTGCCCGCGCTGACGCCGGATCTCCGCCCTCAGAGCGTTGAGCGGTTCGGGGTGCCGCGCGTTGAGTGGATACCGGAAGACGCTCGCCGACAGGCCCAGGCTTGAGAGCCAGGCAGCGACCGGCTGCGCCTCGTGCGGGGCGTGCTCGGCATAGCCCCCGCCCGGCAGCACGATCACGTGCGCCGCCCAGGGCCGCTCGCTCCCACTCCGGCCGTGTTCCGCCGGCCGGGTGTCGGGTCGATCGCTCACCGCGCACCACCTCCGCACCTGCCCGCGGACGCCGCAACCGACCCCGATCCGCCGGGCTCTACCAAGAAAGGTCACCACTGCGCCGGCCGCGCCGACATCACGCGAACAGGTGAGGCGACTACTTCGCGGGCGCGTTCCCGCAGCTCACGCCGTGGGGCTCACGTATTTGGGTGATGTCGCGACACTCGGCCACGGGGCGACGATGTGGCTGTCTCCCACAGGTGACCGACACAGGTGACCGATTGGACGGAGCATCATGTCAACGGACTCTTCCCTCAGCTACGACGTGTTCGTCGCCGACCCGACGCCGATGAACGACTCCGCACCGCTGCCCACCGGGGAGCCGCGCCTCTACCAGCCGATCGCGGTCACGCTCGTCCACGGTACGCGCGACGCCGTGCTCGTCGACCCGCCGCTGACGACAGCGCAGGCCCAAGCGGTCGGCGACTGGGTCCAGGCGCACGGCAGGCGCCTGACGCACATCGTCGCCACCCACGGACACGGCGACCACTGGTTCACCGCCGACGTTCTCGCCCGGCGCTTCGGCGCGCAAGTGGTCGCCTCTGCGTCCGCCATCGAGCAGATGCACCTCAACGTGTCCGCCCGCGAGGTTCTGTGGGACGCGCTGTGGCCGGGGCAGATCCCCGCCTCGCCCGTCACCGCCGTCCCCGCGCCCGGCGGCCGCATCAGCCTCGAAGGGCACGACCTCACCCTCGTGGACGTGGGGCACGCGGACAGCGACGACTGCAGCGTGCTGCACGTGCCCGACCTCAACCTGGTGGTGGCCGGGGATGTGATCTACAACGGCGTCCACCTGTACCTCGGGGAATCAGGTGGCGAGTTCGGCTCCTGGCGCGCCTGCATCGACGCCGTCGAGGCCCTGGAGCCGCGCCACATCGTCGCCAGCCACCAGAACCCGATCCTGGACGACGACGCCCGACGCCTCATCGCCGAGACCCGCCAGTACCTCGACACCGCACAAGACGCCCTGGCCAGATACGGCAGCCCGGTCGGGTTCTTCCACGCGATGGACGAGCGCTACCCCGAGCGACTGGGCCACACCGTGCTGTGGGTCAGCGCGCGAGCGCTCTACCTCGCCCGCGAGGGCGGAGACCCCTTGCAGAACCTGCTGACCGCCTGGCTGTGACCGGCGGTCGCGCGACGACACGGACGCCGTGCCCCCCACGAAGCGAGGAAGTGTGATGAGTGACCTGCTGGATCTCGTACTCCGCGCCCACGGCGGGCTCAGCCGGTGGCAGGCGGCGACTGTCATCCACGCGAAGGGCGCCGTCGGCGGGCTGTTGTGGACCCTCGTCGGCCAGGAGGGGATCCTCGCCGACGCCGACATGACCGTCGATGTCCACCGCCAGCGGCTGGTCTTCACCGGCTTCACGCGCCCGCAGCTGCGCGGCGTGTTCACCCCCGACCACGTCGAGATCCTCGGGCCGAACGGCGCGGTCGTCGCCGCCCGGTCAACCCCGCGCGACGCCTTCGCAGGCCTGGGTGAAGGCGACCCGTGGGACGAACTCCACGTGCTCTACTTCGCCGGCTACGCCCTGTGGAACTACCTCACCGCGCCCTACCTGCTCACCCGCCCCGGCGTCCATGTCACGGAGCTGGAGCCGTGGCGGGGGGCCGACCAGGACTGGCGGCGCCTGCGCGCGCAGTTCCCGGCAGAGGTGGCCACGCACTGCACCGAGCAGGACTTCTACTACGACCAGGCCGGCCTGCTGCGCCGCCACGACTACGCGCCCGACGTGCTCGGCGGGACCCCCGCCGCGCACCTCGTCGAGCGGCACATCACCGCGTCCGGGCTGGTCTTCCCCACCCACCGGTACATCGTGCCCGTCGACCAGGACGGGCAGGCCGCATCGGAGCCGGTCCTCATCTCGATCGACCTCGACGAGGTGCACGTCGCATGACCGAGCCGGGCAGCCCGCGAGGCTCACCAGCCCGAGCAGGCCGCGGCCACCGGCGGAGCCGCCGGCGCCGCGTCAGCTGTTCAACTGATCAAGCGCGGTCATCCAGTTCTCGATGTGGTAGCAGTTCGCGAGCTTGCCGTCGCGGACGGTGAAGATGTCGATCGCCATCGTCTTGAAGGACTTGCCGGTGGGAGCTGCGCCCCAGAACTCCGCCACCGGCGTCCCTGCCGCCCGCCCGCGCACGATGACCTTGTCGTCGATGACGTGCATGTCGACGACCTCCCACGTGAGGTCGGGGACAGCCCTGCCCATCGACTCGAACACGTCGGCGAGCTGGTCGCGCGTCAGGAAGTCCTCGTTCGTGTGGTGCGATTCGTAGTCTTCGACGCACGCCCGGGCCAGCAGGCCCGGCACGTCCTTCTCCGCCGGTCGGTTCAGGGAGTCGTAGAACGGAGCGGTGATCCGCCGCGCTTCTTCGACAGTGAGAACCGACTTGTTGATGGTCGTCAAGTGGTCAACTCCTTGGGCGTCAGCTCCGGCCACCGAAGGGCGGCCGGTTCAGGTCGACTCCGTCGCGCCCCTTCAGCCTGATGTTCCGTCAAGTGCAGCAGGGCAAGGAGGCGTTCACGTCATGGCCTTGAGTCTTCTGCAGGACCGAGCGGACGTCCCTCACCTGAATGGGTGAGAGGAGTCCGCCGGACACTGCCACCCCGTCGCGGCCGACGCCCGTCTGGCGCACGTCACCGGTGGAGCCGGTACTGGGCGAGGCAGCCCACGGCCGCGACGGCGAGGATGACGACGCCGTAGCCCAGAACGGTGGCCAGCAGGCCGACCGGGGCGATCAGGAGCCCCGCGATGATCGCCGGGATGCCGAAGCTCAGGTAGGCGACCACGTATACGGACGCGAACAGCCCGGCTCGCTGGTGCGGTTCGGCGAGCGGGGCGATCTGGCGGATCGCGCCGGAGAACGAGGCACCGAACCCAACCCCACCGATGATGCCGCCCAGCCACAGCAGGCCGAGCACACCGGCGCCGACACCCGCCTCGATCACCGCGGTCCCCAGCAGCACGCCGACCGTGCCGACCAGAATGGTGCGCCGCGTGCTCAGGCGTCCGAGGAAGAGACCCGCCGCGGCCGCGGCCGCCGGCTCGACGAACGCGGTGGCGCCGTTCAGCAGGCCGCTGTGCAGGTGCAGGATGTTCTCGATGATCGTGGGCACCAGGCCCATGAACAGTCCCGCGAGCATCCATGCGGCCATGTGGACCGGGACGGCCGCCACGAACTCACGGCGCGCCGCCGCCGGCACGGAGACACGTGGGATCAGCGAGCGTACGGCTCCCGGCTTTCCGGGAGCGGTCTCGTGGGAGAAGACGGTGACCGCCGTGCCGACGGCCATGACGACCGCGAGGGCGCTGAAGACGATCAGACCGGCGCGGCTGCTGAACTGGACTGCCGCACCGGTCAGCAGGGCGCCCAGGCCCAGCCCGCCGGCCGGGGCGATGCTGGTGACGATCGTGCTGAGCCTCTTGTGCCGCTCCGGGGCGTGTTCGACGACCGAGGCCGAGAACGCGCTGGTGGCGGCGCCGGTGGCGATGCCTTGGACGGTGCGCGCAGCGATGACCCAGCCGATGCCAGGGGCGAGTGCGAACATCACCATCGCCCCGAGCTCTACCAGGAGCGATCCGATCAGGATCGGGCGGCGCCCGATGTGGTCGGACAGCGACCCGGCGACCAGCAGGGCGGCCAGCAGGCCGATGGCGTAGGCGGCGAAGGCCACCGTCAGCACCCAGGCGGGGAAGTGCCAGTGCTGCTCGAAGACGACCAGGAGCGGGGTGGGCGCGCCGGCGGCCACGTAGAGCGCCGCGAACGCGGCCGCGGAGCCGGCGAACGCCAGGTGGGAGGGAAGCCGCCGGTGGGGCCGGCCGACGGTCGGCACCGCGAGGCCGGAGCCAAGGACCCGCTCCGCTTCGGTGATGGTCATGATGGGCATCTCCTAAAGCCAAGATGTGTGCCTTAGGAGTCAACATAGACCAATCCCTTCTTATTGCCAAGGAGTGTGCGTTAGTCTGGTTGCATGAGTGCAGAACCGTCTCCCAGACGCCGCACGGGTGGCCGCAGCGCGGTGGTGCTGACCTCGATTCGCAACGCGGTCGAGGAGCTGATCGCCGAGCAGGGCAGCGACGCGGTCACGATCCCGATGGTCGCCGAGCGCGCGGGGGTGAACCATACGAGCATCTACCGCAGGTGGGGGGATGCCCGGACCATGATCAACGACCTGGCGACCTACCGGCTCGACCCGGACCGACCGCTTGCCGACACCGGGGACGTGCGGGCCGACCTGGCCGCGTGGGCGCAGGAGCTGCTCGACCACTACGGCCTGCCGGTGAACGCCGCCCTCCTGCGCGGCGGGGCCGCCGCGGCCGGGGAGGGCGAGTCGGACTGCCTGCGCGACCGCCGGGCCGAAGCGGCCGCCTTCGCCGCCAGGCCTGGTGTCGGATTCAGCGGCGACGACGTCATCGACAAGGTGGTCGCCCCGATCATCTACCGGGTGATCTTCCTGCCCTGGACGCTGTCCGAAGTGGACGCCCGGTCGCTCGTCAACCAACTGGGCGACGGCTCGGACTGATCGTATGTCGTATGTTCACCAAGTGCTTTGATGGCTCGTCAGCAGAGTCAGGGAGTGGTGTGGATGCAGCCCCAAACGTTGCGCGGCCGAAGCGAGTCGATGGAGAGGGCGCTGGCTGTGGTCCGCGCCGCCAGCCGGCACGGCTCGGGCGGAGTGGTGCTGGTCAGCGGAGCGGCGGGCATCGGCAAGACCGCGCTGGTGCTGGAGGTGTGCCGGCAGGCCGGACGGATCCAGGTCCGCCCCGCTCTTGGCACCTGCGACCCGATCGAGCAGGTCAGTCCGGGTGCACCGCTGATCACCGCGCTGCGCTCGGGCCGCGAGCCGCTGATCACCGCCGAGGAGTACCAGCAGATCGTCGCAGTCCTGCACGAACCGCTGCTCCTGGTCGAGGCCGTCGCCTCGGCCCTGGAGCGCGCCGCTTCCCGGGGGCCGATCCTCATCGCGATCGACGACGTCCAGTGGGTCGACCGCGTCAGCGCCTTCGTCGTGCGGACTCTGCTCTCCCGCCTGCTCGGGCTGCCCGTGGTCTGGCTGCTGGCCACCCGCGAGGACGGCGCTGAGGTCCTCGGCCCCGTACAGACGCGTCTGGAGCACATCAGCCTCGCGCCGCTGACCCCGGCTGACCTGGCGGCCATCGCGCAGGACCGTCTGGGACGGCGGCCCGACGAGCGAACCCGCCGGTTCCTGGATGCCTCCGCGGGCAACCCGCTGCTGGCCATCGACGTCCTGGACAACCTGACCCGCGCGGCGGCCCGCGGCGTACCGGACACCGTGCCCGAGGAGTTCGGCGCCGCGATCGCGGGCCGGCTCGCCGCGCTGCCCGACCAGGCGCGCGCGCTGGTCGAACTGGTCGCGGTCTGCGGACGCCCGCTGGCGGTGCAGGAGGCGCTGCGCTTCTCAAGGGATTCCGGCGGCTCGGGGACCGACAGCGAACTCGCAGCGGCCCTGGATTCCGCTCTGATCACCCTCGCCGACCAGGCCCTGACGTCGCGTCACGACCTCGTGCGCGAGGCGGTGTGCGCGGCCATGCCGCAGACGCACGTCCGTACCCTGCACCGCCGCTTCGCCGAACACCATCTGGCCGCCGGCCACGCGTTGCTGGCCGCACCGCACGCCCGCGCCGCCGTGACCAGCGGCGACACGGTCAGCGCGCGGATCCTGATCACGGCAGCCGAGGAACTGGCTGCCGCCAGCTCCAAGGATGCGGGCGACCTGGCCGCGCTCGCCTTCCGTACCGTGCGACCGCAGCAGCCGCAATGGCTGGAGCTGAGTCGACGCTGCCTGTCCGTGCTGTGCCGCACCCAGCGCGCCGGGGATGCCATCGCCGTGGCGGACGCCATCCTCGCGCACGTGGACGACCCTGACCTGGCCGGCGCGGTCGAGAGCGAGGCCGCACGTGCCCTGTGGCTGGGCGGCCGGCTCGGCGAACTGCTCGCGCGCATCCGGCCGATCCTCGACACCGGCACGCTCACCCCGGCGGTGAGCGCCCGCCTCACCGCCGCCCACGCCCTGGCGGACACCCGGCTGCTGACCGGCGCCCGCGCCGCACACGAGGCCGCCGCCGCCCTCGAACTGGCCCGTGCGAGCGGGGACCGCGACGCGCTCGCCATGGCTCTGCACGCCGTCGGCGAAGCCGCCCGCAACGAAGGGCGCCACCAAGAAGCCCTGCGCAGCTTCCGGGAACTGCGCGCCCTCGCCGGGCCGCAGCAGCTCGCTGAAGAGGTCACCGCGCTGCAGTTCCTGGACCGCTACGACCACGCGCAGATCCTGATGGACGAGGTGCGGTCCGACGCCGCCTTCACCACCGGGTCGATCCTCCCGGCGCTCCACTACGCCCAGATGTGGCAGGACTTCAACCTGGGCCGCAGCGACGACGCGGAATCCTCGGCACGGACCCTGCTCGACCTGGGCCAGCAGCTCGGCAACGGCGTCTACGCACTGGACGCGATCATCGTGCAGATTTCCCTGGCGCTACTGCGCGGTGACACCCGCAGTGCCGCGATCCTGCTGGCGGAGGCCGACCGGCTCAGCGACACCGACGACGACGTACGCCGCCCGGGGCTGACCGTGATGCGCGGCTGGCTCGCGGCCGCCCGGGGCGACGTCGCCACGGCACTGGAGGTTCTCGGGCCGGTGGCGTCCGGCGCTGCCACCACGTGCAACTACTGGCCGCTGTGGCCGTGCTGGATGGGCCTGTTCTTCGAGATCGGCGCCGCCGCCTCGGACGGGGCGTTCTCCTCGGTCGTCGTCCAGGTCGCCGAGCTCGCCGCATCTCGCAACCCTGGCGTGGCCAGCTTCGAGGGTGTGGCCCTGAGCCTGCGCGGGCGGGAGAAGGGCGACTTGGCCATGCTGGCGGAGAGCGCCCGGGTGCTCGCGCGCAGCCCAAGGCCCCTGCTGCGCGCCTACGGAGCAGATCGCTACGGGCGCGCCCTGCTGGCCGACGGGCAGCAGGAGGCGGCCCTGGCGCAGCTCGACCAGGCGTGGGACGACTACGACCGGATGGACGCTCGGGTCTACCGGGACGACGTCCAACGGGTGCTGTGCGAGGCCGGCGCCCGCCGGACGAACTGGCCCACGGCCCCTCCTCGGCCCGACACCGGCTGGGGCGCCCTGACTGGTGCGGAACGCCGGGTGGCGCGGTTGATCGCCGAGGGGCACTCCAACCGGTCCGCCGCCGGCGAACTCGGGGTGTCGGTCAACACGGTTGGGACCCACCTGCGTGTGGTCTTCGGCAAGCTCGGTGTCCAGTCGCGCGTCCAACTGGCCAACGCTCTGCACCGGGCCGAAGCGGACGTACCGTCCGACTGAGGCCGCCCACACGCGCCCTGGGCCCCGGGTCCCCGGCCGTGGTCCTTGCTGATGGTCGCCAGCGGGCCGCCGGGGTCGGCGAGGGCGCCGGTCGCCATGGGGAACCAGGGGATGAAGGCGAGGTCGTGGCGCTCGCAGTAGGCCAGGACGTCCTCGGAGGCGAGGTGGGCGCGAACGAGCCGGCGCAGCACCCGCACCGCCTCGCCGAGGTCCTTGGGCTCGCCCCAGACGCCCGGACCGGTGATGCGCATCGCGTCGAACCCGAGGCGGTGCACCGGCAAGTCGGCGCCGAGGAGGAATCTGCCGGAGGCCGCTGCGGGGGAAGGGGTGGTGGTCACGTCGGTTCCTGCCTTCCACGTGGGCTGACAGGCGGGGACGGCGACAGGGATCGTCGGCCCCGATGTGAGCCACAGTTCCACCTCCCGCCCCGCTGCTCCCTCACCTGTTCAGGCCACCTGAAGGCAGTCCTCACCTATTCGTGTGAGGGAAACCCGGCCCCAGGCGACGGAAGATTCCTGGACCAGGAGAACCCACCCTGTCACGCCGCCTGCCCGGGTGAAAGAAGGCACCGATGGACCAGGTCGACCGGCGCGGTGAACCCGGCGAGCGGCTGGTCGCCTCCTACGGGCCCGCAGAGTACCTGGGCGAGATCGGCATGCTGACCGGCGAGCGAGCCCACTTCGCCGGCCTGATGAGCAGCCCCGGCCGCGTGCTGCGCGTCCCCGCGGAGCGGATCCAAACGCTGGTGACCCAGGACCCGGAGCTCAGCGACCATATCCTGCGCACCTTCCTGGAACGCCGAGCGAGCCTGCAGCGCAAGGGCAGCGGACCGACGCTGATCGGGTCGCGGTACGACGAACGGCGCCGGGCACTGGTCCAGCTGTTCTCCCTCAACCGGATGGGCGTGACCCAGACGTCCTGGGCCCATAGCCGCCGCAGTGACGGCACGTCACCCCTTACCCAAGGAGCAAAGACCATGCCCATGATCGACGTCTACGCCGCCGCCGGGACCTTCGCCGACACCAGGAAGCTCACCCAGGACCTCGCGGCGACGCTGAAGGAGGTCGAGCAGGTGCCCGACATCCCGATGTTCCGCCAGAACACCGCCGCGTTCGTGCACGAGATGCCGGAGGACCACCTGGCCAACGTCGACGGCGACAGCACCTACGTCCGCGTTCAGGTGCTGACCAACGCGGGCGCCCTGGACCGCGACAAGCAGCTCGCCGTGGTGCGCAGGCTGACCGACCTTGTCGCCCAGGCCGCCGCCGACCCGACCATTGCGGAGCGCACCTGGGTGCTCCTGACCGAGGCCCCGGACGGCGGCTGGGGGCTCGCGGGAAAGGCCCACACCAACGCGGACCTCGTCGCGGCCGCCCGCGCCCAGATCGCCGAGATCGGCGCCAAGAAGCCCTGACCACCGCCCAACTCCAAATCCCATACCCTGAGGAGGACCGATGCCCGTCTCGCAGGCCCACGCCGCCTGGCACGGCGACATCCCCACCGGATCCGGCGAGTTCACGGCCGGCGGCAGCGTCACCGGAGGTGTCACCTACAAGTCCCGCTTCGAGGGCGGCCCGGGATCCAATCCCGAGCAGCTCATCGCTGCGGCCCATGCCTCCTGCTTCTCGATGGCGCTCGCCGGCGCACTCGCCGACGCCGGCTTCCCTGCCGAGTCGATCGAGACCGACGCCTCGGTAACCCTGCGCCCTGTCGACGGCATCCCGACGATCACACGCATCGAACTCGTCACCAGCGGCCGGGTCTCCGGTCTCGACGGGGACAAGTTCCGGCAGTTCGCCGACGCGGCCAAGGCCAACTGCCCCGTCAGCCGCGCGCTGGCGGGCGTGCCCGACGTCACCTTGCAGGCAACGCTCTCAGACGGATAGGGGGCTCCCAGCCCTCTCGTTCCTGCAGCGCCCGGCAGCCCGGGGACGGCGCATACCCCGGGCGGCATGCCCCGCTTTCACACCCCCGCCAGCCGACCAGGACGGACGTTGGATGAACCAGCTGACCCACCTCACCGCGTGGCTGCGCCGCCGCGACCCGGGCCTGGCCGCCACACGCCGTGCTGCCAGGACCGCGGTCGTGATGCCGTTCCTGTTCGCCATGTGCACGCAGGTCTTCCACGTGCCGGTGACGGGCACGTTCGCCGCGTTCGGCGCGTTCGCGATGCTCCTCCTGGTCGAGTTCACCGGACCCATGGCGCAACGCCTGCGGGCGCAGACAGCGCTGACCGGCGCGTGGCTGGTCCTGGTCACACTGGGCACGCTTGCGACCCGGTCGGTGTGGACCGCGGCTACCGCGACGGTCACCGTGGGCCTCGCGGTGCTCTTCGCGGGCGTGGTCAGCTCGGTCCTGGCCAGCAGCACGACCGCGCTGCTCCTCGGGTTCATCCTGCCCGTCTCGGCCCCCGCACCACCCGGACAGCTGCCGGACCGGCTGCTCGGCGTGCTCCTGGCCGGCGCGTCGGCCTTCATCGCCGTCGCGGTGATGTGGCCCAGACGAGCCACCGACCAGCTAAGCGCCCCGGCGGCGCAGGTCTGCCGCGCTGCGGCACAGCAGCTGCGAGCCGACGCCGACCACTTCGAAGGCCGCGCCACACCCACCTACGGGAGGTGCCGCAGCTGCGCCCAGCAGACCGCGTCGAGCACGCAGCGACTGCGGCACGTCTTCACCGCCACCCCCTACCGGCCCACCGGCCTGTCGACCGAATCCCGCACCCTGGTACGCCTCGTCGACGAGCTGACTTGGCTCAGCGCCGTCCTGGCCGAGGCCGCCCCCACCGCCGAGAACGGCCCGACCGCCCCGCCCCAGGCCTGCCAGGTACGCCGGACCGCCGCGACGGTGCTGGACCTGTCCGCCGAGATCCTGGACGACCCGACCATCCCGCCCGCCCGCCTGCGCGCCGCGGCCGAGGAGCTCCGAGGCGCCCTGACGTCGCTGGAAGCCGCAGCGGTCGACCGCCTCCCGCCGTCGGACGCCCCGAAGAGTAGCCAAGGTGACCTCGAAGCCGTCATCGACAGCCTCGACATCTCCTTCCGGTCCCAGGAAGTGGCGTTCGTCGTCCTGCAGATTGCCCAGAACCTCGACCTCGCGCGGGCAGCACACCAGCGCGGTTGGTCCGACCGCCTGCTCGGGCGGGAACCCGGGGCGCTGACCGGCCCGCTCAAAAGCGCCCAGGAACGCGCCGCGGCCCACCTTCAGCCGCACTCGGTGTGGCTGCACAACAGCGTCCGCGGCGCTGTCGGCCTAGGCATCGGGGTCGTGGCCGCCGATGCGGCCGGCGTCCAACACGCCTTCTGGGTCCTGCTGGGCACCCTGGCGGTGCTGCGGTCCAACGCCCTGAGCACCGGGCAGAACGCCTTCCGGGCCCTCGGCGGCACACTGGCCGGATCGATCGTGGGCGCTGCTCTCCTCCAGCTCATCGGGCACCACCCGCCCGTACTGTGGGCGCTGCTGCCGATCGCGGTGATGGCCTCGGGCATCGTCCCGTCCGCGATCTCCTTCACGGCCGGCCAAGCCGCGTTCACGCTCACCCTGGTGATCCTCTTCAACATCGCCCAGCCCGCCGGCGTGTCGGTCATCGTGGTCCGGATCGAGGACATCGCGCTCGGCTGCGCGGTGAGCCTGGTCGTCGGCCTGCTCTTCTGGCCGCGCGGCGCATCCGCCGCCGTCGGCAAAACCCTGGCCCAGGCCTACCTCGACAGCGCCCGCTACCTCACCGGCGCGGTCGACTACGCCGTGGCCTGCTGCACCTTCCCACCCCCAGCCCTCGCCGCCCTGCAGGATGGCCACCGGGCCGCCGCCTCAGCACGGCGACTGGACGACGCCTTCCGCACCTACCTCGCCGAGCGCGGCGCCAAAGCCGTCCCGCTCGGCGAGATGACGACCCTGGTAACCGGCGTCGTCGGACTGCGCCTGGCCGCTGACGCGGTGTTGGAACTGTGGCGCCGCTCCGCGGGCGACTCGCCCCCCGAAGACCGTGCCGGAGCACGGAAGGAACTCCTGGTCATGGCCGACCGGATACTGCGCTGGTACCAGGGCCTGGCCGAAGCCCTGGTGCGCGGCGAGCCCCCGCCCGTGCCCCTGCAGGCCGACCGGACGAACAACGCACGGTTGCTCGAAGCAGTCAGCCGCGACCTCGGTGACGCCAGCGGCCGTGCAACGGCCACCGGCGTCCGCATCGCCTGGACAGGAGACCACCTGGAGGCGGCCCGACGCCTCCAAGCGCCGATCGCCGCGGCCGCACGCGACAGCAACCACCAACTCGCGGGCACGACCAACCTCGAAGCAATGCCGAAAAGTTATGGTTTGAGTAGTTCTGTCAAATCAACGCGTGGATCGGCGAGTTCGCAGCATCGGGCTGGTTGGTTCGGGCGTCTGCTGGTGCGTGTTCGGGGAGGGCGTAGGTTGCCGGGGCAGTCTTGACCAGCAGGTTCTTGCGTGCCCAGGCGCTCAGGTGGATGGCGAGAGTGTTCTCCTTGACAGTGTTCAGCGCGGCGGTGATCTCGCGGGTGTGCCAGTGGCGGTCGGGCGCGGTCGCCATGACAGCGAGCACGTCCTCGCGGCGAACGGCGAGTTTGGAGGGCCTGGGCGGCCCGGCCGGGATCTTGAAGGTTCCGGGTCCGGTCTTGATGAGGATCTCGCGTCGCGCCCACCGGAGCAGTTCACCGGTCAGGTCGCTGCGGTCCAGTCGCAGGACGGTGGCCAGTTCGATGGCTCGCCACTCACGGTCCGGCGCGGCTCCCATGACGGCGAGGATGTCCTGCAGTCTGCTGGTGTGCACCGGGGCCGGAGGCGGCAACAACATGTCGGCGCTGGCGGGCGGGCGGTGAGGGACGTTACCGGTGGTGACGGAGGGCAATGCCCGCGACGGGGCTGACGGCAAGTCATTTCGGTTGTCAGGGACTGACGACGGGGCGGGCAGAAGATCGCCTACGGCGGGTGCATGGATGGTGATGTCGATGGCGGTGACCGGGGTGCTGAGGGTGGGGCGGTCCTCGTCGGACCGGCGGTGTCCGTAGCGGGCGGAGACTCCCTTGACCGTGCGCGCGCTGACCCGCGGACGGCGGGCGGGGAGTAAGGCGCCCGCCACCGCTTCCGTGATCGGGCTGGTCAGCTCGCTGCCGGTGGCGGGCAGGACGCCGACGGCGCGGGTGGTCGTGTCACGTGCGGCACCCAGGGCCGCGGTGAAGCAGGCGCGGTCGGGATCGCATCCGGGAAGGGCATCAGTGGCATCCAGCATCGCGGCACGCAGCAGCTGGTAGACCGTGAGCAGGGCCCACATCTCCTGGCGCAGACCCTGCGGGTCACCCGAGCGCAGTACGCGTCCCTTGAGCATCGTGGAGCGCAGGGCCAAGAACGTCACCTCCACTTGTCGGGTAGGTGCGGCGCGTCACCGCGCCGCACCCCCCTCAGAACCGGACTTGCCCGCTTTCCGGGCATCCGGCTCAAGCAGGCCCTGAAGGCCCACGGGCAGCCAGAAGTGCCGGTTCCCTGTTGCCATTGCCGCCGCGCCAGCGGTGGCAATGGGCATGGATGAGTCGGAAGGCGACGCGACCGTCAGACCTGCCTGCGCCCGCTTCGACGGTGATCGCGTTCTCGCGGACCGCCGTTCGGGTCGCCCGCAGCCACTGCTCCCATTCCTGAGGGCTTTGCGGCTGTTGGGTGGCGTGCAGGAGAAGACTTCCGCAGAGCGGGCACCGTCCTTGCTGCGTCTGGAGCAGACGCAGCCAGAACGGACTCAGCGGAGGCTTGTTCCTGCGTCGCCGTGAGGCCCAGTACTCGGTCAGCGCCGGGTCGTCCACGGATGCGCCCTTGATGACCAACTGGTGTCTGACGATCTTGGTCCAGGCGAACTTGGCGAGATAGCGGCCGGTCTCCCGGTCGCCGAGGACCCACCGGTCCTGCCTGGAGGTGTTGAACCGGCCGAAGTAGCGGGCCGTGACCCAGCGCCTCGGCTTGTTCGGGTGCGTGTGCCTGGCCCACTTGTAGACCAGCCTCCACACGTGGTCGTCCAGCGAGGTGAACACCTCGCTGGAGACCACGCCCCGATAGTAGGCAGCCCAGCCCCGGATGATCGGGTTGAGCTTGGCGATCACCGCCGCCGCGTTCTGCCCCCGAAGGGCCAGCACTTCGGCGGTGAGCCGTGCCCGGATCCGTCGCACGCCCGCCTTGCTCGGCTTGATCAGCAGCATGCCGTGGTAGCGGCGGACGTTGAACCCCAGGAAGTCGCAGCCCTCGTCGAGGTGCGCGATGCGCGTCTTCTCCTCGTTGAAGGCCAGACCCCTGGGCGCCAGCCACTCGGCGAGCCGTGCCTTGACCTGCTGGGCCTCGTCACGGCTGTGACAGAGCGCCACCAGATCGTCGGCGTACCTGATCAAGGTCGGTGAGCCCACTGCCAGTTCACCGGCACGGGGGCCGGGCGGAACCTGTCAACGTGATCAAGGCAGGTGATCGTGCCTAACTTTGGGTCTGCAACTCCTTCTCGTCGGTCTCGTCGTCGGCGGGCCTGTTGATCCAGGCATGCTCGGGTATGGCCGGTGGTTCGGGGTGCTTGCGGACGAACCGCTCGGGGTGCTGGTTGTAGGCGTCGGTGAGGACCTTGGCCCGGAGTTCGCGGACGAGGTCGGCTTCGCCGTGGTGGACGTCGTAGGGAGTGTGATAGCCGATGCCGCTGTGCCGGTGGTCGAGGTGGTACCAGTCGAAGAACTCAGCGCACCACTGACGGGCGTGGGGCAGGGAAAGGAACCGGTCCGGGTAGTTGGGCCGATACTTGATCGTCTTGTACTGGGCCTCCGAGTAAGGGTTGTCGTTGGAGACCTTCGGCCTGGAGTGCGACTTCGTGACACCCAGGTCGGCCATCAGGACCGCGACGGACTTGGCGGTCTGGATCGCTCCCCGGTCCGAATGGATCGTCAACTCACCCCTGTCAACGCCCTGTTTGCCGACGGTGTCCTCGATGAAGTGCCTCGCGAGGTCCTCGCTCTCGCACGTGGTGACCATCCAGCCCACCGTGTAGCGGGAGTAGATGTCGATCATCGTGTAGAGGAAATAGAAGACCCGCTTGTCCGGACCTCGCAGCTTGGTCACGTCCCACGACCACACCCGGTTCGGCGCGCAGGCCATCAACTCGGGTTTCTTGCGCGGCGGGTGAGTGGCCTGCCGACGCCGCTCACGGACCTCGCCGCGCTCACGAAGGATCCGGTACATCGTCGACTCCGAGCACAGGTACACGCCCTCGTCCAGCAGCGTTGCGTAGACCTCGGCCGGTGCCGTGTCCTTGAACCGCTCGCCGTTGAGCTTGGCCACCACCGTCTCCCGCTCGGCGGGCGACAGCGCCTTCGGATGCGGCCGGCGCTCGCGCGCGGGCCTCGGCAGAGGCGGTGATTTGCGATGATGGCGATACCAGGTCGCCCGGTTGACGCCCAGCGCCGCGCAGGCCCGCACCCGCCCGACCACGCCGGACAGCTTCTCCAGGGCAGACGTGCGAGCGTCCTCGAAAACCGTTCCGGCCGTCCCTGTCAGACGGCGCCCGGCCATGGCTACTTCGTCTCGCCGTTGTCCGTCGCGCTGCCCGTGGCGAGCTGGTCCAGCAGCGCGGAGAGTTTTCCCTGCACCTCGATCACGGTGCGGGCGTTGCCCAACTCCTTCTCCAGTCGGGCAACTTCATTCCTGAGCTTGGCGATCTCCTTGTCGCGGGGGTCGGCCTTCGGCCTGCCCGCCGGTGCGGCCAGTGCCGTCGCGGCCCCGGTGTCGCGCTGCGACTTCCACGCCGCGATCAGCGACGAGTACAGGCCCTCCCGGCGCAACAGCGCGCCCTTGCCCTGCTTGTCCAGCCGCTCGTACTCGGCCAGGATCCTCTGCTTGTACGCCGCCGAGAACCGGCGGTTCGTCGAACGTGGTTCCACCTGCGGATTCGGGACCCCGTGGTCGTCGGTGCTGGCCACCTGGGACTACTCCTTCTCCGCCCTCGACTCAATGAATCATCCAGTATGCCTGACTTGTCTCACTTTGCCAGAGAGGGTGATTCGGCATGCGCTCGCGAGCACCGGCCTTGACCGATCTTTCGATGCCGTGTTTTCGGCCGAAGACGACGAACACGGCAAGCCCCACCCGGGCGCCTATCTCCGCGCAGCCGCCGCCCTCGGCGCGTCACCCGACGAATGCATTGTGATCGAGGACTCGCTCAACGGCGTCCTTGCTGGCGTGTCAGCCCAGATGACGGTCGTCGCCGTTCCCGAGGCCGCTGATCGCTGCGATCCTTGCTTTGCGATTGCCACTCTGGTACTGGAGTCCCTCAAGGATCTCGATACCTCTGTATTCGGCGCGTATGTGTCCAGGGGGAGCCGGAACGCCACGTGAGCATCGCGTGCTGCGGATCCTCAACCGTTCCGCCGGAACTTCGGTGAACCCAAACCGCGGGTCGCGGCCAAGGTGCGCGGCACGCTCCACCCCTGGATCGAGGAATTCATCAGCCTGTCGCCATTCCTCGTGATGGCCACGGCCGACGGCACCGGCGCGGCGGACGCCTCGCCGCGCGGCGGCGAGCCCGGGTTCGTCCGGGTGCTTGACGATCGACACCTTCTCATTCCCGATCGGTGGGGCAACCGGTTGTTCCAGAGCTTCGGGAACATCCAGGTAAATCCCCAGGCTGGCTTGGTCTTCATTATCCCGGGTGTGAACGACACCGTGCGAGTGAACGGAGTCGCCCGCGTGGTGGATCAGAACCGGGTCCTTGAGCTCGTGGTGGACCTTCGCGGCGAGCGTATCGATCCCAAGCTCAGGATGATCCAGGGCCTCGTCGTCGAGGTGGAGGAGGCCTACTACCATGGTCCTCGCTCGATCGCTCTCGCCGCGTTGTGGGACGCGGCTCGGATCGAGCGTCACATCGAACACTCACCGCTGTCGCCCCGCCCGAGGTCGATGTGACCGGACACGACGATGCCGACCTGACATGGCTGGACGAGATCCCGGCGCTGCTATGGGATGACCTAGTGCTGCCCCGCGGAAGTTCGTGGAGGGGTGTTGATCAGGGCGTGGGGTCGCCGAGGTAGAAGCCGCAGGCACAGTCCAGGGCTTCTTCCGGCGAGCCGAAGGGGAGCCCAGTGGGAAGGAAGTTGTCCTCGTACTTGCCGCTGCTGGCGAGGTAGAGGGCGAAACCCCAGGTGTGCAGGACGCCGCTGAACCGCAGACGGCACAACGGCTGCGGCTCCTCCTCGTCGGGCAACTCGCCCGCGACATAGGCGAATCCGGTGCGGAAGCGAACCTGGACGCCGCTGAGCTGGGGCCAGCGTTCCCTCGCACGGGCGCTCAGACGCTGGCGCAGGTGGTGCTGCATGGACTCGGGCGGGTTCTTCGGCACGGGGTCCATCCTGCCGGGCGCCGCCCCCACACGCCATGATCATCGCCTTGGCCATGGGGTGCGGAGGGTGCGGTGGGGATGACCGAGGCGGTCATGGTGGAGCTGGACGAGACGGTGCGCGAGCGCCTGATTCGCACGGCGGCCTCGCTGAAGTCGCAAGTCCGGGCGGCGCTGCGGGCCCGGATCGTGCTGGCCGCCGCCGACGGGGGGAGCAATGGGGCCATCGCGCGCGAGCTGGAGGTCAGCGTGAACACGGTGCGCAAATGGCGTGGCCGGTTCGCGGCCGGGGGCATGGAAGGGCTGAAGGACGCCGCGCGGTCGGGCCGACCCAGGATCTATGACTCCCACGTGCGTGTGGCGGTCGTGGCCACGGCCACCAGCGCGCCTGCGCATCCGGAGTCGACCTGGTCGCACCGGGCCATCGCCGCGAAGGTCGCCGGCACCGTCTTCGCCGCGATCTCTCCCTCCCAAGTCGGCCGGATCCTGGCGGATTTGGACCTCAAGCCGCACCGGGTGCGCGGCTGGCTCACCCGCCGCGACACCCCCGACTTCTGGGAGCGCGTCGCCGATATCTGTGACCTGTACCGCAAACCACCCGAAGGCGCGGTGGTGCTCTCCATCGACGAGAAGACCGCGATCGCCGCCCGCTCCCGCCGCCATGCCGGCCGGCCCGCCGCCCCGGGCCGGCCAGCACGCCGCGAGTTCGAGTACCGCCGCCACGGCACCGCGTCCCTGGTCGCCGCTCTGGACGTGTGCACCGGCGAGGTCCTCACTGAGATCATCACCCGCAACGACGCGGTGACCTTCACGGCCTTCCTCGACCAGCTCGACGCCGTCATCGCCCCAGGCCAGGACATCCATGTCGTGCTCGACAACGGGTCCTCCCACACCGCCAAGCACACCAAGAAGTGGCTGGCCGACCACCCGCGCTGGCACGTGCACTGGACCCCGCCGCACGCCTCCTGGCTCAACCAGGTCGAGCTGTTCTTCTCCACCCTGGCCCGCAGAGTCCTCCGGTATGGCGACTTCTCCAGCCGTGACGACCTCATCGACAAGCTGGAGAGCTTCGTGATCAACCACAACACCACTGCCAAGCCGTACCAGTGGACCTACGACGGCACCCCACTCAAGACGGCCTGATCGGTCTGAACACCCCTCCATGAACTTCCGCGGAGCAGCACTAGAGGTGGCGCACGACGTGAACCTCGCCGTCCTGTGTCGTGCGGCACATCCGCGGGTCCTGTCGGCGCTGCTCGATCGCGTGAGGTGCGATCCCGACCTGTTCGCCACGGCGGAGCACTTCGACAACATTGACCAGATCGTGCTGTATGACGCCCTCGATCGTGGGTTCGGGCCTTCACGGGTGAAGGCCCGAACCCACCCCGGGACGGTTCACGCTCGCCGCCGGGCCAGCCGGCGGTTCATGAGCATCGTCATCGACCACAGCACCATCTGCTCATGCACGGCGCGCAGCGTCTCGTAGTCGCGCACCAGGCGCCGCGAGCGCATCAGCCAGCTCAGCGTGCGTTCCACCACCCAGCGTCTGGGCAGCACCACGAACCCCGAGGCGTCGTCGCTGCGCTTGACGATCTCCAGAGCGAGCCCCAGTTGCTGCTTCGCCCAGCTGACCAGGCGACCCGCGTAGCCGCCGTCGGCCCACACCAGGACGATCCTGCGATAGCGGGCCCGGACACGTTCCAGCAGCGGCATCGCGGCGTCCCGGTCCGTCACGTTCGCCGCGGTGACCATCACGGCCAGCCGCAGCCCCAGGCAGTCGACCACGATGTGCCGCTTGCGCCCCGGCACCTTCTTGGCCCCGTCGTAGCCGCGGGTGGCCGACGGCACCGTGGCCGCCGCCCGCAGTGACTGCGCGTCGATCACCGCCGCGGTCGGCTCTCCGGATCGCGGCCGGTCTCCTCGCGGACCAGGCCGCGCAACCGGTCGTGCAGTTCCGCGAGCAAGCCCTTCACACGCCACCGCCGCGCGAAGGCGTAGACGCGGTCCCACGCCGGGAAGTCGCCCGGCATCGCTCGCCAGGTGATGCCGCCCGCCACCAGATAGCGAACAGTGTCCAACATCTGTCGGTAGCAGTACCCCTCCGCTGCCCGCCCCGCCCCTCCAGCCACAGTGGCACCGGCAGACAGTCGCGCACGAGGGCCCATTCCGCGTCCGTCATGTCCGACGGACAGCGCGGTGCACGTCCAGGGCGATCACCTGCGTTCCCGAACCGGTGAGCGACGCAATCACACGATGGGGCAGCCCAGTTGGACTCCACCCACACGAGAGCGTAAGACTGCAACAACAGGGCCTCCTGGTGCGCTCCGGCTTCGACAACCATGAGCTGAACCGGAGGCCCTGCCTTCATGCGCGCACAAGCGAGAGATCGCCCGACAGAGTCGCCACACTCGAACCGATGCCCACCATGATCGGTACGACAGCAGCGTCTCATGCCAAAGGGATCATCGGCCGGCGTCGCGAGGCTTGATGCACTGCTGCCGCATCTGACGGCCGTTGCCGTCGAAGGCGTCCAGGTCATCGGTGCGGGGACTGGCGCGTTTCACAGCGGGACGCTCCGAGGGGGCGGGATGGGAGCCGGGTGGGGCTTGGTGACAGGAAGATCACACGCCGACCGGCCGCGCCCCCGCCGCCCCGCGCGGGCGTCACCCGTCCGGGGGCGTACCACTGCGGGCGGCGCTGAGGAGCCTTCCCGCGCCGCCCACCCCGGTGGCCCGGGCGGCGGCTCGCTGCGGGTGCGGGTGTGGTGGCGGTCCGTCAGGCCAGTAGGCCGATGCAGAGCATCACTGCCGCGCCGACCAGGCTGGCCGCGATGATGATCCAGGCAGCCCGTTCAACTCTGCGTTGGGCCGGGGGCAGCGGGTACAGCGTGCGTCCGCGCATCGCGAGCGACTGCCGTTGCGCGCGCTGCCGAGCGGTGGGATGGCGTCGGGAGACGGAGGCGAAGGCCTGCAGACCGGCGCCGACGAGGACCAGCGAACCCAGTACGGCGCTCACGGTGAGTGCCGCGGCACCCCAGCCCACCGGATCCAGCACGTCGGCGCTCTCCCGCTGGCGGCTCAGCACTTTGCCGGCCGGGTACGCGCTCTCGTCGCCGTAGTACTCGTTCATCACGGTGCCGTCGTTCGAGGTGAAGGAGCCGGTGCAGTCGGTGCGGCGGCTCTTCCCCTGACCGTGGGTCTCGCAGGACTCGATGGTCAGCTTCCCCGGCTTCCCGGCGTAGCCGAGCTCGTACGGCACGCTGCTGCCGAACAGGAAGACGCCGACCAGCCCGGCCACCAGCACCAGCCAGGCTCGACAGAGCCACCCGGCGCGGCTTCTCGGCACGCGTGACAGGACCATGTTCCCCCTTTCGATCAACCGGCTTGGTACCGTACCGCGCCCGTCGCACGGGCGGGCAGCGGCCCCCGGCGACCCCCTGGGAATCCTTGGAGCCGTGGCGCCGCGTGGGTGTCGTTCTCAAATGAGAGGTTTTCATCCTCAAAGTTGCGGGTCACGGGGTCTGGGGCGGGGGTTGGGTGCTCGTGCTGGTCGGTGGCGTGATCGGTAGCGGGATGATCGTCTGCTGCGTGGCCGCTTCGCCGGAATCGCTCTGCCGGGCCGGAGCCGCCTCGTACTCTCCGTGCAGAGATGCGGGGGAGGGTCTGCTCGTGGCGGATGTGCTGGTGTGGGTGATGCAGCGTCGGGTGGTGCTGGCCGATCGTGCCGAGCGGCTGCGCAAGGAGCTTGCCGAGATCGATGCCGAGGTCGCGCGGCTGGAGGCGGCGGAGGTGGTGTTCGGGCAGTTCGCCGACGTCCAGCGGGCCGGGACAACCGACGACCCGGTCATGGCTGAGGGGTTCGAGCGGGTCACGACGTCGCCCGGGGGCGGGCGGGATGCTGCTGGTCCCGCACCGCGCGGACGGCATGGACACCAGCGCGCTGCCCGCGGACTACCAGGCGATCATGAAGATCGTGACGGCGGCGTCGGACCCGGTTCCGGCCAAGAACGTCAGCGTCAAGCTCGGCAAGGGCACTGGACCCGGGCAGGTCGAGCCGGTCCGCGACAAGCTCAAGCGTCTGGCCGACCGGGGCTGGCTGCACCGCACCCCCGCCGGCCGTTTCACCGCCCTGCCCCTGCCTTCCGTATGACCGGTCCCGGCTGGATTTCTGCGTAACGAACGGACCCCCAGCGGTAGTTGGGGATTCCATGCGAAAGAAGTCCAGTCCCGCCGAGAGCCCTGACGGCCTTGTCCACCAGTGCCGCCTGGAGCTGTCCAGCGCCACCTTGGATCTGGTCTGCGGCCTGATCCGCGGCCATCTGAAGAAGATCGGCTCGCGCTGGCGCAAGCTCCCGTCCGGCAGACCGGCTGATGCCAAGTCATGCCCAATGGGAAGCCTCACGGCAGGCAGGCAGGGACGGCCGCGGTGCCGCAGTCGCGCCACCTGGTTGCGTGGGTGCGGATCTGGAAGGGGTCGGGCCACTTTCGGGTGATCTTGCCGGTTGTGTCGTGTCCTTGGCGAGGCGGTGCGGGTTGGCCCGAGTGTTTCCGACTTCCTGCTCCCAACGTCGATGGAGTTCCCGTGGATCTGTCCACCAGTCAGCCGACCCCCGCATCCGGTCCAGGACGGCCGTCGCGGCGTGCCGTGCTCGGTTCGGCGGCCGCCGTCGCGGTGGTTGCGGGAGGCGCCGGCTTCGTCGGCGGCTCCCCGGCACAGGCTGCCGCCGCAACCGCCGGGGGAGGGGCGGACGAGGGTCAGGCCCGCGACCTGGCGCGCAAGATGCTGCTGGTCGGCGACGACGAGCAGCGGGACCTGAAGCTGGACTATCTGAAGATCCTGATCGATGGCCGGATGCCGGCCCGGGCGGCTCGCAAGAAGGTCCTGGTCGTCGGCGCGGGCGTCGCCGGCATGGCGGCCGCCGGGCTCCTCAAGCAGGCCGGCCACGAGGTGGTCGTCATCGAGGCCAACGCCAGCCGGGTCGGCGGCCGGGTCAAGACCTTCCGCGGGATCTTCGAGGACAAGGCGCTGCACGCCGAGGCCGGCGCGATGCGCCTACCCGACTTCCACCCGCTGGTCCTGGCACTGGCCGACAAGCTCGGCCTCAAGCGCCGCCTCTTCTACAACGTCGACGTGACCCCGGGCGCGAGCGCGAGCGGCGACGTCCCGCCCGTCTCCTACCGCTCCTTCACCGGCGAGATGTGGAGCAACGGCGACAGCGCGCAGCAGCGCGCCCCGTTCACGCCGCCCACCGCCAACTTCCGCACCAAGATCTCCGTCAACGGCGCCCAGAGCACCCGCGCCTCCTACGCCCAGTCACCGCGTGCCGTCAACGCCACCTTCGGCACCGCCCTGACCAGCACCACCTCGGCCGCCGTCGACCAGGCCTTCACGGGCGTCACCGTCCCCGACGGCCCGATTGCCGACCGGCTCGCCGCCTGGTCCACCATCTTCCAGAAGTACGACGGCCACTCCACCCACCGCTACCTCGTCGAGGAGGCCGGCTGGGACCTGCCCACCGTCCAGGCGGTCGGCACCCTGGAGAACATGACCTCCCGCCTCCACTACTCCCTCATCCCCACCCTCATCGACCACGCCGTCATCAGCCCCACCAACCGCTACTGGGAGCTGGAGGGCGGCACCGACACCCTCACCCAGGCGATGGCCGCCCCCCTCCAGGGCGAACTGCGCCTGGGTCGGCGGATGACCCGCCTGGTGCAGACCGACACCGGCGTCCGGATCGAGACCACCGCCGAGAGCGGCGACGAGGAGTCCTGCGACGGCGCCCCCACCGACCCCACCGAGGTCTTCGAAGGCGACTACGCCATCGTCACCGTCCCGTTCAGCGCCCTGCGCTTCTGCGACATCCAGCCTCTGATGTCCTACCCCAAGCGCCGCGCCGTCACCGAACTCCACTACGACTCCGCCACCAAGGTCCTCCTGGAGTTCAAGACCCGCTTCTGGGAGAACGGACCGAACGGCTTCACCGGCGGCGGCTGCGTCGCAGACAGCGCCAGCCGCTTCACCTACTTCCCCTCCCACGCCCCCGACGGCTCCCCGGGCGGCGTCGTCCTGGCCGCCTACACCTGGTCCGACGACGCCATGCGCTGGGACTCCCTCACCCCCGGCGAACGCTACGCCTTCGCCCTGAACGACATGGAACGCCTCTTCGGCCCCAAGGTCCGCACCGAGTTCACCGGCGTCGGCGCCACCCAGTCCTGGGCCCGCGCCCGCTACGCGCTGGGCGAGGCCGTCATGTTCACCCCCGGCCAGCTCCACGAACTCCACCCCGCCACCCGGACGGTGGAAGGCCGGGTGCACTTCGCCGGCGAACACACCAGCCTCAAGCCCGCCTGGATCGAAGGGGCGCTGGAGTCCGCGGTCCGCGCCTTCCTGGAAGTCCACCCCCGCTGACCCCCGCTGACCCCGGGTGTCCGCCCCACCCCACGAGGAACGGGGCGGACACCCCCGCCACCAGCACGGCGGCCAGCCGCCCGGCGCCACATCCACGCTCCCGCCCGCCGACGCACGTGCCCCGCTGCCCGCAGCGCCCTGCGGTCCTGCAAGAGTTCCCGGAAGCCCGGGACGTACCGCGCTGCCGCCCGCAACTGCCAGACCAGCACCAGGCCGTGCCCTCCCGCGCCGCCGCCCGTTGATCCGGCCGAGCGCCCCCACCAGGGCGCGGCGCGGCACCGCCCGCGCACCGGCCCGGAACGCACACCCCCCACGGCCCGGGCCCCGCGCGGCGAGCCCGCCTCGGGGCGGCCGGACGTACACACCGGCCGCCCCGGCACCCATCCGCGCCGCGAAGGGCGCCTCCACCAGCGGCACCTGGAATGCTGCCGCGCATGGACGAGGACGACGAACTGCTCCGCAGCCGGCGTCTACGGCTTGTTGGCTGCCCAAGAGCACGACAGCACTGGCATCGGCAACCCAGCAGCGGTCAGATAGGCGTGCTCTCATGGGCGGCGGTTCGGGCGGTGTCCCAGCGGTGGGTCGTCCACGCTCGACGAAGCAGGCTCCGGCCGATGATGATCGTATCGGCGAGGTCAAAGTAGGCGTCGATGACCGCGGTTCGGCGTTCGTAGCAGCGGGCGAGCCGGTGGAAGGCGTTCTGCCAGGCGTGGGTACGCTCGATGTGCCACCGCTGGCTTGCCTGGATCGGCGCCTTCTCGCCCTTGTGCGCGATGCGGCCGCGCAGACCGCGCGCGGCGAGTTCGGCGCGGGTCTTGTCCGAGTCGTAGCCGGCGTCCAGGTGCACAGTGATGTTGTCGGGCAACGGCCCAAGGCTCTCCAGCCGGTCCAGGGTGGGAGCGAGTAGCGGAGAGTCGTGGCGGTTCGCTCCGGCCAGGACCGATCTTGTTTCTGCATAGCCCGTGTCCCGCAAATGCTGTGTGGTGCTGACCGAGGTTGATCATAGGGGCCTGACACGAACATGACGGATGATCACACAAGGGCGGCCGCCCGGGTGGGTCAGCGGTAGGTCGGGAGTCCCGGGTGGGTGGAGATCAGGGTGGGGGCGGCCGAGCCGTCGGCGGGGAGGGTGGCGATGCCGTCGGGTGTACGGGCGGCGACGGTGGCGCCGTCCGGGGATATCGCCGGTTCGGTGTAGTCGACGGTCGCGTTCGGAGTGAGGTCCTTGGCGGGTGCCTGGCCTTCCAGGCGCAGCAAGAAGATGTGGTCGTGCCCGCCGACCGAGCGGACGAAAGCCACCTCGTTCTCGTTGGCGCAGAGCATCGGCTCGGAGCCGGCGGTGAGCACGGTGCCCTGACCGTCGTTCCAGTCGGTGCGCTCGTAGATGTCGCCGGTCTGCGAGTTGGCGTGGACGGCGAGGCCGTTCAGACCGTGGCTGCTCGGCCAGGTGTTGGCGGTCTGTGGCAGCTCGGGTTCTTGGTACCCGGGGACCAGGTGCGGTGTGCCAGGGGTGCCGTCGACGGCGTCGGCCGGGACGTTCTCCAGGGTGCTGACGCCGCCCGCACTGGACGCGAACCAGATGAACTGGCCGTCGGCTGTGAACTCCCAGGCCGGGTGGGACCAGGTCTGCCCGGCGACGTGCTTGGCGACGACCACCCGCCCGCTGCCGTCAGGCTTGGCGGTGGCCAGGTCGCCGTCGCCGTCGATGAAGGCGGCCCTGCTGCCGTCCGGGGACCAGGTGAGGTCACGGACGGCGGTGCCGAAGTCCACCGAGGTGCCGTTCATCAGGACGTCCCGGGTGCCGTTGCTGATGGTCAGCTTGCTGTTCGCGGTGCCGTTCATGGCCGGGGGAGTGGTGTGGGTGCTCCGGGCTGTGGAGGGGGTGGCGAGGGTCGGGTTCGTGGGGGTGGCGAGGGTCGGGTTCGTGGGGGCGGACGGGTCGGTGGGGGCGGTCGGCGCGGAGGAAGCGGTGGACGGCATGGCCTTGGTGGCGTCGGCCGGGCCGCACCCCGTGAGCAGGAGCGCGGTGCCGGTGACGGCGAAGGTGAGGACGACGGCGGCGGAGGTGGCGCGGCGAGGAGTGCGAGCGGGCATGAGGGTTCCCCTCGGAACGGTGTTCGACAGTGGGAAAAGCTTGCCCCGCAGGCGTCCTGGCCTGATGCGGTGGCCGTCACAGGCTTGAAACAGGGAACTGCGACCCCGAAACGACGAAGGCTCCGACCGCGGTCTTGGGTTCTAACGGTCGGGGCCTGGGCGTCAGTTGGTCGCAAGCTCCACTGCTCGTCCGCGACTCCGGAGGAGGACGTCGCCAGGCACGAGCGGCGTCAGCGCGTCGGCGCGTACGGGCGCATCATCTCGTTGTCCTCGTGGTCGATGATGTGGCAGTGCCAGACGTAGCCCGGTCCTTCGGTGGGGTCGAAGGGGAAGCGGTTCTCGCCCGGTGCCACGGCGTCCACCCCGGTCGTGCTGGGCGCCCAGCGGGCGATCAGCCTGGTCACCTGTCCCGGATAGGTGAGTCCCGGGGTCAAGATCCAACCAACCTCGGAGCGGCTGACGTGAGCCGGCTGCTACGGTCGCGTGGGGCAGCGTCGGCACGATTTCCAGCGATCACCGACCGATCAGCCGAGTGACATCGGCCCAACAGGCGAGGGGCTGTGGTGACGCCGCACGACGTAGAGACCGCGGAGGGCTGGAGCGACGCTTATGAACCACGCGCAGCCAAGACGCCCAAGGGCGACTTCCGACAACTCCTGGGCCTCTTGATCGGCCCACTCTTCGTCATCGTGGGCATCGTGGGCAGCTTCGACTACTGGGCCGCGCGGCTGCACTTCAGCGATGCTCGCCGGGTTTCCGCAGTCGTCACCCCCTCTCTGGCAAAGTGAGACAAGTCAGGCATACTGGATGATTCATTGAGTCGAGGGCGGAGAAGGAGTAGTCCCAGGTGGCCAGCACCGACGACCACGGGGTCCCGAATCCGCAGGTGGAACCACGTTCGACGAACCGCCGGTTCTCGGCGGCGTACAAGCAGAGGATCCTGGCCGAGTACGAGCGGCTGGACAAGCAGGGCAAGGGCGCGCTGTTGCGCCGGGAGGGCCTGTACTCGTCGCTGATCGCGGCGTGGAAGTCGCAGCGCGACACCGGGGCCGCGACGGCACTGGCCGCACCGGCGGGCAGGCCGAAGGCCGACCCCCGCGACAAGGAGATCGCCAAGCTCAGGAATGAAGTTGCCCGACTGGAGAAGGAGTTGGGCAACGCCCGCACCGTGATCGAGGTGCAGGGAAAACTCTCCGCGCTGCTGGACCAGCTCGCCACGGGCAGCGCGACGGACAACGGCGAGACGAAGTAGCCATGGCCGGGCGCCGTCTGACAGGGACGGCCGGAACGGTTTTCGAGGACGCTCGCACGTCTGCCCTGGAGAAGCTGTCCGGCGTGGTCGGGCGGGTGCGGGCCTGCGCGGCGCTGGGCGTCAACCGGGCGACCTGGTATCGCCATCATCGCAAATCACCGCCTCTGCCGAGGCCCGCGCGCGAGCGCCGGCCGCATCCGAAGGCGCTGTCGCCCGCCGAGCGGGAGACGGTGGTGGCCAAGCTCAACGGCGAGCGGTTCAAGGACACGGCACCGGCCGAGGTCTACGCAACGCTGCTGGACGAGGGCGTGTACCTGTGCTCGGAGTCGACGATGTACCGGATCCTTCGTGAGCGCGGCGAGGTCCGTGAGCGGCGTCGGCAGGCCACTCACCCGCCGCGCAAGAAACCCGAGTTGATGGCCTGCGCGCCGAACCGGGTGTGGTCGTGGGACGTGACCAAGCTGCGAGGTCCGGACAAGCGGGTCTTCTATTTCCTCTACACGATGATCGACATCTACTCCCGCTACACGGTGGGCTGGATGGTCACCACGTGCGAGAGCGAGGACCTCGCGAGGCACTTCATCGAGGACACCGTCGGCAAACAGGGCGTTGACAGGGGTGAGTTGACGATCCATTCGGACCGGGGAGCGATCCAGACCGCCAAGTCCGTCGCGGTCCTGATGGCCGACCTGGGTGTCACGAAGTCGCACTCCAGGCCGAAGGTCTCCAACGACAACCCTTACTCGGAGGCCCAGTACAAGACGATCAAGTATCGGCCCAACTACCCGGACCGGTTCCTTTCCCTGCCCCACGCCCGTCAGTGGTGCGCTGAGTTCTTCGACTGGTACCACCTCGACCACCGGCACAGCGGCATCGGCTATCACACTCCCTACGACGTCCACCACGGCGAAGCCGACCTCGTCCGCGAACTCCGGGCCAAGGTCCTCACCGACGCCTACAACCAGCACCCCGAGCGGTTCGTCCGCAAGCACCCCGAACCACCGGCCATACCCGAGCATGCCTGGATCAACAGGCCCGCCGACGACGAGACCGACGAGAAGGAGTTGCAGACCCAAAGTTAGGCACGATCACCTGCCTTGATCACGTTGACAGGTTCCGACCAGCGCCGACTATGTCAAGCCGCAGCTCATGCAGGACGCCTCAGGGATAAGCGTTACCCTGCTCACAGATGATCAGCGGATGGAAGCCTCGATCGACAATGTGAGCAGTGCACCGGACGGAATGTCCGTAGGCGACAAGGTGATCGTCCTGTTCGATCCGACACATCCCGGACACGCTCTGTTTCCGAGTCAGCTCGGGTGGGGCACGATTCTGTTTCCTGGTCTCGGATTTACTGTCGTTGGTCTCGCGGCCAGCGCGGCGGGAGGTTTGGCCGCTGCCCGGAGGATCCGCGCCCGCCGTTCACGTTGACGACATCGTGCTGGCACGGGGTCTTCCTAGGTGCCCGTACGCCAGCTGCGCGCGCAGCGGCGGGCCGCTGGTGCGGTCGACGGCCAGCAGCTGCTCGGGCGGGGAAGTGGACCACTCCAATGAGCAGGTTTCATCGTGATTCGTGCAGGTCAACGGCCTTGGCGTGAGGAGTGGTTGGGGTGCTCGCGCATGTCGCGGGCGTGATCGCTTCGGGGGATCATCCGTCACTCCGTTTCGGGTCGTCTTCCTGGTTCGCCTGCACGCTGCGCATTTGTCCCCCTACGCTGCGAGCGGGGTCGCCGTGGCGGGCCCGCAAGGGAGGGGACATGGCTCGGAACCTGATGGTGTGGCCGCCAGAGCGCCGGGTGGTGCTGGAACAAGCGTTGAGCACCTGCGCAAGCAGCCGGCTGGCACCGAGGCCGAAGTGGCCCGTTTGGAGGCCGCCGAAGTCGTCTGCCAGCAGTATCAGGAGGATGCCGACGCCGGGCGCCCCAACGCCGCGGCCTGGCAGCAGGCCCTGGAGGAGGCCGCCGGCGGAGCGCCCGTCGCGCCTGCTCCCGGCGCCGGTGCGACACCGGGCGCCGTCGGCCAGCTGCTGATCGGCCATCGCGGACCCGACAGCCGCCGGGAGGACCTGCCCGCCGATTATCGGGCGATCATGGAGGTCGTTGCGGGCGGCGGTGGCCCGTTGTGGGCCAAGGGCGTGGCCCGCGAGCTGGAGCTGGAGCTGGATCTGCTGCCGACGACGGTGGAGCCGGTGCGCGGGAAGTTGCGCAGGCTGGCCGAGCGCGGCTGGATCCCCCGAACCCCGGCCGGGCGCTACCTGCCCCGGTAACCCCCGGCCGGGCCCCGCGAAAGGGCTGATTTCGGCCGTAACGCATGTGCACCGGGCGGGAGTTGGGAAACGTGTGAAGAAGAACACCAGCCCTGGCGGGGGGCGACATCAGCCTTGTCTACTCCGTGCGCCTGCCGCCGTCCAGCCAGAGCGTCAACTACGTGGCCGACCTGATCCGCACTCACCGCAAACAGATCCGCTCGCGCTGGCGCAAGCCGGACACCGGGCGGATCGCCGTGATCGCACTGCCCCACCTGGGCAACGACGAGCGGCTGGCCGCCTGGCCGGCGGCAACGCGGTCTCGGCCTCCACGGTGCGCCGGTGGCTGCTGGAGGTGCTCGACTGCTGGCCGCACGCTCCCCCCGCCTGGACCGCGCGCTGGCGAAGGTGGCCAAGGGCAGCGGGTGCGTGGTCCTGCTGGGCGGCATGCTGATCCGCACCCGGCCGGCGCACAACGCGGGTGAACCGGAGGAACTACTCGGGCAAGCACAGGGCGCACGGCCTGCTGTTCCTCGCCCTGGCCGATGCGAAAGGGCGGCTGCTGTGGATCTCCTCGGCCCGCCGCGGCGCTTGCAGCGAGATCACGGTCGCCCGCTACGAGAAGCTGTGCGCGCGGCTGCGGGAGTTTCAGCTGGGAGCGGTGGCCGGCCTGGGGTTCGTCGGCCTGGACGACGGCTCCGAAGAACAGCCGGCGGTCATCACGGGCTTCAAGGCGGGCGGCGGCAAGCGCCTGTCCTCCCCGACGAAGGTCGTGAACCGGCTGGCGGTCTGTCGTATGCAGGCGGGAACGGTCATGCTTGGCCCGGTGAGTCCGGATGCAAGGGAGCGCGGATGATGGCGAACGGGGTTGCGGGGATCGAGGTGAAGCCGGTCGCGGGCCATATCGGCGCCGAGATCACGGGAGTCCACCTGGCAGAGGTCCTGGACGATGCAGTGGTTGCGGAGATCTGGGCGGCGCTGCTGCGCTGGAAGGTGGTGTTCTTCCGGGGGCAGGACCTGGATCACGCCTCGCACGTCACTTTCGCGCGCCGGTTCGGCGAACTGATCACGCCAAAGCCACTCGGCAGACTGTCGCCCCAGGACTTCCCTGAGGTCGAGACGACCGCCGACCGGCTTCAGTTGGCCGAGCGATACGGGATGGAACGCGCTGAGTGGCGTCGGCGGCGCAACCATTCGCTGCTGCGGGGGTGGCACTGTGACAAGGGCGCCCGAATCGATCCGCCCGCCGCGACCATCCTGCGCGCCGAGACCGTGCCGCCCTACGGAGGTGACACGTCCTGGTCCAACCTGGTAGCCGCCTACGCGGGACTGTCAGAGCCCGTACGAAATTTCGTCGATGGCCTGCGTGCCGAGCACCGCCGGGGTGTCGGATATCAGGCAAGGCCGGGCGAAGACGCCTACGCACGCGACCTGTTGGACCGTCAGATCGCATCGGACCACCCTTTGGTGCGGGTGCACCCTGAGACAGGCGAGCGCCTGCTGTTCATCAACGGCTACTACGTCGAACAGATCCTGGGCGTGTCCCGCGTGGAGAGCAGCCGTCTCCTGGAGATGCTGCTGGAGCAGGCGACCCGGCCCGAGTACACCGTCCGCTTCCGATGGGAGCCGGGCAGCGTGGCCTTCTGGGACAACAGGGCCACCATTCATCTGGAACCCAGTGACACAGCCCACCTCGACCACCCCCGGGTCATGCACCGGGTGATGCTCGCGGGCGACGTTCCGGTAGGGGTGGACGGCAGACCATCTGTGCCTATCCACGGGACATGACCACGGGAACCACGAGTTCAGGATTCCTGAGCCGGGATCCGCCGGCCAATTGCTGGTCCAGGGCCTGGACTTGAGGGCGCGTATACTCTCTGACCTGGGATGAACGATGGGACTTCCTGCGCGGCCACGGCAGCCTGGATCGGGCATCCGGTCTACTCGTTGGCGGCCCGGCAGGCAAGCACTCGTGGCGAAGGAGAAGCCCAGATGATTCCGCTGATCAGTCTCATAGCCGGCCTCGATGGTCTTGATCCGGCCGCAGTGATCTACGCGGCCAAGCCCTGGTCTGCGGCCTCGATGGCTGTCCTGTGCAGCGGTGACGGGCCATCCGAAGTGCTGCCCTACCTGCTTGAAGTGGAACTGGCCCAGGACGCGGTCGACGCCTGGTCGCAGTGGCGCGCAGGGCAGCGGCCAACAGAGGCCGAGAAGTGCCAGGCGATCATCCACTACGCCGAATTTGATGCCTTCGAGCCCGTCGAAGCGCCTCCTACAGGGCGATGACGGCCAACAGAGTCGGATGGTCGGCCTGGTTGTCCCTCATCGAGCCCCCGGCACCCCCGCTGGAGCACGCCCGTCAGCCTGCGTGGCGCGGTGGCAGTCCAGCAGGGCCTGAGCGGCTGCCGGCGTGGCCTGCACACTGGTCGACCTGATGCGGCCAGCCGGCTTCGACGGACTCCACCCGTCCGCCCTGGCCGCAGACGAACACTGGCGGGTACCCGAACCCCGGCGCCTGCCGGGGTCGTTCCCGACTGTCCTCGATCCGGAGCTGCCGCCGCATCGGCGACCTCCCCAGGGGGAGGGGATGCAGGTGGTCACTTCTGCCCACCCATGGCGGCGTTCGCCTGGCCGAGGACCCGCCCGATCCCGGACGTCCCGCATCCCTGACCGTCAAGAACGGCCGCCGAGCAGTGCGGGCGCGTCCTCGGGCGGGCGTTGCCGCGACGTCCCTCAGCAGACGAAAGGGGCGGGTGCGGCCCCCCGGCCGCACCCGCCCGGTCCAGTGGGACCCCCAGCGGCACTCAGCCCTTGGGCGCGTCCCCGACGTGGTCGGCGATGCCCTCCTGGAGGATCGCCGAGCTGTATTCATCGCCGGCGCCGTTGCCCGCTTGCGGGCCGCCTGCGGGCGCGGCGCCGCCCGGGGCGGGGGAGGGGAGGTCCTTGAGCTTCATCTCGTGCACGCCGAGGAACGCGCCGGTCCTCGAGTCGAAGACCAACGACACCCGCAGGCCGCCGCCGACGTCATGGGCCAGAGCGACCCCGTGTCGCCCGGCCGCGTCCACGTCGTCGGCGAGCACAACGGTGCCCGGGATCTGCGCGGCCGCCTCCATCAGGGCGGCTGCCACGGGCGGGGGCGCCATGATGTTCTGGAAGATCATCTGGACGTGCGAGAACGCCGCCTGGGGGCGCAGCGCGTCCGTCATGGCCGGCGCCGCGTAGTGGGTGTCGTCGTAGAGCAGCCGGTGCAGGAGCTGCTGCGGATCGGTGGGCAGGGCGGCGACGAACTCGTACGTCGGCACGTCGAAGCTCGCCACCGTCGGCGCGCCCTGCGCCGCCCCCAGCGTGGGCGGCCACTGGTTGCGGCCATCGGGGTCTCCCGCCCCGGTCATGGTCGGGTCCACGATCAGGCCGCTGAGCCGGCCGTTCACGGAGAGCCAACTCTTGCGCTCGTGCCTGGAGGTGTTCGCCCCCTCCTGGATCTCCCAGCGGTAGGTGAACTGCCCGGCCGTGACCTGTGGCGCGGGCCGGCCGCGCAGGGCGCTCACGGCCCGGCTCAGCAGCCCGGCAGCGTCGGTCGGCTCCGGGGTGGGCGCCGCTGACCGCGTGGGCGCGGCGGACACGGACGGCAGCGGGGCGGCAGGGACTGGGCGGTTCGTATGCCGTCCGGGCACGACCAGGGTGACGGCTGCCACCGCGGCGACCGCCAGCGGCGGGGCGACCAACCAGACCACCTTCCGTCGCGGCCGCGGCGCCCGCTCCTGCCTGGCGATCTCACTCATCAGATGCTCCTTCAACAGTCGGTGGCGGTCGGCGCGGAGCATCTCTGGTGCGTCGTTCATCGGATGTCCTCCTGTACCGACCGGGCCGCTACGAGGCGGCCGTCCCTTACCTCGCCGGAGGCGACCGCGGCCTCCCGACCCATCGCCAGCTCCTTCTCGGTGAGCGAGCGCAGACGTGTACGGGCCCGCGAGAGCCGCGAGCGTACGGTGCCGATCGGAACACCGAGGGCCTCGGCGGCGGACGCGTAGTCGAGCCCGCCCCACACGCACAACCGGAACACCTCCCGCTCCGTGCGCCGCAGGCCGGCCAGGGCGCGCTGCGCCGCGGCCAGTTGGGCGCCGTCGTCCAGTCGGGTCACCACCTCCTCGGTGAAGTCCGCCACGGCCTCCCGCTCGGGCAGCCGCGCCATCGCGGCGCGGTGGCGCCGAGCGGCCCGCGCGGTGTTGCGCAGGACGTTGGTCGCGATCCCGAACAGCCAGGGCCGCAGCCCCTCACCCTCCTCGTGGAGACTGCCGCGCAGCCGCCACGCCTCCAGGAAGGTCAGCGAGACCGCGTCCTCCGCGGCCGCCCAGCCCCCCAGCGTGCGCAGCGCATAGCGGTGCAAAGCCTGTGCGTGCTCGTCGAAGAGCTCCCCGAGCACAGCCTGGTCCCCGGCGCGCAGTCGCGCCCGTTGTGATTGATCCACACCACTACCTGTCCGCTCTCCCCGACCAGTTCCCGTGAGCCACGTCACAGCATGGGAGCGACACTCCGGCGCGCCGCCGCCGAGAGAGAGGGCGGGGCACCGCCTCGCGGTTCAGGTGCAGGCGGCGGCGAACGCCGCGCAGCCCGGCGGGGTCGTGCGGGGATCTGATGTTTTCTCAGTGTCCCAGGATCTCGCGCGCCACCCGGCGCCGGGCCGGTTCGAGCTCGGTCTCGATCGCCGCCCACTGCACCGACTGCGCCGTGACGGCGGCGGGCTGCTGGGGGCGTTCGGCGTGCAGCCGGACCCGCAGGTGTGTGGGCGGGTGCGAGACGTCGACGGCGGTCATCTCCCGGTCGCTGAGCCGTCGGCGGCGTTCCCGCTCACCGGCCGGCACCGAGTCCAGGTACTCGCGCAGCCCGGTCCAGAGCTCCTCCTCCACGTCGCCTGCCTTGGCGAGCCCGTGGTGCCCGCCGGCCGCGCGCCGCTGTCGCAGCCTTGCCGTGGCGACCTCGGCGAGCGAGAGCTTGTCGAGCATCGCGCCGGCTGCCGAGGCGGACCCGACCCGGGCGGCCATCTCATCGGCCAGGTACTCGGCCTGCTGGCTGCTGAGCTGCGTGAGGCGGTTCAGCACGGTCCAGCACAACCGGACGGGCAGCGCGCAGATCTGGAGCAGGAAGGTGACCAACTCGTCCATCATCCGGGTGCGGGCGCTGCGCACCCGCCAGGCGTCCCCGCGGTGCGGCATCAGCACCTGGTGCAACTCGGCGAGCGAGTTCAGGGCCAGCCCGAGCCAGAGGCCGCGCCGGACGTCCCCGTTGCTGCCGTGGCCGAGCTCGTGCCCGAGCAGCGCGATCCGCTCCTGCGGGGTCAGCGCGGTCCACAGCGGCATCCCCACGGTGAGCTGGACGCGCCGGCGCACCCCCAGCCGGCCGTAGGAGGCGTTGTAGCCACCGTTCACCCGGATCCGGTCCGGTCGGCGGGTGCCCAGCTCGTCGGCGATCCGGTCGGCCAGCGCGTAGAGCTGTGGCGCCCCGGCGCGCGGGAGCGCCAGGGCGTCCGCCTTCCAGCGCCCGAACCGGGGCCGCAGCAGGTAGGCCAGCCCGAGGCCGGTCGCACCGGCCAGCTTGAGCACCAGGTAGCCCTTGAGCAGCAGCCACGCCGAACCGACCACGATCGCCAGGGTCCACGCATGGACGAAGGCCGCGAGCACCAGGGCGCCGATCCAGGCCAGGCTCCAGCGACGCTGCCCCGTGGGCGCACCGAGGAGCCCGGCGTAGAGCCGTTCGACTCGCGCCCGGTCACGCGTGCGGCGGTAGCGCCTCCAGCGACCGCGCGGTTCGCTCGCGCCGAGGTTCCACTCACAGTCAGGGCACCAGTCGACGAATCTGGGGTCGGCGTCGATCGGTGCGGCGCAGTCGGGACAGGACCGGGTTGAGGCAGTGACAGTCACGACGCATGATCATGCCCGACCCCGGCTCACCACCGCGCCTTCGGACTGCGAGCAGCCCCAGGGCCCCTGCCACCACCATCGCGACGTGCTGGTCTTCGGCTGCCGGGCGTGAGCCGCGGGTTGACTGGCGGCCGTGTCCGCCTGGCCTGCCTGCTGGATCCCCATGACGGCCTTGCCGGTTGGCTTGTTCATGACCCAGAACGCCATGTGATGAGGCATGATCACAGCGTGAGTACGTGGTGGGTGGGGCGCAGGGACGAACTGCTGGCGCAACTGGCGGCCGCGGTGGTGTTCTTCGGCGCGCGACCGGTCGAGGACCCCGGCGTCGGCGAACTCGCGGACACCACCGCGGCCCTGGCGGGGGAGTACCGCACCAGCCACCGCAGCCACGAGGTCCGCCGGGCCGGTGACCTGCTGGAGCGGGCCGCCAGCGAACTGCGCACCGCGGACCGCTTCCGCGGCACACTCCTGCCCGTCGTCAACCGCCACCTTCGCCGTGCCGCCTCCCTCCTGGCGCAGGCCCGGGACTGCCTGCAGACGGCGGCCGGGCCCGCGGGGAGGGCAACACCCCCGTGCCGGGACGACTTCGTGCAAGCCTCGCGCGTCACGCCCCACCCGGGCCCGCCGTAGTCCTGACGGCTGCTCACCAGCGCGCCGCCCACCTCACCCGTACCGGCTGGCTGCCGCGCCACGGTGAGGGCCGTGCTCGGTGCCTTCGCCGTCCCTGTCCGTGATCTGCCCGCCTACAGCCGCACCTGAAGGGCACGATCGAGGCGCTGAACGACGCAGTGGAGGAGATGTTCCTCCTCTCCCTTCCGCGCTGCGCCCACCGTCAGAGGCTCACCGGCGGGCGGCTCGCCGATCCGGACGCGCCGCCGCTGACGTTCGCCGCCTTCGTCTGGGCTGCTCCTGGACTGGGTCGGCTGGTGGAACACCGAGCACCGCCCGGCCGATTTGGGTCGCCTCACCCCGACCGCAGCGTGGATGGCCGATCCGACGCCGCTGCGCGACGTCCCGCTCGGCGCCGGCAGGTCCACGTATCGCCCGGCGGTGGGCCGCGGCGTCAGCCGTGTGCCCGGATGGGGGAGCGCTCGGCCTTGGCGTCTACGAGGACGCTGTGCCGGTCGTCGTCACCGCCTTGGAGTTGGCCACGGTCGGGCCGACGGCGCGCACAAGCCTCTCTCGCAGCAGGAGCACCTTGATCCCTGCGAGCTTCTCCTGGATCATCCCCTCGACCCGCTGCGCGATCAGATGCGCAGCTGCCGCGTTGAGTTCGGGGACCTCGATGCAGATCGGGTCGGCGACGTAGCGGCCGTCCACCGTTGCGATGTCCATCTCTGCGAGGAAGCCGGCGGGACTTCGCCTGATGGTCAGGCCTGTGTCGACCGACTCGACGTCGCTGCCCTGGCGCATGAGCGAGATGTGCGCCCAGGGCAGGTAGTTCGGGGTGCTCCGGTGAGACACGGTGGCGGTTGTCGAGGGCATGCTCGCAGCCAGTTGCCCTGCGGCGCGGGTGCAGATGGACCTGAGTTCTTCCAGTAGCGGCTCGATCGCGGGTGGATCGCTCATGCTCAGGACTCCTTCTGTGCCGCTGCCGGGTACCGCAGCCGACGCTACCGGTGGGGCGCCAGCGGTGTAAGGGCGGCCCCGGGGTGGGCAGCGATGAGGCGTTCCGGCCGAACCAGTGCTACCGCTGCCGGCCGCCCGGCCGACCTGGCTGGCGGCAGCGCGGTCTCGGCCTCTACGGTGCGCCGGTGGGTGCTGGAGGTGATCGACTGCTGGCCGCACGCTCCCCCCGCGCCTGGACCGCGCGCTGGCGAAGGTGGCCAAGGACAGCGGGTGAGTGGTCCTGCTGGACGGCATGCTGATCCGCACCCGGCGGCGCACCGGGCGGGCGAACCGGAGGAACTACTCGGGCAAGCACAGGGCGCACGGCCTGCTGTTCCTCGCCCTGGCCGATGCGAAAGGGCGGCTGCTGTGGATCTCCTCGGCCCGCCGCGGCGCTTGCAGCGAGATCACGGTCGCCCGCTACGAGAAGCTGTGCGCGCGGCTGCGGGAGTTTCAGCTGGGAGCGGTGGCCGGCCTGGGGTTCGTCGGCCTGGACGATGGCTCCGAAGAGCTGCCGGCGGTCATCACGGGCTTCAAGGCGGGCGGCGGCAAGCGCCTGTCCTCCCCGAAGAAGGTCGTGAACCGGCTGATCAGTAGCCTGCGGACGCCGGTCGAGCACGGCTTCGCGAGCCTGAAGACCTTCCGGATCCTGACCAAGGTGCGCATGCACCCGCGGCATGCGACCGCGCTGGTGCGGGCCCTGCTGGTGCTCACCCGCCAGCAGGTGGCGCGGTGACGGATGGTCTCCCCGTGACGATCACCGTGATGAGCTGGACGAGCACCCCAACCACTCTTCACGCCAGGACGGTTGACCTGCACGAATCGCGATGAACTTCCTCACTGGGTGGCGGCGGAGCGTTCGTCGTGGTCGGGGAGGGAGAGGGCGGTGCGGGCGGCGGCTTCGGCGGCCTCGGGGGAGTGGGCGGAGACGGTGGCCACCAGTTGGTCGAGCGGCGTGGTGGCGTCCCTCGTGGCAGCCGTCCAGACCAGCTGGTCGGCGCGGAGTTCCGTCAGCAGGGCGGCCACCTGGGTCTGGGCGGTGGCCGGCCAGGTCTGCACCTCCAGGCCGGCCTTGGCCAGGCTGATGCTGTCCGAGGTCTGCTGGATCCAGGTGCGGTAGGCCTCGTCGTCCGTCTGCGGGTCGCCTGTGGGCTTTGCCCACGGCGTGCTGTCCAGCGGGGCGAGGTTCTGCAGGAACTGCTGCTGGACCGGGGTCAGGTTGGTCGCGTCGCGCCGCAGCGGACTGCCGTAGCTTCCGACGGCTATGTCCTTGAGGTAGCAGATCCCGGTGCGCCCGCCGGCCAGCCAGCTGACCTCGTCGCTGGGGTAGAGGAAGGTGGACATGACGAAGACCGGGCGTGCCCACGGGTCGGTGACGTAGGCCGCCTCGCTGCCCTGGCAGGCCGTCATGGTCTCCCGCTGGGCGGTCGCGGCGCCCGGAAAGGCGCCGTTGCCCAGGGCGGGCCGGGCCGAGACCTCGCCATTGTGCTCGCCCTTACAGGGCACTGGCACGATGCGACCCGGCTGGGCGGGGGAGTTGTCGAAGCAGTCGCCGACCTTGAGCGACCAGGCGACGGACGGCCTGCCGTTCACGGCGGTCGGGTGCTGGAGGCCGTGCACGAAGCCGTGCACGAAGGCGCCGCCGAACGCGATGCTCACCAGCAGGCCCAGGAGCCCGAGGACGATGCCGGTCACAGCCAGCCCGCGGCCGCGCTGCTTCCGCTTGCGGAGCTGGACCAGCGCGCCGATCCCCAGGCCCAGGCCGAGCGGCCACAGACAGCACGTCAGGCCGGTGACCAGCGCGCCGATCGCCAGACCGTTGGTGCCCGCGTGCCACTGCGGCTCGGCGAACCCCGGTGGCAACTGGCCGCCGTAGCCGCCGGGTTCAGGCGGAGCCCAGGGCGAGGCAGAGAAGGCGGGCGAGGGCGGCGAGGGTGGTGCCCAGATGTCCTGCTGCTCGGTGCGGTCATCGGTCATGTCTGCGTCTGCCCCCGTGGTCTGCCTGGCATAGCTGCCCGACGCGCACCCGGATATGGCGGACGCGTGTTCGATCAAGGATGGACTTTAGCGGACCCTGCAGACGGACCTTCACCCCGCGTTGCCCAGGTGGGCCAGTGCGATCACGGCGATCCGGGGACAGGTAGCGCCCGGCCGGGGTTCGGGGGATCCAGCCGCGCTCGGCCAGCCTGCGCAACTTCCCGCGCACCAGCTCCACCTTCGCCTCCAGCAGATCCAGCCCCAGCTCGCGGGCCACGTCCTTGGCCTGCAACGGGCCACCGCCGCCCGCGACGACCTCCATGATCGCCCGATAAGTAGTGTTCGCAGAGCTGGTCGGCGAGGTCCTCGATGGCTAGTTCCTGCTCGCCCGCGTCCCACGTTGACAACGAGTCGGCCGCCGGTACGGCCGGCTCGAGCAGGCCCGACAGCCGCAGGAACTCGGAGCGATGGGTCGTCCGGGGGTCGTCACAGCGGTCATTGCATCAAAGACCTGCCGAGTGCCGCCAGGACGGCCTGCGGCGCGGTGGTGGTGGGGTCAGGTGAAAAGGTCGGGGTGTGGGCAGGTCTCCAGGGGGCTGCCGGGGCGGTCTGCCCAGTTCCACCAGACGTGGCGCTGGGGGCAGCCCCAGACACTGCGGCATGTGCGCTTGCCGTCGTCCTCCCGCCGGAAGAGGGCCATGGCGAGTCCCCGGAGGGGCTGTTGGCAGGTGGGGCAGGTCGGCGGGTTCTCTTCGCAGGACATGGCTGGGGACAGTACAGCCACGACCGGTCCGCTTGTGGTCGGCTGTGTGCGTAGCAGTGGTCGCATGCTGGGTCGCACCAGCTGTGGACGTTCGGCGCGAACCGCGCGAACGGCTCCGGTGGGTCGGGCGGCGTCGTGGTGTCGCCGTGGAGTGGGATGCCGGCTTTGGTGTCCGGGGTGTGGGCGAGCGTGGGGCTGGTCATCGTCCGGTGATCCAGGCGGCGCTGCCGAGGGCGCTGGCGAGGCTGCCCAGGATGGCGAAAAGGCGGTAGGGGACTCGTTCGATGATGAGGTGCAGGCAACCGGCGTGGAGCTCCAGGAAGTTCGGGGTGGCGCTGCGGGGCGTGCGTCGGTGTGTCATGTGGTCTCCGTTCGGTACGCTGCCCCTTGGTCTGGAACGTAGCTCCCTGTCCGGTGGCCCGACCGCCGTCGGTTCCCTGTCCGGCTGTCAGGCTGCTCTACCTGGCCAAGCTCCCCGAAAGCGCCCCCGCACTACCCAACACGCCCACGGACTAATCGGCTGCACCATCAAGCAGAACATGACCGGGGCCAGCTCCTCATCGACTGGACGGCTGTTGAGTTCATCGACGGCCCGGGCCCAGTCCTCTCTCGTGTACTTGTCTTCCTCTTGGAAGACGGTCATCAGCCGGGATGGGAACTCGTTCTTGCCGAACAAGATCTGCCGATCCCCCAGCCGCAGTCACCATCTGTCGCTCATCGACACCTCCGCCTCCATGTTCCCGCGTTGGTTGGGGTGTGACCGAGGTACGCGTCAAAGGGGCAACGAGATGATCTTGAAGCCCCGAGCGCTCGGCCCCCGTATTTCAGAGGGACACGCACACTGTTCTGCCAGCGGCAGAACACCGCCCGGACCGGGCTCGACGATCACTACAGTCCAGTCTCATGACGACGATTACGACGCGTACGGTCGAGTACCCGGCCGACGGTTTGACGATGATCGGGCACCTCGCGCTCCCGGCCGGTATCGACCGCCGACCCGCGGTGCTGCTCGGACCAGAGGGCATGGGGCTCAGCGACGTCGAGCGCCGCCGGGCCGATGCTCTCGCCGAGCTGGGATACGTAGCGCTGGCCTTCGACCTTCACGGCGGGCGCTATTTGGGCGACCCCGAGGAGATGCTGGCGCGTTGCATACCACTGCTCTCTGATCCCGACCGGATGCGGGGCATCGGCCATGCGGCGCTCGACGTGTTGCGCACCGAATCGCGGGCCGACCCCGACCGGATCGCCGCCATCGGCTACGGCACCGGAGGCGCCGTCGGGCTGGAACTCGGGCGCGACGGCGTCAACCTGCGCGCGATCGGGACAGTCAACGCACTGACCACGGGCCGACCGGGCGAGGCAGCGCGCATTCGCTGCCCGGTGTGGGCCGGCGTCGGGTCGGAAGACCCGATCATGCCGCCCGCACAGCGGAACGCGTTCACCGCCGAGATGCAGGCCGCAGGCGTCGACTGGCGCCTCGCGGTCTACGGCGGCGCCTTGCACGCCTTCCACCACCCACCGGTCGACCACCCCACGGTCCCCGGCGTCGGCTACCACCCACAGCACGCGCAGCGAGCCTGGCGCGACGTCGTCGACCTGCTCACCGAGTGCCTGCCCGTGACGGAAGATCTGCGGGCATGACCCAGGCAAACAGCCTGGCGCCAGGCCTGGTCCGCGTCGGGCACTCACAGTCCCCTCCCCTCAAGTCCCCATAGCAGAACCACATTCGGGCGGATGCCCGACGAGGGCAGCTCGCGGATGAAGCGGTTCAGCTGAACGTCGTAGCGCCCGTCGGCGTCGAGGATGAACGGGAGCCCGTCGCCGGCATCGGCCCGGCCGAGGATGGCAACCGCCGACTCGGGCTCAGGGATGTTGGCCAGCAGGGTGCGCGGGGTGGTGTAGAGGAACAACGAGGCGGCCCTTCACGGGAGACAGTGCGCCACACCCAACGACGGGGCGCTCACCTGCGACACTCACGAGCCGCCAAACATAAAGCCCGAAGCTCAGCACGCCCGTCCAGATGGGCCTGGCCACCGCCGTCACCTCCACAATCAGGTACGCCGCGTTTCATCCAATATGCGTCTTTCCGGCAGGGTCCGAGTCGACAGTGGAGCGTTCGGCCTACGAGCGCTTCGCCGCTGGCCGCTTCGCCGCGGCCAGGCGGCTCTCGCTCTCTTCGGCCCGCTGCCGGGCCTGCTCTGCCTGCTTGCGCAGCCCTGCTAATGCCGTGCGGGCCTCCCGCTCGGTCCTCTCCGCAGCGCGCTGCGCGAAGCGGGCCGCCTCCAGCGCGGCCTTGGCCCGCTCGACCTCCAGCGCGGCGTGGGCCGCCAGCTCGGCCAACGGCTCCAGGGCATCCTCGACCTCCGCTACGGCCCGCTCGGCCTGGGCCACCCCGCCGACGAGGCCGTCCCGCTCCACCTGCAGGTGGAGCACCTTCTTCGCCTGCTGTTCATCGGCGGCAGGCCGCTCTTCGCGGGCGGTGCCGGGGTGGCTCTGCTGCCGGGAACGGCGTGCCGCCTTGAGTGGCGCGCCGGAGGTCGGCGGCTGCGCGGCCGCGCCAAGGTCTGGAACGGCGCTCAGGGACGGGGCCGGATCGGGCAGGGAGGTGGGAGGATCCAGCGCGGTGGCCAGGCGTCCGGCGGTAAGTTGGTCGGTGGCCTGCTCGTTGGCGGCAGCCGCGGTCAGGGTACGCTCGACCGCTTCGCGCGCCTGGGCGCTGAGTGGCTGGCCGGCGTCCGCTGCGGCACGGGCCGCGAGGCGGGTCAGTTGCTCGAGCAGCTGGTGGCGCTGGGCGGTGAGCTGGCGCGGGGTGTCGGCGTCGAGAGCGGCCTGCGCGCGGCGCAGCGCGGTGCCGAGGTCGAGCAGTTCCTGGAGCAGCTGCGGCTGGCGGCGGCTGAGTTGGTTGACGGCCCAGGCGGGGGCGGCGGGGCGGCGGGGCGGCGCAGCGCGGCGATCCGGCGGGCAAGGTCCGGCTGCTGGTCGGTCTTGGCGTGGCGGGCGGCGGCGTCGCGGGCCGCGGTGAACTTGGATCACCGCCTCCCTTCCCTCGGGATCTCGCTGTCGCTCCGGCCCGGGGCCCGGTGTTGATCAGGTCAGTGGGGGAGCGTCGGGAGCCTTCTTCAGGAGCTGGGCGGGGTCGGTGTGGTCCGGGTCAAGCCATGCCTCGACATCGTCTTGGTTGATCGTCAGGGGCATGCGGTCGTGGACGCGGCCGACGTCCTCGCGGGCCTGGGTGGTGATGATCGTGGTGGTGGTCAGCCAGGCGAGCGGGTCGTCGTCGGGGCGGGTGGGGTCGTTCCGGGTGTGCGGTTCGATTCGATCAACGCCTCCAGCGCTCCCAGCGGGCCGGGGCGGGTGACCGCCTACGGCCTGCGGCCGTGTTCCGCGGCCTGACCTGCCTCGCGTCAGTCATCGGAGGCGCCCCGCCCGGGGCTTCGGTCGGTGACGGCGGGCGCGTCGTCCAGCGACTCGCTGTCGAGGAGCTCGAGAAGCTCGGCCACTGTACGGCCGGCCTCGACGGGGTGCCGCAACTTGGTGTGGGGCGTGATGTGGTAGCGGTTGCGCCGTCCTTCCCGTGTGTGGGTGAGGTAGCCGTCCGCCTCCAGGTCGGCAACGATCGTCTGTACGGCGCGCTCGGTCAGTTGACACGCCGCGGCGACGTCGCGCAGTCGGATGCCGGGATCCCTGGCGATCAATGAGAGCACCCTGGCGTGGTTGGTCAGGAAGGTCCACGCTCTACGGCTGCCGGTCCTCGTATCCATCTCCCTCATCATACGAGCGATGTTTCACGCGATCCAATACCTGCACAAATTTTCGCGTATTGCTTGACATGCTTTTTCGGCAGTCGGAGGATCGAGTGCGGAAGCCTTCTCTTGCGAGAGGAGCAGCTCATGTCCCCCCGCCCGCACCCCGCACGGCCGGCCACCGAAGACCGCTCAGCGTTCCCCTCGGGAGAATCGGCGCCGACGGCCCGGTTCGCTGTGTACGTCACACGGGTGGCCGCGGAGCGGGTCCTGGCCGAAGTGGTCGGCGAAGTCGACCACGACGGCGCGGACGAGCTCCGGCGGGCGCTGGCCATCGCGACCCGGGACACCGCCACCGTCCTCGAGCTGGACCTCACCGGGATGTCCTTCTGCGATTGCGCCGGCCTTAGCGCCCTGCTCCGGACCCGCGAGGACGCCGCTGCCGCAGGGTGCGTCGCGCTGGTGACGGCGATGACTCCGCAGCTGTGCAGACTGCTCGACATCACCGGCACCCGCGACGTGCTCACCGGCTCCCTCAGCGCCGCCGAGGCCCCGACCTGACCGCCGTCGAAGGGTGCAACGGCGGGCCGCCGGGCGCTCTCTCCTCCCGCCACCGATTCGCTCACCGACCCACAGGAGTTGGTTCTCATGGTTCCCCTGATTCTGGTCCTGCTGATCGCCCTGATCCTCGGCGGCGCCGGCTTCGCAGTCCACGTGCTGTGGTGGATCGCGCTCATCGTCCTGGTGCTGTGGCTCCTGGGCTTCGTCATGCGGGGCTCGTCCACCGGCGGGAGCCGCAACCGCTGGTACCGCTGGTGACACCGCGCCGTGCCCCGCTCCCCACACCCCCACCCGACGGCGGCAGGCGCAGGACACCGTCCCCAGGCCGGCACCGTCCGGCGGGGCTCCCGTGCTGACCTTCGGCGTCGAGGAGGAGTACCTGCTCCTAGGGCCTGTTCTGAGTTCAGATCACGGTTTGGTGGTTCGCCGACGCCGGACGGTCTCGGCCCGGTAGAACGGCGGTGTGACGCGTGGTGGTCTGAGCGATGCCGAATGGGAGTTGGTGGAGCCGCTCCTGCCGCTGGGCGAGCGTGGGCCGATCCCCGACCTGCGCCGACAGCTCGATGCGGTGATGTGGAGGTTTCGGACCGGGAGTCCATGGCGGGACGTCCCTGAGCGCTACGGATCCTGGTCGACCGTCTACGGCCGGTTCCAGATCTGGGCGACCACGGGGACCTTCCAGGCGCTGATGGAGGGGATGATCGCCGAGGCCGCAGCCCGTGGACAGGTCGATCTCAGCCTGGTCAGCGTGGACTCCACGGTCGCCCGCGCGCACCACCACGCGGCCGGGATGGTCGTCGACCCGGAGTTGCTGCAGGATCTGGAGAAGGCCGCCACGAAGGAAAAGGGGCTCCACAAAAGGGGCAAACCGATCCAGTAGTGGCGGCGCCCGGCCCGGCCGGCGAGACGGACGACGCGACTCGCGAGGAACGCCGTCGTGTCCGCCGTCGCCGCAAGGCCCGGCTCCGCGCGGCCGAGCTGGGACGCTCGCGCGGCGGGCTGACCACCAAGACCCACCTCGCGGCCGAACGCCAATGTCGGCCGCTGTCCTTCGTGCTCACGCCTGGGCAGGCCGCCGACAGCCCCCGCTTCATCCCGGTCATCGAGCGGATCAAGGTCCGCGTTCCGGTGGGCCGGCCCCGCACCCGCCCGGACGCGATCGCTGGCGACAAGGCGTACTCCTCCCGCGCCAACCGCGCCTACCTGCGCCGACGCCGGATCAAGGCCGTCATCCCGGAGAAGGTCGACCAGGCCGCCAACCGCAGGAAGAAGGGCTCGCGCGGCGGCCGTCCCGTCACGCACGACGCCGACCTCTACAAGGACCGCAACACCGTCGAGCGCTGTATCAACAAGATCAAGGAGTGGCGCGGTCTGGCCACCCGCTATGACAAGACCCCCGACAGCTACCTCGCCGGACTCCACCTACGCGGCGCCGTCATCTGGCTCCGCAGCCTACGGCCCGCCACATGATCTGAACTCAGAACAGGCCCTAGTTGGAACCTGGCCACGAGAGCTGCAACCAATGCGGCCGGCGCCGACTAGATGATCGATTCCAAGGGCTCAGTGGTCGTACGCAGTCAGTGTGCGCATGACCGGCTGACCAGTGTGGTCGTTGTGCCAGATCGCGGCGGTGAGCGCGAGGATGCGCTGGAGAACGCGGACGGCCACGCCGCCAGGGGTGCGGCCGCGGTGTCGTTCGAGGTCGAGTTGGCCCTTGAAGGTCTCGTTGATCGACTCGATGACCTGCCGCAGCGGCTTGAAGAGCTGTGATCCGGGCCGCTCGGCCTCGCCCTTGCGGGCGGGCCGCAGTAGCCGCATGCCGAGCTTGGCCAGTTGCTGTTCGAACTCGTGGCCGAAGTAGTTCTTGTCGCCGATCAGTGTCTGGCCATGGCGCTCGGCGGTGAGCTGGGGCTCGACCGCGAGCAGGTCCAGCAGGGTTTCGCGCTCGTCGGCCTTGGCGCCGGTCAGCGCGAAGGCGACGGGCAGGCCGTGCAGGGTGCAGACGAGGTGCAGCCGCAGTCCCCAGAAGTAGCGGCTGTGGCTGGCGCAGTAACCGTACTGGGCCCATCCGGCCAGGTCGGAGCGTTTGACGGTCTCGCGGGAACGACCGCATTCCACCGGGGTGGAGTCCACAACCCACACGTCGTCGCTCCACAGTGTGGTGTCACGGGCCAGCGTGCGGGTGACGCGGCGGATGAGGTCGGCGGCCTTGCGTAGCCGCTTGTTATAGCCGGGCTGCTGGGGCAGATAGGGGAACAGGTGCCGCATGTTGACGCGGGCGTGCCGCAGCCAGCGGGCCTCGGAGGTGAAGCCGAGCATCGCCTGCATCATCGCCAAGGTCACCAGCTCCGCGTCGCTGAGCCGCGGCGCGATGCCCACCACGGGCCGGCAGGGGGCGAGGTACGGTGATTCCTTCAGCAAGTCGTCGGTCTTGACGTAGAGTGCGGTCGGGAGGGAGTCCAAGTCTGTCTTCACGGCCGCGCAGAGGAACTACGCGTCGCTTCCGTGATTCTGACTCGTTGATCTGGTATGGGCATACCGGAGGGCACGCGGGAGTTGCTGGCGGCGAAGTTCCAGGCGGTGTTCCCGCATCTGGATGAGCGTCAACGCCGTTTGATGATGGGTGCGGAAGCACGGTCGCTGGGCCACGGCGGGATCCGCGTGGTTGCCAGGGCAGCCGGAGTACGCGAGGGGACGGTCTCGCAGGGAGCCGCCGAACTGGAGCGTGGTGACCCGCCGTTGGGGCGGGTCCGACGTCCCGGCGGCGGACGCAAGCGCGCAGCAGACATCGATCCGGACCTGCGTCCCGCTCTGCTGGCGCTGGTCGAACCCGATCTGCGGGGCGACCCGATGTCGCCGTTGCGGTGGACCACCAAGTCGACGCGGTACCTGGCCGCAGAGCTGACCGGCCAGGGGCACCGTGTGAGCGCGGATACCGTCGGTGACCTGCTGCGGGAGGAGGGCTTCAGCCTGCAAGGCAACTCCCGGGTGTTGGAGGGCGCGAGTCACCCGGACCGAGACGCCCAGTTCCGCTACATCAACGACCAGGTCAAGACCTACCAGGCGAGTTGGGACCCGGTGGTATCGGTGGACGCGAAGAAGAAGGAGGTGCGACACGATGCTGCACGAGACGAGCGAATGCGCTGGTCAGAGGCCCGACGACTGAGGTCGGCAGCGTAGTTCCTGGCCAGTGCTCAAGGCCAGTCCCCACCCCGACGTGCGTTGCCGGTAACGGCTCGGTGCGGAGCTCGGGGGAGAAGCCCAAGGGCCCGCGTTCCATCCGCAGGCCACAGGCAAGGGGAAGACCGGACGGGTGAACGCGAGTGAACCCCCGATGATGCTTCGTGATTTTCGGCTCCGCAGGTGGGACGTTCCAGCGGGGTGCAGGACTGGCCGTTGAGAAGCGGCAGGTGCCGGTTGGGGATTCCTTACCAGCCGGGAGAGCATCGCCGTCCCGGAGTAAAGGGGGCACCCAACCCGGTCGCATCTCGCTCGCGTGGAACGTGGTAACCCCGATGGGGTCCGGAGACACCGTCTCCGGTAAGCCGACCGCAAGGAAGGCCCAACTCCCCAGCGGGAACAGGATGATCCAAGAAGCCAACGCCGGCGGCCGAAAGGCAGCAGGAAACCGGGACTGGTGGCCGGCGCCTCCGCTGGCCGTCCCGAACAACTGGCCGGATACGGGCAACTGCCCGGACCCGAAAGGGTGCTGACGTGGATCAGGTGGGCCTGTGAGGACCCGATGACTTCAACGCTCGAACCGAAGGACAAGTTGGACACCATGGCGACACCGATAGCCGCGGCGGACTCCGCCGTGGTCCACCGGGCTGCGGTGAACGGACCGGAGGGCGACCCCACCGACTGGTTGTCGATCGACTGGCAGGCGGCGGAGGGGGAAGTACGGCGGCTGAGGCAGAGGATCTTCACGGCGTCGCAGGCAGGGGACCTCAAACGGGTCCGCAATCTGCAGAAGTTGATGCTCCGTTCCCGCTCCAACACGCTCATGAGCGTGCGGCGGGTCACGGAGGTCAACGCTGGCCGCAAGACGGCGGGCATCGACGGGATGGTCGTGCTGCTGCCCCAGGGCAAGGCCGAATTGGCCGACTGGATGCAGCACAGGGCCGCTCCGTGGAAGGCTCGACCGGTCAGGAGGGTGTTCATACCGAAGGCGAACGGACGTCAAAGGCCGCTAGGAATTCCCGTGATCTTGGACCGCTGTCTTCAGGCTGCGGTCCTCGGTGCACTCGAACCCGAGTGGGAGGCACGGTTCGAGCCGCGATCCTATGGATTTCGGCCCGGCCGTGGCTGTCAGGACGCGATCCAGGCCATCTTCCAGGCCGCGAAGGGCAAGACGCCCAAGCGGCAGTGGGTTCTGGACGCCGACCTGGCAGCGGCATTCGACCGGATCGACCATGATCGGCTTCTGGGTCTGCTCGGACAGTTCCCCGGACGGGGACTGGTCGAGCAGTGGCTCAAGGCCGGGGTGATCGACCAGGGAAGATTCGCCCCGACGGTGGAGGGGACCCCGCAAGGCGGGATCGTTTCACCGCTCTTGATGAACGTGGCCCTTCATGGGATGGAGGGGGCGGCCGGGGTCCGCTATCGGCAGACCGGCGCTCATGCCGGTGAGACCGAGGCGGGCTCGCCGATCTTGATCAGATACGCCGACGACCTGGTCGCGCTCTGCCACAGCCGTGACGAGGCCGAGCAGGTCAAGGCGCGGCTCGCCGCGTGGCTGGCGCCCGGGGGCCTGGCCTTCAACGAGGACAAGACGCGCATAGCGCACCTCGACGATGGCTTCGACTTCCTGGGGTTCAACGTCCGCCGCTACCACGGCACGCTGCTGATCAAGCCGAGCAAGGATGCCCTGCAACGGATACGGGACCGGCTCTCCGCCGAGGTGGTGAACCTGCGAGGGATCAACGCCCGCAGCGGTGATCGCCAAACTCAACCCGATCATCCGGGGCTGGGCCGCCTACTACCGGGGCGTGGTGTCCAGCGAGGCGTTCGCCTCCCTGGACTTCCACATGTGGAAGCTCACCTACAAGTGGGCCAAGCACAGCCACCCGAAGAAGTCGAAGCGCTGGGTGGCGTCCCGATATTTCGGACGGTTCAACCGCTCCAGGCAGGACCGGTGGGTGTTCGGGGACCGGGAGACCGGTTCCTATCTCACCAAGTTCGCCTGGACCAGGATTGTCCGGCACCAGATGGTTCCGGGCCGGGCGTCGGTCGACGACCCGGCTCTGAGCGAGTACTGGGCCGCGCGACGGAGCAAGAGGAAACCCCCGCTGAGTGCGAGCGGGCTGCGACTGCTGCAGAAGCAGCACGGCCGCTGTCCGCTCTGCGACGGGCTCCTCCTGCACACCGACCGCGAGCCGCAGAGCCCAGCGGAATGGGAGCAGTGGCTCAAGGTGACCCGGCAGGCGGTCCGCAAGAACGCGATCACCGCCGACCCGGGCCGCAGCACACCGGACAACCCCGCCCACCTCCGCCTGATCCACACCCACTGCCACCGCTGGCGCGGTGCCAACACCGGCAGCCGGACAGCACTGCAACCTGCCAGCAGCCCTCCGGGGCCTGCTTGAGCCGTGTGCTCGGACGACGGGCACGCACGGTTCTGAGGGGGGTGCGGCCGCAGCAATGCGCCGCACCTACCCGACCAGATCGGCGAGTACCACATGGCCGGTCAGGAGTGGCAGCGCAAGGGGAAACCGGTCAAGGTCCGCTCGCACGACTTCCTGGAGCAAGACGGCGTAGGCCAGGTCATTCCCTACGGCGTCTATGACCTGGCCGCGAACACTGGCTGGGTCAGCGTGGGAAGCGACCACAACACCGCCGCGTTCGCGGTCGCCACAATCCGCCGCTGGTGGGACGCTGCCGGCCGGGACACCTACCCGCAAGCGGGCCGTCTACTGATCACGGCGGACGCGGGCGGTTCCAACGGCTACCGCACCCGCACGTGGAAACTCGAGCTGGCGCGGCTGGCGACCCAGACTGGCTTGGAGGTCACAGTCTGTCACTTTCCGCCCGGGACATCGAAATGGAACCGGATCGAGCACCGTCTGTTCTCGCACATCACCATGAACTGGCGCGGTCGCCCGCTCACCAGCCACGAGGTCGTAGTGAACACCATCGCCGCGACCACCACGCGCACCGGGCTGAAAGTCCTGGCCGAACTGGACCCCGGCACCTACCCCACCGGCGTACGTGTCAGTGACGCCCAACTGCAGGCGCTACCCCTCCACGGCCACGACTGGCACAGCAACTGGAACTACACTGTGCTGCCCCAGGAATTCGCGCAGGTCATCACGCCGGTGAAGAAGTCGTTCGACCAGGTAAGTCCCGAGCACGCTTGGTTGTGCCATCCGCTGGTGACCGGCCTGGAACCCGCCGAGTGGGCCGCGCTGATCCGGGCCTTCGGGGCATTGCACGAAGACCAACGCGAAGCCGCTTTGCAGTACCGCCGGGGCAGTGACCGCAAGAACGCGCGAGCCGCCGACGCCGGACGACCGCCCACGTTCACACTGGTAGATCGACTCCTCGCCGCATTCCTCCACGATCGCCTAGGACTGCCTTATGCCGACCTGGCCGAACTGTTCGGCGTTCACTGCAAAAGCATCGGAAAACGCGTTCGACAGGCCCGCAAAATCCTGGACCTTCTCGGCCGCTGCCCCCCACCAGCTGACGAGCGACCCCTCTCCCTCAGGGACCTCCGCAGGCTGGCCACTGAAAGCGAACCGTCCGCCAATCAGCAGATCATTAAGGCGAGTTGATTATCTGCAGGCCCCACACACTGACGTTGGACTCCCTCGTTCCGTGCGCGCAGGTGGTCTGTGAATTCCCACCCACGGTAGGGGATGCGTCCGGACGTCGACCGAGGTCAGGTGCCGGGCTCACAGGCCGAGCGGCACCGGTCTGGCCGGAACCCCGCTGGTGATCAGCGCTGCCAACGGTGTGGCCAGGTCACGCGGTGAGAACAAGTCTGAACCGCGGTAGTCGGCGATGTCGGGTAGCCGCCACCAGCGAAAACCGTCGATGTTTTCGGTGGCAAGCTCGTCGTCGGACATCGCGCCGCGGGGGTGGAACGATTCGGTGCACACAAGGAAGTAGTCATTGATCACACCGTCATAGCCCACCGCGTGTCCAGGGTCGATGACCTCCTGGTGCCAGACATGCGGCGGATCGGCGTCAATGGCGAGCCCTACCTCTTCGCGTAGTTCCCGGCGCAGGGCGGCAAGGACGGATTCGCCAGGCTCTACGCCTCCACCGGGCGCTGCCCACACGACGATCGGGCCGGTCGGCTTAGGAATGACGAACCGACACAGCAGGATGCGGTCGCCCTCGTCGAGAACGACCGCACGGACCGAGCGACGCAGATGCACCAAAGCCATCCGCGCATGCTATCCACCTGCCCACGGTCAGAACGATCCCTTGGAATCGATCATCTAGGCTCACCTTCATGTCCGAGCCAGCCCATGACCCTCGCATGCAGTCCTTGATCAACCACCTCCAGCCGGGGGCCCTGAGAACGGTGAAGGTCACCGGGTTCGACGGAGCGGACGTCCTGGTGCAGCTCGTAGATGCCGAAGGAGGGGAGACCGAGATCGGTCGGATTCCTCGGCAGGAAGCGTCGATGCGTCGGATAGAGCACCCATCCGAGCTGTTTGAGATCGGCCAGGAGATCAACGCCGAGGAGATCGGGCGTTGGCGCGAAGGTCAGCTTCACCTCTCCGCCAGGGCGTGCGAGATTCCGGCCTTGCGGTCCTTCCTCCTCGCGTTTGAACGAGGGCAGGTCGTCGCTGGGACGGTCTCCGAGGTTCACAACTTCGGGGTCTTCGTTAACGTCGATGGTGAACCGGAAGGCCTGTGCACTGGCTTCATCCGGGTGCCGGACCTGACGTGGGGCTGGATCAACCACCCCTCCGAGGCAGTCGAAGCCGGCCAGCGGATCACCGCTGAGGTGATCATCGCCGAGACGCGCTCCGGACAGGTCACGCTCTCGTTGAAGGCTCTGCAGGAAGATCCACTCATTCGGTTTGCGGATCAGGCCGGCCAGGTTCTCACCGGGCCGATCACCAAGATCGTTCCTTTTGGCGTGTTCGTGCAGCTTGCTCCCGACGTTGTGGGGTTCCTGCACCTCTCAGAGCTGACTGACGAGCCGGTCGAGACCCCGGATCAGCTTGTCGATGAGGGCGAGCTGATCACGGTGAAGGTCGCCGAGGTCGACCTCCAACGTCACCGGGTGCGGCTGGGCGCCGCTGGTGGAGCGGACAGAACCTAGCGAACTGGTGCCAACAAGAGTGTCAACTCGCGGTTGGTTGCAAGAAGCGTGACCACTTGGTGCCAACAAGCTTGTCCCACTGACCAGAAACCACCAGCTCGCCGCACCTCACCGGTTCCAACTTCCGTGTCCCGGCTCAGCGGTTTGCGAATGCGGAGCGCGACACGTTGCGAGGCGGTGCCGTCCGCGTGGTGTGGCCACTCCGCCGTCGTACGGCACGGCCGGGGCGCAGTCGGCGGCGGCTTCAGCCGGAGAGCTGTCGTCCCGGTTCGGCCTTGGCGTGCTGCGCGCGCAGGAAGGTGCGGCCGGCTTCGTGGAGGGTGTACCCGTGCCGGGGTGTGGGGTTGCCGGTGGGGCCCGCGCTCCACAGCGGACGTCCGATGGCGGGGTCGAAGTCCTTGGGCGGGCCTATGACGCCCGGTTCCCGGGTGTGGGCCGTGACGCGTACGTGGGCGCAGACGATGGACCCCTGGCTCTGGCCGGAGGCCAGGATCAGGCACAGCGGCGGCCTGTTCACCGGGTCGCGGATGATGTCCGCTGCGTGGGCCACCATCCGGTCGCGCTCCTTGGGGTCGGCCGCGCGGACGGTCAGCGACCCGAAGCTCTCCTGCAGGTTCATGGCTCTCACACCGTCGAACCAGACGTCGACCGTCTCCTCGCCCTCCCGCCAGGCGGCGCTGCGCAGCAGCAGCGTCAAGTGGCTGACGGTGTAGCGCCAGACGCGAAAGCGCCGCTCCACAGTGAAGCTCGTCGCCATGCCGTCCAGGGGCTGATCGATCATCGCCCCATGATCACCGCAGGAGGACCGTCCGGACAAGTGTGACGACATGGGCGCGGGCGCCCCGGCGCCGTCCGGGGGCGGTTACCTGCTGATCGTCATCGCGTCGCGGATGGCCCGCGTCCGCTCGGCGGCCTGCGCCATCGTGATGCTCGGGTCCATGCCATCCAGCCACAGGGTGAAGCTCACCGAGCCGACGGTGGAGTGATTGGCCCAGATGCAGACCGGCAGCATGTTCGTGTCGGTGTCCGTCACCCCGCAGCTGAGCCGCCCCTCGCTGTCGTGCGGGTCCTTGGCGTCGAATGCGGCCAACGGCTGCGCCCAGGTCGCCCGCGCATCGAGGGCAGTGGCGCTCACCTTCGCCGCCTCGGTGGCGGGGTCGGCGATCGTGCCCCAGGAGCCGCTCACGCTCAGGAAGTCGTGGTCGCCTTTGGTGTAGGGGGCGATCACGTTGCCGTCGAAGGTGCTGAAGCCGGGCGGCATCACGCTCGTGGAGCCCGCATGGACGACGGGCGCCTTGGAGGCGCTGTAGCCGCCCGGGAGGGTGGCCGGAGCGACGAGCTTGTAGGCACCGGGCGCCGCGGCCGAGGGGGGAGCGGACGGCGGTGCCACAGGCGGACTCTTCGCCGCACCCGCACCCGCACCCGCACCCGCACCCGCACCCGCACCCGCGCACGCGGACACGGCCCCCGTCAGCACGGTCAACACCGCGACAGCCCACACGCTTGGTGCAGCACGCATGTCCGCCCCCCTTCGATTGATCATCCTGAACGACCAGCGGACTCTACGCGCCGCCACGGGTACCCCGCCGAGGATTTCCGTGCCGGGGGTGCTGCGCCGGGCAGCGCCGTTGCCCGGCGCAGGCCCCCCCGTCGGGAGTACGCGGGCCGCCTGTGACGGTCAGGCAGCGGTCAGCAGCGGGTCAGGGCTGTACCGGATAGTCGGTGGCGCAGGGACGGACCGCGGCGAGCAAGGCGGTCGGTTCCGGGGAGAGGTGCCCGGAGTGGTTGATCGGGGGCCGGGGCTCTGGTCCCGGTCGGGTCCTTGAGGCCCACGCAGGTTCGAAGCGAGCTCACCGCCGTCCACGACCTGGCCCACGCGCGCGAGGAGCAGCGGCTGCGCCGCGCGCTGGCCTGGCGGGACCGGGCCGGGGAGGACTACCAGCGCGCCCGCCCCCACTCACCGCACGCCGCCGCCGACCCCGCCGCAGCCGCCGACGCCCACGCCGAGCAGGCCCGGATGCGCACCGAGGCGGCCCGCCAGGCCTGGCAGGCCGCCGAGGCCGTCAGCGCCCGCATCAACGCCGAGCGACGCCTGCGCCGACTGCTGCCCGACCGCCCGCAGGCCCACGACGACCACGACGGCGACCTGCCCGACTGGATCACCCCCACCGCCGCCCTGCGCGACCCACTCACCCCCCACGACTGGCGCCGCCACCTCACCGAGCGCCGCGACATCATCGACCGCCACCTCGCCGCCCGAGGCGCCCTGCTGGCCACCGACCCACCGGCCTGGGCGAGCCCCCTGGGCCCGGTGCCACCGCCCCAGGCCGGCCACCGCCCGCGCGGGCGGTGGGAGCGCACCGCCGCCCTCACCGACGCCTGGCGCACCCTCAACCAGGTCCCCGCCGACACCCCGGGCCCGGGCCCGCGCCCCGAAACCGACCCCCGCGCCGCCGCCTGGGACGCCCTGACCGCCCGCATCCGCGCCCTGCACCACCAGAGCCTGACCCTGCACCAACTGCGCCACCTCCGCCACCGTCCGCCACCGTCCGACCTCACCCGCCAAGCCCTGGACCAGCTCGCCCAGCTGCGCCTGCTGCGCGCCGCCCCGCCCGTCCTCGCGCCGCCCCGGCCCACGCCCGACACCAAGCCCGCCACCGCCCCCGCCCCCGCAGCCGTGGTACCCGCGCTGGCGCCGCAGGCCGAACGCCTCGCCCAGAACGCCCTGGCCGCGACCCTGGCCGGGCAGCCGGCACCCCAGGCGTGGGTGGAGCAGATCCCCGCCCCCGACGAGGACGACACCGCCCAGCAGCACCTCTACCGGCGCCTGGTCGCGGCCCTCGCCCACTGGCGGCTGCGCCAGAGCGTCACCGGCACCGACCCGCTCGGCCCGCCCCCCGAACAGGACCACACAGCCGAGTGGCAGCACCTGTCCAAGGCCCTGGACCTCTACCGGCGCGCCCGCGTCGACGACCGACTGCAGCTGCTGCGCATCCGCCGCGAAGCCGACCGCGAACGCCTGGAGGCCGCCGCCCAGCAGGCCGCGGCCACCGCCACCCGTACCCCGCCCGGCGCGCCCTCCCACCCGGCACCGGGCACCAAGCCCTCCCATCCGCGCCGGCCCGGCCCTCGCCGCCGACGCTGACACCCCGCCGCCACCGGCCCGCCGCGGCCGCAACAAGCCCCGACAACTGCCGCGTGATCCCGCCATGTGGGAGAGCGCCGCCCCGCGCTCCCGCCCACCGGGAGCAGGACACCGCAACGGTTGTCCCGGCCCCCGCCACCCGCGCACGCTCGCCATCCAGCCCACCGCACATTGCGCCACTCGACGAAGGGGACAGGCTTGAGCACGCCGGCACACCCCGAGCCCGTGCAGTACACGCTGATGAGCGTCTACACCGACCTCTACCTCGAAGGCAGCGACGGGCCCGCGCTGCTCACCGCGGACCCGTTCGCCGCCGCGCACTTCTTCCTCGACACCGACCGGCCCAGCCTGCGCGAGGTCATGGCCCACGCCGTCGGCCCCGGCGGCGACCTCGTGCCGTGCCGGCCGGGCGAGATCGTGGAGCGCGCGCTGCGCGAACTGCCCCAGGGCGATCCACGCCGCACCATGCTGCACGTGGCGCAGGCCGACTGGCTCGAGGACCGCCTCTACGACCGCCAGGACGAGCCGTTCGGTGTCGCGGCGAGCGACCCGCAATGGATCCGCGCCGGAACGGCCTGGGGCGCCGCGTTCGCCGCCGCGCCGGGCCCCGAGGTCCTCGCCGCCCTCGCCGAGCGCTACCCCCGCGGCGAGTTGGGGCAGCGGCAGCTGGTGATGACGGCCCTGCGCACCGCCCGTGCGATCCGGCAGGCCGGCGGCACGGTCAGCGAGACGGACCGGCCGTGGATCGCGGCGAACTGGCGGCACCTGAACGCGACGTGGCCGGCCCGCGGGGAGCCCGCGGCCAGCGCGGCGGCCACCTGGTACCTGGAGCGCCTGACCGACCTGGACCCCCTGACCGGACGGGCGCCCGCCGATCTCACCCAGGCCCAGCGCACCCGCTGGCGTCAGGCAGCCCTCGCCCTGCAGCGCGACCTGCTGGTGCTGGCCCCGCACCTGCACCGGGGCCGGATCGAGGCGTTCCAGCGCTCCGAGTTCGCCACCCCACCCGCCCCCGGCGGCCCGGCCGTCGTCGCCGCCGGCGCCGGGCAGGTCGGGCCCCTCGACGCGGTCATCAGCGCGGCCCTGGACCTGCTGCCGCTGCAGGGCGCCCAGCGCGAGGCCGTCGCCGCCGTCGCCGCCCGCGCGATCCGGGCACCGGACCTCCTGCCGCTGCCCGGGCAGCCCGCCGGCGACACGGCCGCCGCCCTCGCCTGGCGCCGCCAAGTCCCCTCGGCGCAGCGCGCGGCCGACGACGCCGACGACTCCGTCGCCCAGGCCTACACCTACGTCGCCCGGACCCGACACGGCCAGGGCCGGCCCGGCGCCGAGGAGGGCAGCACGGTGCCCGCGCGCTCCTGGGCCCAGGAGACGACCGGGCGCCATGCGGTGCTGGGGCGTCTGCTCGCCCTCGCCGAAGCCGAACACGCCGCCACCGCGCACGAGCCGCGCCTGTTCGAGCTCGCGGCCGCGGCAGCCGATGAGGCCCGCACCCTGGCCCAGGCCCAGGGCCTGCCGCCGATGGAGGTCCACTACGCCGTGACGGCCGCCCACGCGGCGTGCTTCGACGCCGCACGGCACCTGCTCGACCAGGCCCTCCACGAGCAGCGCCACGCCGTGCGCCGCGCCATCGCCGCGCACTTCCCCGGCCGCTACCGCCTGGAGGAGCAGCTCACCGGCAACCTCGACAACCAGGCCATCGCCCGCGCCCAGCAGACCCACCACGTCCTTGGACGCGAGCTGGACCAGATCCTCGCCCAGGAGCGCGACCCGGGCGCCCGCGAGCGGCCGACCGCGCAGCAAGTCGCCGAAGCCCAGAGCAGGACGTCGTCCAGGCGCCGCCCGCCGGCGCCTGGACGACGTCCTGCTCAGGGAGAGACCCGCGATGGCGATGGCACTCAAAGCGCTACGGGCGGTCATGAACATCGCCGCCCCGCCCCTGGACGCCGGCCAGGGCCTCGCCCGCCTGGCCGACCACCACCAGGAGCTCACCGACCTCCTGGCCGCCGAGCCCCACCCCCAACCCACCGCCCCCGCCGCAGCCCCGGCCCGGCGCGCGGCCGCGGCCCGGCCCCAGCAGACAGCCCACTCCACCACCCCCACCCGAGGAGTGCGATGACCCGCCCCGCCGACCCCGACACCCCACCGCGCGACCGGCTGCCCCGCGCGACCTGCCGCACCCAGGACCCCGAACTGTTCTTCCCCGCCGGCAACCGGGGCCCGGCCCTGCTGCAGACCAAACAGGCCAAGGCCATGTGGCCGCACCTGCCCGGCGCGCTGCGCATGCCTCCTGCGGGCGCTGGAGACCAGTCAGGACAGCGGCGTGCGGGGAGGCCTCAGCGCGGAGGAACTGCGCGCCATCCGCCGCCGCGCGGCCACGGCCCGGGCCCGGGCCAAGAACGCCGCCCACGACAGGCAGCGGCACCCGCCGGCCCCCGCACCGGCCCCCGCAGCCGTGGCGGTGTAGGCGGGGGACCGGCAGCGCTTGCCGCCGACTCCGCGGCCGCCCACCGCGGCCCAGCCGCAGCTGGCCACCCGGTGCCCCCGGATCCCTGCAGGCGGGGCAGCGAACAGATCGCCTGACAGACCGTCACAACAGTTTATTCACTGGCCATCCGGCAGTCGCACTGATCGACTGATCGCTCAGATCACTGCCGCTCACCCGAAGGACCACCCACATGCTCCCCAACCGACGTGTCCACACCGCGGTGCTCTGCCTGCTGCTCGCCGGCGGCGCCGCCGCGTGCGGCACCTCGAAGGGCTCCTTGGACAAAGCGGCGGCCCCCGCCTCCTCACTGCCGACCTCCACGGCCCCCGCCTCAGCCAGCGCGAGCGCCTCACCCACCGTGGACATCAACACGCTGACCCCCACCCAGATCGAGCAGCAGTCGCAGAGCGCGATGGCCTCCCTCGGCTCGGTGCGGATGGCCGGCGACATCACCTCCGGCGGCCAGAAGATCACCCTCGACCTGACGGTCGACAAGGCCCAGGACTGCTCGGGCACCTTCACCATCGGCGGGTTCGGCAGCGTCAAGCTGCTCCACAACAGCGCGGGCACCTGGATGCAGCCGGACGCCGCCTTCTGGCAGAACAGCGCCGCCCAGCAGGGCAACGCCAAGGCGGGCCCCGCGATAGCCGAACTGCTCAAGGGCCGCTACCTCACCGGCAGCCAGGACGACCCGAACCTGAAGCAGATGACCGCGATGTGCAACCTCATCCAGTCCATCGCCGACGACGGCTCCACGGACGACACCGCCCCCACCAAAGTCGGTCCCACCACGATCAACGGCGTCGCCACCCAGGGCTTCAAGGCCTCCGACACCACCGTCTACGTCGCCGCCCAGGGGCCGCTCTACGTCATCCGCATGGAGACGACCGGTGACGACGCCGGCCAGATCGACTTCAGCGACTTCAACACGCCGCTGGTCGTCCAGGCCCCGCCAGCCGACCAGGTGATCGACTACAGCGTCTTCCAGCAGAAGGTGAAGTCCGTCTGACAAGGGGGTTGGGCACCCGGGTCCGCCCGGGCGCCCAGCCCCTCCCCGCGGCGACCGGTCAGGGCGTGACAGCGGCGTACGAGAGCGGCAACGGCCCGGCGGTCCAAGCCCGACCAACCCAGCACGCTGAGCACACGCGCGAGCGCGCCACTGTTCAGACGCCGGCCCCCCGGACCGGCCCGGACCAGCCGAAGGGCTTCGCTGACGAGCGTCCCAGAGGTGCGCGGGCCCGCGGCTACGGGGCGGGTGCGGCAGCCCGGACGCCGAGGTGGTACTCCTTGGACACCGAGCAACGCCCGTGCCCACCAAGCCGATTGCAGGCCAGCCCCACACCGGGCCCAACCCGCCACCACCGGAGAACGCCGTGACCCGTGACCCCAACCGGCGCTTGTACGAGGACGGCGAACTCTTCGCACTGCACCTCGTACACCAGGCCGCCACCCCGACGATCACGGCCGACACCGACCACGCCCTACGCGACCTGGCACACCGCCACCCACCCCTGACCGCCCGCGACGCCGCCCTCTCCATCACCGGGGCCCTGGCCCGCCTGTCCTATACAGCGCTGCGCACAGCGGCAGCCCGCCACCACCCGCCGACCACCGGGCACCTGCCCGACCTGACCCCCGCGGTGGCACCCACCACCGCCCAGGCCCGGGAGATCACCGACACCCTCGACCACCTGGACACCGACCTGCTGACCACCGACCCCACCCCCTCGGGCACTGCTTCATCGAGCTCACCCGCCTCGCCCTGGCCGAACAGCTGCCCGGCGGCCGGCCCCTGCACGAAAGCGCCGCACAGCCCCCGCACTACGTCCTGGCCCACGGCCCCGCAGCCACCGACGCCCTGCCGGCACTGGTCGTGCGCGCCGCGCAGCTCACCCTCCAGTGCCTGCACCACCTACGGGGACCCGGCACCGCGCGCGCCTCCGCACTGGACGGGGTGCCGGCGCGGGTCCTGGGTGCGCTGACGCAGATCGCCCACAGCGCAGTCGGCCCCGCCCGCCTACCAGCGCTGCCGCATCCGGGCTTCGGCCCGCATTGACCGCGCCGGCGCCGTAGAGCCGTCGCCTCCCACGGAACCGGACTCGTCCTCCGTGCTGTCGATCACCACATGCATCCGATAATCCAGCGTGGCAGCGTCCTCCTCCGACAGCTGCTGCTCTTCGGCTGGCTCCAAGCACGGAGCTGCGCCTTCGCCGTCGCGCTGTTCGCAGGCATGGCTTCGGTACGGCTGCTGCCGGTGACTCCCATCGCCCCCTACGACCTTCTGCTCCTCTACGGGTTGCTGCTGACCGCGCTGGCCTGGCTCCTCGGCTGGGAGTCCCGACGCGAGATCGCCGTGATCGCCGCCTGCCATCTCCTCGGCCTGGTACTGGAACTGGTGAAGGTCGGCGTCGACTCCTGGAGCTACCCCGAAGCAGCCCTGACCAAGGTCGCCGGAGTCCCGCTCTACAGCGGCTTCATGTATGCCGCCGTCGGCAGCTACCTCTGCGCCGCCTGGCGGATCATGGACCTGAAGGTCAGCAGGTACCGGCCGAACGTGGTCGCCGCAATAGCGGGAGCCGCCTACCTGAACTTCCTCGCCGACCACTGGATCTCCGACCTGCGCTGGGTACTTGCCCTGACACTGTTCTGGGTGTCGGCGGGCAGCACGCTCCACTTCACCGTCGGACGAACGCGGCATCGGATGCCGTTGGCCCTCGCTTTTGCCCTCAACGGCTGCTTCCTCTGGCTCGCCGAGAACATCGCCACCCGCCTGGGGGCTTGGCGGTACCCCTACCAACTGCCGACCTGGCATCCGGTGTCGGTCGGCACGTGGTCGTCCTGGGCGCTGCTGGTGCCTGTGATGTTCGTACTCGTCCACCGGCTGGTCGGGCCACCAGGACAGTCGGGACGACGCGATGGCCGCAGTATCGCGCAGTGAGCTCCCCGACCCCGCCCCGGCCGGCGGCGTGAGCCCAGGCCGCCCGCTCCCAAGAGAGGAGGGCCCGATTGGCGCCCTCCGTCAGCACTGGCCAACTACCGTCCGTGTTGGAACAAGCAGGCAGCCCGCAAGCGCCGACCGTGGCCTGGTCCGACCGGTGCGAACGGACGGGTCGAGGACTCAGTCCGTGACACCTTCCAGCGGGAGGCGGTCTCGGTAGTACTGCGACTCCAGCCACGCTTCCTTCACGAAGAGCGGACGTGTGAGCCGCGCTGCGCCAACCCGCTGGTCACGCAGAAGGATCCCGAGGTCGGTCAGGGCGAGCGATGCGTCCGGGGTGAACAGGATGCAGTTCCCGTGCTCTGCGGCGTGGTCCAGAAGAAACTGCTGGCCCTGCCCTGAATCGTTCCCTGCCAGGGGGAAGCCGTCCAGCCAGACCTGCGGACCGATGACGGCGTCCAGCGCGACGCATGCAAGCAGGCCGGCATCGTAGAACGCCTTCACCCCGTCCGAGAAGTCCTCCTGACCGTACGGGCCACCAAGCCGTGACTCCGGCTCGGAAACCAGCAGCGCCTCGGCAACTTCCGCTGGACACATCCCGAAGAGCAACGGCCCCACACCGATGTCGGGCCGCAGCTCCCATCGCTCCCGCTCCCCAACCACGCTCATCCGCCCACCCCTGGTTCTGGCCCCGCCTACATCGTGTTCGTTGCCTTACCGCCTGCACAACGCCAGGGATCAAGATGCCAAGCCAGCTGCTCAAGGGCCAACCGAAGGGCTCGGCGACACCTACGGTGAACGCCACCAGGGGGTGGTGACAGTTGTCGCGTTCAGGTGACGCTGTGCTTAGTTGGTCAAGCGGGACAGGGTAGTTGGCCAGGGTGAGCCGAAGGGCCGGATGGCAAGCGGTTCACGCGCTACCGGGCCTCGGCGGGCCGTACGCGGGCTTCCAGCAACGGCCTGCACCCGGATCTGCGCGGCGAGGACGGCTCCGACGCATAGTGCCGCCGGTTCGCCCCAGTTCTGGAGCGCCTTCCTCAGCTTGACTCTGTCGGTGATCTTGGTCGCTAGGGTGTCAGCTGACGGCTCGCCAGGAGCGCAGACGCGGGATGCTGTGCTGGTCGAGGTGGTCCTGGAAGGCAGTCGGTGGTCGCGGGGGCGTGTTCTCGCCCGGTGGCTGCCGGCTGAGGCGTTCGATGTTGACGGCGATGGCGGTGAGCACGTGCTGCAGGTGGGCCTTGGCCTGCCCGCGGTATCGGCAGCGGCGCATGCCGTGGCCGTGGGCGAACTCGCAGATGGTGCCCTCGATGCCGGACCGCACCGCGTAGCGCTTGTGCCAGGCCGGTTCCTGCTGCTCGGCACGGTTGCGTATCTGCAGTTCGTGCAGCTCGCGCGGGGGGAAGCCCACGTTGCGGGCGGCGTCGCGGGAGGTGGTGCACTTGGCTCGGACCGGGCAGGGCTGGCGCTGGCTCTTGGTGAAGCGGGCCACGATCAGCGGGGCGGCGGTCGGCGAGGATGTCGGGTAGGGGCCGTGCCAGCCCCTGCTGACCTGGCCCTGCGGGCAGGTGACCTCCTGGCGGTCGAAGTCGATGCGGAAGTCGTCGCGGGCGAAGCCCTCGCCCCGGCGGTGTTGGTGGGTGGGGTTGCCCGGCAGGGGTCCGACGACGGTGATCCGGTGCTCGCGCTCGGCCTGCTCCAGGTGGACCAGGGAGGTGTAGCCGCCGTCGACCAGGTGGTGGTCGGGCCGCAGTCCCCGGTGGTCCAACCTGGTGTGGATGCCGGGCAGGACTTCGGTGTCGGCGCTGGTAGCGGGCATGGTGGCCACGTCCGTGATCACATTGACGCCGTCGTTGGAGCAGGTCTCGGTCACGTGCGCGAGGAATCCCGTCCAGCGGGTGACCTGCCCCCGGCGGGCGTATCGGGCCGTCGGGTCGTAGGGCGAGACGATTCGGTGCGCGGAGGGCGGCAGGCCGCTGTCGTCGTCATCGTCGCGCCAGCGCAGGCGGCCGGCGGTGTCCCAGTAGTAGTTCTGAACGAGGATCTGCCGCAGGGTCCGCGTCTGAGGGCCTTCCAGCAGGCCGGGATGGTTGCGGGCCAGGTGTTCGATCAGTCGGCGGGCGTCTGCCCCGGTGGTGTTGATCCTGGTCTTGGGCCGGGTGGGGTTCTTGCCCAGGCGCACCGGCCGACCATAGCGGCGGCCCCAGTCCTCCTCGACCAGGTCGGCCAGCGCGTGGCCGGCGGTGCGGGCGAGTTCCTCCAGGGCCGCCCGCATGGCTTCGGTGACCAGTTCCAGGCGGGTCAAGTTGCGCACGGCGGCCAGGACGTGGGTGGAGTCGGTGCGCTGGGTTGTGCGCTCGCGGATCAGCCCGGCGTCTTTGAGACGGGCCAGGGCGAGGTCGAGGAGGCGGTCGGCCCGGCCGTCCTCCAGCAGGCGGTCGCGGAAGTCGGTGAGCACGCTGTGATGGAAGCCGGGGTCGTCGAGGTCGAGGCCGAGTGCGTATTTGAAGTCGATGCGGCAGCGTACGGCCTCGGCGGCGTCGCGGTCGCAGAGCCCGAGCAGGAACTGCAGCACGCTCACCGTGGCCAGCTGGGCAGGCGAAAGCCCGGGACGCCCGTCACGCGGGTACCAGTCGGCGAAGTCCTCGTCGCTCCACAGACCGTCGAGGTGGTCCCGCACCCACATCGCCGTCGTGCCACCGGGGTTGCTGGCGCGCGCCATCCGCGCGGTCAGCGCCGGTACCTCGGCACCTGGACGGGGACGCATCGACATATTTGACTCCTCATCAGTCTCACGGGCTTCGTACACCCGCAAGACTGACGCACCACCATGATCCCAGGCGGCCGAACACCAAGATCACCGACAGAGTCAAGCTTAGTGTCTGTGCGGCGGGCAGAGAGGGCCAGGTCCGGTCGTCTCCGTCGGCTGCCAGGACGAGCTCGGCCGCAGTGTTCTCCACGGGGACCAACGGATGCACCTGCGATGAGCGTGCCGGGGGCTCTGGCCAGGAATCAGACCCGCCGCATCCGGTAGACGCAGGTCCGGTAGGGCATCTCGACGCTGTCGCGGCCGGCTAGGGCCGGGTCGGTGGCGGCCAACTCGCCGATCTCCCGGTCCAAGCGGGCCTGCTCGGCGGCGTCGGCGGTCAGGTAGTAGGAGCGGGACCGCGCCAGGTCGATCAGCCGGTCCGTCGGGATGGTCACGGTGTGCTCGGTCAAGCCACGTTCGGGTTCGGTGAACCATGGCGTCACCGGCCCGTAGTGCCAGGCACTTTCCAGGCCGTATCCCTCCTTGCCGACGATGTCGGAAAGCGCGGCCACCCATGGGGTCCGATCGTCACGGATGTTCCACATCGCAGCGAAGACGCCTTCCTTGCGCAGCACTCGGTGAATCTGCGGCAGGGCGTCCTGCGGAGTGAACCAGTGATATGCCTGCCCGACCACGACGGCGTCGACGGACTCGTCCGGCAACGGGATGTCCTCGGCGCTGCCGGCGAGCACCTGCGCTCCGGGGCGGCGTTCGGCGGCCACAGCGCGCATCTGCTCGTCGGGCTCAACCGCGATCACCTCGTGGCCGGCGGCGTGCAACACACCGGCCAGTAGCCCGGTGCCCGCCCCCAGGTCCAGGACGCGCACCGGCTTGGCGCCGATGGCCCACGCGACCGCCCGTACTGGGTAGGTGGGCCGGATCGAGTCGTACAGGCGGGCAGCGGAACCGAAGGACAGCGCAGAGGTGGACATACTCGTGTGCGTACCCAGACCCGGTCGGTAGTACCCGCGCGGCGGCAGTCCAAGCACGCGCCGACGGTTGCGGGCGGCGTGCCCCGTCACCCGAGTGGTTGGCGTTGGGGCACCAGCACAACCTGCACCCACCTGGAACGACCCCTCGCCCCGACTTTGCCGAAGCCCTGCACGGCCGACTGACGCAACAATCCTCGGACCGGCCCCCACTCGTTTCCCCTTCACAGTCGGTCTCAGCCGCGTGCAGAGCGTCGCATCGCCCACTGACAGTCGAAACTGACGGACCATCACCACCCGCAGTGAGTTGCACCACGCGGACCGGAAGCCGCAGCGCCCCCGCCACTCCGGCCGCCACACGGCCCGGTCCGCACACCCGAGGCGGGCCCCCGCCCAATCCTGCGGTGGGACCCCGTCGACACGCTCCACAAGCACCTGGCCGCGCTGTGCCCGGACACTGTGCTCGAGGGGTGTCTTGGCGGTGAACCACCGGTTCACGTGGGAGGGGCTGAGGGATTCGCGAAATCGCCCAGGCTTGCTCACCCAGCTGTCTCCTGAACGATGTTCGGGACGCTGGCTACGGCACCACCTGCCAGTCGATGCGGTGGTGTCCGGAGGTGTGCCGGTGGCTGCCAGGGGTGAAGCGGTGAAACGGTCGGCCGCTGTCGAGGCTGTCCGTCAGGGCCGTGAACAGGTCGGCCAGGTCGGTGGCCAACAGGTGGCCGTCGATGTCGCCCGAGCCGACGCCCATCTCGTACAGGTGCCCGTAGGTGGAGCCCTGACAGTGGTCCACGAAGAGCAGGCCGCCGTCGCCTGGATGCGCGATCAGGGGCTTGCTGTCCCGGTCTTCGGGGTCGCAGGCGTCCTGGGCGAACAGGTCGGCGAACGAGCGGTGTTCGGTGACGATGCGTTCGATGGTGTTCAGTCGGTGCCCCAGCGGAAGGAAGGACCCCGCGGGGAAGAACTCCCGGTCGCCGTCGAACTGTGGCACCACGACGCCGTCGTGCGTTTCGAGCAGCGCGCGCGGCTGGGGGTGCAGGGCGAAGCCGAGCTCGTCCTCCAGGTGGGTGATCTGCCCGGCGTCGGCCGCCGGCCGCAAGGCGGCTTGGTCGGCCGGGGAATTGGCGGCAAGCCAGGCGGTGAAGCGCCGCCAGGCCCGGTCGAAGGCGGGGACATCGCTGTCAGTGTCGGTCATGTGAGGACCGTAGGGCGGCGCACCGACTCGTCGGCGGGCGCGTGCGGCGTGCCAGGTGGGAGTGTCGGGCCGGGCCCCTGTCGGTGTGACCTGGCAGCATGCGGGGGATCAGTACCCCTCGAGCGAAGGTCTTACACATGAACCGCAGTGAACTGGTGGTCGCGATGGCTGAGCGTGCCGAGGTGAACCGCAAGGACGCCGACGCGATCCTGAACGCCTTCGCCGAGATCACCGGCGAGGTCGTCGCCAAGGGGGACGAGAAGCTCACCATCCCCGGCTTCCTCGCCTTCGAGCGCACCCTGCGCGCCGCCCGCACCGCACGCAACCCGCAGACCGGAGACCCGATCGACATCCCGGCCGGGTACAGCGTCAAGGTCAGCGCCGGCAGCAAGCTCAAGGACGCCGCGAAAGGCCAGTGACACAACTTCGGGGCCGGCCACCGCGGTCACGGGTACCGGCCCCGAACTGGCCAGCCTGAACGCGTCGACAGCGCCGACTCCACGGACGCGGATCCCCCGCAGGGCGAGCCTGTCGTACCCGGCTGCCAGGATCGGCCTGTGCCGACCCTGGACGACTTCCCCAAGAACAGACGCTACGCCCTGATGTGGCACTACGTGCTGTTCCCCGGACTTACCGCTCTGGAGAAGTCCGTGCGCAAGCCGGGGCGGGATCACTGCACCGAAGCACGGCTCACGCTGCCGAACCTCACAGCCGCACACGCAGACGACGGCATGGTCCACCTGATGCGCGGCGACCAACTGCTCTGCCAAGCGGCCCCCGGCGCGCGGGCTGCGAGCCATGTCACTCCAGGGCACGAGCCGGATCAGATCCGGCCGCTCACACCAGCGGCGGACCCTGGCCAAGTGCCCGAGGACCAGAGGTGCACGGCGGGGATGGACTACACCGAGAAGATGCACAGCTGGCCGCGGCCTCCCACCAAGACCGCCTCTATCCGGCCGCTGCGAGCCGCCCTGGTCGACGCACTCGGTCCGGACTGCCACCTCTGCGGGCGCTACCCCGGCGCGATGGTGGACCACGATCACGGCACCGGGCTGGTCCGCGGACTCCTGTGCGCCCTGTGCAACCGCACCGCGGACTGCTGCGTACACCTCTCAGAGGGCGGTCTGTGAGCATTTGACCGGTTCTGGTGTCACCTGATGGTGTGAGTGTGGACTGGAGTTCGCTCGCTTGCCACCGCTGCTCTGCTGGGGTGGGGGCGTGAGTGAACGCAAGCCGTACCCAAGCGACTTATCGGATGAGCAGTGGTCGTTGATCGAGCCGGTCATCACAGCCTGGAAGGGCCGGCATCGGTCGGTGAGCGGCCATCAGGGCGCCTATGCGATGCGGGAGATCGTGAACTCGATCCTCTATCAGGGCAGGACCGGCTGCCAGTGGGCCTACCTCCCGCACGATCTGCCGCCGAAGAGCGCGACGTACTACTACTTCGCCGCCTGGCGTGACGACGGGACCGACCAGGTGATCCACGAACTACTGCGCTGCCAGGTTCGCGAGAGGGCCCGCCGATTAGAGGACCCGACCCTGGTGGTCCTGGACACGCAGAGCGTCCACGTGGCCGCCGGGGTCCCCGCCTCCACGACCGGTCTGGACCCGGCGAAACGGGTTCCCGGTCGCAAACGGGCCCTGGCCGTCGACGTGTTGGGCCTGGTCATAGCCGTCATCGTCCTGGCCGCGAACACGCACGACAACGCCGCGGGCATCGCTCTGCTGGACCGGGTCGCCGAACACACTAGCGGCACCGTCCGCAAGGCCCTGGTCGACCAGGGCTTCAAGAAGCAGGTCGCCGCGCACGGCGCCGGCCTGGGCATCGACGTCGAGATCGTCGAACGCAACCCGCAGGACAAGGGGTTCGTTCCGCAGCCGAAACGCTGGAGAGTCGAGCAGACCTACGGGATCCTGGTCCTGCACCGGCGCCTGGTCCGCGACTACGAGCACAGCCCGGCCTCCTCCGCCTCCCGCGTCTACTGGGCCATGACCTCGGTCATGGCCCGCCGCCTCACCTGCGCGAACACGCCCACCTGGCGCGACCCGCAGGTGGTGACGGCGTGACCATCCAGCCCCTCCTCGACGCGCTCGACATCCAAGAAGACGCCGCCCGGGCCATGGCCGACGACCTCCGCAGCCAAATCCAGGAACTGCAGGGCCGACTGCGGGAGGCCGAGACCCAGCTCGAACACCTCGCGATCACCCGCAAGACCGTCACCGCCCTCGCCGACCGCCTCCCGGCCCGGACCACCCCGCCCGAGCACCCGGACTACCCCCGCATCCTCGCGCTCTTCAACGAGGCGACCGGCCCCCTGCGAGCCCGTGACGTCTGCGAAGCCCTCGGCCACGAACCACAGCCGAAGAACATCGAAGGCACTCGCGCCAAGCTGAAACGCCTGGTCAAACTCGACGTCCTCACCGAAGTCGACGCCGGCAGCTTTACCAAAAAGCAGTAGCCGACCGAGCCCCCGCGACCAGCAGCCCTGTCCTGTCTCACTTCGAAACGGAAATCGGCTCTCGAACAGCCCTCTGACAAAGCATTACAGAAGACCCGCTCAGGGGTGGAGCGACGTGTGCTGCGCCCGGGCGATGAGGTCCGGCAGTTCCGCCATGTCTTCAAAGACCACCGTGTGGGGCCCGTCGAGCCAGTCGGCGGGTGTTAGGCCGCCCGCGTAACCGAAGGCGCGCATGCCCGCGGCCCGGGCGGCCGCGACGCCGTACTGGCTGTCCTCGACGACGACGCACCGGCTGGGTTGCACACCCAGCCTGGCGGCGGCGTGAAGGAAGAGGTCGGGGGCGGGCTTGCCGTTGGCAACCTCGCTTGCGCTGAAGATCCGCCCGGCGAAGCGGTCATGGAGGCCGGTCTGGACGAGCGTGGTGCGCAGCCTCTCGTGGCTGCTGCTGGAGGCGACGCACGTGGGCAGGGTGATCGCGTCGAGCGCCGCCACGATGCCCGCCACCGGAGCCAGCCCGGTCGCGAAGGCATGGGCGTAGAGGGGCTGGAACTCTGATTCCCAGCCCGTCGGCAGGGGCCGACCGAGGTGCGCCTCGACCTGCGAGACCATGAACTCGTGGGAGCGGCCCGACGAACCGGTCGACGATCTCCTCAATGGTCAGTTCCCAGCCGAGGGCCGCGAGCACCACCGCGTCAACCTGCACGGCCAGGCGCTCACTGTCTAGCAGGACGCCGTCGCAGTCGAAGATGACAAGGTCGATCGAATGTGTCATCCCGCGAAGTGTAGCGCAGTGATGATCACGGACCCGGCGGCGCCCGGGCGGGCATGCGCACCGTCGCCTCGCTGGAGTCAAGGGAGCAGGGGGGCGTCTCGAAAGCTCACAGAACGGCCTCTCAGATTGTCCGAAGGCCGAGTACCTCAACAACCCGCCAGCCGCGCCCCTGTAGGCAGACCGGATGCCCGATCCAGCTGGTCGCGGCCGCGACCAGCACACCCCACCCGACCGCCGCCTTACCCACCACGAAGGCCCGCTGGCCAGCAGGCGCGTCCTGCGGCAGGTCCAGCTGGGGGCGCGCCAGGCTTGGGTGACGATGGTGGGGTGGAGTGGCCGGCCTGCACCATGCCCAGCTGCGCGCCGGGGACGCAGACGGCGCCCGCGTCGTTCCACCTATTGTTGATCATGCAGGGCCTGGTGCGGCGAACTCGTCGATCCAGCGGAGCGGTTGGCGAAGGAGCGGCGATGGTGGCAGGAGACGAGGCGGTGGGCCGGGCCTGGTTCGGCGCGGCGGCGCTGGCCTCGGGGGCGTTCTCCGCCGTGTTCGTGGAGGCGATGCGGGTCGCGAACTGGGGCGTGGATCATCCGGTGCCCGTCCCCGGCGACGACTCACCGGGCGGCGGGGACATGGGGGCCGTGTTCGCCGCGCCGTTCTTCGCCCTCCTCGCGGTCGTCTGCCTGCTCTTCCCGCTGCTGTGGGGGATCACGGTGATGCGCAGGCGCAAGGGCCGGGCGGCGCAGGAGTTGGCTGTGTTCTCCACCGTCCTGCAGGGGGTCGCCCTGCTGCTGGCCCTGCCGGTCTCGTCGAGCCTGCCGTACGGCTGGGCCGGCGTCACGGCGCTCGCCGCCGCGGAGCTGCTCGCCCTCGGCATCGTCCTGCAACCGCTCTGGTCGCGGGCGCCGGGGCTGAGACGGCCTGGTACTCGGCTGTAGATCGTGAGCTGGATCGTTTTCGGCAGGACTCATCACCCTGCCGTTCGGTCAGACGCAGTCGGCGCATGCCGGCCCGTCCCCGACAGCGCGCAGTGACCCCACCCACCCCGAGGCCCCGGCCTCCCCAGCAGCTCACCACCGCGCCCTTCGGCTGTCAGGCCGATCAGCCCCGGGGCTCCTGTCACCACCCCAGCGACGTGCCGAGTCTTCGGCTGCTGGGCATGAGCCCCGGGTTGCCTGTCGGCCGTGCCCGCCTGGCAGGCCTGCGGGATCCCCATGACGGCTGGTCAGTTGGCTTGTTCATGGCATGGAACGCCACGTGATGGTGCATGATCACAGCGTGAGCATGCGGTGGGTGGGGCGCAGGGACGATCTGCTGGCGGACCTGGCGGACCTGGCGGACCTGGCGGACGCGGTGGTGTTTTTCGGCGCGCAGCCAGTCGATGACCCCGGTGCCGCACACACCGAAGGCCGACTGCTCCCTCAGGGGCGGGTTCGTTCAACGGACGGGAACCGGCCGGGGCAAGAGCTCCTGCAGGAGCGCCGCCGTCTCGGCCTCCATGTCGACGTCTCCGAGCTGCTGGTTGATCTTCGCGAGGACGGTGGCGGAGGCCCGCAGCGCGTCGATGTCGCCGGCTGCGTGCAGCGCGCGGAAGACGCAGCGGTGCAGTACTTCGTTCTCCTCGGCGGCCAGCAGTCCCTGGCGTGCCGCCCGCAGCGCAGCGGGCAGGTCGCCCGCTTCCAGGCAGCGGGTGGACAGCTCGTACGCGACGGCGGTGATCTCGGAGACCATGCCCTGGATGGCGGGCTCGGCCCAGGCGTAGCGGCCGGGGTCGGTCGCGGCGAAGGGACGGCCGCGGACCTGGGCGAGCGCCCGGCGCAGCGCGAGGTCGCCGTCCTCGCCCGGGTCGGCGAGGCCAGCGAGGGCGTACTGCTGAAAGGTAGCCCAGTCGCAGGCGACGCTCGGGGCCAGGCGGTAGCGGCTGTCGCCGGTGTCCTGGACCCGGGGGAGGGACGCGTGCCCGTCGGGGTGGTTGCCGAGCCAGGAGCGCGCGCGGGAGATGAGGGCGTTGCGGACCTGCTTGCTGACAAGCTGTCCGGGCCACAGCGCGGCGTCGATGGCGTGGTGGTCGACGCCCGGGTTGAGCGCGAGGTAGGCGATCAGCTCGGTGGCGGACCGCTGCCGGTTGGAGTCGACCCGGCCCGCCGCACCCTCGATCGCGAGAGCGCCGAGCAGCAGTACGGACGGCCCGCGGCCCGGGGCGGCGGCTGTGCCTCCCGCCGGCCGGCCGGGGGCCTGGTGGGGAGCGCGGTGGCGGCGGTGGGAACCACCGCGGTCGCGGGGGCGGGTGCCGCAGGCGGGGGCACCGGGGCGGTGGGGATCGGGGTGGGCCACGTGTGCTGCGCCGGGGTGTCGGGCGGGGTGTCGTCTTCGGCCAGGATGTCGGCGAGGGTCGGGCCGCCGTCGGGGTCGTCCTGGTCTTCGGTCGGCTCGGCCGGCGTCTTCACCGGCAGCGGCGCGGCGGCGGTGCTCCCGTCCGGTTCGACGGCGAGGTCGGTCTCGGCGTCCTGCTCGTCGGTCAGTGCTTCGTCCTCCAGGGCCGCGTGCTTGGCTGGCAGCCCGTCCTCGTCCGCGTCAGCGACTGCGGTCGGATCGAGAACGGCTTCGTCTGCCCAGACCCACGCGGGCTCGGTGATCCAGGCTGGTGCGGGGAGGTCCGCTTCGCTCGAAGCGAGGGTAAGGATCTCGACGGCATCGGCGAAGTGCTCGTCGCTCAGCCCCTGGAGGCGGATGGGCAGGCCGGAGCCGGGCAGGAGCACCGTCACGTCGGGGTCCTCGCAGATCAGCGTCCACCCACCGAAGGTCGCTTCATCGCCGGTGGCGATGACCGCGCTCGAGGTGCGGGGCTGCTGGGCGAGGGCCTCCAGGAGGCGATCGGTATCAGGGCCGGCGGCCAGTTGCTGCGCCAGGACGATGTGCGGAGTCCAGGAGTCGCCTGCCCCATCGCCGAGGCGGGCGGTCCTGGGGGAGTCGGCCCCGAGGGCGGCCAGGGCGCGGCGCTGGTCGGCGGTGTGGGCGGCCAGCGCGGTCGCGCCCTGCGCGAGGTCCGCAGTGCGGGCGACGCGCTCAGGCGCCGCGGCTTCCAGTCCCGGTGCCGCCTCGCCCAGGGCGGCGATCTCCAGGTGCCCGGGCAGCGGTGTGGTGGCGAGCTCGACGGCCAGGGCCTGAAGGACGTGCCGGGCGAAGGCACGGTCGCCGCTCAGCTGCAGGATCCCGATGTGCTCCAGGTCGACCAGGACGAGGTGGCCTCGGGTGTCCCAGCCGATGGAGACCAGCGCCGGATAGGGCGTCTCGGCGTCTGCGAGGGCTTCGTCCTCGGGCAGATCCGGGCTGCTCGCAGAGCAGGTCCACAGGTCGGTGCGGCCGGGAGCGGCGGTGAAGGGCTGCATCGGGGCCGTGTCGGCGGCCAGGTGCAGCTCGACGCGGGCCTCGCGCAGGACGACCGCCTCCACGATGGGCAGCTCCCGTCCGGCGTCCGCGAGGTTGAGGGCCAGGGTGCGCAGGGACCGGTCCAGCAGGTCGAAGCCGGCGGGGTGCTGGGCGGCGCGTAGGGACTGCTCGGTCTTGGCAGCGCGGCCCGTAGGAAGGGGAATGTGCCGCCCGGGCGGCAGGCGCCGCTGCTGCAGGCGCCGGCGCAGCGCCACCGCGCCGACCAGCGCCGCCGCCAGCGCTCCGGCCCCCAGCCAGACCTCGGCGGGCGCGAGGACGTGCGCCGTCGCCTCAGCAGCTGGCTGCGCGGTGCGCAGCTGGACAGCGCCGCCCACCTGGTCCGGGGGTGCGGCAGGGCTCGGCGTGTGGGCGCTCGGGGAGGGGATCGCCGGTCGCGTCGGCGCCGGGGTGGCCGGGCTTGCTGCTGGTGGCGTCGGCCGGCTCTGCGTCGGGGCCGAGCCCGCGCCCGTGGTCGCCGTCGGCATGGACGGGGTGTCCGGCTGCACCGCTGTCCCCCGGGTCGGCGATTCGGTGCCGGCCGGTGTCTGCGCCGTTCCGGGCGGGGGCGGCACGGTCAGCTGCTGGCCGGGGTGGATGAGGTCGGGATCGGAGATCGTCCCCTTGTTGGCGTCGGCGATGGCTGGCCACTGCTCGGGATCCCCGTACGCGCTCTGGGCGATCGACCAGAGGCTGTCGCCTGCGTGCACCGTCACGTGGCTCTCGCCTTGGCCAGATCCTGTGGAGGGCGTCGCTTGCGCGTCGAACGGCTGCTGCTGGGAAGTTGGGCTGGTCGTGCTGTCCGAGGTTGCTCCGGCGGCCGGTGCTGCCGGGGCGGTGGTGAGGCGGGCGTCGGCGGGCAGGTTGATGACCGCGCCCTGCGGCAGGTATCCGGCAGCGGTCTCGGGCAGGGTCGGGTTGAGGGCGGCGATGTCCGTCCAGCGCTGTCCGTCACCCAGATAGCTGACTGCCAGGTCCCACGGCGACTCGGTCGGCGACTGGACGGTGTGCGTCGGCCAGGCCGTCGGGTTCCCGACAGAGGCGGGTCCCTCCTGGGAGGTTGTCCTCGCCTCGGAGGGGGGTGACTGCTGCTGAGCGCCCTGGACGGTGGTGGGCCCGGGGCCGGCGGGGGCGTCGGGTAGGAGCAGGGTCCAGCCCGGTTGGATGGTGTCGGCGCTGAAGAGGGTGCCGTCGTTCATGGTGCGGTCGGCGTTGAGCTGGGCGATGTCCTTCCAGCGCGTGGCGTCGCCGAGTTGGTGCTGGGCGATGCTCCACAGGCTGTCGCGGTCTTGCACCGTGTACTGGCGGTGCTGAGCGGCCTGGGCGCCGGCGGAGGGCGTTGTCGGGGTGGCCGCCTGGGCGACCGAGGCGCTGGCAGGGTGCTGGCCGGCGGTGGCGGCGACCAGCGGGCGGGCGGTGGCCGCGCTGGCGGGCGCGGCGGCGGCCAGCGCGCTGCCGGTGGGCAGGAGGATGAGGATCGCGCCGACCAACAGCGCGGCCAGGCGCTGCGGTGCGCCGAACGCGGGCAGTCGGACGGCGCCCCGGCCGGTGAGCTGGGCGGGGATCTCCAGCAGCACGCACAGCGTGAAGCCGGCCCAGGCGCTCCAGCCGACGGCGGTGAGCACCGCGATGAACGGTGTGCCGACGTCGTTGCTCTGCGGGGTGAGCAGGCTCTGGAGGTCGGCGGTGCTGACGCCGTGGGGGAGCAGGGTGGTGGTGAACAGCCACAGCAGGGCGGGCACACCGGCCAGGAGGGCGAGCAGCGTCACGAGAGCGGCGATGGCGCGCAGGGCGGCGGCCAGGCGGCTGCCGGTCCTGCCTCGGGTCCTTGGGTGGGTGGGCGGTCGCATGCTGGGTCCTACCCTTCGGGCGCGGTGACGCCGTGCAAGAGTTCGGCGGTGGCGTGGCCTTCGGCGCTGAGGGAGGAGACGCCGATGACCTGGAGGAAGAGGGTCTTGTGCCGGGCGGTGACCTGGACTTCGAGAGTGGTGCCGTCGGCGCTGGGGGTCGCGGTGCCCGTGGCCCCGGCGCGGGCGAGGTAGTCGTCGGCGGCGGCGACGGCCTTGGCGGGGTCGATGACGATGGCCTGGCCGGGGATGGCCTTGGTCGGGTCGACGGCCTGGCTGCCGGCCCGGGCCGCTTCGGCGGCGAGGGCGTCGGCGTTCTCGACGGCGCGGAGCTTGCCGCCGCCGTCCACGACGAGGCCGATCATCATGAACGCGCCAGCCATGACGATCACCCACCACAGGGTGATGCTGCCCCGGTCGCGACCGGCCCGGTTCTTGGGTGAGCGGTGAGCGGTCATCAGGTGCGGGGCCTCCACCGGTCGATGACGGAGGTGAACGTCGCCGACATGTCCTTGCCGCCGCTGACGGGCAGCCCGAGGTCGGACAGGGTCAGCCGGCAGTGGACGCTGGCGGTGACGGCACCGTACTGGCCGATGGGGGCGTCGAAGCCGGAGGTGTCGACACTGATGTCGACGCTGGCGCAGTGCAGGTGCTGGTCGGCGAGGGTCTGGGCTGCGGCGGTGCCGGCCTGCTGCTGGGCTGCGGCGGCGGTGGGGGCCAGCGACGCCTCGCGGGCGGCGTCGGCCGCCGCCGCGTCGACGGCGTCGCCGGCGTTGATGATCCGTCCGCCGACCATGGCCAGGGCCAGCAGCATGAACCCGGCGGGGACCCAGATGGTGAACTCGATCGCGGCGCTGCCCTCGTCGCGGCAGCGTGCGCGGCGGCGGATCACGGTGCGATCCACTTCTCGACGGGGCCGCTGGCGTGCTCGGTGACGCTGATCGGCAGGCCCAGGACGTTCTGGGCCGTGCCGGTCACGGTGATCTGTATCCGCTCGCCGGTGCTGCCGTCGGCCGAGATCCGGGTGCCGGTGAGGGTGCCGTGCAGGCGGTCCAGGACGCTCTGGGCGCGGGCCAGGCCCGCTTCGGTGCCCGACCCGTAGCCGCGCGCGCCCTGGACGCCTTCGCGGGCGGCGGTCTGGGCGGCCTGCTGGGCGAGGTAGATGTTGCAGGCGGTCACGACCATGAAGAGCAGCAGCAGGGCGGCGGGGAAGCAGATGACCATCTGGATGCTGGTGTCGCCCCTGTCGCACCCCCGACGGTGGGCGCGGGTGCGGACCCGGTGCAGGAGGACGCGAAAGGTCATCAGAGGCTCGTCATGTCCGCGAGGTGCTTGTCTCCCAGGGTCTTGAACGCGGCGACGGCGGTGACGGCGAACAGCACACCACCCACGATCCACAAGATGGTGGGGATGTTGACGTCCCCGCGGTCGGGCGCGGCGCGCAACTGCTCGGCGCGTGCGCGCAGCTGGCTGGTAGCGGCGTCCAGACGCAGGTGGGCGGCAGCGCTCAGGCGCAGGGCAGTGCGGTTGAGGTGGTTCATGGGGCTGTTCGTCCTTCGTCGGTGACTCGATGGGCGGCGGGCGCCGGCGGGCCGGCGGCTGGGCGGTCTACATGAGGAAGATGCGGATCATGGCGGGGAAAGCCAGGAAGACGAGCAGCACCATGGAGAGCAGCGTCACGGGGACGGCCATGCTCTCGGTGGCCTGGTTGGCCCTGGCCTGCTCGGCGGCGATCAGCTCACCGGCCAGGCTCTCGGAGCGGGCGCGCAGCGTCTCGTAGATGGCGGCGCCGTCGCGCCCCGAGATGCTGACGATGTCGGCGATGTCCTCCGCCGCGCTCACGCCGGTCTCCTGACCCAGTGTCCGCAGACCCTCCCAAGGCGGGACGCGGTCCAGGCGGGCGCGCATCAGGGCGCCCCGGATGCGGCGGAACACCCAGCCGTCGGCGATCTCCGAGGGACGCTCCAGGGAGTCCTGGGCTCCGGCGTCGGAGGCGCGTTCCATCGCGGCGAGCTCCATGTAGGCGGCGAACGCCCAGGTGGCCTCCTCCCGGGCCCGCTTGGCCTTGTCCCGCAGCGCGAAGTCGGGCAGCAGCCAGCCGCCGGCCGCTGCGACCGGACCGCCGAGCACGGGGAGGGTGAAGCCCGTGCTCCAGCCGCCCAGGACCAGGATCGCCACCATCAGCGAGGGCAGCAAAAGGCCCAGCAGTGCCAGGGCCGCCTTGGCGGCGAGGAATTCCCCGGGGCTCTGGCCCACCAGGTCGAGGTCCTGCAGCGGGATGCGCAGCCCGGCGCGGCCGCCGAAGCGATCGGCGGCTGCCGATCCCGCACGCTCCCACCACGGCGCCGCCTTCGCCGTGTCGTCCTCGGTCCGGGGAAGGGGGATGGGGACTTTGCCTTCGACGCGGTCCAGGGCGGCGCCGAGCTCGGGCGGCGCGGGGGCGAGTTCGCGCACCAGCAGCGCCAGGCCGCCGCCCAGGACGGCGCCGGCGACGATCGCGTACGGCGTCACGAGGCCACCGCCCGACCGGCCGCCGGCGAGGGGGTGAGCGCGGCGCGGGGGCCAGCGCCGGCGGCGTCGGCGCTGTCTTCGAGGAAGCCGGGCAGCTGCTTGGCGGCGCCCAGGCGGTGCATCCAGGTGAACAGGCCGACCGCGGCGGCCAGCAGCAGCATCAGCACGACCACCCCGGGGGCGGTGTTGTAGGGGGCGACGTAGCCGCGGTTGAAGGAGATACCGACGATCACGACGGTGGCGATGCAGCAGATCCACCGGGCGGTGGTCCGGGCCTTGGCCCGGTCCGCTTCCACGTCGCGCCGCCGGCGCACCACGTCCGCGGTGGTCGCGCCGAGGTCGGACAGCACCTGCGCCAGGCCCGGGCCGCGGTCGCGGATGCGCAGCGCCAGCGCGGCGCCGACCAGGTCGGCGCGCGGGTCCCCGAACTCACGGGCGAAGGCCCTCAAGGCGACCTGGGCGTCCCAGCGGGCCTGCAGTCGCGCGGCGAGGTCAGCGACCTCGCGGACGATCGGCGCTGGTGCGGTGCGCAGCGAGGCGTTGATGGCCTCCTCGATGCCGGTGCCCACCCGCACCAGGTCGCCCAGGCGCTTGGTCCACTGGGCGAGGGCGTCCAGGCGCTTGATCCGCTCGATGGCGGCCTTGTTGGGGGCCAGCAGCCAGGGCAGGAAGAACACGGTCGCGGTGATGACGACGGCCGAGGGCAGCCACCCGGTGAACAGCCACACCAGAGTGAACGCGCAGACGGCGGTGATCGCCTGGATGCGCAGGCGCCGCCTGGCCCGGGGCGGACGTGTGCCGCCGGCCCGGGCCAGGCGGGAGCGGGGCCTGGGGGGCGGGGCGGTGGTGCCGCGCAGGCCGGCGACCAGCCCGAGTCCGCCGATCAGCAGGCACACTCCGCCGAACGCGGCGATCAGGGCACCCATCACCGCACCGCCCTAAGGAGGCTGAGAGGGGCGGCCCAGGCGCCGTCGGTGGTGAGCCAGCCGGGGTCGAAGCCGACGTCGCGCAGGTCGTCCAGGCAGGCCGGCATCACGCCGGTCGGCACCGCCCGCAGCTCACCGCTGCCGGGGCGCGGGGCGAAAAGCCGGTTGTAGGCGGGGGCGCCGCGCTCGCCTACGCCGGTGACCTCCAGGACGTGCTGGACGAATCGGTGGCGGCTGCCGCCGCGGCCGGTCTCGTCCACCATGCCGATGTGCACTACCAGGTCGAGCGCGTTGGCCGCCATCAGGTAGGCCAGCTCCTGGGTCATCCCGGCGCTGCCGTGCTCCAGGCACAGCTGCGCGATTCGGGCGAAGATGGCGTCGGGCTTGCGGACGTGGATGGTGCACAGCGAGCCGCCCTCACCACCGGACATGGCCTGCAGCATCGGCACGATCTCCCGGGAGCGGACCTCGCCGACGATCATCTTGCGCAGGTTCATCCGCAGCGCCGGCGGGATCAGGTCGGCGATCGAGACCGCGCCGACCTCCCGGCCATCCGGGCCCCGCTCGCCGTTGCCCTCCCGTGCCTCCATCGGGACGACCTGGCGCAGGTGCCCGGACTTGTGCAGGTAGAGCTCGGACTCGGTCTCGAAGGTCCCGATCCGCTCGTCGGGGTCGATCTCGCGCGCCAGCGCGATCAGCAGCGTGGTCTTCCCAACGCCCTGCGTGCCGGACACCATGATGTTCTTGCCCGCGCGGATCGCCGAGCGCAGCAGGGCGAGCAGCGCGGTGTCGATGGTGCCGAGCTCGACCAGGCCCTCCAGCGTGATGTCCCGGATCCGCTGGCGGCGGATGTTCACATACGGGCGCGGGGTGACCTGCGTCATCACCTGCAGGCGGAAGCCGCCCTCCAACGCCAGCGCCAGGTTGGGCCGGGAGTTGGACAGCGAGCGCTCACCCTGGCCGTGGCGGCGGGCCAGCAGCTGCAGGAACTCCACGAGCTCGCCGTCGCTGTCGGCGACCGCCTCCAGGCGCCGGCGCGGCTTGGAGGCATAGTCCGCCCACACGTCGTCGCAGCCGTTGATCATCAGGTTCTCCAGATCCGGATCGTCCAGATGCGGCTGGATCCGGCCCAGCCGGAACTGCGAGTCGAAGACCGCCCGCAACAGCGACCGCTCGTCGGCCGCCGTGGGCGAGACCTGACGGGCCGTCGCGTAGTCCGCAGCCCACCGGGCGACCAGGTCGTTGATCAGCGCCAGGCCCAGCTGCTCGGCGTGCTCAGCAGGCATCTCGCTGCCACGGCTCTCCTTGTACGCCTGGAACTCGGGCGCGAGACGATCCGCGAGCTCGCGCCGCAACGCCCGCACCTCGGACCACTCCCACCGGGCGACCCGCCCCGCGACGGCGTGCCCCGCCCCAGGTGCGCCGGCGCTCGCCCACGGAGCCTGCGGCTGCGCCGGCATCGTGAGGGACTCGGGCACCGCCGTGGGCGCGGTGGGTGCCGTCGAATACAGGGGCCTACCGCGAACCGCCACCAACGATCACCCCCCGACCGCCGGCAGGGAGCGACAGGAGATCGCGGCGCTCCCCAGCAAGTTGCTGCAGCCGCGTCCCCATCACCGCAGCCTGGCGAAGCAGCGGCGAGCGGCCGAACGCCTTGCCGCCCGCACCGCCGTGGGTCAGCACCCTCGCCGCCCCAGGGTCGTACGGCAAGACTCGCCAGCACCGGCAGCTGCAGGTGCTCGGCGATGTCCCGCTGCGCGTACGGACCCTCCGTGATCAGGACCAACCCCAGCCCGCTGCCCGCACGCGCGCCGACGCTCTCACGCAGCCCCGCGATGCGCGGCCGCGCCGCAGCAGCCGCCCGCAGCGTCCCGCGCACCACGACGGCCACCACGTCCGCCGACCGCGCCAGCACGCCGGCTGGACCCGAAGCACCGGACCGTCCCAGATCCACCAGGACGTCCACTCCTGCCTCCCGGTGCCAAGCCCCGAACAGCGTCGCCAAATGCGGCCACGTCTGCTGCAGCCCGGCCGCCTGCGCTGGGCTCCTGAGCCCCGGCAGCAGCAGCCGGTCGGCGGCCGCCTCGGGCACCGACAGGTTGATCAGCTGCTCCCACAGCCCAGCCTCCAGGCGGCCCAGGCGGTCCGCGACCTGGAGGTTCGCCAGCCCGTGCTCGCCCGGCACACGGCCCTCGAGATACCCGGCGATGACCGATCCACCGTCGGGGTCGCACTCGGCCAGCACTGCGCGCCGACCCGGCACCAGCGGCCAACTGAGCAGCGCGGCCAAGGCGGTTGTGGTCACACCTGGCGCGCCGGGGGAGCCGACGAACGCGATCACCGCCATGTCATCCCCCTGCCGGCAGCTGAAGGAAGGCGACCTCGCCCCGTGCGGCCCACCGCGCGAGCGTCGGCCCGTCCATCGCGGTCACGGCGACATCGACGACGATGTCGCCGGCGTTGTCGGGCTTGCCGACCCGCACCACCCCCGCCGCCATCGGCGCTTCCGGGGCCTGCGCTGTGCCCGTGCTGCCGTCCTTGGGCGTGTGGACCAGCTGGAGCCTCTGTCCGGGGGTGAACGGGGTCGCGGGAAACTGGGCAGGTGCCAGCGCGATGGAGGCAAGTTGCTGCCCGGACGTCATCAACGGGCTGCTGGTGACAGCCTGTTCGCTCAGCAGCGTGCCGGCGGGGAGAGAGGTCACGGCGCGTTTGCCGATAACCTTGGCCAGGTCCTGGCTGGGCACAGGCTTGAGGAGCGGATCGGAGGCGATCCTCGCCTCCACCAGGTCATCCGCGGTGATCGTCGCACCCGCCGGGACGTCCCGAGCCACCGCCAGCACCCCGATCCGCTGCCCGGTGGCCACGTACTGGTAGGCACCCGCGAGGGAGCCGACCGCGATCAGGGCGATGGAAGCCGCGATCATCGCCGGTCGCCTTCGACGCACCGGCAGTTGACGCACTGCCGGTGCTGCCGGCAGGGGAGAGGCGGCGGGCTGCTCCGGGGCGCGTGGAACTCTGTTGATCGTGCTCATCAGGTCCTTCTCGTCATGGTTCGACGACCGCTTGGGCCTCCGCGATCGCCACGTCGGCGCCGGAGGTGCGGGTGAGGGCGAACTGCCCCTGCCGGCCGCCGCCTGTCCAGTCGACCGTCCAGGCTGCGGTCGCGGTGATGTGGAACTGTGCGTGCGGCTGGTTCGCCGAGGTGTTGGTGTAGGTGTAGCCGCAGTCGGGCGAAGCGTGTCCGCCGTAGGAGGCGTTGTACGGGGTGCCGGCTGAGCTGCAGGTGACGGTGTGTCCGTCTCCCATGGTCCAGGCCATGCTGGTGACGTGCGCGGTTGCTGTCACGCTGTCCCCGCCTGCGTCGGCTGTGGCGGTGTTCGGCCCCCAGGTGGTGGGGGACACGGTGGCCCACATCCACACCGGCATGCCGATCAGCCCGGTGGAACCGGAGTTCGGCGCCGTGGTGATGGCCGGATCGGCGAGGAGCATCTTGTCCACGGCCTGGTGGGCCAGGCCGACGAGGTCCACACCGCCGCCGTAGCCCTGCGGAGGGTCTTTTGACCAATGATCTGGAGCGGCGGTGATACCTCCAGCAGCATCCAGGCAGGTGCGGGAGTAGACGGCTCCGTCGTCCGGGCTGTGGCCCTGCCACAGGGGGTCGCCAGCTGGTGGTTGAGGGCTCGCGGGCTGCCAGTAGCAGCCGTCGTTTCCGTTGAACCAGCCGAGGTCCAGGACGGAGCAGGGGTGCTGGACCCCGTTCCAGGAGCAGTCAGGCTCATGGTCCGTGCTATCGGCCGGGGTGGCGCCGGCAGCAGTGGACGGTGGCGCGAAGGTCTGTACACCGACGCAGACGAACTTGCTGGCGCACGGCGCGACGTCGGCCTCGGCAGAGCACGGCTGGAGCAGGCTGATAGCGCACAGGAGGCTGAGAGAGACGCCCGACGCGAGCGGTGGCAAGTGGCGCCTCAGCACGGACGGCTCATGTCGGAGTCGACCTCCGAGATCATCCAGTCGGAGCCGACCGTGCGCGCTGTGGCCGTGACGGTGTACCGGAGCACTGGGTTGGTGACGGGCCGTGCGGCGCCCGTCTTCGTGTCGACCGGCGTCCATCCGCTGATGTCCAGGCAGTCGCTGAGCGTGGCCTGCTTGGGAGACTTGTCGAGCTCGATCGTTGTCACCGTCGGGCTGATCTTCGGCGAGCCCGTGAGGACGATCCCGGCGGTCTTGTTGTTGTAGACGTCCGCGCGGGTCCCGCTCAGCGCCTGGTCGACGCTGTACTTCTCCAGCTCCGTACCGACGACGCTGCCCTGCGCGTATGCCTTGATCTGCTCATCCCAGTACTTGCGGTAGGTGTCCAGGACCGCTGCTCGGCTTGCTGCGTCGGAGAGCACAGACGGCGTGGCTGCCGATGCCACGGTGCTGAGCGGGCTGCTGCCCGCTCCGCCCTCACGTGCGTTGCTCGTGCAGCCGGCGGTCAGGAACGCCAGCAGACCGATGCCCGTTCCGAGCGCGATCGTTCGCTGTCGCATGGCCGACACCTGTCTCCCCCTCCAACGGTTGTGCGGCATGGGGCGATGACGCTCCCGCCACACATGATTGCGGAACGTGATGCAATCGTCACTATACGATGCTTCCGCTTGGAGGTTCATCACTTCTCGATCTTCGAGGCATCAGCCAAACGCTCGGCCGCGCAGCGGATTTGGCGTTCTGTTCCCTGCCCTCTGCCCGCGGGCCCTTTTCGTCGACTACTGGGTGGCCAGGGCGACGCCCCTGATACCAAGCGCGACTCTGCTGGAGCGCATCGCTTCACGGACGCGCCTGGCGCCACTGGGTGTCACGGCCTCCCCTCCGCCGATAGCGGCTGACGGAGTGCTGAGGCCCGCGCACGATCGGCAGATCCCCTGCCGAAGCACTGGGTCATGGCAGATGTGGCACTCGGAGTATGCGGGCTTGTGGGCGGCCGGCTCCGACGAGAAGCGGAGCGGCGGCATCTTGCGGCGAAGTCGGCTGCGGAGCAATCCAGTTGGGGAGACCACCGTTGAGGGGAGGCCGACCAGAAGCGCCTGCGTCAGCTCTTTGGAGGAGGCGCCGCGCTCCAGCCATTGCGCCACCAGGGGCGCCAGCTCCAGCGCTTCGGCTTCACCGACATGCAGGCGCGGCTCCGACTTGATCACCCCGAACAGCGTCACCACTGCCGCGCGGACCTGCTCATCCGACGATTCCTTGATGATGTCGTAGCTCTTCCTTCCTCTCGGCTCGCCAGTCGCCTCGGCGTTGACCGACTGCGCGTTGACCGGCTCACCCGGGAGGGTGGGTGCTTTGCCCAAGTCCTTTACAGGAGAGGCGTCAGCAAGCCCGGTCTCCTGCTGACCGGACGCCGGATGGGGGACACCTGGCAGCTCGAGCTGAGGGGTGTCGAAGACGTGGGCCTCACTGCGGATCGTCCCGTCCTTCATTCGCAGTGTGTCGACCCGGTAGTAGCCGGCCGCGGTCAGTTCCTTCAGAGCCTTGCGGATCGCCCCGCGTCCCTGGGTGCTGGAGTCAGCCATCTGTCGGCCGTCCTCGCGCCAGCCGTCGGGGCGCGACAGGAGGTCGGCCAGCAATCCGCGGGCCGTGTAGCTCAGCCGCCGGTCTTGTAGCAGGGCGTTGGGCAGCACGATGAATTTGCGCGCGTGGGCGCTACGATGTACCTGCATCGGGAGCTTGTACTCCTGTTGCCGGACCCCGGGGTGTTAGCGCACCGCCGGGGTCATCTGTATTCGATTGATTACGGACCGTAGCACAGGCCTGGGTCCCGCTGTTGCGGATTCCTGAAAGTGGCTCAGTTGTCCTGCACCCCAAGCTCTTTGTGTGAGCGAGGGCGCTGCGATGCCCGCTTGCGGGTTGGCGGGGCCGCAGGCGGGACGCTTCCAGACCGTCCGGCGGACGACCTGTGGCGCACCCCCGACCCGTCAGGGGTGCGCTCGTCCTGGCTGCGGCTGGCCTGATCAGCCCTCGTCGGGCAGCGAGTGAGCTGACACAACGTCGTGGATGAACGCTGACCACGCACTGCGCGTGAAGCGAAGGGCCGGACCGTGCGGGTCCTTGCTGTCTCGGACGGCAACCTTGTCAGGCAGGTCCGCCGCGCACTCCAGGCAGTTCTCGTTTCCTCCGCTGTAGGTGGACTTCGCGAAGGCGAGCCCAGTGGCCGCGGCATCGGGGTAGTGGCTCACGTGATCTTGGCTTTCTGTTCGAGGATGAAGGCGAGCGAGTCGTCCTTGTTCAAGGCCTCGGCCGTGATGACGGTGAACCTCGCTCGGTACTGCTCCACATCGGCCGGATCCTCGACGAAGAGACTGCTCATCAGTCCTTCGACGAGCACGACGTCGAGGTCTGAGCGCTGCGGAAACCCGATGATGGCCATCGGCCCGCCCATGCCCGGGTGGATGGCCGCGTTGATCGGCATCACCTGGATATTGACGTTGTCCAGGCGGTTGAGCGCGAGGACCTTGTCCAGCTGCGGTCCCATGATGTCGGGCCGCTTCCCGTTGGAGCAGAGGGCGGCTTCGTGGATGACGGCCCAGACCTCGACGGGGTTCGGTCGGGTCAGGATGGACTGGCGGGCCATCCTGACCTGCACCTGGTCCTCGACGGTGCCGCCCATCCTGCCGCCGAGTCGCTCGATGACGATCCGTGCGTAGTCCGGCGTCTGGAACAGGCCGGGGATGTAGGACGGCTCGTATGTCTTGAACGTCGACGCCTCGGTCTCCAGTGTGATGAGGTCGAACGCGGTCGCGTTGATCGCGTCGCGGTAGCTGAGCCACCAGCCGCGCTTGCTGCCGTCCTTGGTGATGGCGAGAAGGCCGGTGCGGATCTCGCCGTCGGCGACCTCGTAGAAGTCCAGGAGCCTGACCACGTCCTCGAGTTTGGCCGCCGTCTTCGCGTTCTCGATCCGGTTGATCTTGGGCTGACTCCAGCCCATGACGTCAGCTACCTGCTCCGCCGTCATCTTCTTGCCCTCGCGGAGCTTCCGCAGTTCGTCGCCGAGCCGTCGGCGACGAACGGTCGAGACCGCCATGCAGTACCCCTCCTGAACTGAGATCACCAGTCTGCCCTCGATCCAAGCACTCGCGCCAGCGGCAACTGCACTGCGGGTGGCCCGAATCCGGGTTCGATATGCATAAATACATCTTTCGCCAGGCTACTTGCATCATTGCCTGATGTGGCGTCATGCTGAGTGTGACGCGGAACACGCCGACTCGATGAAGGTCGGCCCAGTTCTCCGTGGCCCAGCGCGGCGTCGCCTTGCGGGCCGTCAAGTCGCGGCCCGGCGAGCCCGACTGAAAAGAGTCCACCCCCAAGGAGCGAGCCAGCTCGGGGTCGACTGATGATCGCGGAGAGCTACTTATTTCCGATGCTGCGCGGACCCCAGGCCCGCAGACAGGAGGAGCTGTGATGACGGCGACAGTGAACCCGGGTGAAGTTGGGCTCGGGTTCTATCTCCAGGACAGGGCGTCAGGTTTTACGGCGCACGTGATCGCCTGCCGGGGGAACCTGGCAAGGTTGAGGGAGCTTTCAGATGCCCGACTGAGTGGAGTCGGGGTCTGCCCGGAGCTCGTGGACGACGCCAAACTGCTGGTCAGTGAACTGGTCGGCAATGCGGTTCGGCTGTGCGGAGACTTCGTGCCGCTGGTGGTTGAGGTCTACGCGGAACGCTCTGGGGTGTGGGTGACCGTCCATGACCCTGATTCAGAGAGCCTGCCCCGGCGCTCTGCCGCCCTTGCGGACAACCTCGTGGCGGAGTGTGGGCGCGGCCTGTACATCCTCGATGTGCTCGCGCCGGGCTGGCAGGTGCTCGCTACCCCGGTCGGCAAACAGATCCGATGCCGACTGCCCTACGAGATGAGCGCGGCATGAGCCCGATTCGGCCCGGATGGAGAGTGGGCGTCTCGTCGGCCTCGGCGTCGCGTCGAGCAGAGAGGCATCCTCGCTCACGTGGTGCCCGCAGCGCTCATCCCCGCACTGGGGCAGCCAGCAGACGTGATCCTCTCTGTCGACCCCTGCAATCACCAGCGCCTGAATCGCAGGCGCGAGAGCCCAGTTGTGGCCATCGAGCTCTCTGGGTAGCCACCCACAGCGAGGACCACCCATGACGACATCGCAGGCTTCCGGTCGCGATGGAACCACCGTGCCGCTCAGGCCCGGCTACGCCGTAGAACGGCACGAAGCAGGCGAGTTCACGATGACCCACCTTACGCCCTTCGGGCAGCTGGGGTTCCCGCTTGTCTCCGTCGGTGACGTATCGCAGTGGCCGATGCCGAGGCGAGCCGTTGAACAACTGCCCTACCAGATAGGCTCTTTGTTCCGTGATTGGTCAAGTCTTCCCAACGGTGTGGTCCTCGCACACGCGGCTGAGCACCTCCGGCTCGGCCCTGGCAGTGATCCGATCGATCCGCACCAGCACCTCCCGGTAGGACCCTCGGCATGCGTGAACGGTGATGCGATGGAGGTGCTGAGAGCCGCTGACCTGAAGGCCGGCCTCAGGGTCATGGAGATCGGGACAGCAGGCGACGGCCGGACTGCGTGCCTGACGGCCGCCATGACCGGAACCACAGTGGTCACCGTGGACATCGACCAGTCGACCTCGCGCCGAGCCCGCGTTGTGGTCGACCGCGCTGGGCTCCGACGCCTGGTCCGCATCCGGGATCAGGACGGCTACCTTGCCCGGTCCCACGACCCGTTGGACCGGATCATCACCACCTGCGCGACCGCAGGGGTCCCACCTGCCTGGATCGGGCAGCTTGCCCCGGGCGGCTACATCGTCGGCCCGCTCGGCTACCGCGGACTGGAGGTCCTGGCCCGGATCACCACCGGCCCCCGCGGTCCGCGAGCTCGCCTCATCTCAGCCGCCCACCGCGCCCGGGCTGTAGGACTCCTCTGCCCAGACCGCCATCTCGATGACCTGCCACTTCCGCCGTCCGCCTATGGCCGCCGCAGCACGGTCCCCGACGATCTCACCCATGACGCTTACTACGACCTGTGGATGTACCTGGCCACCCAGGACCGCCGCACGACCAAGGTCCCCATCTCCGGCGAGAGCGGCAACGGTTGCGCGCTGGTCACACAGGACCGCAGCCACGCGGTGCGCGTCTTACCCGGCGCCCTCCTGCTCAGCGATCACAACCCGCGGACTCACGAGATGGCCGACCGTCTGACTCGCCTGATCGCCGACTGGGACACCCTCGGACGACCGACCATCGACCGCTGGACTGCGACCCTGCTGCGCGCCGGACGCCCCGGCGCGCAGCTCCTCGCCCCGGCCCACTGGGAGCTTGGATGAGCACCGCAGCAGGCCCCGCCACCCAGCGTCAGCAACGTGCCGATCACGATGGGCAGTAACGGCGTGGTGTGCGGTAGCCGATGGCTTGGTAGGAGCAGCCGAACCGCAAGAGCTGCAGCATCTTGTCGAAGATGATCCGGTCGCTGATGCGCGGCCGGTGGCAGCCCAGCGGATGGGTGGCCGCGTAGGTCGGCCGCTCGGGCAGCAGCGCGCTGAACTGGCTCCAGAGTGGTTCGGTCAGCCATGACGGAAGTACTGGCACAGGTCCCCCCGGTGATCACAGAGCGTCGCAACTCCATGATCGACAAGGTCCGTGCCAGTACTGCTACCGGGGTGCTGTCACCACGCCTATCTGCGCGACCTCTTACTGAAGGGGATCACCTGCAGATCGACATTGGGCAAAAGCATCGCCTCGCGTAGGTGGCGGAGCTGGGCGAGATGGGCGTCCAGGTCGGCGACCTAATGTTCGGAAGTCCCGCAGAGCACTGTGGTCAGGATCAGGCCGGGGTGGCAGCCTGCGGGCGGAGCCAGGCGTCGACCGGCCCGTCCGCGCTGAGGACGGGGTTGAAGATCGGGGCGAACGGGCCGCGCTCGCGTAGCTGGTCGAGGGTGGTGGCGCCGACGCGGATCGGACTGGCCGTCAGGAGCGGGTCGCTGGCGGCGAGGCTGCGCAGGTCGGCGATGCGCCGCTGCAGGCGGGCCGGTTCGGCGCCGGTGAGGACCAGGAGCAGCCGGGGGAAGGCGGGGTAGCGGCTGCGCCAGGCCGGGACCGCGGCGGCGCTGCGGACGGTGGTGCGGGTGGTGCGCGGTCCGGGCGGCTGCGGGATGTACTGGTGGTAGCGGGCGTAGGCGTGCAGCTTCTGGGCGAGGCGGGCGATGGTCATGGTGGTGCGGTCGAGTTCGACGAAGAACGTCAGAAGGGTGCGGGTGCGCTCGGCTGCGTCGGTGTGGACGTAGTTGAGGACGGCGTCGGGGATGAGGGTCAGGTCCTCGCCGGGGCGGGTGTCGTCGCGGTAGTGGTGGGCGGTTTCGGGTGACCAGTCGAGGGGCCCGCACTCGTGGTCCAATCGCTGGGCCCAGGCGACGAAGGCGCAGCCGGTTTCGATGGTGGCGAGGGTGTGTTCCTGGAGTGGTCCGGCGGCGGCTTCCGGGCTCATCCGGTACGGGCGCTGCGGCAGCAGCCCGACCGCCTCGACCGCCGCTGCGCCCTTCTCGGTGAGCCACCACAGCAGGCTGGTCTGCCCGTGGGTTCGGCGTCCGACGCGGTCGGCGAGGCCGGCGTCGCGTAGGACGTGGAGCTGGCGGCGCAGGTACTCGGGCCCGGTGTGGTGCGGGGTGATGAGGCGGTGCAGCTGGTCGGTGGAGACGAGGCGGTGCTGGTAGAGGACGGTCATGGCCTGCTGGCCGATCACGCCGATGCCCTTGGGTGCGGGGTGCTGGTACGGCATCGCGGTACTCCTTCAGCCGAGGGTGGAGGTGGGGTCGCCGTCATGGCCGGCGGGCAGGCCGAGGTGGTGGACGAGGATCTCGGTGTCGAGGTCTTCGAGGTCGGCGAGGATCTCGCCGACGGTGCGGCGGCGCATGTTGGCGTCGATGGCCGCATCGAGGTCGGGGATGCCGTCGGGGTTGTCGTAGTGGGCGAAGACCTCCTCGACGGGCAGGCCGCGGACCCGGAACGGGGTGGTCCGCTGGCCGTCGAGGTTGATCGACATGACGTAGTGGTACTTGGGGAGTTCGGTGATCGTTTCCGGGGTGAGGTGGCTGTTCCAGCGGCGCGCGACGAACGCGGCCTCGTCGTAGTCCGCCGCGCATGTGGCGAGCAGCGACTGGTTCTGCAGCAGCGCCTGGCGGGTGACCGCGCTCAGGCGTAGTGCCATCTGCGTCATCCCGACGAATCGGACCTCGTACTTGCGCAGCTGCTCGGCGATCGCGGCGAGGAATCCCTTGGAGGAGGAGTCCAGGGCGGTCAGCTCGTCGCCCCAGGCCCAGAACGTCCTGCGCTGGTCGCGGGGGGTGTCCTGACGGGAGAGGCCGGCGCGGTGCAGGTCGTGGATGAGCAGGCAGGAGACCAGGGCGTCGGACTCGGACCCGGACGGGCAGACGAAGACGACCTTGTTCTCGTCCATGGCGGTGCGGATGTCGTAGCCGGAACGGGGCGAGCCGAAGAACGCCTGCAGCGACTGGGAGGTGTCGAGGCGGTCGATCGCGTAGGTGACGGTCGGCACCGAGTCCTTCGCCAGGGTGGGGAACGTGCGCTCCCAGTAGTCCCGGACCCGTCGGGGCAGCTTCGGCAGAAGTGCCCAGCGCCACTCCTCGTCCGTCAGCCAGCTCCTGATCTGAAAGACCGTGCACTGCGCTTCGGGCCGTCCGGCGGCGACGGCCTGCAGGTTGAGTAGGGCCAGCGCCTGAGCGGTGCGGGCGAGGATCGTGCGGGCACGTGGGGCGTGGTCGCCCCATTCCTGGGCCGCGGCGATGCCCTCGACCACTGAGCGCACGGTGTCCTGCACGTCCGCGACAGTGCGGCCCTCCATCGAGAGCGGGTTCCAGGACACGACCATCTGGTCCGGTGTCGCTTTGGCGAGGTTGATCTCCCACACCCGTTCGGCGATGTGGGGGTGCGCCAGGTAGGGCTTGGCCCGCACCCACGCCTCGCTGTGCGGGTCCAGGAACCAGGTGCCGTACCCGTTGTGGGCCAGTGCGATGCACTGCACGAGCGCGGCCTCGGTCTTGCCGTGGCCGGACTTGCCGAGGGCTAGGCCGAAGAGCAGGTCCTTCACGCGGGCGGCGCCGATCCGCTCGACGCCGTCGGGGTAGACGACCGCGCCGAGCGGGACCAGGTCGCGCTGGCCGGTGTAGACGGGCAGCGTCGCCGGCGCGGGTGGGACCAGGCCGCCGGAGCGGACCACCCCGGAGGCGTGGCACCGGACGGTCGGTGGCTTGAGGAACCCGGCGAGCTCGGGCACGGTCAGCCACTGCCGGCGCTTCGGTGCGAACTCCCCGCTGTCGAACCGCTGGTCGAAGGCAGCGATGGCCCGCCGGGTGCGGGGCCGGTGCGCCTTCAGGTAGTTCTCGCCGCTGGTGGCGGCGAAGACGGCGAGTAGCTGGTGCATGCGCTCCAGCGCGGCCTGCGGGTGTGCGGCCTGGGTGCGCAGCAGCAGCTGGACGGCGAAGACCGCGCCGCCGGGCTCGAACTTGCCCACCGCGTCGCGGACGTCGGTCATCCGCGGCAATCGAGCACCGCGCCCGGCACTGCCGCTCGACGAGCCGCCGGACCAGGCGGCGGTGAACGACTCCACCAGCCCCGCTCCCCAGAGGCTGCCGGTCAGTTTCTCGCCGTAGGCGGTGGGGCCGCGGCGCTTGGAGCGGGCCAGCAGGCGTCGGCGTCGGCGGGCCAGGCGGCGCTGGGGGACGGGGACCAGGTCGAGGATGACGTCAGCTGCCTCACCGTCCTGGGTCCGCACGGAGGACAGCGCGGTGGCGAGTTGTTGCAGCGGATCGGGCGTCAGGCCGAGCGCGGCCAGCGGCTGGTGGTCGGACAGGGCCAGGACCAGCTCGGCCCGCTCGACGTACACCGGCCGCGTCGGCCGGGCGGCATCGTCACTGGCGGCCTCGTCACCGTTGGGCTTGGCGAGGCTGATGGTTGCCGCGCTCACTGGGACGCCTGGGCGGGTTCGGTGAAGCGGACCGGCTGGATGGCCTGGCCGGGCGTGGTGGAGCGGACCTCGACCTCGGCGAAGCCGGGCATGCCCAGGATCGCCGCGGCCTGGGCGGGGCCTTCGAGCAGGCAGCGCATCCGGCCGCCGTCGGCGGTGTAGCGCAGCCGGACAGCCGCTCCCCGGGCCGGGACGCTACCGACGGCGTGCCGCACCCGGGCCAGGTGGTGGCTGAACCGCACCACCTCGGACTCGCCCGGGTCGAAGCTGGACGTCGGCACGACCTCCACGCTGGTCCTGTCGGCGAGTGCGGCCCGGGCCTTGCGGATGCGCCACCGAACCACGACGGCCCAGACGCCGGCCGTGGCGAGGCCGGTGGCTCCCAGGTACGGGGAGAGCAGCACCGCCTGGTGGGCGGTGTCGAGGAGCGGCTGCATCCCGGGCAGCGAGTCGGCCCTCATGCCGGTACCGCCTGGAGGTCGAAGCGGTTGGGTGGGAGCACGGCGGCCTCCTGGTCGATGACGGCGGAAAATCCCTTCACCTGGCCCAAGCCGTCGCACGGGGCCGGTTCAGACACGGCCGACCAAGGCGTTATCAAGCCGTTATCAAAGGATGTCCAGTGACAGCCGTGTAGGTTCCCGTTCGATCTTGCGCGCGGGGCTCAGCTGACCAGCAGTCATGCCCGCTGTCCCACCGAGATTGCGCATGCCGCGTTCCACTGATCTTGCACTTCCCTCGGCACCGGTCTCCCGCTTCCCTAAGCTGGTGCTGACGGCAGGCTCCCTGGCCACCCGACCGCACGGAGGATGCGAATGTCGAAGCACGTGATCTCACTGGTCGGCCTCCAAGCTGAGGAGCAGGCGAGGATCCTGGAAGATGCCATCGCTGGGCGGATGATCGAAGAACGAGTGGATGTCGGGACCGCAGGCGGCATCGTCTTCCGGCGCCCTCTGCTCACGCCCATGTCGGGTAGCGAAGCCGCGTCGGAGTGACGACCCGCTGATCTTGCGCACGCGTACGGCGGGCGCAAGATCAGCGGGTGAGTGTAGGTTCCCGTTCGATCTTGGGCGCGGGGCTCAGTTGACCAGCAGTCATGCCCGCTGTCCCACCGAGATTGCGCATGCCGCGTTCCACTGATCTTGCACTTCCCTCGGCGCCGGTCCCCCGCCTGAGTGCATCCGAGTGGTCTTCCCGCGAAACGACGCCGGGATGGTGTCGAAGTGTCCAGCGCAAACAACCCCTGCGCTGTGCTGTCGATATGCACATCAAGCGGTCAGAAGACTGGAAGCCAAGCCAATACCTGGCACCGGCCGCCCTCATCCTGGTGGTGGGGGCATTCGTCGTAGCGCTGTGGCGGGCCCCCTGGTGGCTCGACCACCAATATCTGAAGGCCGGACTCACGCCGGCCGAGGCGACTACGGTGTCGGGGTTGCGCACCGCACTGGTGGCACTCGGAGCCGGGATCCTGGCCGTCGCCGGATTGTTTTACACCCACCACACCTTGCAGCAGACCCGGATCAGGGACCGCAGCGAGGCAAAACTTGCCCAATCGGGGCAGTTCACAGACCGGTTCGGCAAAGCGATCGGCCAGATGGCCTCGGATAAGCCAGTCGAACAGCTTGGCGGCATCTACGCACTGGAACGGATCATGTGGGACTCGCCCGAGGACCACTCGACAATCGTGGAAGTGCTCGCGGCATTCGTCCGCGGGCAATCCCCTGCGCCAGAGGAGTCCGCCGCATTCGAGCAAACCCTTGAGCAGGCCACCGGATCGAGCCGACGCCCTGCTCGGTTGCTCCCTGCGAGCCTGTCACGGCTGTTCCGGACCGTTTCGCCGATCACGTCTCGGACGGACCCTGCCTTGTCAGACTTCATGCCCCTTCCCATCTGGCACACCATCACCGAGCCGGTACAAGCGGCGTTGACCGTGCTCGGGCGCCGACCCCCGGATCGGCCCGAGCTCTTCCGCCTCAACCTAAGAAACACAGATCTTCGCGGCGCGGTCCTGCACGGGGCCCACCTTGAGGCCGCGGACCTGACCGGGGCCCACCTGGAGGGCGCGACGCTGGACGGGGCCCACCTGGAGCATGCGACGCTGGGCGCGGCTTACCTGCGGTACACGACCCTGAGCGAGGCCCATCTGGAGCACGCGGACCTGGGCGGGACCCATCTGGAGCACGCGATCCTGAGCGAGGCTTACCTGAGAGGAGCGGACCTCCGCTTTGCCAACCTGAAGGCCGCGGACCTGACCGGGGCCCATCTGGAGGACACGGACCTGACGATTCCAAACCAGCCCAGCGCGTACTTGGGCGGGAGGACCCACAACCACTCCTTGACCGTTGACCAACTTGTGGCTGCACGTCCCTTCAAGAACACCCGACTGCCAGCGGATCTGGCGGCCGATCGTCGGGTCATGGCACGGGTGGCGGAGGTAGAAACGGACCAGCCCGATGGGCTTCCGAAATAACCGAGGGTGTTCCTGCTCCATGTAGTGGGTTCCACTCGTAATCTTGATTCAGCTTCAGAGCGTGGTGGTGAACCGGGTGGTGTTCGGTGGGATCGGGCCGGGGATGCAGAAACAGACGGCGTCCTCGTCCCAGAAGCAGCGAACCCAGCGTGTCACTGGTTCACCGTGTCGAAGGGCTCGTCGTGCCAGCGCCAGCCGGCTGTGCCGCCGTCGTGGATGTGCAGCATGAACTCAGCGACCGGGCTGCCGTCGGGAAACGTCATGGTGAGCACACTGCGCATTCGGAAGTAGCACGCGTCGATCTGCTCCCAGTCTTCCTCGTCGACAGCCCGTTCCTGCTCCGCGAAGAGCGGACGGAACTCTTCAAAGCCGGGAAGTGTCTCGACGTCGGCGTGTATCCAGGGCCAATCGGCGCCGGTCACAGCCAGCCGGGCAATCTCTTGGCCACCGTGGTGGAGCCGCCAGATACTGCCGGTGGCCAGGTTCGGGTTGGTCATACCCCCCATGATGGCGATCACCGCTGACAAGCAGGGAGTGAGATCACGGAACGACCGTCACGGGTCTGGTGAGACCGGCCAGATCAGATGAGACTCAATCCAGCATGAAAGGTGAAAACCGGGCACAGCCGGCCACGCTCGCCGGGAATCGGTCGACTACCGCCTGAGACAGGTGAGAAGCCACCAGGTCCCGTGAGACCGGACAATAGACGAACTCGCAGTCCCACTGATCTTGCGCATGCGCAACTTAGGCGCAGAATCAGTGGGAAAGCGCAAAGTGAAATGGGAACCTACAGGCCGATCAGCTCGCCACTACCCGCCGCACGGCGAGGACAGTGCCGTGGGTGGCCACCTCGACGACGTCGACCACCGCTCCGGTGTGCGGCGCCTGCACCAGAAGTCCTTGGCCGATGGCCATGGCGACGTGCCCGGGCTGGGCGACTGTTCCCTCCGTGAAGACGAGGTCGCCTGGGCGCAGCGCGGCGGGGTCGACCGGGACGGCGGTCCCCTGATTGACCTGGTCGTAGGTGGTCCGTTCCAGGGTGATGCCGGCGACGCCGTAGGCGCGCTGCACCAGGGACGAGCAGTCGCACCGCCCGGCCGGATCGCTGCCGTGGGGATTGGTGCACTGCCCGCCCCACTGGTAGGGCGTGCCGAGTTGGCCGAGCGCCCACTGGATCGCGGTATGCACCGCGACAGGCGTGTCCTGGGGGATGGTGTAGCCGGCCGGGAGTGTGCCGGGTGGGATCGTCCCGGCGGCGGCCTGGTCCGGCGTAGTGCACCCGCCAGCACTCCACGGGGCCGTGCCGCCGGGTGGCGGTGCGGTAGCCGGCTGGCCGAGTGTGGGGGCGATGGCCTGCTGCAGTGCGGTCGCGAGCGGCTCGTGCGGGGCGTAGGCGTCGGGGTGGCCGGAGAGTTGCACCTTCTGGGCGGCGTCGGTGAGCGGCAGTTGCTCCCAGCCGGGCACGGCGAGCAGTGCGGTGTAGAACCTGGTGCTCGCGTAGACGGGGTCGTTGATCTGCTGCGCGGTGCCCCAGCCCTGGGAGGGGCGTTGCTGGAACAGTCCGACGGAGTCCCGGTCCCCGCTGGGGCGGTTGCGCAGGTCGGATTCCTGGAGCGCGGTGGCGAGCGCGATGATCTGGCCGCGGGCCGGGACGTCCAACTGGACGCCGGTCGCCACGATGGTCTTGGCGTTGGGGAGCTGCTCGCCCGGCACGTCCAGGCCCGGCACCTGGACGCTGGCGGGGGAGCCGTTCAGCGCCTGGCCGACCTGCTGGGTGAGTTGGGCGGTGTCGGCATCCGTCAGCGTGGCGCCGGGGCAGGGCGCCCGGGCCTGCCGGGCTTTGTCGGCCTGGTCCTGGGCGAGGCCGGCGGCGTGGGCGGCGACCACGGCGGTCAGGACCAGGCCGAGGACGAGCAGGAGGGCTGCGCCGCCGAGCAGGCGGCCGGTGCGCGTGATCATCATCGGCGCCTTGGCGGGGTGCGGCGGGGAGGGAGTGGCACGCGGCCGAAGTTCTCCCAGTCCAGGGCCATCCTCGCGCGCGGTGCCGGTGCCGGTGCCGGTGCCGGTGCCGGTGCCGGTGCTGGTGCTGGTTCGCGGGCCGGGGGCGGGGGCGGGGTGCGGCGGTTGACGACGGGGGTGGTGCGGGGGGTGGGCCGGTTCACGCGGCCGGGTCGATTTGCCTGACCCGACGTGTCGGCTTGCAGGGCGCGGTCCAGCCGCCGGCGCAGCTGTTGCTGGCGCGCGGATGCGGCCGGCTGGGCGGGCACCTGACGCGGGTTCGGCGCCGCGGTCGGCTGGGCGGGTGCGGTCGGCTGGGGCGGGTGCGCGGGGCGTGGTGGGTAGGCGGGCGGTGGCGGGGTCTGCGGGGCCGACGCCGCGGGCCCGGGCCCGGGACCTGGTGTCGGTGTCGGTCGGGGGCGGCCTGCTGGTCGGGCGGTGGGAATGGGGGCGTGGCGGGTTCGGCCGCCGGTGGCGAGGCGGGACATGAGGGCGGTGGCGCCGATGGACTGGGGCATGGCGTAGCCGATCGCGGCCAGCGGGTTTCCGGCGGCGAGGGAGGCGCCGGCCATCGCGGAGCGGACCAGGACGCGGGCCGCGGTGCGGGCGACGTGGGGGTGCTTGGCGACGGTGGCGGAGGCCGGGGCGGCGAAGACGCTGCCGCCGGTGCCGCCGATCCGGCCGGCGGACATCTTGGTGCGCCAGGCGGCGGCGATGTGGCGGGAGCGGTCGGCGAGCTTGCGGCGCTGGCGGAACGTGGCGATGGCCACGACGTCGACCGCCAGGAATCGCAGCGTCAGCTCCTTGCCCCCGTCGTCCTGGGTGGGGGTGAGAACCGCCTGGACGATGACGATGAAGACGGCCAGCGCGATGACGCTGGTGAGCATCTGCGCCAGCGAGCGCAGGACGGAGGAGCACCAGTTCCACAGCCAGCTGCGCCCCGCGCCCGGGATGGTGCCGGCGACCAGGGCGGTCTCGCCGCGGATGGCGTCCCAGGCGATGCGGGCCTGGGCGGTGAGGAAGGATCCGGCGAGCGCGGTGATGAGGGCGGTGACGATGAGGGCGGCGATCAGCAGGAACAGGGCACCGCCGACCTTGTCGAGGCTGGCCGTCTTCGCGGTCGTGACGTCACCGCTCACACACTTCTTCTCGAACGCCTGCATGGGTGGGTCGCCATAGTGGTCGGCGGCCCAGGAACTTGTGAGGTTGAGCAGGGAGCCGCTCCCGGAGACGAGTAGTCCACCGATCAGCGGCACGGAGTCGCCGATGCCGCTGGTGGCCTTCTTCACCTTGGCGTTCTGGTCGGCCACGGCCTGGTCGTAGGCGAGCTGGGAGATCCTGCTGGTGGTGTAGGCCGTCGCGCAGTCGCCGTCGAAGACCTGGCCGTACTGGAGCAGCATCGCGGGCTGGACGATGAAGGAGTCGGTGAGCGCGTCAGTGAGCGGGCGCGCCAGGTCGGCGCCGGTGGCCTGGGCGGGGACGCTGTTCTGGGCGGAGGGGTTGGCCTGCAGGATCGCGTCGGCGACCTCCAGCGCGAGTCCCCGGGCGGCGGCGATCGCCCCGTGGTCGGTACCCAGGAGCAGCGCCGGGGGCGAGGCGAGCAGCGTGGTGGTGAGCGCGGCGATGAGGATCGACAGCGCGGCATCCCCCCAGCCGCGGGCCCGGTCACCGGAGAAGACCCTGGCCACGCACACGAGCGCGCACACGGCCATGGCCAGCGAGGGCAGGCCCATCTCGACGACGACGCGGGTGTGCAGGGACGTGGCGACCGACAGGACCGGCGTCAGCAGGACTTTGGCCAAGCCGAAGGAGAGAGACCAGGCGATCAGCCAGCAGCTGAAGGCGATCAGCCACTTGGTTGCCATGAAGCACAACTCGGTCAGGAGGTTGTAGATGCCCAGGTCCCAGTCGGTGATGCCGCCGGTGTCGCTCTTGACGGTGTAGGCCTCGATCGGGATCCCGGCGCGGTCCGTGACGTTGAAAGCGGACAGGACACCGCCCTGCGAGGGCAGCAGTTTGCGCAGCTGCTCGGTCCTGGCGGCCAGCGCCGCGTCCTGCTGCTCTGCGGTCAGCTTCTCGCCCTGCTCACGCAGGATCTCCTGGAGCAGTGCCTGCTGTTCGGGGCTGGGCGTGTCCTGCCTGCCCGCCACGGGCATTGGCGCCGGCACGGTGGCCGGGGCCGTCGGGTTCGGCGAGGACGACGCGGCGGCGGCCGGCGGGGCGGGGTCGGCCCAGGCGGGCGGGGAGGTGAGCAGGGTGGCGGCGGTGGCCGCGAGCGCGGCCACTAGCACGGCCGTGCGCAGCGGCCGGGGGCCGAGCTGGCGAAGGTGCGACCACCAGGTCCGGATCCTGGTCATGCTGCGGCCTGGTAGTCGCCGGGGGTGGTGTGGATGGTCTGGGTGATGGCTTCGTCGAGGGGGATGAGGACGCGCATGAGGCCGATCCGGGTGGCGAGGTCGTGGTAGAGGCATTCGCCGGCCCGGGCGAGCTTTTCCTCTTTTGGCAGGTCGATCGGGGACAGGCCGGTGGTGACCAGGTCGAGCAGGCCGCGGTCGCTGGCATCGGCGCCGAGGAACGCCAACGCCCGCTGCGCCAGGTCGCGGTTGGTCTGGCGGAAGACCAACCGGTGGGGGATAAGGCCCCTGATCACGGCGCCCTTCTCGTTGTCGGAGGGGCCGATGTCGTAGGGGTCGTGGGAGGCGAGGTAGGCGGCGGCGCGGTGCTTGCGGCCGTCGCGGATCAGCTCCAGCAGCAGGTCCAGGCCCTCGTCGCTGCTGGTGAGCCACCAGCACTCGTCGAAGACGGCGACGCCGAACTCCTGCTGGTCCTCCATGACGCTCTCTCGCGCGACGGCGGCGACCAGGTACATGACCGCCCGGCCCATGACCTTCTCGAACTCCAGGCGCTCGATGCGGTGATTGGAGGCGAGTTCGGCCTTCTTGGGCAGCTGCAGGGCGTTGACGGCGAAGACCACGCTGTCGGCCCTGCGGGTGTCGACGACCGGCAGTGCATCGTCGAAGACGACCCGGGACAGGTCCTTGCGTGCGACCGCGTTCAACTTGCGGGCCAGCGTCTTCGCGGCCACATCATCAGCACCACGCACCGTCAGCTCCTCCACCAGCGCCCGCATCGAGGGCGCCGGCCGCTCCAGCACGGCCTGGACCGCCTCCGACAGCGCGACCCCCTCCAGTTCCATCGGCCGCACACCCAGCAGAAGCGTCAGAAAGCTCTCGCAGAATCGGGCCGCCTTCTTCGGGCTGTCCGCCACGAAGAGCCTCAGCGGGTCGAGGCTGACCTCCGCCCGCTGATCGATCCTGATGACCTGGGTGGTGCCCGGGCAGGACTGCGCGAAGCGCACCCACTCCTCCTCCTTGGTGCGGTCCACGATCACCGCCCGGCCGCGCGAGCCCGACAGGTCGGCCCGGCGACCGGTGGCGAGGACGTTGAAGACGGCAGCCTTCATCGCCACCGACTTGCCCGCGCCGGGCTCGCCGAGGAACGCCATCGACGCGCTCGTGTTCTCCCGGGGCCCCCGGGCCGGGTCGACCAGCACGGGGCGGGCGCCGCCGGAGGCGAGCTGCAGACCGAACAGCGGGCCGTGCTCGTCACCCAGCTGCGAGCCGCACCAGGGCATGGCCATCGCGAAGTCCCGCGCGAGCAGCGTCTGCGCGTAGCCGAGCAGCACCCTGGGGGTGCGGCAGCCGGGCAGCATCGCCTGCCACAGGCTGGTCTGCTCGCCCACCGGACGGGAGAACGTGTAGTCGGTGGCGCCGAAGTCGCTTGCCAGCTGGGCGGCGCGCTCCTGCGCCTCGTCCGCAGCGGCGCCCCAGACAGCGAGGGTGACCATGGCCCGGACCTCGACTTCGCGCGCGGAGGCGGTCAGCCGCTCCCGGTACTCGTCGTTGTCGGCCACGTGCTGCGTCACCGTCGCCGGGGGGCCGGCCGGGTCGCCCTCGTACTCGGCGACCTGCGCGCGCAGGTGCCGGGCCCGGCGGCGGGTCTTCGCCTCTGCCTTCACACCGGGGGTGACGACCAGTCGGGCCGCCCAGTCGACGGGGTAAGCGAGGTCGTCGAGCTGCTGCAGGTAGGCCGCCCCCGGGAGCGCGAAGGCCTCCGGCATCTCGGACAACGCCAGGAGCGCCTGGTAGGAGTCGCCCCACTCGCTGGACACCTGCAGGAAGCGCCGCTTGAACGGGCCGGTGGGAGCAGCGCGCCGACCGCCGGCGCCGTCGGTGCAGCCCTCGGCGAGCACCACCTCGTTCAGCGCGGCGACCGTGCGACCGCGACCGCGCATCGCCGGTTCGGTGCCGTCCGGCAGCAGCGGCTCGATGAGGCCGCGCCGGGCGCTGTGGCCGTAGATCCACAGGATCTCGGCCTCCGTGGCGGGGCGCATGGCCACCCCGGTGGGCCACTGGGCGTGCATCCGGCGGGCCTGCCCGGTGCGCCGCTCGATCTCGGCGGCGGTGATCGCGGCGGGCAGCAGACCGAACTGCAGGTCCAGCTCCGCCGTCGCGGCGGACCAGACCGAGGCCACGGCGTCACGGCGGTTGAGCGCGGGCAGCGGGACGGCCAGCCAGTCCGTGCGGCCGGTGAGCTCCATCGCCTCCAGCTCGTCCAGCACGGCGTGGCCGAGCCGGTCGTAGCGCGGGCTCGCCGCGAGGTCGACGTCGGCGACCATGGCGCGCACCACGGCGACGGGGTCGACCTGCGGGCACAGGCTCAGCAGCATCGGCTCCCCGACCAGCGCCTTGACCAGCGACTCCAACGCCTGAAGCCGGGCCCTCTTCGCGGCAGAGGGGGCGTGGGAGTAGTTGCTGGCGGCCACCCGCCAGATCGCCCAGCAGGCCCCGTGCGTCGTCCAGACGATGTTGCCGGCGACGTGCCGGACGGGCAGCTTCATGGCTCAGTCCCCCAGGTGAGTGGTGCGGCGGGCGAGGAGGGCCTGCACCCCGGACGCGACCGGGGCGCCGGCCGGTGCGGCGGGACGCGCTTCGGCCCGGGGCGCCGCGGAACCGGGTGCCTGCCCGACCTGGACAGTGCCTCCGGCCACGGCGCGGATTGGGACCTCGGTGGTTTCGGCGGTCGTGCTGCTGCGGGCCGGTGTGGTGCCGATGCCGACCAGGGCGTGGCAGCGCACCGGCCGGGCCGGGCGCACGGGCCGGCCGTGCAGACGGCCCGCTCCTGGTGCGGCGAGCATCGCCAGCACGCTGGCGGCTGCGGCGAGCGGGTTGCGGCCGTCGATGTGCAGGTGCCGCAGTGCGAAGGCCGACCCGAACGGCGCACCGACCAGCACGACCGCATCCGCCAGGCCGTGCCCGCCCCAGACCGGACGGGACAGCACGAGCAGGACGACGGTGGCGACCATCGCGCCGAGCTGAGTGATCGTGTACGGGCCGCCGATCAGGCGCAGGTTGCGCCCGTCGCCGCCGCGCACGACACCGACCACCAGCGGGCTGCTGCGGGCCTTGGTGTAGCAGCGTCCGATCAGCTCGGGCTCGACGTCGACCGGCGCGGCCCCCGCGCTCACTGGTCGCCGCCCGTCTGCGCCGGCCCCGACGTGGTCCCGCCGCTGTACTGGGTGATGTCGACGGTCGCCTTGCTACTGAGGACGCCCATGTTGGCCGACAGCCCCCACACGACCGCGGCCAGGATGACCGCCCCGATCGTCGGCCCAGGGCTCTTCGTCCTGACGCCGACAACGAGGACGAACATCCCGCACAGCACCGGGATGAGCACGGTGAAGATCAGGCTCTTGGTGTCGTTGCCGAGCCCGGTGAAGGTGGCGATCCACCCCGTGGCGCCAACGGCCAGGACAGTGGTGCTCATGACGATCTCCTTCGATGTGAGGTGGGGTCAGGAAGAGGGGGAGGCAGGAGCGACGAGCCCGTGGGTGGCTGCCTCGGCGGGGGCGCCGTCCAGGGAGGCGATCTCCCAGCGGCCGGCCCGGGCCCGCAGGGTGAGGGCGTAGGTGAGCGGAACCCGGACCCCGTCCGCCCCGGCGGCACGCAGCACGACCAGCAGCCGCAGCCGCGTCCCGTCGCCCGGCACTCCCGTCACCGGATCGCCGTCCTGCTCGCCTTCGACGGCCAGCTGGTCGACAGTCAGCGCGGTATAGGGGGCCGGGCTGATCGCCGTCAGCCGGGTGCCCGGGGCGAGGTAGCGCTCCAGCCCGCCGGCGCCGGTCAGGTAGGCCGCCAGACCCGCCGCGGCGACCTGGGTCAGCGGGTCGCCGGGCAGTGCGGGCCGCATCGGCCCGTACACCAGCGCCGGAGCCTGAACCAGCGACGGCCCGGCGACCTCGGCCGGCATCGCCAGCGCCACATACCCCAGCGCCCCGCCCCCGGCGGGAGCGGTCGCCACCGGCACCTGAAAGTAGTGCACCGACCCGGCCACCGCGGGCGGGGTCGTCGCCGTGCCGGTACCATCGACCGCCGGGGAGGCCGAGCCGGCGGTGGGGGTGATGCGGGCGGCGACCGTCACCGACCACACGTCCCGGTCGGTCTGACGCAGCCGCACCACGGCCAGCTGGTCGCCGCTGCGCCGGCCAGGTGCGCCTTCGAGGCGCAGGTCGGTGGCGCCGGGGTAGAAGGCGGCGAGCTTGGCCTGGTCGCCGTCGCCCGCCGAGATGAACGCGGCGACGAAGAGCTGGGCGAACCCCGCCGCTCCCTGCGAGCCGGCGGTCGGTGCGCTCGCCGGGGACTGCGGCCTGCCCGGGCCGGCCGAGGCCGGGCGGGACAGCAGGGCGGCGGAGCCGAGCAACGGGCCCAGCAGCATCAGACCCCACGCCGCCCAGCGCAGCAGCACCGCCGCGTTCGCGGTCGCGCCGGTCGACCACGACCAGCCACCCGCACCCTCCTCCTCCCACCCCTGCTCGTCCTCGTCCTCTGCCGCATCCGCCGGGGCGCTCGGCTGCCAGCGGTTCAGCAGGCCCTTCACTCCGCACCGGCGATGTGTCGGCCCGTCAGCTCGGCGATCCGCCGACGCAACTGCGCCTCACCGCGCTGCTGCAGCACGAGCAGGGAGGCGAGGACCGGGGCAGCCTCGTTGTCGAGGAAGACGCGCAGGCGGTCGTGGGTGTCGGTGTCGAAGGGGCGGTGGACCAGGGCTGCGCCCAGTCCGATGAGCAGGCGCTGGGCGCGGGTGACGCGCTCCTCGTCCGCATCGAGGCGCGCGGTGGCGCTCGCGGTCGTCATGTCCGGGGTTCTCCTTCTCCGGTCGGGGTGATGGGGTATCAGGCACCCGCATACGGGAAATGGGGGAGGTAGACGCGGTCGCCGCCTGCGGCGTGGTCGTCCAGCGGACGAGAGGCTCGCGGGACCGCCAGCGCGGCAAAACGGGGTGCGGGTTCGGCGAGGCCGAGGCGGGCGGCGTGCGCGAGCAGCTCCCACGCATCGCGGCTGTACGAGTGGCCGGCACCGAAGGCCAGTACGGAGCGCTCCACCAGCACCGCCGCCCGGGCGGCGCCAGCGGCTGCGCTGTCCGCGCGGGCGGCGCGGGCGGCCTCGTACTCCCGGCGGTACCACTCAGGCGGCACCGAGATGGCGACCACGGCGGCGGGCCGGGCCCGCCAGATGCGCTCCTCGCTCAGCTGCGCTGCGTCCGGGCGACGGCGCAGCGCCCGGACGGTCCGGCAGACCAGTGGGACCGGCCATAGCACGACCACCGCGCTCCACACGGCGGCGGCCGCCACCGCGGCGGCAGGGCCGGTGCCGATCTCCCGGTGGTGGATCGGCACCCGGGTGTCGCTGATCCCGGTGAGCGCCAGGTAGGTCGTACCGGCCGTAAGGTGGCAGAGCACACCGAGCGCGAGCAGGCGCCCCGCAGGGCTCAGGGCGAGATGGAGCAGCAGCATCCGAGGTCTCCTCGATGAGTTGGGTGAGGGGCGGTCAGGCGTTGGTGGCCGGGCGCGGCCTGTTCTTGAGTGCGTGGACGGCGCGCGAGCGGCGGCGCTGCCAGGCGCCCGCGGTGGTGCCGGCCCGTGCGGCGGCCGCAGCGTCCGGCAAGGGAGTGGTGGTGTAGTGCCAGGCGACGGCGCGGGCGTCGGCGGGCGAGATGGTGCCGCCCTCCAGCGCCTCCAAGAGCAGCTCCAGCAGCTCCAGCCGGGCACCGGCCGCCTCCTGCTCACTGCCGGGCACGGGGTCCAGGCCGGCCGCCGCCGCGGCAGCGAGAACGTCGCGCTGGCGGGCGAGGCCGGCCGGGCCGGGCCCGACGTCGGCCACGTACTCGCCGAGCGCGAGATCCTCGCCCCGCTCTTCTCGGTCGGCGGCCAGCTCGCGGCAGACCTGCTTCAGCGCGTCCAGCAGCAGGTTGGCGGCGGGCCGCCCCGGACGGGGGTGGATCCGGCCGGAGCAGGCCCGCTCGTACAGCGCGGAGACCACGAGGACAGCGACGTCGTCGAAGGTGCGCCCGCCGAAGGGCAGGGCCTGGCTGCGGGTCATGCGGACCGCGGCCGGGACCATGGCCTGCACCACGATCCGCGCGGCCAGCGCCGCCACCGGGCCGCGGCCGGCGGCCCGCTCCAGGAGCGCTCGCAGCACGGCGTCGGCCAGCGCGTCGGACAGGGCGCCGCCGCCGGGCCGCAGGGCGGCCAGCAGCAGCTCGGGACCCAGAGCACTGACCCAGGAGCCGGTCGCGGCGGCGACACCGGCGTCCAGGTGGTCGGCTGCCAGCCAGCCGGACACCGCTGCCCTCACGGAGACGTCCGCGCACAGCGCTGCCCAGTCGGCGTCCAGGCGGTCGAAGATCCCACCGGCGCAGCGGGGGTACAGGTCGATCACGGCACATCTCCTCTCGGATCTCGTGCCGTGAACTCTCCTCACCCGGGCTTGCCCGGGGGCTTGCCCAACCCCCGAAAACACCAGGTGGTGGGCTTGCCCATCTCAAATTTTGGCTGGGCAAGCCCCCGTGGGCAAGCCCATCACCTGGTGGGCAAGCCCCGGGCCGAACCTCCGCGGACAACAGCGAAGCGCCGCTCCACCCCGGTTGGCAGGGTGGAGCGGCGCTTCACGAGCAGGTGCCGCACCAAGCTGTCTGCGGCAATGCCGTCGTGAGGACCTGACGCTGTCGGGGGGATCTTGGTGCCGCTGTTTGAAGCGTGACCATCGGCGGCGGCCGTATCGCGTGGGCATGGGGTCGTTGCGCCCGTCAGATCTCCGGCACGGTGGTGGTGATGATGACCGGGCGGCCCTGGCACAGGCCGAGAAGCCCGGCTTCCAGGCGTTCGGCGAGCAGCCGCATCTGCCGGTCCGTCAGGTTCCGCAGGGCGGCGCGCAGGCGGAGCAGGTCGGTGCGAGCGCCATCGGAGAGCCACGGGAGGGCGTCGAGGCTGCCGTGGACGTCCGCGCTCGCCAGCAGGCGGGGGCGGGTCCAGGCGGGCGGGGTGTCCGCGCTGCCGGTGAAGGCGGTGGCTAGGTCGCGGTAGGCGGCGTCGGCGGTGGCGTGCAGGGAGCGCAGCAGTGCGCGGCAGTGCGCGGTGGTGAGGAAGTCCCAGCCGGGCAAGGTCAGCTTGAGGCCGATCGGCAGGCCGAGGGCGGCGTCGCGGGTGAGGTTGGGTGCCAGGAGCTGGCAGCCGGGTGGGAGCGGGGTGGTGTGCAGGGCGTCGGCCATGACGCGGTGGGCGAGGTGCGCGACGGGGTCGATGAGGGAGCGGCGGGTGGTGGCGTCGGTGATCTCGGCCAGGCGCACCGGGTGGACGGTGGCGCGCACAGGGGCGGTCCAGCAGTTGAGGTGCAGGTGGAGGCGCTTGTCCCACCACTGGCCGTTGTCGCGGTCGATGGTGGGGTCGTGGTTCCAGCCGATGCCGAGCTGGCTGCCGGTGAGGCCGAACCGCCTCTGGGCGGCGGGGCTGTGGGTGAAGTCGGCGAAGGCGCGTGCTGCGGCGAGGAGGGCGGCGAGTACGGCGTCGGGGGTGTTGGCGACGTGGGTGCGCAGCACGTCGTCGCGGGCGACGAGCAGCATCAGGTCGTAGAGGGCGTGCGGGAACGCCTTGTCGATCGCGGCGAGCCGCTCGACCTGCCCGGCCACCGGGATCTCACGGAGAATGAACGGCCGGTAGTGCTCCCGGTATCCGCTCAGGTTGCGCAGCTCCTCGGGCGGGTCGGGCAGGCGGGGCGCGGGCAGGCCGGGGTTCACGGGCAGGTCCCAGGCGGCGTCCGGGTAGAGGTGGTCGAGGGTGGCCGTCCGGGAGGACACGGCCGGGCGGGGGAGTGTGGTCGTCATCGCTGTCACCTGCGGGCGGTGTCGGCGAGGGTGGTGCGCTGGCCCCGGCCGGTGGCGGCGATGGCCCGGCCGGCGGCGATGCCCATCATGGCGGCCTGGACGACGCCCTGGGCGATGCCGGCGCAGTCCCCGACTACGTAGACAGGCAGGTCAGGCACCTTGCAGTCGGCGTCGATCCTCGGCTTCTCCCAGAGGAACTCCATCTCGGGCCCGACCACCAGGACGTCGTCCACCAGGTCGTCGACGGCCAGCTCGCGGCCGGAGTGGGCGAGGATCGAGTCCATGAACCGGCGCAAGCCCGCGACGAGACTGGCGTGCTCGGCGTCGGTGAACAGCTGGTCGACGCGGCCGACCGACAGGTCCATCACCGAGGGCTGGAACGGCATCCGGCTCTCCAGCCCCAGCCAGGTGGCGCGGTCGCCGGTGCGCTGTAGGAAGCCCCGCAGGCTCTGTGCGAACGGACGGCCACTGGCGAGCCGGCGGTAGGTGGCGATGAAGGAGTCCCGTGCCTGCAGGGCGTTGCCGCGGCCCTGCACCTGGCAGAGCAGACCGAAGTTCGACGCCAGCGACCGGTTGCCGCGCTCGCGCTCGGTGGTCTCGTGTCCGTCGAGGGTGATGATCGACTCCCCGAAGGCGTCCTGGTAGTTCGTCAGCTTGATGCGCCCGCCGTTGGGGCCGCCGCAGAAGCAGAACGACTTGATCTTCTGGGCGTGGTCGAGCTGGGAGACCTTGAGATCGGGGTGCTCCTCGCCGATCGCCTCCAGCAGCTCGGCGGCCATCTCCAGGCGCACCCCGATCGAGATGTCCGGCAGATCGGTCGGCACTGCGAGGTTCTGCAGCAGGGCGGTGGTGGAGGTGACGCCGCGCCTTCCGGTGGCCAGCACCAGGTGGTCGCAGGTGACCTGCTGCTCGCCGCGGGCGGTGCGGACGGTGAGCGCCAGGCCGTCACCGTTGGGCCTCGCGGCAGCCAGCTCGGCGCTGTGCCACAGCTCGACGGCGGGTGCCAGCAGGTCGTGCCAGCCTCCGATGACGGTGCGCAGGTCACTCTCGCCGAGGACCGCGACCGGGTACTCGCGGATGCGCAGGTGGTTCGTGGCGAAGGCGTGGATCGCCCTGTCGGTGAGGTTCTCACCCATCAAGGGGGGCTTGGTGGCCAGCGGTTCGGTCAGCCAGGAGAACGCGGTGTCGCACAGTTCCGTTGCGCGGTCGGCGCCCAGGTGCGGGACGAGGCGCCTGCCGGACGGCAGCAGGCTGAGCTTGGCGCCGTCGCCGTAGTGCATGGAGCCGCCGAATCCGCTGACGACGTTGCACAGCCCGGCGCATCCGGTGCACTTGAAGCCCCTGTCGACGGGGCATGGGCGGTGATCGTAGGGGCGGCCGGCCTCTAGGAGCAGGATGTCCGTGCCGGAGTTCGCGGAGACGATGGCGCGGGCGCAGGCCAGCCCGGCCGGTCCGGCGCCCGCGATGACGACGTGCTTGTGCATCGAGATCCCCCAGGGTCTCTTCGACCCGCCCGTGATGGCAGCCGATCAGACGGCAGGCGGGTCACGCTCCGATGGGTGACCGCCCGACATGGCGGTCGGCACCGGCGGATCGCCGCCGGGTACGTGGCATCAGAGAAGCGCTGTCCGGCGAGCTGAAGCGATGTCAGAGGGACTGGAAATTGGGATGAAACTGGCGAGTTGACCGGCAATTTCCGATGCCGCAACCCTGTTGCCAAGCGTGTCCGCTTCGCTACCGTCAGGGATGACGGTCAGGCACGCCAGCAGCTCGGGGGCCCCGGGATGGGAAGACCCAACGACGTTTTCCGGCGACTTCGCGAGGACGAGTGGCAGATGGGCCGAAGCGAAGCCGCCGAATTCCTCGTGAAGAAGTCGATCGAGTTCGGCGACCCCGCCGAGCTCGGTCCCAGAACCATCGCCACCTGGGAGGACGGCACGACCGCCTGCCCGCGCCCCAAGCACCGGCGTCTGCTCCACCAGGTCACCGGCCGGACCATCACCGAGCTCGGCTTCACACCGCCCGCACCACGCGGGGCACGGACCCGGACAACCAATCAGACGACGGGAGGCGACCAGGACATGCGGCGACGAAGCCTCCTTCTCAGTGCCGGAGCCGCCCTGCTCGCAGCCGTCGCGCAGGACACCGCGAGCGCCAGCCCAGCGCTGGGCGGCGACCACCTGCAGGCCGTCCTCGAAGCGGAGCGCGCCCTGTACGCGCAGGACCGCGAGCACGGCTCCGCCGAACTGGGCCGCCAGGCCGCCACCGCACTGCATACCGCGCACACCTGGCTTCGCCAGGGCCGCTACAGCGAGGACATGGGCCGCAACCTCCACTCGGCCACCGGCGCTCTCTCCGTCGCGGCCGGCTGGCTCGCCCTGGACTCCGGCCGCATCCACGACGCCCGCTCCCTGTACACCGAGGCGCTCGCCAGCTCCCGCCAGGCCGAGGACCCCGGCCTGGAGGCCCACGCCTTCGCCTGCCTGTCCCTGCTCGCCCACGCCACCGGCCGCCCCCGCGAAGCCGTCGGCACCGCCCAGGTCGCCCAACGCGCAGCGGCACGCCTCGGCTCCCCCCGCTGGTCCTCACTGCTGGCGATGCGAGAGGCCCGCGGCTGGGCGCTGCAGGGAGACCGCACACTCACCGAAGACGCCCTGGTCCGGGCCTACAACCTCTACTCGAAGGGCCCCAGCGACTCCGACCCCGACTGGCTGGAGTTCTACGTCCCCGCCGAACTGGCCGGCCTGGAGTCGCTCTGCCGCGCCGACCTCGGCCAGCACGAGCGGGCCTGCGCCGGAGCCGAACAGGCCGTCCTGCTGTTCGGCGCCGACCACACCCGCAACCGCTCCCTATACACGGCCGACATCGCACTCCATCATGCGAACAAGCCCAACCCCGACCTCGACGCAGCAACCGACGCCGCCCGCCGAACCCTCGCCTACCTGCCCGACGTCCAATCCGCACGCCTGATCCGCTCCCTGCGCGACATCGCCGGAACACTGCAAGCCCACCGCCAGGTGCCCACCGTCGCCGACTACCTCGACGCCTACCGCGCCGCCGTCCCCGCTGCCTGAAGAGGAAGCCATGAGCGCCCCCGCCACACCCGTGGTCCTACGCCGATACGGCGCCGGCAACGCCGCCGTGCTGGCCGACACACTGACCGACATCTGGGCCGAGGCCCACGCCGACCACGACGACGTCGCCCAAGCCGGCTTCACGTCCGAGACACTGCGCCGCCAGATCGCCGGCCACGCCCGGCGGGACGAATTCACGCTGATCGCCGCCTACGTCGACGGCCAGATCGTCGGCTTCGGCTACGGCTTCCGCTGCGCCCCGGCGTACTGGTACGGCGAGGAACTGCTGCCGTCCATCCCCCTGGAGGCGCGCACCACCGACTCACTCGCCGGGATCTGCGAGCTCGCGGTCCGGCCTGGATGGCAGGGCCAGGGAGTCGGCACCCGACTGCACAGCGCCCTGCTTGAGGCACTCCGGCCGCAGTGGGTTTCCCTGCTGGCCATGCCCGGCGACCGGCCCGCCCAGCGGCTCTACCACCGCCTTGGCTATCAGTACGCCGGACCGTACCAAGCTGGATCGGATGGGCCGGTGCTAGACCTGCTACTTCTTCGCACGGCCTTCTAGCCAGGTGAGCGCGGCGTCGGCACCGGTGAGCTGACCGTCATCACCACCGACTTCCCGGGCCATCAGGTCTGGGTGGCTGTCCAGTACCGCCGCGCCGACGAGCGGTACACGCTCACGGGCACCCCCACCCACTCCACGGCCAAAGCGTCGCCGACTAGCCCCATCCTCCGCACATGACACGTTCGGGTGAATGGTCGGTATGACCGGTGCTTGGGGGCTGGTTGTTCGCTTTGATGGGGGCGTGCCGATATCTCGTTCGCGTCGTTCCCGGGTTCAACGTCCTCGTCTGACGGTGGAGTTGGCTCCCGTGGTGGAGAGGCGTCTGGGCGCTCTGCCTGCCTCTGCCGAGTTTCTGCGCCGGCTGGACGTGGCCGGGATCATCGACGAGCTGTGCCCGATCCGGGATCTGGCCCACCTGACGCACGGGCAGGTCATCGAGGTCCTGGTCGCCAACCGGCTCTCGTGCCCGACGTCGATGGTCCGGGTGGGCGACTGGGCGCGCAAATGGGCCGTCGAGGAGGTCTTCGGCGTGGAGCCCGCACTGCTGAACGACGACCGGCTCGCCCGGGCCCTGGACGCCATCGCACCGCGCCTGGAGGAGATCACCGGCTCGGTCGGCGCGCAGGCCATCGCGGAGTTCGGCATCGACGTCGGGCAGCTCCACTGGGACATGACCTCGATGTCCATGTTCGGCGCCTACGAGGACCAGGAGGACGGATTCCCGCAGGTCAAGTACGGTCACCCCAAGGACCGGCGGGTCGATCTGAAGCAGATCCAGGCCGGGCTGGCCGTCACCCGCGACGGCGGCATCCCGGTCTTCCACCGCGCCTACGACGGCGGCGCCGGCGAGGTCGCCCAGGTCGTCGGCGCGATGAAAGCCCTGCGGAAGATCGCCGACCGCAAGGACTTCCTCCTCGTCGCGGACTCCAAGCTGGTCTCCCACCCGAACATCACCGCGTTGCTGGACGCGAAGGTCGACTTCATCGCCCCGCTCCCGGCCGCCCAGGTGGACGCCGGTGTCTACGCCGCTCTGGACGTGGACCGCGCCGAGCCGGTCAACTACGTCAACGACCGCGACCGCGAGCGGAACACCCCTGCCGACCAGCGCGAGTCTTACCGGGTCCTGGAAGACGTCCACGTCATGGCCGGGCCCCGCAAAAGCGATCCCGTGCACCGGCTGCGCAGGGTCCTGGTCCACTCCACCGGCAACGCCAAGGGACAGCGGGCCGCCCGCACGAAACGCCTGGCCAAGGCCACCGAGGACCTGGACAAGCTGCAACGCTCGGCCGGCGGGCGGTACTACAACACCGCGGCCAAGGTCGAAGCCCGGATCGGTGTCATCGCCAAATCCCGCCGGGTCGCGAACTGCCTGCACACCACCGTCACCACCGACGAGGACGGGCGTCCGTCGCTGGGCTGGACCTTCGATCAAGCCGTCCTGGATGCCCAGGCCGCCGCCGACGGCTGGTACGCGCTGGTGACCCGGCTCACCGCCGAGCAGGCCGACGCCGCCGAAGTGCTCCGGCGCTACAAGGGCCAGGGCGTGGTCGAACGCCGCTACCACGACTTCAAGGGGCCCCTGGCCGTCGCACCGATCTTCCTCGAGAACAACCGCCGCATCACGGCCCTGATCACCGTGATCTGCCTGGCCCTGCTGGTCTTCTGCCTGATCGAACGCCAGGTCCGCCAGGCCCTGGGCCCCGAGCAGACCATGTCCGGCCTCTACCCCGACAACCGCAAGGTCCGCCCCACCGGCCGCATGATCTTCTACCAGCTCGACAGTCTCATGCTCCGACCCGGCACCGCCACCAGCCCACCCACCATCCTCATCAGCCGAGGAGTCGAAGCACACCTGCTCGAACTCCTCGGCATCGACGAAACCCGCCCCCGCTGGCTGGAGACCTAAAACCCCACGTGCGAAGTCACCGACTAGCCGCTGCTGTCCTCCATGGGGCCCTCTGTCACGCGGCTATCGCGCGGAGAAGAGGTGTCGTCGCGCCGGGAGGGCTTGCCCACCCGGCGCGACCTGCGGACTTGAGCGATCCAGTCGAGAGGGGGCTCCAACTCTCGGACCAACCCTCGGTCCAACGGTTCACCACACCATGAAACCAACGGTTCACCACACCATGAAACCAACCCCGTCGCTCAGGGCGCTTCGGTCTCGCCGCCTGCTCGTACGGCCTCCACGACCCGCTGGTGCTAGTCGGTGACTTCGCACGTGGGGTTTTAGGTCTCCAGCCAGCGGGGGCGGGTTTCGTCGATGCCGAGGAGTTCGAGCAGGTGTGCTTCGACTCCTCGGCTGATGAGGATGGTGGGTGGGCTGGTGGCGGTGCCGGGTCGGAGCATGAGACTGTCGAGCTGGTAGAAGATCATGCGGCCGGTGGGGCGGACCTTGCGGTTGTCGGGGTAGAGGCCGGACATGGTCTGCTCGGGGCCCAGGGCCTGGCGGACCTGGCGTTCGATCAGGCAGAAGACCAGCAGGGCCAGGCAGATCACGGTGATCAGGGCCGTGATGCGGCGGTTGTTCTCGAGGAAGATCGGTGCGACGGCCAGGGGCCCCTTGAAGTCGTGGTAGCGGCGTTCGACCACGCCCTGGCCCTTGTAGCGCCGGAGCACTTCGGCGGCGTCGGCCTGCTCGGCGGTGAGCCGGGTCACCAGCGCGTACCAGCCGTCGGCGGCGGCCTGGGCATCCAGGACGGCTTGATCGAAGGTCCAGCCCAGCGACGGACGCCCGTCCTCGTCGGTGGTGACGGTGGTGTGCAGGCAGTTCGCGACCCGGCGGGATTTGGCGATGACACCGATCCGGGCTTCGACCTTGGCCGCGGTGTTGTAGTACCGCCCGCCGGCCGAGCGTTGCAGCTTGTCCAGGTCCTCGGTGGCCTTGGCCAGGCGTTTCGTGCGGGCGGCCCGCTGTCCCTTGGCGTTGCCGGTGGAGTGGACCAGGACCCTGCGCAGCCGGTGCACGGGATCGCTTTTGCGGGGCCCGGCCATGACGTGGACGTCTTCCAGGACCCGGTAAGACTCGCGCTGGTCGGCAGGGGTGTTCCGCTCGCGGTCGCGGTCGTTGACGTAGTTGACCGGCTCGGCGCGGTCCACGTCCAGAGCGGCGTAGACACCGGCGTCCACCTGGGCGGCCGGGAGCGGGGCGATGAAGTCGACCTTCGCGTCCAGCAACGCGGTGATGTTCGGGTGGGAGACCAGCTTGGAGTCCGCGACGAGGAGGAAGTCCTTGCGGTCGGCGATCTTCCGCAGGGCTTTCATCGCGCCGACGACCTGGGCGACCTCGCCGGCGCCGCCGTCGTAGGCGCGGTGGAAGACCGGGATGCCGCCGTCGCGGGTGACGGCCAGCCCGGCCTGGATCTGCTTCAGATCGACCCGCCGGTCCTTGGGGTGACCGTACTTGACCTGCGGGAATCCGTCCTCCTGGTCCTCGTAGGCGCCGAACATGGACATCGAGGTCATGTCCCAGTGGAGCTGCCCGACGTCGATGCCGAACTCCGCGATGGCCTGCGCGCCGACCGAGCCGGTGATCTCCTCCAGGCGCGGTGCGATGGCGTCCAGGGCCCGGGCGAGCCGGTCGTCGTTCAGCAGTGCGGGCTCCACGCCGAAGACCTCCTCGACGGCCCATTTGCGCGCCCAGTCGCCCACCCGGACCATCGACGTCGGGCACGAGAGCCGGTTGGCGACCAGGACCTCGATGACCTGCCCGTGCGTCAGGTGGGCCAGATCCCGGATCGGGCACAGCTCGTCGATGATCCCGGCCACGTCCAGCCGGCGCAGAAACTCGGCAGAGGCAGGCAGAGCGCCCAGACGCCTCTCCACCACGGGAGCCAACTCCACCGTCAGACGAGGACGTTGAACCCGGGAACGACGCGAACGAGATATCGGCACGCCCCCATCAAAGCGAACAACCAGCCCCCAAGCACCGGTCATACCGACCATTCACCCGAACGTGTCATGTGCGGAGGATGGGGCTAGTCTCGCCAGCCCCGCGTGTTGCTCGGCAGGCCGGACAGCCCGGTGGAGCCCGTCGTGTCAGCGGTCATGCAATTCCCCACGATCTGCATGATCAGTATCACCTAATTCCCCACCCGGGTCGGGGACGTGACGGGCCGCCCGACGGCTGAGTGTGCGGCTGGTCCGGTCAGTCAAGGGCGCCTTCGGCGGCGCTTCGCTCTGGCCTTGCGGCCACCGGGCGACGCGCAGTTTGCGGCTGCTCTCTGCCAGCGCGGCGGGCCCGGGGACCTCTGGCGCCATGGGGATCCCGGCGCGCGGCCTGGACAGCCCTGACCAGCCTGAACGACGGTTACCTGCTCGCCACCCACACGGGTCCGGACGGCGCCCACGGCGAGCAGGACGTCGCAGAAGTCGCCGAGCTGCCAGGTACCTCCGCGCCTGCCGCAAGCACAGCACCAGCTCTGCCGAAGCCGGTGATCCCCCCGATGCCGACGACTGCGCCGACGATCCCGCCCCGGCTGGCACCGGCGCCCACTTGGTCCGTTCGGCAGTTGTGGCGGCAGACCGTGGCAGACGCTGAAGCCGCACTGCGCGATCAGGCAGGTGCTGATGACCAAGCCGCCCGCAAGGTAGCGCTGAGCCTGACGGCGCTCGGCGAGACGTTGGATGTTGCGGAGGAGATCTCGGCCGCCGATCTCAGCGAGGCGGAGCCGCAGCGCCTGGACGAGCTGACCCGCTCGATTCGGGAGATCGAGAAGCACGCCGGGTGGTACCTGACGCTGCCGGCCTGGGCCCGCATCCAGTCCGTTCACACTGCGGCGCTGGGGGTGTGGTCCGCCGTCAGCGACGCGATCGGAGCGGAGACCCGCCTGGCGGCGGCCCACTGGAGGGTGGCCCTGTCAGCAGCGGCCTGCCGATCAATCGCACGCAGCGCATCCCACATGGCTGCCGAACTGACGCGCCGTGGGGCCGGAGGAACGCCAGCCTGGCGCGGCCTGCGACACCTCAGTCGACAGGCCGACCGGCTGGCGTCCAGCGCGCTGGGCCGCCCGGCAGACCTGGCAACCGTCCGGCAGCAGGACCTGCGGGAGGCCGCGGTCGTCGTCGCCGCCCGTCAGGACCGGGTCGAACGGATCGCTCCCCGCTACTCCGGGCGCCGCACGGCCGTCGCCGGTTCCCGACGGATCGTCAGCGCCTTCCTCGTCTGGAGCGGCTCCGCGATGGGACGGGAGCTGATCGGCTCCCAGCACCCGCGGGTCGCCGCTTTGCGCCGGGCCTGGCAGTCGCTGCCGCCAGCCGACCCCCCCGGCCGGCCCCACCTCGGGCGTACAGCCCTACCACCAGGCCGCCGAAGGCGCGCGAGCGCTGGCCGATGCCGCCCACGCCTCGGGGCGCTTCGAGGGCAACAACGTGCTGGCGTTGGTTGCCCTGGCCGTCGCCGCTGAACAGCACTGCGGGCGACTGGCAGCGATGGCGGGGATCCCCCTGCCCACGCAATCGGCACGTCCACCCGCCAGTGCCGCTCCGACGCCAGCGGCTGTCCCGCCGCTGGCACAACGGGCTGGAGTCTCACACTCGCTTTGACTCAGCTATCGGAAGAGCAGGTCGGCGGGCGGGTGCCGCACCATCGGCCACCGTCGACCACCAACTGGGCCGATCGGCGCGGGATCGGCGGACTCGTTTCACTCGTACCGGGCATCGCGGGGTGCGCCACCCTGGCCGATGCTTCCACCATGACGATCGACATCGCCACGTTGAAAGCGCCCTCGACGGGCCCGGACGGACAGCGGCTATTCACCTGCCCGTCATGGTGCAACGACGCACCACCCCATCCCGACCACATGGGCGACCGCCGGACCCTCGCTGACGTGATTCACCACGGGCCGACCGCCGGCTTCACCCTGGCCGAGTGGCCCGGACCTGGGCCTTCCTACCGCTGGCCCGCGTTGGACGTCACCATCGACTTGGCCGCCCGGTCGTTGGCCGATGGCACCCCGGGCCCGGCCTTCCTTGTCTGCTCTCCAGACGTGCTCGAGGAGCGCTTCGAAATCCATGACCCCGAGCGAGTCGTCCGATTGATTGCCGCCTACACCCGTACCGCCGCCACTCTGCACGAGATGCGGGCGATGATGACAGGCAGTTCTGCGGTGTAGGCCGGGGGCCCCACCAGGCATCGCCGCAGAGGTAGGCCGCCGACCGCGGGACAGGTCAAGCGGACCGTCACCTGCTCCGCGTAGGCGGCGAGCAGTTGTGGCAGCGGTGCCTCGTACGGGCCTGAGGCGCGAGGCGCTCCGTGCCGGCTGACCGAGACGTCAACAACGCGGCGGTAGGGGGACACGTTCAGGTACTTCCCCGGGGTCGAGGGTTCGTGTCGGCGACTTGGCCGGGCGTGGTTTGCCACGATCAGGTGCTGATCTGGCATGTCCTGGCCGCATCCCGGTCTGTTCGAAGGCTATCCATGACGACTCCGTCCCCCACCCAGTCTGCCTCCGTCCCGCGCCCGGCGTCCGGGGCCCGGGTGGACTTCGCTGCGCTTGACCCCCTGGTCTTCGCGCGGATCCTGGAGAAGGCGTGCGCTGTCCGGATGTTGTCCGTAGAGGTGGCGGCTGAGGCAGCCGTCCGGGCCGGTGACGGGCGCCTGGGGGTGAAGGAGCTGCGGATGCTGCTCCTTCAGGTTCCCCTGTTCGCGTCGGCCGACGGTGCCGTGGCCGCCGCGTGGGCGTTGGTGCGGGCGCGTCCGGAGGTCGCGACCGCCGTCCTGCATGCGCACGGTCAGACCCCCGGCAGTGGTTCCCTGGTAGTGGGCGATGTGGAGCCTGCGGAGTCAGGGGTGTTCACAGCCCAGGCCGGATGGGAGCTGCCCGAGGGCAGGGTCTACGGCGCTGTGGCGGGCCGGACGACGAAGAAGGCCGCTCACCAGTACGCCGCTGTGAGCCTGCTCGGGCACATGAGCGGCCTTGAGCCTGTCGTCCAGACCCCTGCCGCGAGGGCATGGGTACCTGCGGCCCGGTACTCCGCCGGAACGCCGGCCCAAGCCGCTGACCAGTCGTTCGCGACCCGGCTGCAGCACACCCTGGCGCAGCCGCGTGTGGCGCCCGCCGAGGTGGCGGAGGTCGCTTCGCGGATCACTGCCGGGGCGCTCATCCCCCGTGACCTGTATGCCGTGTTGTTCACCGCGGTGTCGCCGATGTGGGAGCCGGCCCGGAAGGCGGCGCTGCGGGCGGCCGCCGCTGAGGCGGGGGCCGCCGTGACGCTGCTGACGCTCTACCAAGCGGCGCGGGGCCTGCCTGCCCCGCGCTTCACCGAGCATCAGCAGGAGGGCGGGTCCGTATTGTTCCGGTCTCGGCTGCGTGCGGTGATCGACGATGAGGCCCTCGACCTCTACAGCGGCTGGTACCCGAACAAGCGTCAGGCGCGCACCGCGCTGGCGCTCAAGGTTCTGGCTGACTTGGCCGAACTGCCGCTGGAGGCCCCACGGGGCCTGGTGCCCGCACCGGCCGTTGGCGGTGCCACACCGCAGGAGCCCGGTCCCGCCGAGAAGCTGCAGGACATGGTGAAGGCGGGCGTGATCCATGACCTGGTGTTCAAGGAGGGGCCCGGCATCACCGGGCTGGAGCCTCAGTACGTGTGTGTAGCGGCTTGCACCAGCAACGGACATGTCCTCTCCGGCACCGGGCGGGCGTTGGGGCGTGCCAGCGCCCGGGCGGAGGCCGCGAAGGAGCTCGTGGCCGCGATCCGTGGCCGCACCGCCGTCCGGTACGGCCGGGTGCCTGTGCAAGCGGGCCCGGGCAAGACCGCGCTGATGGTCCTCAACGACCTCAAGACCGCCGGGGCCATCGCGAGGCTGGACATCAGCGATCCGGTGCACGACCCGGTGGCCGGGTTCACCGCTCGCATCACTTGCCGGGTGCGCAGCACGCTGGGGGTGCTCGGGGAGGAGATCGTTGGCGACGGGGCGGGTGCGTCCAAGCGCGCGGCGCAGCAGACCGCAGCCGCGGCGCTCGTGGAGGCGCTGGCCACCGCGCACGAGCCGACGGCGCCGACGGTAGCCACCGCTGCGCCCGCGCAGGCGGCCACCGGTCCGGGCGAGCGGCTGCGGTGCGGCCCGGCGGGGCCGGTCGCCTTGCCGGAGGAAGTCGGGCAAGCCCGGGCGGAGCTAGCGACTGTGCTGCGGGAGGGGGCGGAGCTGACGGTCGATCTCCAGGGGGCCGCCGCGCGGTTCCTGGTCTACCGGCCGCAAGGCCTGCCGGTGGGCGCCTCCTGCTCCCGGCCGATGCAGGTGTGCACGGCCACTCTGGTTCTGCCGAAGCAGGGTGCGGCCATCGGCCCGGTGCAGGTGGAGTGCTGGCAGGTGCCGGTGCGGCTGCTGGCCAACGTCCTGACCGCTGAGGAGGGCCGGGAGAAGGAGTCGCCCTCGGTGACGGTGTGGCGTCAGGTGATCCGGCTCGGACTGGAGGTGATGGCCCAAGGCCGGGTCTACCCGACGCTGGACGCGGACGGGACGGACGTGTGGCGGGCGGGCCCGCTGACCGCGCAGGAGAAGGCCCGGGCGCGGCAGCTGCGGCAGGCGATGGTCCCGCCCGCGCACTGCGGTGCTGTCGCCGACATCAAGCCTCAGCGGCTGTGGGCACCCAGGACGGCGGTGCGCGCGGGCCTGGACGCGGTCGCCGAGGCGATGCTCCGCGGCCCGGGCACCCCGGCCGTCCTGGGCAGTGGCCCGTTCACGGCGGCGGTGCCCCAGCAGCAGCACACCAGCGCGCTCACCCAGTGGGCCGATGACGCCGAGGAAGGCCGGTCGCAGGCCGAGGTCCTGGACATGGTGCTGACGGTCAGGGCACCGAAGAAGGACAGCCCTGGCGACACGGAGCTGCTGTGGGCCGACCTGAGCCTGCGCCGGCGGGACCCCACGGACGGGCTGACGCGGACCTGGTCGCCCGCGGCTGCGGTGGCCGACCCGAAGCTGAAGGCACTCTTGCGGCGGCGCCTGCGGCGCCTGACCCAGCTGTGGCCGCCCATCGGGAGGCTGCTGGAACGCCCGGTTCCGGACACGTTCACGCTGCGGGCCGCCGAGGCGGTGGTGCTGCGGGGCGCGGCGAAGAAGCAGCTGGAGCGGCTCGGACTCACGGTGGAGTGGCAGCACGAGTGGAGCGAGCGGCTGCGCACCCGGGTGGTGCTCGGGCAGCGCCGGCCGGGCCCTCCGGGATCCGCCCGGCCCGGCTTCTCCTTCGACGACGTCCTGGACGGGCGGTGGCAGCTGTCGGTGGACGGCGCCGACCTGACGGGCCGCGAGATGGACGCCCTCGCTCAATCCATGGTGCCGATGGCCAAGGTCCGCGAGCAGTGGGTCCTGGTGGACGAGGACAGCGCCAAGCGCGCCGCGGACCGGCAGATGCCCCCGGTCTCCTCCGGCGAGGCCCTGCGGGCCTCGCTCACCGGGCAGATCAACGTCGACGGGCAGCTTTTCGAATGCGAACCCGAGGAGGCGCTCGCAGACCTGGTCGCGTTCCTGCGCAGCGGATCCCGCAGCGGCCAGGTGCCAGCGCCCGGCGGGCTGACCACCACACTGCGCGACTACCAGCGCCAGGGCTTGACGTGGCTGGCCAACACCACCAACGCCGGCTTCGGCGCGTTGCTCGCGGACGACATGGGGCTGGGCAAGTCCCTCACCGCCCTGGCACTGCACCTGTACCGGCGTGACCTCGGCCGCGAGGCTCAGGGCCCGACCCTGATCGTCTGCCCCGCCTCCGTCATGATCAACTGGGAACGTGAGGTGAACCGCTTCGCCCCCTCCGTCCCGACCCTGCGCTACCACGGCCCGGACCGCACCCTCGCCGGAGCGACCTCCCGCACCATTGTGATCACCACCTACGAGACCCTGCGCCGCGACGCCCCCCTCCTGGCCCAGCAGCCCTTCGACCTGCTCGTCGCCGATGAGGCCCAGCTGATCAAGAACCACCGGGCCGGCACCAGCCAGGCGATCCGGCGCATCAAAACCGCCCGCCGCATCGCCCTCACCGGCACCCCCGTCGAGAACCATCTCGGCGACGCCTGGGCCTTGATGGACTTCCTCAACCCGGGGCTGTTCGGCACCTTCCGCGCCTTCCGCGAGCAGTTCGCGATCCCCATCGAGGAGAACATCACCGACCGAACCCTCTCCTCCCGCCTGACCGCCCTCCTCCAGGCGTTCATGCTCCGGCGCCTCAAGAGCGACCCGCAAATCCTGCCCGAGCTGCCCCCGAAGACCGTGAGCTCCCGGATCGTCAGCCTGACTCCCGAGCAGATCGACCTCTACGAGCAGACCGCCGCCGCCGCACTCCGCGAGATCCGCTCCGCCGAGGGCGCCCCCCGCAAGGGCCTGCTGCTGGCCCTGTTCAACAACTTGCAGCAGATCTGCAACGCCCCGAGCCACTTCCTCGGCGAGGCCACGGACGGCGACGACTACGACCCGCAGCAAGCGGCGGCCCGCTCCGGCAAACTCGCGGCCCTGGACGACCTGCTCCCCCTGCTCTCCAGCCCGCACGAGTCCACCCTGGTCTTCACCCGGTACCGGACCATGGCCCGCCACCTCGTCCATCACCTGCGCGGACACGGCCTCGACCCCCTGTACTTCAGCGGGGACCTCGCCGTGGGCCGGGAACGCCAACGGATCATCGACGCCTTCCAGGCCAGCTCGGGCAAGGTGATGGTCATGACGGTCAAGGCCGGCGGCAGCGGTCTGACCCTGACCCAGGCCAGCCACGTCGTCCTCTACGACCGCCCGTGGAACCCCGCCAAGGAGAGCCAGGCCGTGGACCGCGCCCACCGGCTCGGCCAACAGCGCCAGGTCACCGTCCACCACCTCATCACCGAGAACACCCTCGAGGACCGGGTGGACGATCTGCTTCGACACAAGCGCGCCCTGGCCGACGCCGTCCTCGCCGACGGCTATTCGGCGCTGACCGAGCTGACCGACGACCAGATCTGTGACCTGATCGCCCTGGGAGCCCACCGATGACAACACCCGCCGGGAAACACCACGTCACCGCCCACCACGCCTGGGCCTGGTACCGGGAAGTCGCCGAGCCCCCGCTCATCCCCGACCGCACCCCCGAAATCCCCGACAACCAGCGACCGGCGGCACTTCCATCGCCACCGCCGCCCACCCCGGCGCCCTCTGAGGAGCAGCTCGTCGCCCTCATCCGCGATGCCGCAACGCAGGCACGAAGCCACCTCCTCACAGGCGAGGCCCTCGAATGCGTGCGGACCGACGACGCCATCCGCATCGCCGCCCTCGTACCCCAGCCCCGGCTGCCCGAGATCGCCGAACGGCTCGGTCTCGACATCGCCGACCTCCGCACCCGGCTCCGAACCCGAGAGACCTCCGATAGCACCGTGCCCGGATAGCCGCCGCACGAATGGCCGCCCGGCGATCACCCTGCCCAAGCCCACCGGCCGCGAGCGCCGTCTGGCCAAGGCCGGGAACCCGACGACCCCTGGTGGTATATCCGGCTGCTCCACGCCGAAAGTTCCCCGGTCGCTGGTGCACCGTCAGATGCCGGAGCCCGTGCAACGCGCTGCAACGCGGAAGGCACGTTGCACATCTGACCTTGCACCGCTAGCCCACTCAGAGCGCCACACGGGGCTGCAACGCGCTCGCGTTGCACCCCCCGCTCCCGCAATCGAAAAACGGGCGGCCCCGGGCACCCTGCCCTGGAAGGATCTCGGCATGAGACTGAAGCCGGGGATCTCCCTGGACTACGCCGAGAACGCCCTCCGGGACGCGCACAGCGCCTGGACCAACGCCCGCAGCTCGCAGGATTACTTCCGCGACTACACGAAGGCCGTCGAGGACACCCACTCGACCCTGAACTGCGCGTTCGCGGAACCCGACCTCGCCGGAGACCTACGGTCCGAGACGTACTGGCACCTCCTGCAGCTCGGAAGCCCCAAGGTGCTGGAGTTCGCCCAGAACCCCCTGCTGAACCAGACCACCGGCATGCGCGAGACCCTGACCGCCGAAATCCGAGCCCGGAACACGGCGATGGCCGCGGAGGTCGACCGGCAAATCCAGATACTGGAGAACGCCCAGGAGCAACTGCGCGCGTTGAAGGAGCTCGCCGGCCGCCCCGGCCTGCCCGTCGTGTACGACACCAACATGCTCAACCACTGGGCCCAGCCCGGCGACGTGCGATGGCGGGAGTTGTTCAAGCAGGACGGCCAGGACGTGCCGCTCACCCGCCTCGTCGTGCCACTACGGGTCCTGGACGAACTGGACCGCCAGAAGTACGGCGACGGGCCGCTCGCCAAGAAGGCGGCGACCGCCATCCGCTACCTGGAGCGCGTCCTGAAGAACAGCCAGCCTGGCACGCCGGTCGAACTGCGCCCCGGGGAGGCGACTCTGGAGGTCTGGCTCGACACCGACCACCGCGACACCGACGCCGACCTGGCGATCCTGCGCTGCGCCGCCGACCTGGAAAACCTCCACCGCGAGGCCCGGGTCCTGACCGACGACATCGGAATGCGGCTGCGCGCCCAGCACATGAACCTCACGGTGATCGGCCTGCCCGAGCACTACCGCAAGCCCGGCACCGCGATGACCACCGTGCCGCCCACCCAGATCTGACCAGACGCCAAGGGCGCCCGCCGGTCAGGCAGTGAAGGCCGGCCCACTGGTCGGGGCTGGCGGCTGCCTGGTGGGTGACCGGTCGTCTTGACTCCCAGCCCCGGTGGTTGGGGAGTCCTGGTTCCCGCCCTGGCGGCCTGCTGGTGGCTGTCGCGGGTGCCGTCGTGTGCCTTGGCGTGGGCGGATGGGGCGGATGGGTGCTTTGCCCGGTGTGTGGTCGGGGCGCGACTGCTGGGCGCGGCAGGGTCCTGGGCGCGGCCGCCGGGCTCGCGTGCTGACTCTTGAGGCATGCGGCGCTGGCTACTCAGGTGGAGGGAGACAGGCCCAAGCCTGCAAGCCAGCGCTCACGCAGGATGCGGATCTCGGCGGAAGCGAAGGCCCAGTCCAGCAGGCCCGGTTCGCGGTTCCCCTGGTACGGGCCGAGAAGCGGAAGCCGGGCCAGCTGACCAGTGCGCCGCAGTCCCATGAGCGTCTGCTCATCGTCGGGGTGACCGAAGACGGCCCTCGTGTTCGTCTGGCCCCACGACGCCCCGTTGACGAACCTAAGCGCCTTCGGATTGAGCCGACGCACCGCGTACGGTCCGGCTTCGTAGTCATCGCCCTTCCGGGCCGCGTCAACGACCATTAGAACGGCGACGTTGCCCGTCAGCGGGAACAGCACACTGCGCGCTCCGAACTCCAAGTCGAGGAACGAGGTGAAGCCCTTGTCGTTGATCAGGAAGCGCGGCGCGCGGCTACCCCGGCGGACCACCGCGAACCGGGCCCGGCTCATCAACTGCCGAGACTCGCGGTGTGTGACTTGCCGCTGTTCCTGGATCACGTCCCGGGCCACCCCGGCCCCGAGGTGCGCGGTAGCGACACGGTCAAAGTCGGGGTGGCGTATGGACTGCGCCTGGACATGCAGCAGTATCGCCTCCCAGTGCTGCGCGGTGAATCCGTCCGACTCCAGCGCGACGGCCGCTGCCGGCAGCGCCCCCTCGTACTGCTCCCAGAGCTTGTCGGCGAAGTCGGCGGGCAGCGACGGAGTTGGTCGTTCGACGTCGTACAGGCCGAACTCGGCCGCGACCTTCTCCGCCGGGAGCGGCCCCACCACGGTCTCCGCGTCCCACCGTCGCATGCACACGCCGGCATAACGGCCGCCGGGGCGACGAGGGTTCGGAATGCCGAACCCCCCGATGAAAGCGGCTGGCAGGTAGTGGGGGAGGGGACGCGCGGCACTCATGGCGGGACTGTATGCTCCGCCGCTGACAACTGCCGACGGCGCGTACCTGCTCCCGCTACTCCCAGCGCATCCCGAGTTCGGTGAGGCGCTGGGCGCGTTCGGTGGGGATGTCGCTGCGCCTGCGCCGACGGTTCTCCAGGATCAGCCCGCGCCCGCCCTGTACGGTGTGCTGCCGTCGGGTTGCGGCGTTCCTTCTCCGCGTGCGTCAGCTTTCTCGCCGGCCGCTGTTCCTCGGGCAGCGGCTCCAGCCCCAGGACGTGCTCGCACACCCACTGCTGGGCGGGTCCGATCTTGTCCCAGCCGATCTGAGTGCAAGTCCGTTCAGCCTGTGTTGAGCCAACCAGCCCTTGATCACTGGACCGTCATCGCACGCGTGGGCCGGGGTGACCGTCGATGACTAGGCGCCGGTGGAGCACACACACCGGAAGTCGAGGCGGGACCGGGTCTTGGGCGGTCATCCGTAGCTGCGGGAGCGCCTCGATAGCGTCGTCGTCGCAGTAGCTGCAGAGCCCCAGCGAGGCATCATTCTGGTCAGTCATGGACCAAGGGTTGCAGCTCCAGCGCATTGCCGGAAGACCTTTTGGGGTCGCCGGACAGGTCCGTTCGCGCCGCGTGATGACTGTGGCCACGGTCGCGGCGGCCGGGGCTCCAGCCCCCCTGGCCGCCGCCCGGCCCCGGCGCCCGCCTACTCCCACCGCATCCCGAGCTCGGTGAGCCGTGCGGCGCGCTCGGCGGGGATGTCACCGCGCCTGCGCCGGGAATTCTCCAGGAACAGCCCCAGCCCCAGCAGCACGGTGCTGCCGTCCGGCAGGGCCAAGGACTCCTTGTGCTTGCGAGGGGCGGTCAGGTGCCCCTCACGAGCCCGGAACTGGGCGGCAGCGGCCAAGTTCCGCCGTTCCTTCTCCGCGTGCGTCACCTTCCCCACCGGCCTCTCCTCCGGCGCCAGGGGCTCCAGCCCCAGGACGTGCTCACACACCCACTGCTGGGCGGGGCCGAGCTGGTCCCAGCCGACCTGCTGCACGCGAGCCCACCCGGCGAGATCCTCGCCCTGGGCCACGACGCTGCCCGGCTCCGCGCCCGCCAGCTTCCCGCCGCCCTGGACGTGACGCCAGGCCAGGGCGAAGCACCGCTGCCACTCCACTGACCAGGCCGGGCACCACGCCGCGTCGATCGCGTCGATCGCGGCCTTCCGGTCGGCGGTCAGCGCCCCCGCCCAGTCCAGACCCGTCTCGCCGGCCTCCGCGCGGCGCTCCAGCGCCTCGGTGCGCCGCTGGGCGGTGCGGAAGTTCTTCATGATGACCCCGACCGGGCGCCCACCCCACACCGCCTCGGTGGGCGGGCAGGCGTGCCCGTGCTCGGCGGCGTACCCGGCCACCGCGGCGACGTTGTTTCCAGCTCCTTGACGCGCTCCGGGTCCAGGACGCCGGCGGCCTTGTAGCGGCGCTGGTCGGCCACCCACACCCCGAGCCGGCGCCCGGTAGGCGTAGGGCGCCTTCACGTCGCCGAACTTCTCTCGGTAGGCGAGCAGCTCCTCCAGGCCCCGCCGGAACTCCTCCCGCTCAACGTCGGCGTTCGCGCTCTGGCGGGCACGGGTGAACCGGGTCCGGCAGGTGGAGGACGGCTACATTCGCCGCTACTGGGTGGTTCTGGACCGGTCGCCGCTGCGGGTGTTGCGGGGCAGCCCCCCCGGGAGGTTGGGCTGTGAGCCGGGCTGTGCGCGAGGACGTTCAGCGCGCGGTGCGGCTGTACTTTCGCCTCAGTGAGGAGCGTGCCGTGCTCGGCTTCGCGACCTCCTGAGCAGAGCAGACCGATGCTGATAGCGGAGGCCGGACTGATTTCCATCCGCCGCGTCACCAGGGCCGGTGGCCACACACCGGTATCGCTGTCAGGATTGCCGACCGGTGACCCGATCGGCAATGCGTCGGGTTTCCTCGGCTTCCGGTGCCTCGAGCTCGGTGAAAATGGCGATGGCCCTGTTGAAGTCGGTGGTTGCCAGCCGGTTCTGCCCCTTTGCAGCTGCGACGAGTCCCAGGGTGCGATAGGAGGTCGCTTCGTCGAAGCGGTTCCCCTGTTCCTTGCAGAGGGCGGCTGCTTGCGTGGCGTGCTGCGCTGCTTCGCCGTGACGTTCCAGAGCGAGCTGGCTTGCGGCGAGGTTGGCGAGGATCTTTCCCTGCTGGTAGCGGTCGCCGATCTCGATGGAGTCCGCCAGCGCGCGCTGGAAGTGCTCGACGGCGTCTTCGGGCTTGCCGCGTCGGGAGTCGAGCTCGCCGATGTTGATCCGGGCCAGCATCTGCCCGGCCCGGAAGCCGAGCTCCTGGTAGATAGTCAGGGCGCGGCGGGTGGCGGTGATCGCCTGGTCGTGTTCGCCGAGTTCGCCCCGGATGAAGCCGATGTTGATGAGGCAGGATGCCGCGCCTCGCAGGTCGTCGGTCTGGAGCCGGATGTCGAGGGCGCGCTCCAGACTGCCGATCGCGTCCTGGTAGCGGCCTACTCCCTGGTAGGCAGGGGAAAGGCAGTTGAGGATCCAGCTCTGCGCGGCCGTGTCGCCGAGTTCCGCGGCGCTCTCCAGGGCCAGTTCATGGGTGGCGATCCAGTCGGCCCAGGCGCTGCGCACCTGGAACTGGCTCCACAGTGTGATCGCCAGTTGCCAGGCCTGCCGGTGGCGTCCGGTTCTCCGGGCGTGGTGGACGGCGGCGGTCAGGTTGGCCTGCTCCCGGTCCCCCCAGTCCAGGGCTGTCGCGGGATCGGTGAAGGTCAGGCTGACGCGGCCCGGCGGGATCGGGTCGCGTTCTACAGCGCGGCGGTTGGGGTGAATGGCGGTGGCGGCTTCCACGGCGGTGTGCAGGTACCACTCCAGTAGTCGGTCCACGGCCGCCTCGGAGTGGCTGCGGAGGTTGCCGTCGGCGTCCGCGAAGGCATCGTGGGCGCACTCCACCGCGAAGACTTTGATCAGGTCGTGGAACCTGTAGCGTTTTGGGCCTGCCGGTTCCAGTAGCGCGGCGTCGAGGAGTTCGGCCAGTACCTCCTCGGTGGACTGCGGACTGCCGTCGAGCAGGGCTGCCGCTGCGGGCAGCGAGACCGTCTGGCCCGGAACCAGGGCCAGGAGGGCGAACGCGTTCCGGGCTGCGGGGCCTAGGCTGTCGTAGCCAACTGCGAAGGTGGCCCGGACAGCCCGGTCCTCGACCTGGAGCTCGTTGAGGCGCGCGCTTTCGTCGTGGAGACGCGCGACCAACCGGCGGGCGGTCAGAGCCGGTTCGGTCGCCAGTCGGGCCGCGGCGATCCGGATGGCCAGCGGCAGGCCGGCGCACAGGCGCAACAGGTCGTCGGTGGCCTCGGGGCTGGCATTCACCGCCGACTCTCCGGCGATCCGGGTCAACAGACGGAGCGAGTCCTCCTCGTCCATGGCCCCGAGGGTGACCCGGTTCGCACCGTCGAGGCCGGCCAGCGAGCTGCGGCTGGTGATGAGCGCGACCGACGAACCGGCACCCGGGAGCAGCAGGCGCACCTGCGCGGCGTCCCTGACGTTGTCCAGCAGGATCAGCACACGTTGCTTCGCGAGCATGCTCCGGTACTGGGCCGCGCGCTCCTCCAAGGCACCGGCGATACTCTCCGGCGCCATGCCCAGAGCCCGCAGGAAGCGGCCGAGGACGTCGTGAGGGGCTACGGGCACGGGACCCGCGCCCTGCAGGTCGGCCTGCAACTGCCCGTCGGGGAACCGCGTGACGACGCGGTGCGCGACGTGGATCGCCAAGGACGTCTTGCCCACGCCCCCTTGGCCGCTGATCGCCGTGAGGACGACCGGCCCCACCGGTCTCGCAGGTCTCTCATCGAGCAGGGCCAGCAGGCGTTCGACCACTGCCGCTCGGCCCGTGAAGTCGATCAGGTCCGCTGACAGCTCGGCGGGAGCCAGGTGCCCGCGGGGCCGGGTCTTGGCCTGGGCGTGCACTCGCACGTAGGCCTTGCGCCACTGGTCGACGGCGCGCTCGTCCAGGCCCAGGGCGCGGACGACGGCGACCACCAGGTCTTGGTTCAGGCGGCGCCGGCCAGGCTGGAACATGTCGGCGATCGTCGACTTGGACACCGGCTGCGGCGGGCGCAGCAGTGGCCCGACAAGGCTGGCCACGGTCCGGAACGAGGGGTTGCCGCCCCACACGCGCAGCCGGTCCAACAGCCCGATGAACTCCGCGAGATCCGCGGCCATGGCGGGATCCGGAATCCCACTGACCTGCAGCTCGGCCATGCTTCCCCCCGGCAATCTCTGCCACCCCCCTGGTCGGCGTGAGCGAGTCTAGCGTCCGGACAAGTCCGGGAAGCTGGCCACCATCGTCGCCGACGCGGCACCGTAATGAGCGGGCCGCAGGTCGCAAGTGCCCGAAGTCATGGCGCGTACTGCCATCTAGCGAGCCCGTTCCCGACTCCCCGACGATCGAAAGGACGACTGTGATCAAGAAAATCGGCTTCAAGGCTGCCGCCCTGGCTGTGATCACCGCCTGCACGATGATGGGCATGGCAAGCCAGGCTCAGGCCAACTCCGGAACCGGAGAGTTGCTGAACTGGACCCCCACCGGGGGCACCACCTGTCTGGACTCCAACTACGGGGGGCAGATCTACCACATTCCCTGCAACGGCGGCGGGTTCCAGCAGTGGCACATCGCGCCCTACAACGATTCGTACCAGCTCGTTGACGTCCAGACAGGCCGGTGCCTCGCCGTCAACGACCTCTCCTCCGGACCGGTGACGGGCACCGAGGGGTGCGACGACTCGAACGTTCAACAGCTGTGGCAGTGGTCGATCTCCCCCAACGGCAACAACTACTTCTACAACAAGTACGAGGGGCAGTGTCTGGACTCTGGGCAAACAAACCTGGCCTGGGGATCGCCGTGCAACTTCAATAACAACTACCAGACCTGGGCGCTGATCCACTGATTGAGGTCATGAGGTGACCGGGGGCGGCGATGGCGGTCAGCAGAGCCGAGAACTCGACCGTGCGGCGGGCTCGGCGGAGCGCTTCGGCAGCCGCGATGCCCTAGCTTCGGCAGCTTGGGGACCACCGATGGCCTGACCCGCATGCGGGAGCAGTCGCCCTGACAGCGGATCCGGCCCGGCACTGCGAACCTAGCGCCGGGCCGGATCCGGACGGCACCTGGACTCCGTCCGTGATCGCACCGTCGAACCCGCACCTCGCCCAGCTCCTCGACCAGTCCGCCGAGGAGGATTCCGTCGCCATGGACGTGTTCATTGCGCTGTTCGACGGCGGGATGTACGTCCGATCGCCGCCCCCGGCCAGGTGATCACGGGCAGCAACCCGGCAGGCGAGCGCATCCTGCTCGGGTTCGCCGACGCGGGACTGGGCCGGGACGTGCCGGCGGCCGTCGGCACCTCGTACTGCGACGCGGCCGGGCTGATGATGATGCTGGCAGGAACCGGCGCCGTCGAACTGGTGCTCCGCTCCCGGCACGGTGAGGCCCGCCTGCCCCGCCTGGCGGCTGGAACGCTGGGCGGACAGTTTCCCAACGACCGGCTGCGGCTCGCCCCGGCCACCGGCCCGGATGCCCAGGCCCTGCACGAAGCGCTGACCCGCCGGGTATCCGGGTTCCCAGCGGTATGCGCCGCCTGGCTATCCCTGGCCCACTGGCCGGACTCCCCCGAACCTCAACTCCTGCTGCACGTCGCCGTGAACGAGGATCCGCCCGGCCCGGTCGCGAACCACCTGCTGCGAGCCCTGCTGCGGGAGGAGGCTCTGCGCCACCTGTCCTACCCCGAGGTCGCCGTCGTCCCGCTGCACCCCGTCGCGCACGCGCACACCATCGCCGAGCTGGACGACCTCGGCCTGGCAACGGTCCGCAACGACGCCAGGCCCGACCCGTTCGAGACAACCGCCCTCGGCGTTCCGCGGCCGTGCCGCCGCTGGTTCCGCCGTTCCTGACCGCCCGCCTGCGGGAGAACCCACGCGACCGACCCGTACACCGAACCCGGCCTGCTCCTGCGCCCGGCTACTCCCAGCGCATGCCAAGTTGGGTGAGTCGGGTGGTGCGGTCGGTGGGGATGTCGGCGCGCCTGCGTCGGGAGTTCTCCACGAAGAGCCCGAGCCCGATCTGCACGGTGGTGCCGTCGTCCAGGAGGATGGTCTCCTTGTGTGTGCGGGGTACGTTCAGGTGCCCCTCACGCTCGCGGTACTGGGCGGCGGTGGCGAGGTTCCGGGCCTCCTTCTCGGCATGCGTCACCTTGGCGGGCGAGAGCTGCTCGGCGGGCAGCGGCTCGAGTCCGAGACGTGCTCCAGCGCCCACTGCTGGGCGGGGGCGAGTGTGTCCCAGCCGGTCTGCTGGGCGCGGCCCCAGGCGGCGAGGTTTTCGCCCTGGGCGACGATGCCGCCCGGCTCCGCGCCCGCCAGCGTCCCGCCGTCCTGGATGTGGCGCCAGGCCAGGGTGAAGTTCCGCTGCCATTCCACCGACCAGGTGGGGCACCACGCCGGGTCGATGGCGTCCAGGGCGGCCTTGCGGTCGGCGGTCAGCGCCCCCGCCCAGTCCAGGCCCTCCTCCCCGGCCTCGGCCCGGCGCTGGAGCGTCTCGGTGCGGCGTTGGGCGGTGCGCAGGTTCTTCATGATGGTCCCGACCGGGCGCCCGCCCCACACGGCCTCGTTGGGCGGGCAGGCGTGGCCGTGCTCGGCCGCGTAGCCGGCCACCGCGGTCAAGTTGCAGGTGAAGGCCGTGTCGAACACCGACCACACCATGCCGAGCTCGTCCAGCAGCGCGACCCGCTCGGCATCCAGCACATTGGCAGCCCGATACCGGCGCTGATCGGCCACCCACACGCCCGGCCGGTGCCCAGACGGCGCCCGGTAGGCGTACGGCACCTTCACGTCACCGAACTTCTCCCGGTAGGCGAGCAGCTCCTCCAGCCCCCGCCGGAACTCGGCCCGCTCCGGCTCCAAGACCCGGGTGCGGATGAACGCGGCGATCACGGCGGGGTCGCGCTGGGTGGAGAACTGGAGCTGCTGCGCCTCCCCGGCGGCGGAGCGGCGCTCCTCCGGCTCTCCGGCGTGCTTCGGCTCCCTGGGCGGCCGGGTCTCGGACTGCGGCATGGCCAGGCGCTCGATGGCGGCCGCGTCGTGCGAGCGCAGCGCCATCAGGATCTTGGACAGCCCGTCGTAGGCCCGGGAGGTCAGCAGCTGGTCGCCCCTCTCGCCGGCCCCCAGCAGGACGGGCACGACGATGGTGGCGATCTTGCCGCTGCCCGGGCGCATCCGCAGCGCCCGCCCGACGGCCTGGACCAGGTCGACCATGGACCCGCGCACGTCGGCGAAGAACACCGCGTCGCAGTCGAAGGTGTCCACGCCCTCGCTCAAGACCTTGACCGAGGCGAGGATGTACCGCAGCAGCCGCCACCCGTCCTCCCCGACCAACGAGGCGAAGGTGGCCAGAAAGGCCCGCCGCTCGGCGGAGGTGTGCTCGGCCTCCAGCCACGTCGTCCCGATCAGCTCCGGCTGCGGGTGCAGCGCCGGGGCCTGCTCCCACAGCACCCTGTTCGGCCGCGGTGGCGTCCGTCGTGGGTCGTGGGGTGGGTGGTTGAGCGGCGGATCGGTGGGAGTGGCCGGTCAGTAGTTGTGGTGGACCTGCCAGTAGGCCCAGGCCTGGTTCGGGCTGCCGTAGCGGCTGTTCATGTAGTCGTAGGCCCACTTGATCTGGGTGCCCGCGTTGGTCTGCCAGTCGGAGCCGGCGGAGGCCATCTTGTTGCCGGGGAGGGCCTGGCCCAGGCCGTAGGCGCCCGAGGACGGGTTGGTCGCGGTGACGTTCCAGCCGCTCTCGTGGCTGATGATCTGGTCGAAGGAGGCGAGCTGGCCGGCGGGGACGATGTTCGCGGCCAGCGACTGCGGCGTCTGGGCCGAGGCGACGGTCGGGGCGATGGAGGCGCCGATCGCGGCGATGCCGACGGCGGAGGTGAGCAGGGCGACGGACTTGCGCATGCGGGTGGAGATCACGGGCATGTGGAGTTCGACCTCAATCGTGGGGGCGCCTCGCCCCGCGGTTCGGCGGGCCCGGTGGGGCCCGGCGGGCGGGAGTCGGCACCGGGGCGGTCACGGGTGGTGACTGCCGTACGGGAGTTGCGGGAGTGGATCGGACCACCGCCGCAGCTGGCGACTGGGCCATTGTTAGCGGGGTCGGCGGCTGGCTCCAAGGGGTGCCCGCTACGACGCGGCGTCGTAGCGGGGTGGGGCGAACACGCCGCTCGCGCGCGGGCCGGCTGCTCGTCGTCCGGGCGGTCAAACCTGGCAGGGCATGCTTTTTTGGGCGTTTTGTACCGGTTTGAGCTGCGAAAACAGTGGAGGCTCGGCCGTAGGCGCGGGAGCGCGGCGGGGGCGGCGAGCAGCCGGGCGGGTGCGGTGGCCGGAGCCGACGGGTGGCCTACTAGGGAGGGTAGGGGGCGCCCGGGACGCGTGAGCACCGTCACGGGCCACCCCGATCCGGCAGCCCCCTCAAGGGGATCCAGCTCACATCGTGATGGCTGTCTGTGACCGTGTGGTGGCGCCGACACGTGTTCGGTCGCAGCCCGGTCGCCGAAGACCCGCACCGCTGATCGGGCGCGCCCGCGAAGGCCCCGGACCAGCGGCTCGCCGCCGCCCGGCCGGACCCGCCCCTGCGCATCGCTCTCGACCCGCGCCGGCCTCGATGTCCCTGGCCGGCGACGACCGGCAGGCCGCCGGCTATGGCCCCGGCGGCCGGGAACCGGTCCGGATCCGCGTGAGCATCCTCGGGGCGCCCTGCCGCGCGCATCGGTTCTTGGGCGCGCGCCGCTTGCTGATGGTCTGCGGCGGTGCAGTGGAAGGTGATTCGGTCGGCGATGGCCGCGCAGAGGCGGGCGTCCCCGAGGGTCTTGTCCCACTCGGTGAACGGGGAGTTCGCCGGTCCGGCCGCACCACTCACACCCCTGGCGACCTGGCGCGGGCCGATCACCGCGATCAGCGGCTGGACGCTTGGCCAGCCTGACCAGGAGTAACTAGCCGTTGCTCTATCGAACTTCGTGGGCGTGAGTTCGAGTCTGCCAACTCGGTCGGGTGATTCTCTGATCAGCAGGGCATGAAAGTGGGGCCTCCCGCACAGCTCGTGGGTGTCGAATCCAGCCGAGCAACAGGAGGCCCCTGGTGCTGCAGTCTCCCGTGTCTACGCCGTTGTCGTCCAACTCTGCACCCCTGTCGTGTGATTGCCTCGCTCACCGGTTTGGGAATGCCGGGGACCGCACGCACAGGCGTCCGAGATACCCCTCGGACATGAACGACGCGGAATGGGCCGTCGTGCGCGACGCGATGCCCGTGCCCGCCTGGCTGGAGGGCCGCGGCGGGCAGCCTGAGGGCTACTGCCACGGCAGCTGGTCGACGCTGTGCGCGACCTGGTCGCGGGCGGCATCGCCTGGAGGGCGGTGCCTGCGGACTTTCCCGCGTGGGACCGCGTCTACGCCTTCTTCAGGCGCTGGCGTGACACGGGCCTGGTCGCCGAGTTCCACGACCGGCTGCGCGACCGGGTCCGGAAGGAGGCGGGCCGTGATCCGGAGCCGACCGCCGGGATCATCGACTCCCAGTCGGTGAAGGGGGCGGCGTCCGTGCCAGCGGCGAGCCGGGGGTTCGACGGCGGGAAGAAGACATCCGATGCGAAAAGGTGTCAAGCAGCCAGTGCCAGGTGAGGCCCTGGGGAAGGAGGGAAGGCGACAGCCTCGTCGAAGGGGACTCGTCGGGTCAGGCAGTGATGGAGGCAGCCGATCATGCGGTTGAAGAGGTTGCGTTGGGCGGCTATGTGCCGCTCCCCGGTTGCTCGCCTGCGGTCGTAGTGGGCCCTCGCGCCGGTTGAGTGGGCCATGGCGGCGAAGGCCCACATGTATCCGACGGAGGCCAGCCTCTGGTTCTTCACCCTGCGGGCCAGGACCGCCATGCTCTTGCCTGAGGCCCTCGTGACGGGGGCCGCGCCTGCGTGCGCCTTCAGCCCTCTGGCGTCCGTGAACCGGGAGCGGTCGTCACCGATTTCGGCGAGGACGCGGGCGCCGCTGAGCGGGCCGAGGCCGGGGAAGCTCGTGATGATCTCTGCGTCGGGGTGAGTCTCGAAGGCAAGCGTCGACGCTTCGGCGAGGTCCTCGGCGCTCGCAAGCGGCTTCCAACTGACGGAGCAGGGCCAGCGCCTGTCGGCCCATGGCCTGCTCGACCAGGGGGAGTTGGCGCATCTAGGGAATGCGAAGGGCCGCGTGGAGCCGGTCGGCTTCTGCTTCGATGGTGTTCTTGCGGCCGGCCTTCTTCAGTAGAGCTCGTAGCTGTGGACGGGTGAGTCGGGAGGCCCGTTCAGGAGTAGGGGCTGCGGCAAGCAGAACCCGGGCGATGGGGTGGAAGATCCCCTCGCGGCGATGGCCGACAGCGGTCAGATAGCCGGGGTAGTACGCCCGCAGGTGCGCGGTGAGCTTGTTGCCGGCCTGGGTGCGGTCCCAGACGGCGTCCTGCTGGGCACGTGCGAGGACGGCCACGGACCCGCAACTGGCCACCACCAGAACCACCATCACCCAGCCAGGAGCAACCTAAAGTCACCGGCATTGCGCCTAACCCGGGCCCGGCTTCGCCGGGGCCGGTCCGCTGCACATCAGCAGCGTCCGCGCGTAGGCGACATGAGAGCGGATCAGCCGCACCGCCCGGTCGGTGCCGCCGGGCAGGAACGGCAGCACCACCAGCGCGGGCACCGCTGCCACGGTCACCACCGCCAGCACCGGCACCGTCAACGCGACCAGCAGGACCCGCTGCACGGGCCCCAGTGCCCGGCCGCCCAGCGGGAAAGGGAATGTCGGCATGTACCGCTCCGAATCAGGGGAAGTCGACCCGTACGCACCCCGCACGGCCAATGCCGCGAAACCGGCGGCATCACGACGATGCCTCTGATGGGATGGCCACAGCCACGCCGGAGGGTTGTCCACCGGACCGGAGCCGAACAAGCCGGGTTGACCGACGAATGACGCGGTCTGAGGAGAGGAGGGGCCCTGCCCAAAGAACAGAGCGCACCGGCGGGCGGCCGGCCCTGGGGGCCGCTGAAGGGCACCAGCACCGAGGCGAACGCCATCGCCGAACTCCTGCGGACCTGGGTGCGCGGTGCCAGCCTCAGGGTCGACGAACTCCTCGACGCCCTCACCCCCGAGCACTTCGCCGACCACCGGGTACCCGCCAAGTCCACCGTCTCCGACTGGCTGGCCGGCCGAACCCCACGCTGGGACTTCGTCGAAGCCGTCGCAGACATCTGCTCCCACGACTCCCAAGCCGCAGCACGGCTCACTGAGCAGGCCCGACCCCTGTGGGACAAGCTGCGCAGCACCCCCACCCCGGTCAGCACCGCCTTCCCCCCGGCGGGCGACAAGGGCGCACTGGTCCTCGCCCAGCAGCAGACCATCGACGTTCAGAACCAGCTCATTCACGCCCAACAGGCCCTGGCCAGCAGCCGCCAGGCCGAGGCCAACGCCGGCCACCTCGTCATCCTGCTCCTGCAGATGATCGGCCGGCTGAACCTGCGCATCGGCGAACTCGCCCGCCAGGCCGACCGCCTGCACACCCACCCCACGGCCCCTCAGCGGCAGGAGCAGGACGTGCGCCGCCGCCTCGCCCAGGCCGAGGAGCACCGGCAGCGGGCCGTGCGGGAGAAGGATCGGGCCGAGGCCAAGCAACGCGAAGCGCTCGACCTCGTCGACCAGGCCAGCCGTGAGATCGACCGGCTGCGCGCGGAGGTCCACCACCTCAAGTCCACCGCCGGGGCCGACGAACCCGAACCGGGTCAACTCAGCGCGTTGGTCACCCCTGACAACGACATCGCCTTCCTCGACGACATCGCCCAGTCCCTCGACAAGGCCGCCCACGTCAACGACACCGGCGACCAACTCACCCAGGACGCCCGTGGCGCCCTGGGTGAGCCCGCCTTCACATCCTGGGACGTGATGCACGCCCCCGCTGTCGTGGAAGCCGTATCGGACAACCCGAACAACCCCGCCACCAGCGACGCAGAACCGGACAACACCGCCGTGCAGGCCAGCCGTTTCGGAGCCTGGCTCGCCCAGCGCGCGACCAGGACAGCACCGCCCGCACCGTCGGCAGCGGCATACGTGCGGCGAATCCAGTCGCTCGACCCTCCCCTCGGTCCCAACGACTTCACCGAGCTCCTGGACCAGGCTGCCCTCCAGCTGCCGCTGAGCCAGCTGCTCGAACTGGCCACCGATCAAACAGTGATCAAGCTCGGTAACCCGTATGACCATCTGCTGCTCAGCACGGCAGCACGCCCTCCGAAAGAGGTCGCGACTCTGATCGCACACCTCAGCGAGCACGGCGCTGGCGCCAGCAACAGAATGCTGCTCCTGCTCCGGCACATGCGGTTGGATCAAGCGGAGCAGATCGCCACACAGCTGCGGGAAAGCGGCCACGACGACGAAGCCCGTGACCTCCTGCGTAGGGCGGCATCCGACTGGCCGACCGCGGAGACCGTCCAGCTGACCGAACGCATCAAAGCCGAGGGCTACTCCTCCGAAGCACGAATTCTCCTGACCCATGTAGGCATGAAGCGGCCCTTCCACGAAGTGACCGACGCCGTCAACGAAGCACTGGCGGCAGGTCACAACGACGTGGCCCGCGCCCTGCTCAACGGCGCCACCGCAGGAGCTAAGCCCTGGGACCTCGTCGAGCTGATCACACACCTGAGAGAAACCGGCCACCTTGACCATGGGGCGTTTGTGCTCGGCTACGCAGCCAGGGACCTCCATGTGAAGGCCACCGCCGAGATCATCTCCGCCCTGCAAGCCCGCGATTACCCGACAGCCAGCGAAGACGCCACGACCCACCTGCCCGCTCCCAGGGCACGCCTGATCAACACCGCGCTGGAGAAGCTGCGCCCTTAGAACGACTGGTTCCGTCCCACCGGCCTCGGGGTGGTCCGTGGCGCGGCCGCACCCAGGAACGCAGCGGGTCCGCCGACACGTCCGACTCCGGGGCTCAGGATGCCGTGAGGAGCTGCTGGAGGAACTCGGGGAGGACCCGGCCACGGTGGCCGCGCTGGCGCTGTGGAGTTGCAGCCAGGTGATGGAGGTCTTCAACGACCTCCCGGTCGAGATGCTGGAGCGCGGCGACGTCGGCTACCGCAGTCTGGTGCGGGCCTACTCGCAGAGCACGTTCAAGAACGGCTTCGACGCCCGCGAGCTGAAGGACCTGCACGAGGTCTGCCGCTCCCTGGACTCTCAGGCCCTGCACAGGGCGGCGGAGCGGGCACTGGAGGTGCTGCCGACCGAGCCGGGCGACCCGCTGCTGTTCGGCTCCCTGCTCGGGGCCTACACACCCGGCGACGGCGGCGACGTCCAGGACTACAGCGCGACGATGGCGATCAGCGGCTCAGAGGTGGTCATCACCGTCGCGCCGCGCGGTGCC